>JABFSX010000022.1 GCA_013268835.1 Candidatus Altimarinota bacterium | reverse complement strand
ACATTGATCGATGAGATATTACAAGTTACTACCTCCCCTGGCTCGTAGCGAATGACGATTTTGCCATCTTCGATGACTTCTTCGATGAAGCTTGCTGGAGAAGAATTCTGACAGATCTCCGTACAGAGTTGAGTCGAATAGATTTTTCATGCGTGTTTATTCGGGTTAAGACGATTTACGGTGTCACGATAGAATACATATGGCATACCGGTCTCAACAGTCGTCTTGAGGAACTGTTTGAAGAGATCCTTAGCCTTGATAGTTTTTTTCATCTCGAGCGTTGTATCTGCTTCGAGGATCGCATAGAAGTCTTCGAATTCTTTTTCAAAATGGTCTTCGAGACACTTTCCGTATTTTTTCTGTACTTCATATGGATCGAAGAGTGACCACTCACCATCTTCATCCACTCGCTTCATAAAGAGATCTGGAATAGAAACCGCTGGAAATACATCAAATGCCTTGGCTCGGATATCTCCTGATTCTGTCTGGAGTTCGAGAAAGTCATAGATATCACGATGCCAGATATCGAGAGTCACAGAGACAGCACCGAGACGAGCTCCGAGTTGATTCACAGCTACTGCAGTATCGTTGATAACCTTTACCCATGGATTCACACCACCGGCTGCCCCCTTGATCCCACGGATAGAAGCTCCTTGTGCACGAATATGACCGAGATAGACTCCTACTCCCCCTCCGTATTTGGAGATCTGAGCGATATCCTCGATTCCGTGATAGATCGAACGAAGATCATCACCGATATTGAGCTTGAAACAGCTCGTGAGCTGATGCCAATTCGTACGAGGATTGATGAGTGCTGGAGTTGCCAGAGAGATCTTCTGCTCACTACAGTATTCATACACCTTAAATGCGAATGCAAGACGGTTTTCAGCCTTTTCAGGAATCGCATAGAAGAGTGCGACCGACATATAGAGTTCCTGTGGAAGCTCACGAACGTACTTGTTCGGATTGAGGAGGTAGCGTTTTGCAAGAGAGAGAACGGTTGTATATCCATAACTCATATCCGTTGACTTCCCTTTTTTCGCAAGGAGTTCACCAGCTTTTCTGATATCTGCCTCACTATAATAGTTCATGAAGTCCTTGTAGTAGAGTCCTTCTTCGATATATTTTTTGAAAAATGCGAGATACGAATCTCCGGTATAGATATCTTTTTGAGCAATACTGCGGTTTTTTCCTGCTTTTTTATAGAGATCAAAGAGAGCAAGACGACCAGCAATATGTTCCCAGTGAATATTCTCCACACTTACGAGATCGATACACGTCTTCACGAGGAGTTTTGCGATATCTGAAGTCTTCATATCTTCTACGATATTTTTCTTGAATGCTTCCATAAGATCATCGAACGTACACTCTTTTTCATATCCTTTTACGGCCATCTTGAACATCTTTTCGATCTTTTCGAAGTCAAAATCTTCCTTTCCACCATTGGACTTGGTTACTTTGAATCCATTTTTCTCGAACTTTTTCACGAGTTTCACATGCGCCTCGACACGTTCCTCCTGCTTCGTAGCACGATAGATAATATATTGTTTCGCAACTTCGAACTTGTTGAACTTCATCAGGTTGCGTTCTACGATATCCTGAACATCCTCAACAGATGGGATACGATTCGTGAAAATCTCACCATACACATGGTCGAGATCCTTGATAATAAAATCTGTCACTACAGGAACAAATGACTTATCAGCTTCATTGACCGCTGTTGCAGCTGCGAGGATCGCATCTTCGATACGAGTCCGATCAAATTCTGTAAGTTCGCCGTTACGCCGACGAATAGTCGAGAGTGCCATATGGAAAAGTTAAAAAGAAAAATAAAAAATCGACCTCATTTACACTTGGAAACTGGAAGAGAATCCGTATAGTGGTGGCCGACTACAGTGCAGATGAAAATGAGACGACGTATCACATAGATATACAAGATATTGTGTGATAGAATGTACTCCTTCCACTACCTATTGTCAAAAGTTTTTTAAAATTTGTGCACCTTTTGTGTTCAGATACAGCATTTTTTCTCTATTTGACTTCTTTTTGTATTATGTCATTTCTTGATTCTCCTCTTCCAGATGCGAAAAATAGCATCAATAGCACCCAAGGAACTACTCCAGACAAGCAACTTGACCAAGTGATGTGTTTTGGTACATTTGATATTTTCCACCCTGGACATGTTTTCTATCTTTCTGAAGCAGAGAAATATGCAAAAAAAATGACGATCATCATCGCCCGAGATCACCGAGTATCGAGTGGAAAATGAAGAGAACCGATTCATTCGGAGGTGGAACGGCTCAATAATGTACAAAAATCATTCCCAGATGCTACGGTTATGCTCGGAAATGAGACTGATATATTCGCTCCTATCAGAGAGATACAACCTGATATACTCGCATTTGGCTACGACCAACGAGTTCCTGAAGATAAGATCCATGAACTCTTCCCGAATATAGAAATCGTAAGAATTGATGGATATGAAACCGATAAATGGAAAAGTAGTCTTCTCAGAAATCAAATCTAACTAACTAATATGGCAAAACTCTATTACCGCTATGGGGCTATGGGAAGCTCCAAGACTGCGAATACACTCATGGTACGGTACAACTATCTCGAAAAGTGACAAAACCCAATTCTTCTCAAGCCCAGAGCAGAAACTCGAGATGGGGAAAATATTTTGCGTTCTCGAATTGGACTCGAAGCAGAATGTGGAATTGTAGAGGATTTTATTCGAGATTTTGACTCAAAAATATCTCATATAGATGCCATAATCATTGATGAGGCACACTTTCTCACAAAGAATCAGGTAGATTTCTTTGCTCAGATTGCCGATGAAAAATGAATACCGGTACTTTGTTATGGTCTTAGATCTGATTTCAAGAGTGAATTATTTGCTGGATCAAAGCGACTTTTTGAGATTGCTGATGTCATCGAGGAGATTCCGACGGTATGTTGGTGTGGCAAGCGAGCACACTTCAATGCTCGTATTATGAACGGGAAAATAGTTCGAGAAGGAGAACAGTTTCAACTTGGTGGTAATGAGTCCTATGTCTCTCTCTGCCGAAGACACTATATTTCTGGTGATATCTCCTCTCCCCTATAATTATGAATCAGTTTTTACTCTATAGCCTTCTTACTATCAATACACTTGCATACTTGGTGATGTGTGTGGATAAACTCAAGTCCATCTACAAGTGGTGGAGGATATCTGAGAAGACTCTCTGGTTATTTGCGATCTTTGGTGGAGTTTTTGGAATCTGGCTTGGGATGATCTGGCCAATGTATCATAAGGCTGGAAAGCAGAATTTTAAAACCTGGATCCCTGTGATTGCTGTTATATGGATTATAATTATTTTATACTTTATAAAATAAAGTTGATTTAAAATAAAACTAGCATATCATATGGGTATGCAAAAAAATATTATAAAAATCGAACATCCTCGTCGTCATCATATGGTTGGTGATGGTTTTCGTGTATCACAATACATTCCTGGATATGGTCGTGAGATGTCGAATGACACCAGTCCATTCCTTATGCTCGACTATAACACTCCTTGGCAGATTCCTCCACAACACGGACATCGTCCAGGAGTCTGATTTCATCCTCATCGAGGTTTTGAGACCGTGACGATTGTCTATTCTGGAGAAGTAGAACACCAGGATACGGCGGGTCATGGTGGAGTTATCTGAGCTGATGAAGTCCAATGGATGACGGCTGGAAGTGGACTCCTTCACAATGAATTCATGACAGAAAACTTCTCGAAAACAGGAGGAATACAGCATGTGGCTCAACTCTGGGTCAATCTCCCAAAAGAACACAAGATGACTGCTCCTCGTTATCAAGCACTCACACGAGAAAATATTCCTGAAGTACCTTTTGATGGAGGACGAGTACGAGTAATAGCAGGAGAATTTTGAAAAACCAGATGAGCTGCACAAACTTTTTCTCCCGTAGAGCTCTATGATATCCGATTTGACTCTAAGGGATCTCTTGAGATCAATATTCCAGAAAATTATACCCTCATGCTCCTTGTAGCAGAATGAGAAATTCAAGCAAATGATAAAACAATAGAAAATGGAAATATTGTTCACTTTTCAAGATCTGGAACTAGTGTTTTATTGCAATCTGACTCTATCACAAAAGTTCTCGTTATGGCTTGAAAGCCTATTGATGAGCCAATTGTTCAATATGGACCATTCGTTATGAATACTGAAGCAGAAATACAACAAGCCTTTGATGATTTTCATGCTGGAAAGATGGGAAGTCTCGAATCATAATCTAAATTAGAAACATATTATGCAAACAATGCCAATCATATTCATCGGACATGGAAGTCCCATGAATGCTATCGAAACAAATACATACAGCGAGAGCTGGAGAAAAATCTGAAACTCTATTTCCAAGCCACGGGCTATCCTGATGCTCTCAGCACATTGGATCACCTCAGGAGAAACTCGGATATCCACCAGTGAACATCCATCGATGATCTATGATATGGGGGGATTTCCTGATGAACTCTATAAGGTAGAATACCGTGCCAAGGGATCTCGTAGTATTGCAGAAGAAATCAAAAATCATATAAAAAACACTACATCCCTGGAAATCCAAGAAGATCCAACGAGATGACTCGATCACGGGTCCTGGTCGATACTATTACATCTTTTCCCCCATGCAGATATCCCAGTAATATCGATGAGTCTTGATTATATTGCATCACCGGAGTCACTTTTTCTTATTGGTAAAGAACTTTCAGCTCTTCGGGAACGATGAATCCTTATCGTCGGAAGTGGAAATATTGTACATAACCTTGGGATGATCGATTGGTCATGAAAAACTCAACATCCATGGGCTCAAGAATTCGATAAAAAAATCGAAACTCTTATAAAAAATAATGACTTTGGATCTATTCTTCATTTTCAAGAATGGGGAAATATATCTCGACTGGCTCATCCAAGTTATGATCATCTCCTTCCTCTTTTTCCTCTTCTTGGAGCTACCAATCCAGATGATATGGTTCAGTTTTTGACACCAGATATCGTAATGGGATCACTTTCGATGCGAAGCATCATATGGAGTGGCTCAAAATAGACGATTATTTGATTTTAAAATTTGTTTGTGCTACTATAAAAGATATACGATTACTATTATATAATCATACTCTTTATGAACGCCGAACTCGAGGACAAATTCAAAACATTTGTCGACATCGTCATCTCCAATACGATCACCGATATGCATATTGGGAGTGGAAGCTACCCATATATCCGAGAATCCAATAGAGAGATCACTCCGATTACACAATTTGGGATTGTATCATATGATGATATCATTTCCCTGGTAATCTATATGAATCCACTTTTAAATCAGGAAAAAATCGAAAATACAAAAACAGGGATTAGTTTTATCTATCAATATAAGGGGACTCGTTTTCGTGCTAATGTATCAAAAAATAATGACGGAGTTGCTATAGCGCTCCGAACTATCAAAAAAAATACCCCAACTGCAGAGAGTGTTGGGCTCAATGAAAATGTTCTCAAGCTCCTCAACGAGGATCGAGGATTGATTCTTGTTACAGGAGGTACTGGTAGTGGAAAAACTACTTCTGTTATTGCTATGATCGACTACCTCAACAAGAATAAACACAAGCATATTATCATGGTGGAAGATCCAGTGGAATATATTCTCAAGAACAATCAGAGCCTTATACATCAAAAACAAGTTGGTAGAGATGTCTCTACCTTTGATCAAGCGATTCGTGATGCAATGCGAGAAGATCCAGATATCATCGTAGTGGGAGAGATGCGAGACCAAGAGACAATATCTGCTGTACTGACTCTTGCGGAAACTGGACACCTTGTGATATCGACCCTCCATACCAATGATGTAGTTCAAGCATTTGATCGACTTATCTATACCTTCCCTGCTCAGATGCAATCACAAGTTCGTATCCAGATTGCTCTCGTGCTCTCTGCTATTATCGGACAGATTCTTCTTCCAAAGGCTGGAGAAAATGGAGGAAATGTAGTTGCAAGAGAAATCTTTATCAATACAGATTCTTCTCGAAACATTATTATGGACGGAAACATTAGTCATCTCTACTCCGTGATGGAAACTGGAAAGCAAGATGGACAAGTGATGATGCAACAAGCAATGATCGATCTTCATAGTTCTGGTCAGATCACTGGAAAAACTCTCACACAACATGTAAAAGATCCTGTACGACTCAAGGATTATCTCATGGAACTTCGAAAAAAATGAGAAAAAGATGAAAGTACTGGTTTCTTTGGATAAATACCCTCAAAAAAGTCTAGCAATTAGCTAGACTTTTTCTATTGGAGCAATCTCTACATTCATCTTCTTGATGCCAAGTCCTGAGAATGCAATATCTGCAACCGCATCACGAATCGCTACAATCGTTCCAATTCCATATTGAGCATGTTTTACTCGATTTCACGTGGCAAAATCCGAAGCCGAGTGTTTTTTATTCGATATACTTGGCTTGATAGTACTCGAGAATCACTGGAATGAACTTCCACTTCCATTTCATGCCGAAGAACCTGGAGACTTCTCAGAGTTATTGAACATATTTCCAAAACTCGAAAACCCATTGGCACCACCTCCAAATATACTCTGAGCTGATCCACGATTATTTTCTACTTCAAGGAATTCTACGGGGATCTCTTTTACAAAACGACTCTTGGGGTTGGCACTATAGTTCCCAAATGTATACCGCTCATGAGCTCGTGAGATATAGAGTTGATGCTTCGCTCGAGTGATAGCCACATACATCAATCGACGTTCTTCTTCCAGCTGACTCGAATCCACCAGAGTCCGAGAATGAGGAAAAATCCCCTCTTCCGCTCCAGCAATAAATACTTGAGGATATTCCAATCCCTTCGAGAGATGAATCGTCATCAGTGATACAAATCCAGTATCTTCTTTTTGTTTATCCTCCTGATCGCGATCCTGATCAGTAATAAGAGCAATATCCTCTAAGAAACTCGCAAGGTTCTCAGGATAGATGAGTCCATCGTAGCGAGAGGCCATATTGAGGAACTCCGCAAGATTCTCCATCTTTCCTTCGAATTCCTCTTCGGCGTATTCAGCCTTGAGATATGCTTCATACCCCGTTCGTTTGATAATATTATCCATCAGTTCCGTCACTGAAACTGTCTTCGAGAACTCACGAAGTCACTTGTAGAGAAAACTGAATCCTTGGAGTCACTTGGCACCAATTCCAGTTATGGAATTAAGAAGGAATTCATTTTCTACCATTTCAGCGATCGAGAGATGTTCTCTCTCTAATATTTCCATAAAATTCTCCAGAGACTTCTCCCCAATCTTACGACTTGGTACATTGATCACACGTTTTAGTGCCATCGAATCCAGTGGATTGAATATAATGCGAATATATGCAAGAATGTCTTTGATTTCTTTCCGTTCATAAAACTTCACTCCACCAAATACCCGATACGGGATATTCTTTCGGATGAGTGATTCTTCGAGAAGTCGTGACTGTCCATTGGTACGATAGAGGATAGCAAACTCAGAATAGTTCTCTGCTTCACTATCTCTGATAGTATTTGTGATGAGATCCGCCTCATGTTTCTCATCGATTCACTCGAGAATTATGATCTTTTCACCCTTTGGATTACTCGTGAAGAGTGTCTTCTTCATCTGATTGGTATTATTTTTTATCACAGCATTCGCCGCATCGATAATCACCTGCGTAGAACGATAATTCTCCTCCAGATTGATGACTTTCGCTTGTGGATAGTCTTTTTTGAATGAGAGAATATTCTCGATATCAGCTCCTCGCCAACTATAGATTCCCTGCCAATCATCCCCTACCACACAGAGATTCTTAGTCTTACTTGCGAGCATCTTTACAATCTCATACTGGAGGAGATTGGTATCCTGATACTCATCCACCATAAAGTACTGAAATCGATTATGGAAGTATTCGAGAACATCTGGAAGATCAAGTACCTGACGAAATAAGAGGAGGAGATCATCAAAATCAAGAGCATTATCCGCTCGGAGTCGACCTGCATATTCCTTGTATATTTCCAGAACCACAGAACCAAAATACGAATCCACCGTTACAGAGAAATCGCTTGGTGTCATTCATTTTCACTTTGTCTGAGAGATCATCGAGTGGACGCTCCGCGGATTGAATTCCTTATCATCAATATTCTGTTTTTTCATGATTTCCTTCACTACCTTGAGACAATCATCGGAATCATAGATCACAAAATCTTTCCCATATCCAACACGATCGATAAACATCCGAAGAAAAAACGAAGCTGTCGAATGAAATGTCCCCACCATCGGGAGTCGATGCTCTCGAAATGGATTGAGTCACTCAGGATTGAGTCAGAGCTTCACGGCAATACGCCCTCGCATTTCTTTGGCTGCCTTATTCGTAAATGTCACACAAAAAATAGAACGTGGATCAATCCCCTTCAGATGAATCATCGAAACAACTCGCTCCGTAATCGTATGAGTTTTCCCAGAACCAGCTCCAGCATTGATCAAAAGAGGTCCGAGAATAGTTTCGACAGCATCGAGTTGTTGTGGATTGAGTTGTGCCATAAGTATAATATTTGAGAAAAGAGTGTATAGAAAAGAGAGAAAAAAGCGAACAAAAATCAGAGTTTTGTATCATCCGCTTTCCTATCAGATTCTAGGGTATTTTTTCTTGCTTTTACACTTCTTTCTCATATACTAATCGTCAGTTATTTTCCTATATATTCAATCGTGGATCTCGTTAAACTCTTCGGCTCGCGTTCGCGAGTCAAACTCCTCGAAAAACTCGTCATCGAAGATGTTGTTGCCCGATCAAATACGGGTTTTTTTATTCGTGAGCTCTGTCGTGATGTAGATGAGCAGATCAATGCTGTCAGACGAGAACTCATGAATCTTGAAGCTCTCGGAATCCTCAAGTCATACGAACAAAACAAGAAAAAATATTATCAGATGAATCATAATTCTCTGATATACCCAGAGCTTATTGAGATGTTTATGAAGAGCTATGACGTGATGAAGCCCGTACGAGAGTTCTTCAAATGACGAAAAACCCTCGATCTCGTTACTATCTCTGATGCAGTACTCAACTTCCGAAATGAGACCACCAACAATATCGTAGACATATTCATCATTGGTGAACTCGATAAAATCGAGTTCAACAACTTCCTTGAGAAGACATTCTTCGGAAAAAAAGTGAAATACGCTATTATGACAGTAGATGACTTCAGTCACCGTCTTGAGTATGATGACAAACTTGTCCTCTCGATCTTGGCGCAGAAATGAAATATATTCCTCCGTGATCGTCTCGAAATCGAATGAACGATCGAGGCAAAACTCCGAGCAAAGAAGATATTCTCAAAATAAAATTTGACATACATATATTATATATTATAATAATTTCACTTTTTAACATTTTCTTTTATGCACTGAGAACAAGCTCCTATTGGCTATCATTTCATTAAAAGTGGATTATCACACTCTCAAGCTATTCCTCCAGTTTCCCCATCAAGAGTAAATAGTATTCTTGAACAAATTGGAATACCCCTTGATGAGTGAGATACTATTACTCTTCCTCGGGAAGTAATGCAAAGACTTCAAAAGTAATATTATATAAAAAAATCTAGCATTTCGCTAGATTTTTTATTTATTACTCTTCTGTTCCGATTCTCTCAAGAACTCATTGTCTCTCAGATTCAGTAAATCTCCTCCACTGCCCTTCCTCAAGATCTCAGAGCATAATATTCTCTACTCGAATTCGTTTGAGTTTTTTGACATCATATTCCACCGCTGCAACCATACGACGGATCTGTCGATTCTTTCATTCACGAAGCGTGATAGAGAACTTCGATGAAGAGAGGCGAGTAATCTCACAAGGTTTTGTAGTATATTTTCGAGTGATCACAGTATCCTTCCCTTCTACTCTTCGGATAATCCGAGTCCGAGAACCATTATCCTTGAGTTCGATACGGACTCATTTTCTCATCTTTTCGATAGCCTCATCTTCGATCTTTCCATATACCTCCACCACATATTCTTTCTCATGTTCATATCGAGGATGCATCAGATAGTTCGAGAGTCGCCCATCATTGGTGAGGATTATGAGACCAGTAGTTTCCTTATCTAATCTTCCTATTGGGAATACCCTCTCTGGTATATTTACCACATCCATAATCCCTTGTTCATCATCTTTTCATGAAAGACAAGTCGTCACAATATCACGAGGCTTATTGAAAACATAGTATACAAGATTCTCCTGATCCTTGATAACCTGATCTGAGAACTTGACTACATCAACCCCTGGATCGATCACTTGGCCAATATGAGCAACCACCCCATTAACGGTTACCATTCATTTATCGATATACTCTTCAGCCTTTCGGCGAGAGCAGATTCCAGCATGTGCAAGGTATTTTTGAAGCTTCATGTATTGAATTGATAAGTCTGCATCATAGGTAAAAATATAAAAAAAGCAAAAAAACTTTTGACAGAGAACCATTATTTTCTACACTGCATTTTTTTATAAAAAATATGACAGTAAATTCAACTCAACCCCCAACGCTTTTTATCGAAAATACATCCGGCAATCCTGGTGTTGGTTTACCTGTTAAAATAAATGATATTGGATATCCTAATAACAATAAAAATGCAAGTATCAGCCTCAAAGAACTTATAGGAAAAGCTATTAGTAGTATTGAATCAAATGGTTCTCGAATAAATATAAATCCTCCTCTACGGGTTACAAAAGAAACTCGACTCCGCTTTCGTTATCTTATGGGATGTCCTTCATACAAATTTAGTGATGAAACTCCTAAAGATTTAGATAACAGCCTCCTCACTCATTCCGAATAATCTCTCGAGTCATAATATAGACTTCTTCATATCAGAGATCACGACAAATAACGCGGAGTCGATTCAAAGGACGAATATATCGATACCTGGATAGTTCTCAGAGTATCTGTCGATCAATCTGACGATGAAAAGTTCTCAGAAATCTAACAATATTCGCTTCCTCTATACCATTATCATGCTGGCGTAATGAGAGCGACTCAAGTAGAGCCAATTCCTTTCCACATAATTGAATTTTCTCAGGTATTTCTATCCAGATCGCATGATCTCCGATGGTTCGCCAGAGATTTTTTTTGCCTGTTTTTGTACCAGATACTAGTGTACGAAAATGCACTTCCCGATTATCTATAAGGCGTATTCGCATAGCGGTATCACGAGTATAGATAATCAGTATCTCAGGAATAGAGTAGTTATGAAGATGGAGCTCGAGTGCCTTCTCTCATCCAATGATACCTCCACTCGGAGAATGTACCTGAATCAGAGCATTGATAATCTTCCAGTATTGATCTCCAATATGAAGAGGAGTCATCTCACTCGTAACAATATATACTCCACTTGCCACTCGTTCCACGATTTTCCTCCCGAGAAGGATATTCATTGCATAGCTCAGTCTTGTTTGCGAGCCACCAGATCGGAGCCAATATTCCAATATTTCACTCTTAGTGAGGATTTTTCACATATTTGTGAGGATTTTTTTCACGAAAATGTCAGAAACTGAATTCTCAATTTTACTCATACATACAGTATAATCAAGCTATATATTTTTGCAAATTTTTACTATATATTTTTGATAAAAATATCAAATATAGGTATATGTAAAAAAATAATACATATTTCAATATAAAATTGAATACAGCTTAATAGAGTTATAATATTTGACAAAAAAATATTCATAGATATTATTTATATATTAGTACTGATTTATTACTAACGTAGTAATATCTTAAATTTTAAGTAATTATGGCCACTCAATCTAATGTACATTCCATAGTAGAAACACCAAATATAGCTATTGATTGAAGTCCTAGAGAGCCAATAAAATCCGAAAGTTTTTCCGTACAAGTATCCAAGAATACTACTGCGCTCCTTGAAGATAATTTACTTGAATTGCATAATGAACAACTTCTTGAAGATGTAATCCGTATTCGTGCAGATATAACTGCAAATCGTATCACTGAAGGATATATTTCAGCTGAGAATTATAGAATAAATCAACTTAAGGGTGCTTTATTGAAAATAGTTTGCGAAGCACTCTCTATGCCAGACTTAGAAATAGAGGTCATTTCGATTAGTCGTGGAGATTTCTGATTCGATTACTGTATCAAAATACCTAATCTGATAAAAAAAATCGGATTTAAGAAGTATGTATGAGAGATAATTCCATGATTAAAAAGAACTGTAGAAACAAGTCATCTTGCTACAGATGGTATAATAGAAGGAGTTGAATCGAAAGGAATGTATCTCAATATTCGAATAAATGATACTTTTCTTATGGGATTATCTTCAGATATTCTAACTCTCGGCGATAATTTTGGGAAAAGCGATGTATTTAGGGATCAAAATGTAATTATCGATTATCCAAGTCCAAATACTGCGAAAAAACTCCACATTGGTCATGTGCGTTCTGGTATAATCTGACAAGCATTACATCAAATCTACAAATCAACTGGATATGCCGTACACGGTATGAATCATATCAATGATCTTGGTTGATACGGTACTATGATTCATTGATATATCAAATGGAAAGATATCTTGCCAGAATATGATTCTTGAAATGATATGCTATATGCCATATACCTTATGTTCCGAAAGGGAGAGGATCTCTATAAAAAACCTGAAAAATTCAAAGAATTAACACAGGAACAAATAGAAGAACTTCGAACTTACTATGGTTATTTTGAAACACAAGCCGAATTTGCAGACCTATTTTCTACATTCGCAAAAGAAGCGAATACAAGACATACGAATCTTGAAGCCGGAAAGCCAGAAGAGTATAGACTCTGGAAGCAGTTCGTAAAATACAGTTTAGATGATTTTGATAGACTCTATCGGAAACTAGCAGTATCTCCAGAATATACTGTAGGAGAAAGTTTTTTTGGAAAACGATGACGTGATCTTGTACATTCTCTCTGTGAAAATGGATTAGCTCTTTTTTATACCAAAGAAGCGGCAGAAGCTGATATAGAAGAACTTCGCCAAGGCCTATCTGAATCTAAGATTGGTGAAAAAGAATTCGCTACACTGTCAGAAGAAATCAAATATGATATTGGATCTTATGTAATACGACTTCCAGGATTTCGACGATATGTAGTCCTCAAGGCAGATGGAAATACCATCTATGCAACTAGAGATCTGGCTGCTCTGCTCTTCCGTATCAATGAATTCAATCCGAGCAAGATTGTCTATATTGTAGGAAAAGAACAGTCTGATCATTTCAATAATCTATTTGCATCCCTTAAAGAGGTATATCCAAAGTTGAATACACCAGAAATGAGTCACTTATATTTCGGACTCTATGTCGATGAAGATACCAAGAAAAAGCTTTCATCACGTGATGGTACTTCTGATATTATGTGACTTATCGAGCATGTAAAAAAATATTTTGAAAAAAAATATACTGACACTAATGAATTTACGCCCCAAGAAGTTGAGGATATTTCCGAAAAACTCGCAGTCGGTTCGATTATCTTTAATGATATACGTAAAGATAAAAGAGAGAATGTTACCGTGAGTCATAGTCCTGAAAAAACAGCTCAAAAATTCGAGGAAAGCGGTGGAGCCTATGTTCTATATACACTTTGTCGAGCAAAAAGCGTTATTTCAAAGAGTAATATTGATTCAGTAACGATGAATGCAGCAGAATGAAAACTAGAAGATATCGAAGTTACTCTTCTTAAACGAATGATCGATCTACCAGATATCCTAGCTGATGCAGCACGGATGAGTGCACCAGAAGCACTCGCTGAATATATGTTTAATTTATCCAATACATTCAATAGTTTTTATAGTACTTGTCCTATTCTGAAGTGAAACTTCCCACATCGACTTATTATTACCAAGTCATTCATACAGACTATGGAAAATGTACTACGAATCTGTAACATTCAGACTTTAGAAAGAATATAATCCTTTTTTGTATGTTAATACTCGTTGGTGGGGTATCATTACGCGATGATAGAACTAGAGCTATAGAACTCGATATTATCGAGTTCAGTCAAAAGAAAAATCCAAAAATCCTTTTTATCCCCTTTGCTACCAATATCGATGATGGTGATTATGGTCTCAAAAAAGTAATAGATTGTTATTCAAAAATCTGAGATTTTGAGATTTCCCAGCTTCTTTACTCGGAATTATCGGATATTGCTACATATCAAAAAAAAATAGACGAAGCAGACATCATATATATAGGCTGATGATACACCTTACGTCTTCTTAGAGCTATTCGAAAAAATGGCTTTTATTCAGCACTCCTTTCTGCAATTGAAAAAAAAGTTATTGTAGGTAGGAGTGCTTGAGCCCTGATTTTTTTCGAGCGGTTTCTATCAGAAAGTATCCGAAACTCGAAAAATGTACGCTGTTATACTGGATTATGATATATTCCTAATGTCTTAGGTACGGCTCATTTTTCAGAATATGGAGAACAGGAACTATTGGAAAAATATACTCTAAAATCATGATTAGTTGGTTGGTGAATGGACGAAAATACGATTGTTATCATGTGATCAGATCACGAAGAACAAGTAAAATACTATGATACTCATTCAAAAGTATGGATATATCGCAAAGATGTATCAAATTCAAAAATTCAAATATCTACAATGGGAAACAGATAAACAGTATATCTAAAAAATATTCATATGAATAAAGCAGCTGAAAAACTTCCTGTGCAGTATATTCAACTCATACAGGAACTTCCCAAAATCATTGGTATTGAAGAATCTAAAGTGCAAATTTTTAGTAAAAATGGTGATCTTTGTATATTTGCTGGGGTTCATATTGAGAGAATTAAGGCTGCCGTACTACAAGTACTAGAAAGGTTTCATATCCCATCCACTTACTGAATAGAAAATGGATATATAAATATCATTTTTGATGATACCTATATTATTAACTTGATGGATCAGATGTTTCTAGCTCCTGTTTTATTACCTGAAAACAATGAGGAGAGTGCATCACATATATTCGTAGAATACTATGGGCAAGATATCGTAAAAAGACCAGGAGTAGGAGTAGTTCGAAACGTAATAACTGGAAATGTAGTGAGTCAATTACTCATGTCTTCTGGAGCTCATATTACTAAAAATACCCTTATATGTAATAAGGGTGTAGAGAGCTCAAAAGTGGTTTACCAATATATGAAAGAAAAATCCAACGGTACTCCCCTATCAGAAACCGATATTTTTTCATTACGTAATAAATTATCTTCACATTATATGATTGCGGAATGAAGTGAGATAAAAGATGGGGTTGATTTTTCTACTCAGACTGGAATGGAAATAATAGATACTATGCGTAGTATTCGAGAAAATAATCCAACTCATATTGCTGCGCTTAATGAACTAACACATATTTCAGAAGCTTCATTTACAAAAGAATTCGAAAATCTAGGTATGAGCTTTCATGTTATACATAATCAATATGAACATTCCGAATCAACACAAAAACTTTTAGAATTATTGAAAAACTATATAGAAATCGATGAACGATGAATATCTTTCATTTGAATTAATTCCAAAATATTAACACTCTTAAATGCTTTTGGAGAAGAAACGTATTTGTTGCGGGATATCGCATTTTATTATGAGATGTATTTACAATGACACTCTCGATTCTGTTTAGTTGTTTCTTCGGATCAACTAGAACATATATCTAGAGTTCAAATTATTCTCCAAAAAATTCTCGGATTAGATATGGAATTTGAAGTTATTGATCATGCTATGTTGGTTGTAAAATGAAAAGGTAAAGATGCAGCACAAAAAATCTATCTCAAAGATCTTACGGAGACGTTAGAAACTTCTATTCGATGAATCAATCCAGATTTGGAACAAAGTAGTGTAGCAAAAATTTCATATGCTTGTCTCGTATTTGAGATTCTCAAATCAAATATGCGAAGTACTCTCAATTTTTCCATAGACCAATTAAAGGATATAAATTGACTCCAGGGGGTATATTCATTATATTCCTATATACGTATATATAAACTTAGACAATCACTGGAAGGTATACCAGAAAATAATGATAGTGAAGATCTACTCCCTGCGATATCACGTGAAATAATAAAACATCTCATATCTGTAAAAAGAGGGGTTTCTGAAGTAAATCCGAGTATTATTATCCAATCCACCGTACGTCTTTGTAGATATCTGAATTCCTTCTATGCAAAACATCGAGTATTGAACGGTGAGTAGAAAATAAAAAATGCTGATAAGATATGTGATAGCGCTCTCATGGCTCTAGATGAAACTTTTCGTTTATTGGACATCAAAACAGTAGATAACCTTTAAAAAAATATGGCTCGAATTATTTTTGGCATCTGTGGAATCTCATATGGACATCTAAATCGACAAAAGAATATCGTACAAAAATTGTTGTATGAGGGTCATCATCTACAAATATTTACTTTTGGAGCATGACCAGATTATTGTTCTCATCACTTTCCTGAAATCACTATACATGAGGTTTCAGTACCATGGATAGTTTGTGATAAAAATGGTATAGATTTTCTAGAAAGCGCCAAAAATCATACAAACCAGGATGGAGATGCATTCAGAAAAAACTTTTCTGCTATGCACCAAGCTATTATAGAATTTGGGGCAAAACCAGATCTCATTATATCGGATTATGAACCAATATCTGCACAGTTCGCGTACGCTACAGGAACCGCACTTATGACCTCTGATCAACAAAGCAAATTCACATTCCTACCATATGAAGAAATAGATTGATTTTCAAACCTAGAAGAAAAATGAAGACTAGATCTTTTCTTCCCAAAAGCAGAAAAGAGAGTGGTATGTTCTTTTTTTAAACTTTGAACCAAGCCTCCAAAATTCTTGCAGGTAGTTCCACCAATTATAAAACACGAAATACAAAAAATTCGCCATTTTCGTAAAAAAACTAAACCCCATCTGATTCTCTTATATCAATCATCTATGATGACATTTGGTCAGCCACCAGATGAAATATGTGATATAGTCTCTAAAATTCCCAATCAGGAATTTGTTGTATATTCCCCTTATTATCAAGAGTTCCAGAATTCAATCGAAAAACGAAAACTTACAAACATACATGCATATCCAATTGGAAATGCCACCTTTGAGGAACATCTCACATATACCAAATGAGCTATATCTACTGCAGGTCATAGCTTCATCTCAGAATTGATGTATCTAGGTATACCTGTCTATACAACACCTCTTCCTATTTTCGAACAACGAAAAACCGCAAAAGTAATAGCTGATAGTAAATTCTGAGTTTCAGCACCTTGAATTCAAGAAGAGCTTTTAAGATATTTTATTAGAGAATTAGTCACTTTCTCTGAAAATATCCAAAATGATACTTCGATACTGCTTCGTGGAAATGGAACTAAATCAATCCTACGAATTATTCATCAATTACTAAACAATCCTCATGCAAGCAAGAATTAGTTCACTCTGAAAAAATATAGCGATCATTTCACAATGATATGAAGCCTATGGGCTCCTATGACAGTCAAAACTCTTGAATACACTAGTACCAGCAGCCACCTTGCTTCAATACGAGGAGAATATGTTATATGAATTTATTATCATACATGTTCAATCTAGTGAACAAAAAATTATCAGAAATGGTATCCATTTTGAGATATATGATGACTGGTCTCAGGGTATACCTGGCTACACCATCTTTTTTATCTATAAGATGTTTGATATTCTCTATCAAGAAGATAATCTCATCGCATTTCATGCTTCTGCTGTAAGCCTTAACTGAAAAGGTATATTATTTGTAGGTAATCCTGGATCTGGAAAAACATGAGTAATGCTAAATCTAGTATTACATCACGGGGCCAAATTCATCTCCAATAATAGAACTGTCATACGAAATTGAGGGAAATGACCTGAGATAATCTGAGGGACTCAGAGTATCTCTATACGCAAAGAAGACGTAATGAGATACCATAAATTCATCTCACCAAACGTGATACATGAGATATCTGTAACTGGATTTCAACTTTTTCATCCAGATGAACTATCAATTCAGCATATTGATCCAGAACAATCCCCACTGAAACTTGATTTGATTATATTTGTAGAATTAAAAGACTGAATTAGTCATATATCACATCTCAATTGGGAATCTGCCGTATATCGAGCATATGAAAATATATCAAAGACCCAATGGGGGGAATGCCTTTTATTTAATGGCAAATTACCAGCACCCATACTTGAGAAGATGGAGGGGCCCGAAATACGATTAGATCATCTAAGAGAACTCCTAAAGACAACAACATCAGTATCCATCAAGTGATGAATGGACTTTACAATAGAACAGCTACAATCCCTTACCCAAAAATAATATGATACAACCTATGAAAAGCTTATTTCAAGATTGGACTAATGCCTTGAAATCACTTCAGATAAATTCCCCCATTGAAAGTCTGAACTGAGGTATACTCTGCCCCGCTTGTTCACGAGTTCATTGACGTAGTATTGATGCTATATACCCATTTATTAAAGCCTATATTGATACAGGAGATCATAGTTATTATGCAAGTGCAAAAAACCTCTATTCTTGGACAAATGGACTGAAAAATCCCGATGGCAGCTGGAATAATGATCTTCATATTGTAGATTGGAATGGTATCAGTGTATTTAACCTTATATCTGTACTCTCTACAATAGAGGATTTTGGTGATTCTATCGAAAATGAGGATCTTCAAGAGTGGATGTCCGACTATCGGAAAACTGCTGATTTCGTATACGACACATTCACTATATCAACTGGTAATATCAATTACCCAGCATCGGCGACATATGCTTTATTTCTAGCATACCGAGTATTCGGTGATACAAAATTTTTGGATAAAGCTAATACATTAGCCACCGAGCTCTTTGCTTATTTTACTGAAGAAGGAATCCTTTTTGGAGAATGATATCCTCAATTATCTGTTTCCAAAAAATGATGTCGCCCCATAGACATCGCATATAATCTGGATGAATCTCTCCCACATCTCCTAAAGTTTGCAGAAGAAACTTCTAATATTCTACTTTTAGAGTTAATAAAAAAATCTTACGAGGCTCATAGCTATTTTATTTTGGAAGATGGTGGAATCGATAATAGTTGGTGTGCACGGAATTATAAATGGACCTATTATGGCAGTAGAACATCCGATGGTCCAATTTTAGGGCTCATGATTATGGGGCAATATGATTCCAAGTATCACAAGCTAAATCAGAAACATATTGAACTATTAACAGCAGCCACTCGAAACGGAATTTTAGATGGTGGACTTGGATATGGTGAAGCAAATACGCCACCTTGTATTCATCATACATTCTGTCATGCAAAAAACATAGCTATGTCACTTGAGTACGCGAAAAAACACAAGCTTTTTACAGAAAATCAGAATTTTGATTCAACTATGATGGTACCTGATGAATTTTCAGAGTTCTCACCTAATATGACCAATATTAGTATTGTAAATGCGGAAAAGTGGAGATTTACTATCAGTGACTATGATTGGCAGTATGCACCAGGATCGACTGCATCAGGAGGAGCGCTAACATTGCTTCGACATAGTGACTTCTGAATTATAATAGCAGCTGGCCTCAATTACCATGTAATGCCAGAAAGATTCAATATGCAATCATATCCACCGAATACATTCATATCAGCAACCCCAAAATTAGAAGCAATAGTTAATAATAAAAAATATCAGAGCATCGATTGTCTTGATGCTAAAATACAAAAAGAAGTAAGCTCGAATATATATATATACCAAGCAGATGGTTATTTTCAAAACCAAATAGAATGAACAGAATTACACGAACTAAAGTATAGTATAAACTATACAGTATCTGGTGATGCTAGAAAAAATATAGTCATCAAAACAGTTGTTTTAGGAGAAACTCAAGCAACTCTGAAATATATCTTACCAATAGTGCATTTACAATGAGATACTATAGAATATAAGAACAATTCGATGAAAATAACACGGAATGGAATTATACTCACAATAATAATCCATGGTTGAATACTCGAAAAAAATACTACTGGATTCAACTATCAACCATGATTCGTTTTTACGGCCCTATGAATAGAATTAATTCAAGGATCTGAATGTTCAATTACCCTCGAAGTATCCAAATAATCCATTAAGACTCTAATTTGAAAGATAACCAAAGTATATATATTCAATAATTATTTCTCTCCTCATAAAAGATACTCAAATCAAGTATCTTTATTTTAATTGACTTATGTAATATATAGTATTATCATATACATATATATTTACTCGATTCATACCCTATGCTCGATACCGTGGATATTATAAATGATAATGATAGCAATAAAGCTGGAGCAAATTCTGACTGAATTCAAGAGAGAATTGCCTATCTTTTGTCAATTTGATTTACTCAGGATTTCATTATTTCACTACAACAACAAAGATCTGCTCTCTATACAAGAACTTCGATGGAAGTAAAGATATGAGCGATATTAGATATGTGATTTACTGATCCGGTCAGATTGATTACCTCAGCACCGAGTATATTTGGATTTAACATTGAATCTATAATTACAAAGATTGAAGATATGAGACAATTGGGTTTCGATGATCCTATCAAGATGATTACTAGAAATCCCTCGATCCTTCATTTGAGTATCGCCAATATGAAACAAAAGATTGAAGATATGAAAAAACTTGGATTCCAAGATCCAGTTAAAATGATTACCCTAGCGCCTGCAATTTTATGACTGAGTATTTTGAGTATAAGAAATAAATTAGATGAATATAAAAAAATCTGACTCAAAAACCCTAAAAAAATAGCATCGATCTTTCCGTCTATTCTTTGATACAATCTAGAGAATATCAATTCTAAGATTAATTCATTAAAAGAGATTGGTTATGAAGATCCAATTACACTCATAAATGATTTACCTCAAATACTATGATATAGCGTTATCTCTATTAGAAATAGATGAGATGAGCTTTATAAGCTGTGATTCAAAGATCCTATAAGATTAACAACAATGGCACCATCAATTCTTTGATTTTCACTAGAAAATCTAACTTCTAAAATAGAAGAATTGAAAAATATGTGATTCTTAAATCCTATTATACTTATTGAGCGATTCCCTTCTGTTTTGTATTTGAGTTCATTAAATATTTCAGGTAAAATAGATACTTTTAGAAAATTAGAGTTCAAAGATCCAATAAAGATGATAACTCTTTTTCCACCAATTCTCGGTCTGAGTATAGAAAATAATATTTTACCAAAGGTAAAACTCCTTGAGAGATTTATTATAAATAAAAGTGATTCTAGGGATTTACTCCTTAGGGCTCCTTCTATTTTAGCTACTAAAATAGATAAAACATGGATTATCTTAAGATGACTCCATATGCTCTGATTGCTTCAATCTGAGGAAGCATTACTTCAGTACAAGGCAATAGATATCCTTGAGATAGAATCTTTTATCCTTGCCGTAACGCAGTTATCACAGGATAACATTTATTTACAGAGTTCAAATCAAGAAAAAGTCACACAACTTATAACGAAGATAAGGAATCTGAAAAAAACTTCAGATAAAAGTACTCGTAAATGAGAGATGCTTAACGGTTTACAAAGTAAAATACAATTACGTTATATTCGTTGATATTGAAAATAGATCAAAAAATGATGAATTTGTATATTGAAAATATACCCAGCTTAGAGACTAAGCACAAAGCATCTGATTATAATATGATTCATTTATAAGAAGTATATAGCGTCCAAGGCTATCTTTATAAAAAAGGAATGGTCTTCATTGGATGAATTTTTCCAATCAACGTTTCACTTTTCCACTCGTATTTTCTGGAAAATAACTATCATAGTATATTTGGTATATTGGATCATCACTTGTTAGGGCATATAGTGCTTTTCATGTCGTAGTTCTTGCAACGATTCTTAGCTTCTTTGTATCAAAAGATATCCATTCAACCTTTGGTCAATCACTATCCTTCCAAACAAGCATCGGTATTCCATGTTGTGTATCACTGATTTTTAGTAGCGAGGTTGGAGGAAACATACTACAAACAGCACCATCTTGTTCAAGATAGGTTCATCATCTTATTTTTTTATCATTCCACCGAATGTGTCTTGCAGTATGTTCGATATTGAGCTTTGGAGCATAGAGTGACATAAAACCATCAATCCTCTTAATATAAAAACCATTTGCACTTCCTGTTTTTGTCTCTACATAAAGTGTTTCATCTTTATGGGATATGGGATTATTGAAGGTTCAAATAGATGCATATATTCCTGTTGAATACTGATGCGTTTCATCGAGTGGCAAAGACTCTAGAATATAATCACCAATATTCGTTGTAGTGATTTTTCATGGAATATTGAGAAGTTGCAATTGCGAGGATATCTTAAATGATGCAAGAAACTCTGGAGGAGTAATAAACCATTTCTCTGCAATTTGATTTGATACATCTCGCAATACTGTATTTCAAGTACTCGTACGATATATATAGAGCCGCTCATCGCCTCGATATGGCTGTCTACCAAGAATAATAAGCAGTATATCTCAAATATTTTTTTCTTTTGCATAAACCGATGCTATAGAATATGTTCGTATAGCATCTTCATAATAACCCAATTCTGGAAATGGAGTTTCTTTTGGAGTTGTTGGAGCGAATAATCCAATATTTTCTACTTGCCTTGGCTCATGCCAGAGAATTTCATTTGCAAAAGAAGAGATAGGAATGAGAAAGATAAAAATAGAAAGAAAATATTTTTTCATAAAAGTATAGTAATATGAGTCTTAGTATATTAAGGATAATATCTTTTTCAAAAAAATAAAAAAAATCCATCCTTTCGGATAGAATTTTTGATTTTTCAATGGTGGACCGACCGGGGCTCGAACCCGGGACCTAAGGATTAAGAGTCCTGCGCTCTACCAACTGAGCTATCGATCCATACAATATGTGCGTGAAATATAGTGAATTATTCCAGAAAAGCAAATTTTTTTCTGGAAATCAACTATAGCTATATCAATCAATACTTTTTCATTACATATTTCAGATATAATCGCTCTATAATGAGGAATATAATACATAGTACTATCAATACTGGTGTCATATCTATAATCTTATTTTCTACTTTATTCTCAGTAACATTCGGAATTGTTTTTTCGATATCTGAAAAAACTTTTTCAAGTTCAATCCTATTATCTCACTGAAAATATTTTCCTTGTGTAATTTGTGATATATTTTTCATCATTGGTTCATCAAGATCACTCTGCAAGATATTGCCACTTGCATCATAAAAATAATTTTTTTGACCATTTGAATCCGTATAAAAAAGATCTCATCCTTTAATTGATCCTACTCATATAGAATAGATCTGAATCCCCTGCTCTGCAGATTCTTTTGCTGATATAGTTGGATCAATACCGATATTGGCTCGCCCGTCCGTAAGGAGTACTATTGATTTTGAGGCACTCTGGGATCCTGAGTAGGCCATATTAGCAAGAAGGAGAGCATCACCAATATTAGTACCAGAAAGACCTGGAAGATCCTGACGAATAAGATAGGGAGATAAACCTGAAACAATACTTGAAATCCCTCTATAATCAGAGGAAAATGGTATGGAAATAAATGGTTTTCATGCAAATATAATTAATCCGATACGGTCTTCTTTTCGAGAGGAGATAAAATTCTGTACAATATTTCTTGCTACTTCAATACGACTTGGGGAAATATCTTCTGCAAGCATAGAGAGTGAAATATCAAAAACTATCATAATATCTTGTGGGATTTTCACTTGGGATATCTTTGTTTGTGCTATACTTAACCCTGCTATAATAAATACCAATGAGGCAACTCATATAGATCTAAGGAACCATAATACCCATATTCTTTTTGGGGTTTTGAGGTATTTTCAGATAAGAAAATTTGGATAGATGACTCCGATTTTTTCACGAAAAAAAATATACCAAATAAGTAAAATTATTGGAACAAGAAGAGTTAGGATGGGAAAAGATACTATAAACATATTTATTGCAAAAATACTCTTAACTCCCTATTTATCAATTCTTTTTCTGAAATATCAAGTATTTTTCCAGTATACTCATACTCCTCAAGAAGCTCAATGATTCGAATTATATCAGTATTGTCCACATATTCCTTGATATCATCAGGTATATGTGCCCAACTGTGTTTTGGAGAATACTTATTTGCACAATACTTTCGTATTTCCTGAAGAGTTTTTTCTATATATTGTTCATCTGCTGGATTTATATGATGATAATCATACTTCATTATTACATCTCATGGAGCAATGATACGATGGTGATTTTTCCGATACAAAAAATATGCAAAAAGAATTCCCACAAAAACTGCTACCATAAGAGATACAGTTGATAGGGATCATACCCACCAAATGGGGTCGATGACAAAAAATAATCCTTCCATTGGAAGGATTATAGAAATAATATTGATTTTATCAATCTAGAAATACTCTTTATAGTTGAAACTTAATAAGATCCGTCATAAAGCTCAAGGCTGTCAATAAAATAACAACCGCAATACCTGTATTGATGAGGATGGTCTTTCCTTTTTTGACACGCTCTTCATTGCCAGCAGAAGTAATCATAAAATATGCACCATACATCAACATAAATATAACCACTGGGGCCACAAAATACATAGCAACACCAAAAATAGTCTTTCATACTGCTGGTATATAGTTTACAAAGTCACCAACTGCAACAAGACGTCCCCAGAGTCCTACGAATCCAACAAAAATGAGCGATATAATACCATATACAATTCGATTTTTTGCCTTCTTTTTCTTCTCATCATCGCCACCCGATAAGATCAAGCTGAAAAATCACCAAGTAAACATTGTTACGGCAGCACCAAAGATAAATACTCGTAAGAATGCCACTATGTTACCGAATATCCCCTCAAATCATGCATTATTCCAGAAAAATCAATTATCCATCGATGACCA
>JABFSX010000001.1 GCA_013268835.1 Candidatus Altimarinota bacterium | reverse complement strand
ACTGGACTCGTAGTCCAGAAGTACTCCTACAATGCTCATGGTAAACCCTACGTCTCAATAGGAAATGGTCTCTACGCTCTCTCGGCTTATACTGGTACTCTCTATGGTAACACGAGACTCTACACAGGAAGAGAGTTCGAGAATGATACTGGATACTACTACAATAGAGCCAGATACCTCTCTCCTGAACTTGGTAGATTCATCTCTCGTGATCCCATAGGACAGAATGATCAAGTGAATCTGTATACGTATGTTGCGAATTCACCACTCAAGTATACTGACCGATTTGGACGAGAAAAACAATTACTCGAAGATATAAAAAATGGAAATAAGTTTACAGTTAGTTTAGTTGCAAGAAATTTAAATACTTATATTATTTGAATGGGCTGAACTCATACATTTATTATGATTGATTCAAAGGATAGTAAGGGCATTACTCGTACTTATACAATCTGATGACAAAAAGTAAATCGTAAATTAACTGGGATATTTAATCATCCAGATGATAAAATAGAATGGAAATGATGGGGATGACTTGCTCCTGCTTCCATAAAAAGTTCCATTCAATTTGATACTCCAAGTACTTTAACAGATGGGGAATTCGTACAAAATATATATGATGAATACAAAGACTATAATGAGAACCATAAAGTAAAGTTTAATATATTTTCAAAATCTTCACTTTGGGATTCTTGAAATTGTAGTAATCTTGCATCAACAATATTAACAAGAGCAAGTGGTAATGATCAGGATCTGAAAAACCAATTAGAGAATTCTAATAATTTATGATTTGATTGGTGAATTGGAGAATCACTTTATTAATTTTTTAACTTTCTTTTTTTATGTTTTCTATTCAGATTATTTCTCTGCAATTTAAGTCTTTTTTGATTTCTGGAATTTATTTTTTTCTTGGAAATGTATCAGTCAATCTACCTATTGCCATAATTTATTTATGATTTTTCTACAAAGGATGAGATGTCGATTTTATAGGAGGCGTACTTTTATATATTTTGGAAAGTTTATTATTTACAGGATTTATAATGTTTTTTGATTTATTAATTATTCGATTTCTTTTTAAATTAAAATTGGGTAACAAAATGTATTTCATTGCATGAGCAATTTTAGCAATTATGATTATTGCTATATTCGCTATACTTGGTTGACTTTAATCTTGTATACCCTCGGAAGAAGAATAGAAAAGATAGACTACTCCAAGTCTGCCACCAATCCAGAGTCTACGGTATATATCTACAACGGAGACAATATCCAGAGTGAGTATATGACAACCAGTATTCTGGTAAATGGAACCTGAACCTTAACTCCCATCACTCTCAAAAAGAACTATCTCAACAGTATCTGAACCGACTCTGTTCTTGCCTATGATGCAGAACAACAAGTGAATCCTACGAGTACAGGGAAGATTACCACAAGGTATTACTACCACACAAACCAACTTGGATCAGTAATTGCTATCTCCACAAGCACAGGACTCGTAGTCCAGAAGTACACGTACAATGCCTACGGTAAACCCTACATCTACTCGGGTAGTACTCTCACTCCACTGAGTTCCTACACTGGTACTCTCTATGGAAACACCAGACTCTACACCTGACGAGAATACGACAGAGAAACAGGCTACTACTACCTCAGAGCCAGAACCTACTCTCCTGATCTCGGCAGATTCCTGAGTAGAGACCCTATCTGACAGAATGATCAAGTGAATCTGTATACGTATGTAGCGAATTCACCGTTGAAATACACTGACCGATTTGGACGAGAAAAAGCATTGATATTAATATGAAAGGAAAGTAGAAGGTTTTGAATATTTGATTCTACAGTCTTGGAAAAAGCTAAGATTCATGAGATTGCTAGACTAAAATGACTAGGGATCAAGGAGAAAAATATAGATTATATCTATATGGAAGATATTGATGATTTTAAGGAATGAATACAATCAACCAAATATAGGCATGTCACTTATATATTACATTGAAGCGAATCAGCAATGAAAATAGATAAAAACAAAAATATTCGAGTTGACTCAACAAATATATGAGAAATAACACCACTACCTGCATCTATAAATAGGGAAATAGGTATAATTTCGTGTAATGTATGAAATTGAGATAATTCAATCGCACAACAGCTAAGTACTCAAATCCATGAACCAGTTATTGCCCCAGATGGATTTGTTACCGTTAATGAGAATGAGTTATTTGTGTCCAGTCTAGGATACTCATTTCTACATGAAATAGTATGAGATACTTTTTGACTCACGCCAGGAAGTTTTAATAAATTTAATCCATAATTTTTACATATGCACACTGCAATTATTTTAATGATAGGTACTTTACTACTTTTGAAACTACTAAATTGGTTAGAAAAAAGAAAAATCAATTGGAATGGATATATCTATGATACATGTGCGGATATTGTGTTTATTTTAATATTTATGTATGTAGCATACTTAATAGATAAAATTAGTCCTGATATTGATTATATTTTAATATATGTTCTTTCTTTAGTGATTGTTTTTCCTTGAATCTTTTTTTATCTTAAACGAAAAATTCTTTTGAAATATTGATTTTTTACCAAGTGGTATTATCCACTTAATGATATAATCATTATATGATTATCACTCCTTTCTTGATGATATTTTTGGCAATTTATATAATATTATTCAATATTTGTAAATAGAGAAGATAGACTACTCCAAGTCTACTACCAATCCAGACATCATCGTATATGTCTACAACGGAGACAATGTTCTCTCGGAATACAAGACCTACAATGTTCAGATAGGATGAACTGGAGCTCTTGTACCATTGACCCTGAAGAAGAACTATCTCAATAGTATCTGAACCGATGCAGTACTTGCGTATGACAACGAAGAGGGAATCAGTCTTACGAGTACTGGTAAGATAATAAGTAGGTATTATTACCACACCAACCAACTCTGAAGTATTATTGCCATAAGTACTTCTACAGGATTCGTAGTTCAAAAGTACACCTACAATGCTCATGGTAAACCATATATCTACTCGTGAAGCACTCTCACTCCACTGAGTTCCTACACAGGAACTCTCTATGGAAACTCTAGGCTCTACACTGGAAGAGAGTTCGAGAATGATACTGGCTACTACTATATGCGAGCGAGATACCAATCCTCTGATCTTGGCAGATTCATTTCACGAGATCCCATAGGACAGAATGATCAAGTGAATCTGTATACGTATGTGAAGAATAGTCCATTGAACTATACAGATAGGAATGGGAAAACAGGGAAACCTGTATTGATAATTAAGGGTGTAGAAACAAATAATAAAAATTATGGTTTTGTTCGAGATGCTACAAAAATTACAAGACAAAGATTAGAATCAAATGGAGTTTCTCAAGATAATATTCAAGAAATTGATGCAGGTGATTTTGATCATTTTAAATCAATATTTGATGATATCAATATTGGAAAAATGAGTTATTCACAAATAATAATTATTGCTCATTGAACTCCGTGAACAATGTTGCTCTCAAATTGAGATAATTGACATCTAAATGAGAAAAATGTATCTCAGATTAGTATGAATTCAGAATTTAGTACACCAATTAATCTTGAGTCATGTGAAACATGATATGGAGATAACTCGATTGCTGAATTATTAGCAAAACAATTATGAACTACGGTTATGGCACCAGATAATTTTGTAGTTACATATGGTAGTGAAGCTATGAGGGTAGAATGATATTTCTATAATAGGAAAGATGGTTATCAAAATATACGAAAGACTATTCTTCCTGATCGTTATTTTGATTTATGAAGGTATAATACATTTAGTTATTAATTTTTAAATATATGATTCACACTGAGTTTCCTTTTTGGTTAGACTTAATTCTAACTTACTGAATATACTTATTTTGAGTATTTATTATTCGTTTTTTTTATTACAAAAAATGATTTACTTATTTAAGTAAGCATACTATACTTGATATTCTTTTCTTTTTTATTCTTTTTTTTATTGTTGAAAATTTTACCTCAAAAATTATATATATAATTTTTATACTGGTATATACTTTATTTCGTGAACGCTTTATTGAAAGAAGAAATACATTAAAATATTTTTTAGCTGAAACAAGCTTTACTTGTATATGATTTTTATTGGTATTAGTTGCGAGTCTTTTAGAGATATATATAAATACATGACATATTTGGTAAAAAGTTTATATATATCATAATAGGTTTAATAGTATTAATAGTACTGTATATATCTACAACGGAGACAATATCCAGAGTGAATATATGACTACGAGTATACTGGTAAATGGAACCTGAACCTTAACTCCCATCACACTCAAGAAGAACTATCTCAATAGTATCTGAACTGATGCAGTACTTGCCTATGATGCAGAACAACAAGTAAATCCTACCAGTACAGGTAAAACTACTGTAAGGTATTACTACCACACGAACCAACTCTGAAGTATTATTGCAATATCTACGAGTACAGGACAAGTTATCCAGAAGTATATCTATAATGCATACGGAAAAGCTTATATCTACTCATGAAGTACACTCACAGCATTGACTTCCTATACAGGAACGATGTATTCCAATACCAGACTCTACACCTGACGAGAATACGACAGAGAAGCAGGCTACTACTATCTCAGAGCCAGAACCTACTCTCCTGATCTTGGTAGATTCATCTCACGAGACCCTATAGGACAGAATGATCAAGTGAATCTGTATACGTATGTAGCGAATTCACCACTCAAGTATGTGGATAGGATGGGGAGGGAGAAAATATTAATTCTTTTGTGAGTAGATTATGATGGAGAAGAACCAATATTTGATAGTAAAGGATACATTACTAATGTATCAGATCTTTCTCCTACAAGACAATTATTTAATACTATCAAAAAACAACTTGATAGTGAAAATAGAAAATTTGATTATAAGTTTATCAAAAATTTTGATGATTTTGATAAAAATATAAATGAAAAAGAAAGAGAAACTATTGTTGCTATTTTTCATGGTAATCCTAATTCGATTGCCATCAATGGAGAAATCTCATTAGATGCTATGTCTAACCCAAATAGTTTTATTACAGATAAAAACTTAGATGCTGATACTCAAACAAAAAGATTAAAAAATACTTATCTGAGTTTATATTCATGTAATACCTGAAATATGGATTCGACAGAAAATCCAATTTGAAAAAAGATTCAAGATCATTACGGATTTAAGACCACTTATGCCCCGACTAAATTTCTATATGAAAATGGGGATATATATGATACAGTTAATAGTTGGCCAATACCTATAAAAAGAGAAGGCTTTATGCGTCCTTTTAATTAATAACATAATTTTTATTATATGTCTATACTCATAGTATACCTTATCCTTTCTTTTTTTATTTTTCTTTCATCTTTTTGATTGAATTATTTCTTTCTTAAAAAGAAATGAACTGAAAAATATTCATTTAAATTATTTTTATTTTCAATAATAACTGATTCATTGCTTTGAATATTTCTCTTATATAAACTTGATATAATTTTGTTTATACCATTAGCATATTTTAATATTTATATGATTTCATATTTTGAGCTTAATACAATTATAATCACATACTGAATACTTACAGTAATTTTACTTTTAAAGTTTTATTCTATTTGGGTAAATAGAAATGAGAGTTTTTATAAAAAGGTAGCATTAATTACTACATTACTAATTTTTATTATATCTCTTTCACTCTCATGGAGATGATTACCCTTCTTAACTAAAGAAGTTAATGATTGAGAGAATCATATCTTTATTCCTTAATATGTAGTTAAGTCCATCAATGCAGGAACCAGTATATTCGTTCCTACCTACACCTACAATGATGCGAGTGATATACTCGGAGATGCTACCAAGTCCTACATCTATGATGGATATGCTCGACTCATCGGAGCCAATGCTGTAGCAGGAGGAACGAGTAAGGAGATCATCTCTCTGGATAAGTCAGGAAATAGGATATTCTATACACTGAATACCTACACTCTCAATCATAGTACAAATATCCTCGATCAGTACCTTACCTTTACAGGAGGTGCAACAGGAACCTACA
>JABFSX010000008.1 GCA_013268835.1 Candidatus Altimarinota bacterium | reverse complement strand
GAAGTTACTATAAATTCATATCCTTTTTGGAATTCAGCAGTATCATGAAATATAGATAATATCGAATTTGTTATCAAAAAATAATATGTCTCTTGCTCAAGATATTGAATCTCGCATCCAGATACTTGATATCGTAAATCGATATGTATCTACCAAAAAAGCTTGAGTAAACTATAAGTGACTCTGTCCTTTTCATAATGAAAAAAGTCCATCATTTGTAATATCTCCAAGTAAAAATATCGCTCATTGTTTCTCTTGTGGCAAAGGATGATGACCCATCAATTTTCTTATGGAAATCGAAAAAATCGATTTTCGTGAAGCTATTACAATTCTTGCAAAAGAAGCAGGAATAGAGATGAAAACTCAGTTTTCAGTAGAACAAAGTGAACGATGAAAAGATCTCTATAAACTCTATAAAGAGGCTACTGAATGGTATCATCAGGCTATTTTTCTTCCTGAAAATAATACAGCCCTCACCTATCTCACAGATCGAAAGATATCAATAGAAACCATCAAAAAATTCCAACTTGGGTATTCTTCGGCTCCTCGTGATCTCCTCTTTCATCTCAAAAATGCTGGCTTTGATACCTCATTTATTATTGAATCTGGACTCTTCGTTTCTGAGGCAAGAGATAAATTCTTTGGACGAATCACATTCCCAATTGCAAATACAATGGGACATACCGTTGCCTTTACTGGTCGTGTTCTCACCGATACTCTCCCGAAGTACCTCAATTCTCCAGCTTCACATATTTTTGATAAGAGTTCCATCCTCTATGGACTTCATCTTGCAAAACAATCTATCTCAAAAACTGGAGAAGTATTCATAGTAGAATGACAGATGGATACCATTGCACTTCATCAAGCAGGAATCGATAACGCTGTTGGAATCAGTGGAACTGCTCTCACAAAAGAACATATACGAAGTCTAAAAAGATTCTCTGATACCATATATCTTGCACTTGATTCTGATAATGCAGGAGTCAAAGCCACATTTGCATCAATAGAAAACCTCCTCAATGAGGATATAGAAATCCGAATAATACAAATTCCAAATGGAAAAGATCCAGATGAATATATAAAAAGTGGCGGGGATTTTCTCTCTCTTCGCAAGGATTCACTTTCAATTATTGATTTCTATCTCATTGAATGATGAAGAGAATATAATATCGAAACGCTTATAGGAAAAAAGAAACTCATCGAAAAATGTCTTGAAATCATCACAAAAATCAACTCTCAAATTGAGATTGATCTTCATATACAATGAATCTCTCAAAAACTCTGAATAAGCATACAAATACTCTATGATGAATTTAGAAAAAAGAAACAAGAATATGGACGAAATCAAAGATTTGAAGCAAAAAAAGAAAAAGAAGAAAATAACCTAGAGACATCAAAAAAATACTCCCCTTCCCTTGCAGATACTATTGCTGGATATATTTATCGGTATCAATTTTTAGACTTGTTTTCTAGCAATTTTCTGTATACTGTAGGCGATTTGACGAATGGGACAGATACTGCACTCCTCTCTCGTATGCTCCTATCCACCTTAGATAGTGACGATATCGAGATGCTCCGTATCATTGATCTTCATCTTGAATCAGACCACACTGACGCCAATCCTGAGCTCATCGAACGAGCGTTTCGGGATCTCTTGCGTTGATTTAATATAGCATTACTCACTTCTGAAAAAAATAAAAAACTTACTGATTTGGACCCAAACAGTAATGAAGCGTATATATTAAGAACCGAATTTGCAAAAAAAGAGAAACAACTCTGATTAAAAAAATAACTATACGTATAACAAAAATTCTAAATCCTAAGCCCTACCTCATGACCAAAGCAAAAAAGCCAGCACACGATGATTCACAGATTGAGGAAATCGATCTTTCTGCTATCGATCTTTCTGCTATCGATCTTGATGATCTTACTTCACTTGAACCAAAAAAATCACTTCCAATCAAAAAAGAAAAAGAAGAAAAAATTAAAGACTTTGCTCAAAAAAGAAATACTGAAGATGAGGATGAGGATTTTGATGACCCAATTATTACACGAGACTTTGATGATGATTTTGATGATGATATGGATGACGAGGATATAGATAATGATAGTGATGATGAAGATGGGGAGGATGGGGAAGGAAAAAAGAAAGATTCTTACAAATCACCAAAAGATTTTTTTACTGATAAACGTCGACAAAAAACTCTGAAAAAATTCATTGATGTTACAGTTCCTCAAGAATTCCTTGATGGACTGAGTGATAATCTTCAACTTCTCATAAAAAAATGAAAAGCTGAATGAAAACTTGTATACGATGAGGTTATATCAGCACTTCCTCCTGGAGATGATATCGAAATGATGGATGAAGTTTTTTCTCGTCTCGCAAAACTCAAAATTGAACTCGTAGATTCTCTTGATCAAGAAGATGTATTTAAAGATGCTGGTAAGAAAAAAGATGAAATTGATCTCTCTGAGATCTCAGATGATTCAATTCGAATGTACCTCAATGAAATTGGTAGATTTGCTCTCATTGATGCTGAAGAGGAAGTACGACTTGGACATCTTATACAAAAATGAGATCAAGAAGCTCGAAAGCGACTTGCTGAAGCAAATCTTCGTCTCGTTGTATCTATCGCAAAAAAATATATGGGTCGTGGACTAGGTCTTCTTGATCTTGTTCAAGAAGGAAATGTTGGACTCTTCCGAGCAGTTGATAAATTTGATCCGGATCGTGGATTCAAGTTCTCTACCTATGCTACTTGGTGGATCCGCCAGGGAGTAACTCGTGCGATTGCTGATCAAGCTAGAACCATCCGAGTTCCAGTACATATGGTTGAAACCATTAATAAATTCAATCATACCTATCGTCGCCTTACACAAGAACTCGCCCGTGAACCACTCATGGAGGAACTTGCTCTCGAACTCGATATGGATGTTCGAAAGGTTCGACAAATTATGCGCATCTCACAAGATATCCTCTCTCTTGATTCTCCTGTTGGTGGAGAAGAAGATACAACTCTTGGTGACTTCGTTGAAGATGATAAATATCTCACTCCTGAGAAGGCAACCAATCTTGCTATCCTCAAAGAGAATCTCTATGAGATGCTTGATTTTCTCACTCCTCGTGAAAAGAAAATCGTAGTAATGCGATTTGGTCTTGATGGTGGTGATATGCATACTCTTGAAGAAGTTGGACGAGAATTCTGAGTAACTCGTGAACGTGTTCGTCAGATTGAAGCGAAGACCCTTGAAAAACTCCGAACTCATCCAAGTGCTGATCGTATCAGATTCTTTCATTAAAAAAATAAAAACTCACCAAATTGGTGAGTTTTTATTTTATAGAAATATTTCTTTAGGCTCTTCGTCTGCTTGTGGAGCATCTTTTTTCTTGAATCAGTTCCATTCTTTCTTTTTTGCTGGAACTTCAGGTTCTTCAACTATCTCATCCTGCTGATCCTCGATAACCTGAGTATCATCTTGAGTCCCCTTTTCCTGAGTATCATTCGAAATCTCATCTTTTATAACTCGTTCCTTTTTGAGATATACTCTCATTTCTTCTGCATGAGCCCGCTCTGAAAGAATTTTCTGATGTTCTGATTCTGCCTGGATTTCAAGTTCAGCAAAATGTTCCTTTTGTTCCTCATATTGAGATTCTTCAGCTAGTTTCGCCTTATCAGCTGCATCAAGACTGAGAATAAGTTCTGACACCTCCTCAATAGCATGTTCGATATACTCATTGGTGTCACGAAATGACGCTTCGGTGTTATTTTTTGGTGCCACTACTTCTTCTTGAATAGAAACAGAAGAGCTCGGCATATCCATCATACTAAAAAGTGAATTGTTCTGAACAGAATCAGAAACAACTTCCTCTTTCTCTATTGATATGGAGGCATCATTTTCTTCATTAGTAATGATTAATGCATCATTACTGGTTGGAATTTTTTTTATTGGATCAGGAGACATTGTAACTGGTGGTTCAATTGGAACCATAACGACACCATCCATAACTGTTGCTACAGGAGTTGTTTCGTTAATTACAATAGAGGGCCCTGATAGTGGATCTTGCGATCCAGATCATCCTGAAGGGTTTGATGTACTGGCTGGCTGAGACTTGGTAAGGAGCTCATCAAAAAGTGACATAAATATATAATTAGGAATATAGATTCATATTAGCAGTTTCTAAAAAAAAATGCAAATATTTGAAATATATATAAAAATCTACTTACAATTTCACTTTTTATAACAAATTTTACCTACCTTAGTATCTTTCTCTGTAGTACCGAGAAGTTCAGATACTGTTACAAAAGTAAATCATTGATCTCGAATAATATGAATCATATCAGTAATACTATTAATACTCACTTCATGAATATCATGCATTATTATGATATCTCCATCTTTTATATGTTTTATTGCGGCAATATTTTTACTCTTACTGAGCGTTTTCCAATCATGTGGATCAACTGACCATAATACGATAGGCATAGAAGCCTTTTCGATCATTCCAGTACTGACTCATCCATATGGTGGGCGAAATGTTTTTGGATATGTGCTAATTGCCTGATATATTGCCTGATCTGTTTTATAGAGATCTTCTTGTATATCACGCACTGATCTATTACTGAGGAAATCATGTTTATATGAATGACTCCCGATTTCATGTCATTCATTGTATGCTCTTTGAATCATGTCTGGATATTCTTCTGCTTTATTTCAAAGAACATAGAATGTTACAGGAACTTTTTCATTTTTGAGAATATCAAGAAGTTGGTTTGTGTACTTTGGATTAGGTCCATCATCAAATGTGAGAGCAATTTTTTTGATATTTTTTTGAGTTATTTTTCCAGTACCAAATCCTTCTCAAGAAACAATATTTTCTCCAGAAACTGTAGTAGATTTTTTTCTATTCCAAATATCAAGAAAATAACTGGATTGAGGGATTTCGATATTTTTATCTCAAATAGCAAAAATAAAATCAGAACCACTCTGATATACACTTGGGAAAGTATCATATGTACTATCAAGTATGGTTCCAGTATTATTTAGAACATATAGTTTTCCCTCTATCTCCTTTGTAAGAGTAAAAAGATACCGCTGACTTACCAATGATCGAATATCCAAGTATGTAGGAGTAAATACTGGCTCTAGTGTAGTTGGAACAGTTACATCTTCTTCCATAGTAGTCTCAACTACTTCTCGAATTCCTGAACGAAGTAACTGGAATCATTCACCGTAAACATAAAAAACTCCAGCATACAATGCTATAAGAATAAATAAACAAGCAGGAAGTATATATTTTTTGAATTTCATATCAGATTTTTCTCGAAAGAGTCTACTTATTGTATATATTGTTGGACTTTTGCATACATTTTTTTGAGAGAAAAATTCTCTGCTTGTAGGATACAAGCTCATTGCATATCCTGAAGTACATTTTTTGAAGTATTTTCTATTACAGAAACAAGATTTACCTCAAGATTATCCGAATCAATCAGGAATCCTGTCTGACTCGGAATAATAGATTCTCTATATCCTCACTCATCCACTGCAATAACTGGAACCCCAGAAACCATAGACTCGATTGCAACCATACCAAAGTCTTCATTCTCACTCACACAGATACTCGCAATAGCTCAACTCAAAATAACTGGAAGATTTTCATTTTCTTTTAGAGAGTGAAATATAATATTTGGATATCATTCGCCTATTTTTATGAATTCATCCTTCTGGCTATCGTTCTCCCCGTACAAGATAAGTACTTTTTTATCAGGAATTTTCTGGAATGCTCGAATAATGATATCGATTCGTTTTGCGTGAGTAAGGCGAGAAAAAGAAATATAGTATCATTTATTTTGAAGCAAAATTCACTCTTTTGCGAGTATTTGCAATAATTCATTTTCAGAGAAAATCCTGAATGTATCAGTATCAACACTTGGATATATCACGATCGCATCATCTCGTCCAAGCCATTCTGCCATTCGTTTTTTATTTGCTTCTGAGTTTACGAATATAGTGCCCACTTTTTGTATTTCTTTTCTATAAAGCCATCTCAAAAATACTGAAAACAAGAGAAATCCTGGTCGTATCAAAAAAGGTACTTTCTGAAGGTATTGATTTCTCAGATCAAAAAGATGCCGAGAGATCGAATGTGCATAATAATATGTCTTCGTATTCGATCATACATTCCATATTCCTGAGATCGCCTCATTCGAGAAAAATATATTCTCATACTCTGAAACGAGTTTCTTGGAATGAAAAAATCGCCACTTCATCAGCATAAATCCAAGCATTCCCCTTTTAAAATTCGGATTCATTTCGATTACTTTTCACTGAAAACCCATTGCCCGAGCCTCATAACAATCTGGTGACCAAACAGCGGTGGCAATATCGCACCCGAGAATCTTAGCAATCTCGATATTCATCCGTTCTGCACCTCACTTCATGAGGAATGTATCGTGGAATAAAAGGGTTTTTCACATACGGGGATTATATAGATATTTATTTGAATTCCAAGGGGAAATAGATATAGTAACAAAGTTGAAAATAACATTTTCCTATTTTTATTCCCCATATACTATGTCCAAAAAAGCAATCACATCAAAGCACAAAAGAAAACCAATTTCAGATTTTCTCATCCCAACTATTATCGATAAAATTGGAGGACAAGAGCGTGCCTATGATATCTACTCTCGCCTTCTTGAGGATCGAGTGATTTTCCTTGGTGATGCAATCGACTCTATGGTTGCCAATACGGTAATTGCTCAGCTTCTTTTTCTCGAAAAACAAGATCCAAAAGCTCCAATTACTCTCTATGTAAATTCTCCTGGATGACACGTTACTGCTGGTCTTGCAATCTATGATACCATGCAATCTATCAAACCTGATGTTATCACAGTAGCGGTTGGTCTTGCTGCCTCTATGGGTTCTATTATCTTGGCCTGAGGTGCTAAGGGAAAACGCTATGCACTCCCTCATGCTGAGATCATGATCCATCAACCACTCGGTGGGATGGAAGGTCAAGCAACAGATATCAAGATTGCAGCTGACCATATTATCCGAACTGGTGAAGTTCTCTACGGGATTCTCGCAAAACACTCTGGTCAAGATATCGATCAGGTTCGCAAGGATTGTGATCGAGATAACTTTATGACTTCTGAACAGGCACTCAAGTATGGTCTTATCGATAAAATCCTATAAATATAGAATATGTCATTAGAAAGAAATAATTCATCTCACGCTATCACCTGAATGGCGTTTAATCCATTATTTATAACCCTCCATTTTTCTCAACAATTTTTTGATATCATAAATTGAAATATGAGAAGTCTTTATGATGCTTTCTCATACAAAAATAAGAAAGAGGATCCTTTCGAAAAAACCAAGAAAAAATGTCTTCCAGAGAGTATCGATCATCTTACGGTAGAAGAAAAATGAGAAATTAAAAAACAAACCAATTATTATTCCAGTATCCAATTTACAATAGAAAAACGAGACGGTGCAAGTTTTTCTGATAAAACTATGAACAATCTTATTATCGATGATAAGGATACGTTAATTCAACTTGTATATAGCTTAAGTCCAACATCAGCAGTTCCACCAGGACAGCGAGTCATGGAAGTTACAATATATACAAAAGGATCAAAAACTGTAGCCAGAAAATTCGAAAGATATATCTAAAAACCTATGAATTCACAAATCCACAATCTCCTCACGAAGTGAGTCTCCAATGTTATCGAACGAGCTAATCTCGAAAAACGTCTCCTCGCAGGAGAGAAAATCCGAGTCAAATTCGGTATTGATCCAACCGCACCAAAGATCCATCTCGGACATATGGTTCCTTTTTTGAAGCTCAAGCAGTTTCAAGAACTCGGACATACAATCATCCTTCTCTTCTGAGACGCTACTGCTCAAGTCGGTGATACGAGTGACAAAGATGCAGAACGTCCGATGCTCACACGAGAACAAACCCGTGAGAATTGTGCGGTGTTTCTCAAAAAATTCTCGAAAGTCATCGATATATCAAAAGTAGAAGTCTACTACAATAGTGAGTGACTCGATGCAGTGAACTTCGCTGGAGTAGGCGAACTTGCCAAGAACTTCTCTGTAGCAGAGATGCTCGATCGAGACAACTTCTCAAAACGATACAAAGCAGGACAACGAATCTCTCTCCAAGAATTCCTCTATCCGATCATGCAAGGCTATGATAGCGTTGCGATTGCTCGAAAATACGGATCATGTGATCTGGAACTTGGTGGAAATGATCAATATTTCAATCTCCTCGCTGGACGCACTATGATGCACGCATTTGGCCTTCCAAAACAAGATATTATGACCTTCGATCTCCTCGTAGGAACCGACGGAAAGAAGATGAGTAAGACGAGTCCAAACTGTATCCTGATAGATGATACCCCATTTGATATGTATCAAAAACTCATCAATGTAGACGATGGACTCATTGTTCACTACTTCACTTTTGCAACTGATAAAACTCTCGAAGAAGTAAAGATGATAGAAGAACGTCTTCTTACCTGAGAACATCCAAATATCCTCAAAAAAGAGCTCGCTGATTATGTAGTAACGATGTACCACGGGAAACCGTATGATGTGAATGATAAGAGTAATATTGAGATTGAGTTATTGGATTATTATAGGTATGCTAGTATCCTCTTGAAGACAAATATTATTAATGAAGATATTTTACTTAAGGCCAATAAGTTTGTTCAAATAGATGATTTTCTTCCAATAATTCAATTTATTAGTTGAGCTAATAATTTAGAAGAGTTAAAGAAAATTATCTGAGAAGTATCTATTACAAAAGATGGTATTGCATATCAAGAAGCTTTAAAAGTTGTGATGGAAGGCGTATGAGAGGCTGGGTATAAATCAAAAAATGGTGATAAGTATGAGTGATGGATTAAACGAGCTAAAGAGATAGGACTTAAATTAGAACAAAATCTTGCAAGAGTTATCCTATTTAAGGAATTTTTTGAGCTAGTTACTTGCTTCATATGACTTGAATCCCCTGATGATGAAAATGAAGATAAGGAAAAAATCAAGATAGGAACTTTACTCAAGCTGATATGATTCTGTGCAACTTCTGGTGATGTGCGCAATGCGCTTGCTGGAAATTCTATTCGTATAAATGGGGAAGTTATCACTGATCCGAAACATGTTGTTTCTCTTTCATCAGAAGCAACTCTAGTTGAGATGGGGAAAAAGAAAGCAAAAAGAGTATTTATTTAGAATATTTAATTAATTTTCTCAAATAAATGCTCAAAAAACTCGCCAATCTCATCTTCGAATGCCTCCAACTCAAAGAAATCAAACATGAGGGCTGGAGAATGGCAGGAGTCCCAAATCCTGACTCTGTAGCAGAACATAGTCTCAATGCTGCCCAGATTGCCTATATCCTCGCCAAGATGGAATGAGCGGATGCAAACAAGTGTGCGAGCATGCTTGTTTGGCACGATATCGCAGAGACTCGTGTTGGCGATATGCACAAAGTAGCCACTCGATATATCACGAATAAGATGGAAGCCGAGGAAAAAGTGATGGAAGACCAATTCCGGGATATTGAATTTGGAGATGATATTCTTGAGTTATTTCATCAATATGAACATCGAACGACACTCGAAGGTGTCATTGCGAAAGATGCTGACTATCTCGAACAAGCATTTCAAGCGAAAAAATATATGGAAATTGGATATAGGGAAACTCAGGATTGGATTATCAACGTTGGTAAATCCCTCAGAACCGAAAGTGCCAAGAAGCTCTGGGAAGAACTCCAAACAACAGGTTTCACTGACTGGTGGAAAAAATGAAATCTCAAGAAAATCGAAGCTACAGAAATCTATAATTAATCCTAAATATGTCATTTCTCCTTATCTACGTCACACATCCATCCAAGCCAGAAGCAGTCAGAATCAGTGCAAGTCTCCTCAATGCTCATCTGATTGCGTGTGTGAACTACTCCTCTATCGAGAGTACCTTCTGGTGGGAATGACAACTCACACATAGTGAAGAGATACTCACTATCTATAAAACATCATCTGAGAACTGGGAAAAAGTAAAAGAATACATAGAAAAGAATCATAAATATACTACCCCCTGTATCATAAAACTGGCTACTGTCGAAGCAAATACTTCATATGAAGACTGGATTCGGGATCAAACAAATAATACTTTTACTCCACGGGCATAAACACTGAAATTTTATTCCTTTTCTCAGAAGTAAAAAATATAATTCTAACCCCAATTACTCCATATGAACTATGAAGGTGTAAAAGATTCTTTTTATATTTTACTCTCCGATACTATTCGATGGGTACGATATAAAGCAGAGCAAAAATGAGACTTAAAACAAATATATGCTCTATCCAATATGGTTGAGACAATTCCTGGCCTACTAAGAGATTGGAAATATCTCCTAGATTCTGAGCCAGAACGAGCTAACTTTCTTATCAGCACTATTTATTCAAGGGTGGCGGATTATGAGTTAAGATTTCCAGCAGATAAAAAAAGATTTTCTTCTACTTTGATTTCAATGAAATAATACTATATATTTTATAATTTTATAATTATGCTTCCAATATTCCTCTCTTACATCTCAGGCATTCTCACTCTTCTCATCCTTGACGGGTTTATGATATGGTTCGTGATACTTCCAACATTCAAGAAATATATACCAACATATCTTAATACAGATATGAATTTTATTGCTGCAATAGCATTTTATCTTCTCTATATTCTGGTACTATTACTACTCGTTATCCAACCTGGAATAGAGCAAAATCTTCCAATATCCAAAATTATCACCAATAGCGCTCTTCTTGGATTTGGGGCATATATGACCTATGAACTCACTTCGATGAGTGTGATGAAAGGATGGAGTTGGGAAATGGTTCTTATTGATACTACTTGGGGAACTATACTCACTACCACAATCGGTGTTGTTATGTATCAGATATATAAATATTTCATCTAATGAGACATATTCTTTTAGTTTTCATCTTTATATTTTGTATCTCGATTGATCTTGGTTCGAAATACTATTTTGAGAATAGTTTTGTGAATGATTATTGTAAATATGAAGAATGAAAACATCTTTCAGGTGAGCAATCACTCGGATGACTCTCTCCTACACTCTTTTGTTCTCCTGATTATAAGAATGGAGAAATACTAGAATCGTATCGAAATGAAGCACAAGTGTCTCTCATCTGAGATTATTTTGTACTCAAACTTTCATACAATCGATGAATTGCATTTTCTCTTCCTATAGAAGGGATTCCCCTAAAAATAATAACTATACTCCTTATTACTGGAATAATTTTATATTATCTCCTCACAGAATATCCAAAAAATATCAGACTTCTTGATATCTGATATTCTCTTATTCTTGCTGGAGCTCTTTCTCATGGATATGAAAGAGTATTCAACGGTTTTGTAGTTGATTTTATATCTATAAAATACTTTGCTATTCTGAACTTTGCGGATATATTTATCACTATTGGTGCTTGTTTTATTTTTTTTGTATACTATGTCAGAAAACAATAATCCCCTTTCGGATATCCGAGTTGATACCGAAGAACTCATTGGTCCACCAAAAATCGATCTCGTTGGAATCGGAATGATGCTCCTTGTAGCTGTTGTAGTCGGATTTCTCTCCTCTATTGGGATCGTTATTTTTATATTCCTTTCACTTGGAAGTTTTTCATTCGGAAATGGAGTTTCGCCCATACTCCTTGCGATGATTACATTTTTCGCACTGACACTCAGTAATATGCTCTATCTCTGGAGTGCAAAAGGGATATTTCCACATATTTATACTGGTAGCAGGACGACATTTCTTCATGCTTCGATTTTTTCTATCATACTCTATATTGCGATAGCTCCGCTCTATATCATAGTTGATAATGTTATCATCAACGGTTCAGGAATTCTTATTGGATATATCGCTCATATTCTCCTTAATATGTTTGGTATTGAGATTATCATAAGTGTATTATCGAGTTATCGTTATTCCCTCTTATCAATATACTCTAGTGTAGTTAGTCTTATTCTTACAGGAAGTCTCCTCTATCTCATCTATGAAAAAACTAATACTGAATCTAATAATGTTCTCTTTATCCTCTTGGCTCTATCGATGATAGCGTTCACAATCAGTACACTTACCAATTTCTTGATACGGTTTTTCTACTACCGATTCTACGTTCTCTCTGGATCAGATCCAATTGGCGACGTATTTGCTCGTGTAGAACAAGAAGCAAAAGAAATGGAAATAGAAGTCGAGAAAGCTCTCTTAAAAAAATAATATCATCAATATATGTACTCTCTTGTTCGTAAAACTCTCGAAATCTACATCAATGAAAAACGCATCATTACACAATGAGACTTTCCGAGTGATGTTATTGGAATGATGTGAAAAAAAGAATCAGTATTTGTTACTCTCTATCTCAATGGAAGGGTTATTGCATCATCTGGACGGATTCAATGTCAAAAAGAAAATAGCGTATACGAGTGTATTGACAATACACTTCTTTGTCTCAAGGATCCACGCTTCTGACTTGGTCTTCAAAATTCTGAAAATCTTTCAAATATTCATATCCGAGTTGATACATTTGCTACCGAAAATCGCCGTATGATTCAGGATATTTCTGAGCTCTCTGTACGAGAAGAATGACTCATTCTTCTTTCTCAGAATCACTGAACTATGTCGGTGATTTTGCCTCATATGATCAATATTGATGCTACTCCAGAAAAATATTTCACTCTTGCTTGTCAAAAGGCAGGAATTGATTCAACGAATATAACACATTCAGATTATGTTCTTTATGCTCTCAGGACTCTAGAATCAACCGATATGGTATAAATATACCTAATCGATAAATATATTATATTTATATAAAAGGCCTTGAATTTCACTTGATGAAAATCTGGCTTTTTTTATACGATTATTCTCAGGATCAATAATAAAATTATTAGAAGTTCTAAAATCAGATTTTTCAAGAATAGTTTTCTCAAAAATAGCTCGAGTAAAATCACAATTCAAAAAAACCGATCCAGTAAGATCTGTATCAGTAAAATTCACTTCATGGAGCTGACAATCTTTCCAAGTAGTATTCTTAATCTTAAGTCATTGAAAAGATGCAAAATCAAGAACACAACCATCAAAATTCATCGAACAAAGAAAATTACTACAGGTATCAAATTGAAGCCCGAGAAGTCTCGAATTAATAAATTGCACTTCCTGAAATTCAGTTTCAGTTATTTTTGAAAGACTCATATCACAAGTATCAAATACACATTCAGAAAATCGAATGATCGAAATATCAGAATGAGAAAAACTACATCGCACAAAAGTACAATTCTCATAATCCCCTTTCAGAAGGGGTGTTTTTGAAAAATCTACTTTCTCAAATATCTGGTTTTCAACATATTCTTGGCTCATACATTATAGGGGTTTTTTGATTGTTTCTTTGTAGAATTTACAGTATTCTTGGAGTTTACATGTTTCACATTTCGGTTTCCTCGCAGTACAATGATATCGCCCAAAAAGAACGAGTGGATGATGTAATTTTTTCTTCGTTTCAGTATCAAATATTTTTTCTATCTCACGATCAGTGGCTTCTGGATTTTTTGTTGTTACAATCCCAAGTCGATTCATTACTCGATGAATATGGGTATCAACTCCCACATATGGACGATCATAGAGTACTGAAAGTACAACCTTCGCCGTCTTGATACCAATCCCCGGAAAGGTCTGGAGTAGAGTCAAGTCATCTGGAATAATACCATCATACTTTGTTGCAAGGATAACCCCAGTTTCCTTGATAAAACGAGACTTGTTCCGAAAAAAGTTCACATATTTGAGATCCTCCATAATCTCATCAAGTGAGATATTTATCATATCTTTCGGTTCACGAATACGAGCAAAAAATGGTGGAGTAATACGATTTACTTGCTTATCAGTAGTCTGAGCTGAGAGAATCACAGCAACAAGAAGCTGAAATGATGTCTCATAATCAAGCTCGATTTTTTTACCACCATATTCTGCTATTATGGGCTCAAGTACACAGGCCCAATTTATACTATTTATAAGCTGAACCATAGATGAGAATAAGGTTTTTCTGACAAACTATAGGATCTGAACAAACAAAAAGTTTTCCAGGTATACGAGCGTCAATATAAGAAATTGATTTATCAGTGAGGCGTACTCGATTTGTTGCTATATAAGTACGCAATGTAATAAGTTCTTCTCTAATATTCTTTGGAGCATCTCCAGCTCATTGAGTAATGTCATCTTGCAAGGCAAGCATAATCTTTGTTCCTGATTCTAACTGAAGATGAAGCTCATTTTCACGAACAAAATATCGAGACCGAGACAATGTCATATCTTGCCATTCAGTAGTAAATATTTCGAATATTCTCAGTATATGTATCATATTATATTCAGATATAACCTGTTTATAACCCAAAAAAACATCACCAATAAGTTCATCGGAAGTAATATCAAGGTGGTATTTTGGCTTTACTTCACCCATATTATTTTCAGGAACAAGGATTCCATTTTTGGAAAGTCACCATTTTTTATTATCTATTCCTGTAATAGTAGTATCAAATGAAATTGGCATACTTGAGATAAGTATTTTTATACCATTTGGATAGAGTCGATCAATACTGACAGATTCAAGATTCTTGAGATATAGTTTGAGTTTTTTTGCGATACTTGCTTCATCGATGAGAAATATACTCTCTCCATAGATTCATTCGAGTGCCCGATATGCAATCCCTATATCTACACCTGGTGTCATTGCTTCAACGAGAACTTGATTGGGACTGATACGAAAATAAGAAGAAAATGCAACAATATAAATCGTAAGTAAAATAAGCATCATACCAATCATACTCATGATAAAGCCATATGTCTTGATAAGATTACTCGGACTCAGATTTTTATAAAAATAGCTCGTAAAAACAATAAGTCACTTTTTACTTTTATAAAAATGACTCGTATTCCGGGAACGACGAAACTGATCATCCGAATGCTCAGGTCCAAAAAGATACTTTTGTTTTTTTTCTTTTTGAATTTCCTGTTTCCATTGGGATTTTCATCATTTTGAGATGTAAGATTTAATCTTGTTTCGAAAGTCCATATTGCAGATCCAATTGATTGATAACAGAAAGGATATCGGCAGCTTGATTGATATTTTTTGCTACTCGAAAACGAATACGAGGTGTACGACGAAGCCCGAGATCACGAGAGATACGAGTATGAATAATTCCAGCAATCGGAGCAAGAAACTGAGTGAGTTCCTTGTCATCTCATTGACCATGAACCATGATATCTGCATAACTCTTGTCACTGGATATCACCACATCAAGAACTGATATGATTCAGTGATGGTGTTCAAAGTCGCGAGAAAAGGAGAGTATCTCATCTATTGCAATAGTGCGAATAGATTCTGTAAGTCGATCAGTACGTATAGTCATAGCGGGTAGTATAGGAAAAAATAAGAAAAAAGAAAGTTAATCTAAGCACTTCTGAAGATCAGATTTTAGTGGTGCTTCGAAGCTATACTCTTGATTAAAAAGATTAAATGAAAGTCGATACGCATGAAGCCATTGTCTCGTAAGACCATACTTTTCTCTTGCTTCTGTATTGATTTTTTCATTTCCATACACTTTATCTCCAACAATTGGATATCCAATCGAAGAGAGGTGTACGCGAATCTGATGAGTTCGCCCTGTCATCAGATCCACCTCAAGAAGTGTGTATTTTCAGGCAATAACTCACTTGTTGCAAAATTTTGTTTTAGCAAGTTTTGGGTTTACTGGATCAAGAGTGGTCATCTTTTTACGATCATAGGGGTCTCTACCAATAAATGATTCAATATATCATTCCTGATCTTTCACAATTCCAACAACAAGCGCAAGATACGTCTTATGAATCGTTCTTTTTGCGATCTTGAGCTGAAGCGCATGCATTGCCCGATCATTTTTTGCTATAATAATCAATCCGCTCGTATCCTTATCGAGACGATGAACAATTCCTGGGCGTTCAACTCCGTTGATAATAGATGGATTGAATTCTGGATTTTCACTTCGGATACCAAGACTCTTAAAGTGATATAACAATGCATTAACGAGTGTTCATATTCTTCATCATTCTCCTGGAGTTGGATGAGTATTGATCCCTGCATCCTTGCTGATAATCGCAAAATCATCATTTTCATAGATAATCTCAAGAGGCATATCTTCCGCAACAAGCTCCATTTGATCCACTTTCCATTCTATCTCTATAACATCTCCTCGGTAGACTTTTTTATTCTTTGTAAAATGAACTCCATTACAGGCTATCTTCCCTTCTTCGATCATCTTCTGGAGATAACTTCTCGATTTCTCAGGAAAAAGAGCCGACAGATAGGTGTCGACTCTTTTTGTTTCTCTTGGATCCGAAAGGACACAAAATGTAGATATGGAATAGGAATTTGAGCTTCGCATCAGAATTATGCAATTATTTTTCGTTCGTATGAACATACCTCATCGGCCTTGAAGAATCGAAGGATCTCAAGTTCAGCATTCTCAACTGAGTCAGAAGCATGAATAATATTAGCACCAATATCATTTGAATAATCAGCACGAAGAGTACCCATCTCTGCTTCAGCAGGATTAGTTGCTCCACAGAGTTGACGCATACCAGCAACAATATTCTTACCTTCAACAATCACACCAACTACTGGACCCATAGTCATGTATGAAACAATCTCAGGGTAAAAAGGTTTAGAAACAATATGAGCATAGTGTTCATCGAGAGTCTCACGTTTGAGATCAAACATTTTGAGACCAACAATCTTGAAGTTACGAGCCTCGATACGAGCAAGGATCGTTCCAACAAGTGAACGGTGAATAACATCAGGCTTAAGGAGAAGAAGTGATCGTTCTGCCATAGAAAAATAGAGAAAAAATAAAGTGGTAACATAGTACGAAAATATCCAAAAAAGCAAGTTTTTCTATTGTTGTTCGAGACAATATTTTATAAGTGCCATTCTCATCGGTACCCCATTTCGTGCTTGTTCAAAATATCGAGCCTGAGGAAGATTGTCTACATCGAGAATAATCTCATTTACCCGAGGGAGTGGATGCATCAAGATGGCGTTTGATTTCATCTTTTCGACGGTTGTAGTATCGAATATAAAAGCATCTTTCACAGCATCATACGACTCAGTATCTGGAAATCGCTCTTTCTGTACACGAGTCATATAGATCACATCCGTTGAAGAAAGTAGCTCATCAGATAGAACATCTGAAAATATATCTTTCTCAGTCCTATATTGCTCAGGAAGATTGAGATTCTCAGGAGCAACGAATGAGAGAGAAACATTCGGAAAATTCCTGAGAAGAAGTGAGAGTGAATGAACTGTACGTCCATATCTGAGATCTCAGACAAATGTCACTTTGAGTTTTTCTCCGGTAAAAATACCAGGAAAATCCTTGGAAATCGTATAGAGATCCAGAAGTGCCTGAGTTGGATGCTCACCAGAACCATCTCCAGCATTGATCACTGGAACACGTGAATATTGGCTTGCCAGGAGAGCATCACCAGTATTCTTGGATCTGATCGTTATGATATCTGCATATCCTGATACGATCCGAATCGTATCACCAAGAATCTCACCTTTGGATTGACTTGAAAAGGTTATATCTGTCTCTGAGATAACCTTCCCGCCCAATCGCATCATTGCAGATTCGAATGATAGTCGAGTTCGAGTTGATGGCTCATAAAACAATGTTGCCATAATTTTTTCATCAAACATTCGATTCCCTCATTTATCAAGGATAGTATCCATCTTCCGAGCCTCTGACATAAGATATTCGAGATCAATTCGAGAAAATTGCTTCGCACTAAGGATATGTTTCATATTGAAATCGATTAAAAAGCTAAAAAAATAACAAAAGTAGCATTACTTTTGTTATATATCAGGATTATGTTCTGTGAAGAATTTCCATATCTTGAATTATAGAAAAAAATATGATTTTACAAAATATTTATTTCATTTTCTCATAAAAGCCCTATACTACCTCTATCATAAAATCACATATATGACTCTCATGGAAACACTCGAGCATCATCGAACTCTGGATAATCTCTATAATAGTCATACTAAACCTCATCTTATGACACTTGCAGAAAGACAAGAACATATTGGAAACCTAGAATCACAAACCAAAACACCATGAATCGTTCTTAATAACACTCAAGAATACGTTGCTCTCCTACTCAAGGAACTGGATGCGTGGAAAAAGCTCAATGGAAACACCCTATGAGATGATGAATGGAGAAAAATATTTCCTTTCTAAATACCCTATAGGGTATAAATAATAAATAACGAATCAAACCTGATTCGTTATTTATTATTTATAATCTCTTGATAACAACTTATTGAGCTTGGTTTTCATCTCACGGAGTAGTACAATGGCACCATGTGGATTATCTGCTATCTCTTTTCGGATCAATGCTTCGTGGGTATCACTTCAATGAGATTGATATATACAACTCAGAAGTGTATCATCTCTATCGTACCATACCCAACCATGAGGAGGATTTCGTTTCCATCATAGAGCATTCCAGTCTGTTCGAATCTTAGCTCCTCATACCCAAACATCGTCAAAATTATGTTGCAATGGATGATCTTTTTGCCTTTTTAGTTTTCTATTTATAAGTTCTCATTCATCAATCCGCACTAGAACAAGTGTATCAACAGCAGAGATGACTTCGTGACATATTAACATAATCTCATCCGTAGTTTTTATCTCACGAAGATTCTTCGTATTGAGCTTTTTTATCTTATCTCCAATTGAATTAACCTGATCTCACTCTGATTCTCGGATGTCCACAAGTTTTTTACTTACCATAAGACGGAACCTTATAATCATATCTTTCAATAAGTCAATATTTTTATACAAAAAAATAACCCTCTCTATCAAGAGGGCTATTTTTTATTCTCTTAGCTTAATCTGGAATTATCAACGATTCCATCACCTTTGTACAGACATCTTTCATATCTGAAACAGAATCACTATTAATCGTACATCCTACGGTATATATATTGCCACTCTTCATCGTCCATGCATCCTTATGAAAATAAGATAATTTACCATAGGTATTTGTAAACTCTACAAAGGTAGCATCACGAGTTCCAAAAAGTATTTTCCCTGAATTTTCAACACTTCCATTGGTCTTATACCAATCGATGATTTCTTGATCACTTTTTGGTGTTTGAATCACTGATTTTGAAGCAACTATAATAGTCTTAGTCTTTTTATCTATAAAGCTGATAGCATCACCTGTATCAGTGAGTGTCCATCAAGTTGGGTAGCTTATCTGAAATCATTGTTTTGAGGTAACTGATTCCATAGCTGTCGATCAACAACTACTTAGTATGAGTAATAAGCTCAGTATCAATGCTATTTTTTTAAACATAAAAGGGTGAATTAAAAATTATTTTCTATATGAAGACTTAGCTGTAGAAACACCATAGAATCTTTCTGTAAGAGTTTTCCCATCAATAAGATATGAGACACTATCGACCGTGATATCAACTTGTCCGCCCGTTGGAAATATATCATTACTCGTCACATAGAGATCGACTTCTAGTACGGATTGATTCATAGCATATGTATTCATAGAGGCTCCTATGAGTGATATTGTACGACTCTGACCTGGAACAGATACTATTGTAGCACCATTAGATCCACATGCCTGATTGGATCCAACGTCTCGTAGACATGCACTTGCAATATATGTCTTTCCACTTGGAAGTGAGAGCTGTGAGGTTACTGCAACTTCCGTAAGAGAGATAGGATAGTTCTCATCAGTATTAGTGAGTTTAATACGGAATAGATTTTCTCCAATATTACTCACTGCTATAGTTGGTGGTTTTTTTCCGATAATATATGATTTCATAGCCAGAACTCCTCCGAGCATACCGATACGACTTGCATCACTCTTTTTAAGGATTTTAATATTTTGAGGATCAAGCGTTAGTGCTACTGTAGTATATTCAGCCACATCTCGCATAGCATTGATAGAAAGAAGTACCTTATAATTCTTGGTAGCTCCTGGAACAAATGCTTCATCCATCTTCATAAATGAGATACTCGTATCATTGATAGACACGGTTGCAGCCACTTGCTTGCCTGTATCCATATCAATAAGGCGAGCACTCGTATCATAGTCTACCACAGCACGAAGTCGAGTAGATCCAATATGATTCACTATAATACTCTCGATTCGAGCATCAGAATTCTCTGTACCTGATTTGAGGGAAAATATCCCAACCTCTTGTTCCCTATCCTTTGAGAGATAGCTTCCTGTTGATCCAATAAGAGCTGACTTGAGAAGCTCGATCTGATTTGCTTTTGCAGCCTCAGTCACAAGACGAGTATCGAGAATTGTCTCGCCCCATCGACACATCACCTCTGAAGTTGGATTCGCCTTCATCATCTGAGAACAGGTTTCATTTGCTTTTACTGCAGTTGCATCCTGTATTGAGAGTACAATACGTCCATCGATATACCCATCAAATAATCTTGTCTCAGCAGGAGGTAATACTGGTGTATTTACTGGATTCTTTTTTACAATAACTGGAGTTTTTACAGGGGTCTTTTTTACAATAACCGGTGTCTTTTTTATGACTCGTGTTACAGTGGCCTTTTTAGAATAGATCACAGCACCATTCCAGAGACACTGGATTCCATAGTTTTTCTGAGTTTTTAAGTATGATTTACAGAGAATGAGCACTTTTGCTTTACTCGATTCTGCTCATTTCCCTGCTGAGGTGACTTCTTTTGTGGTAGGATTGGTGAGATATATGGCATATGATCCAGAAGATGCTGCTCGCTTGAGTACAATCGCAGATGCTGTATTCTCGGTAAATAAGAAAAAGAAAAATAGAGTTCAAAATAATACCAGATAACGAGTAAGTGTATTCATCATAGAAAAATAAAGAATAAAAAATAACACAAGATAGTATATGCAAGAGTATTGTTTGTGCAATTAAAAAAACACAATGAATAAATACCCCATACCCTATATGAAGTAATACTTATCGATAATGAAATTATATATTTTTTACTTTTTCCAATTCCCTATCATCGGGATAATCATACGATATGGAACGAGGAGAATACTGGCCATTAGCCACTTGATAGATATATCTCAAATAGCAAGTTGCATCCAATTGAGATCCGTTCCTGCGAATGCAATACTAAAAAATAATATCGTATCCACAATCGATCCAATAATCGATCCCACCCAAGGAGCCTTCCACCAAGATTGTTTTCGTAAAAAGTTGAAAAATGTAATATCGAGCATCTGCCCAGCGATGAATGCAATACCCGATGCACAGGCAATCCGCCAATCTGCGAAATACCAAGATGCCAGAACTGCAATCGGTAAACTTATCCATGCGACCTTTCGAGCACGAGTAGGCCCTAGCGAACGATTCGAAAGATCGATAACGAGATACACGAGTGGAAAACTAAATGCTCACCAAGTGAGCCAATCATTGATTGGCATCGAAACAAGAATATTCGAAATCACAATAACCAGGGTCATTGCGAATATCGCAGATAAAAACAAGTATTTTGACGATTTCATAATAGGTAATCAGATATCCCTATCCTATATATTCTCACGATAAATACAAATCACTATTCAGCGACTCTTTGGAGACTCTTTCTGGATCTGATAGAACGAATATCCCTTGTTGGTGGTACTTGGCTCAAGAATTTTCTCTGCAAGATATTCCAATCTGGAACAAAATCACGAATCGTATCAAATCAAGTAACAAGATCAGCTCCTTCCCAAATATAGTCTCCTTCAAGATCAAATATGCTTCGCACCTCCTCCAGAGCATGAAGACGAAGATCATCAATCTGGCTCAGGTTAAATACTTTCCATCCATTTCTTGATTCGGATTCTTGCGAAAAAACCTGATATGCATCCATACCGATATACTGCTCTGCATCATTTTTTACAGGAAGCATTCCCGTGAAAGATCTATCTCTGAATCGATTATGGAATATAGCAGAAGTCCGTGGAGTTTTATTCTGGAGAAATACATTATGAGGAAGAATAACTCGAGAATTTCCGAAAAATGAAAAACCAACAGGAATATGACTAGCTACTGATTTTTGTACTGCAAGAATCAATTGAAATAACTGTTCTTTTTGCTTTTCAGAAAACTCTGAAGGCATATAGGGTTCAGTATCTTTTCCATCTATAATCAATGATCCCACTGTAGAAAAAATCGTAAAAAATAAGTGGGGTTGATCTTATAAAAAAATGTTGTATTTGCAAGAAAAATATCAAAAAACTTTTCTAGTGAAATACTCATTCATACGAAACAAGCTTCTTATCTACATAGACGAATTTCCCTGAGAAAAACCGACCTTCTTGCATCCACTGCATAAAGTGCTTATCCCCATCCCAGAGATTGAGCGAGAGTATCTGATCATCATCGATCCACTCCAGATTCCCCTCATCCGAATCAATGAGTTCTCCGGAAAAATCATACACTTCGTATACATATACATACCAATCCTCTCATTTTGCAAAATTCGGAAACGTAAGTATCCCCTTAAGTATAGGATCACGAGCTACCAATCCTGTCTCTTCCCCTATCTCACGGATCGCACATTCCTCAGGAGTCTCCCCTGCTTCGAACTTGCCTCATACTCCATTCCACTTCCCTTCATGGGTATCATTTTCTTTTTTTACTCGATGGAGCATCAGAGTTTTTCCATCTTTTTTCAGGTAACAGAGGGTGGCGAGTTTCATAATTCAAATGGAGTGAGAAGATAAAAGAAACGAAGTGATCTTTTAATCTGCGAACGGAATGCAGAATTAAGAGACCGAAGGTCTCATAGTATATCAAAAGCGAATCAGTTCACAAATAAAAATCCGTCCCAAAAGACGGATATATTGTTTTATCGACGATGATTGCCTCTATGATTACCTCCTTGATGATTGTGATGACCTCATCTATTATTACCATTATCTATCCTCTCGATATGTGGACGAGGAAATAACTTGATCTCATGCGTTGGAGCCGAAGAACGATAGTAATCGTTATCATAATAATAATTACTTCGTTCTGGATAGTATCATCTACTCGGCTGAACATATACATATGGGACACACGCTGTAGTACCAGTTGCGGCGATGATGGCAAGAAGCAGATTTCGAGATCTTCCTACAAGGGTATCTGACTTGGCTACTTTCTCTGAAGTAACTCATGATTCCACTGTTCACTCTGATTCATGATGAAAAGTATTTTCCATAGAAGTGATATTAGGAATTAGTATTGTATACTATGGGTATATCTTGTCAAAAAATAATACAACAACCTAATATTACTATTATTCTAAATAATAGGGGCACCTGGATGGTAGTATTTGAAGAGTTCTCGTGGCCCACAATCATTGAGATCTATCGGATCAAATCCAAGAAGAGCTGCAGTATCAAAAACCTCTTGCTTGGATCTCTTACTCTCGATCTCCATCAGCGTCGGGATCACTGGATTATCCAATGTTCCATACTTCCCCATCAATTCGATATAGGTATCAAAATCCAATTTTACACCTGTTTCCTCATCACCTATCAGATAGGTCACTCGTCGCTTCACACTCGGGAGTCAAATACGGGTAAATCCTACAGCAAGTAGAACATCTACTACATTATTAAATCTATCTGCATGGAAACTCTTTTCATTAGCAACCTTGATTCCATCATTGGCACCTTTTATGGCGAGCTTGCGTTCTACAACTACAATATCTCACTCTTGGCGTACTCGTAGCTTCTTCTTCCCTTCTGGATCATCTCACTCATCTCCATTGCGGAGCCACTGAGCTCGCAACTCCCCATCAAAGATCTGCCTCGCACCAATCAGTTGCAACTTCTCGCTGAGTTCCTCAGGAGTCACTTCAAGTATCTTGGATTCTATTTCAGGAGTATTGTTGGAAGGCATAGTATAGTGAAAATATAATAAAACAATCAAAATATATAAATAAAACTCACCTAGCAAGAGGTAGATTGGAGAACTAATTTACTTGTGTTGTCATATAGCTAGAAATTAGTTGTCTTGCATATTGGTATCAATAATACCGAATTAACAAATATCAAAATAGTATATAAATTAAAAATAATCCTCCTGCTATTTTAATCCAAAAAATAGAAGTACCAAAATTTCAATCTCAGTATTTATCCCATACAAAAGCCACTATACATAGTAAAAATCATACTACTGATGCTCAAAATAAATTCCTTGTGAATCAATATTCAATATTATGTTGCAATAAAAGTTCATCTCACCTTGTAACTTTTCTCATTTGTCCCATTGCCTCACTGATTTTTTGAATGTTATTTTTTACATCCAAGTTAAAGTCATTAAGAATCTTTTCTTTTATTCATTTCCGATATTCTTTACTATATTCCTTATTAGAATCTAAAAGAACTACTACAGATGGCATATTTTTTCATTTCTGAAAAATACAATCTTCAAATATCTTACTTATTGTTCTAATGAACGTATTAGACAAAAAATAGAGCGGAATAACAGCTAACAATGAAAGAAGACTATCTCCAGATAAAGTAATATCTTTTATATTTGAGAAATCAAAATTTCTTGATATTAAGTATAGTCAAAAAGGGATTATGGAAATGAATGTTGGAAAGATTCGAGCTATTAATGTATAGGAATTGAACATTGTATTAAAATAATTATTTAAATATTAATCTTCTACTTTTTCATGAAATTCTTCCAATTGTAGAGGCCCCCATCACGATCGATTAAGTCCTCATTCATAATGACAAATATTTTGTCATCTAGTAATTCATACATTCATTCCTTTTTTCTTTAGTCAATTAGTAACTTTTTTTGACGGATGTTTTATTGATTCTTTTGGTGCAGAAACAAAAGCCATAGATGCACTAATTCGATTAAGAATTTTACTACTAATATTTCTTTTACTTCCATGATGAGGAACATCAAAAAGAGATAAATTAGTTAAATCTAAATTATTAGCTTCCGCAAAATCAAGTGCATTATGCAATGCAGTTTTTCAAGAATCACCAGTAAATAGAATTTTTCTCTCTCATATTTGAAAAAAAGAAATTACACTAGAATTATTTTCTGCAGATGTTGTATCAGTGTCATCATCCAACAAATCAATATCAAATTGGTCTTCAATCCAGTTGATGGCATCAGAAAAAGATTTTCAGATAGTTTCAAAAACTGATTCTTTTGCTTTTGGAGTTTCTCTAAATTGAGGAATAAGTCATTCATAATACTCTTTTGAAGGTCATAGAATTTTAAGAATTCATCAGAATCATTCCATTCATTGAAATGGTTCGATTACTTCAATTCATTTTGAAATAGCAAAATCTTCTAAATCACTAGCATTTTTAAGAGCCTTCTCAATTTTAGTTTCTAATCGGGTTGTAGATATGTCACTATTTTTAAAAAGTTCTTTAATATCAGATGCATGATTCCAAGGCAGATGCATTGCTAGTTGTGCAACATTAAGTTTTTCCAAAACTACATGCAATCACAATATATGATCAGCATCAGGATGAGTTGCAATTACTAGATTAACATCATTTGTTCAATATAGCTTAGTTATATGATTTACTAAATTCTCTCAAGAATCCGTAAATCCTCAATCTATAACAACAACACTCCATTCATTTCTTGGTCATGATAAATTTCAGAAACGCATACAAATAGCATCTCCTCATTTTTCACCATCACCAACTGCCATATAATCTACTTCATATTGCATAGTTTTGTATATAATAAACCAATTAAAAAACTTTCTCCAAAAAAAGACCCCGAAAAATCGAGATCTTTTGTATCTATCCTGAACAACTTACACAATTCTCGGCACTCACTTCACTAGAGAGTGAACGAACATAGTAGACCGTCTTGATCCCTTGTTTCCATGACTTGAGATAGTATCCATAGAGTTCACGAGGAGATACTTTTGCTGGATCTACCATCCATTCGAAGCTGATACTTTGATCAATCCACTTGTAGACGACGGAGATCATATCGATCACATCATTCATATCCATATTCACATATTCCTTGTAGAACCAGAAGTTCTCGCTAGAGAGCTTCGGAGCGATACGGATTGTTGGAGATGCAAGATTGGTCTCAACGAAGTACTTCTTATAGATTGGGAGGAGTGCTGCGGTTGTCCCGACGATACCTGCAGTTGACGTATTTGGTGCTGGAGCGGAGTGATATCCGAATCGGCAACCGGTTGTCTTCATCTCTTCGAGGAGAGCTGTCCAATCGAGGTGAGTATTCTTGGTTTCACTCGTAAGAGTTGCTGCATCTTTTCCGAGGATGATTCCTTTTGAGTGTTCTGATCCCGGGAAGAGTGGATAGTGTCCACGTTCTGCCGCGAGATCCACTGAAGCCTTGTACGTATAGTAGGTGTACTTCTCGAAGAGTGCATCGACGTGATCACGAGCCTCGAGAGAGTCATACGCCATATGACGAGTTGCGAGATACTCAGCGAGCCCGAGATATCCGATACCGATCGCTCGATATTTTCCTGCAGTCATCTCTGCGGCCTTGATTGGGAATTTTGATAGAGTGATGATATTGTCGAGGATTCGAGAGAGAACGGCGAGCGCCACTTCGATATCTTTCTCTTCGTAGACCTTCGCCACATTGATCGATGAGATATTACAAGTTACTACCTCCCCTGGCTCGTAGCGAATGACGATTTTGCCATCTTCGATGACTTCTTCGATGAAGCTTGCTGGAGAAGAATTCTGACAGATCTCCGTACAGA
>JABFSX010000025.1 GCA_013268835.1 Candidatus Altimarinota bacterium | reverse complement strand
TCGGGCTCAGACACTGGATCTTGCTCGTCATGGGAAGTATATTGATGGGATGCTCCAGTGAGAGAATGTATATAAAAATATAGATTTTTCCGAAGATGCGATTATCCGTATAACTCGGTTTCGTACGATCGAGACGCTCGATATTGCACTTCCTGAAGTGGTTGATCCAGCACTCTGGCAACGAGGGCTGATGGATATGGTACCAAGACCACAGACACTCGATCTTGTTCCCCCACTCTATGTTCCGTATGGGGCAATTGATGTACGTCGAGAAAAACGCTATCCAAAAATAAATACCTATCCTGATCTTTTTGCAAGAAAACTCCCATATGGACTCATCGCTCGTCGCATGACCAAGTGAGTCAATCATCTCTATCGTCAACATCGAAAGAGAATTCTTGTGAGTGTCTTGGGATTTTTCATATTCAGCATCCCACTCCTTTCCTATGTTACATATGCGCTCACTCATGGCTACTCTACTCTAGAGAGTCTTGCAGGAATGCGAAATCCAGCAACCATCCGAGACACTATCCGTACCGCTCGTGGGGATTTTGAGCGAGCCAATTTTCTCCTGACTCCTTTTTCTTGGATTCCACTCGATCGTATAGATACTGTCTATAGGATTTCAGCAGGATGACTTGCTCTCACGAGATGACTCGATATGATCGCTCAGTCTATTCCAGATATCGAAGCGGAATCTGGTTCCATCATCAAAAAAGATACCCAGGATCCACTCTCCTATCGAACCGCTGCAAAAGATATATTCCTCCTTGAATCATTTGGAATATCGAATCCAACGGATTGGCTCGAACAGAATTCTAGTACCTTTGAACAGGCTCGAACGGAACTCATAAACGCTGGAAAGATCTATGCGGGTGTAGTTCCAACAGGGGAGAGAACTCTCCGAATGCAAAAAATCGGAAAAACTCTCTCATTCGTTGCGAGCTTCCTCGATTGGTGACTCAATAATCAGAAAGATGTTCTGAATATGCTCGGGCATACCAATCCACAACGATATATCGTATTCAATCAGAATCGTGATGAGATACGAGCCAATGGAGGATTTCCTGGATCTATCCTCTCATTTACTCTCTACAAGGGAAATATCCTCGACTATCGATGAGATGATGTCTACTACTATGATTGGAACCTCTATCCCTACAAAGAGATCCCCCCTCCAGGCATTGCACTCCTCACGGATACCTATGGTCTCCGAGATGTGAACTACTATCCAGACTTCCATGAGACTCTCGATAAGGCAAACCGATTCATAGAAAAATCTGGAGATGCTAGCGTAACAACTGCTATCGCAATCCATCAAGGGATGATCGAAGATATTCTCACAAAGATCTGACCCGTGACGGTTTCTGGAGCACTCATACCATTTGATGAGAAAAACTTCTCACTCCTCATGTCGACACTCGTCGAATGAAAATATGCAAAAGAAAATACCCCGAAAGATATCCTTTTCCGATTTGCGAATGCATTCGCAGCTAAGATACAAGAAAAATGAGTCCCACTAGAAATCTTTGAGATCTTTGATAGCTACATCAAAAATGGAGAGATTCTCTTTGCTTCTCGTGATAGCGAGATTGATAGCTTTCTTGCGAATTATCGCAAAAAACTCCCATGGGAACTCAATACTCCAAATTGGATATATCCGGTATGGACATCAGTATCAGGAAATAAGAGTGATCGCTACATCTCTCGAGAATATACTGCAAAAACAAGAAAAATCGAATGATGCAAGTATGAAAATACTATCACTCTCAAAACAACTCATACTTTCAAAAAAACAGATCGAGATGAACTCGTAAAATATTTTAATATATTTGGAATTCTTGATATTGATGAACGAGCAAAACTCGACTTCATCCAATGAAATGGAAAAAATAGATCATTTGTTCGAGTCTATGTTCCACTTGGAGCAGAACTCGTATGATCTGGATCAGATATAACCCAAACGATGAATACTGATGCAACCGTATTTGCTCTCCTGATGGAAACTCCTGTTGGAGCTACGACCTCAAAAAGCTGGAAATACACACTCAATATTCCAAACTGTGAAAACTATACTGATGCTATAGATTGGACAAGGCAACCAGGACTCAGGGAAGTGAAGATACAATAAAAGATAATCCCCTCAGCTGAGGGGATTATCTTATTATTTGGGTGAACATACACATAAGAGTTATGTATTATTTATTTTATTTAAATTTGGGGCATATTAACTCAAACAGATTCAACCTTTTGTTCTGGGATAACCAAGGAAGGAGGAAGAATATTGCCTACTGCTTCAATTCTTTCAGTAGCACCTGTAATCATTGGCATACTAGGACCAACTGATTCCGTTTTTTGATATAGTTTTTGTGTTCAGATTTCTTTTTTTGATACATTATCAGGAGCAACCTCTTTATTTCAAAAAAAATATAATCATACTCAAATAAAAATAAAGGATACCAATACTAAAATTACAATAATTTTTTTCATAAAAAAGTTATTTAAGAAGAGAAATTCCAATAGCTTTAAGCTTTATAACTCGTGGACTATCTGTTACATATTGTAACAAGGAACCTGCAGTAACGGTACCATAATCAATAAGATGAAAACGGGCCACAATCTGTGAATGCATATTATCAAATCCACAGTAATCATAAGGGTATGTACTTGAGCTTGGAGCACTCTGATATGATGTTGTTCGAACATTCGTAATCTCTGGACTTCCCCAGCTCCTATTTTGCATAATAGATGACCAATTAACTGTATCACATTCTCTACGAGAACCAGTAATAAGTTTATATTCTATATTGAGTAATCCTCAATGATTATTTGCTGGATTTGATGTTAGAGTCTGATAAATAGTCCATCATACTGGCGCAGTATCACAAGTTTGTGAAGTAGTCTCAAATCCATCACTATTTCTTCGTATCCAACAATAGAGTACATTCGTATTTCAGGCTACTGGTCAGTTGATCGTATTATCGATGATAACACTCATGCTATCCCCCTGATCTACAAATACTGAACGTGGATATGGTTCATAGGCTTGCATATAGCTACTTGCTACTGGAAACCAGTTACTGAGATTCTGAAAAGAAGGGTCAATACCAATTGCATTTATCATGGCACTATTTACATTCATATAAACAGGTCATTGAGGAAGAATACTCGTAGATGTAAGTGCACTATCAGCATATAATAAATTAGTGGTTCCACCTGGTCATCCATACGTATTAGTATTCATAAAATTAAAATACTGTATATTTGATAAGTTTTGTTGAAATGTTTTCACACACTCACTCGTACCACTAATGCAATATTGATCAGCTGTAATTACACCGCTCACTGAAAGAGTTTTTGTGGGATTATCTGTTCCTATCCCTACATTCCCTGCTCCAGTGTAACTAATGTTCTCAGTTCCATCTTTGTGCCAATTTACATCTCCATATACTGGATCACCATTGAGATCGAATCATACTACTGCTTGTCATGAAGGAGCAATTCATACTCAGAGAGCTAATCGAACGATAGTATCGAATGTAGTACATTCTTGCGTACCATAGGTTGTTCATGGAGTAGCATCAAATCATGTTATAGCAGTATTTACTCAACAAGTAGCAGCATCATCAATGATATTTTCAAAATAGTCACCAAATATTCCATCACTATTTGCATAGGTGATAACTGATACAAGAGATGAAGTTATGAGTACTCCATAGAGGAATCATTGTATTTTTGGGGAGAACATAGATATTTTTTATTAAAAATTATTTTGTTTCAAATCCTGGTGGTGGAGTTATGGATATTCGTGAATCATGTTCGATAATCATAGAATAATTATCATATGTATTATCTGGATAGGCTCGAGTAGCAACTCAACCTGAAAGATAATTACGGAAATAATTGAGATCAAATCGAATAGCATAATCATATGGACAAGTTGGCTCATTGTATGGACATATCGCATTTCCGATTTGCACAGCTCCACCGATAGTATTGTGTGACATAATCGATCCCTTTATGTACAATTGATTTTCCGGAAGTGATGCCACTTGTTGGATGGTTGCATTTGCAATATTAGATTCACCTGTTCCACTATAGATAGTTCATTCTGCAAAAATAGAACTCTCAATCACCTTAACATCAGGACTAATATAGATATTTCCACCTACTCAATTATCATTTTTGAGTGCAATAATTCCTTTTGGATTTTTACCTCATACAGGTTCGATAATATCAGTATCAATAAGAATATCTCAACCTATTATCACGAGAGAATCAACAGAATTACTTGGATATCCAGTAATGCCATTTGTTGCCCTTAGTTGTGACACATTAGTTGAATTGATATAAAAAATCTTATTTCCGAGAGCATTTGGCGTATTGTTGGCAATAGAATTTGCAAAACTAGGTTTCATATTTCTTGTGAGCAATGAAATATTTTTCTTTACTCGATTCAGTGTCTCGTTCATAAGAGATGCATTGTATCTTGTCCCGACAGAATAAAATGTATCAAATGCATTATTACCACCAATATTACCAAGAATTTTTACTTTTCCTACAAATCCTTGTGCAATATTCATATTACTAACACTTCATGGAATACCAAGAGTACCAGATCAAAAAGGTATATAACCAATACCATTATTCCAACCACTTCAAACAAGAATATTGTCATTTGGTAGATAGAGAACTCCTGTAAGGTATATTTTACCAGCATTACTATCTACTGTGCCATTGATAGTCCATGGATCATCCAAACGAGTTGTAGGAGCAATGAGCATTGTTCCAGGAGAAAATGTTGCAGTTCCAATAGTTTCAATCCAGAAAGTTCCAGTTAAAAAATAACCATCTTTACCTGCCTGTGTTCATGGCTGAATGAAACTCACGGTACCAGCATTACCAGTTCCATCATGTTTGAATTGACCAAGAATGTGTGCTGTTCCTGCCTCCGAAGAAAATTGTCGAAAAATTGGACCTATGGCATATAGAGCCAATGAAAATCCAAAGGCAATAAAAAATGATCCAATAATACTGTATTTATATTTTTTGAGCATATATAGAATTTAAAAGTAACTTTAACCAATATATCATATATAAATCATTTCTGTCAAATATTGGGACTATCTTATATATTTTAGCTATTTGCACTTATCATATTTTTTCCTATACTCAAGACCATGGCTAATCTCCCTACTAATTTTCTTATATCTCCTCGAAAAAGATTTATTCGAGGACTATGTATCATATTGGGACTATCTTTTATAGTGCTCTGATTTTGGAATAAGATAAATGTATGAGAGCAAAAAACACTCTGGATTATAGATAATTCACTATCGATGACCGTTGTAGATATTCATACAAAGACTGGTATAGTTATCTCTCGACTTGATCTTGCGAAACAAATAGCAATAAATGTATCCTCAAAAATATATGGTGAACAAGCCTTAATGACAGTGAATAATTGAGCCAAACTCGAATTACCACTTACAAAAAATAATGCCATTTTTCAGGAAATAACACAAGGAATCACTCCCTTATTTCGAGGAGGATGAAGTAGTATTGTTACACCGATTGAGATTATCCGACTTATATATGGGGAAGTTCCAAATCTGCATATCATTTGGATTACTGATGGTGAATTCTTTGATTCCTGATCTACTCTTTCCGGATTCATAGTTCCTCCAAATATTACATTTATTGGTGTTGGAACTATTGCTGGTGGACCCATATTAGAATGATATACTCCTGATGGATTTCCCAAATACAAACAATCACAAGGGGAAAAAATCAATTCTATACGTGATGATAAAAAACTCAAAAAGAGTGCACAACTCCTTGATGCTGATATACTCTTAAGAGATGATAATTCACTTACAGATATTCAATCTCTTACTCAAAAAAATAAGAGCACTGGAAATACAAATTCATGATTGCTTATTTTTTGATTTTTGCTTACAATAGTCTGATTCGTATTTCCTCGGTATCAATATCTATCTTCCAAAAAAACGTGAAAGTAAAAATTCCTTTTATCATCTTTACTATAATTATTTCCACTTATATTGTCTTAGAATATAAGAATATTTGGAATAATTGATCATTGGTACTCGCCAATATATATCAAGATATTTCTTATTATAGGGGATCTGAATTGTGGATTACTCGCTACAATGAGGCTATTTGGCTCACAAAAAAACAACAATATATCCAGGCAAAGGCTCTCATATCGCCACTTCTCAATGATACTACCCAGAGCAAAAAATCAGAAATAGCAGAACTCTATGGAGACCTTATCTATGCGACAAGTGGAAGTCTTGATGATTCTATACGTATGTATGAGCGATCTCTTTCATTCACTCCAAATGAACGAATTAGTAAAAAAATAGAATATCTCAAAAAAATATCTCCCGTAAAAACACTTACCTGAAGCACAAAAGATTCTCTCGTATCATCTGGAACTACCAATCCATGATCTCTAGAAAAAATTCAAAAAAAA
>JABFSX010000012.1 GCA_013268835.1 Candidatus Altimarinota bacterium | reverse complement strand
TTATTATACTACTACTTATACTACTACTTATAGTACTTATTCTACTATTCTCCCTCCCCTTATTACTACCATCTTACCTACCACCTAATAGCTGTGGTTAGAGGCTGGGTAGTCATAGATGATAAGCTATGACTACCCAGCCTCTTTTCCTATTAGGTAAAGGAAATAAGATGGTAGTAAGGGTATATATTGAATCATATACTGAAGCATATATCAAAAAAATCCATGAAGTTTAAAAATTAATATAATGATTATTTGGTCATAAGACCATTTATATTTTTTAACCATTTTATTTTTATGTTTTCACTTCCTGTTTTTTCTCATAAATGAATCTATTATCTGAAGATTTATCCTTCAAAAATTGAAGATGATGGAATGCTTATGAATTCTATTAAGTCAGATATTAATTCCCTCTGGATTGCTGATTTATGGTTCTGATTAGAAACTTACTTGTTCAAAGAACAATGAATAGTAAAAATTGATCAATATGTTACATCCAATTCTGAAGAAGGATTAAGTTACTTGATTAACTTTTTTACCAAGTTGTATAACAAAAAATGCTCATTTTCAACTCATGTAAATATTAAACTCATACAGTGACAATCATATATTCATTGTTATCAAACTGGATTGAGTAATCATTGAGTCCTTCAGATTAAAAAACTTTGAGCTCTTTGATGAGATAATTTTAGTACCTCCTCTTCAATTATAGGATCAACATTTCAAGAGCTAATGCCTTTTATTAATGAAAAAGATATAGTTAAAGTATCATTTTCATTTTCTAAGTGAGACTATTCCATGCTCTATAAGGACTATCTCTATTCATCAAGATCTAAACATATGTGAGAAGAGGAAAAGGATAGCTTCTATAAATCCTTTACAGATACTCAAAATTTTTTTAGTTTCAGATGGTCTTGGGAATGGAACACTACCTATGATAATACCAAAAATATCATTGATAAAAATCTTTCTGTCTACTCATCATTGTATAATTCCTATTTTTTGAAGAGAAAAAAGAGCTCATGGGACTATGTACCATCTTCTCATAGACTCCTTCAAGGAGAGGCATTATTATCACAATGATTGATACTTCCAATAAGTAACACTTTTACTGAAAATCAATGAACTCCTATTGTATCTCCAAATGTGCAATTATTTCAGAATCACTTTATTGGTAGATAAAAAATAAAAATAAATTCAAATATCATCTATATCACTAATTTTAAAAACTTATGTCCAAAATAATAATCTGAAAAGCTTATAATTCCTCCTTAAAAGAGGATACATCTCTCATAACTCTCAACAATCAAGGATTGAAGACTTCACATATCTGAATTTTCTGAAAAAGTGGAGCAGGAAAAACATATACCATGGTATCATCAGTCTTTTGATATATTAAATCCTCTTTCCTAGAACAAAATTGAGATACTTTTATCTTAATTGATCCTCATAATTCATTTCTTCCACCACTTTTTTGATTGCTGAATGATTTCATTCCATCAATTACAGAAAATGATCCAAAAAAAGAGCAGTTATCATCAGTTTCTTTAAACAGAGCATATGAAACCATTGAAACCTATGAATATATGAAAAATATTCAGAATACTCATACTGGAAATAACAACTTATGCTATAAAGGTAATATTATGCAAAAGAAGCTTAATTTTAATCCTCTTCTTTGCAAAGATCTCATAGATGATTTATCTCTCTTAAATATACATACAAATAATATTGTTTCCTCATTAAAAGGTTGCTTTGATTGGTCTTCATTTTGACCAAAAAATACCTCAGCCATTGAGGGTATTGTAGATGCCTTTCTTTTATTTAATACTTTAAAACTCAGAAAATGAGATACAGAGTGATTTTATAGCCTTAAAGATATTTTTCTCTACTTTGATTATTTACAGAAGAACAAGAAAACTCCACCTCATATCCAACAAGCTATTAAAGAAGTCTCACAATCAGAATATCAGGATATTAGAATTAAAACACAGATGATTGATCAACATTTCTTATATATGGAAAAAAATATCCAAAAAGATCCATCTTATTATGATACTGCAATTACCAAGCTCAAAGTATTTTCCTATGAACTCTGAGATACTTTTGGTTTCAATAGCTGAATATCAGATCTCACACTAGATTTACAAGAAATGATGAAAGAACAAACTGAAATGATTAGGATATATGCATTTAATCTTGCTGATTTTTCTATGGATGAAAGAAAAATAATTATTGCCTTTCTTATAGCATCTTCTTATTTTTATGGAACTAGAAAAAACCATACTAATCCAAAACTGGCAAAACATTATATAGTAGTTGATGAATTCCAGAGTTTCCTCTCTATTAAAGGAGAAAAGAATCCTTTCATTGATCTCTTAGAAAAAGCATTTAATGAATTGAGAAAATTCTCAATAGTGTATATATTGGCTTATCAGTCTGTTTCTTATGAACTCAAGGATCTTCTAAATAACCTGTGAGTATTTATCATATTTTCCCTCCCTCCTGAGCAATGAACTTTTTTTCTTCCTATTATCAATTCTTGATCAGAACAAGAATTGACTGAAAAAGATATTGCAAATCTAAACAGATGAAACTTTTATATTGTATTTGATACTATTGATATCTGAGTTCAAACTATTTCTGGATTTTCATGAGATTTCATGGAAAAGAATTTTAGGAATATTTTACTCTCTAAATCAGAAATAACATATGAAAAAGAATAATACAAAAATACAAATTACAAAAAGAGATATCCAGATCTTCCATATTTTGAATGAAATAGGGCTCTGTAGGTCAGATACTATTGGAAAAATAGTGTCTCCTACTACACTTCATAGGACATTCTCCCTTAGAATTTGAGATCTGAAAAAGACTCATTTCATAAAAGAGCTCTGAGAAAAAGAAAAGATGAGGAATCAATTTTGAGTATATCTTCTGAATAATAACAATGAGAATCTAAAGAAAATAAAGGCTCAAACAGGAATTGAATTTATTCCAAGTTTTTATACTACTAGCTTTACTCTCTATAATCATCAGATTCTTGTATGAAAATTATTTGCCTTCCTGCTAGAGAAAATAAGATCAAAAAATAAAGATTATATCCTCAATAATAAGGATATAATCTGAACTAAAACATTTCAGAGAAAGCTCCAGGAAGAAAGGGATAACCTGAAAGAATACTCAGATTATAATCTCCCCATTCCTGACCTGATACTTCAAAACTGAAATACTACCTTCTGTTTGGAATTAGAAAATACAAATTCTTACAATCAATTTTTGGAAAAGATACTCCTCTACAGAAGCTTATTACTGGAAAATCAATGAGATAACTTTTTTTCATTATTTAGGAAAAAGAATATATTTCTAGTAATTGCCTGCTGGTCTCATAAGAAACAAAGATATAAACAAATATTGGATGAAAACTATACATGAAAATATCTACTACTGGATATTGAAAGTCTATAAACTAAAGCTCCCTATATTTTAGGGGGCTTCTTTAGAATGGTATATCCTCAATGGATACTAATTCATCCTGTTTCTTCTTTTCTATATTTTTTTTTGTGATTCTATAAGATCAAGAAACTCTATCAAATTTATAATATTTTTGATTATTAAAAGACTCTCATTCGAATTAAGAATGGTATTGTCATGTGCAAGGCTCTGATTATTTCTTATGTAATTAAAATCTTCAAGAATGCTGATGTTACTTTTAAATAATTTCTCGGAAAGCTCACTCTCAATAATACCTTCTTCCTTGAGTTTTTTGATATACATTCAGAAAATTGCATTCAAAGATTTATCTTCTGTTATTATTCAATATTCTTGTGAAATTCATTTAATGAATTTAGTACAAAGTGTATGGAGTCTATCCAATATCACTTCTGGAGTCTCTTTCTGAATTCATGATTTTATTTCCTCCAAAAGTAAATCTACTGTTTTGCTATCTTCAATATTTAGGATTTCTAGCGAGTCAATATCAGATCCAGATTTTAGTTGAGTAGCAATATAGTAACAACTATCATAAAGGGCATCCTTTCACTCTATAAGACCCTCTTCTTTGGCATATGCTAATAAATCTAGTAATAATATTCAAATCTTAAAATCTGACGCTTTATCCCAAAAGCCCCTCATTCTATTTGCTTTCGAAGTTCAATAAGCAAAGTATGATCAATCATCTATATTGATAGCTATAGAATCCGCAATAAAAGATTGGTAAGCTCTATCTGAAAAATTCAGAACATACCCTGATCCCATATCAAATAGTTTTTCAAGTTTCTGTTTCTCTATAAATCAAAATTTCATATTTATATTACATTAGTACATAAAGTATCATATAAAAAATACAGAAAAAAGGAAGAGTATTAATACTCTTCCTTTTTCATGATACAGATTGTATCTCCGTTATCTATGATCCAAACCTCAGTATCATTGATAGTAAGAGTTTGTAGATAATCAAGTTTTGATTCTTGAGCTTTGTGATAAAAAGCTTGAAAAATAGTTCAGAGAATGAGTTGAAGTGAAATAGTAGTATCATGTTTGATGATCTCTTGTATTCAGATAGTTGCGTATGCATGTTTTTTCTTGTAATCAAAATCTTCTCAGATAAATCATGTCTCCTCTATAGGAAGAGAGAAATTGATAGAAATAGTATTTCACCAGATAGTATAAATGCTCATATATAAAAAATTAAGAAATAAGCAAAATCTCGAAAAAATCTCTCAATAAGGAATTTGTAAATTGTGGAGACTTGTACTACATTTACTAATTCCGGAGAGATTTATATTTTTGCTACTTATTTCGTTTTTATATTGAGCTTTTTTAGTGATCCTAATGCTTATAATTCCCTTCCTGTAGCGGAACTGGTATATGAAAAATTTGACTGAATGACTGAAGCGACTACAATGTACGAGCTAACTTGACTCAGAAACACATCTTTTTTATTTTGCCAAGTATTTTTGGTATCTTTGTAATAATTTATAAGCAGGAGAGTGTATCCACCTCCTCCAAATTATTAGGAAGATGTAAAAAAACTGGTCAAGTTAGCGCTAAACCACATAGGATATGCTCTCCTTTTTGTTTGTGCTAATACAGTATTCAAAAAAGGTTAGTTATATTCTTTTATAGCTAACCTTTTTATATGTCCAATACACCAGTACTTCTTCCATTTAGATTTTTAAATTTTAATAAGAAGAATAAGTTTCTTAAAATAGTTCAACAAAAATGATTCGAAGTAATATCTGAAAATCAGACTATATTAAGTGCTATCACAAAGTGATGAATGTCCCAATGAATTATAGATAATAATAGTTATTCCACATCTTCACATACAGAAAATGTAGTTGCCTATGATATAGGCATTAAAAAAATATTAGATGATGAAGATAAGAAATATATTGATCTTCTGGCTGAATATCTCAATTTTAATTGAATCAAACGTCCGTGATTTTTCGGAACGATTATTTGAGGTTATATATTATGATGGATATTTTTGAGTTTCATTCGTTATATCTTTCCTCATCTCCAAGCAGGAATTATTGCATTCAGTGTAATCTTTATATTTTTTATTTCCTGACCAACTCTCTACTATTATCTCAGAAAAAATAGTATAGAAGAAGAACGAGTAAAAAATACAAATTATCAAACAAAACTAAAGCCATATTTACAAGGTATCAGTTTTTAGAAAAAGGAACACCAAATATTTTTAACTTTTTTCATTGTATGAAATCCCCAATCATTATAGGAATAATGGGCTTGCCTCTTCTTCTCTGTTCTTGTTTTCCTTGAAGTCCAATTTCACAAAAACCAATCAATAATCAACAAAACATTGAAGAGAGTAAGGTAAAGCCTGAAATACCTATTGTAAAGGAAGTGTGAAATACACCTGACCAACAATTTACCATTCTTGGGTATCTTCCATCTATTGACTGTTCTAATCCTAAGATAATCCCATTGGGTGCTACTGGTCCTTGAATGACTTCATATATTATGAGTTGTATAATTACAGATAAGAATAAATTACAAGATGAGCTAGCATATGTAAAAAGAGTATTTCCAGCAGGAAGTTTTTATTGAGATAATGGTATTGAGTTTACAGAGTATCAGGTAGGAACTTTACTCTTAAATGGGGATACTGCTACATTTCAATTGGAAAGAAATGATTCATTTATTAAAAGACAATCAGCCTACTATTTTAAAAATAGAGAAGCAAAGTATAATCTTGCTCTTAAGGTTCAAAATCTCCTTGGAGAAGCAAAGCCTTCAAATATCTCTATTAAAGAAAGTTTAATTAATTTTCCAGTAAGTATTCAAGAATATTTCCAAGTACTTAAAAATGATGATTCCAAAGTTATTTTGAGCACTCCTTATGGGTATTGATATTCTAACTTATTGATTAGTGAAATAATGCCAATTCCAGAGGGAAAAAATTTCTTTGACACTAAATGACCTAAAATAAATAATGAAAAGTATTCAATGACTATAATTTATACCTGAAGTCACATTTGAGAGGATTATAAAGCAGGACTAGACTTTATGGCAAACCCAAGGAATGTGGAGGCTGTGTATCTTAGAACTAATGGTGGGGATACTACATTTCTCCTAAAACCAGATGTTCTTAAATAGTTTTTATTTTTCTAACCTATTTTCTTTATGCAACAGCTCCTTCAAAAATATCCAATCCTCAAGAAATGAGAACCTATTTATAAAAACTGTAAAGATTTTTATGAAAAGAACACTAAAAACTGTCTTACATGGGGAGTTATCTTTCTTGTTATAATAAGTTTCTATGTTGGAAAAGAAACACAAATGAGCGAGATTGTTACTGGTTTTCAGAATACTCAAGATGGACTCCTAGGATGACATATGGATAGCAAGTCCATGAAAAATGCACTAAAATGATGAAACCTACAACAAAATGGATGAACATGGATACCAGTCAAACATTAAAACTATCTCTTATGAAAAAATCTCTTATTTTCATCTTGATGCTTTCTTGTACGGCTTCCTTCTATTCAATTCTGAATGCTGTTTGAAGTGAAGAAATAAGTACAGAAGCACAAGAATATAATCCTGCTGATTATGATCCTTGAATCCCTCTTGAATGGATAAAGGAGGATTGAACCTTTTGAGAATAAGAAGCCACTGAATATTTTTTTATTACCCCCAATTATTTAAACTATTTCATTTTATGAGAAAATCTATTTTATCCCTTCTTCTCGCTATACTCATTTTACCTGTATCCATCTTTGCTGAAGATATAGCTAGTAATGAAACACAACATACAATTACCTATTCAAAATCTATCACAAAAGATGTTGTTCTTAATTTTATATCACAATTGGATCTAACACTTTTTTATAGAGGTTATTTTTGAGGAAATCTATATGATGATTGGAAGTATGAGAGTGCCCCTTATATTAAGACTCATAACTACTTAAATAAACTTTTCTTAGAACAAATAAAGCCAAGTGTGAATGAAACAACATTTTTTTCAGATAATTTTTACACAAAGGTTCACCTTAATCTTCTTAGAGCTTATAATTCAAAAGATAAGATCAAATTAAAATCTTTAATGACGAATGTTTCAAGATGTTATAACAAAAATAAAGATAAGGTTTCAAAATATGTTGATGAGAAAACCTTCCTTAATACCCAATGTATCCCTGAAATGAATAAAGTTGATGATTTCCTTCTTGTAAAAATCCAAAATAGACTAAAGGCAGTTCCTCTTATTTCCACAAAATAGTTCAAGAATATAATTTCAGATTGAAATATATGTATATAAAGAAATTCCTTGTGATATGTATGAAGATAATAAGGGTTATAGTTTATATTATTATAGGTTTCTTTACCACTATAGTAATTTTATCATTCTTTAACCTTTCTAAGCTTACAAATAGTCCATATTTCCCTGCAGAAAATAGTTTTCAGTATCTTATGAAGGCTATTTTCTGAAAAGATCCCTGTCAGCAAATTAAAAATAGTACGATACCATATTCTGAAACAGATATATTTAATCAATGAAACAAAGCTCTAAATGCCGATAATAAGTCCTATTATAGTAACTATAAAGTTTCAGCTAGACTTCTCCCTTGTCTTGCGCAGGATTATATATATCCAATATATACTGAAAATATAGTTAAATTAAAAAATCTCTGAATTCTTCAAGAAGGCGAATTACAAGCACTTTCACATAATATCTGAGTGGAATATACACGAGAACAATTTCCGGAATCAACCTTTTATACAGGTTGAATTGTTATAGGGATTCCATTCGAAAAATTCCTTTACTGGAATCCAGTTCTTTCTGTAGCAATAATGCCAGATATTCTTGTTTCTAAAGTTGAGGATCTATATATGTATGATAATATCAATGGAAAAGTATTTAAAGATTCCGTTATTCACGCAATGTATCAAGGTATCGGCGATTATATCTATTATAGAGATTATAATAATCTTTTGAATCCGTTTACAAAAACAGTAGTTTCATGTTATGGGCATAAGCTCACTTCTGGATCAGGTGAGATTGATAAAGTTGGAGCAAATCCTGCAGCATGATTATTTTCTTCTATATTTGCAGATATTGCTGTATGACATAATTTTAATACAGGAGGATTATATACATATGAACAGTTTCAATATATTCAGAATACATATTTTTCTTGAGCAGACATATCAAACACTGAAACAGTAAAGTATCAAGAAGTTCTTCAGGCAAAACAAAATCTTGAGAACTGATCATATCTTTGATGCCGAGAAGTTACAAAGAAATCAAGGGATATAAAGATAAAAACAATATGAAATAATACTTGAGATATTCCTGATGATTTTAAGACCCAAGTTTGAGATATATATGATAGGGTACTTTTTGTTTTAAGAAAAGAAAAATTTTTATCTGATGAAGATGAACATATACTATTAACTTACTTCGACTTGTATGTTGACTTTGTCGCAGTACAAGGAAAAAATACTCTAGAATATATTGTAGTTCCCACGAGTAATCTTTCAAAATTTATTAATGATGGATGAACAGAAAAACAGTATAATCATCTTCTGAATCAGGGTTGGTATACTAAAGGATCAAAACCATCAATACATATTGTACTCACTCAGAATACTTTAGAAAAAAAAGATTTAGATCTAAACCTTAGAGAACAGGAAAAATGGATCGAACAATCTTTGTATCATGAAATAGGACACTACCTCAATTATAAGAGTTTTGAAAATATAAAAAATTTCTATACAAACTTCTATAGCATATGTTGGGATTCAAAATGAAAATCTATCAAAATGAATTGTGATAGGGATTTCGTGTCTTCTTATTCTAAATCAAATCCTCATGAAGATTTTGCTGAAACCTTTAAAGTATATATTTTATATAAATCTGTCATAAAAGAACAATTATGAATATGTAAAACTAAAGAATACAATCATCATTGGGAAAACTCTCATGGTTATATAAATTTTAAATCAGTTATGATGTTACAGTGAATGATGTATAGTGAAATTAACTCCACTGATTGTTTCTTGTCGAGTAATTTCCAGAAGAAATTTGAGTTTATAGAATCATTGTGATTATAGATATTTTTTCAGAAATAGTAAAAACTATAAATTATTTGCTTTCCATAAAATTATATATAATATAACCATACCCTATGGTTAGGTATATTAACAATAACTCTTATGAATAACGAGAAATGCTCTTGTAAATGATGTGCTCCCGAGACTTGTTCTTGCGACACATGATGTACATGTGGCAAAGAATAAGTACATAAAATCCCGCGGATGCGGGAGGTACTTTCGCTAAAAAGTAATCTGAATATACTGAAATCGTAGGGTTTTTCAATATAAAATTTCAATTATGATAGTTTCAAAAGATAAAATACAGCTCAATATCAAGAAAGCAATTGGAACACTTGCCAAGGTTCAAAAGATGATTGATGACGATGTGTACTGTGCTGATGTCGCCCACCAGATAAATGCTTCTATGGGATTATTACAGAGTGCAAATCGTGAACTTCTAAAAAATCATCTCTCTTGTTGTGGTACAAAAGCCCTCTCGGCAGAATGAAAAGAAAAAGAAGATTTTATCGAAGAACTCGTTCGTACTTGGGATGTTGCCACCAGAAAATAACTCTCTCTGAATATTTTTCATTTGCTTTTGCGGTCAAAAAAATTATTATCAAGCCAAGTTTTGCATCTAACCCACTCTGCTCATTTTAGAATAAAATGATAAAATTCGTTCTCTCATTCATACTCAGTTTACTTATCCTTCTACCTAGTTGTGGAATGGTTTTTGCTGATACTATAGATGCAGTAGCGGATCATGTACAGATGGAAACAGTATCTCATGCTATGGATGAGATGGGTCATTATGATGACTCTCATAGTAATCATTCATCAAGAAGTTATGATTGTTGTTTGAGTTCCTCAAAAGGCAATCAAGAGAGAAATATTAATTCAATTTTTTCAATAGAACCAAGTTTAGTTGTTGTAGATGTACCAAGTAATATCTATGCTAGTGTATTCATTGTAGAATCTAAAAGATTTTTTGAGAAATCGTATAGAAAAAATGATCCTCCTGATCCATCAGAATATATTTCCCTCATAGGAAGCTCTGTTAAACATCTCAATTAACCAATTTTCCATATAAGAATAGCTTTTTTATGCCTATTTTTGTATGGATTTTTCCGTATCTCCCAAAAGAAGACGGATTTTTATTATGGAAACTCTTTGTTATTAGAAAAGAGTCTCATCTTTTATCTCAATTTTTAATTACTTTATCTTATATTTTTATGACAAAATTTATTCTTATTGCTAGCGTAACTGTAGGTCTTTTATTTATTCTTACTTCCTGTACAACAACACCAGATTCTAATCATTCCATGACTGATGGATCTAATATGAGTGGCACAACTCATACCGAATGAAATAGTCATGCCATGAATAATTGACAAGCCATGTCTTGAGCTACTCACAATGATAACGATACACATGCCATGAACGATGGATCACATATGGATGGTGCTACTCATACAGAGTGAGATAGTCATACTATGTCTAATGGTTCTAGTATGAATTGAGCTACTCATATGGACGATGGTACTGAGAGTCAGTAATATTTTTAATTTCTAAATACAATCACAGAATATGCGAACAATTATAAAAATAGGAATTTGGTTACTGATACTCAGTGGAATAGGATATATTTCCTATGAATTCTTATCTCCATTTTTTACTCCTCATGCAGTACAAACAACTAAAGTAGTGAGCACAGATCACTCAGCTATGGATATGTCGGAAGACAAAATGGTGACATATATAAAACCAAAGACGTATGTTGGAACAAAATCCGCTATTACCTCCTATCTTGGAGAAATACAGACGGAAAAGAATGGACAAATATACGCATATCGAAATGGAATCATCGATGAATATCTTGTGGATATCGGAGATACCGTCAAAAAATGACAACGAGTTGCGGTCATAAATCCACTTACCTATACTCCTGAAGTAACTATTATGCTTGCTGAAAAACGAGCTGAAATAGCTATTGCTGAAGGAGAAGTTTCTAGTGCGAAACGAAAGCTTGAATTTATAAAAAGTACTATTACGAATCCGAGTGGAAATATAGCAAAAGCATATGAAGTAAAGAAAAGTGCATTAGATCTCCAATATGATGTTGAAAAGACACAACTTGATACCAAAATATCAAGCCTAAAAACACAACTCAATTCAGAGAAAACAATCGTCACCAGTGATCAGATAAATAGAGTCAATGGAGCAATTTTAACACTTCTTGAAGTATTCTATGCATGAAATCGGAATGATCTGATTACGAGTAATACCACTTCATATGATTATTACTGGTGATATAATTCCAATTGGGGATCTCTCTGAACGAGTGATCGGAATAAAATTATTGAGATACCTGATAGATTTCATAAGAATATGAAAGAACTCATCAAGTTTTATCCAGTAAAAACCAATGCAACGGAAGTGGAACTTTCCAAAGCTCTTACGATACTAGAATGAGTTATTAATGATGCAAATTCAATATATGCTATCATTCATCCTTCAGCCACTTCTGACTATGCATCAAATAAATCAAAATTGATTTCTCTCTTTTCATGAGATACAGGGCTGATTCTCGTGCATACTTCTCTTTCTGGGACACAAGATGAATCCACTTCTTCATGACAGGTAGGGTCTGGAATTACATCCCAAGCAAATACCAATCTCATTGGAATCGAACAAGAATTACGACTTCTTGAATCAGAGAAAAGTCTTCTTGATTCAAATAAGAAAAAGGATCTTGCTGGTATCAATGGTGATCAGGCAATGACTCAGGTTGATCTTGAAAAGCTCAGAATAGAAGCAGAAACCGAAAGAATCAGTGCTGAGAGCCGACTTGCTGGAGTGCGAAATGCTCTCTCTGCAGTACAAAATGTGATTTGAGTAAGCTATATCACTGCTCCTTTTGATGGAAAGATTACGAAACGATATGTCAATGCCTGAGAATCTATCTCCATGTCTACTCCACTTTTTGATATTATAGATAATTCATCGAAGAATAAGTCTCCAAGATCATTTGTACGATTCGAAATTCCAGAATCAGATATTCTTGAGGCGACCATAGATAAAGAAATCAGATTCTATCGTACCGCTGAGCCACTCAGAAAACTCACTGCAAAAATAGTTCGTGTATCTCCTGCTGTTGGATCTGCAAAATGAATTATTATCGAGGCAGATATAGCAGAAACAAGTTATAATATTCCTGTTGGAAGCTCTATCCGAGTTGAGATGGAAAAATCTGGAAATATGCTTCTTATACCTTCAGCATCCGTTGTGCAATCAGATAACGGAGATCTCTCAGTATTTGTCATTGATGCACAAAATGTGGTTCATTCTCAGCTCGTATCAACCGAGAGAACTGTTGGACTCGATGTCTATATCTCTTCTGGAATTATGAAAGATGATATGATAGTTGAGCTCCCAAAGAATTATACTTTCTTAAAAGATGGTATTAATGTAGATCCGATGGAAAAACCAACTATTGCTACACCTGTATGATGAGCACCAACAATGCCTGAAGGACATAAGCATTAGAATTGAATTTTTTATATAATTTAACAAGAAAATATGCTTAATGCTATAATAAAATTCTGTCTCTCAAATCGATTCTTGGTACTTTTTATTTCTGTTGGACTTCTTATTTTTGGGGCAATGTCTCTTGGCAAACTCCCTATTGATGTTCTTCCAGATCTCAATCGTCCTCGTGTAACCGTATTTGCTGAAGCAGATGGATGGGCTCCAGAAGAGATCGAATCTCTGGTGACCTTTCCTATTGAACGAGTAATGAATGGCGCTCCTGGTGTTATTGCTGTCAGATCGCAGAGTGCTGTAGGACTCTCTATTATCAATATCGAATTTGATTGGGGAACTGATCTCTATCGAAATCGTCAGATAGTGAATGAAAAACTTGCATCAGTGAGTGTGCCAAAAAATGTGAAGACATCTCTATGACCAACAACTTCACTTCTTGGTGAAATTGTTTGGGCTTGACTCACTTCTCCAGATGGATCAGTGAGTCCTATGAAGCTCAGATCACTGGCGGATTGGACTGTAAAACAACGACTTCTGACGATTCCTTGAGTTTCGAATGTACTTGTTATGTGAGGTGATTCCAAACAATATCAGGTACTTCTCAAACCTGAAAAGCTCACAGCATTTGGAATATCAGTTGCTGAAGTATGAGAAGCAATGAAAGTTGCTAATGATAACAAAGTTGGATGATTCATGATCGAAGGAAATAAGGAATCTCCGATCCGTATACTTGCACGAACAACACTCGTTGAGGAGCTCAAGAAAACAGTTATCAAGACAGTTCCTGTTTCTGGTCTTACTTGAATGAATACGACTGTTTCTGGGGGAAAGACTCGAATTGTTACCCTTGAAGATATTGCTGATGTAGTATTTGCTCCAGATCCAAACAAGCGATGAGATGCCTCAATTAGTGGGAAACCTGGAGTCATTCTCCGTATCATCAAACAAAATGATGCTAATACCCTTGCTCTTACCAAGTCAATTGACGAGGCACTCGCAGAACTCCAGCCGAATCTTCCAAAATGAGTAACACTCTCTGGAGATATTTTTCGCCAAGAATGGTTTATTAGTTGATGACTTACCAATGTTGAAGAAGCACTCCGTGACTCTGCTATTGTCGTTGCAATAATCATTACCTTATTTCTTGCGAACGTTCGCACTACTCTGATTACTCTTATTTCTATACCATTTTCACTCCTTGTTGCGTTCATTGTATTTAATATTCTTGGACTTGGAATCAATGTGATGACCCTTGGATGACTCACAATGGCAATCGGAGAACTCGTAGATGATGCTATCGTCGATATCGAGAATGTGTTTCGCAGGCTCAGGGAAAATGCACTTCTTCCAAAAGACGAACAAAAATCTTCACTGAAAGTAGTTTTTGAATCATCTAAGGAAGTTCGAAATTCTATCGTATATGCAACTATCCTTGTGGCACTGGTATTTGTTCCACTTCTTCTCCTTCCTTGAGTTGATGGAAAACTTCTTGCACCTATTGGAACTGCTTATATTGTAGCACTTCTTGCTTCACTCCTTGTATCACTCACGCTTGTTCCAGTACTGGCATCGTTCCTTCTTCCAAAATATATCACAGAACGTGCTAAAAAATACAAAAATAATGATGAGATACTTGCTCCATGATATGAAGCGGATGATACTTGGTTTATTAGAAAGATAAAAGATATGGCAATATGACCAATCAGGTTCAGTATGAGGCATTCAAAAATAATTCTCATTGGAGCACTTTCTAGCATTGTCCTGACAGGTTTCCTTTATGTTGGAGCATGAAAAGAGGGCTTACCTTCATTCAATGAACCAACTTTCACAACAATGATGTTTGTTCCAAATTGAAGCTCTATTGAATACACAAAAACAGTTGTGAATGAAGTAACGGAGAAAATACAAAAAATTCCTTGAGTCAAGCATTTTGCTTCTACTATAGGTCGATCAGAAGCTGATGCTCATGCGAGTGGTGTGAATAGTGCTGAATTTGAGATACTTATAGATACTGAGAAAGCGAAGAAGACAGATATAGAAAAAGAGATTCTAGCGATATATAAACAATATGAATGAAGGGTGCTCTTCTCACTCGGACAGCCAATTACCCATCGTATGCAAGAGCTTGTTTCTGGAGTTCGAGCACCAATCGTACTTCGTCTCTATGGTAAAGATTTGGATGTTCTCCGCCTTCAGGCAACCAATATTCTTGGAGCTATGCAAAAAGTACCTTGAATCGTTAATGCACAAATAGAACAAGAAGAACGAGTACCACAAATATCACTCGATGTGGATCGTAATATTGCGACTACGTATGGTATCAATATTGGTATGGCAAATGAGGCTCTGGAAACTGGAATTATGGGAATGCAGGCAGCCGAAGTTCTTGATGGAAACGAAAGATACCCACTGATTGTGAAGTTTGATACGGATTGGAAATGAGATCTTCGTTCTCTTGGAAATCTTCTTATTCCAACATCTTCAGATACGCCTATTACGCTCAGTCAATATGCGGCGATTCGTCGAACTGATGGACAGAATCGGATTAGTCATGATGGAGCACAGAGACGAATTCTTATTACTGGATTTGTATCTGATCGTGATGTAGTGAGTGCCGTTGAAGAACTCAAAACCAAAGTTTCTACACTCTGAATTCCTCCATGATATTTTGTTTCTTATGAAGGTGATTATCAAGCTCAACAACAAGCTACCAAACAACTCTCTATTATAGCTATTTTTGTCATTATATGAGTTGTCATGGTACTTTTCTGGCACTTCCGTAGCCTTATGCTTGTTTCACAGATTCTTCTTTCTGTAGTGGTAGCATTCCTTGGTGGTATGCTTGCAGTTTTTATTACTGGAAATATTCTCTCAACCGCTCATTTTGTAGGATTTATTTCACTTATTGGTATTGTTTCTCGTAATGGTATCATGCTTGTCTCACATTATCTCCATCTCATGAAGGTTGATAAAATGGCATGGTCAGAAGAACTGGTAATCCGTGGATCACTGGAGCGAGTTGCACCAGTCATGATGACAGCATTGACAGCATCATTGGCACTTCTTCCTCTTATCGTATATTGACCAGCAATGGGAAAAGAACTCCTCTTTCCACTTGCAACTGTTATATTCGGATGACTTGTGTTTTCGACAGCAATCGAACTCTTTTTGAGACCATGACTCTTCTATGCATTTGGTAAAAATGGAGCAGAAAAAGCACTTGTTGGAAAACATGGTGCAGAACTTGAATAAAACAAATATTCTCAACAAAACTTACTTTAATAACTATTAAATACCATGACTCAATCAAAGAAAAAACATATTCCCATCCTTGCTATCATATCAATCCTTATAGGAATTGGATTTATACTCTATGTATTCACTCCTCTTGGAAAATCTTCATGAGGAAAGAATACATCTGGAGGTGGAAAAATCTCAGTCACGACAACAATGCCTTCTAATCTTGGAACTATCCCAATTGGAGGTGGAAAAGTTTCTACAAAATTCTCATTCCAAAATACTGGAAACAGCACATTGGCTATTCTCAATGGACAAACAAGCTGTATGTGTACGGTGGCAAATATACAAAAGAAATGAGAATCACTTTCTCCAACCATCACTATGCCAATGGGTCAAGGAAGTACTTCAACACTACTCAACATTACCCTTGCTCCAGGTGAGACAGCTGATCTTATTGCCATATTCGATCCAATGGCTCATTGACCAAATGCAATTGGTCCTATAAAACGTGATGTTATTCTCATGACTGATTCCAAAGAAACACCAGAAATAAGATTCTCATTTCTTGGAAATGTAGTGAGATAGAAATAATCTTTTAATTTATAATTCAAAATATATGAAAATATCATACATATTACTCATCATCTTATGAGTAACAACAATCTTCCTCACTTCCTGTTCAGGAATTCAGAATAATATTCAACCAATCATACCTATTCAATCTGGAAAAATAACTTCTGAATCAGAAGTTAAAAAAGAAACTATTCCGATCTTCTCACTTTCAGAAAAAGAATTCGACTTTGGGAGAATTAAACAATCTTGAGGGAAAGTCGAACACACTTTTACTCTTCAGTATAATGGAAAAGAACCGATAAAAATTACAGGAGTTCCAACAAGCTGTGCCTGTACTTCGGCAAAGATTGATAAAACAATTCTGAGTACAGGGGAATCAGCTGTAATTACAGTTACATTCGATCCCAATCTCCACGCAGAGCCCGAAGGGAAATTCTTTAAGACTATTTCTATTATAACAGAACCCTCCATACAGAACTCTCTAGAGTTAAAAATATGGGCGGAAATCGATCTTGATCTTGGAAAGGATTCCTATAAACTAAAAGCTTCTCATGATGATTAAAATATACCCATAAATTTATATAATTATTCCTTAATTTCCTTTTTATGAAATCAAATTCTTGTACCTGTGAAAATTGCAAATGCGATCCATGTGAATGCAGTAATCATTCATGTTGTTCTGAGTCTAAGTGATGCCAATCCAGTTGGTGTAATTGGAAAAATTGACTTCTTATTTTTTGAATAATACTCATCATTTTATGTGTATTATGGTTTCTATCCTCTGGGTTATTATGACGATCGTATCATACTGGAATGATGGGAATGAATCATATGAATACCGTAAAACCCACCATATCAAAAACAACTTCACCAAAAACCCTCAACGACCTTATTCTTACGGAAGATGCTACAGTGACTGATGTGAAACCAACAGAAGTGGTTAATCTCAAAGATGGTGATACGTATGATCTTACTATCCAAAAAGTCCGCAAAGTTATAAATGGAAAATCACTCATTATGCTTTCATACAATGGAAGTATTCCTTGACCTACATTCCGTGCCCCAAAAGGTGCGACAGTAAAATTCAAGGTTCGTAATACTGTTGCGGAACTTGCGACTACTATTCATCCACATGGAGTAAGACTTAACTATCTCTATGATGGTGTCCCACGAGACCAAGGCGGAGCACAAGACCCGATTAAGGTCGGTGATATATATGAGCAAATCATTACTTTTCCAGATACGGGTATATTCTGGTATCATCCACACACACGAGACGACTTTGAACAAGAACTTGGTGAATATGGAACATTCCAGATATATGATCCAACAGAAAAACAAGTTACAGATAGTGAAAATGTAATCACCCTTGATGATATCCTCATCGAAAATGGAACAGTTGCTCCATTCCGCACTGAAACAGTCGACCATACTCTGATGGGTCGTTACGGAAATACGATGTTCGTAAATGGAAATACAAGTTTTTCACTTAGTCTCAAACAAGGCGAAGTAAAAAGATTATATCTTGTGAATACTGCGAATGCTCGACCATTTGATTTTGCTATCCCTTGAGTGAAGATGAAATTGGTTGGTGGAGATAATTCCTATTACCAGAATGAAACATTTGTAAATCACTTGATTATCGCTCCTGCAGAACGCTATATCGTGGATATTATGAGTGAAAAATCAGGCGAATTTCCTATACAGAGCATCGGTGGTGGAAAAGTTATTTCCCTTGGAAGACTTACAGTAGAAGCAGACACAGCATTATCAGTATATCAAAAAGATTTTGAAACTCTAAAAACCCATGATATTCTCGGAACACTCAGAGATACCCTTATATCATACCAATCAAAAACACCAGATAAAAATCTCAAACTTACTATGACAATAGAAGGAATGGGTGGTATGGACTGAATGGGAAATATGAATGATGCGTGAGGTATGGGTCATATGGGTATGGGTGCTATGAATATGGGGAATGAAAGTCCTGATGGTATCGAATGGGAAGATACTATGGCAATGATGAACGCACAAAGCACAAAAGAAACAGTAAAATGGATACTCAGAGATGAAGCAACAAATAAAGAAGGTATGGATATAGACTGGAGTTTCAAAAAGTGAAGCCTGGTGAAAATCCGACTTACGAATGATAAAGATGCTAAACATCCAATGCAACATCCATTTCATATGCACGGACAACGATTTCTGGTATTGAACCAAAATGGAACATTAAATACTAATCTTGTCTGGAAAGATACTGTTCTTATTCCAAAAGATCAATATGTAGATATTCTTGTCGATATGAGTAATCCTTGAAACTGGATGGCACACTGTCATATCGTGGAACATCTCTTTGCTGGTATGATGTTTGGATATAAGGTAGAATAGTTTCTGGATGGTTCGTAAAGAAGAAGATGGAATCCATTCCATCTTCTTCTTCATAATCGATAAAATTGCTTTTCCATACTCTTCTTCTATAATCTTTTCTCAATCAGTATCGCAATATATTACTAAGGATGATTTCAAGACTTCTCTCGTATCTTCTCGTTATTCATGTATTCCTTTTTGGAAGTATTTTTTGTTGCATAGAAATATTACATACTTATATATGAAATAATACAGCTCCACCTGTCGATCATTGTTGTACGGATAACCATAATGACAAAATACAATCGTGAGCTACTCTTCAATATACACAAGAAGGATCATATAAATTCATACCATCTTTTTTCATAAAAACAGTCTTTGATTTTACTTATTCTGAAAAGAAGGAGGTTATAGAAAAAAAGTTCATAGCTCATATTGATAAGCAAAGTTTCTTTTTTGTAGAAACAGTGAGATTGCTCCTATAAGAATATAGTATATTTAGATGTAATACCTACTTTAGGAATTTATACTGTTCCTATTTTTTGAAATACAATCTTTTCAATAATAAAAGATATATAAATGCCCTAAGGATAGAATGTTACATATATAAATAACTCTTATTCTTAACACTTATAAAAATTATGAAAAAAATACTCTTCCTTTCTGTATTTATAAATACGATCATCCTTGCTCTCTTTGGATGAGCATATTATGGATGATACATTCCTCAATCGAAAGAAGCAAAAATAAAAGACTTCTATGATACTGAAAATTATGTTCACGTCAGTCCTCATAGTATCCGAAAAGATATTATGCAATGAAAACAGAAGAAAATCTTGGTAGACTTACGAAGCAACGAAGAATATCAAACTTCACATATTGTATGAGCGATCAATATTCCTGCATATAAGAACCCTGATGAATCAGCGTATGATGAAGTAAGTCGTATTGTTTGAGAGTTTCAGAAACTTCCAAAAGACAAAGAAATCGTTGTATATTGTTATAGTATTCCTTGTATGACAGGAAGAAAAATAGGAAAAATGCTCACAGAAAATGGTATTTATGTAAAACATCTTGGTATCTGATGGAATGAATGGCGATACGATTGGGAAAGTTGGAATCACGAACTTGAATGGAAAAATAGCAAAGTAGAGGAATATGTTTCATCTTGAAATGAGCCTTGAACTTTTAGTGGAACGAATACCAATATCTTTACCCCATGCAGTGCAAATGAAAATAGCGGGTGTTAACATACAAAAAAACCAATTATTATATCTTTTACAATAACTCCTTATGAGACATCAAAATTTAGAAACCGAAGAGCTAACTACTCAATATTCAAAATTAAACCATCCAAAAATACTGATTATATCACTTCTCATTGTCTCAATACTCGCAAGTGTTGGGTCGTCATACTTCTTCTCAAAACAAGTTTCAAAAGAAGTAATGGAAAATTATCTTGCTCTTGAATACAAAAAATCTGGTGGAAAAGAGAACTATGAACTCATTTCTGAAGCACAACGCCTCCAGCTCGAACAGCAGATACCACAAATCCGTGAATTTTTGAAAAAAGGTGCGTCTGCTAATCAACAGGCTGGAGAACAAGAAGCTCCACCAAAAAAACTTTCTCAAGATGAGCTTGCTTCTATCAAGAAAGATGCCTATATTGAAGGGAACAAATCAGCAAAAATCACTCTCATTGAATATAGTGATCTTGAGTGTCCATTCTGTATTCGTCAATACAAAGAATGAACTATCAAAAAAGTTCACGAAAAATATGGAGATACAGTGAATTCGATATTCAAGAATTTCCGTGGAGTTCCACACGAAAATGCTGAAATCGAAGCAGTTGCTACGCTCTGTGCTGGACAGATTGGGGGAGCTGAAAAATATGTAAGTTATTATCAAGCTATACTTGGTCGCTCCAATGGTGGGAATGGAACTGGATTTAGCAAGGATGCCCTTGTGCCACTCGCCAAAGAAGTTGGACTTGATATGAAAAAGTTTCAGGCGTGTTTTGACACAAAATCTACTCTTTCTCGATTTGATATTGAAACAACGGAAGGGAAGAAACTCGGAGTATCAGGTACTCCTTGAACCGTAATTATTAATAATGAAACTGGTGAATATATGCTCATCGAGTGAGCGTATCCAGTATCTGAATTTGAGCGAGTTATTAGTAAGCTTCTGAAATAGCAAATATATCCCGTATCGATGTATGCCATATAATTCTATCTATCATAGAATTATATGGCTCATCATTTAATATTTATTAATTCTTCTTTATGAAAAAAATCTTTTTTATTGTACCAATTCTTTTTATCCTTGCCTCTTGTACGCAAACACCAAAAATAGATGTTGCTCCGTCAACAACTTCTACTAATACAGAAAACACCAGTATAGAAACGTCCGTTGTTTCATCAGTTTCTCCAAAAGAAAACAGAACCGTACCAACACCATCATATGGTTCAGGAAAACACACTCTTGAAATATTTGCTGATTTTCAATGTCCTGCGTGTCAAAACTTTTCCAAAACACTTGAACCACTCTTCAAGAGTTATGCTGATAAATGACAACTTGTAATACAGTACCGCCAATTCCCACTCGATATGCACAAAAATGCTTTCCGTGATGCTATGATGGCACTTTGTGGAGCAGAGCAAGGAAAATATATGGAAGCCAAAACAGCTCTCTATGCTTTGGAAACAATGAAATCAGGGGGGAAAGTATCAGATACTGAGCGTATTGATACTCTCACAAAAGCATGATTAGATAAAGAAAAAGTAAGTAGTTGTCTCGCTTCGGAAGCATTTAAGGGACAAGTAGAGGCTGATCTCGCATATGGCGAATGACTACGTGTAGATGGCACTCCAACACTATTTCTTGATGGTAAAAAGATAGATATGTCAGTATTTAGAGATACGGAAGGCTTTACAACATTTTTAGATACGCTTCTCTCAAAATAATGATAATATGCACTTACTTATCCTTAAACCATTTCAAAAGCCAACACTTTTTAGTCTTTATGTTCTCTTGGTAATCGTACTTCTTCTTTTATGGTGGAATTTCACGAATATAGAGATTATGTTTTGAAACTATGGAAACTTCCACACTTATGCTGATATTATTTTTTCGATGATTATCGTCTTTTGTTTCCCGTTATTTCTTATAGGCATTACCTATAAGTGATTACTTTTTTGAGTGCGTGAAACTATTGGGTGAAAGAATGGTATCGGGGCATCAGGTGGTATTATCTGAACAATCATTTCAGGAGCGTCTTGTTGCGGTTCAACTCTTGCCATATATTTTGGACTTATACCACTGATGACACTCTTGCCATATGATGGCTTAGAAATCAAACTCTTTGCTGTAATCTGACTTCTTTGGGCAAATTATGACTTATACAAATATCTTGAAGTATGCCGAATAAAAAAATAACACATTAATCTTATAATCCTTTTCTATGTCTCATTCACACGACCACCACGACCACAGTAATCATAGCGACCATAATCATTCACACGAAGTATCGAATATTTCAACAGCATTCTTTATTGCCATAGTGATAAATATTATTTTTGTTGGAATTGAAGTCTTCTTTGGTGTTCAAGTTCATTCTCTTGCGCTTCTTTCTGACGCAGGACATAATGCTATGGATGTTCTTAATCTGATATTATCAGGAATTGCTCTGTGGCTTTCAAAAAAGAAAAACACTATTACCTATACTTATGGCTACAAGAGTGCCAGCATATTTTCCGCATTTATCAATTCTATACTTCTTGTAGTTACTGCCTTATATCTGATATTTGAAGCAATTAATAGAATGTTCGCACCTATTGAAACCGTCGGGAGCACTATGATGATAGTTGCCAGTATTGGCATATTGGTAAATGGGATTTCTGGGTGGTTGCTTATGCGATGAGGCAGTGAAGACATAAATATAAAATCGGCATATCTTCATTTGTTGGGTGATGCTCTAGTATCTCTTGGGGTAGTTATTGGTGGTGCTATTATTTATTTTACTGGGTATACTATTGTTGATCCAATTATCTCTATCATTGTTTCGATTGTGATGATTGCCAGTGTTATTAGCCTTCTTAAGCAAAGTATTCGAATGAACTTTGATGGTGTGCCAATGAATGTAGATATTGAAGAAATCACTGAAGAACTGCGTGAAATAGATGGAATTATTGATATTCACCATATTCATATATGGTCACTTTCTACCACAGAAAACGCCCTTACGGCACATATTATTCTCCAAAAATGAGCCAATGAAAAAGAAATCAAGGACACTATTCGGCATCATCTTGAAGATGAAAATATTCATCATACAACCCTTGAAACAGAATATGAGAAGTGTAAGAATGAAAATTGTGATTGCTAATCATTTTATAGGCAAAAAAGGCTACTTATCCCCGTACTTCTTTGAATATAAATCCTTGAAACTGGATGGCACACTGTCATATCGTGGAACATCTTTTTGCTGGTATGATGTTTGGATATAAAGTGACAGAATAATATATTTTCTAGAAAAAATCTCCTCAACTACGAGGAGATTTTTATATCTAAAGAAATGAAATGAAAATACTTTGTTATTCATAGTGACTTTTTGCCTTCCTATTCAAATTATGCTATGATTTTACTATCACGGATATTTCTGTGTTCTTTTCTATGGATAGTCAACAATCACAAAAACTCATCAATGCACTAACACCACTTATCGGATACTGGGAATATGCGGAAGATATTATTACAAATATTCGTAATTGAAGTATTTCAGATCCTGATGCCGAGGAACTTGCAAGAATATTATCTAATGCTTCCGGTATAGCAAAGTGAGATGAAGATTTTGTTCGTATGACAATTGCCTATGGAACATCCAATCTTTGGAAGAAAAAAGAACAAATTGATAATCTTGATACAAAACAAGCTATAGATAGCACGCTTCAGCTTTTGGATACATTGTAATTCTTCATAAATGGCTTCAACTGAAACCGTATGACATCTTGAAGGACGAGAACAACAGCGAACTGCACTAGAAACTTTACCAGTAGCAGATATTTCAAAGCGACCCGAAAGTGTGGCAAATGCCTTACAACAAAGTCAAAAAGCAAATGAAGTAGCAGGACGGATAGTTGGCACTGAACACAGAGAACAGATACAACAAGATAATCCCCATACAAAACATCCAGAAACACTCTCAAAAGATCTAGATATTGCACGGATACAATGAAGTATCTATGAAAGTCTTGGAATAGATAAAAATACAGATACCAATAATGCGATTAAAAAGTTTTGAAAAGGTGTTATAGATGGACTACTCGTTGGAAATGGTGAAGTTATCATGATGATAAAAAATGAATGACTGGAAAAGTTTATCAGTATTTTGGAAGAACAACTCGGCTCATTGGAATGATGGAAAAAGATAGCAGAGGCACTTGGGACTTCTGTATGGGAACTTTTTGCTGGTGATGCGTATGAACGATGAAAATCTCTGGCTGAACTATGACTTATTACCACTGGTGCAGGTGCAGCAGGTTCACTTGTGAAATATGCTGGAAAAACTGCTATACGAACATCTATAAAGGTTGGATGAGAAACGGTGATAAGAAATGCTGCAAGTAAAACACTCTATGGTGTAGGACGAACAGCAGAAGTTGTTGGTGAGTGATTACAACTTCCTGCAAAATGAGTAAAAAAGGTTGTAACAGAAACTGGAAAAGCTATATGAGTAGTCAGTGAAAAAACAGGGCTATCCCCTGCTCTACGATCTGGTGCTCGTGTAGGGAATGAAGTATATGAACGTAGTGGTGCTAAAAAAGTAGTTGAATGAACAAAACAGGCTCTTAAATCAACATTGGATACTGGTATTGCTACCCTTGGAGCAACAGAAGCAGTTCAGGCGGTGAAATGAAAGATCGGAGAGGTATTAGATAAAAGAATGCAAGCAAAATATGAAAAATTGGAAGCAGAATGAAAATTAATACCAAAAGAATGATTAGATATTGATTTATATACACCAAAGCAACTCAATAGTCTAAAATCTCGGATATGATTACCTGAAACTGCTACAAAGGAAGAAGTAGAAAAGGTATTTCGATTACGACTATATGATGCTATGGAACAATATGAAAAACAATGAAAGAAGAACCTTGAACGAATAGGGATGGATATAATGGAGCAGATGCGGAGAAAAGGTATCGAAGATCCGAAAAAGATGATAATGGATGAAATAACACGATTAAAACAAGTTCAAGCAAATGGTGATTTATTGATAATTAGTGGTTTTCGAGATGATGTAAAGGATAAGGTTATGAATGAATGATTGCGGTCTGAATATCAATTAGGTGAAAAGCCATTCTGATGAAGAAAACAATATGGAGAACTTCGAGGAAGCGTTGATAAATGACTATGAATACATTGACTTGATCCAAAATATGCTACAATAGTAATTGAAAGAAGTGATTTCCAACATTTATCCCAAAACTATGGCTTCACACACTATATCGAACACTCACCAAATGAATTAGCAGGTCGTTCTTGAATAACCTACTATGATAGTATTCTTACAGGGAGATTGAACACTGCAGGAACAAATACACAAATGATGAACCTTGAGAATATTATTGAGGCAAAAGCACTCATCAATATGGAAAACAAATATGGTCTATGAAATCTTGAAGAATTAAAAGCCCTTACTGTTCAACAGAATTGATTTAAGCCACCAAATAGAAACTTTAATATGATTAATGATATCGCCCCATTCTTGGAAGTTCAAATATTCTGACGGGTATGACCAAATAATTCTATAAAACCATTTCCAACTAACAACTAACTTATATCTATATGTACACTCCTGAAACACAATCTTGAACATATAATACCTTCTATGAAAAATGGAAGTCTGCAAATGTTGCAAATACCACTTTTGAAGAAGCAATAAAACAATGATTTTATGTTTTATCGTATATAAAATGAGAAAATGGCTATTCGATTAATGGCATTACAGCCGATGCGCTCTATGAATTTGAATTGCATAATTGAAAGTTTTCTTGAATGAGAAAAGTTTTGATAGATGAAACATCTAAAAATCCATTTCAAGACTACTTAGATGCAGTTATTGCAAATATTCACCATACTTGATATATCTCAACTCCACCAGCTTCTGGATATACTCTTCCAGTATCAGAAACAGGATTAAGAGTCATTCCTGCCGAATGAATGGAAGTAGTACAAAATCAAAGCTTGTCTGCATATATTGAAAAAATGGAATGAACCATATGACAACATGAGACAGAATATAAAAAAAGAGTTGCTGAAACAATAGAACGAGGTAACCAATTTCTGTAAAATGAACTTTCCACAAGAAAAACTAGTAAGTACATCTACTATCAATATAGCTTCAAATAGTGAAAATCCAACAGAGGCTCTTTTATCTAATTTAGCACATACGCCATTTATTTTGGATTGAAAAGAATATGCATCAGTTGAAGGTTTTTGGCAATGATTAAAATACAGCAAAGAAGAAGATAGAATTCGTATAGCAAGTATGTATGGGATATTATCAAAGAAGATCGGTAATGAAGGTGACAATAAAGATGGAACTTTTGAATACCTGTGAAAAATATACACTGCAGGTAGTTCAGAACATCAAGAATTAATGTGACATGCCATACAGGCAAAACTGAAACAAAATCCTGAAGTATTGAAATTACTGCTTGCAACAGGAAGTACTCCAATTGTACACGAGCCAAAGAAAAAGGATGGGACGCCTTATTCTGATAGTGAAACTATACCAGCAGTTATATTTGCTGGATTCTTGATGAGATTACGAAGTGATCTCTCTGTATCTGAAAAAATACAAGTAACAAAACAGGCCGCATCAGATGTCCTTGTTATAGGTGAGCCAAATGTAAATATTACAAAAGCTCCTCCAGAGAAACTTTTATGAGCTCTATTTAATCAAGAAGAGCAATTTCCTGAACTTGCTGAAAAGATATGAGATCTATTTTATGATGCACTTGCTGAAGTCTTGGTTGGAATATCTGAAACAGCCCCGGATATTGCTACCTATATGAAACAAGCATGAGAACATGCACAGAATGCCTGGGAAATATGCAAACCATATATCAATAAACGTACAAATCCTAAACATACAGTAAATGTAGGAGGAATGAATAATGCAACTCTTGGACAGAATATCGGAAGGCTTGATAAACAGAGCTTAAAACAATTTCTAAAACTTCTTTGAGATAAGATATATAAAGATGGACTAGCCGATGAATGAAGATGAAGAAAAAAGCTTGCCACGGAACTTTTTGAAACATCAAAATCTATTTTATGAGCTCAAGCTAGCATAAGCGAGTAAATTCTTGGCTGGCTGTAGCTAATTCCCTTATAGAAATATTGACAAAAATCATTATTCTATATAATCTCTCCAACTATTTAGTCCTGTAGCACAGTGGTTAGTGTAGGGGTCTCCAAAGCCCTTGACCATGGTTCGAATCCATGCAGGACTGCCATGCTAAATTATAAAATAAATCCTCTATTATGCAAGTAATGGAGGATTTATTTTGGCATCAGTTTTTATTTAAAAAATACGGCTAATAAGTTTTAATTTTTGATCTTAATTCGTATACTCTAAAGCAAATAATAAATATTTATGATTAAGCCAGACTGGGATATATTCAAGGCTAAATTTAGCGAAAACCCTCAAGATAATTTTGAGTGGCTTTGTTATATCTTATTTTGTAAAGAATTTGGTAAAGAAAAAGGTATTTTTCGTTTCAAAAATCAATCTGGTATGGAAACGAATCCAGTAAAAATTGGAGATAACTACATTTCATGGGAAGCCAAGTTTTATACAACAGATGATAAATTATCTTCTAATAAAGAGGAGTTTAAGAAGAAAATTGATATATCACAATCAAAAAATCCTGAGTTAACACAGTTATACTTTTATACACCCATTGATTGGACAGAAACTAGTTCTAAGAGCAAAAGGAAAACAAAAGAACAAGAAGAAGTTGAAGAATATGCAAAAAATAAAAATATTGAAGTTGTTTGGAAGGGTGCTTGGTTTTTTGAATCCCCCTTTGTTTGTATTGAGAATGAAAAAATTGCAGAACACTTTTTTTCAAACGATAAAAGTATTTTTGATTTAATTGGAGAACTAAGAGTACATGCAGAAAATATTTTCATGGAAATCCAGACAAATATTGTTTTTAATAGTCACGCTATTGAGATAGATAGAAATAAAGAGTTATCCAGCATAAAAGATACTAAACAACAAGTTATTGTATTGAGCGGTTCAGGTGGGGCTGGAAAGACAGCGCTTATTAAGAATCTTTATCAAGAAATAAGAGAAAAATTTCCTTTTTATTTGTTTAAGGCAACTGAATTTGAGTTGAGAACAATAAATGATTTTCTTAAAAATTTTAATTTTCAAGAATTTATAAATGTACATCAAGAAGATGGTGAAAAAATTATCGTTATAGACTCAGCAGAAAAATTATTAGAACTCAAAAACACCGCCCCATTTAAGGAAATCTTATCTATTCTTACTCAAAATAATTGGAAAATTATTTTTACAACGAGAGATAACTACTTAGAAGATTTAAATTATCTCTTTTTTGAGATTTACAAAATAATTCCATCGAATATTTCGATACAGAATTTAGATAAAAATCAGCTCCAAGGCCTTTCAAAACAATATTTTTTTCAGTTACCAAAAGATGAAAAGCTATTTGAGCTGATTAGAAATCCATTCTACCTTGCTGAATATTTAAGATACTATAAAGCAGATGAAGTATTAAACTATGAAGTATTCAAAAGTGAGCTTTGGAAGAAAACTATAACCAAAGCTAAGCCTCCAAGATCTGAATGTTTTCAAAAGATTTCACTTTTAAGATCAAATAAAGGAAGTTTCTTTGTTACACCAGAAGATTGTGAATCTATCATTTTAAATGAATTAGTTGGGGATGGAATTTTAGGATATGAAGATGATAAAGGATATTTTATTACACATGATATCTACGAAGAATGGGCTTTGGAAAAAATCATAAAAAAAGAGTTTTCCAACAAGGAAAGCAATCAATCTTTTTTTGATAAAATAGGGCAATCACTATCTATTCGTAGAAGTTTTAGAAATTGGATTTCAGAGCAACTTCTATTAGAAAAAATTGAGATTAGAAATTTTATCGAAGAAGTTATAGGTGATGATGCGATAGATCAATCTTGGAAAAATGAAATACTGGTTTCGATCTTGCTTTCCGATTATTCTGATTATTTTTTTAATAACTTCAAAGATTTATTGCTTGCAAATAAGCAGGAATTACTAAAGAAAGCGACTTTTTGGCTAAGAATAGCATGCAAAGAGATTGATAATGATTTCTTTAATCAACTTGGCATAAAAGATGTTGATTTATCTACCATAAAATATGTTCTTACTAAACCCAAAGGAACAGGTTGGGAAAGTATTATTAAATTTGTTTATGATAACTTAAAAACAATTGGGATTGAGAATATTTATTTCATAATGCCGGTTATTCATGATTGGAATAGCAAATTTAAAAACGGGGAAACAACAAGACTTTCAAGTCTTATTGCACTACAGTATTATAAGTGGCTTATAGACAAGAGTGTTTATTTCTCTCGGGAGGATGATGTAAAAGATAATCTATTTCAGACAATTCTTTATGGTTCATCTGAAATAAAAGATGAACTAAAAGTTTTATTTGAAGAGATACTAAATAATAAATGGAAAAATCACAGTGCCCCGTTTTATGAATTATCAAAAACCATACTTACAAAATTAGAAGGCTTTTCTCTAGTTCAAGTTCTTCCGGAATATATCTTGCAGTTGGCAAATTTATTTTGGACATACACACCTGATGAAAAAGATGGCTGGCATTCAGACTCCTGAATGGGGGTTGAGCAGTATTTTCAAATAGAAGACGATCATCTTGATTATTTCCCTGCCAGCTCATATCAAACTCCTATTTATTGGCTTATTCAATCTGCACAAAAAGAAACCATAGATTTTATTTTAGAATTCACAAATAAATCGGTTGAGGCTTTTTCGAAGTCACAATTTGCAAAATATGAAGTTAAAGAAGTAGAGGTCTTAATAGATAATAAAACAACAATTAGGCAATATATATCTAATAGACTTTGGTGTACTTATAGAGGCACTCAAGTTGCTCCTCATGTACTAGAGTCAATGCATATGGCTTTAGAGAAGTTTTTTCTTGAAAGAGGGGAAAAAACAAAATCTGAAACTCTGGAATATTGGTTGATATATTTGCTCAAAAACTCGAAATCAGCATCAATTTCAGCCGTAGTAACAAGTATTGTATTGGCATTTCCAGATAAAACCTTCAATGTAGCAAAAGTTCTTTTTCAGACTAAAGAATTTTTTCTTTACGAAACAAGTAGATGGGTATTGGATCAAGGCCAGAAGAGTCAACTTTTAATGTTAAAAGATAGTTTTGGGATTAATTCAAAAAATGAAATATACGAAAACGAAAGACTAAAAGCATGTGATGCTAAGCATAGATGATGGCATTTAGAAAACTTGTTCTTGCAATATCAGGTATTCAAGAATGGAAATATAACTGAGGAACAAGTAAAGGAGAGACAAGGGGCACTTTGGGAAGTCTTAGATAATTATTATAAAGAACTTCCGGATGAAGAAAAACAAACCGAATCAGATCAAACTTGGAGAATGTTTCTTGCAAGAATGGATTATAGAAAAATGAAACTTTCAACAAAAGAAACAGAGGAAGGCACTGAAATACACTTCAACCCTGAGATTGAACCAAAATTAAAAGAAATAAGTGAAGAATCCGTAAAAAGAAGCTCTACCCCAATGCAGTATACTAGTTTAAAAATGTGGGCATACTATAGAATAAAAAATGAAGATGAATATAAAAAATATGAACAATATGAAAAAAATCCAAAGCTTGTTCTAAAGGAAATAAAAGAAATTATATCAAAGCTAAAAGTTATAAAAAAACCACAACACTTACAGTTTGGGGATACAGAAGATGAGAGTTTTTATCTTTTTAATTATTCAATACCAGGAGAAGTCTGTTCAGTTTTAATAAGAGATCTTTCAGACAAAATTTCTCAACGAGAAATCAATTTTTGTAAAGATATTGTTTTAGAAGTAGCTTCATCTTCTCTAAAACCAAATTATCAGTACCAAATTTCTGATGGATTAGAATCCGCTATTTCGGTTCTCCCAGTCTTAATAAAGCAATTTCCAAAAGAAAAAAATAGGATTAAAATAATATTATTACTCACTCTGTTTGATGACCATCCAATTGGTATGGGCGGAGGTAAATTTAACCATTACTCTATAAATGCAGTTCACAAATTATGGAAAGATAATTTTCAAGATGCTCAATCATTGCTGTTTGGATATTTATTACTGAAGCCAAAATATGAAGAATTGAGACAAAAATTGCGTGAAGAAAATCATAAAAAGTGAATCTATAGCCCTCATGAAGCTCAACCGTTTGAAAAATTTATAGAAGAATATGAGAGTGATTTACAAAAATTACTAGAAAATAAAATCACTCGAGAAGACTGTAAAGATATTAAAGAGATGAAACTCTCGTCTTTAAGAACAGCTTTTCAAGTAATTCCATTAAAAACTGAAAATGAAGATCATAAAAAGATTGTCGAAGAAATCATTTCTACTTTTGCTGAAGAACTAACTTCTGATGACAAAGATGATAAAATTGATTATATGATTAAGTATGACTTTTTTAAAAAGTTAGCTTACTTTGTATTAAGTAGCGGGCAGGAAGAAATCGAAGGGAATTTAAAGCCGTTTATTGATAATTTTAATAACTCGGAAATATTTGCTGACCTATTTGAGCAGTTCATCTTAGCGGAAGATCAATTAAATGCTTATAGTAACTTTTGGATGGTTTGGAAACTATTCAAGGAAAAGATAATTGGAATTTGCAAAGATGGCGATAGTTATTGGTATACTGAGAAAATAGTGAGGAATTATCTTTTCGCTACAGTTAAATGGCCAGAAACAACAACAAGTTGGCATACATTAAAAGATGAAAATAAAGATTTCTTTAAAGAAATGTCACAAAAAATTGGTCATTGTCCATCCACATTCTACTCGATTTTAAAACTATTAACTGATATTGGTAGCATTTATTTAGATGAAGGGGTTTTATGGGTATCAAATATGCTAAGAGCTAATAAAGATTTATTTACAGCAAAATTAGAAGTAAATACGATTTATTATCTTGAGAATAATATTAGAAAGTATATCTATAATAATCGGGAACTAGTAAGAAAAAATAAACAGATAAAAGAAGGCGTTTTAGTTATGCTAGACTTTCTCATTGAAAAAGGTTCTGTAATCGGATATATACTAAAGGAGAATATACTCTAATCTAGCTTTATTAATTCATTACTCTAATTCCTTTTTGAGATCTATTTCTTGAAAAACTTCTATAAGCCCATACAGGGCTTCATTTATAAGTCTTTGCTCTTCCTGCTTATCCATACGTTTAAAATATTATTTTTTATGAATTACAAATGCTTCTTTCTTCGTAATGTAAATATAAGATAGTACTACCACTGCTGATATAGTTGCTGATATTCCCATATATGGAATTGTGGAAATCAAAAATTGAAAAATATTGAAGAGAATCGATATAAGTGAATTTAGAATATCAACTATCAGAGGAATTAATACAAATGTTACCAACAGCATGAGTCATACCCATATCTTTTGTTTTAACTTCTTATATTCAGAATATCTAATTCCAAACAGTTTGCAGATCCAGTACAACACTTTATAAAAGTAGAGGTTAAATAACCAATTTCATAGAGTAAACCATGTAAAGAAGCTTGCTACACCACGAATCCATAGTGGAGGCATCTCAATAGGATCGATCTCTTCCCAATCAAAATTCCAATCAAAGAAGAAATTTGCAACCATTAATACAAGTGCAAATGTAAGAGAAAATACCGTGGCAAATATGGTCTCTTTTATATGTTCTTTGAAGATCTTTCTTTTCCAGTTCATCTTGATGAAGTTATTCAGTGTATTTACTATACTATTATAGTAATATGTGTCAATAGTTATAAAATGTACAGACTATGAAGTCTGCATATTTTCAATATCTTCATAAGAAATATCTGTATCAAATAAAACATTAATAATCTGCGGATATACATAGAGATCATAATGACTTCAAAATGAAGTAATGCCAACCCAAGTCTCATATTCAGATTGAATTACAGGAATATTATTGGCAATAAGCTTACTATAATCTTGAGAATCAAAGTTATTGAATATAAGCCATTGATATACTTCTGTATATTCTTCAGTTTCTTCGTTGTAGATTCACTGTATATCATCATAAGGAATGATATATTTTTTCAGAAGTTCATCTACAAGCATGGTTTGATTTATATGTGAACTAACATATTTGTAGTAATGAGAGAGATATTTAGGAGATAATGCTTTCATATAAGAAAAGTTAGTAATAAAAAGCACCCGTACTTCCAACAATCAGAAACAGAAAAAAGCAAGGTGGAGACTGTGTACTACCTTGCTTTTTTAACTGATTGTTATGATTCATGGTGACTTTTATTACTTTTGTTATTGAAACATTTCAAGGAAACTATTGAAATTCTAGAAATTATTTATTAGCTTGAATGAGCTTATAAATATCCTCCACTTTTAAGGATAAATCATGGCAACCTACAATCATAATTAGGATTTGGAAGTAGGTTTTATAATGTGGTTTACTGAATTTTGAGACTATAGCATCAGTGAGCTTAAAGATTTCAACACCCTTATATTCTTTAGGAGAGTCTGATTGCATAATTTTAATAGCATCAGTATGCCACTTCTCAAAGATTAAAAATATTTTTTGAAGCTCTTCATCTTGTAATTTTGCTTTTTCCATGAAAACAGAGTTTACTATTAAGACTTTTCAAGGAAAAGAGTAATCACTCAATTGAGTTGATGCTGGGAATGTATGGAATTTTGTATTGTTCATAAGTTTAAAAATTAATTAAAGTAAAAAATGTGAGGAACTATTGATCTAATATGTCATTTGAATATTGTTCTTAGTAGCTTTGATACCAGCCCTGATAAAGTATCTAATCTGTCTCTTGAGAGCAGATGGTGACTTTTATTACTTTTGTATATGAGCAATCAGCTTATTCTGAAGGATATCTATAAAATTATGCTCTTAAATTACCTACTAATTTATAGAGATCCTCCACTGTAATGTGACCATTAAGATTCTTTATAAGTGTGAGAAAAGTGAAGTATGCCTCATAAAGAAAATTATTAAATTTTGGAGTAAATTTATGTATCATTTTTAGTGCATCATCATCCTTCAGTCACCAATCTCTAATTTGTTCCATAATTTCATTAAACTTAATACTCCATTCATAGAAAATTATGAATACATCCTGAAGTTCTTCAATCCTAAGGTCTGTTTTTTCTAAAAATATAGATTGTAGCATTTTATATTTTCAGAATAAAATATAGCCATCAGTATTAGAAAGTGGTGATAATACTGGAAAAATGTTATTGTTCATATAGTGAATGTTATGGATAGGAAATAAATGAATTAATATAAATCTGGAACAATTATTTTTATCTGCCTTTCTTCATAGCTCTAATTCCCTGATAATCAGTATCTATATTGAAGAGTGCTTTTATGAGATTTGGATAAATCTGGATATCATAGTGGCTTCCATAAGAAGTTGTACCAACCCAGTTACCATACTCTGTCTTGAGAACAGGAATTCATGCTTGGATAAGTTTTTCATAATCTGAATCCCATAATCTTGGGAATACTAGCCATTCATAGATATCAAAAGTCCTCTCCCATTCCCCACTCTCCTCTTCTTCATCATCAAGATCAGCTATATAATATTCTATTAATGATGGACTAATTAATCAGTCATCTATAAGATTGTTTACTAGCTTAGTTTGAGAAAAATTATCATCTACAATACTGTAGGCATCATCAAGTGTCATGCTTGTCATAAAAATTAAAAATTAGAAAGTAAGATTAGGAAGATTGGTATTGATACTACAATCTCAGGGGCTGTTTTCAGTAGCACAAAGTATGCCACTTTGAAAAAGAACTTGTAGGAATAGTGCCTGTATATAGTCATGCTGTTCTTCCTCAGTAAGATCATCATCATCCAGTTCAACATAAGTTCAGTGTGGTATTTTACTTATCAATCAAAGAAGCTTTGTGATATAGTTAGCATCAAGTTTAAATGTAGGGGTTATAATTGTTGAATACATATTTTTAAAAGTTATAAAATTAAATGGTTAAAATGAAATAGTTGGACTACTCATGTACTAAATATAAAATGTGAAGCTAATTGATTCATTATTTTCATCTGTTTCAATTCTAAGGGAGTCCCCATACTCAGTAACTTGTATGCTTCAAGACTGTATTAATATACCAAGAGCCAAAAGTTGCATATAGTTATGGTGGCATTCAGGATCTGAATCATTAAATACTCTCTTAAATTCATCTTCATCAAGTGTTCCCAAATCAAGAAGTTTATTAATGTAAGGAACATTATATTCTCAGGTATCTGTAATAATATTTGGATACATATGTATAAAAAGTTAAAAATTAAATATTAGGAATTATTTCTGGTAGTGAAATTAGCAGGGAGGATTAAAGAATTCACTTTTTACCTTTACCATTGTTCAGTTAGGAGCTTCCTCTAGCTCAACTATTCAGATATCAATTAATCAAATTAAAGATTGAAGTTGCAAAAAGTCATTCAATGATTCAGGTTTCTTAAAATCAAATGATGCCTTGAATTCTTCATCATCAAGAGTAAGTAAAGTTAGTAGTTTACTAAAATATTGAGCATTGAATTGAAATGAGCTTGTGACAATTGTTGGATACATATGTTATAAAAAGTTAAAAATTAAATAAGAATAAACCTTGAATCAAATTGAAGGATCATAGTGTCTTCCATATCAACATAGGAGACTAATCATAGCTCCATGAGTTTATCAAATATTCATAACTGAATTTGATCATTGAATTTTTCAGGATCATTTGAGATATTCTCAGTATCTATTTCTCCTGAACTAGCCTTAAAAAGAAGGCTAGAGATATATGTTGTATTGATTTCAAGTGAGTTTGTAATAATTGTTGGATACATGTGTTTAAAAAGTTATATAATTAAATGGAAATAGAATCATTATTGGAGAGATTATTAGTTTGAAGGAAGAAATTCCCCTTTTACATTTACCATTGTTCATCTAGGAGTCTCTTTTATTTCAATAATTCAAACATTAATAAGTCAGTGAATAAATTGTAATTGTAAGAAATCATTCATTGATTCAGGTTTCTTAAGATCAAATGACTCTTCATACTCTTGATTATCAAGAAAGAGTAATGCAATAAGTTTGGTAAAGTATGGAACATTGAGTTCTAATGAATCTGTAATAATAGATGGATACATAGTTGTAAAAATTAATAATTTAAATAGAATTGACTGGTACTTTTGAATTGTTTTTTGACTCTTTATGAGCTATCAAAGATAAGGATAAATGTTGGCATATTTGAAGAAATAAGTTAGTTGTAAAAATTGCACACTAAAATATCCCTTCACTATCAAGTGAATATGTTCCTTGTATTTCCCTTCTCTGAAGCCAATATTAACTTATTAAGCTCAATAAAAAGTTCTACCTTTTTAAGACTTGGGCTGCCATCAAGGCAGAGTAACTCAATATCATCAATTAAACGAATCGTCAATGGTTCGTTTTTTTGTATTTAAAGCGAAAACTGGATAGAGAGAAGGTGTTTGAGATTGTATATTTTCGTATGTTGGGAGCTCTTCGAAAAGAATATCAAATATTACTCATACAGACTCCTCGCTTTTCTCTTTCCGAAGCATATTACTTATGTGTTTGAGAATGTTTTTTGTAAACTCTATGAATTCATATTTATTCTTATCTGTTTCATGTTTAGGTTTCTGTGATTTTAGAGAAGTGAGTTTTTTATTTATACTTACGAGTTCTTCATTTTTTGTTTTGAGAATTTCAGGAAACTCTATGAATTTTTCTATATTTTTTATTATCAACATTTTAGATTCTTCTAATATACTTATCTCTTTTTGATAGTTCATTTTTTCTCTTTCTATCTCATGTATTCTTTGATTCCATATTTCATCTATTTTATCTAATACTTTCTTCATATGTAATGGATTGAAACTTACATGAGAAAGAAAGTCTATCATGGTTTCATTTACTTCATCTCGTTTTTCAGTGTAGTTTTTATGTTTTAATCATTTCCTACCATTACATTGATAATAATAGTGTAGTTTTCCATTTTTAGATCGTGATTGATTTGGTGTTAAGTGTCAGCCACAATGAGGACATCTAATAACTCTACCGAAAGGATATTCTGAATTGAAGCGAATTCGTTGAGAAATAACTTTTTCTTCTGTTTTTTCTTTCCCATAGAGAATAGTGAGGCTTCCCTCTTGGGACTCTATAATTTCGATTTTACCCCTGTTGGCTTGATTAAAGGTATCAATACTAACCAGTCATTGAAATTTTCAACGTACGGGCATTTTTCACGTCCATTTTTCTACTATTATTCCAGCATATACTGGAGTTGATATTGTTTTTTGTAATTGTTTTATATTGAGAGGATTATTTCCACTTTCCCCTACTATCATAGTTTTACTTTTATCCCATACTTTTTGTGGACGACTTTTATATCACATCAAGTTAACCATATTTACAATTTCTTTATCTGACATTGTGCTATTTGCTCTAAAATCAAACATTGCTTGGATCCATTTTGACTCTACTGGATCAGGAATGTAGGTAGTTTTCATTTTTCATTCTTCGGTACAGATTTTTTTATTCTGGTATCAGATATGTGATTGTCTTGATATATAACCATTTTGAGTATTTCTAATCTCTTGAGGTATGGTTCTTTGGAGAATACTAGAACGTTCTTGCTTGGCACTTAGAACACTCATACTTACAGCAATTTCTGAAGGATTAATTTTAGACCAATCGTATATATTGGTATCAAAATTATCAATATTTACTACATTAATATCATCTTGAATTACTCCATAGGCATCTTTTAATTTTGTACCAAAGCTTTCTAGTTGTTTCTTGATTTCATAATAATCCCCTAGGCCTCATCGAGTTGACCTATCAATCTTATGAATAATACAGTAATCAATACTTATCTTTTGTTTCTTAAGAAACTTTAGGGCTTCTGTGAGTGCAGGTCGCTGGATAGAGGTACCCGTGAATTGCTCACGAAATACCTCTACAACATCGATATACATTCTTTCGCAATAGATTCTGCATTCCTTTTCTTGTACGGAAATACTATCTCAATTTTGTGCTTGCTTGTCAGTGGAAACACGACAATATATAATAGCAGTTTTGGTATTGTTCATAAGAAGAGTATTTAGTTTTAGCATATTGACTATTACGTTTTTTTAAAGAAAATGCAAATTTTTATTTTGGTATTTGTTCTTGGAGATTTTTGTAGAGGGAAAAACTGAACATAACAATATCGTGAATTTTTTGATCGAGAATCTCTTCTTGGGTCTTATTTGAAATCTTTTCCACTTTTTGATATTCATCATCAATGCTCATCGAGTAGGCTCAGTACTTCCCTTTCCCAAAAGAACTCTCTCCGTAGTTCATTTAGAAATATTTTAACTTCTTGTACTTTCTCAACCAAGAATGCTACCTTGTGTTCGAATATTCATTCACGAAGCAATTCTTCCACAGGACAAATATGATGTTCTTGAAGGCTTTTCGCAAGTCATATGAACATTTTCATTTTTCGTGTTTTTCTGATTTCCTTTCGAGTTAAGAATATATCCTCTTTTTGTATTTTTTTATAAAGGGATATTTTTATATCTGAGATGCTTTCAAATGATACAGAATGTTTTCCTACATATTGAGCAAGAATCGATTTTAGATTATCCTCTACAAGAATCTCTTCGAGAGTAATATTTTTAGCAAGATTTTGACGGATTTCTAGTTCCACACGAGTAACGTGAGGATATTTAAGATAATCAGAGAAAATATCATATTTATCTTTAACTTTTATGTCGGCTATTTTATCATAAATGCGTATGAGGCTATTTCGATTTTCAGTTTCTTTTTTCTTCCCAATATATTTTGTCTGAATTCATCAATTGCTATCATAAAATTCCGCACCTGTCTGATTGATTATTTTAAATTTCTTTAATACATCTTTAATAGGAAGTAGAATATCTACAGATATATCAAACCGACTTAAGTATGGATATTTATAATCGATTATAAAATGCTCTTGTATTATTTTTAATACCTCAGGAAGTCATAAAACCCGAATTCAGGTAGAGTAAATGCAAAGATAATCTTTCGTGAATACTGCACCATTCTTCTTTCATTGATAGAAAGCAAACATATCATTTTTACCTTTTGAGAAGATAAGTTTATATCGATATCATTTGATACCCCTATCTATAACATTAACCTCGAATATTCATATCTTAAATGGTACATAGCCATTTCTTTGAAATTCTAAAATAATATCTTCTTTCATCGGAAATGAACAATAGAGCTCAAGCTCATCTAATCCTAGATGATAAATATTGTTGAGTATATTATTCATGTGTTCTTTCCTTAAGTAAGAGAATATCTTCGGTTTCAATGATGTTTCACAAGGTCGGTATTATTGTACCGACCCCAGAATTCGGTTTTTCTGAGTCATTCATATAGATTCGAGCATAGAATTTTCATTCTTGTCCAGAACGATTTATTCAAAATTCTATAAGAACTATTTCATAATCAGTGGTTTTGTAGTATTCAGCTAGTCAGAGAATTTTTTTGTAGAAAATGTCATATGATAAAATATCATATGACGGAATTGCCATACTATATTTTGCTGGAACACGGGAATTATGCGGGATGGGAATGGTTTTATACATAGTAAAAGAGGTGAGAAAATAAATTCCCATGGGATTCTTTTTTTGAGTGATGTAAACTTATCAAAAATATTTTCCTCGTTACATCACCCATAAGGGTGATGTAACTTGTAGAGAAAAATAGTATCTTCGATAGGTTTTAACTAAAAAAAGACTGCAATTGCAATCTTTCATTATAGAATACTTTTTATAAAAACTAGTTTTCCTCTGGATGTTTTTTCTTTCTTCCCACCATATCCTTGGCTTTAATAAGGGAACCTTTCATGTCCAATAATTCAAGTCAATATATTTTTTGAAACGCTGAATTTATATCTCAAATATAGTTTCTATAGAAATTTTCTTGTATACAATTTTTTGTTCATAGTTTTTTGAATTCTTTTATATGTTCTTCAAGGAAGCTATATAAGTCAGAAAATCCTACTTCTTTTACATTGAAAAAGTTAAAATATTTACATATAAGTATAAAAGCTTCTCAATATATAAATTTCCTATTAAGCTCAAACTTAAAACCATTTATTAGCACTTTATCTTCCTTAAAATCAATAGAATATATAATATCTTCATGATCCTTTAGGAAGAGTCATTCATTTAAATTATGTATATCAGATAAAATGATATGTATTCTATAGTCATTATAACAAATTTTGTCTACATGTAAGTGATGCGAAAAAGATAGTTCATTAAGAAAATAAATTATATTTCATAAAATTCCATCATACAAGTAATCTCAAGAGAAACCTATTTCTATTATTCATTCATAGAATGGATTTCATCAAGTTTGTTGTTTTATGGATGTCCATAAATCCCAAATAGCTTGGTTTCGTGGGATTCATCAAAACTGGTAATGTTTTCTTGAATCAATTCCTAATTGTGCTCTAAAATCTTTTCAGCTCATCTTTGCACTTATTTGAAGAACTGTATCGGGATATGTTAGCTTTTTAATATTTTCTATATTATCAAAGATTGCCTTCGTATTATATTTTTTCCATTTTAAATATCATGAAGAAAATGTTTGTATATAATCGTTAATTTTATTATTTTTAATAGCTCAAAATATTTTCACATCTTCAGGATCAATATATCTATTCCAATATAAAAAATGAATATATTCAAGGGGAGTAAAGTCGGGTTTTTCTTGAGTAAGACCCCATAATTTTAGTCAACCACCTTCACATAATTCAATAGAATAGGCACTGGTATCAAAATTAACACCAGCGCTTTCATGATGTTTCATGAAATCAAAAATATTTTCCATGTTATCAATATAACATAAACCTCTGAAAGAAACAATATTCTAGATATTTTTACTACTAAATTGAGTATCTTTTGGTGTATTTATATTTTCCTTCGTTTCATAAATAGCAGTTTTAAAATCATCATAATTTGAGGCATAATCAAATAACGTGCTCATTCCACCTGTTCCACTTATATTAAGCTGATGCCAGAATATTGCCTTATATCTTTCTACTTGTACTCATTCTAATTGCTCAAATCTCATTTCTCTCTCATGAAGAAAGAGTCCAAAATGTAGAACTATTCTTTTATTGGTAACATATCATATATATCTACGTCTACGAATTATTTCTATAATACATAGAACCATTAAAACTAATCCAATAAAAACCATTCATGGTGAGGTTGAAATGTTTGGTTCATGTGCAGTAAAGAATCAATATGAAAATAATCCAAGAAGAATTGGGGTAATCCAAATAAGTGGAGTTTTTTTGAGGGTGCAGACTATTTGCTCGTTATCAAGAAGTTTTAGAGACATAGGAATAAAAAGATAAAAAGAATAAAGTTTTTGGCGAACAAAAAAGGGCAACCAAGTGCTCGATGTGTTCGCTAAAACAATACAACTTCTTCCATAGAAACGAAAAAAGGTGAGACAACGTTAGTTGCCCTTTTGTATTTCTATAGATAGAAAGAATCGATGTATTATTTTAGCCCCGTGATTATATCAGATAATGAAAAAATTGAAAAAGAATTTTTTCTTATTCGTTATTTTTCAAAAATCGTTCTTTCATGTTTATATTTTTATGAGCATTATCTCAGTACAATCTCCAAAATTTATATCGTGCTAATTGAGAAAAATCATTATTATGTGTTGAAATAATGATTTGCTTATCTTTAAACTGATAACGAAGTAGATTTATAAAAGAAAGAACGTTAAGATCATCTAATGATTGAATTGGATCATCTATAAAAATACTATTAAGTGTTGAAAAATTTTGATTAATATTATTGGCAAGCATAACAGAGATCATAAGTCACTCAACTTGTCAACTTGATAAGGAAAAAAGTGGATTGTGATCTCTCTGACTTCAATCCATATCAGAAATAATATTGATTGAGTTATTTGTTAGATATACACCTAATCAGGTATAATTCTTGACTATTCTTTGATTAAAAATATATACTGGTATTGAAATATTTTTTACTTTTTCTTCTGTATATTTTTTTATCTTTAAATCTAAAGACTCTGAATATAATTTAATTATATCTTTCATGGTATCAAGAACTATAATTCGGTTTTTGTAAAATTCAAAATCTTGTGAATATATTATATTTTCCTTTTCCATTCTTATGATTTCATGATTGAGTAGTTTTTGGCGCTCATTTTCAAAATATGAAATATTATTTGTAATAGCTCATTCATCTAAAATTTCTAGGAAGTCCTTTCATCATTTACTAGTATAGTCTTTCTTATAAAGACTATAAAATATATCTGTATATGTAATGAAAGATATTTCATTAAATCCCTCATTAATTGGTTTGGTTCTAGCTGTTAGTATTTCAAGAATATCATTAAATATTTCGCTATTTGATTTAAATTGTTCACTAGATAACTCTTCTATGGATGTTATTTTCACTATTTCTTCCAATTTTCAGAATTTCTCCAAAAGAGCAATGTATTTCTTAAAACTATCAGATTCATTCAATAATTGGATACTTTGTACTAAATCAATTTCTATTTTTATTTTTTTTGTGTAATCATTTAATTCGTTGTAAAGTAAATCTGAATAAATCATTTTAAATGTATTATTTTTAAATGATCCATTAATACCTGATTTTTCTTTTAGAAAATTTATTTGTGCTGAAATTGTTTCTTCTTTTTCAATACTTTTACATAAAGGGCAAATATCATCACTAATCTTTTCTCCTTTTTCGCCAATAATTAGGAATTTATTAGTATGTTTTTTATATGAGTCTTCCCAAAATGAAATTAAATTAGAAAATACCGTATAGAATTCTTTTTCTATTTTATTTTTACTATTCAATGATTCTTTTTCTATTTTAAATTTATTCTCTATTTCTTTTAGTTGTTCGTAAAAAATACTATCTTTTATAGAAGATAAATTTTCGAAAAGTATGTCGATTTTCTCAAGTCAAGAACCTTGATCTATGTCTAAAAGTTTTAGTTTTTCTTTAAATTTTACAAAATTCCTATAATCTGCATCTAACTTAGATATGTATTCCTTAGGTAAATTTTTTAGATATAAACTATGACTAATATATTTATTAATATTCTCTTTATCTTTCAGTATAATAGTTTTATAGATTGAGATATTCCTATTTAAATAAAAATTTTCCACCATTTCTCTATTTTGATAAATTTTTAGTAAATTAGTCCACTGGTTGATATATCAAGTGTTATTTTCATTGAACAATTCCTCTTTACTATATAGATTTTTGGCTTTCTTATACCAATTATTTCCAGTTAGTACAGGAATTTCAGTAAAATTGATTTCTCTTACTTTTCAAGATTCTCATATGGATTTTATTTTATGTTCATTTAATTCTTTTTGTGTTTTAATTTCTGTTTTTTTCGCCTCTAAGGCTAGAACTAATGATTCTATTTTTTTTGGTACTGAACTTATTCCAATAAGGTTTTCCGTACGAAATTTTACTTCTTCCTCAGTATTAAATAATTTGTTGAGGAGTTTTTTAATGCCTCAACCACTTTCTTCTAGTAAAGTGGTTGAATTAGTTTGAGGAATATAGAAAATATCTTTAAAGTTATCTGAAGTTATTTTTAGTTCTTCCAGGATAGAATTTCATTCTATTACTGCATATTCCTCATCTCTAATTAATCCAAGCTGATCTTCTCTTATAATTCTAGTAATTTTCAATGAATCATTCATAGTAATCGTTACTTCAGATTTTTTACTAAGATTATCTTTGTTTTTTAAAATTGTACTTGGCTTATTATCTCATGGTAATGGATCACCTGATTCATAACATAATCTTTTAACTTTCCCTGTCATACAAAATTCAATAGCATCAAAAATTGTAGTTTTTCAAAATCCATTTTCTCCATCAAATACAGTAAGGTGACTACCAAAAATATTTTTTCATTCTGATTTAAAATTTTTAATGCCTCTAAAATTTATAATTTCAATATTAGTAATTTTCATTTTTTATAGATTTTTTAGATAAAAGTGTTTCCTCTAGTTCAGTTTGGGATTCTCAAAATAATCAAAGTATATCTATTTCTAGTTCAGTTAAAGTATTACCACTAATAATGGTTTGATTATAAATAGTAGAATTTATTTTTTTTATTTGATCATTAAATAATTCATATCTATTTTGGATTTGATATCATAGTTTTGTAGAGGATATCTCTTTTTTATATGTATCATCAAAAGCTTCAAAAAATATATTTTTCTCATCAGTTATTTTCCCAGAGAAATTTATTTTTATAAAACTTAATCCAACAAGTAGGTTTAATATAAATCTTTTATTGTTATCTTTTATATCTTCCTCTATTTTTGAAAATGAAGATATATTCAGATTATTTTCAGTAAAGTTGGCAAATTGATTTTGGGTATAAAAAATAACTTTTTTTCTAAAAAAATAAGGATCTTCCTCTATTTCATAGGCTCTTTTTTTAAGATCGTCAGATATATCTAAATCATTTTCTACCTTTAATAGCACAATAATATTTAAATTTTTATCAAAAGCATCAAATTCACTTAGTTTTTTTTCATCAATTGAAAATTGGGATAAATTATGAAATATTGAGTCAAATTTATAATCCTCTAGTAAATTTTCTTCAAATAGAAAATAAAAAAAATCAGAATTAGTCGCAGATCAATCTTTAATGCTTAGAAGTAGATTTTTCTCAATATCATATAATTTATATCCTAGATTTTTCGAATTTTCAAAATATATATTGATGATTCCTTGAATAAGATTTTTCATTTTTTTTTAGGGTAATTTATGCATAAATTTATGAGAATCGCTTTTCATACAATAGATTCATCAAAATATTCAAGTTTTTTTAATTTTTGTTATATTAAATTCATTTTTAAATATATCACATACAGAATGTATTCACCCAGCATCTTCTAATGAGTCTAGCCACCTTCTTTCTGGATTATTAAATAGTGTTCCAAGTACTTCGTCTATGGTTTTATCTTCTATGCCTAATATTCAAATATAATCTTTTTCATATCTATAAAAAATATCACTCTTTAAAAAATTTCTTAGATCAGCAATCCCAGATAGTCATGTAATTATTCATTTTTTATCATGTTGCCTTACCTCAAGATATAAATCACTTCATCCAAAAAAATCATCTATAAGTCCATGATTTATCGGATGTGATTTAGCATAAAAATAGTAAATCAAAAAAGTAATTTTTGTTTGTATTTTTGGTGATAAAAGTGTTAGTTTCTCTATAAAATCGTTTAAATCTCTAAAATTTGAAATATCTTCTATATTGTTGACCTCTTTTGATCAAATAGTATGTTTTATGAGTGATGTAGTTTTATAGTGATTACTAAATATAATCCCTATAGAATCCTGAATCATAGAAACAAAATTTGTATATTTATCAGCTCATTCTTCTATGCAAATTTCTCGAATTTTCCCAATGGAAAAATTATCTTTATCAATATGATATTTTTCGAGTTCGCAGAGAAATGTTTTTATAAAGAAACAATAAAACATTTCTCTATAATCCTCTGGCCTAAGTGAATTAATATCAGTATTTTGAATATCATTTGATATTTCTAATAAGCCAATTCAGATTCTATCTCATATTTCTTTTCACTTATTTTCTTGAATGTTTCTTTTAATTTTTGATTCAAGGAATTTTAAATAATTATCAGAATTTGCAATTCATGACTTAATAATTCATAGGGAGACTCTTATTGAATTGTGTATATTTTCCCACTCTCAATAACTATTAAAAGAAAAATTCGTTTCATTTAAAAATTCTTCTGTTTTAGTTTTTATGTATTCATAAATTGAATCTTTTGTTTCTGAAGGAAGAAATGAAATTTCATCTTTTGAAATAAAACTCATTTTATCTCATAATAAATTTGTAGTAACTAGGTATCTTAGTTTTTCTAAGTTGCTTGTTAATCAGTTATATGCATAAATTCAGTCAAATAATTCTAACCTATCGGTAAACGAAATAGCATTTTTTGCTATTAGAAAGTTTTTATGTTCACTACCAGTGAATTTTTCATATAATTTTACCATAGCAATAGTATATTCACTTGGTTTTGTATCCTTGGTTTCTTTTACTTGATAAGATTCTTTTTTTCAAGAAATATGTTTAAGAGTAAAATCTTCCTCTCCCTCCACCTCTAAAGACCATTTGGCTATTTCAGCCATTTTATCTATGATGCTCACATCTAGGTTAATATCTTTTATTTTTTCTAAAGTCACCAAAAGTGCAATATCAGCTTGATATAGATATCCAGAAAATGAGGCTGTTGCATCTCAAGATGATCGAGGACTACCAGTCATTAATTTAAGTTCAATGTAAGATATATGTATTCTATATTTTTTAATACTTTTGAAAACTTTAATTAAAATTTTTGTATTTTATTTTAGAAAAAATATTTTTATATCAAATATAGTATCAAATATTAATTTTTTATTAATTTTTTAAAGTTATTTACAATATGAATATACATAATCCATATTTATTGAATAAATATCATTGAATATATTTTCCATTTTTTAATCATTCTCATGATCCTTTCTTCCAATTCCTTCTCTTCCCTTTTATTCATCTTGTTTGATTTTCGAGGTTCGTGGGACTGCCATCAAGGCAGAGTAACTCAATATACTTACAAATAAAAAAGAACCATACGTATGGTTCTTTTTTATTTGTAAGAAAAGCAATCTACAACGATAGTATATTTCTATTTGCCCTTTTTTAGTAAAGATATATATTTAAAATTATTGAATATACTATAAGCACAAAATATATGAAAAAGTTATGTATTATTTTTATTTTAATTTATTCAATTTTATGATGAGCTTATTGATCTGATACTAATACTGGTGATATTGCTCAAAAAGTAGTTGATATCGATAGTTTTTTAGAAATCTACCAGTCACAATATTCTCATATAGAGTATGATTATCCAGTTGTATCTTTTGAATCATGAATCTGAAAAAAACAAACTATAGACATAGTAGTTTCTATAAAAGATAAAAATAGGGCGATAGTTGATTATGAGTGAATATTGAATATTCAGTCATTAATTTTTGGTAAAGGTTTTAGTTTTTCAGAAATACCAAAAACTATAAATATAAGCAAGGGGCAATGAAAACTACAGATAGAAGTTACCGAAGTAAATCAATCAATGATCGACGATAGTTGATTAGGAATAATATTTACAGCAAATAATAGTGATCTTGTATGAAATATTGGAACCTTTGCATATGCTGCAAGATATATAAATCCGAATGATTATATCAATGTATTGGTTCCTCAGAGCCTGAAGACTAATACCATTCAGATGATGGATGATTTATGAGAATATACCTTATATAAACCAAAAAGACCTAACACTCACGAGTTCAAATCAATTTCATTGAATGAGAATGGAGAATTTATTGTTGAGTATAATAAAAACGTGTATGATCGACTCATTCAAGTGTATTGATGAAAATGAATACTCGGGTTTGATCCAAAAAATACCTATAAGTATAACTTTACTTATAGAATCGAAGATAGATGAGAAAGTGTTTTTGTAACAGTCCTAAAAGAAGGTTCTAATAAATTTCTAGAATTTTATGCAAATTGGAATCCAGAAGTAAATGATTCTATGGATAGTATTCAATTTGATCAAACGAAGATAGGCCTACGAAATATTGTTTCTACTACAAGTAGTATAGATGATAAATACACCAAACGAAGCTTCGCCTATCTCTCTACTTGAGATTATGTATCTCTCTGAAAACTTCTTGAAGAATGAATCAAGAATTACTATGAACAAAATATAAAAAATCAATTATCTGGATCAAATTTATCTCAATCCTATGATCAATACAGGATACAAAATAGTAGTAAATTTTCTAGGCTAGAAGGAACAAAACTTTATATTGTAGATTCCTATTTAAGGAATGATGAATTTTGAGAAAAAATAGATCAATATCTTGCCTCAAAGTATAGAAAAAATATAACTCTGGAAGATGGGTATCAAAGAACTTTTGTTTTTGATATTCAAGCTGAGAAAAAACTACTTGATGAATTTATTGTCGATGTTCTATATCGAGACATACTCTTCTGGAAATTAAAAAAGAATGATGGTGAGCTATATATGAACAGAGATAATAATCTCTATTTTATATGAAAAACCAATGATTATTATCATCTCTTATTAGTTTTTTGATGAGAAAACTGAGTAACAATATCTTGCTGATTATCCAATAATACTGAGCAGTGTAGTTTTGATGAAATTGAGAATGTTCCAGATATTCTTTTTAAAAAACATCTCCGTATAGAAAAAAATACCGTGTTCTTTGATATATCATCATTTCTTCATGAAATTCAACTCAAGGGGTATTATCCAAATTTTGGAATAGAAGATATTTTTTTGATAGATTTTGGAGATAGCTCATTTGAGTATCCATATATAGATACTCCCGACCTGTTGCCCGTATTGGCAAATATCAAATCCCCAAAAGAAATCAGTACCAATCCATATCTTATTTCGCTGAACTTCTTATTGGCACTTCTGTATTTGCTCGTATTTTACTTTACGGCACAATTATTTAATTCTTATTTCGAGGAATTATCAGAAAAAAAAGATTGGAATAATCGACTTGCTAACTTCTTTATCTCAATCACAGAGTATCCTCTCAAGAAAATATTTCAGTTTTTGAATGCAATTTTTATAAAAAAACAGCTCTTAAGGTGTAAAAATATTTTAAATAAAATAGCATCTTTTCTGAAAGAATATGAACATAATATTTTTATATTTTTGTGTCTTATAATTCTTGGAATTATCGGACAGATTATCATCGATGATTTTGATATACTCTCTCTGAGAGGCTGGGTTACGATCGTCATCATGATTCTTGTTCTTGCTTTTGTTACTCTTTTAAAAGATTTACTCCTCTATCTTTTTCATAAAAAATCTGAAAAAGATAATCTAAAAATAGAGGCTATTCCAACGGGATATATTTTATCTTTTATTGTTGCTCTTTTTGGAAGATTTGTCTGAATGATTCCTAGTGTTATGTTCTGAAGTGTCATACGAATAACGTCTAATTCTAGTATAGCATCTAGGAAATTGGTGAGACCTTCATTGCTGCTACGAATATTAGTAATATCTTTTGTTATTTGAGTTGCTTCGTGGTTTTCTACCTTATTTTTTATAAAAAGTTCGTTTTTCTATAATTTTTTTATGATTACATACTTTTGATTGATCAATGATACCTTCTTTGCGTTATTACCATTTGGAATGCTTTGGGGTATATACATATTCAAGGATAGAGCCATGAGGCGAGTATGGTTTATTTTTGCTTTTGTTGTATTTGTATTCCTTCTTCATACTATCATAAATCCTGAATGAGATCTTCATAAGATTCTTCAGTTTGATGGAAATCTGCTTGTTCTATTTTTTGTTTTGTTTTTTTGGATCATTATAACGGCTCTTATGCATTTTTATATCAAAAAATCTCGTCGTCGATCATACATAAAACTGGATGAGGTATAGAAAAGTCTTATATAAATCAATAATCCCCTTCCAGTAATGGTGGGGGATTATTTTTTATTTGCATCAGAAAATCTCGTTACATCCCTTGTCTGTCGAGTCTTTTTGCGGCTTCTGGTGTTGATACCGTCTTCCCCATGAGAAACAAATTAATAATAGCAATAGCTACTACCCAGTACACAAACATTGCCAAAAATGTTGTCCACTCAACAATGCTTCCCTGAATCTGGGTAACACTAAATACTCTAAGAAATGGTGATGCAAGCGGATTGGTTATTGTATAGATAAAACTCGTGAATCAGGCATAGCTATTGGCATCCAATATCTTCAGGATAACTCGAAATATAAGTAATACCTCTATGACACCAAGAATATACCAGACGATCTGTGTGCCCCGATAGAGTGGCTTTGTGCTGGGAGAATTGTATGAGTCCATATATGTAAGATGAGAAAAATAGTTCCTGAAATTCAGGCTACTCAATCAGTGTATATGGGAAAGATATTTCTACTAAGACAAAATAAAGACAGATAGTATAAGGGTAACTGTTATTCATAAATAATCCCCTTCCAAGGTTGGAGGGGGATTATTTTAATGGTCTATACTCAAGATTAAATCAAATAAAGTCTTGAATCATTCAAATTCTGATTTATCAAAGTTTCTTGCTTCATTTGCAAAGCTATTTTTGGATGTTTCAGATTCAGATACTTTATAAAAATATAATTCATCTCTTTCTTGTATTTGTTGAAGATTTAACTTCTGATCTTGATTTCTTATACAATGATTTATATCGTCAACAGTTCGATATTCAATCATATTGTATTGTTTTAAAATCTCCTTTGAGTACATAAATTCAATAGTGAAAACTTCATGATTTTCGAAATTTGCATCAGAATAAGGTAAGCTAATTCAGAATCTATTCGATTTTCAAAATACTTTATATTTTTTATTACTATCAATTTCATATCATAATTTTCTAAGAGACCTTAATCATGGATTATCATAATCATATATTCATATAATTATTTTGTTTGCCAATATTTCATTTGGTAGTGTTACTAAGAAATTTGTTAATTTTTCACAAGAATCAGCAGGATATATATCAAATTGATTTTCTATTCAGAGTTTTTCTATAGCATTTTCTAGATGTTTTTTATCAGTTATTCATTCAGTAACAAGGAGATACTTTTTGCTACTATTCAAGAATATTTCCATCTCTATCATACTCATTTGCCCTGCAGTTATATCATTAAGGATTTCTCGTTTATCCTTGCCCTTTAGTTTCCCATTCTCCAGATAAAAGAGATGTTTTTTATCAAACTTATGCATCAAAGTAGGAGAATGTGTTGTCATGATAAACTCTCATTCTTTTTTATTATCTAGAAAATCAGTAATGAAGTTCTTTATTTTTTCTTTGTTTCCAACATGGATATATGAATCAGGCTCATCAAGCAAGATAAGACTATCTTCATCAGCTAAAATTTGAGTCACAAAATAGATTAAAATTTGTTTCTTTTGTCATTCACTTAAACACTTTGTGTTTACTTGATTATCAAAGAATAAATCAATAGAATTAACTAATTTATAGCTTTCTTCTTTTGGAAAAGTTGCAACAGATAAAAGTTTATATAAATCTTCGTGTGTTTGAATTAATGGCATTTCTTTGAATTTATCTAAATTCAAGTCTCATATTTCAGAAATTCATAGTGCAAATCTAGTTACTTGATTTGGGTTCTTTCTATTAAAATCTTTTAGATTCTTTTCATTGAAATTAAAAACTATTTTATCTATTTTTAGATTTCAAAATACCTTTTCCATAGATATATCAGAAACTGCCATAGTCAATAAGGCAATATTCCAAAAGTCCTTATTTATAAAAGTCATATTTACATGTTCTCAAATTCAGGTCTTACTTGTAATTATATTTTTTATGTATGAACTATAAACTGGCAAATAGTAGTTCTCATAAAGTCTTGTTTCTTCTCAAGAATACAAAGCAATAATTTGAGAAGGTAAATGATTATAGATATTTTTTTGATCCTTGCCATTTATTTTTTTGATCCATGTTCAGTTTATAGAGCTTATAAAAACTTCTTTTCATTCTTTCTTATATATTAATTCAAAGTCAAAATCAACAACCAGTCAATCAACCCATAGTGCATAAAATATTGCACTTATTGCCTCTAGTATATTACTCTTCCCACTTCCATTGTTTCCAACAAACACCGAAATTCCCTCTGACTGTGTAAAATCAAGATCAATATCGAGGTTTTTGAATCATTTTATTTTGAGGGAGATGAATTTCATTTTTTATCGTCTTTATTTTTTAGATATAATCATAAGGCTATTGATATTATTCCTAGTAGTAAAACTAAGACTTTACACCAGTTAAAGAAGCTCGTAGCTACTGCAAATATTAAAATCAGTAATATTCAGAATATAATAAATATCATTCCTAATCCTCCTTCATAATATGCCCACTGAAGAAATCTCTTTGCAGTATCAAAATTATCAGGAGAGTTATTTTTATAATCTCTTTTCATGGTTTCTATAGGTTATTAATTAAAGATTCCTCTTTCAAGTTCCATTTTCGCAGTTTCTTTCAGATTTTCAGAAAGTCTCTTGAATCCCTTAATCTCATCTTTCATTGCTGTAATATGGGATACAATTTTCTCTTGAATTTTAATAGGAGGAAGAGGAATTTGCAAATCTTCTAAAAATTCCTTGGGGACTCTTTGTTGTCATGCGGATCATGTAAAATAGTTCATTGCAAATTTAAGTATTTTTTCTAATCTTAAAATAGTATAAATGTATTCAAGTTTGATATTACTATTAGAATTTCTTAAGACATGATATTCTGTAGAGCCACATCAAATTCAATTCTCTAGATTCTTTACTATTGCAGATTTACCATTTTGCATACAAGGAGTTATTCTTGACCAGATAAGGTCTCATTCTTTAAATTTTGTATATCAATTTGACTCGGTTCAACTAATTATATCTTGGTGCATTATTTCTCAATATTCATCGCTAATATATTTCATTGGAATAAATGAAATGCTTAAGTTTTTTTTAAAATTTGTTAAAGGATTTATTTCTAATAATTCCTTTAATTTACGCATAGGAAAAATATCAGATTTTAATATTTTTCATAAATCTAATGAATTTAATAAGTATTTTGTTCACCATTTTTCAGTATCAAGAAAATTAATTACTTTGAAAGTATTTAGGTTAATTATTTTTTCTCTTCTTTGGAGATCAATTCCTAATTCTTTCATTAAGTATTTTTCAATACTTCCTTCTAACTCAATCGCTTTTTTATTTGCTTCATCAGCTTCCTTTAGATGATTTTGATAGTTATCTATAATACGTTTTTGTTCTTCAAGATTTGGAAGAGGGATTTTTATCTCTGCTAATGTTGAGAATTTTAGATTTTGCCTTACAGATCAAGTTGTATTCTCTTGAACTAATCCATTAAATAAATCTGATTTAAAGATAAACCAGAAAAATTCTGGCAACAATCTCTTTGTATCACAAGAAAAAACTACGTATGCTGGACTAATATAATCAAATATATGTTGTTCTAGTTTTATTCAAACAGATCCAACATTTACTCGATAAGGATTATAAGCTATGTCTCTCAGATGCATTTTTTTATATGATTGATTTATATTTTTTCCTAGTTCCTCATAAGCATCGAAAATTCATTCTTTATTGTTCACTCAAAGAATTCAGAACTTTTCATTAGGAAAATTAAATAAACTTATTTTCTCGCTTCTTTCTTTTATTACCTCCTTTAATGAAATTATCTGATAATCTGATTTAATGGTAGTTAAAAATAACCTCTTTACATCCCATAAAGAAAATTCTTTAAACTCTATAAATTTCAAAAATGTATTTTGTATCACTTCCATATCTTACCAGAGATTATTATTGTTCCTATACTCAGAGAACTCTTTTGCTAGTGGTTCAAGTTCATTTTCTATGACTCATCCTGTTGTTGAGATTCCTGCCTTAGCCACCTCAGCTATGGCTATCTGATAATTGAATTTATCTTTTATGATATTTTTTATTTTTGTTTCTTTTTTGCTTTCGAGTTCTGATATTTCAGACTTTATTTTCTTTTTTTCTTCTTTATCTTTAGTATTTTTGAATTCAGTATTTTTTATTCCTATGATCTCATCATATTCTTGTGAAGCCTCTTTTTCAGCCTGAGCCTTTATATCTTTATATTCTTTTTCTTCTTCGGCTGAGAACTTTTTGAGGAATACAAGACTTGGTTTCACAGTGGCACCACTTGCTATGAATACATCTTGTGGAATTGAGACAATCAATAGTATTTTTGCTTTTGACTCAAAATAGTCTCGTACCTTTTGAAGATTGGAATTATTGAGAACTCATTCTGGAAGAACAACTCCCATTCTTCATCCAGGTTTGAGAAGTTTGAGATTCCTCTCAAGGAATAGAACTTCTGTAAGTGTAGAGTACTTTCCCACATCGAATGAATCTAGTATAGATATATTTGTTCCATCTATTTTCAAGTCTTTTGCTACACGTGAGCCAAAAGGAGGATTCGCAATGATTATATCGAATTTATTTTCTGATATTTCCTTGATATTGACGAGTCAATCGTGGTGATGTATACCATTATGACCGTCACCATGCATAATCATATTCATCTTACTTACTCGTGCCATACGAGGATTTGCATCGGTTCCAAATATTGAATCATGGCAAAGATTTCTAATCCTTCCTTCTTCTTCTCTATTTATTTCTTCAAGAAATAAATCATATTTTTCATTAAGTCATTTGTCTTCGATATTTTCAAGATTTTCTCAGAATACTTCTTTTTGTTTTTCTTTCTTTCGTAAGATAAATTCATGACTCACTTGATCTCTCATTTTTTCAAAAGCTCGAATCAAGAATCATCCAGAGCCACAAGATGGATCACATATAAGTTCTCATTCTACAGGATTCAGTACATCAACCATAAAGTTAACAAGTGTTCTCGGAGTGAAGAACTGTCCAAGTTCGCCTCGAAGTGTTCGACCGAGGAATTTTTCGAAGGCAATTCATTTTACATCCGAACTGGTAGTGGTGAGATTATATATCTCTAGTTCTTTTACTATTTGCTCAAAGCTCACTTCTCGTAGATTGATTTTTTCATGAGTTTCAAAAATATTATCTTCCTTAAATTCTTCTTTTACATCCTCAAAAAGTCTCTGCATATAAGAACTTTCTGTTTCACTTTTTCATCGGCTAAGATTCCATGCGTCTTTGAGTTTTTGAAATTGTTTGAATGAAAAAATAGCTTCTTGCTTTGGTCTTCGTTCATACATTATCTTGATGAAGAGTATTTTTGATATTTCATCAAAAGCACTCTCGGGAGAGAGTTTATCATTGTTTCTGATAATATTGTGACACTTTTGGAGAACTTTTGAGAATTCATCACCTGTAAATTCTTTGGTTTTACTCAAGAAATCCTCAAGCTTATTTTCATTGATTATATCGCTTGCGTGAGGTATGTCATTGACGGGTTGAAGATTCAAAGGAAGTTCCTCTTCAATTGTTTTATATACTTGTAATTCTTTTCCATTACTTACAGCAAAGAGCTTTGCTCGACTCCATGTTGCATAGTTATATCATTGATAACAATCTTCAACCTTAAGGTTGATAAAAGAGGCTTTGAGTTCAACAACAAGAAATGCAATCTTATTGGATTCTTTTTCTTCTTTTGTTTTCCATACAACGATATCTGCTCTCGCCTTTCCTGTTCAGCGAGATGAAGTTGTAAGCAGGATTTCTTCTCCCATTTGGTCGAGTGAGTATCAATAGTCGTTGACAAGCCTACAGACAAATTCTTGTCTTACTGTTTCTTCAGGTGTTTCAGTGAGCCAGGATTCTTTTTTTGTTGAACTTCTAATAAAAGAAAGTATTTTTCAATCTTTTCTTTGAATTTCTAATTTCTCCATATTTTTGATTATTTAGAAATAATTTTCCATATTCTATACAAACTCCCCTTTTTTCCAAACAATTACTTCTCTATAAAAATAAGCCAAATTATCCTATGAATTCGTGATACTATCACAGTTACATATACAGGAAAAATTCAGCATATTCACGCCAGTATACAACCAATTATTAATTTTTTATTAATTTTTCAGAGTTTTTTCATTTTTCTATAAAAAAACCTCACTTTCGTGAGGTAATCCCTAGTATCCACTGATCTTGTCGGTATCACAATGAGCAGGATCATCGAAACACTTCTCTATTGCAGTAGATCTCTCGGCTCTCTTTTTTGCCAATTCTATCACAGTTCCAAATGTCTCCTTACTCACGGTGGATATCGTACTACCGAATACTGGAACATAGGAGGTTGCGTATTCGAGTCACTTATCGAGGAGAACAGCTCACTTCAGGACCTTCGCTTTGCCGGCATCGATCTTGCCTTCAGCGAGCATCTTGTTGACCTCATCGACACGATTGTATAAACCCATAACTTCGTCATAGGCTCACTTCAGTTTGTCGTACTTCCCTTTCATCGATTCGTACATCTCGCTTCATTTCTCATATTTTCACATTGCCCACTCCATTTCTTTGAGTGACCACTTGAGCTTGTCTCCACCATTTTTTTCTATCCATTCTTTTGCATTCTCCCCCATTGCCCCGATGATCGCATCTTGCTTGTCTCCAACGATTCACTCCAGTTGCTCCTTGATATTGTCGGTGAGTTCATTGGCCTCTTCGTCGATCTGCTTGATCATCTTTTGTTTTGTGGTGATCTCTCCGAGTTTATCGAGAAGATTGTTGATATTGGATTCACTTCAGCGGTATTTGGTATATTCTTTTGATATTGCTGAAGCCACATCTTCATCCTCGATATCTCCCATGATCTCTTTTCGTTTTTCTGAGAAATACGCTGCCCGCTGAGGATCACTCATCATCTCATATTTTGACTGCTTGTCTGCCTTGAGTTTTGCGAGTTCTTTTTTGAGATCCGCATCATCGGGATTTTTTTTGAGTTGTTCGATAATATCACCCATCTTGGAATCGCTCGATTTGAGTTTTTCTGGAGTGATGATGGCACCGATACAATCGGTATACTTGGATTCAAATGTTTTAGGGAATTTTTGCAGGCTCTTACATCATTTTGGATCATCACTTGCGATTGCAGTTTTGCTAATTTTTTCTCATACATCTCCGATACATCCATCCTTGATGTAGGACATCGGTCATCACTTGATATTGTCACAGATAGAGTAGTCTCACTTGTTGAGAGCAATCTGAAGATAGCACTTGTCACGAGGTGGATTGCTGCCCGTATCTTTGAATTTTGTTCATTTGATTTTTTCGCATTTTGCTGGGTCACCACTCTGGGCGGCTCCGAACTGATAACAGTGGTCACTATCTGGCATAAGGCTACACATCATATTTCAGATATCAGCAAGGAGGCTACAGCCTGATAAAAATAATACTACAAGAGGTATCCAATAGATGGCTTTCATAGAAAAATATGTAAAGAAATAATAAGCTATCCCTTTCTAAAAAATGACAACAGAATAACTCCTAGAAGAGTGAGAGATGAAGCGAGAAGGAGCGGAAATGAATAGGCATCGATAATCACGATGGCAATATCGGTATATCTTGGTTCATAGTACTGGAGCTGGATAGCAAAAAATAACCAAAAATCATAGATAAGCAGATAGATGAGAATCTTCGTGATGAGTCCATTGATCCGAAGTATATACATCAAAAAAAGAAGGATATATGACTTGAGTATCGAGAGGAATCAGATGGCTAATGGAACATAGATTCCATACTTTGTGAAGTAACTATAGACAGAGCCTGTTCCAGTGAGATTCACGGGCTTGTAGTACCAGTAGAAAGCGTAGAACGAGAGAATAAAAAAAAGTCAGAATACGAGATAGAGTCACTTGGATTCTATATATCGTACCTGACGAGTAGCTGTTTCCATAGGTTAAAAAGTAAGAAGATAAAACATACTTATTTTCCAGATGAATCAAACTATATATATTGATATTATCCTTCTATCCTAGACGATTCATTCCCCTTGTCAAATAAAAAGATGCCTGTAAAAACAGACATCTTTTTATTATATTCCGAGTTTGTCTCGAATCACATTGAGTTCGTAGACCACTTGTTGATTTTTTTTCATGACTTCTTCGAGCTTCTTCACGCTGTACATCACAGCTGTATGATTGCGTCCAGAGAAGATATTTCCGATACGTTCGTACGTATAGTGGAGCTTGTTCTTGAGGAGGTACATAGCCACTTGTCTTGGGATCATATTTTCTTTTTTGCGATCTTCGGATAAGAGGGCTCGTATCTCGATACCGAAGTGTCCAGAGACAGCTTGGATGAGATCCTCATAGCTACAGTGAGTAGATCGGATACTTTTCGATGTTGTCATCGAAGGAGTGAGAGAACGGATAGAGAGCTTCGAAAGTCGCATAGCAACATTCTCGATCGTTGGAGGAGTTCCACGAAGATCATATTCAGCTATAATCTGATTGAGGATTCACTCGATCTCACGGACATTGGTAGTGACATTTTCAGCGATGAACTCAGCTACATTTTGTGGAAGGAGGAATTCTCGGGCTCGAGCCTTCTCTCCGATGATGGCAAGTCGTGTCTCATAGTCAGGTTCACTGACATCAACGGTGATTCCCCATTCAAACCGACTCTGGAGTCTAGCTTCGAGCTCAGTGAGCTCACGAGGTGGACGATCTCCTGAGAGGATAATCTGCTTCCCTGCTTCGTAGAGAATATTGAAGATGTTGTAGAGCTCTTCCTGAGTTTGCTTCTTACCGGCCAAGAACTGAACATCGTCGAGTACGAGGACATCAATCTGACGGTATCTCTCTCGAAGCTTGTCCACGGAGCGTCATTTGATACTTGATACATAATCAGTAAGGAACTTATCAGCAGTTGTATATACCACTCGGAGATCTTTTTGCTTGGAACGAATTGTATTTGCTACACCCTGGAGAAGATGTGTCTTTCCGAGTCCTACATTTCCGTAGATATAGAGTGGATTGTATGATGATCCTGGGCGACGAGCTACTGCATCACAGGCAGCATGAGCTAGTTGAGTATTGGGCCCTACGATGAAGTTGTCGAGCTGGTAGCGTTCAGATACAAGACGACTATTGACTCCTTCGACGATCTCAACTCCATTAATAGCTTCATTTTTAGTTTTTTTCTCTGTAGTTTTCTGTGTATCTCGACAGTCGATCACTTCGTCTATGGCTCGCATCTCGATAGTATCATCAACAACAAAATCAATCACCTCAATAGTTGGAACAATAGTTACGATAGCTGACTTGATCTCATCATAGAACTTCTTGGAGAGGTTATCTTGGTGGAATGATGATATCACTCCGATAGTAACGCTGGTCTCAGAACTCGCCATCAGAGAAAACCTCTTGAAATAGGTAAGAAAATCTTGTTTTCTGATATTCTTCGACATAATCTCCACGGACTTTTCAAGATGGGCGAATGTAAAAATCATATATCCTTTTTATTCATAAAAAGTACAAAGTCAAAAGAAAAAAATCTCTTGACAGCCTCTACTGTATACGATTTTTAGTCAGAAAGATGAGGTGTTGTTTTGTAGATATAGACACATAAAACTCTAGATTGAATTATGAATAATATGTGAATTATTCTCATATTGGGTTTTGGGTTTTGCACAAAAAAATGACAAAAAAATACCACCCAAATTGGGTGGTATTTTTTATAAAAATTATTTGATTTCTTTGAGACGAGCTGCCTTTCCAGTAAGTCCACGGATATATCCGATATTTTTACGACGAACCTTGAATTTTCGGAGAATATCTATCTTAGCAATAGTAGGACCATTCACAGGAATAAGTCGCTCGATACCAATACCGTCAACATCTGATCGAATTGTAAGAACACGATCGAATGCTGTAGATCCTCTCATAGAGATGATAAGTCCACGGAATTTTTGAGTTCTTTCCTTCTCACCTTCACGGATGATCTGGTGTACTTCTACTTCCATACCTGTTTCGTAGGTAACTACAATATCTTTTGGAGTAGCTACAGTACTCTGCTGTATAGCATTGATGAGGGAAACATCTGACATAATTTATAGACTTAAGTTTTAGAACTTTTTGATCCCTAGAACAAATTTCTGAGATCGAATGTGTGGATTATATAGAAAATATTTATTTTGCAAGTTTTTTAGAGATAATTTGCAAAAAAAGCTTTTTTCCCTACTATTATGTTGATAGAGTTTATTTCTATTTTCTTCCTCATTTCTATATATAGAACCCTACCTATTATATCTATTAAGTAATTTTTATTTACTCATTCCACTTGTCTTATGGGGTTTTTCCCCTTAGTCCTGCTCTCTGTTCGCAGAATAAAAGTTCACTCCGTTCCTTTTATCTTCTCACTCCGTTTGAATTATGAGCATTTTAATCTCTTAGTTCTGCTCTCCGTTCGCAAAATTAAAATTTTCATTTTATTTTCCTCACTCCGTTTGAACTATGGAATTCTTCTTTCTTACTCAGAATGTCTATATAGAGATACTTGTATTTATAATCCTTATTATCGTACTACTTTCGATATGGGGAACAAAGTTTTATTTTTGGATAAAAAATATCTATGAAGTATTGAGTTCTTCAAAGAGGGCTCGTATGGCAAAGATGGAATCATTACAGGATATTCCTGTAATTCAGAATATTGATACTGGAGAAAATGAAAATGTACCAAAAAATGAAAATATGGAGTCTTCTCTGTGAGAAAACAAGGAAGAAGATATCTGAGTAGAGATAGAAGCTACGACTGAGGAAAATCCTTCTCTTGTTCCGAAAGATTCAGATACTGTATTCCTCGAAAAGCTTGATACCTCCAACGTGGAGAAGATTGCTAATATTATCTCTAGTGCTCGAACTCTTATTGCTCGTGGGATGATTATCGAGGCGAAGGCACTGATTATTGAATGACTATCTTTTGAAAAAGATCATCGAGATCTTAATTTTCTCCTCGGAACTATCTATGAACAGGAATGACAGTATGATAAGGCAGAATATATATACAAGGATATGGCAGAGCTTCATCCAAATGATCTTGAGATACTTGAGAAACTTGCGAATGTTCTCATTATCGAAAAAAAATACCATATTGCGAGCGAAATCTATAAAAAAATCCATAGTTCCACAGGAAACACAGAGACAACTCTCTATATGTTGACACATATATCTAATACTCTCGAAGATCATCATGGTACCCTACAATATGCGAAACAGTACGTTCTCCAGTGGCCAAAAAATCCAGAGATTATATGACTTCTTGCAAATGTACAAGTGACTCTAGGGCATAGAAAAGATGCGATAGAAACCTATAAACATCTCAAAAATCTTACTCCGTATAGTAGTGAAATATCTGAGATTTTACAAAAACTCTTGATTGAAGAGGAGCTTGCGAATAATTTTGCTGGAAAAGAAGTGTAGTTTTTATTTTTAATTTTTCTTGTACGTGTCCAACCTTACAACTCCTCCACACAGTATTGATGCCGAACGATGAGTTCTCGGTTCCCTTTTGATTGATAAAGATGGGATTATCCATGTGGCAAATCTTCTTTCTGGTAATGATTTTTATGATCCTGCTCATTCTATTGTTTATGAGGCAATCCTGGATCTCTATAGTCGTAACCGTCCGATTGATAGCATCACGGTTCGTGAAGTGATCGATGATCAAAAAAAGCTCGAATCTATCGGTGGAAACCCATTTCTTGCTGGATTGATGGAATCCGTATTTACGAGTGCCAATATATTTCAGTATGCACAGATAGTCAAAAATAAATCCATACTCCGAAAGCTTATCCGAGCTGGAAATGAGATCATCATGAATTGATATGATGAGGCAACTGATACTACTGAACTCCTTGAGAAAGCAGAAAAATCACTCTTTGGTGTGACGCAGACTTTTATCCAGAATAAGCTCGTTCCGATTCGAGATATTCTCAATGCTCGGTATGAGGAGTTTGCATCGATCCATGCTGATCCTGAATTGGTCGATCGTCATACTATCTCTACAGGATACCCAAGTTTTGATGCAAAACTCGGTGGATTCAAACGAGGGGATCTCATCATCCTGGCGGCACGTCCGAGTATGGGTAAGACAGCTATGGCTCTCAATTTTGCCCAGAATGTAGCCAAAAAATGACGTAATGTGGCGATGTTCTCACTGGAAATGTCTAAGGAACAAATTACTGATCGTCTTATTGCTGCTGCAATGGCAGTAGATAGTTGGAAACTCCAAAAATGAAAACTCTCTGAGGATGAATTCTCAAAAATGGGTGACGCCCTAGAATCACTCTCAAGATCAAGAATATATCTCGATGACTCCCCTGCTGGAGAATGATTGATGTCTATCAAGTCAAAGGCTCGTCGTCTCAAGATGGAATCCGGGCTTGATCTTATTGTTATCGATTATCTTCAGCTTATGTCGAATGGTAACTCGATGAATCGTGTTCAAGAGGTTTCTGATATATCTCGTGGACTCAAGTCTCTCGCTCGTGAACTCGATGTTCCTATTGTGGCACTTTCTCAGCTTTCACGTGCTGTCGAGGCTCGTCCAGATAAGCGTCCTGTGATGTCAGATCTTCGTGAATCTGGATCGATCGAGCAAGATGCAGATATCATAGCGATGATCTATCGTGATGATTATTACAATGAATTCTCTGAGACACCAGGAGTGACAAATGTAATGATTCGAAAAAATCGAAATGGACCAACAGGACAAGTGGATCTGAAGTTTGAAAAATCTCAACAAAAATTCTATGAAATAGAAAAGGCCCACTCAGGGGATCGAGAATATGAATGAGATCCTGGATATTAGAATAAAAACCTCCCAAATTTGGGAGGTTTTTATTATCTAGAGTGTATTTTATTTATTCTCCTTTGGGGCTACATAGCTATTTAACTTAATATTAATTTGCTTAAGTGTTTCTTCTTTGGAAGTTAGATAATCTTCATAGGCTTTTGAGGCAAAAAAATCTTTCATAATTATATTTTTTTTATTGGAAATCTCTGTTAGTGTATTGGTACTTCCAGATTGAATTAATCCACCAGTATTAATTATAATCATACTGGCAATTATTTCTGTAAACTCAATATTTATTTTTTTGATCTCAGGTGTCCAAATTTCTTTTCATTGATAGATATCAATTTGTTCTTGTTGAAGTTTTTTAAATTCAGGGTCTGAAATTTTTTGAAGATTAATACCAATTTGTTCTTGTTTTTTCTGAATATTTTCAGCATTTTCTTTAAAAGTATCCCCTGATTGAGTATCAGAAACTACTATTGTAGGAGTATTTTTCTCTGTAATTATTTGAGAAGTTCATTCAAGAGATGTAGGAGCATCTTTTGTTCCACATGAACTTATTAGAACAACTAAAAGAGGAATGAGCAAATATTTTTTCATATAATATAATGGTTTTAAGTATAATTTTGAATTAAAGACAGCGGTGATAACAATCACTTGATACCATTATCCATGGACTTCCCAGGCTTCATCCAAAATTTGGACTCGCACACTTATACTCAGTATCAATAGTTACCCCACCTCCTCCACATACTCCCGCAAAATTACCACTACTAATATTTCCAAGACAACGATGATAACACCCACCTCATTGATCTACCCAACCAGCACCTCATGGGATTCCACCACAATAGTATTCTGTATCAATAAAGCCATCACCACCACATATTCCAGCAAATGTACCGGTCGTTATGACGGGTGAAGCAGGGGCTGGAGCAGGAGCTGGAGCAGGTGCAGGGGCTGGAGCAGATGCATTTTCCAGGGCAGTAATTCGTGCATCAAGTGCAGCAATTTTACTATCCATATAGTCCTTGGTTACTACTGTATCAGATGCATCACTATTAATTGTTCCAGATTGCATACGAATTTTCCCAGCTACATCAAGTTTTACTGTTGGTATAGCTGTTCAGATACCTATATCTCCACTAATACTAAATATATTCAATGAGCTTATAAGATCATTGATTGTTTTGCATTCTTGTTTTCAATATGGAGTGGCACTAAATCCAATAACAACAGAATTTGTTCAACATCAGGCATCTTGAATCATTCGTTCAAAATAATCACCAAAGACACCATCACTATTTGCAAAAGTGATTACTGAAAAGAGGGAGGCCGATATAAGGGCTCCATAGAGAAATGATCTAATTTTTAGAGAAAACATATGTTATATTTATATATATTAACTATAACATATGTTTTTATACGCGTCAAATATATACCATAAAATTATGGATTATTGTATATACCATATTTGAGGGCATCATAGTATTTTCACTTATCTTCTGTAAACTTGAATACCTGAGAACTATCTCACTTGTTTGCTGTTGCTGTTATGCTGATAGTTGGGAGTGAGAATGGCAATGTGGAAGAAAAATTGAGTGATAAATCCGATAGGGTGGAATTTTGGATTACAAAGTATGGATCTTGTTTTGTAGATAAAAAACTTGCAATACTTTCGGTTGTGTCATATGAATACGTTATTGCCTCTCCTCATAGTGCCTCACTATATATCCCTGTACAGTTTCCTAGAGCATCAAGATCACCTGGATGGATTCATAGATTTCAACTTGAGTCATAACATTGTACTGCTTGTACTCGAATAATTCCGTTTTTGAGTGGATTAATATCCCCATCTCCAGTAAGGGCAACACTTTTTAATCAGTCCATGGCTATAATTGTCCATGAAAGACTTCATATTCCAGATATATAGAGCCCAGAACTATTTATTGACCCTGTATTATAGGATGGATTTTTGGAATGGATTCATCCTGGAGTTATAGGGGATTCATCTGACGTAAATAGTGGAATAACAAGATGTTCTCCATCTCAAACTATAAATGTTTTTCCGCTACTTGCAGCAACGATAGTATATTCTGATTGAAGTCCTGCCGATCTTGGCGTTGAGAGTTCCATAATTTTTCCATCTGGTTCAGTGGATGAAACAATATCTTGAAAACCATCTTTATGATTTCGGATTTTTAACATACCATATTCAAATGATCACTCCCCTGCAGTTGATGCTAGAACTTCGTTATAGGAATAACGGGAAAGTTGAGATTCTCGAATATAGGTAATAGCAAGACTTGTTACAATAATCAATAATACTCCAGTGACACCGAGTGCCATAAGTATAGAAAATCCAGATGAATTGATTATTTTTGTTTTCATGAAGCTAATAGCTAGTGATTATTCTTATAGTGAAGTTATGAATTATTTTTTCCATCCACGCTCACTGATAGTAGTCTGAATATGGAGTTTTGTTCCACTTGCGAGATTTTGCGATACGCCCAATCTCGGTATAAGGGAAAGATCAAATCGTATCATTACTTTTTGTGCAGTACTCGTCTCATCTCCGGAGAAGAAAAACTTGAAATCTTCTATTTTTACTCGTTTTTTTGATTCATCATTCGTAAAGCTATCCACGAGATTATATCCATTTTCTCCATTATCTGCATAGTCTACAAAATAGAACCCACAATGAATCTTTGGTTCTGTTTTATTCGTTCAGGTACAAGGATCCATTCCACCAGTTCTTTTTTTCCCGTAGACATATCTTCCGTGAGTAAGATTGAGATACTCGCTTCCAGATCCTGTATAATCATATTTTTTCCAGAGATCATATCCTGGATCAAATGCAAGTTCTCAGGTCATTCCTCGTTCTCTGATATCTTCCGTGAGTCTTTCTACGATTTCTCTGGCAGTTTCTGCAAGTTCTCTCTGTGCATTGAGTTTTCTAGATGTTTCTGTAGTTGAAAAATAGATAGTCATCACCATAACACTCATCATACCAAATATTGTCATGGCAATGAGGAGCTCAATGATCGTAAACCCAGATGAATTATTTTTTATTAGAAACATATTGTGTATAAAAGATTACTTGATCCAATCAGTAATCATCGATTTTGTATCGTATTCGCGGTATGAACCATTTGCCTTTACAAGGACTCGAGCATCGATTATCCATCATTGATTTTTTCCATCTTTTTTTACTTCTGTACCATTGATACCTAGTGGCGATACTATGATGTATGAGGCAAATTGAGTTCCGGTTCCAGTGGTCTCTGAGTGAAAATATCGTCACATAGTATCAATTCTGAGTTGTGTCTTTTCCCATTTTATACTTTCAGTTGTAGGAAAAGGATCTACCTTGATAAGCTTAATAGTATTTTGCGTAATTGAACCAATACTAGAGTCAATAGTGATACCAGTAGCGGTAAAATTGTTTTCTATCATATAGTATCCAGAAGCAAAATTTGTCTGAGATGATGACTCTACTAGTACTGAATCCCAAGGAATAAAATTTTTGATATTAGTATCACGCATATTCATAACAAGATCGACTTGCTCACGAAGAAGCCCAGATACCACGATTTCATCACGAGAATAACGAACATTGGACATAGTAGTCTGTAGGAGGGCATATATGCCAGTGAGACCAATAGAAAATATTGTCATCCCAACAATGAGTTCAATAAGGGTAAAACCTGATGTGGAATGCCTAAATTTCATAGGAAGAGTATAGTCTAAAAGGTGGAAAAGAAAAGTATTTTATTTGAGGTATGTTCTCAGGAGAATCTCTCTGGATCGTCAGGTGCTGATAGGGGCTCATGGATATCAAACAATGATGGTCGCACCGGTTAGGTATTGACTGGTGCTTCAGGTAAAAAATACGCCATCACCTCCAGGAGGAGTTATGATATATCAAATAGAGGTACCAGAATTTTTTATTGATCAAGAAAAATCAATGATTTCTACACCACTCTCCATCGAGAGTGTTTTATATTTTTTGAGTATATTTGGATCAGTTGGGAGGAGATTGATGTCTGGTAATGTTGTTCCAGAGAGAAGATAACTATCAATTTCTTTGGATCATTTTTTGAATACAAAAAATAGGCTTGCATGAGTGTTCGCAATTGAATCGAATTCAATTCCAGAGCGGATAGCCTTGTGTGCTAGAATCCACTCTTGGGAAATATTATCTGCTGCACGCTCAGTATAGGCTCGTTGCATATAGTATCCGTATGGAAACAAACTAATACCAAGCAAAATCATAACTATTGTTATGACAATAATAAGCTCTATGAGCGTAAAACCAGATGAATTTTTATGTAAAAATTTCATAATATATACTTATACTCCAGCGAGATTTACAACTTGCATAATAGATGAAAATATTGCAATTGCAAACCACATTACGAATACACCAGCCATAAGGAGTGCAATCGGTTCAATGAGTTTCACCATCACGCCAAGTGACGCATCAACCTCACGACGATATTGCTCACTGATTTTTTTACTGGTTTGATGTATGGTAGATGTTTTTTCTGCTCCTTCGATCATCTGAATGATATCTGAGGTAAAAAAGTATCAGATTTTATCAGCATCAATCATTGCTTCACTGATTTTTTTTCACTTTGAAACCTCATTCGCCATATGAGTGTACATATTGTTGATTTCTACATTTCCTGCTGCTGCACCCGTGAGTTTGAGTGTTTTTACGATACTCACTCAAGATGATGCAAGAAGCTGGTAGGTTGACATCACTTGAACTATAAGAAAGTTTTTATATACCATTCCTATGATTGGAGTATAGAGCTTGATACGGTCAAACCAGAGTTTTCCAGCATCAGTCATAACGTATCATCGAAATATCAGACTTCCTGCTATAATAATAAGGAGTGCAAATATGAGATTATGACGAAAAAAGTTACTTACCCAAATAAGTGAACGAGTCGAGAGTCAAGGTGTTGCATTCATCTCTGCTATAATCGGCATAATCTGAGGAACGACGTAGGTCATCACTACTGTGAGTGCAAGAACAAGAAAAAATAATATCACAAAAGGATATGTGAGTGCTCCTATCACTTTTCTTCGGAGATCTTCCTGAGTACGGAGTTCAAGAGCAATAGCCTGAAAAGAATCCTTGAGCATACCAGTTTGTTCACCGCTTTCTATGATTGCTATCTCTTTTTCATTATAAAAGTTTGGGAACTTTCTCATGGCAATATTGAGGGCATCCCCACTTTCAATAAAAAATATAGTATTTTCTATAGTTTCATGGAGTACGCCAGGTGGAGTTCTGGAAGCGAGTCACTTGAGTGCTCAGAGAATCGTAATGCCACCTTCAAGAAGATTGGCAGTAGATTCATAAAAAAGAATTTTATCCTTGAGTGAGATGCTTTGGTTGAGAAAATGAAGCATATAGTTTGTATTTTATTCGTAGTAGTAGACACCTAGTGACAATGAGAGTGATGTAGTAGTAGCATCTTGTCAAGCACTTCCTGTATCAATAGGAAGAGAGATGCTATCGATAGTAAATGCGTATGCTGATTCAGTTGTGAGATAGGTAATGTAGTCAATAATCTGATCAGGAGCATCACCCGATACAGAGATGCTGACACTCGCAAGTGAGAGTCAATTCGGAAGCTTCTTTCCTTTATCTACTGAAAATGATCCGATACTAATAGATGCTGGTGTGAGGCTGGTTGATTTGGTGTATTTATTTACCATTACTGCTTCCATAATATCACTCGTATTAAATGAATGATTATATTTTTGTACTTTATCTTTGATCTCACTTGATCCACTACTTGCAAATTGTGCTTGCATAGCCTTGATCTCATCGATTTTGAGTTGTTTTTCTGATTTTATCTTCTCAAGTCCACTTACCTCAATACTTGTATCCACGTAAGTCGTATAGATAGGATAGAGTACAAGAATAATGAGAAAAATCGAAAGCCCGATGATAATCGGTGCATAGACTCGATTTTTTTGAAGGTTGGTATTGGTTGGTGCTGTGCTATTATTTTGAGACATTTGTAGTTGGATTAGAAGGTAAAATTCTGAATGTTACACCAGTAGTACGTTCGGTAGATGATCCACCAACAGAATAGATAGGCATAAGTGAGAGCTTTGTATTTGGATTCTGGTTTCGCATCATTGCAATAATAATCTCAACAGCATCTGATACATTCGAATCACGAGTAGCAGTGAGTGATGAGGTGATAGTGTCATTTCCTATAGAAAATCCTTGGAGTCTTACATTTGCTTGAGCTGCAGCAAGACGAAATGATCGAACAAATGTCTTGAGATCAAGAGAAGGTCTGATAGTCGCTGAGTTGAGTATATTCGCAACAATCACATCTCTATCCGTTGAGGCTGATTGAATATCACTTTCAAGTTTTGTTATATCAGATTGAAGTGTGATAATGTTATTTTCTTGAAAATAAGCATAGGTTTTGAGTCATCCGATAGCAATAAGGGTAGTTGCAAGTATTACGATACTTGCAATCCATGAGAATTGACTAATCTCTTGGGTCATCTGGTTTGGTTTGTGCTCTTGCATAAGATAAAATTATAGATACGATACCAAGCATATCATATGCTATGAAAAAATGCAAAAAAATATACAAGAATACATCATTAATGATGAAAATGAGCTTGACGAGATAGATTTGGATTTCCTTCCTTGAGATAGGATTTTTTTCTACGGAGATCTTGGTACTGGTAAGAGTACTTTTATCCGACATCAACTCAGAAAATATCTCAATCTCCCCAATCTCATCGTAAGGAGTCCTACATATACCTATTATCAGAAATATACAAGTGAGTCTGGGCAATCTATATTTCACTGTGATCTCTATCGTTTGGAGGATTATAATACTTGGGTTTCTATCGGTGGAGAAGAGATATCACAAGATGAAAATAGTATCATCCTCATCGAATGGCCAGAGATACTCGCTGATACCGTTATTCCAACAAAAAAGGTCTCTATCGAATTGATGGAAACTTGAGAACGGAAGATAAGTGTTATGATGATATAGTAAAACTTTTCTAACCCTTTAATATAAAAATGGAAAATATTAAGTTTGTACCGATAGCAATAATTATTTTATTTGTAATAATTACTCTATTTAAGATAATTTCATTATTCCTATTTAAGTGTAATTTTTCTAAAAAAGAAATCTTTATTGATTCTCTGACTTTTATTATAGTTTTTATATTAATTTGATTAACAGCTGAATTATATCAATTCATTAATGTAGATATTCCTGTGATAAAATTATTGTTTGGCTTGTTATTTTTTGCTATAATACCTTATCTTGTATTATGGGTTAGAAGAAAAATATATAATAAGTTAAATTATAGCTTAATTCATGAAAATATTATATTGCATATAGGCTATTATTATATGGTTTTAATTGTATCATTAGTACTTCTAAGTGGTTTTATGAAACTAATTAATATTATTTAGCTTTCGTTTTTTGTTATATAGTATTTATTATGGAACGTATTATTCTCTCTATACTTTTAGCTTTTTAAAAAATGTTTTTTTCTTGTTTTTTTGCAATTGATACAATATTGATTGTTATTATTGCTCTTATTTTGAGATATTTATTTATCAATAAATCAATTAAGCTCAATATGTCTAATTTAATTATTGATAGTATTTTATTTTGAATAATTAACTTGATGCTTCTTATTTGAACATGGTCTTCATGTAATGCCTTATTTTTAAGTAAAGTATTACATAATATTATGGGTTATAATTTATTTTCTATACTAGAAGTAGATGTAATATTATTATTTTTAATTACAATTTTAATTAAGAAAATTTTATTTAGTGAAATATACAGTAATAAAAAAACTTTATTAAAAGAATTTGGAATTCTGGTTTTACCACTTGTAATCCTTATATTTATCCCAAATATCCTTTTTTTCTTTTAATTTATGAATAATACAAATCACATCTCACTTAAACAGAAAGTTTTATATATAGGATTAGTACTTCTGAACGGTTTTATGGAATTAATTAATATTACTTAGCTTTCGTTTTTTTATTATATAGCATTTATTTACTATGGAACGTATTATTCTCTCTATACTTTTAGCCTTTGGACTCTATCAGATTGATGAGGCTAATGGGCAATGACTCATCTGGATTATGGTATATATAATATATGCTATATACTATCTTCGTCAAATCAAAAAAATTGATGCCTTATTGGGAATCAAGAAAACTTTTTTAGTAAAGACCAATAATTTTTTCCTTAATATCTCTATCGTGATATTACTGTTGGATATTATTTACGGACTTAATTGATCTTCAATATGAGAATGAAGATTATTAGATTACTCAATTATAGAGTATCCTATGTTTATAGTATATCTCTTTCCGATTTTCCTTTGACTTCAGATTTTTCTTACCAGAAGGTATTTTAAACAATATAAAGATACTAATATATTACCAGCTATATATTTATTATATCCAACTTATTTTTTGAATTCAAAGAATGGGCTGTCTACGAGTACCTTTGTGGAATGCGAATTTAAGATAAATAAAACTTCATTATTTGTAGTATTTTGTACTGCAAGTATGATGTTTTTGCTTATTTGTTTTTACCTCGTCCTTTGTATCCTTTTTTATTTACACTCATTCAATATATGGTAATCGTAGGGAATCGTATAGATCATACTAGTTGAAAACATTGTGTTGAATATACTGATAATAAGCCTGGAGAAGATTGTAGTGAATTTAAGTAATAGTTAAGTATTAGTTATTAACTTAGTTTGTTTTTATATTTAGCATACTTTCTCTTTACTATATTTTTTCAGGAATGATTCCTCTGGTGACAACCAGATAGGCTCATAGGAGATAGAGTCCGAGTCCGATCATACTTCCCTCTCCAAGGATGAGGTTATATCCAAGATGCGTGATGACAGCGACGGTGAATCAGAGAGCAAAGATGCTGATATATTGGACAGAGAATGGAGGATATGAGAGAGCCTTCCACCAGGCATAGGCACAGAGAATAGCTGAGAGGAGATGAGCCACAAGAGTAAAAAAAGACCGAAATATCCAAGTAGTAAGAGAAAAATTCCCCTTTAAGAGATAGAGCAAATTCTCGATAAATACGAAACCAAGAACCACAAAGAGGGTAAATATGATAATATCAGATCGAGAAAATCGGAAGTCCTGACTCATCAGTCCGATACTCATAAGATGTTTGGATGACTCTTCGATCAGAGCTGATAGAAGAAGCGGTAGGATCGAAATCATCAATATTACTCATCCTTCTATTTGATTCGATACAAAGAGAGAGATTCAGAGTATTAGTATTATGATATTCATATTTACTAGTGTGATCTTCTGGAGCATGATACGAGCAATATTGGATCCATTGCGTATCAGGATGAATGTCATGGTACTGAGTATTGCAATGAAGAGGGTACTTATGAGAATTGTATAGAGAATTTGATTCTCTTTGATATATGAAAATCCCCATACCATACCTACTGATGCTCCCCCGATAATCATCCCAAGGATAAATCTTTTACGATTCCAAGGGGTATCAAGAAGGTATGACATAGCATACCCCCAGAGATATACTGGGAGTAGTGCTACCCAAAAAGCTACGAATGATAGAAAAATAAAAGACACAATAGAGTATGATTATTTTCTATTTTTGATGATCTCATATCCTCCAACTTTCCAAGATTTGGATTCTGTTCCATTTTTTTTGTAGAGAATTCCAGCAAGGAGAATATTGGTTCCGAGGAATACGAAGAAAAATCCGATGAGGTAGGCTAAAAACTCTGGAAAAGCAATAATAATCATCCCAAAAATGAGTGCGAAAATACCAAAAAATTGCATAGAATAAAATTAAAAAAATCGAGAAATATCAAGTCCTCAAACATAGAGCATAAGTGAGAGCAGTATTATGAATCCAATAGTATGGATTGCTCATTCAGCTTTTGAAAAATATTTCTTTCCGTTTGGAAAAAAAGATGATATGGAATAGAGGGTGGTAGTCACAATGCGTCCGCCATCAAGTGCCGGAAAAGGGAGAATATTGATCACTCCGAGATTGATAGAGATGAGTGCAATCATAACGAGTATAATATTGAATGGAACATTCTCTCTGACAATAGAGATGAATGTTGATCCGAGTCCAATCGGTCCTGAGAGCATATCTTTTGCTTCTTTATGTTCGGTTTCATTTTTTGGACTAAAAAGTCATACCACCATCCGAGAAAGAAAAAATAAAGTTATCTTTGTATTTGCAATCGTCTCTTTTGCTCCCATCTGAATCGCTTCAATGCCTCGATATTGAATATGGATATTTTCATTGATTTTGCGGTCTTTGTATCCGATCATCATTCCTACTTTTCCATCGATAGGAGTTACCCGAATGGTACGAGGATGATCTCATCAGAGTGTAAGTTCAAATTCTTTATTTTCTTGAATGATTCTGATGATATCTTGAGAAAGCTTTGGAACAAGTCCATTGATAGATACTACTATCTCCCCAGATCCAATTCCAGCCTTTTGCGCAACACTTCAGGAGATAGACTCTACAAGTATTCCATTATGTGTAATGTATCAGTTTTCGATAGCCTCATAATCAGATGGAAGGAGCTTGGAATGAGATCATTCTATCGGGATGATTGCCATTGGTTTTGTTCCATAGAGGAAAAGACCTGTAAATATAGCAAATGCAAGAAAAAAATTCATCGTCACTCCAGCAACTAAGACAAGGACACGACTTGTCCAAGGCTTGGTAATGAAGGATCATTTGATATCTGAATCAGATGAACGTGGGTCTTCACCAACAATTCGAACAAATCCACCGATTGGAAGCCAATTAAGAGTGTATTCAGTTCATTTTTTATCTGTAAAAAATATATATGCCCGTGGAGGTATACCAATACCAAATTCCTCAACTTTCATTCCAGTGAGTCGGGCTGTGATAAAATGACCAAGTTCATGGATCATAACAACAATAAGGAGCACTACGAGAGTAAGGAGTATGCCGAGGAATATGGACATTGGAATTAGGTATTATTTAATAGGAAAGTTTTATAAGGTATTATTTTGCCATCTGTTCTTTGATGTGGACAAAAAGATGATTGATGAGATCGTCGAGTTTGGCATAGTTTTCACGAGAAGATCGAAAAGTGTGTCCAGGAAAAGAGATTTCAAGTTTTCAGCTACTTCCGAGTTTATCACGAGTGAGCGTTATTTCGGCTCGAATTTTATCTCCTTCATTGGCAGTTTTTTTGATATAGGCATCAAGTTTTCCTGAAATGTTCTTTTCCATTTCATTATGGATGTATTCTGCTTCATTCTGAAACTCGCTTGCATGAACAATAATCTCTGTATTCATAGGAAAAGGGGTGAAAAAATAAATCGTCTGAAGGGGAAAAAGTATTTTCGTCATTCCGACGAAGGAGACATCTTGGATGAAAATATCTCGTTCCTCGTTATGAGGGTTTATATTAGTGATGATGTTCGTCGTTGTGTTTATCTCAATGATTTTCTGAGTCTGTATGTTCGTCATCTTTTTGTGTATATTTTTGTTTCCAATTTTCGATAACAATTTTTTCGTTATCAGTACGAAGATCGATGGGTTTTCCATGAGTAAGAGTTTCATCAAGTTTTTCTACGTAGTCTTTTGTAATATATTGTTTTCCTCCTGTTACAAGGTGTCATTTGACAACATCGGAGAGTGTATCAACGAGAATATCAAATGGCTCTCGATCATCTTTGGAATGTTCCTTTTTGTGTGGCTTTACTGCTTCTTGGAGTGCATGGATGACATCAGTTGGTTGACTCGCATTTCGCAAAATGAGGGATTCATTTCCAAGAAGCTTGACGACTATATCTGAGATTCCAAGTACAGAATATATCCAAGAGTAGGTTCGCACCTCCATTCATTCTATTTTTTCAAATGGGATAATGACAAGGTTCGATGTAAAAAATTTCCATCTGAGATCAATAAGAGTTTCTTTTGTGAGTATCCATACGTCCGTATACCAGTCAAATATCTTATAGATAAAAATTCCGTATATAATAAATAGATATCCATAAATATGCCACATGCTAATAACTCACTGAATCTGAAATATATTGAGATAGTAGAGAAAACCAGGAATAAAGAGTGCAAAAAATAACCAAAGAACAATATCTTCAACGATCACAAAAAAATGCCTATGAAATATGTGTTGTATTTCTTCGTCAGGAGCGATATATGATGCAAAAAAAAGTGATTGAAATCGATTCATAAAAAGCAAAAACTATGATTCGGATTGATGATTGATAAAAATAGCTACGAAAAAAGCGATAAGGACTACAATAAAGCCAATTCCAGTAAGGGTAAACATATATAACATCTGATTCGCTACGAGTCAGAAATTCTGATATATATAAAATATTCCTCCAGCATATATGAATATTTCTAATACAAGAGTAACCCAGAATACTTTCTTATGAACTACATAGAGAATAATCAAGAATATGAAATTGATGAGTGGAAAAATAAACATAGAAATAGTATATCGAGTTGGTGGCTTTTCGCAAGCGAATTCTCTACTTTGCTTCAGCCCAATTTCTTCCAGTTGAGATATCTACAATAATCGGCAAAAACTCTCAAGTATTCTTAAGAACTCATTCCATAGTTTCTCGTACCATTTTTTCAAAGATTTCTTTTTCTGAAAGGGGTATATCAAAAACAAGCTCATCATGCACTTGGAGTATCATCTTGCCAACAAGTTGTTTTTCGCGAATTTTTGTATCAAGCTCGATCATCGCTATTTTTATCATATCTGCCGCAGTTCCCTGCACTGGCATATTCATCGCTTCTCGTTCTGCGATACTCCGCATGGTTTTGTTCGCATCATTAACTCCGGGGATATATCTTCGTCTTCCAAAATAGGTTTCTACGTAACCATTTTTTCGTGCATTTTCGAGAAGTTCATCATAGTAGATTCGAACTCCAGGATATTTTTCATAGAAGGCATCGACATATTTCTGAGCTTCCCAAGTATTACAATCGAGAGTTTTTGCAAGCCCGAAACCAGTGATTCCATAGATCACACCGAAGTTCACACTCTTGGCTATTCGTCTCATATGACTACTTATTTCCGTGTTTTCACCGAAGAGAAATTTGGCTGTTCGCATATGGATATCTTCCCCATTTTGGAATGCTGATATGAGACTCTCATCCTTTGATAAAAACGCAAGTACGCGGATTTCTACTTGAGAATAATCTGCTACGAGGAGAATATTTCACGTCGAAGGGATGAAACATTCTTTTATCTCTCGGGCATAGCCATTTCCTGTTGGGATATTCTGAAGATTGGGATCGTTGGATGACATACGGCCTGTTGCAGCTCCGAGGGAATCGTAGGTAGTATGAATTCGTCCATCACGAGAATCAATTGCCTTCATAAGTCCATCAACATAGGTTCCAGAGAGTTTCATCAATCCTCGATATTCGAGGATGAGTCTTGCAATATCATGAGTTTTTGCTATCTCCTCAAGAACATCAACATCGACAGAATATCCTGTTTTATTCTTTCTCAGTGGCTTGATGCCAAGTGTTTCAAAAAAAAGTGTCTGAAGCTGCTTCGGTGAATTGATATTGATATTTTCCCCTACGATTTCATATATCTCTTGTTCGAGCTTCTTGATGTCTCAACGTATTCTCACGCCAATATCTGATAATTTTGTTTTATCAAATCCTACTCATTGGATCTCCATACGAGAGAGTACACTGATAAGCTCAGATTCAAGAGTGAGGATATAGGAATCCTCTATATTATTTTTTGCATGAATCTGTCCGAGTGCATTGACTCTGTTCTCGGGAGTATCTTCGATTACGATCTCAAGCTCTTGATCAGCAAAAGATACAAAATCCCGTTTTCCACGTCGAGCAGAGAGACCAGAGATGATGGCATAGTCAGTGTATTTCATAACATTTTTTGTTTATGGAAAAAGTATAGAGAAAACGACAAAAAAGACAAAGAAAAGATCCACCAAAAGGTGGATCTGAAAAGTTTTTGAAAACTAAAGAGTCTTCATCTCTCGCATTGCACGAGAGAGATATTGGTGATTATATGTAGTGGTGTTTACCGGACATCGACGACGTGGTAGTTTGATGCAAAGAATGTAATATGGTACTTGCTTGGAGTTGTACTTGTCGCAAGTCCACAGCTTGTACCAACATTACAAATCCAAGCAAGTTTGTGTTTTTGGATAAGTCCAGCAGCACTACCACTGTTTCCAGCAATAGTCCATGCTAAATTTTCATCCACCACATTGACACCATCTACGATGCCTTGAGCATTGGTTGACCAAGACAAGAAGATAGCCACATGAGGTGTTGTGCTATTATAGTCATACCTGGTTTTATTACCAAAATGAGCAATCATGGTACCTGGTGTAAGAACCTTATCAGTCCTCACTGTACCATTGATATTCAGATAACTTGGTAATGAATTACCAGGATACCATGTGGTACTCACTGTTGCTCCTGTCATGGAACGAGCAAATGCTACACATTGTCCAGAATTATTTGTTTGATTATCCGAAAGCCGTTGATGCAAGCTCCCATTAAATGAAATGGAAGATAGATTGGCACCAGGGTAGCGACTCATATCGAGTCCACCAGTATTAGTCCCTACATTGAGAGTTGTGAGGAGCGTACGGACATCCACATCAGACTTGAGTGTTTTAATGGTACCCATAGCAGTAGTGGTGCCAATACTGTATTTTGAATCAGGAAAAGATGCAGATGATCCTTCCCAGATACGAATACGATTGGCAGGTGCAACAGCAGTAGCTGCCAGAGTTGTTGCAGATACTGCAACGAGGGAGAGAGAAAGGAAAAGCTTGGAAAGCTTCATGGTGAGACTCCAGAAAATTGAAAAGATTAAGAAAGAAAAATAGTGAGAGTAGTATCTAATGCCAGGTCATGATGATCTCCTATAAAAAATTAATAAAAAGAAAAAGGAATAGTATATTCTTTGAATACTTCATGAATAATTCATTTTACTTCCATAAGCGGATGAGTATATAGAATCGTTGTGGCCACGAGATTTTTGGAAATATCTTGACCGTATCGATCCACACAGTCACCATACGGATTCGGTTGTGGTTCTCCTCGTGACGCCCCATCATACATACCATTCATAACGAATTTAGCGAGACTGATAGTTAGATGATTATTGAGCATTTTGAGTCCGGTTGTTGGCTCGATAGAAATAAACCTATCAATATCCAAAAATCCAGGGGAGAATACACGATCAAATATCAAATATGACGGATCATTCTGAGCATTAGTGAGTGCATCTGGTCCTTCTCTTGCTCGAAAGTGATTTTCGCATTCTGTGGCAAGTTTGCTCCAGTTTGGATCAGAGAGAGCAGCAAGAAGATGTTTTTCTATCTCAGGAGTTATATACATGAAACCAAGCTCAGCATCACAGATTCCTTTCTCAATTAAACTAACATCATTTCCACATGGTGTATTCATAGCCTCAATCTGACTTCTATCCATAGCTATTCCTACTGGATTCCCCTCACCAAACACATAGGTAATTCCACTCAGAGTTCTTGTCTTCCATTCTGTATTTGGCTTTTTGAATACTGGTTTCTTTTCTTCTTCTATCAGAGGTTTCCCACTTCCAAAAGGAGACATCCCCCAATTTGTACCAGAGTTTGCAATCGTTTCCAGTCGTTTCCCTGTATCCGTCTCTATGCCTGATTGAGATAGAGTGTTAATTGTTCTGATATCTGTTTTCATTTCACCTAATTGAGATGAATTGAAGTTCCCTATTGCAAAGTATCCAAAAAGAATGAATACAATGAATCCTGAAAATATGATAATCTGTTTTTGTATGAGTTTCATAGTTTTTATCCTAGGTAAATAATGAAGTATGATTTCGAAATCGAGCATAGCGTATTGAGACACTGTAGCTTTGTCAAAGGGAAAATTTGTCAACGGATTTTTGAAAAATGTACTCAAGAATTAATAAATTTTTAATAATTCATTTTAAGGTTTTTTAGCAAAAATTCTCACTTGTCTCAAGTGACGTGATGTCATAGATGAAGTTGACGATATATTATTTATAATTTATATATACTAATGTGAATATTTCACAAGCTATTGTGATTATTTTAATATAATTAAATGGGGAAATTGATACAAAAATCCGAGTAGTTTTATTTCATTACTTTTGTATTTTATATCTTTTTCATATACTATCGTACTATGCCAAATAGAAAAATATACACCAATACTCTCGCTCAGATTGCTGGGAAGATCATCACTGCTCTGATATCCATATTCCTTATCAAGGTACTCACGAGCTATCTCGATGTAGCAGGATATGGACTCTATTCCAAGATATATAATTATCTCTCGATATTTGCTGTGATCGCTGATATGGGGCTTTATACTATCACAGTTCGTGAACTCACCAAGTATGCAGATGATCCGAAGATGGTAGCAAAAATCAGTGGAAATATTCTCTCACTTCGAACACTTTCAGGGGTATTGATTATTATTCTCTCACTTTCTATTGCCCCATTCCTCTCTGGATACAATTCTCTGATGGCTCTTGTTGGGATTTTTATCGTATCTCTTTTTACTCTTGCTGGACTCATCAATAGTTCACTGATGAGTTACCTGCAAGCTAATCTGCATACAGAGTTTAGCCTTATTGCGAATACTTGCGGTAAGATGCTTACGTTTGGTATGATACTCCTGTTTGCAGGATTACTATTTCCTCGTGCTACAACAGATGATATAGAGATATTTACTCTTGTTATGATTGCATGACTCGCTGGAAATATCTTGATGACATGACTCACTTGGTGGTATACATCACGATATCACAAGATACGATTCGCATGGGATAAAAAATATATCCTTCATATTCTCCAGATCTCTCTTCCGTATTGACTGGCATTATTCCTTGGAGTGATTTTTTTCAAGGTAGATGTGATCCTTCTTTCCCTTCTGGAAGAATCTACTATTGCTGATACGAGTATTGCTCTCTATGCGCTTCCGATGAAGATAGTGGAAGTTGGGATGATGTATGGAACGATATTTCTCAATTCCCTCCTCCCGGTCCTTACAACGGCGATAGAGAAAAAAGAAAAATCAAAAATAGAATCCCTGACTTGAAAATGATTTGAACTTTTATTCGGATTTGGTCTTGCGATTGCAATATTCTGATTTGCATATACGCCCGAGATAATTCGAATTATCTCAACTCCCGAGTTTCTCTCCACTACGGTTATGTGATATAGCTCTATCGATGCGATGCGTATCGTGATATGGATATTTTTGTTTTATTTTATCTCATCACTTTCCACTTATATCCTGATTGCTCGTGGCGAACAATCTCGGATGATGTGGATCAATGCTGGGATCGCACTTCTGAATATCATCGGAAATCTTCTTGTTATTCCCATGTATTCTTTTATCGGATCTGCATGGGTAACACTTCTGACTCAGATACTTCTGATGAGTATCACTTGGTGGTATGTTCGAGACTCGATCCATATCAAAAAAAGTGTTATATTTGCAATTTTTATGAGTATTTTTGCACTTATCGGGATATGATTATCTCTCTATATCACGAGTAGATTTATTTATCAAAATACCGAATTAATGAGTTCATTATTTCAAGTGGGAATAGGAGGAATTATTTTTTGAAGTATATATCTCGGAGGATGGTGGGGAATTCGAAAGAAAATGGTATAGATTTTTGCCTTATTTCCCTATTTCTGTTATATTGGATGTAATTTAACTCTATTCGAAATGCCAGATATCTCTACCCGCATCAATGCACTTATAGCATATCTTTTTCTTGGACCATTGCTTCTTCTTATGAAGGAAGGTACTCCTCTGTGACATCCATTCGTAAGATGACATGCGAAAAGAGCAAGCCTCGTAATTCTGATTGGATTTATTTCTTTTATAGTATATTTTTCTGTTCGTCATTCACTTTCATTTTCGATTTTTGGTATAACACTCGGTACGGTTTTGCTTACGGGTATAGTGAGCTCCACATTATTTGCTCTTGTAGTCTGAGCATATCGAGCCTATTCGGGTGTTTCTACTAGTGATTCTACTTGGAAATCATTTGTAATTCCAGAAAATACTTCTCAAAAATGAGAATATTCTGAAGAAACAAAAGTTCGTATGATTGCATCATTTATACCTTTTATAGGTATACTTATAGCAAGTCGTTACCCAAGTCGGGAAAATATTATTGGACGTAAAATAGGAAATATCTTTTCTTTTATATTTTTGACCAGCGTAGTATTTTTTTCTTGAAATGTTACTACTTTTACCTTGATTCTTACTGTTGGATATATAGCACTGATTGTTTTTACAGCAGTACAAGTATTTATTTTTTCGAGTTTTTTCGAGTTTACATTTTATAAAAAAATTCCTACGTATCTTGAATTTGATGCTCATTTTAAGGCATCAATCGTTTCAATTTTTGATTTTTTTCGGATTGCATTTGGTGGTGAAAAAAATATGAATTATATAGAACGATATAATATATTTCTTGAAAAAAATATAGAAGTAAAATGAATTAGTGTTCCTTATTTTGCACCAAAATGGATTATTGCAATTCCATGAATCAATCTTATTACACTTCCATCTCTTGGACAATCAAAGTATAGTGAATATACATCTATGATTTTACAGGGTTTTATTGTTACAGTTTGTCTTGTCTTGGTGATTTTATTTTATGGTATAGGATCACAGATGTGACTCTACCTCCTATTCCCTATTTTGACACTCTTAGTAGAATCTTCTAATACGAATGTTCGAGCACCATTTACAAGCATTGTGGCTGATTTTGTAGATATTTTTTCAAGAGGAAAAGATAGAATCGCAGAAATAAAAGAAAATGGTAAAGAAAAAGTTGAATTCAAATATGAGGTTGAGGAGGAAATTTCTCAAGTGGAAGTACCTTCTCAAGATGAAAAAGTTTCTCAAATGAAAGAGATCCCAAATAAATAAAAAACTCCATCTTTTCAGATGAAGTGTTTTATAATCCCTCTTGGCCGTTCTTGATCATATTTTATCCCTGAAGCCATTAATCGAATTCCTGAGTAAACCCAGAGATCCGTGTAGCGAGTCGGACACCATAGTGACTATGACACCCGCCCTTAGGATGCGGTATAATTTGTAGAGAAAAATACCGACCAGATGCACGTAAGAAGAGAGAACTGATATCAGTATACGCATAGAAAATAGAATGCAAATAAAAGAATATTGACTTTTATTTATTCAGTTTCTTTTTTGCTAAAATAAGTTTCCGTAATAATGCTATTGGGAAGATCCCAATGAGGATTGCAATAGAAGTAAAAGGAAAATCTTCTTTTGAATTATTTGAGACTAGTATTTCTGGTTTTTCTATACTTTGAGTTTGTTTTTCTATTATTTTCTTTGTCCCTTTTTTAGTTTTCTTTGTAACTTTTATCTTTTTTGATTTCTTATTTTTTACGACCTGGATGCTGATATCTTGGGTCCATAGAGGGGTATTATCTGAATATCAAGCTATAATTTGTATAGTATGTTTCCCGAGTGAAAGCGCTTGGGATCTCGGATTTTTTGATACTTGTAGCTCTCCATTATCATATCTCCAAGCATAAACGATTCATTTTTGTGCTCAAGAAAGGGTAAGATTAAGAGAGCATGACTTTTTAGTAGTATGACAAATGAAACCATTTTCAGATTTTGTAAAGTGAGATTTCTGTAGGATTATTTCAGGTGGTTCAAAAAATATTGTTTTATTACTTTTTTTAATTTTTATCTTTTCTATCTTTTTCGTTTTTACTTGAGTTGATTTTATTTTAGTTTTCTTTTCTATTTTTTGAGATTCTTCTTTTTTTGTATCTTGATTACCAAGGACATGAATTGTATATTTTATTGATGAAACATTGTTATTTGCATCGATAACACGAAGCCAGATCTCATGAGTTCCAATTCCATATTTTCTCTCTCATGGATCTTTGGTTGTCTTGATATCATTGGGTCAATAGTACCAGAGATATCTGATATTACTATTTTCTGGATCATAGGATCGTTCTGCGGAGAGATTGATAGAACAAGTCAACGTATAACAGTTGATCTCATTCTCTCAGATGATTTCGTGATAGGATTTCAATTTTCCATCGAATTCTAGGATGATTATCGGAGGATTTTTATCGGGTATTCATTCAGAAGATTGATTATACGAAGAACTTGTTCATCAAGTATTGAGTTGAATATTTTGAATTATGTCGAATGTTTTATATATGCTTTTTTGGGATGTTTTGTTAGTGATAGATACCTGAATAGATCCAGTTCCGATAAGATAGAGTTGAGATGGATTACAAGTATTATATATTCCTGTTCAGTACTCTATCTTACAGGTATAATCTTTTGATTGAAAACTCCCTGTAAAAATCGGTTCCAATGTAAAATTGAGACGACAGGGGCCTGTAGTACAAGTAAGTATATTTCCAGTAAAAGTGGCATTAGTATAGCTTTGAAATGTTGGAATAATTTCTGGAAATTGTATTTCAGATTGAATTTCCCCAGTTTGAGTATATCAGGTATTTTCATTAGAGCTTCCACTATTGTTAGTTCAATTATCAATAATTTGCCCCTCTCATTCAGTGATAATTTTTTGAGCTTCAAATGCTATATTCCAGAATACTTCTTTTGATTCCTCTGGATATAGCTTACTCGTAAGACGGAATCCAAGTGAGCCTCCAGTTAAAAAATAGAGAGTATTTGGATTGCAACTTACTATACTTCCTGTTTCAGTGATCATAGTACAGGTATAATCCTTTGCAAAGTATGCACCCGTGAATATAGGATCCAATGTTATATTAATACGACAAGGATTTTGATTCGTGCAATCAAAAAATCACGATGTAAAAGTTGCATTGGTTGGGTTTTGTAATGTTGGGATTATTTCTGGAAATAATACAAGCGATCCTGTTTGGATAATTCCTGTGGAGGTATTTTCTCAGGTATTATATTGAGTTGATCCATTCTCAGATGTTCCTGTATTTGTTAGTTCACTTCCAGTATTTTCTACTCATCTTGTGGGTTCTATATTTCCTATTCCTGAGAGTTCTCAAGAATTTGTATTCGTTATTTCTGGATTGACGTTTCCTGTGTGATCGTTTAATTTTCAAGAAGAAATATTACCAGAATCCGTACTTCCAGTATTAACAAGCATCTCACCAGAGAGGGTATCGATTGTTCCAGTATTTGCCTCTGAATTGCAGACTTCATCAACCACACTTAAATCAATTATTATTACTCATTTTGTTGATGTGGAATAGGATAACTGATCCTCAATAGTTCCATCAGGCTGTTTGAGATAGAGAATTTCATCAACATTATTAAGTATGATCTTTGAATTTGATCGATCAATTCGAATGGTATTTTTTGGACTAATTATGCTCGATGTTGGAAATATATATTGTTTTGTACTCATATCTTCTAGTATATATCCACTGATATCAATATCACTACATCCAGTATTTCTGAGTTCTATATATTCGAGATTGGTGTCGTCGATCGTATTTGGAAATATTTCATAAATCTCAACTTTTCCCCATAGAACCATCGGAAAAAATAGTAGAATTATAAAAAATGCGATGAAGTAACATCGTATTATTGTTGGTATATTTCGATCAGTTTTGATACAAAATCTATACATACAAAAAATGCTAGTATGAGATTGAATTATATAATCAATTATTAATTTTTTATTAATTTTCTTATAGAAAATTGCGTTTTTCCTGATTTTTTCTATACTTTTTATCTATTTATTATCCAATATATTTATGCATATTGCTATTCTTACGGGTGGAATATCTTCTGAGCGTGATGTTGCGATTCGGAGTGCAATGAATATGAAGGATTGGATAAGGATTGCTGGGCATACTTCTGAGACTTTTGATTTTCCATCGGATATTCATCGTTTTTTGCAGAGACATCAGGCCTCGACTCTCGCACGTCATTTTCCAACAAAAAAACTCAAGAATCATCTTGAATCTCATCAAAATTTTGATCTTGTTATTCCGATGTTTCACGGGATATATGGTGAAGATGGTCAGGTAACCGCATTTCTTGATACACTCGGATATACCTATGCATACTCCCCTTTTGCGGTTCATTCCCTTTGTCTTGATAAATATCAGACGAACCTATTTGTTGCAGAGATGAGAGTAAAAATTCCAGAAACGTATTTTATTCCACAGGGTGAACCAGATAAGATAGCAAATTCTCTTATATACCTCAATGCATTTCCTTATATTGTAAAACCGAATCGATGAGGGAGTTCGATCGCAACGAATAAGGTAAAAAATGAAGCTGAACTTTCACAGGCTTGTAGTCTTATTACAGATGATGATATTCTCATCCAAGAGTGTATCGAAGGTCGAGAATTCACTGTTGGAGTCTATCTTGATTCTGATGGATATCATTCACTTCCAATTATTGAGATTCGTACACTTTCACAGGATTTTTTTGATTATGTAGAAAAATATGAAACAGATGGATCCAATGAAGTATTTCTCGAATGAGAAGATGATCTCCAAGAAGAACTCAGGTGAATGAGTGTAGCTATAACAAAAATGCTCCATTGTCGTGGAGTGGTAAGAATAGATTATCGCTATGACGGGAATGATATATATTTTCTCGAAGTGAATACAATTCCAGGTTTTACAAGTGCATCACTCATTCCAAAGATGTGGAAAAAAGTCGGAAAAAATGAAAAGGAATTCGTTGAAATGCTGCAGTATTAGTTATTGATTTGTACATCGAATGATGGTATCAGTGATACCTCTTCTAAAAAATAAGGCATCACGTTTTTTATCTTTATTTCTCGTTTTAGATGCTTTTTGATGAGCTGTTCAATCGGATTCAATAATTGCAAAAATATCACCTTGCGTGTCATATACAACAATATCTACCTCATATCCGCATATAAATATGTTCCTTTCTAAGGAAAATCCATCAAATGTATCCGTATCTTTTAGTATAGTATTGAAGATACCATCTTCATATTGGGTAGGGGTGGAATTTTTTTCTCCTTCTTCATTCTGAAGATGATTCCATCTATTGAGTAGGGTATCTGGAATTTCCACATCGAGATGTTCAAGGTTAATTATAAGAGATTGAACAACACTAAAAGATTGTAATTCCATATTCATAGAGAGTATTTTATCACCTATAACATAAAGAAGTAGTCTTCCATGATTCGTATTTCTATATGGCTCAATAGTTCTCAATATTTCTGAAATATGAGTTCAACTCCAATGATTAATTCATTCTATGAGGGTAGTCATATCTTCAAAAAATTCGATGGGTATATTTTGAAAATTTCTCAGATTATGGAAAAGTGATCATATGTATTTTGAGCTCCATGTGTATGATTGGAATATTTTTCGTTTTTTGGCGATAATTTTTTTGAAAATTTCATCAAATAAAACTATACCTTCAGTGGTCGGATTTTTTTTGGTTCATCCAATATTTTTTCTGATAAATTGGAAAAAATATACAAGATCAATAGGAGTTGTTAGATCATCGATAAAGGAAAGGATCAGATTTTGAAAGTGTGCTCACGCTACTTGTGTATGAGTTTTTTCAAATCTACTAAAAAAAAGATATAATTCTTGTTTGAATGATATTTGATCTACATACTTCTCAATGCTACTTGTATTAATATTCATAATTATTATTTATATATAGTCAATTCCTTGCATTTTGCAAGCTTTTCTCTATACTTCGCAAATCTAAAATTCTTCTATGTTTGCATTTTCTGCTATCAATCTCGGTTGCTCCAAAAATATGGTCGATCTCGAATTCGCCATCGGTGAGATTCTCAAGTATTCCGATAGGGCTCCTATCGAATATGTAGAAGATCCGGAAGATCCAAGTGCTGAATACGTAATCGTCAATACTTGTGGATTCCTCTCAACAGCTCGTCAGGAGAGCGAGGAGACACTTTCCTATTATGATTCACTTGGAAAAAAGTTGATTCTTATGGGGTGTTATGTAAGTGTCAAAGATGATGCTTTTCTCTCTTCGCTTCAAAATCTCGTTTCGATTGTACCATTTATGAGCTATTCAGTTATCGAAGAGCTCGTTCTCGGGAAAAAATCCAAGTTCAATCTTGGGGCCATTGTAAAAGCAAAACAAGCACATAAGCAGAGTAAAGAAAAAACTCTCTCGAATTATCTTGCTTCGATCGAAGCACCAGGAAAAGGGAAAAAGGCATTTGTTTGGAGGGGTGATGAGGTTCGAGCATATATGCATGCACCATTCGGATATGAGTATCTCAAAGTGGCTGAGGGTTGTGATAATAATTGTACCTTCTGTATTATTCCTACTATTCGTGGGCGACAGACGAGTCGATCGATGGAATCGATTGTTCAAGAGGTTGGAGTGATGCTCTCTCAGGGGATTCAAGAGATTCAAATTATCTCACAAGATACGACACGATATGGAACTGATCTCTATGAATGAGCTCAATTGATTGAACTTCTTCAAAAGATTGATGCTACTATTGATGAATTTGTACTTAAAAATAAGCCAATTCATGCACCAAAATATCGAGTGTATTACCTTTATCCAGATATCCTAACACTGGATCATCTCTCGAAGCTTCAGAATCTCAAACATTTTCTTCCTTATTTCGATATACCATTCCAACATGCGAGTGAGAATGTACTCAAACTGATGGGACGACACTACGATAGGAATCATATCGATAGCTTTATCGAATATATTCGTTCGCACTTCCCTGCTTCTTTTATTCGGACGAGCTTCATCATCGGGTTTCCTGGAGAATCAGAAGATGACTTTCAGATTTTGCTTGATTTTTGTGAAAAATATCAATTCGAATCAGTGGGAATATTCGAGTATCATGATGAGCCACTTGCAGCGAGTTCGAAGCTCCCAAATAAGGTGGATGAATCTATTGCAAAAAATCGTATAAAAGAAATAACGCCAATTCTCAATGCGGTATACGATGCAAAACTTGCTCTACGAAAATGAAAAAACCAGTTCGGATATATTATGGATATCAAGGATAATACAGTTATAGCTCGTCCAGAGATGGCTGCCCCAGAGATCGATGATTATGATGAAATCAAGTATGAAAATATTCTCTCAAAATGAGAAAATGAAATAGGAAAATATATCGAATATACACTATAAAAATATGAATTCAGACTACCATATCATCACAACTGGTGGAACTATCGATGTTGCAAATATCAATGCATCAGGGGTATATACTTTTGGGCAAAGTATCATCCCTAGTATCATCGAACAATGATGAATTAATTTTCCTATTAGATGGACTCATCTCCCTCCAATTAATTCTCTAATTATGAAAAATCCATATCGAGATACAATTGTTGAAACAAGTATAAATAGTCCTGAAGATAGAATATTACTCACTCATGGAACTGATACTCTCGTCGAAACAGCTCAATATCTGGTTGAGAGAGTTCAATGAAAGGTAATCGTTCTTGTGTGATCGATGGTACCAATTCGAGAACCAAATACTGATGGCTATATGAATCTTGGGTATGCACTCTGAGTATTACAATCTCAGACACGGGCTTGAGTATTTATTGCTATGAATGGTCAGGTATTTTTTCCCAGAAATGTCAGAAAAAATCGAGAAAAATGAATATTTGAAACTATTCAGTAGTTGTTCTATCTAATGATAGCCTCATCCTTTCTCTTGTGATAGCAAGCTCTCGAAGTGTTCAGAGTCATTTTTGTGTTATATGAGTATGTGGTCTTTTTATCCAATTACATTGTTTCATTGTGAATTGTGAAAGACTTCATTCCTTGTATTCTATTCCCATATCACTGAGCATTTCCGAGATGGTCTGACAAGAATATCATCTATCATAATAACACCATGCAAGCCAAGTAATAGGATCAACTTCTTTTTTATATACCTCTCTTAGTTTATTTCATAGAATTCCCATTCTTGTTAGTATGGGCTGCATAATTCACTTATTTGGAAGTGAATCTTGTTTTCCTCTAAGTCAATCGATACTAAATATCCCAGAAGGATTATCCTTTTGGAGTAAATCCTTATATGTATCAAGGTTATCGAATGGATATTCCGTTGGTGATAGTGTATTCATAGCGAAAATATATCATATTATTCTAAATAAATCAAAAAAATACCCTAAATTTAGGGTATTTTTTATAACTTTTTTGAAGTAGTGGTGGCGAGACCCGGACTTGAACCGGGGACACATAGATTTTCAGTCTATTGCTCTACCAACTGAGCTATCCCGCCGATATGGAGTGCTCGCATTATAGAGAAAAAAGAGAAAAAGCAAGTTTATTTTTTACGAGATGGGAGTTTTTCTACTACTTTTTTTACCCAATGCATTATTCCTTCTCTATTTCCGATAGTTTGTTGCTCTGATTCACGTATATGGATTTGTTTTGGCTGATAGATAGCTCATTTTGTTTTTATCGGTTGTTCAGCTTCATCTTGATGAACAAAGTGTTCATCTCGTGATTGTTTTGTGATTTTATTTGGTGATATGCTTTCTATTTTTTCATTATTTCCGATTCGAAATCGAAATCTTGGATTTTTTTCTGCACCAATAAAACAATCGTATACAGTATTTCGACGAAGTCATTCTTTCGGAAGATTTATATAATGATGTGGCATTATTTCAATAGTGGTTCTATCTGTATAGAGTTGTCTTTTTGATATTTCAGATTTTTCAATATCAAATCCTACAATATGTCACGAGAGGATTCCTCACTCTCTGAGTATTTCACTTACTCATGCCATTGGAGATAGATTTTGTATGTATAACAAATCGTTTTGAGCGTTCATTTTATATATTTTTATAGTGCTAAATGTAATTTCTCTCGAATGATCTTCTCAAATTTCCACATTTCTTCGTATTCATCATCAGTTTCATGATCATATCAAAGAATATGGAGAATCCCATGTATAATCAATATTTCAGTTTCATTGATTACGGTATGCATATGTTCTTCAGCCTGTGATAGTACTTTTGATTCACTTAGGATTATTTCTCCGACTATTTCATCATCAATAATTTCTGAAAAATCATCATAATAATGAAAAGACAAGACATCGGTTGTATTATCTATACCTCGATATTGATTGTTCAAGGTTTGGATCTCAGAATCAGCAAGAAATGCAATATTAATAATTCCATTTTGAGGAAGGCTTACTTCTCGAGATATTCGAAATAAAATATCTGATATACGAGACTGATCAATAGAAAATGATTCAGGATTATTAAGAAGTTGAAAAGAAAACATATTTTTATTATTAAATAATTTTTACTTCATTGATAAGATTAATACCCTTTTCTTTTTTTATTTTTTCTTGAGTAATAGCTATAAGTCCTATAAGGTCTGAAGGTTTACAAGATTGACTATCACTCATAAGAAAATTGGCATGGAGATCACTCCAATAAGCTCAACCAAAATGATATCATTTGAGTCATACAGATTCGATAAGCATACCTGCTGAGATATCTCGAGATGGATTCTTAAAAAAACTTCCACAACAATTTCATTTTGGTTGTTTGTGCTCACGAAAGTGGATATTATCTACTTCAGAAGAATATTTTTCGTTGATTTTCGAAAGATCAAAGTAGGCACTTAGTATGAAAAATTCAGGTTTTTCTTTTAGTAAAGAATACCGATATGCAAATTGCATTTCATTTTTTGAGAGATTTTTTTGAATTCATTGATCCATATCATATACGGTAATGCTCAGAAAATTGGATTCTGTTTCGAGTCCAAAGCAGCCAGCATTACCAAATATGGCTCATCAGATAGAACCTGGAAGACCGATAAATCGGTGCCAGATAGGTTGATTATATTTTGTTTCGAGTGCTTCAGATATTTCCCAGATTGATTCATTGGAGTAGGTATGAAGTATTTTCTTTTCTTCATTATATTCCCACCCAGAGATTGAATTTTTTATCACAACTCATTCGAATCGAGATTTGGAAAATAAAATATTGGTTCCTCATCCAATAATAAGAAAAGGAAGATTATTTTTCTTTGAAAATTGAAAGGCTTCTTGAAGTTTTGCTAGATCTCATTCGCTATGGATTTCATAAAAAAAATCAGCAGTTACTTGTGTTTTGTAACCAGAATAGTGTCAGATTTCGTGATTTTGAAGTAAAAAAGAAAGCATAACGTTATATTAAACAAAAAAACAAAAAGAGCAACTATTTATCAACAGGATCATATCAACCCTTACTCCAGGGATTACATCGGAGTATTCTATAAATTCCAATAAATAATCCTCGAATGACTCATTTTTTTTCAAGTGCTTCAATCATATAATCACTACAACTTGGAATATGTTTACAGTATGGGGTATGATTGAGTCATCGAGCCCAAAATGAATGATCTGGTGAGAATATTTTTTGATAAAATCGTACTCAGTTAATGAGAATCTTTTGAATTATATTCATAATAAATTACCAGTCTTGGATTATATAAATAGAGTCAGAATTAGCACTCTCTAGAAGTTTTTCTATGTTTTTTCGTGATGTATCTGACGATGACGTATAATTGGAGAGGAATTCTGCTCGTTGTTTCCCGATTTTTTGGAGTTCTTCTTTTTTTTGAATTTTTTCTAGAGATCATGGATTGGTAGTTCCAGATGATACGAGAGAATCTTTTGTGCTTCAGGTAAGTGTTTTTACGGGAGATATTTTTTTGAGATATTCTATTTTTTTACTAATT
>JABFSX010000019.1 GCA_013268835.1 Candidatus Altimarinota bacterium | reverse complement strand
TGTAGGTTCCTGTTGCACCTCCTGTAAAGGTAAGGTACTGATCGAGGATATTTGTACTATGATTGAGAGTGTAGGTATTCAGTGTATAGAATATCCTATTTCCTGACTTATCCAGAGAGATGATCTCTTTACTGGTTCATATAGCCATGACAGCAGCTCCGATGAGTCTCGCATATCCATCATAGGTATAGGACTTGGTGGCATCCGAGAGGATATCACTGGCATCGTTATAGGTATACGTAGTGACGAATACGCTTGTTCCAGCGTTGATACTCTTGGTACGATTCAGAGTATCGTAGGTGTAGTTCGTAATCTTACCATTCAGGTAGGTGGACTTGGAGAGGAGAACTCCTGAATAGGTGTTGGTATTGAGGGTCTGTCCACTGTAGGTGGTAGTCAGCGGACGATGGAGAGCATCGTAGGTGTAGGATTGGGTCTTGGTATCTGGGAAGACGACACTGAAGAGATCACTCGCAAGGGTGTAGGTGTAGCCGAGAGTATATCCTGAACCTCCTATGGGTTTTTGGTTTTCAGTGATGAGTCTTGAGAGTGCATCATAGGAGAAGGTGAGGTTGGTGGTCGCAGTTCCAGTATAGGTAGGAGAACCCGTTCCGGTTGGATTGGTATTATCCCCTGCACTTGTGAGACGACCAAGAGGATCATAGGTGTAGATCTCACTCGTGACTCCTCCCACTCCACTACCTCGGGAGATAGATCTATTCGTGAGATGATTCATTGCATCATAGGTATTGGTGACTACGGTTCCGTTTGGATCAGTTCTCGTGAGGAGATTACTATTCTTGTCGTAGGTGAGCGTGATCTCCTTGGAGTCTGGATAGATGGTCTTGGTATTGCGGTTCATACTATCATACTGGTAGCTCATCGTATGATTCATCGGATCTATAATCGAGAGGAGATTTCCACGATCATCATAGGTATAATTCGTGATCATGGATTCAGCACCCGAGTAGCTCGTGGTCTTAGTCATCAGTCCTCGGTAGTCTCGTTCGATGTCGGTCGTTCGATTCATCTCATCGGTGGTTCTCGTGACAGCATTGAGATGGTTGTATGTGAAGGTTTTTGACTTGTTCAGAGTATTCTTGGAACTCGTGACTCTGCCATCTGCATCATAGGTATAGGTGGTGAGCTGGGCTCCAGTACCAGAACTCTGCGTGAGATATTCGGTAGCCTTGAGATCTCGCTTGTTGTAGGTAGCTCAGGCTGTATTCGAGAGAGGATCGGTGGTGGTGAGTTTGTTCCCTCGGGCATCGTAGGTATTCGTGGTGGTATATCCATTCTCATCGATAGTCGTGAGGAGTTCGTTATCTTTTGAATAGGTATACTTGGTCTCTATGGGATTCAGAGAGTTTACGGGATCAAGGTAGCGGATCACTTTTACTACCTTTCAGAAGTTATCATAGAGATTTTTTTGTTTGGAGAGTATGAGTCCCGTACTCGTTGAGATCGTCGTAGTATCTATGGTGTTATCTGGATTGTAGGTAGCAGTAGTGTTGGTTCCCTGTGTATCGGTAGTCTGTATGAGTCGATCCGAGAGATCATAGGTATAACTCGTAGTATATCATCGTGGATCTGTCTGAGACGTGAGATTGTTGTTGGTATCATAAGCGTAGGTGGTGACTATGTCTTTGCTTGAATCCCCAGGAACGAGGAGGATTCGTTCTTCTACGGGCTTGGAGAATTCATTGTACGTGATATGAACCGTAGCTCCATTTCAGATTTTTTTGTCGGTGACATTTCCATTGGCGTCATAGGTGTAACTCGTGAGAACAGATTGACTGGAATTCACATCAACAAGACTGCCCGTGAGGTGATCGAGAGAATCATAGTAGAAGTAGGAGTTCATCGTCAGTCCTCCAGAGAGATATCTGGTTTCTCGGGTCTTATTATTGTTGGCATCATAGGCGTAGGTCGTGACGATGCCTGATGCGGTCGTGAGTGTCTCTAGCTGATCGAAGGGAGTATAGGCGTAGGTCTTGGTGTATCCATCTCCATCGGTAGACGAGAGAATCGTTCCATACAGACTATAGCTAAAAGCCCCCGTACTCATGAGTGATCCTGTTGCCCGAGTGAGTGCCGTGAGTTGTCCAGAAGTATAGTTGTACTGGGTCAATCTGCCCAGAGGAGTCGTCTCAGTCTGGAGGAGTCCAGATGGAAGATAGGTATAGGTGGTGGTGAGTCCAGTGATGGGAGTATTCAGATAATTCACGGCTCCTGAGAGAGTCTTGGTGAGAATATTCCCCTTGGTATCTCGGGTATAGATAACCTGAGTATTGTTCGGAAGAGTTTCCGTGAGTTTCTCATTGCGAGCGTTGTAGGTGGAGCTCGTCACGAGATCCGTGGCACTATCTACGGCATCTATATTTGCCTTTTGTCTTTTTTGTATGAGATTTCCATTGGTGTCATAGGTGTAGGTATACCCATTCCCTCTTGGTCGTTTTTCTCGTACCATCAGACCGAGGGTATTGTAGTCATAGGTATAGAGAACCGAACTCGTCTCGGTAGGATTGTAGTATCTGATGGCCGTATTGTTGCCACTCGCATCGTAGGTATAGTCCGTACGATTCCCGAGCTTGTCGTGAACTGTATTCTGAGTTATGGCACTTCCAGAGAGAGTATAGGTATAGGTGAGTGTCCCATCTCCGTATTTTTGCGTAGCCACTCGATCCCCACTGTCATAGGTATTGACGACATAGACTTGTTCCTTGGCATCGATGAGACGAGTGATGTTGTGAGAGAGAGGGTCGGCACTGTCGGTACCAGTTGAGTACTCAAAACGAATCGTCTTGGTAGATCCAGTCGCATTGGTGAGAGTGATATCCTGAAGATCATAGTAGCTTCCTGAATCAGTGAGATCGGTATAGTAGTGGAAGTCAACCGTTCGTCCACTGAAATCCGTCACCGCCCGAAGACGATTGTGATCGTAGTAGCTATAGTTGATCGTGTGACCGAGAGTATCTGTGACGGTTGTGAGGTATCCACTCGCGTATGCGAAATTCAGAGTATTGGTATACAGATCTCGAATCTCTGAAACCCGATTTTCTGAATTAAAAAGTGTTCTATTTCCATTGTCATATGCGATCTCATAGAGTCCTCCACTCTGAACGAGGGTGGCTCGGAGTCCTTCATTGCGAAGAAATGTAGAACCACTGAGGATAAAGCGGAAGGTTCCGAGTTGTCCATTGGAATAGAGTACATTTCCATTGGTTTCACTCGAAAGATACTGATTATAGTTGTGATCCCAATTGAATCCAAGAGGTCAGTTGTAGGAAGACTGGTTCTTGTAGTGGATCTGGAGTTGGTACGGGAGACCTACCCCAGGGATACTCATGAGGGTGTTGTCATAGGTGAATTCTCAGGTAGCAAGAGTGACGGGGTCTCATGCAGCATCTACTATACTTTTTACAACTCCAGAATCGGAATTTTGTTTTATACAAGCTTCATTCGAGAGTACAATATGATTGTCTTTTCCTGAGTTTTGGAGGAAGGTAATATTAGAGTTAAATCCAAATATTGGATTTACATATGGAATATTGGTAGTATTGCTAATGCGTCATCTCCCATAGAGAGATTGGATATCTGATGAAGTTAGGGTGCGATTGTAGAGTTGTACATCTCTTATATTTCAAGACCATCACTCATTTGGTGACCACCATCTATTTCCAAGAGAAAATTTATGTGGTCAATCCCTATTTGATTTAGAGAGATTTCCTGTAAATGATTGCTCTGCAAACAAAACTCCATTGAGATAGAAGCGAGCCTTCTTATTGGTATCGTCCAGCTCAAAGATCATATGGTACCAAGTATTCGACTCAAAGGTATTTGGTATCTCGAAACTATTGTTTGCATCCGATGCATCCCCAGTAAGATACTTCCAATACAATGCACTAGTTCCATATCCACCATAATATACTCGCATAGTATCGTATCATAATATATCTGAATACCTATACATAACGTTATAGTCTCATAGCGTTGCGAGTGTATTTGATAGAAACCATCAGGAAACAACAAAACTATTATTTCATACATAAGGATCTAATAGATCAATGAAGCTATCATTCCCATTAAAAATAGCTCAACTTCCAGCTATCCAATATACATTTGCTGGTATTCCATTTCTATTTCCAGTGGTATCGTTTGGATTGGAATATAGTGGATAACTTGCAACGAGTCCATCTGTTGAGATAGACATAGTAGACATCATTGATTCTGTTCATTGAATAGCAGAAAGTGTGGTAGTTTTTTGATTGGATTTTTTACCTATCGTATCTTTTGTAGCGAAGTATTCATCATAGGTATATATCTGGACTCCATCTATTTTTTTGCTAAATCCTCTTGAATTTGGATAGAAGCTATTTCCATAGGTTATACCATCTTGAATCCAAGTTCCAGAATAGTAACTATAGACCGAATAGTCTAAGGGAGGTACTACTGTTAGGTCAGTTCCTGAGCCAATAGATCAAGAGCTAGATAATGATAGAGACCCTGAGATAACTCATATAGATATATTCTCACTTCCTGAAAGGATTCATGAGGAATCTATAATAGTAGCCTGACTATCTATACGTTGTATATCTTCAGGAAGAGTATTCTCCTCTGCGAAGCCAAGAGAGAAAAATACAAGAAAGGAAAAGAAGAGGGAAAGTAACACTCCAAGTATTCCCTTTTTATACAGATTTGAAAACATATGATGATTTTTTAGAGATAAAAATCGGCCCATTTATTGTAATCTCAAATATTAATTATTTATTAATTTTTGAAAAGAAAATAATAGATATGCATCAGGTTCAACTGGATATGGATATAAAATTGAGTGTACAAAATTACTTTTTATTTTTAAAATAAAAACTATGCATCTTCCCCTAGGAGAGCTATCCTCATAAAACTAGTATGATCTGAATTCGGTGGTATAACTACCGGATTTTCTACGATTCCTCCTGCATCACTCATCACGGGTTCGATACAGACAAAGTCCTTCCCAGGAAGTGACCAGATCCAGAGTCTCTGAAAATCAGGAGAAACTGAGATATCGAGTTTTCCGATTCACGGAATCACAATATGCAATTTTCCATCTTTTGGGATATCGATTTTCGTTGTTCCACCATTGCTCCATTTCTCTAGCTCATCTCGAATCTGCTCCCCTCATCGAAAATTCCACTCAATCAGTGATTTGTCTCACATTGGAACACTGAAATACGGATGCAATCCGAGAGCAATCGGAAGTGGTTGTTCTCATCTATTGAGTATAAAATACTCGAACAAAAATGAGTTTTTACTCTCCGCTGAGAGTGCATTGAGTATACTTCATCGAAATGGGTATCAAAAATTATCCGATACATCAGTAGAATTGAGTGATTGCAAGAGTTGATTTTCCATCACTGCAGTTTCCATCTTCCAGGGATTTGTCCGAGCAAAACCATGTTGAGGAAGAGTATATCCACTATTATTTTTCTGATCTTCTGTGAGTGGCCCAGCATTCGGAAATAGGATCGGAACTCCTCATTTTACTGTTTTTGTAGTATCAAAGAGTGTCTCATCGAGCATTCCCTGATAGAGTATCTCTGTATCTCCAAATCGGAGTGAGGTCACCATCCCTCATCGTTCAGGATAGACACGAACTCAAACAGTATCAAAAGCAAATAGATTCACCGCCATAAAATTCTTCTCCATCAGAGAAGATACTCTGGTACGAGTTAATTCTTGTCATCAGAAAGATGTAGAGTTTCACCCCTCTGAATGGGTTATGGTTTCATTGGTATCCATATAATTTATATTAAAACACAATTACAAATTCCCCCTTTACCTTCCCTTCTTTTTTGAAATATTCTCGTATCTCATGGATCGTTCCACGAGCAAATTCTTCGAATTTTTTGGTGATCTCACGACCCACCACCATCGGCGTTTCAGCTCCAAAATATTCTTCGAATTCTTGGAGGGTTTTCTCGATTCGATGTACTGACTCATAGATTACCACCGTATGTTCTTTATTTTGGAGAGACTTGAGCATCGTTTGGCGTCATTTTTTGACTGGGATAAATCCGAGATACAAGTACTGATGACAATCGAATCCACTTGCAACAAGGGCGGATAAAACCGCAGAGGCTCATGGAATCGGAGTTACGGTCACACCGGCTTCAATCGCTTTTTTGATCAGGACATACCCAGGATCAGAGATTCCTGGAGTTCCTGCATCAGAGACCAGGGCAATATGTTTGCCTTCGAGAAGGAGCTCGATAATCTTGTCCACCTTGGAAAATCCTGAATGTGAGTGAAATGACATCAGACGTCATCCATTCTCGATATCATAATACCCGAGAAGTTGCCCCGTCATACGAGTATCTTCACAGGCAATATGGTCCGCTTCTTTAAGAATACGGAGAGCTCGGAGGGTGATATCTTCCAGATTCCCGATCGGGGTAGAGACAATAGAAAGCATAGAAAAAATACTCTAAAATAAAATATAGATGCTAGTATATTCACGAGCATCTATATTCAAAATATATAATTACCTCTTCATTAACAATGAAACTAATACTAGTCTTTTGCACACATATATAAGTGTCAATTTCCAAAACTAACCAGCCAGTGAATTTGATGAAATCAGACTGGACATCCACAATATGGATCCACTCCATGACATTTCAAGTTATCTGACCAACCACACCAATGTGTTGAATATCAGCAAGGTCAATCATTATTATTTGACTCATTTCACCCACTTACAGCCGCAGTTGTCTGAACTGTTCAGTCTGGAAAACTTACTCCTCCAACCGTAGAATTAAGGCGTGTAGCAGTCACTTGCCCCATATTATATTGATTTCCATTTTGATCCCAATAAGATAACCAATTTCATAAGCCATTAAGAAAACCTATTACATTTGAATTTGCATGAATATATTTTTTTCAATTCAATGATTCATCATCTCGAAGAGTAATATAGGTATATGCTCATCCAAGATTTCATACATCCAATCATTCGGATACTTTTACAGCACCATTTACATCCAATTTTGTAGTCGGAATACTTATCCCAATTCCTACATTTCCATTGTGATCTATAGTCATTTTATCGGTTGGGAGCATATTTCCATTATTAGTAGTACTAAAAGTTATATTAGTACCCTTATGTGTGGCATCAAAATTCTCTGTCGCAGTCATGGTTATAGCTGCTCATCCATATGCTGTCGCCGTAGTGAGTCACTCGATAGAATCACGTCATATAAAAGAAGCCAACGTATCGCCAAGTTGGGGATACTGAGGAGCTGTATGATTTCATCGAGCACGTAATCCAATAAAAGCAGAATGCTGTTGTGCAGTATTTGTGAATGTATTCGTCACATGTAGATTCCAAGTATTATCGAGTGAACTACTGATTGATCCTGATTGAATATCAAGTTTAAAAGCTGGTGTATCTGTTCCTATTCCTACATTCCCTGCTCCAGTGTAACTAATGTTCTCAGTTCCATCTTTGTGCCAATTTACATCTCCATATACTGGATCACCATTGAGATCGAATCATACTACTGCTTGTCATGAAGGAGCAATTCATA
>JABFSX010000024.1 GCA_013268835.1 Candidatus Altimarinota bacterium | reverse complement strand
GAAAGACGAGTTTCAGTAAAATTCCCGAATTCATCTACTGAAGTATTTGCTTCAGTAATAACAAGTTCACGTTCTTCGTAGGCATCGAAATAACTATATGTATTAGAGAGAAAACCTCGAACTTCGAGAGTTTCTGCTTTTACATTTTTAATAATATTAGTTGCAATTGCTGGAGTAATAAATGTCTTTTCAGGAACAAGAATATTTCCTTTTGCATCAAGTACATCTTCAAGAGTAATACGGTTTACAAGTTCCGCTTCATTTACCTTAACCGTATGAATAATATCACGGAATGGAGTAGTGATGAATCCATATTTATCTACACGAGCATATGAAGCAAAGTGGAGAACGAGACCAATATTTGGTCCTTCTGGAGTAGCAATCGGACAAATTCGTCCATATTGAGTAGGATGTACATCACGGACTTCGAATGAGGCTCTCTCACGAGTAAGACCTCAGACTCCGAGTGCCGTTACACGACGTTTATGGGCGATTTCTGAAAGTGGATTTGATTGATCCATGAACTGAGAAAGCTGATTTGTACCGAAGAATTCTCTCATCACTGCAATCATCGGACGTGAGTTGATGAATGAACCAGGAACTGCTTCTTCAAGATCAGCGATAATCGTCATACGATCCTTGGCAATCTTCTCCATACGAGCAAGACCAACCTTCACTTTATCATAAACAAGTTCCCCAACGGAACGAACTCGACGGTTCTCAAGATGATCGATATCATCGATGTGAAATCCAGGACGACTATCACAAAGAGAAAGAAGATACTTGAGTCCACTCATGAGATCCTCACGAATCAAGAACTGCTCTCCCTCAGGAATATCTGAAGCTTTTTTATGATCAGCAAAATGTTTTGAAAGTTTGCGATTGATCTTGATACGAGCAACTGGTCCAAGTTCGAACTTCTTTGGATCGTAGAAAGTTGTCTGGAAAAGTTGTTCTACTCGCTCATCGGTACCAAGATCTCCTGGACGAAGAAGCTTGTAGATCGTATAGAGAGCTTCCATACGAGTTTTTGTCTTATCTTTTTCAAGAGTAAGGGCAATATGCTTGGTAATCCATTCATCTTCTCCCTTGAATTCATTCAAGATATCTGCATCAGATTCATATCCCCAAGCCCTGAGAAGTACTGTAACTGGGATTTTACGTTTTTTATCGATTTTTACATTGATGACTCCTCGTTTTTCGATCTCAATTTCGAACCAAGAACCACGTTGAGGAATTACCTTCATCGCAAAAAGTCCTGGATTCTTTTGGTCAGGAGTAAAGAACATACCAGTAGAACGAATAATCTGATTAACAATTACACGTTCGATACCATTGACGATAAATGTTCCCATCTCCGTCATAAGAGGAATGCCACCGAGGTATACATCTTGTTCTTTGATCTCTCCTGATTGCTTGTTGAGCATCTCGAATCGAGCTTTGAGAGGTGCCTCATAGTTGAGGTTTTTTCGTTTACAATCTGAAACGGAGTATTTTGGTTCTTCGAGTGAGTACCCTTTGTAGTATACCGCAATCTTCTCACCAGAGAAGTCTTCGATTGGAAATACCTCATTGAATGCTTTGTCGAGTTTAGTTTTGAGAAAGTCATCATAGCTATCGAGCTGAACCTCGATAAGACCTGGAAGTTCCAGAATCGTACGATCATCATTGAAGAAGTATCGCCCCTGATCACTATAAATTTCCCCAAGTTTAGATACTTGAGGTACAACGGAAGAAACCTTCGTTTCTTGTGTTTTTGCCATGTAGAGTAGATGTTAAAATGTAGAGTACACTTCTTTCCGCAATATCCAGTACCCGAACCGCTCCATGACAAGAAGGCGAGTATAGAAAAATGAGACCAGATTAACGGAAATACTCGAGCAGAAGGAGTAACAAAATCGATTTTCTGCAAGAGTGAATGACGGAATTATATGAAAAAAAACAAAAAGTCAAGATTATTTTGACTCTAAATAAAAATGATTCACTGCATGATCTGTTTTAAGTCATGTAACCTCTGGTCAGAGAGATCTAGTATTCAAAATTCCAACTCCAATCGGATTTACAAAAGCCTGATCAGGAAAAGGAAGGCATCAAGATAACATTTTTCAATTAATTGTCCGAGTCAAAATTCATCATTTGCTTTGGGTAAAACAATATGGATAGGTTCTATTTGTCTCAATTCGTTGAATATTAGGGTTAATATTTCTAGCTATTTCTTCACTAAATTCTGTTTTCATATTTACATCTCATACCAATACTTGTCTATTATTTCCTGAAGAGGCTAATCCAGCCATCAAATTGTAAAAAACTGTTGTCTGATCAATTGAATGAGCATGCATCAATCATACTTCCATATCTCATATAGTATATCTTGATCATCCACCATCAAGGATTCCAGCAATCTTTTCCGATATAGAAATATCTTCTTTATTTAGTCCATTCTTTCACTTCAGGAAACGAATAACAGAATTTGATGTATATTGTTGCTCAGTTTGATTATGTCGAAAATCGATCTTTGAAGCCATTATATGATATAAATATCTATGGGATTCTTCTTGCATATTCCAGAGTTCAAATCATTCAATAGTATGTGTTTTGTATCAACAGTTTTCAAGACCTGAAACGAGCATATCTCTTTGCTCTATTCAACAAACCTCTGTCAGATAACATACATCTGGATTTTCCTTCTTTATATAATCAATATAGGACTCAACTTCTGCATTTTTTCGGAAAAAATCAGGATTTCTCGCTAAGAAAAACGCCCTCATCGATTGAAGTCATTTATGTAATGATTTTTGATGATCAAGTCACATTCATATATTTGCCTGAAGAAAATGCATATGAAATAAATTCAAAATTATATTCACATAATAACACAATCTAATAAATCCTGCAAAAACTAAAAATCGCCAATTTGGCGATTTTTACTATATTAGCACTCCACGATATTTTCTTCTTTTTGACTGGTGAGATGTTTCCATTCGAGATTCGCAAGCTTGCGATCGATATGGGTCTGGATGAGAGATATTCCATCAGGAAGATCACGACTCAATTTGTAGTCAAACTTGTCCCAAGCTGTATTTTTTACAAATCCATCGAGACGAGCCCCTTCGTAACATTCACGTGAACAGAATCCAAGATGCTTTCGGTAGGCTTTTTCCGTAGCAATCAATCGTCCATTGCAAGGAGAATATCGGCAATTCTCACAATGATCGGTTTTCTCGCCCGTATAGAGACACTCCCCTATTGTCGTATGGGTAGATTCATCGCCAACCTCTGTTGATACTCGTCCATCGAAGGTATAGAGATTACCGAGCCAGTTCCCATCATTGTGTTGATTTACATATTTTACCACTCCTCATTGGATTGAGAGAAACTCTGTACCTCCGATCTCATTCGCGAGGACGGCTGCCTTCTCACAGCGAATACCACCCGTACAATACCAGATGACCTTTTTTCATTGTGCCATCTCGCCGTATTGTTTGATGAGTTCTGGAACCTCTCGAAAGTTCACCGTTCCTGCTGGAATTGCATTTTTGAAGTGACCAAGTCGATACTCATAATCATTTCTCATATCAAGAATGAGATAGTCGTCTGCACGATCACCATCGAGGATTGCCTTAAATTCGTCTGGAGTGATTTCTTTTTTATATTTTTTGACCTGATCAGCCGTCACCTTGACTCCAAATGTCACGATCTCTTCACGGATCTTCACACTGATTCGGGCAAATTGATGCTCAGCAACTGGAGTTGCCTTTGAGTCGATATCAGTGATTCATTTGAAATATTTTGATTGTTCGAGAAAAAGACGGTACGCCTGACATTGTCCGTGATTCCCTGTTACAGTTGAGCTGATTCCCTCAGTTCCGAGATATACTCGACCCTTGAGTCCGATGTCACGAGCAAAATCGAGATGTTCCTGAGCGAGCGCATCAAGTTCTGATTCTGGGATATCTACGAATTTGTAGAATGTAAGGAGGATATATTTTGGCTTGTGCCGAGCGCCAAGCTGTGAGACCATATTACTTGCGGGTAATGAATAAAAACTTGATTGCGATCAAGGAAGCGGATTATAGAGAAAAATGATATAATATCAACCTTCTTACTTTATTTTGTAAAACAATACTTACCATCATAAGCAAATCCAGCCTGGGCAAATATTTTTTTTGAATATCTATTTTTGGAGCTATTCAATGAAGCACAAACCTGTGTATATCTTCAGGAACAGACGTCTTCAACTCGTCTAATTAGTTCTACTCCAATTCCTTTTCCTCGAAAATGAGGAATAACTTCAACAAAATCAATATTAATCCTCCCACTCTCTTGTAACATACGATACATGATGGCTCATGCGATGATTCAATGATATCTTGCAATAATAAGATCAGTCTTTGGAAATAAAGGAAGATTATATCCAAGTGCTTCTTCTGAAAAAAATCTCCCTCATTCAAATGCCTGAGTAATTGTATCATGATTGGGATTTTTCTGAAATGTGAGTACGCTCGTGTTCATATTTTTTGAAAATATAGATATTATATGAAAATAGTCAACAATTAAAATTTGATTTTATTATATTTGCTCATACTATAACCATACCATATGGTATGGTATAAAAATAATGCAAAAAATACAAGTAATAAACATCAAGTGTAGTGGCTGTAAGAATACCATAACCAAAGAACTCGAAACTCTTGGGGCTAATAGTATATCTATAGACATATGAACATGAATTATTCAATTTGAATACGAAGGCAAGATTGATCTTATTATTCAAAAACTCTTATCTCTTGGATATCCAGAAACAGGATCTAAGGAAGCCCTGAGTCTCTTAAAAAAAGCAAAAAGCTATATATCGTGTGCTCTCTGAAAAATATCATAAATAAAACATTATGGAACATAATAGAAAACTCATACTCACTTCCCTCAAAAAAGCTCGTGGAACCCTCGACAAAGTCATAGAAATGACAGAAAATGGAGCCTATTGCGCTGATATTGCTCATCAGATCAATGCAACTCTTGGACTTCTCAGAAGTGGCAATCGTGAACTGATGCGAGATCATCTCCAGTGTTGTGGAAGAGAAAAACTCGGATCCCCTGATACCAGGATTGCTGATGCATTTATCGAAGAGCTCCTACAAACTTGGGATGTGGCTACTAGAAAATAATCCAAATATGTTTAATAAAATTCTTCATCTTCTCTTGATAATAGTATTCCTCTTTGGGAATATTGTCTATTGTTCTGCTGAAGATACGATGGAAAATCACGATGATCATAGTATACATACCGAGGAAAGTCATAATTGTTGCCCAACTCAACATCCAGTATCAAAATGAAATCAAATCACTGGAATAGTAGAGCAAAAAGAAATAAAAAAACAAGAAAAAATCCATATCCTTGTATCATTTACAAATAATATTATCAGCCCTTTTTTGGCATATGAAGAAATCATCGAGATTTCCGAACATCGAGATAGGCAACACTACTTTTTTACTGATACCATAAGACTCATTGTCTAAGACAAAATATAACTTCCCTCTTTCTCATTTTATATATTTTCTTTTACTTTTTTTCTTATGGAAATGACTCACTATATGGAGCTCCTTGCGAGCAATCAACCTTGGAATCTGATTCTTTTTATGGCAATACCGGTTGTTCTCGCTGAGACGGTTGCAATCACAGAATTGGCTATACTTTTTCAAGGAAAAAAATCTGGTCTTGTTGGAATCATCAATCGTATAGCTGGAATTATTGGTGGATGGTATTTTCTTGGGGTTTTTCTATATCTTTTTTCTACTGTTGTTATTCCCCTAAGTTCCACTGGAGGATGGCGAGGAATCGCAGATATTATCGCTGTTGGATTCTATCTCCTTGGAGTTATCCCGCTTATGGGAATGGCACTGATTGATATGGATCTCCTAGCAGGATCAAGAAGTGAACACTACAAGCTCAAGCTCCATGCTATCTTTGTTGCAGTATTCCTCGTAGTTGCTCATATTGCTATGATATTCGGTATGCTGAATCCAAGTGTTCTTGGTTATAGATTAACTCCAAATATGCCAATGGAAATGGAAGATATGAATATGTCTCACTCTATGAACTAAACCCTCTATGTATTATATTATCTTCAAGTATCTCATCACTGCAACTATGGTGGTACTCATATCAGAAATTGCAAAACGATATGATCGAATTGGTGCAATCATTGCATCCCTTCCGCTCATCACTATCCTGGTGATGATCTGGATGTATATCGAGAAAACTCCTCTTTCAAAAATATCGAATCATGCCTACTACACCTTCTGGTATGTACTTCCAACACTTCCGATGTTCCTCCTCTTTCCATACCTTCTCGAAAAATATGGATTCTGGGCAGCCCTTCTTATCTCTTGAGTTCTTACAATTTGTATATTTTTCCTATTTGCTGTAGTTCTCAAAAAATTTGGAATCCATCTTATCTAACTCGTAACTATTACATATGAATTCCTCCTGCAATACAAAAACTCCTCTCTTCAATAGTTGCAATCCTACCCTTACTCTGCTCTGTATTCTCTCTTGTGCTATCTGTACAATCGTAATGATCTGGTGAGTTTACGCTATGCGCGCTGATATGGATCGAATGGAACAAATGATGCAAATGTCGACCAATACACATAATTAATATCTTTTTAATTTTTTCACCTTTTTTATTATATGAACAAAACTCCTCACTGTACCTGTGAAAACTGCAAATGCGATCCCTGCGAATGTAAAAATAATGCATCTTGCCAAAAAAATTCAGGATGCCACTGCTGACACCATTTCTGGTTCTGGGCGATTATCCGAATTGCCATAGTAGTCGGACTCATCATTGGTGCTTATTTTATTGGAACTATTTCTCGGATGGATCATTATAATTGATTCAATCAAAACTATGAATCTAACAATGGTCGCAGAATGATGATAACACCGACAAATACAAAAAATGATCCAAAAGAAGAAATGATGATAGAACATTGTAAAACTATGCCAACTATGATAGGTTGTCAGAACTATACCTCAAAAAATGGAACTGGAATGAATCATTCGATGATGTCGATGAGTATGGAAGATATGGCGAAGATGCTCGAATGAAAAACCGGTGATGATCTCGATCGAGCATTTCTCGAAGGGATGATCCCGCATCATCAAGGGGCAGTAGATATGGCAAAATACCTCACTGGAGCTAAGCATCCAGAACTTCAAAAAATGGGACAAGATATCATCACAGCTCAAAACAAAGAAATCGAACAGATGAAACAATGGATGAAGGATTGGGGATATACAGCAACAGGTTCAACTCCTCGATAAAAATAAAATCCCCAAATTGGGGATTTTATTTTTTTATTGACTCATACTCATGGATTCATCAGATGATGATACAAGTTGCTTTCTTTTTAAGGCAAATTCTGAACTAGGGAATTTTTTTATTCTGAGTTCTACTAATGATTTATAAAGTTTTGATCTATATATTCCAATAATCGAACTTGTCGTATTTGTTATTGGCCTTCTTGTAGATGCTGAATTTAATGTCATCTGATTTGAAGAATTCTGTATATAGACTGGCATTCCATAAGAAGATCCACCCCCTCCACCACCTGCACCAACAACACTAACTTGAGAAGGTTGTGGGGCTACAACTGTCACAAATCGTCTCTCAAAAACTCCCACATTCCCTGCTACATCAGTATGATTATATACAAGAATATAGAGTCCCGCAATACTCGTATTCACACTTCCATTGGCAACTATAGTTCCCGTTCCATCTACATTATCTGACCAAGTAGCACCAAGATCGCTATATACTCCTCCAAGTGGGATAGAGAGATTGGTATTTCCTACAAGAGTAATAATAGGAGCTTCAGTATCAGATAAAATTACATTTACTGTACGAGTAGTACTTCCTGTATTTCCAGCTACATCTACCTTAAGGTATTCAATGGTATAGGCTCCTGTTTGAGTTGTGATTACTGAACCTGAAGATTGGAATGATCCAGTATTTGCA
>JABFSX010000021.1 GCA_013268835.1 Candidatus Altimarinota bacterium | reverse complement strand
AAAAAACAGAGATAGAAATATGAAACAAGAAAAGTGGAAAATAATAATCTAAAAGAATATGGAAATTTTGAGATTAGAATACATGATGAATATTTTTTGTTCGCTTGTAGTTCTAAAGAGTCAATGAAAATAAAAAAAAGTTTTGACTTCGATTAAATAAGTGATATTATTTTGATGTCAAAAAGATAGAACAATATATTTTTTAACTTTTCATCTATGACAGAATTAAATAAAAAAGAGGTAATCAAAAATAAGCAAAATGAAATTATAGATCTGATAAAAAAAAGAAAGGGGCTACAAGGTCTTGAGTTTGATTATACTCATTTAAGTAGGCAAATGGGAAAGTTTACATGATGAATGATGAGTCTTATGACATTCTCCCCAGAGACTACAATTCTCAATATCTCATCAGAACTAGAGATTTTAGAAGAATATATATCTACATTATTTGATGGAATATCTGAAACAAATAATCAAAAGATTAAAAGTGAACTCTTGGAGATTCTTGATAAAGCTGAGGTGGATAATCCTGATAAATTAGTAGAAAATTTTATATATGATACTGCTGTCTATTTCCTTCAAAATCCAGTTGATATCTCAGATTCAGATCCTTCTTATTCAAGCTTTAAGAAAGCTGAGAAGTTATCTAAAAGATTTACAGATGGACAATATAAAATTGTAAAGCAAAAGGATGCTACTAGTCCTGATGATATTGAATTGGATGATATAGATCTAAAGAAACTTATAAAACTTTTAAATGATGATAAATTAAATCTAAGACAAAAAGATATCATAAAGTTCCTTATAAAGACATTTGGAGAAGATATCCTCATGAAGTAATTATCAGAAATAAACAAGTAACTAAATAATAATTATGGAAAAAGTATTTCTCTATGCAAGGAGGAGCAACAAAAAAAATCAAGACAGAGCAATTTCAATTGAAAAACAATTGGAAGAAATGTATAAGGTCTGTAAAGAAAAGTGATATGAAGTTCTGGATACATTTCATGAAACCCAAAGTGGCTTTAAGGAATGAAAAAGAAAAGAATTTGATAGGCTATTATCTAGTATTAAAACAAGAAATGTTGATAATAAGTGAGAGAGAGTAGATAAGGTTATAGTATATTTAGCATCAAGACTTTGCAGAAATAGTGCAGAAGCCTATGAACTTCAAATGTTAATAGAAAATGAAGTGGTAGTATTTGAAAGTGTTACTGAAATATTTGCTGAAACTTTAGCTGGAAAAAGATTACTTATTAGTGCTCTTACTACAGCTATATATGAAAGTAAAGAAAAGAGTACTGAAGGAAAGAAGAATATGGATCTAACTTATAATAGAGGAGAAATTGCCTGAGTTTGCCCTTATGGTTATACAAAAATTTCAAAGAAGAAAATAGAAATACAACCAAAAGAATCAGAAATAGTTACTGAAATATTTGATCTCTACTCTACTTGAGAATATACCTATAAATCATTGGCTGAATATCTGACTAGTGAGTGAAGAACAAGAATGAAAAGAAATAGACCAAGAGGTAATTTATGAGTGAGAGCACTTACCAAGGCATATGAAACAGGATTTGAGCCAAAAGATGTTGAGACCATCCTTATTAAGTGATTTTATTCATGAAATGTAGTAGTAACCTATAAAAACCTCACCACAGAAGAAGCAAAGTATTTTATGGGTAGATATCCTGATCTTTGAATAACTCCAAAGACTAAACAGGTATCCATAGATTATTCTCATATCATTAAAGCAAAAAAACCTTATGAATTCCTAGTAAAAGAAGATGTATACCAAAGATGTATAGACATTAGAGAGAAGGGAAATAGAAGAAAGTCTAAGGAGATTGAAATCAATGAAAATGATATTCATCCATGGAAGGGTATACTTAAATGCCCATGTCAAAAAGATACATGTGACAACCCATACCACTACTTTAGCTTCACTTCTGAAAAGAAAAAAGGTAAGTATATCTACTATAGATGCAGTGGTATGTCTAGGAAAAAATGTCTACTTAAAAAGAATCAAATCAGTGAAAATGAGTTAGATAAATTAGTAAGCCCCATATTGAGTCAGCTAGTTTTTACTAATAAAGAAATTCAGGAATTTGCAGACTTATTTACCATAAGTATGCAGGCTTGAAAAAAATCAAAGGCTGAAAAAATTAGAGAGTTAGAAAAGAATCTAATATTAATGAATGAGTATAGAGATGGTCTTTTGAGAGACTATAGAAAAGAAGATTTTGAAGATGCCAAGAGAGCAATCAGAAAAGATATAGAAGATGAGAATAAAAAAATTAACATTCTAGATGCTGATCTTGAAAGAGAAAAAAATTCAGAAGAAGAGGAAGAAGTAGTTGATATAAAAAAATATGTTAAAAGACTTCAGGATATAAAGAGTGTCTTAGATGAAAAAATTCCTTCAAAAAAGAAGGGAAGACTAAACTGAATATTTGAATATGTTGTAGTGAATAATTGAGTACTTGAGGACTATAAACTCAATGCCATACTAGAATTACTTATACTTTCTAATAATAAAAGTTCTACCCATAACAGTTGATGAGGTTGAAAATCAAATGTTGAGGTAGAACCTAAAGAAAGCTGAACTGAAAGCCAAGAACATTTCCCCTTGTTAGGGACTACCCCAGAGGGTAGTCCCACAAGGATTCGAACCTTGGTCAACGGCTTTGGAGACCGCTACACTAACCGCTGTGCTATGGGACTATAGAGGGCAGAATAACCCAAGTATATTAGATACTATAACGATAGAATGCAACGATACTGTCTTTTCCGATAGCATCACCAACCTTCTGATCTGGATTTACAACGAATGGCTGAGTGAGGAGAGCATTCTCTTCACGGAACTTCGTCATTTTTCCATCGATGATCTTTTCGAGGATTTCTTTTGGCTTACCAGCATTCTTTGGATCTTGTTCCATAAGAGCAAGTTGGATCTCTTTTTCTTTTGCTACGTCAGCATCAGAGATATCTGTAGGAGATACTACTTGTGGATTAGAAGCCACAACATGCATAGCAACTTGTTTGAGTACATCAGCATCTGTACCTGCCTTGGCAACTACTACTGAAGCATTCTTGAAGTTTGAGTGTACATAGGTTGCGATAACCTCACCTTCGATTTTCGTAAGAGTACGAATCTGCATATTCTCACCTACCTTGAGTGTATACTCAGAAGCCTTGAGTTCTTCTGCTTTAGTGATCGCAGCTTCATCAGTTGCCTCACCCTTTCGGATAGAGATAAAGTGATCAAGCATACCTTCGAATGTCTCATTTCGAGCTACGAAGTCAGTCTCACAAGACACGACAGCAACATAAGCAGTACCACCATCCATAGTGATTTTGATTCGTCCTTCTGCTGTTTCATTACCAGATCGTTTTGCAGCCTTCGCAAGACCTTTTTTTCGAAGAGAATCGATCGCAAGATCCATATCCCCATTTGCATCTACGAGGGCAGTCTTACAGTCAGACATTCCAACTCCAGTTCGCTCACGGAGTTCTTTTATCATTTGAGCTGTTACCATATATAAGAGAAAAATTATAAAATATTATACCTGAAAAAAATGAGCAATACCGAGTTTTGCAATAGCAATATTGGTATATTCTGTAATACCTGGAACAACAAATTTGTTACCGAGATATGCCTGATATGCTGACCAACAAGCTACCACAAAGAGTCCAAGGCAGATGATGAATCGGATAAATCCACCAATAAATGGGATAAATCCGATTATCATAGCGATAATACTGATACAGAAGAGACCAAAAGATTGCTTAGATTGAAACACGGTAAACTCAGTCTTCACATTCATAATCATAGGAATAGGGAAGAGGAGGTATGCAAGTGCTCCAGCAAGTTTTTCTTGACTTGTTACTGTACCAGGTATTATTGCCATAGAGATAAATTAGTATTTAGATTATGCAGCTGGAGCTATAGCTTCCTTTTTTACCTTTGGAGCTGCAGACTTAGGAGCAAGTGTCTCAACTTTTCCCATTGGCTTCTTATCTTCCACTTTTTTTGATTTGATTGCTGATTTTACTTCACCGAGCATATATGCGATAGCCTTGATTGAGTTAACATTACAAGGAACGAAGTAGGTAGTCTTATCAATATCACCAGTAGATCCAAGGAGAGAGATAGTAGTAGTACCGAGAACTGCAGCCTCAGCGAGAGCAAGTTCTTCATAGTGACCATCAACAACGATAACTACATCTGGAGTTCGTTTCATATCTTTTACACCGATGTATGCTGCTTTGAGTTTTTCGAGTTCTGTGAGTTTTACGGCTTTTTCTTTTTTAGTGAGACCTTCGAGCATCCCGTTTGCGAGAGACTGTTCGAGTTCGTTGTAATAGGCAATTCGTTTTTTGATTGTTGTGAAGTTTGTGAGGAGACCTGGAACCCACTTAGTATTTACATAGAAGTGACCAGTAGAAGTAGCGATAGCTTCAACGAGATCCTTTGATTGTACTTTAGTACCAACAAAAAGGATAGATTTTCCCTTAGAAGAGAGATCTTCGATAACTGCCTTAACTTCTTCGAGCTTCTCAGCTGTCTTGTAGAGGTTAAATACATGGACACCATTTTGGATACCATAGATATAATCTCGCATTTTAGGAGACCAATATTCACGCTTGTGTCCGATATGGACTGCGTTGTCGAGCATACTCTGAATGAGTGTTGCGTTTGCCATAATAGAAAAAAATAAAAAAATAATCCTTACCGAGATATTCTGTCAGATACGTAGCGAATATCTATATATTCGAGGAAGTATCCTTGTATAACCAAAAAATCCCAACATCTCACACATTTTCCGAGTGAAATATCGGGGGTAGTATAGAGATAGAGGGCTAGAAAGCAAATTAAAAAATAAAAAACTTCGCAAAAGCCATAAAATATCAATTTTTCATCTCATTTTCATGAGATGATTTTCAGAAAAAGCAAATAAGAAACTAAGAGTTCAGATAAGAAATTCCCTGCTGAACAGAAGAATGTAATATTTCAAGTTCTTTTTGTGTTTTAGCAACATGAGGACCTTCTATATCAAGTAGCAAATACTCTTGTGTATTCAGATTTCCCAAAAAAAGATCTATAGCATCCTTGTTGATATAGAGATCGTCCTGTCAGACGATAACAACTACCCGAGAGGTGATCATCTTTGCGAGACTAACCGCTTCAAAACGAAATGATTTTTCCCAATATTCATCCCAAGGCAATCTATATGTATTTCATTCTTGATCTGTACGAACCTGAAATCATTGTTTTTTCCAATTTTTTGTAGATTCTCTATAGTTCTTTCTACTCGCCCGTATATCATATTTTCCACCCATTTGAGGATTGATAAGCATAAGTCCATCTACTCGATTTTGGCTCGCATATACGATAGCTGTCAACGCTCATAGACTATGCCCTATGATCGTAGGGTTATCTATACTATGTGTTTCTATAAATCCCCGAAAAGAGTCCATATGAGACTCTATATTTCCATACTCTCCGTATCAATTTTGAGAAATTCCTTTTTTGGGATCGATTGTGAGACTTGGCGTACCGAGTCAATCTCTTATGATTTTTATACAAGGATCATCTGGATTTCAATGTAGTCCTGGGATAACTATATTCATAACAAAATACACAACACTAAGAAATTAAATATCTGTAAGAAGTTCTGATACTCTCTTCTCAACTCGAACAGTCTGTGCCTCTGCATCTTGGATAGCCGCATAGAATTCAACAACAATACCAAGTTCATATGATAGAAGGGTATCAAATCACCTAAAATTATGAATTCGATCATCAAAAAAACATATTTTCCCTGGAATATATCAAAGCTCTAAAAGATGAGCAAGCATCATTTCAGGTTTTTTTTCAGCAATTGTTACAAGGATTTTTTTTGCATCTCAGAATCCTGCAGCAACTATTTTTTTTTCTTGAAATTGAATATTTCCAGCAGTGAGGATGATATGATGTGGATTATTTGGATCAAAGAACTCGGAAAAGCCATCAAGCAGATGATTACCAATTTGTAACTTTTCTACAAAATTACCAAAACCACTTGGATCAGCCTCATCTCAATCTTTTTCAGCTATAAAATCATAAGCACTATCTCCTGGATAATTTTGCAACTCTGGATATATAGCATAACGACGCCGATCATTTGCAAGGGTACCATCAAAATCTACAAAATGAAGAGTTACATCATCTCTTCTTGGAAGTTTTAGGACTTTTTCTAGTAATTCTGGATTAATAGAACGATTCGGTTTCTCAGAATGAGTATTTAGATTATTTTGAGTCACGATATTGACGGTACATATAAAAAATATAGTCCTATATTATTACTTATACTAAGAATAGTCAAATTTATTTACTATACTACATTATTCTTATTTTTAGTCATTACCTCACATCTCAAGGAGAATAACACCAATGGTGCTCAATGCGATTCCAGCAAATTGCATCAGTGTCAATTTTTCATCAAAATAAAAATAACTCACGAGAGCAAGAGTAATCAAATTCACTGTCACAAGGATAGTATTTGCTACTGCAAGATTCTTCTCTCGGAGCGTCAATGAGAAAAATATTATCCCAATTACATACATAAGAAATCCAATCCCATAATAGAGATATTTATCGGTGAGGGCCCATTTTTTGAGTGCTATATCTCCGAGAGTGAGTAGAATTCCACCCAAAAAAAGATATCAAAGTATGGTATACTTCATAAAAAAGATATTAAAAGTAGTAACTAGTACTTCTATATTAAGAGATTCAAAAAGAAAGCAAATTTTTTCTATACTTTAAATCGAAAAAATTGCATCGTATGAAAATATATTTTCTGGAAAAAAGTCATCTTCCGAAAAGTCAACAAAACAAGCAAAGTACCAGTAATAACATTTACAATTGTAAATAGAGCATTTTCGATATTCCATACTGAGATAGTAAAAAGATTGACGATATACATCAGATCTGATACTACCCAAGCAAGGGTGTCTTCGGTTTCAGGAAAACGAAATACCTTGTATGCAATAGAGAGCATTCCAAAAGCATCAACAAGGGTATTTATGATAATTACATAGAGTGGAACATCTGTCAGGGTCCAGACGATCATACTCAAACAAGATACCACCAAGACTCCAATCTCAAATTTGGTAATATGGAATTTACCATAAAAATAGGCAAGTATAGCCTCGACTATATGTAAACTTGCCAGAACCCCAATAAGATATATGGATTCTTCTGCTCCTGCTGAAAGTGATGAGAAAAATACAAATGTCATCGATGTCGCCATAATGAGCCATCCTGTAAAATTCGGTACCGTTTTTCTTTTTAATATCGTATAGATATATCTACCTTCGACTCATACAGCGATAATCGATGCCAAGAATGCCATTATTTCATATCCTGTGAAATCCATACATTATATTTTATTAGAAGCTTGATATATCTAGGGTACCATAACACTACAATTAAATCAAAAAATATTTTGACAAATTATAATAATAATCTAAAATCACCATCGACTACCTGAAATTTTGATACTGAGTCGCATCAAGATCAAGGATATGGAGTCCAGTATCAGTGCTGTCCCACTGAGGAATTGAAAAAGGAAAAAACGATGAAACACATCGCTCTTGCCGCTTTCGCTTAGCTCGACGCCCTGGCAATCCCAGCCATGCGACTGGGAAAGATTTTTCTCAATTCGTCACCCCCGAAAGGGAAGTGGCACCAACCAAACCCGCCGAAAGGACGGGTTTTTCTTTTTCTATTTTCTCTTTTGCCTTTCTCCTATTTTTTTATACAATACCACTCAATTATACCTTCTTCCTTCATTGTTTTTATGTCATCTTCCTACGATAAATATGAGATCGTTATGGGTCTCGAAACTCATGTTCGTGTCAAATCCAACACCAAGATGTTCTGTTCTTGTCAGAATGCGCTCGAACTCGCTCCAGAGCCGAATATCAATGTTTGTCCTGTTTGTATGGGATTTCCTGGTATGCTTCCGACGGTTTCTGCCGGTGTGATAGATCTCGCCGTACGAGCATCACATGCGATGCGATGTACCGTACAAGAAACGAGTATTTTTGACCGAAAGAGCTACTTCTATCCGGATCTTCCGATGGGATATCAGATTACTCAACTCTACGAGCCAATTGCCATGGGCGGAGAAGTGCGAGCCCTCGTAGAAAATGAGATAAAAACATTCCGAATTCATCATATGCACATCGAGAACGATGCAGGAAAACTCGTTCATGCTGGATGAAAAACTCTCTGTGACTACAATCGAGCTGGATCTCCACTTATGGAAATCGTAACAGAACCAGACTTTCGTTCCAAGGCTGATGTTCTCGGATATCTCGAAGAACTCCAGAAGCTGATGCGATGGTGTGGTGCCTCTGATGCTGATATGGAAAAGTGACAACTCCGATGTGATGTGAATATCTCGGTACGACTACGAGGAGAATCAGGATTCCGTAATCGTGTAGAACTCAAAAACATCAACTCATTCTCATCGATTGGACGAGCCATCGATGTCGAATTCGTTCGACAGATTGATATATATGAAGCAGGGGGAACTATCGATCAGGAGACTCGTGGTTGGAGTGACGAACGAGGAGTTTCTACTCCGATGCGAAGCAAAGAGGATGCAATGGACTATCGATATTTTCCAGATCCTGATCTTCCACCGCTCCGACTCACGAGAGAGTTTATCGACGAGAGAAAAATCGATGAACTTCCGATGGATCGACGACTTAAATACTCGAGTGAATACAAACTTATCGAAGATGATGCTCGTATCCTCTCAGGAGATCATATCACGAGTGACTTCTATGAAGAACTTGTTTCAATAACAAAAGATCCAAAAAAATCTTGCTCATACATTACCACTATTCTTTTTGCGATATTCGAAGCACAAGATACCAAGATGGGACTCGCAGATATCAAGTGAGAAACTCGTGAGATTGCTCGTGTGATCGAACTTGTAAATAGCGATGAACTCTCATCTACGAACTCCAAGATTGTTATAGAAAAACTCGTCTTCGAATGAGGTAAAGCAGACGAATGGGTAGACTCACTCGCACTCCGACAAAGCAATGACCTCGGAGCACTTGAGACAATTGCTGATGCTGTCATCGCAGAATCACCAAATCAACTCGCAGAATACAAGTCAGGAAAAGTGAACCTCTTCGGATTCTTTGTTGGACAATGTATGAAAAAATCTGCAGGGCAGGGAAATCCAAAAATATTCACAGAAATACTAAAGAAAAAACTCTCTTAATTTTTAATTAGATTATGTTAGACGCTGAATATAAAAAGATTCTCGATGAAGTACTTGATGAAAATAGATATTTTTGTCTTGCTACTTCTGATACAAAATGAAATCCATGGTCATCACCACTTTTGTATATAAAAGATGAGGATTATAATTTCTATTTTTTATCGCATACCCTCTCTCGTCACTGCAAAAATATAAAAGAAAACAATATAATTGCATTTAGCATATTTGATTCCAAACAAAATCTTGGTATTGCATTCTGAATTCAGGCATATGGTAGAGCAGAACCACTAGAAGATGTTCCATTGGATATAAAAGAAGCACTCTTCAAACAAGTCTCAACTGTAGTTACATCTCGTGAATATATCTTTCATAAGATAAAGATTGATGAGATATTTTTACCAGATGAACACCGCTTTGAAAAAGAGGGAAATATCAGGAAATCTATAAAAATACGATAATAAAAAACTCCCTAATTAGGGAGTTTTTTATAGAAATCTTGAATACAAATTAATACTTGAAAATACTGAGGATCAAATCACTTCCGATTTTTATCTCTATCCTGAAGTATAAGTGCTCAAATATATTTCAACATTTCTCACTTATTCTCTCCATTGTATTTTACATTATGCCAAGTTCCTGAAAATTCAGTTAATACTCAACTTAAAAGATCTGATGCTTCGATAGCGTTTAGAAGATTATTACCAGTAATAGCACTACTAGATAGCTTTCTTAATTCTCGAGTAAAAGGACTATCTAATATCTCTACCATTTGGGCTTTTGGATCCTGAATTCACTGTAACATACTATTATTACCCTTTTCAAAATCTTCACGAGCTCTGATATGTTCTTCCATAAATGATAGATCGATAACAGGAAATGTAAGTTCAGGAACTATATCCTGAGTTGACTTCATACTTTCTGACATATAATAAAACTATAAATAATAAAAAAATCAGTACAAATATATATAATATTTATTATAAATCAATATATTTTGCAATAATCAAATATTGTGCTAAAATATAGATATGTATAAGATACTTTCAACAATTCTCATCTGTACACTCCTTATGATACCTATGCTTGCTCAAGCAGAGGTATTGAAACCAAGTCTCACAACTCAGATGACAAAACAAGATCAGCTCAACAAAAGAAATACTATAACCCAGAAACTTGCTGAGAAGGCGAGAGTCAAACAAGAGGCAAAAGCAAGAATCGAAGCACAAAAATACAAAGCCCTCACTATAAAAAATAAGATTTTAGAATCAAAAAATATCACATCCCAGCCAAAAAGCCTCACTCCACAACTCACTATTCCTCCTATTCCTCAAAAGCTCGAAACTCCTACGCTACAAAAACAAATTCAATCGCCATCAGTATCAACAAGTACCAATGCACCATCTCCAGCAAATGTAGATATGAATCGTGTAAGAAACGAGTGGCTCTCATGGACCAATACCGTAAGATCTGAATCAGGACTCCAACCATACAGTATAGATAATCGACTCAATTCAACAGCATACGATTGGACCATTGAGCTTGCAAAATGAAAAGGAAATAATCATCATCGTAGAAATCCATGAGATAGTTATTATAGTTTTTCTACCATTGATAGCTGGTTTATGGCCCGATGAATCAATCCAAAAATTATCAACAGAAGCAAGCATACTGAAAATGTTGGATACTGAACCTATTCATGTAATTCTAGTGACTGTACCCAATCACTTATTCAATCCATACGATCAACATTTGATTTTTTCATGAGTGAAAAATGAAAATCATATGACGCACACTACCGTAGCATTGTGCAACCATATTTTAGTAAAATAGGTCTCTCTATCATTGTAGTTCCGGAAGAACGAAGATACTATATTACCGTACATTACATTACTGAATAATCTTTAATAGGATTATTTATCACAGATAACAAGACCTTAATAAAATTAGAGAATTTTATTCTTCGTCTGCTTCAGTAAGACGAATGGTGGTGAGCATATTTCTCACGGCCATTTGCTCTGGGGTTCCGCTTTCATTTTTTCATTTTTTCCCTTCTACAATACCGCAGAGAATAAGGGCAGGAACAAGATCACCCTTTGTAACCTCATATGCAGCATCAAGAGATTCTTCAAGATAGATATCTGCCTCATAGGTCATCATCAGTGCCGTATTAATCTTTTCATCATGAGGAGTCTTATCAGTCACCATACCTCAAACCGAGAGACCATAATCTTCGACATAATAATCCTTCTGTTCATTATATATTTCTAGGAATTTAGCACCGATTTTTGGCATATTTACCTCCTCTGAATCTGGATCTATCTGAGCCACCTGATCTACATACGACATAAAAACATTTGGAAGAATCACATCTCCAATCTCATGAGCAAGATCTACTGATCGACCAAGATATGGAAAATATATACGATCAGGATCCCAGTTATCCAATATGGTAGGAAGAATGATATCGATCTCAAATTCTCGAGAAAAAACCAATATCCAATCAGCTTTTTGATATACCAAAAAATTTTCTGAAAGCTCAGTTGGATTACGTCACAAAGAGAGACTTGCAACACAGACATCCCGCACAATTGGATTTTTTGTAAAAATAATTCGAAGCATAGAGAAAGGATTATGAATTTTCTTGATTTTTAATGATATGAGGATAGTATGGAAAAGTTATAAAAAGGCAAAGAAAAGTATATGGATATAGTAACACTCATATTTGGATGACTCCTTGGTTTTTTGATTGGGATTTTTATCATGAAAATCTTCTCACTCCATGAGCAACGATGAATACGAAATAAAGCAGTGCAAGGATCTCGAAATAGTATTTTCGGTGAAGTATATGAAAAAATACTACCAGCACTTCCAAACTTTCCATACGCCCCAAAAGATATGGTATTCATCTGAAAGGGTTGCGATTATATCATATTTGATGGACTCTCAGAATGAGCTCTTCGTGAGATCATTTTTCTTGAACTCAAGAGTGGAAAATCAGTACTAAATAAAAATGAACGGGCCATTCAACAAATGGTAGATCATCGACGGGTGAGATTTTCTGAGTATAGAATAGATAGCATCCGAAATAAGGACTAGAAATTTGTTTTTTTTATTAGTTTACGATATAGTATTCATAATCATTTTTTATTACTATGTTTCTTCTTTCCACCTCATCTCTTTCAGGGTATGGACTTCATCGTATTTTTCTTCTCACAAAAAAATGAGAATATGATGGAATTGATCTCTCTGTGGATTTCAATCAATTTGATACCTATGATGCGAGCTATATTGATTCACTTATTCAGACTACTGATATCTCAGTGATTAGTATCACTGCACCAGAAAGAAAACTCAACAAAAAACAATGTGACCAACTTCTGACACTTGCTGATGAGCTTGGTGTAAAAATCGTAAATCTTCACCCCCCTCATCGTCTCGACAAAGAAAAAGATTGGTTCTGAGAATATCTTCAGGTAGTAGCACAAAAATATCCAAATATTGTTATCAACATTATCAATGCACCTCCGAAAACTTGGCTCTTCCTCATATCTGAATATGGTGACGCAAGACCTGAAACAATAAAGAAAATCACTCAACACACGGCACTCTCAATCGAAAATGTTGATCCAGAAAGTGGAGTAGACCTGATGAAAACATTTGTTCTTCTGGGTGCTACGATGTGACTCGTCTACCTGTCAGATAAAAATGAAGAAAAAGTAGGGATGTTTCCTGGAGAGGGAACTATGCCAATAGAATCACTCCTTATCAAGCTCAGAGATATTGGATATACTGGACATTTTTCTCTTACAGTTGATCCAGAATCCCTCAATGCTGGATGAGATGAAGAAGATATCATAATTAGTATGAAAAAATCCCGATCGTTCCTTATGAAATATTTTTCATAACTCTCGCCAATGCTACACCTTCACCATAAGAAACTCATCAATATTGCAATCATTTTTTTGCTCTCATGGCTTATTGGAACCTTCTTTATTCATAGATTTGAAGCAGGGTATCCAATTGGGGCAAGTTATTTCAATGCATTTTATTTCACTGTTATCACAACTGCAACAATCGGGTTTGGAGATCTTGTTCCTATGACGGTAGCAGGAAAAATCCTAACCATGTGATATGCTGTATTCTATGTTCCACTCTTTCTCTATGCGATGAATATCATGTTTCAATCCAACTTCAAGAGAATTCGCCATGAGGATGATCTCCTCGAACGTGAGATGCATGAGGTAGAAGTAGATGTAGAAACTATTCTCAATACCCACCCGAAACATCGAAAATAAATACTAAAACCAAATTATGTACTCCCCTCGAGAAATATATCAATTTATGACGTCAGAATGATTTCGCTCTATTATGAACGAATCTTTTTATAAGAGGCATATGGAGTCCGAGGATGCAAGAAGTCCATTCAACGATCCTGAATCGATTATTTTTCTGGAGTGGCTCATCGATCATAACTATATCATCGCAGAATATCGGTCTGATCATGGTTCTGACAATGAGATCTATCTCATTAGTACACTCGGTCATGCATTCATCCGACATTATAAAAAATCACTCAAATTCCGATTTTACGCACACTATCAATTCTATAAGACGCTCTATTGGATACTCATTGCATCAGCCATAGGATCACTCATTGCCAATTATATCACGTATGTGTACTATATAATAGTAAAATAAAAAATAGTATTTTCATTCAAAAGTATGAAAATATATTTGCTTTTTCTGAAAAAAATATACTATATCTTGTATCTAAAATAACTAATCATACACTATATGTCGACTATTTCAGAAGAACTCATCAAGAAAAATCCTATATTCAATCCAGCAGGGAACGATGATACATCGGCTCGTAGTATTATCAAGTGATCTACTACAGGACTCTTCAATCTCAATGCCGTAAAATATCCATGGGCAAAGTCACTCTACCAAGTTATGGTAGGGAATTTTTGGCTCCCTGAAAAAGTATCAGGACTCAAAGATGATCAACGAGACTTCACAAGTGTACTCACTCCTGAGGAACAACGAGCTTACAAGGGGATTCTTTCGTTTTTGATTTTCTTGGATTCTATCCAGACGGTCAATCTCCCAAATTTCTCAAACTATATCACGAGTCCAGAGGTGAATCTTATCCTTGCGATACAGGCATACCAAGAGGCTATCCACTCACAATCCTATGCAACTATCCTCGAATCTGTGGTAACTCCTGAAGACCGAGATGAGATCTACTATTTCTGGAGAACGGATGATATCCTCCTCGAGCGTAACAAATATATCGGACAAATCTATCAAAATTTTGTAGATACACCAAACGATTCCACTTTTTTCCGTGGGATTGTCGCCAACTTCCTCCTCGAATCACTCTACTTCTACAATGGATTCGCCTACTTCGATACCCTCGTAGATCATATGAAGATGCCTGCAACAGGTCGTATGATTGCCTATATTCGTCGTGATGAGCTCACTCATGTGACCATCTTTGCTAATATCATCAAGGATATCAAGCGTGAATTCCCAGAAGTATACAATGAATCTGTTATTCTGGAGATGACACGAGTGGCGGTAGAACAAGAGATTGTCTGGTCCAAGCATATCCTCGGAAACAAGATCCCAGGGATCAACGCAGAAACCACAGAATGATATACTCGTTGGCTTGCCAATCAACGACTCTCGATGCTCGGAATCGCTCCACTTTTTCCAGAAGCGATCATGAATCCATACAAGCATCTGGATCGTCTTCAGGATCCAAACGCCGATAAGGGAAACTTCTTCGAAACTACCGTAATCAACTATACACAGTCGAGTAGTATGGCAGGAAGCTGGGATTTTTAATAAAAAATACACCATGATAATATCAGATCGCCTCATCACTTGGTCAGGTTTTACCTCATGTACACTCAGATAACGGGATGTTTTTTGATATATTCAAAACACCCGTTTTTGGGTGTTTTTTTATTATTTTCAAAAATCTATGACTCAAACTAATTCTCCATACCAATTCGCAACCTCTACTCGAAATACTCTCAGGACCCTCCAAGCATGAAGAACTAGTAGTGATCTCCGTATCGATAAAACTCTCAGAGAAATAATCCTAGATATCACTTGGCGAGTAGCAGAGAAACTCTCAGGAGAGAGACTTCCACGATAATCACTAAAAAGAAATGGAACAATTTGCAATACTCAGACTGGGCACAATCCGAAGAAATCTCGATGATATCAAGTTCGATAGAGCAATATGAGAACTCAAAAATACAAGATACGATATCAATGCTATACAAGCTGATGCCCCAACAATCACGCATTGTATCTCAGCCGTTCGCTATATCGTAGCAAAAAGTACTGGAATAATACTTCCAAAAGCCTATATCGGTGATATGTGTCACGAGATCTGCACTTCTCATCAATGCTTAGAACCAGAAGTAAGAGCACTCAGCGAACAAGAGAAATGAGACCTTATATTCTTTAGAGAAAAATCCTTATATCATAAAGCCTATATGATATCTCATATTGGGATTTTTATAGATGATGATCGAGACTTCTTTCACTCCAATTGGAAAAAATGAGGAGAGATCAATCATATCTCAGAGTATATCCAAACAGGGAAGATAGCCACTTGCAAGATCCTTGCGAACTATACGGATCCGAGAAGAAAATAATAAATCCTCCAATTTGGAGGAATTATTATTACTACACATCGAGATTCGCCACTGTCTTCGCTCGTGACTGGATGAAGTGTTTGCGTGGTGGAACATCTTCTCCCATAAGGATCTTGAAGACTTCATCAGCTCGTTCTGCATCTTCGATCGTCACACGGAACATCTTGCGTTGTACTGGATCCATCGTTGTTTCCCAGAGTTGCTCTGGATTCATCTCTCCGAGACCCTTATATCGTTGTACTCATTCTGTTGTGATATTCTCTTCTGCGATTGTTTTTACCTTTTGTTCTTCATTGTATACATACCAAACTTGTTTTCCTTTTGAGAGCTTGTAGAGGGGAGGATTGGCGATGAAGATATGACCATTATCTACAAGAGTACGGAAATATCGGAAGAAGAAGGTGAGAAGGAGAGTTCGGATATGTGCTCCATCCACGTCCGCATCGGTCATGATGACGATACGATGGTAGCGAAGACGAGAGTAGTCGAATGATTCCCCGATAGAGGTACCAAGTCCGATGATGAGATTCTTGATTTCTGTATTTCCGAATATCTTATCGAGACGAGCCTGTTCAGTATTGAGGATCTTTCCGCGAAGAGGGAGGATAGCCTGGAACTTTCGATCTCGACCTTGTTTCGCAGATCCACCCGCAGAGTCACCCTCTACGATATAGAGTTCACACTTGGATGCGTCTTTTGATGAACAGTCAGCTAGTTTCCCTGGAAGACCCGTTCCCTCGAGAGCACCCTTACGGATGATAGTATCACGAGCCGAGCGAGCTGCTGCACGAGCACGAGCTGCAAGGAGACATTTTTCGATAATCTGGCGAGCTGCTTTTGGATTCTCAGCAAGGAAGTCATAGAACGCTTCACCCATAGCACGATCAGCGATTCATTTTACTTCGGCATTTCCGAGTTTTCCCTTGGTCTGTCCTTCGAATTGTGGTTCAGGAACCTTCACAGAGATGATTACCGTAAGTCCTTCTACTACATCTTCATTCGTGAGATTCGTATCTTTTTCCTTCAGTATCTCTTGTTCACGAGAATACTTGTTAATCGTACGAGTGAGAGCCATCTTGAACCCAACAACATGTGTTCCTCCTTCTGGAGTGATTACATTGTTTACAAAAGAGATAAGTTTCTCATTGTAGTCATCTTTTTTGTATTGGAGAGCGATCTCAACTTGCACCTGATCGACTTGCTTATCCGTATAGAATACCTCATCTGTAACAGGATCTGCGGTTCGATTGAGATAATGAACATAGGATTCGATCCCTCCTTCGAAGAAGAATCGATATGCTGTATCCTCGAATTCATTAAAGAATGTGATAGTGATTCCTTTTGTTAGATAGGCTTGCTGACGAAGACGAATACGGATTGTATCGTAGTCAAAAACCGTTGTTGTAAACATCGTTGCATCAGGCCAGAACCGAACGATGGTTCCATGTTTTGTTGTTTTCTCTCCAGTAGGAACTACGGCTCCATCAGGAACACCAATCTGGTATGATTGAGTATATACTTTTCCATCCTTGTGTACCCAAACTTGCATCTTCGTAGAGAGAGCATTCACCACTGAGGCTCCTACTCCATGGAGACCACCAGAAACCTTATATCCTGACTCATCACCACCGAACTTACCACCTGCATGGAGAACCGTCATAACTGTTTCAAGTGCTGATTTCCCAGTCTTTGCATGGACATCAACTGGAATACCACGACCATTATCCTCTACAGATACAGATCCATCAGTATGCATTGTAACAGAGATATGCGTCGCATGACCTGCCATCGCCTCATCGATCGAGTTATCGACAATCTCCCACACAAGATGATGGAGACCTCGTTCATCAGTAGAACCGATATACATACCTGGACGTTTGCGAACGGGTTCGAGTCATTCGAGAACCTGAATATTGGAACTATCGTAAGAAGTAGCAGACATACTGTTATAATGGATTATTTTGGCAGTATATTATAAAAAAAGCACAAAAAGTAAAGTATTTTAATAAAGAAGGTTTTTTGATTTATTTTCATAAATATGTTAGACTAATGATGGTAACCAATATGGAAATATGACAAATCTTGCAAGCAAAGATTCTCATGATGAAAAACCCTCAGTTTTTAGTGTGACCTATCACGAAATAGGGGAAACCTATACCTGACTCAAGGAAAATGTAACAGAAAAACTCTCCAACTATCTTCTCACCTATGGAGCGGCTCTCGCTCACCATCCAAGCATCAAAGAAGAAGAAAAAGAAGAACCAATCGATCCACTGAAACAAGAGATAGAAAAAGAAGCAGTACCAGAAAATACAAGAGAAAATATAGAAACGGAAATAGAAAATACGGAACCAATAATTGAAACAAAGAAAGAAAAGAAAAAGAAGAAAAAAGACAAAAAAGAGAAGAAAAACAAAAAGAAGTAATTTTTATAAAAAACTCTCAAGAAATTTCTTGAGAGTTTTTTATTAGTTTTTGATTTTAGAGTTTCATAGCATGAATCAGTGTATCTGCGTTGGTTGCGGTATTATTGAAATCTTCCTCCATAATGCTCACTAGATAGTTATGCAATTCATCGATATTCACTTCTTGCGAAAGAGGAATATCGATTACAGAAGCAAACTTTTTGACTGGATACAATCTTATAAATGCGGGAATATTCGACATAGAAACAATAGAGAATCGTGAAAAAGATACATATTCATAAAATGATCAACCGACTTGAATGCCTCTTTCAAGAAAATCCACTTGAGTTACGGGAAGGGAATTATTTTCCATCAGAAGATATACTCCCGCAAAAAGAAATGACACTACGGACATAATATATATCTTCTCAACGATACCATACACTACCAATGTTAACACTACTATAATAGCAATAACATACCAAGAAGATGAATGTTCTTTATGTGATGCAAATGACCATGAAAACATAGTTATTAGATGGTTAATTATTAATATGAATTTTTTAACTCACAAAATTTAGGAGATCGACTGCTCGAGTAACAAGAAACCAAGCGGAAATAGCAATCACAAAACCAATTCATGCATCAATCATTCATTTTTTTGCCTTATCAACACCAGAACTATCACCTGTGATACCAGAATTAATCTGCATCTGTAATCCATGATATATAAGTGAGAATACTGCTACAGTACCTGCGATACCAATAAGAACTTCAACCATAGCGATGATAACATCTGCTACAGTATTCATATCCACATTACCTTCCCGAAGATCAGAGTTATATTGTCCAAGAATATTATCAGAAGAATAATCGGTAGAGGACGAGGATCATTTTTTAGAAGCTGCTGCAGCAGCTTCCATTGCCTTGGCACACTGAATTCAACATTGTTCCCCATTTTGTCCAATAATTTTTTGTGCCTCTTTAGGATTACTTTTGGCATACTCCTTCGCCGCTGCACTCAATGCACCGTTATTTTGCAAATCATTATTATAATACGTGGATTTAGTTGGATCAGTTGTTACTGTACTTTTTCCAGTATAATCAGCTCAAGAAGCTGTACTAATAAGAACACATAGTGATATAGAAGATATTAGAATAAATTTTGATATTTTTTGCATACTAAACACAGGGTTAAAAAACAAGATACGTCCGTAATATAACAAAATTATACTAAATACTCTCAAAAAACACAAACTTTTCGTCTCATATTGATTTATTTCGTCATTTTCATATACTCAAACTCAGTTTTTATAGACAAAATAGTTATTTATATAATCATCAACCCCATAAATCATGAAAACCCCGCTCAATTGGATATCACTCTACACTCCGCTTGCATCACTCCTCGAAAAACAATCCACCATAGAACTTGCACACGAGTATTCTATTCATACCGCTGAGATCGATGGAATCGAAGAACACTATCTCGATAAAGTCATAGTATGAAAGGTGATTGCCTGCGAGAAGCATCCTGACAGCAAAAAGCTCTCTATTGTTCGTGTAAATATCGGAAATAACGAAGAAGAAACCATCCTCACTGGAGCACCGAATATCTCTGAGGCAACCTATGTGCCAGTGGCACTTGTTGGAGCGGTTCTCGGTGGAGACTTTACCATCTCTGATCGTATGATGGCAGGGATGATGAGTCGTGGGATGATCTGTGGTGCTGATGAGATTGGTCTTGCAACAGAATCTGATGGCGGGATCATGATTCTCGAAAATACTTGGGATAGAGATCTCCTTGAATCCCAAGTAGGGAAGTCACTTTTTGATCTCTCCCTGAGTTTCCCTGGAATGGGTGGAAAAACATATATTTACACTCTTCGAGATACCACATTTGAGATTGATAACAAGTTCATTACCAATCGTCCAGATCTTTTTGGAGTCTATGGAAATGCGAGAGAATGGCATGCGGTATTCGATATTCCTTTTACAGAATATACTCCTGTAGCTCAATCATCTAACGATACTCCAACTCTTCCTCTCAATATTGAAACCGATCGATGTCTTGCATATAATGCTATCAAGATGGAGAATATCAATGTAAATAAGAGTCCTTTTGGTATATCACTGATGATGGAACGAGCTGGACTCGCACCAAAGATGGATCTTGTCGATATCACCAATCTTATATTGACTGAATTTGGTCAACCGATGCACGTATTTGATGCTGACAAAGTATCTGGAACTATCACAGTACGGCTTGCAAAAAAATGAGAAAAGATGACAGCCCTCAATGGAGTTGAGTATGTACTTACCGAGGAAGATATGGTTATCGCTGATAATAATGGACCTATTGCTCTCGCTGGAGTTATCGGAGGTATGGATTCAGCTGTCTCTGAAACCACCACCAATATCATATGGGAATCAGCAACATTTGATGCGGTTTCTGTTCGGCTCTCAGCACAACGACACGGAGTACGAACTGATGCAAGTACTCGATATGAGAAGTCTCTCGATCCACTTCTTGCAAGCTTTGCTACTTCACGAATCCTTGATTATCTGGAGTTTCTTGGGAAAAATATTAAGATCACCAGAATTGGGTCATATCTTGATACAAAACAAATCAATACACCCATTATCGATGTAGGGTATGATTTTATCAATATGAAAGCAGGGGTTGAAATACCAAAAAATACGATACATTCGATACTCACTCGACTCTGATTCTCATATACATATTCAGAAGATTGCATCACTGTAACGGTACCATCATGGCGAGCAAGTAAGGATGTATCTATCAAAGAAGATATTGCAGAAGAGGTGATTCGAGTATTTGGGTATGATAATATCCCGCTCCAGACCCTCGGAGCAAATACAGGAATAAGTTCAAAAAATCAGATGAAATCTCTCAAAGATCTCTCACTCAATTTCTGGAAACACCAAGATTGGAATGAAGTATACAATTATTCATTCACCAATAGTTCTCTTGATGAGAGCATCTGATATGTATCTATGGAGGAAAGTGTCGGAATACAAAATGCATTTAATGTTGAGTATACTCATATGCGAAGATCTCTCTCTGTTCGTCTTTTTGATAATATTGCAAAGAATTGCAATATACAAAATTCACTCAGATTCTTCGAAATTTGAAAAGTATACAGCAAAAATAAAGAGTACACCAATACCGTCTCTGGCTTCCTCAGCAATATCAAAGAAACGCCATATGGTGAATTACCTATGATAGGATGAGTCACAACTACTGATTCTATTGAGATTCTTCGCAAATCACTCGAAGCATACCTGATTGAGACTATTTGATATATTCCACCACTTCATCAAGATAAAAACTGAACACTTCCTTTTCTCCATCCAGGAGCATCTGGAGAATACCGAGAATGAGAAATAGTATTTGTCCGATTTGGTCGCATTCATCCTGAAACTGCAGAAGCATTTGGGATCTCGCCAGAAACACTCTACTGGGAATCAGACTTCCAGATACTCCTCTCACATATTGAACTCAAAGAAACACGAGTACAACCGATTTCCAAGTTTCAATCTATCCCAAGAGAACTGAGCTTTGTTATGGATGAGTCTATTCATACAGGACCAATTGCACAGGATATTGAATCATTCCATCCTTGGATATCAGGTGTCTATGTTGGATCTATTTATCGAGATGAGACAAAACTCGGCACGAATAAAAAAAGTGTAAACTTTGTATTCTCTCTCTGTAGTCACGAACATACCATCACTGATATTGAAGCGCTCGATATTCAAAACAATATCATCGAAACCATGAAAGAAAAAGGTTGCCATATCCGTAGCATATAAAAATCCTATGCCAAATTCTCCAATACTACCATCTATCGACTACACGAGCAGTGATGCAATCACTCTTGAGATTATTGATACTATGATATCATACTTTGGGGAAAGTGAACGAAAGGTTATCACAGAAACTATCTGGGATACCTATCTATTTGCCCGCGATGCACATAGTACACAAATACGAAAAAGTGGTGAGCCCTATATCACTCATCCTCTTGAGGCTGCGAAGCTCCTCCTTAGACTTAAGCCAGATCTTGTCACTGTACAATCCTGTATCCTTCATGATGTAATCGAAGATACTCCACGAGATCAAGACGAGATAGAGAAAAATTTTTGAAAAGATGTTGCCGAAATATGCCAATGACTCTCAAAGCTCTCGAACATAAAATATCGATGAGAAGAACGAACCATAGAAAGTCTCCGAAAGATGCTCATCGCCATGGTGAGTGACCTTCGTGTTATCATCGTGAAGCTTGCTGATCGTCTTCATAATATGCAAACGCTGGATCATCACCCTGATCCAGCAAAAAGAGAGCGTATTGCGCTTGAAACACTCAATATCTATGCACCGATTGCCGATCGTCTTGGTATTTTTGAATTCAAGGAGGCCCTCGAAACAGAATGTTTCAGGATTCTTTATCCTGAAGATTATAATCGAATTACAACAGAACTTGCGAGTCTTCGCGAACAACAAGATTTTTTTATCAACAAGGCTCGAGAAGTAATCCGAGGAGTTATCAATCCTGAAGTTCCAATTCTTGATATTTCTTACCGCATCAAGGCGCCCTTTAGTATCTATCGCAAACTTTCGCGAAAAGAATATTCCTATACCCATACTGGAGATCTCTATGATCTTTTTGCTATTCGTATCATCACTGATGATGTGAGGCATTGTTATGAGATTCTCTGAGTTCTCCATAATGTGTTTGTTCCGATGCCAAAAAGGTTCAAGGATTATATCGCTCTCCCAAAAGAAAATGGGTACCAATCTCTGCATACCACTGTAGTTGGACTTTTCCCTGATCTCAGATCACAACCAACAGAGATACAAATCCGTACTATGGAAATGCATATTCAAGCAGAAGTTGGTATTGCTGCCCACTTTGAATATAGTGAAACAGGGAAGAGTCAAAAATCAAAAGATAGTTATTGGGTACAAACCATCAAATGAATCGTCGATGCAGAACAATGATGAGGAGAATTTATGCATGAGATGAAAATGAATGTATTTGAAGATCAAATATTTATATTTACACCTCGTGGTGATATTATCACATTGCCAAAATGATCCACTCCGATTGATTTTGCATATTCAATCCACTCCAATCTCTGAAATACTGTCACGATAGCAAAGGTAAATTGACACGTAGTACCACTTGATTACAAGCTCCGAAATGGTGAAAGTATCGAGATTATCACAGACAAAAGCCGTAAACCAAAACCAATCTGGTTATCTTTTGTTGCTACTGCAAAAGCAAAAGAATATATTAGACAGTTCATTAATCGAGAAGAGCGTTCCTTTTTTATAGAAAAGGGGAGAACTATATTGAACTCTTACTTGATGAAGAATTATGCTCATGGTCTCGACAAAGAACTCACAATACTACGAAATGTTGACGGGCATAATCTGGATATGAAAGAACGTGACGATGTTTTGGTACAACTCGGAAATCTTTCAAGAAAACCAAGTAGTATACTCAGAGTTATCCATGATGAAATCATTCATACAGAACTCTGAGAAAAAATTACTGACGAAAAAAATGAACACGAAAAGAAGAAATCTCGCGATGAAAAAAATAAAACACAGAGCGAATGAGCCTATGTGATTATCTGAAAGGCTCGAGATATACCATATAAAATGGCTCAATGTTGCAATCCAACCGTAAAAGACAGGAAAATTGTTGGTGCAATTGGTCAATGAATTGTAACAATTCATCGATTTGATTGTGAGAATATTAATAAGATAGAACTCGAGAGACGAATGCTTGCCAAATGGAGCGACGACGCAGAATCAACTGGAATTATTTTTACTGTCGAATGCATCTTGCGAGATAAAAGATGACTCCTTATGGAGCTCACTACTATCCTTTACCAGATGGGGCTCTCTGTGAAATCAGTAACTACTGAAGATATCGATACAAACAAAGTAAAAGATATTTTTACGCTCGAATATAATGAAGATGATTACTATATCTATGATAGACTTGAGGCTCGATTTCGATTTGAAATCAAAGAACTCATAGAGATGCGTCTTATTTCGATATACTAGAAGATGTCTGATTTGATTTTTTTAATTGTTGTTCGTCCTTCGTAATACTTCCAGTAGCAGAAAAATCGTCAAACGCACCAAAAGGATATGCGGAACCAATTCCGATGAGTACCATTCATATCATGATAATTGCAACCATAGTGTTATTGAGATACTTATTTGCCCAATCCCACTCACCAGTAAACTCATATATAGTGAATCGAAAATGTATTATTGCTGCACCAGCAGCGATAAAAAGAAGTCAAACAATGATTTTCATACGAAATTTGTGTTTTTAAGTGAATTATGGAATAATTGTAGAGACTTCTATCTTTTTTGCAAAAAATATATGAAAGAATCTCTTCCATGGGTAGAACTTGGAAATCAGCCAATCCAAGGGAAAAAAACTCCCAGTAATATTATCACAAGTACAGAGCAAGCTGTAAAGGATATTATCGATATGCTCGAGGTAGCACATGATCAATCCGAAATAGAGTGAAAAAATCATATCACCAATTTTTTTGCAAAAAGTGAAGATATTATCAGTCACCTCTATAGAACAGGTAAAATAAACAAAATTACTCAAGCTGATGAATTACGATTCCGAGTTATGAAACATCTTGGTATTATACCTGATAATAACAGTCTAAAAGAAGAGGAAAAAGAGAAGGCCGAAAAAAAAATATATTCAAAATATGATTCCATAAGAATACTCCTCAAGAAAAATGAAAACTTTGAAAATAGACTCAATCAATCATTGAGGATAATCATAACAAGCATAGATACTAGCGATATCAAAACATCGATTCAGAATCGATGGGAAACAATAGATAAAAAATATTTCAAGTTTAATATTAGAACCCTTATCGAATACAGCAATATCATAAAATGATACTTTTTTCAAAAATATGGAATGGAATTCACAGAAGAAAATGTGAAAAAAATACAAGAAAAATAGATTCATAAAACCCTCTTTTATAAAGAGGGTTTTTAAAAAATATGGTTGGGAATGAGGGATTCGAACCCCCGATGCCGGATTCAGAGTCCGGAGCCTTACCACTTGGCGAATTCCCAATATGCGAAAAGGATTGTATCGAAAGGTATATTTTTTGCAAATTTATTTTAAAATAACACAAATACAGCTATACAACAAAAAAACCTCCAATTTTGGAGGTTTTTTTGTGTGAAATATTCTAAAAGTATGTAGAGATCACTGCAGCGCTCACTTCTTCTTGAAAAGTATTGATCCAAGCGGTAGTCATGAGTGCCATCATGAGGAATGCAACCATGTGACCACGTTTTTCGAGATACTGGCGAGACTGTTCGATATGCTTTTTCATATGCGTATAGGTAAAAGAAATATAAGGTAAAGTTACTTTAGCATATATTTTTTGAAAAAGCAAATATTGGGAAGCATTTTTTAGTAACATTGTTAATATCGATGAATATATAGGTGATCTAACAATAAAAGATTAGTATTAGATTTTGCTTTTATGCTGGTTTTTTGTATGATGTGCAAAAGTCTCCTGACTAAAAAATCATTATTTTTTTCAAACCTTCATGAAACCAACTTCCATTCGAAATTTTTGTATTATCGCTCATATCGACCACGGAAAATCAACCCTTGCTGATCGTCTTATGGAGATCACTGGGACTCTCGCAAAACGTGAGATGCAATCTCAGACACTCGACCAGATGGATCTCGAACGTGAACGGGGAATCACTATCAAGCTCACGCCCGTTCGTATGGAGTGGAAGTGAGTAGAGCTCAATCTTATCGATACTCCAGGTCATGTGGATTTTCAGTATGAAGTCAGTCGTTCACTCGCATCCGTCGAGTGAGCTATTCTTGTCGTTGATGCTACACAAGGAATCGAAGCACAGACACTCTCGAATGTATATCTCGCCATGGAGAATGATCTCACGATTATCCCAGTACTAAATAAGATTGATCTTCCGAGTGCTGATGTTGACCGAGTGAGCGAAGAAGTTATCAATCTTCTCGGATGCAAAAAAGAAGATATCATCCCAGTTTCTGCAAAAACTGGTATCAATGTCGAGGCAATTCTCGAAGAGATCATCCGAGTCATCCCAGAACCAAAAAAACTCGATAAAGACTCCAATCTCGTTATGGACTATGGAGAATGAGATCCATCCACAGGAGTTACTAAGGCACTTATTTTTGATTCTCAATACGATCCATACAAGGGAGTAGTAGTATACCTGAAGCTATTCAGTGGTGAGATAAAAAAATGAGATAAACTCGAATTTATCAATACTGGAGCCAAGGTTGAGGCACTCGAAGTGGGGTGTTTTCGTCCAAAATATTCTCCAACCAGTGTGCTCTATGAAGGAGAAATCGGATATGTAGTAACCGGACTCAAGTCAATTGCAGAAGCAAGGGTCGGAGATACGGTATATGCTGGCCTACCAGAATATAAGAATCCTATCAAAGGATTCAAAAAAATCACCCCCTATATCTATGCAGGAATATTCCCCGTTGAGACCGATGAATATCCAAAGATGAAAGATGCTATGGAAAAACTCATGCTCAATGACTCATCTCTCGTAGCTGAACATGAGGCATCACCAGCACTTGGATATGGATTCCGTTGCGGTTTTCTTGGACTTCTCCATCTCGATATCGTCAAGGAGCGTCTCTGGAGAGAATATGATATGGACGTGATCATCACCAGTCCTCAGGTAACTTATAAGCTCCTTATCGGAGGAGATAAGGTAGCACTCTACCCACGAGCCAGAGGGGAACTCGTAGAGTTTCAAGGAAGAGAATGTACCTATCTCTACATCTCGAATCCTGAAGATGTACCAAAGCCTGGAACCTATATCCACATCGAAGAGCCAATCGCCAAAGTTGAGATGATTACTCCAAATGAATATATCGGAAACCTTATGGGTCTCGCACAAGAGAGAAGAGGAATATTCAAAAATCAGACACATCTCGATGCCAATCGAGTGATCCTCCACTATGAGATCCCGATGAGTGAGCTCGTCGGTGACTACTATGATGACCTCAAATCACTCTCATCAGGATATGCAAGTCTCCACTATGAACCAATCAAGTTCAAGATGGATGATATCGTCAAGATGGATATCCGAGTTGCGGGTGATATTGTAGATGCCTTCTCGATGATGGTACACCGATCTCGAGCCCGATATCTCGGAGGACGAATCTGTGAAAAGCTCAAAGAAAATATTCCAAAAGCACAATTCGCAATTGCTATACAAGCAGTTGTTGGGGCTGATGTGGTAGCCCGTGAAGATCTCTCGGCACTTCGCAAAGATGTGACAGCGAAACTCTATGGAGGTGACATCACTCGAAAACGAAAACTCCTCGAAAAACAAAAAGAAGGAAAGAAAAAAATGAAACAATTTGGACGAGTCTCCATCCCGAGTGAGACATTCGTAAATATACTGAAGAAATAATATCCAATCCGAATAGAGTAAAAATCTATGAAACCCCTCGAACAAATCATATCCACATTCCTCATCGCTCTCGAAAAACTCTGGGATAAAGATGCTCTCATAATATCCCTTATTACTAGTATAGTACTAGTAGAGATTGTTGCTATTTTCATAAAAAGATCTATCAAGCGACGGATTTTTGCTATACAAAAGGATACTCCAGATAGAGAAAATCCTGAATATTATCTCGAGTATTACAAAAAATGACAAGTGATCGATATTATCCGTGTTGCAATCGTTGTGGTTGTACTTGGCGTTCTGTTAGTAAGCCGAACAAGTATTGGTGCCAACTTTTTCATAGTTGTTGCAGGTGCACTCATCGTTACTTTTCGTGATTTTATATTATCGATTCTTGCATTTTTTATCATCCTTCGAAGATATAAGATTGGTGAAACGGTTGGAATAGGAGATATACAAGGACAGATTATCTCTATTCGGATGTTTACGATTGGACTCCTCGGAAAAGACAATGATGGAGATAATACTGGTCGACATTTTACTATTCCTGGATATAGATTTCTCACGGAAACAATTCGCCGAGAAGAACTCCAGGTAGAGAGTATCAGAAAAGAACTCATAAAAATCCCATATGATTATGAAACGTATTCGATTGGATTTTCTGAATTCATCAAGGCACTAAAAGCAGAAATCGAAACAATACTCCCGATTATTACCAAGAAAAATTGTGGGAATTTTCAGACCTATATTGGCTACAAGTATAAGATGGATATCGATTATTTGGAGGATAAATGTATCGTTATAACAATTGGACTTGTAGGGAAGTGGCGACGCAATGTTGAACGTAAGGAGCAGATTATCTCTTGGGCTGAGCAATATCGAGTAAAAAAAACACCAAAAGAACCTCAGATATAAGAGATTATTTATGATATTTTTGATGAGCTTCTTTGAGTTTTGGATTAGTTACGTGTGTATATACCTGAGTAGTCGTTATCGAGGCATGTCAGAGGAGCTCCTGGATAATGCGTATATCGGCACCATTCGTCAGAAGTGTCGTAGCAAAGCTATGTCGAAGCGTATGAGCGTGCATATTTTTGAGGATTCCTGCTTTGAGTCAATAACTTTTTACCATATTAGTGATAAAAAATCGAGTCAATCGAACCGTATCATTATCGAGTAGGGAAGAGTTGATATCCGCCGATGCAAAATTATGCCGAATAAAAAGAGGAGTAAAATGATCATCACGAGATACGAGATATACCTGTATAGCATCACGAGCCTCTTCTGTAAGATATACCACTCGGAGTTTTCCTCACTTTCCTCGTACAGCGAATTCCATTGTTTCAAGATTCACATCATTGCGATTCAAGGTAGTAAGCTCAGAAATACGTAGTCCAGTAGAATATATACACATCGAGATGGCATAGTCTCGTTTTCATTGAATCGTCTCATGAGGCATACTCGCAAAAAATCTCTCGATCTCTTCACTCGTCAAAAAAGTCACTTCTCGATCTTCTACCTTCATAAGATCAAGTGTAGTAGGATCAAGACAAGCAATTTGTTGTTTTTTTAAGTATTTGAGCCAACTTCTGATGGTGATAATATGTGCGTTGACTGTTTTCACTGAAAGTCCCGAATCAGCAAGTGAGAGTCTCCAAGCATCAAAATCTTCTTTGGTAATCTGTTCAATCGTTGGTTCACTATATTTTTTTGCCAAATCAAATAAAGGAGATCTCCAATTCTTGATATCATCTTTATTCTGAGGAGGAAGAAGCGATTCTATCCGAGTTCACTGGAATTCAGAAGAATCCTGAATAATCCACGATATAAAACGCCAGATATGAAATACATACTGTTCCTGAGTCCTTCGAGATCTTCACTTATGAAGACGAAGATAGATGAGAAAATTCGATAATGCAGTAAAAAGTGACATAAAATTACATTAATATTGACATAAGTATTTTATTATATTTGTTATATATAACAAATGAATTATGGAGGTAGCTAACTTAGCAAGTATAATCAAAGAAACTTGGGATACAAATAAAGATGCAATGGATAGGGAAGTACTTGCTTGAGATGGCCTCTCTTGAGCTCTTATTCGCGTATTAAGTACCAATGAAAAAATCAGAGAAATTGTACTTGAATGAAAAACAAATAGCGTAAACAGAGAGGTAATTAATCGTCTTATTTGACGAATCCGAATTTCACTATGACTAACTAAGTCCGGTGGCGTGAATAAACTACTTATAAAATTAGGAGCATCTGAAGATGTTATTTATAACTGGGGAAAGATTAATAGAAACTGACACGGATTTACTTCATGAAAAAAAGATATTGAATTTACTTGAAAAGATTACGCATCTAATTATAGATGAGGAAATTCAAGATTTAATGTAAAAGCATAAGTATTCTGATTCAATGAGATACTTAATCTCATTGAATCACATTTTCAATCACTTCACATAATGTAACTTATGTGAAGTGATTATAGTAAAATATATGCAAGAATGCAAACTAATTTTATAATTAGCTTGCACTTAATTCGTAGTAATTATTTTCAATATAAAAATAAAATCAAATAAAATTATTTTCTTTATTTTTGAAAGAACTATTTTTCAGTTCAATTTAGATATTCTTAAAAAAACGATACTTTATATCAAAAAATATTTGATTCAGACGATGTAATACTCGGAAAAATTAAAAAAACTTCACTATGAGAAAATTTTTAACTTCTCTATTACAGTAAAGGATTACTTTGGTATATTTTTCTTTCTACTCATATAATGAGAATTATTCTCATTATATGAGCTTGCCTTTTTAGAAATCTCTATACACTGAGGACAACAATTAATAATATCCCTATGAACACTCTTGAGCAATCATGTTATGATATACTAACTCGAAATATGGGATATACGAATCAATCTGTATACTTCTTATATGATACTGAGTCTCCACTTGCACAGCTACTTTCTAATTCTTGGATATCTGTACTATCAAAACTAGATAATGCGATTATTCGCGAATTTAAGAATCCCCCACAACCGCTCTATCGAGGTGGACTTATTAATCCTGATAATCCGCATCTCAAAGAGCAAAATCGAATAATCACTTCACATAATATTGAAGAAAATACCAGAATCTGACTTGATCATCATATTGTACTCAAAACAACATGAGATGAGGAGATAATAGTTGATCCAGAGATTGAATCACTCAAAAATGAACTCACTTCCCTCCCAAAGGGATCTATCGTTATACTTGTTCAATCAACAAACTTTCGACTTTCTACATTTCGAATTAGGCTTGAGCTCTTTCATCGTGGAATTCATGTGGTAGAATTCAATCATCTTGCATATATCCCTGAAAACCAATTTGATACCTTCACCACTTCCCTTGTATACAGAACCGATACTTATGTAGATCTTCAGAATTATTTTGAGTCACTTTCTTCTCAGGCGGATAATACAAGAGTACAATCTATCAATGGTGAATTTCTCACTTTTTGACCTCTTGAGAAAATTCGCGGTAACACAGGAGACTATTCTCAATCAGTAAACAAGGGTGGAACATTTCCTATTGGAGAAACTTTTACGGAAGCTATAAATCTTGAAAATGTGAATGGAAAATGCCTTATCGATACCTATCCACGTGAAGATTTTTCTATTGAAATATGTGAACCTTTTGAGCTCAATATCAAAAATGGACGAGTTCTTCCGAGTAACGACTTCCCTCCTGAGTTTGCAAAACTCTATAATTGGATTGTTCAATTCGAATGAGAAGTTATGGTACGTGAACTTGGATTCTGACTCAATCCTGCTCCATCTACAGAGACTCCCCTCACAGACATCAACTTCCATGAGAGAAAAATCTGAGTACACCTTTCTCTCGGAAAAAAACATGGAATATACGGAAAAAAACTCCCTAAAACTGATATTCAGAGATTTCATATTGATGTATTTATAGCCCTAGAAGCTGTCTATATAGGAGAAAAACAGATTTTTGAAAATGGAAATTGGATACTTGGATAATTACCTGAGAACATCTCGGATTTTTTCCCTTGTATCAAGGGTATGTCTACGGGTTTCAACTTTTATTGATGTATTTACTTCTGCCTCTCATTTGTTATCACCAAGTGATGATTGTTCAATTTTTTGTGTTTCCTTTTTTGCTGTTGTATCTACTGGATCATCTATAAGAGAGTGAATACATGTAACAACAGCATCAGGGCTTGTTACATAGTACATACTCATCGTACCCATCATCTCCTGAGAATCCCCCTCTGTTAAGATATGAACCGTTCCATAATTAAAAAAGCTGGCGATTTTACTCGGAAATACTGATTGTACTGTTTTTATTTTATCACCATCAATAGTCTGAACTACAGAGAGTAATCCTGATTGATTGATAAAAAATATTTTTCCTGGAACAATAATATTGTAATCCATCTCAAGATCCATCATTCTTTTTCTATATTTTCTGAGGAGTCCAATCTCTAGAAGAATAACAAGAGTATCAGTCGCAAGTATCCAAAAATGTCATCCAATCTGCTTTCAATACAATAGCACCAATACGGCTTCAATGATCAATATTCACACCAAAATCCATTGATTTGTGATAGACCAATTAAAAAATGACTGAAAGTATTTATCTCATTGAGCAAGCTCATCCCTCGACTTGGTCATATCATGAGTGATATATGGTTCGTAGTGAATCGATCTAAAATGTCTAATATAATTGAGTGAAGACACTATCAATATAAAAGCCATGAGAATATTCCCAGATATAAGAGTATATTTGATAGATTCGATATCTATACTGCTATGTGCTATAAAAACACTCACTCCTGAGAGACCAAGGATTGCCAATGGAATCCAGAGCATAAATAGAGCAAAAATCCATGATCTTTTAATAATCATAAATTCTTGATATCATTCTGAGATCAGCCTATCGATGAGAAGTGTTTCTCCCGAGATATTAAATGACTTAAAAAGCCAACTGTAAATTCTGTGAAAAGGTATCATACAAATATGATACAGATTTTAAGAGATATGCAAGAAAAAAATCCAACCTCTATTTAGAAGCTGGATCTGTAACTGGAATAGATCTTGGTATACTTTTTTCTATCTTTACTGCGAGTCCACCTCTTGGACTTGTAGAGAATGTAAGGCGATCTACGAGTTTCTCTGTAATATGGAACAGTCCCCTTCCTCGTTTTTCCATATATACACCATTATCTGTAGTATCTTGGAGTCTACTATCTCTAATAGCATCCAGATGTTTAGTGTCATCTGCATCTATCCCCCGACCCGTGTCATGAACCTCAAGATTAATAAAAAATTCACCAATTGCATTGATTCCTGATTCAACAATACAACTATCGATATCGCCAGGATTACTACCATGTTCAATGGCGTTATTAACAAGTTCATCAGTAATAAGAACCAATCGACCTCGCCAAGGATGATAAATATAATGAATATCGAAGATGTGACCCACAAAATCTCGGATAATTTTTGAGCGACTATGCTCTGCAACAAAAATAATCTGACATGATATATTATTTGGATCCGTAATAGAGTCATAAAGACTTTTTACTGCCTCTTCATAACTCAGATGACTAATATCGCAAGAAAACATTGGATATACTTTTATTAAATATAAGGCAATTATATACCTCTTTTAAATAAAAAGCAAAAAAATACCCTAAATTTAGGGTATTTTTTATAGAATACAGACGACTAGCGAACTGCTTCCTTGAGAGTCTTTCCAGCTCGGAAGACAGGAGTCTTCATAGCAGCGATTTGAATCTTTGCACCTGTTTTTGGATTTACACCATTACGAGCTGCACGATTTGAGATCTTCCATGCACCGAAACCAGTAACGTTCACTTCTTCACCTTTTTTAAGTGATTTAGTGATTACTTCGATCTGAGCCGTGAGAGCTTTTGTTACAGCATCTTGACTGAGTCCAGCCTTTGCTGCAACAGCTTTAATAAAGTCCTGCTTTTTCATGGTTCGAAAAAATTAAGAAATAAAGGACAGGACCCATTATAGGCAGAGGAAAAATAAATGCAATTTTATTTTCATATTTTAAAGGAAATATATCTTGTCAATAGCTATTTTTCCTTTTCTAATAGAGGATACTAGGGGGATAGCAGACTTCCCTTCCTAATGCGGAAGTGGCTCTACGATGCGGAAAAACCACTATACACTTGAATACATATAGTTATCAATTCTATAGTCGATTATAAATTCCCAATAAGCGCCATAATAGTTCCTGCAATGGTAAGAATCATACCAAGAAGCCATAGTCGCATTACAATCGTCTCTTCATCCCAACCAATAGCTTCCAAATGATGATGAAATGGAGCAATACGAAATATTTTTTTTCCATTTCTAAACTTCTTACTCGTCATTTGTACTATCACCGATAGTGTCTCGCCTATAAAAATACTACTCATAACGATAAAAGCCAAAAGTGTATCAGTCATCATAGCAATAACTGCAAGTGTCGCTCCAAGTGCCAAAGATCCAGTATCTCCCATAAAAATCTGAGCTGGATGAATATTAAACCAAAGAAACCCCATTAGTACACCAACAATAATAAGGCAAAAAGCCGAAAGGATAAACATCCCTTGCATATACGTAATAGCACCATATGCCAAAAATTGAAATAAAAGTAAGCCTCAAGCAAGACCATCAAGACCATCGGTAATATTTACGCTATTAGCCGTTGCAATAAATATCAATATAAATAGCGGTATATAGAGAATTCCGAGTTCTGCATGTCCATAGAATGGGAGATTGATTCCTGTATATCATAATTTATCATAAAACCAGTACGCTCATATAAAAGCAAAAATTATCAATAGAAGCATTTTTACTTTTGCAGAGAGTCATTTGGTTCGTCATATCTCTCGAATATTAAGATAATCATCAACAAGACCTATGAGCCCAACACTTACGAGTGTGAAAATCACAATATATGTCTCTCATCGGTTCCACAAGCTATACCGAAAACTCACACCAAATATATCAGAAAGTCCAGTACCAAAGTATTGGGCAATCACAGAGAGAAAAACCACTAAAAGTATAATTCCAATAATAATAACACCTCCCATTGTTGGAGTCCCCTTCTTCCCAGCGTGTAAACCTGCAAATTCAGTAGCTGCCCCAATAAGTCATTCAGATCGAATATTTTTCCCTAACCCAAGTTTTATAAAAAGTCTAATCCCCCAAGGCATTATCAATATAGTAAGTATTGCCGTAATCAAAAGGCTCGAAAGTATAAAAACAAGATTGGACATATTGAGAGAAGTTGAGGTACAAAAAATCCCACCGATTATAGTAGGATTTTTATTTTTGCAAATTTGATGTGAGTGAAGCAACCTTTGATTCAGTACTTTCCCGTACGGCTTCTATAAAAATATGTTCCATAAGAAAGTGTCTCATCTCAGAATCAAAAACTTCATTTTCTTCTGGAAGAAGTATAGTAATCTTATATACAAGATCAACTGCATTTGGAATCTCTGTATCATAGGTAACCTCAATAGGATAATAACTTGCAATTTTTCACTCTATGATTCTCATACGAGTTTTTATATCATTCATATCTGACTGTTTTCGAAATGGAATACGATAGGTATAATCAAAAAATCTTCGGCGAGATATATTCTCAAGAGTTTCTGTATAGATAAGACGATTGGGGATAAAAACAACTTCCCCTGTGAGTCTTGTCATCTTAGTATAATTGAGGGTAATCTCTTCTACAAGTCATTCGTACATAACTCATGATCGCATCTGAATACGTATGATTTCCCCGATTTCAAAAGTACGAGAAAGAAGTATCGAGAGGCTACCAAAAAGATTGGTGATAATATCGCGACTGGCGATCGCAAGAAGAACTCATCAGATTCCAGCACCTGTGAGAATACTACTTGTATTAATATGCAAATTATCAAGCACATAAAATCATCCTATAATCCATATCGCTGAAAGCGTAATAACTTTTATAAGTGGAAAAAAACGCTTAATAACAGCTCCCTCCACTATGAAGGAATGTTCAATTTCCCGAAATATCAAACTAATAATATGAACAAGAATAATTACAACAATAAGTATCCATACAAGCTGATAAGTTGTATCTATATATCCTAATTCTGCAGGATTCCAACGAGGAGCACTGATCACATAACGATAGAGTATCGTTGTGGATATATTCATAAGTATCCAAGCAATAATACTAAAAAAGCTATTTCTTCGCGATGTAATAAGTGAATGTGCTTTCATACGTGTATCAAGTATGTCATATGTTTACTATTTTTGCAAATTATGAAAATAAGTAATAACTATGGAAATACCTATCTAGGTACAGGAAAACGAATAGCTCAAGTAATCTCAGAAATTAAAGATTTCTAGTTGATTTTTTTTTGATTTCTATATGATTATGACGTATTTTTGTTTCATATTTTGTTCTCGATTTTTTCATGTCGTTCCGCCTGACGCATATCCGTGATTATCATAGATTTATAGCCATTGATCTCGGACTCTATCGTGTTAGAGCTGGTATTTATGATATATCTGAATCAGCACTTACTTGTACTGGTTTTTCGAGTGTACGACAGAGTCGAAAAAATTTTTATCAAGGTACTATTGCTGATATCTCGGGTGTTGTACGGAGCATTGAACAATCTCTTATTCAATCAGCAGAATCATCAGACACAATTCCAAGTGACGTAATCATGAGTTTTCCATCTCATTCATTTATTTCTGATTCTATTACTGCCCAATATATACGGGCCGATAAGGATAGCATCCTAACTATGAACGAGATAGATGGGATGATAAAAAGAACCGAATCAGAATCTTTTGAACGAGCTCGTGCCAAAAGTCGAAAACAATTTGGAGTGATCAACGATGATCTTCGTCTGGTATCATCAACCATTATCGATATTACGATCGACTGACGAACAATTACAAATCCAATAGGATTTAGTGGAGGAAGAATTCGACTTACTGTACTTAATATATTTGTACCATCAAGTGAATTCAATATTATACGCTCTGTAGTATCTAGTCTCGGAAAGAAAATCATCTCACTTATACCAGAGCCACTCATACTCCCAAAACTTATCGAAGCATCTGGTTATATAACTGAGAGTATTTGTATTGTTGATATATGATATCAGCATACAACGATAACGCTTATGGACTCAAATCGAATTCTTGGATTTGAAGTATTTAGTTGTGGTACTGAAATGCTTATGGAGCTCATCTCATTCCATGGAAAAAATCTCTCATTTTTGCAAATAGAGAATATGCTCTGTAGTCCTGAACTTTTCAAAAATGAGAAATATCGAGAAAGTCTTGATGAGTTTTTCTTATATATTCAAGATGCTCTTTTTGGATATCTCAATACTGAACATATTAATATACAATTTAATAATCTTTTTCTACACTGAAATATTTTCGAAAACAATGCTATCTTAGAAGAATTTAGTAAAATCATAGAAGAAAAGCTCGGATATGAAATCAATAAAAAAAGAATCTATCAAATAGGAGATGAAACACTTCATCATGATGATTGTATGACTCATGGACTTGCCCTTATGGCAAGTGAACTCCTCCTCGTAAAGAAAGATCCACTCGTTCGTATACTTCGTTACATCTTGTACCAATATGAATAAAAAAACAATTCGCATCACGCATACCATGTCTCAGATGATGGCACTCAAATATATTACTAAGGAATATAAGGAAAATCCTTGATTTCTTATTATTGACCTCACTGATACAAGTTTTGTACTCTCTAGAGATTTTTTTCTCGTACTTTCTCGACGACTCCCAAGCGACATATATCAAGTTATTCTTTCTGATAACTCCGCTATTATGATAGCAAGTTCTCTTGGTATAGAAATCGAAAAAACTGGATCTCAAGCAGAATTCAATCGACATTATGGAGAAAAAGATATTGCCCTCCATAATATGACGATGTTTGAGTATTTTCGCTATGAAATAAAACGAGGAATACAGTACATATGGTTTTTGCTCTTTCAAAAAACAGAATCAAAGAAAAAAATTATTCATCTTAAAAAAAATGGCTCTCATTTTTTCTTGATTATCGTAGGACTCATTATGTCTATGACTCTACTTTTATTTATTTTCCATTTTGCTGTAGCAAAAACAATTATTACTATAACTCCCCAAATTCAGATACG
>JABFSX010000011.1 GCA_013268835.1 Candidatus Altimarinota bacterium | reverse complement strand
AAAATCACCAAGTAAACATTGTTACGGCAGCACCAAAGATAAATACTCGTAAGAATGCCACTATGTTACCGAATATCCCCTCAAATCATGCATTATTCCAGAAAAATCAATTATCCATCGATGACCAACTAGCTGCTGGTGTAACCGATACTCCTGTTGTATCCAGAAAAAATACTGTATATGCAAGACTCGGGAGATTGAGAAATAAAAATGCCACAATAGCATATATGATCTGTTTTCTTTGGGTCTTCACTGTATCTTCTGAGTCGGAGCCTATTACCATATATGCACCTATGAGGACCATATATATGATGGCAACACCTGAAACGGCTATCTTGAGTATTTGAAGAATTTGAAATCAAAAATCCTTGGCACTTGTTACGGAACCATCATTTGCAATATTTACCTCAATCGAAGCGGCCGTAATCTGAGCTGTACCAGGAATATCTACTGATGCATATCAAAAAGTATATAAAAATATACTTGATATCAAGAAAACTAAGATGCCTGTAAAAAAATATTTCATAAAAAGAATAAACAATTAAATTCTAGCATAAGCATAAAGTACGAGGCGACCCAAGAAAAATATGGATTACCTCGTACTCATTACAGAAACAAATCTATTAAATATAAGTATCTATTATTTTGCCTTACCAGTAAGTGAGCCGATAGCAGTCTCGATTTTCTTTTCTTCAGCCTGAATTTTTTTAACTTCTTTCTCGAGGGCTGATGTTTCTTTTTCGAGTTCAGCAATTGCAGCTTCTTTTTCTTGAATAAGTACATCATCTTCAGCCTTGAGTTCTTCAAGTTCTGAAACAAATTCCTCAATCTTATCATCAAGTGACTCGGGTGTCTCTGTTGCAATCTGAGACTCTTCCACGACAGGAAGAATTGCCTCTAGAGGAGTTACCTCTTCTGAAGGAATTGCGATATCAGAGACCTGAGCGAGTAGATCATCTGAAAAACCAGCCAAGCTATCAGATGTAGCACTAACAGTTTCTTCTACTTGAGTTGTTGTAATCTCAGGAAGTGCAACATCAGAAACTGGAGTTTCTACATCACTCACTACTGATTCTGTCGCAATAGCAATATTTGCTACTGGGATATCTATTGGAGATACATCTACCGAATCGGTACCAAAGAAATCTACACCAATATCACCACCAATATCGATACTAGGAATAGCATCAGATACCACTGTAGAATCCACTTCTGCACCAATAAGATTGATAACTCCAGCCGTAGGATCAGTTGTTCCAGATGAATCACCAGTTCCAGTGGCTCCAGATGAATCACCAGTTCCAGCAGAATCTGTTGCAATATCCGCAACTACATCCTCAATAGTGGCAGGTGCATCTACAATTGTTCACATATCGAGTGGTTCAGCTTCTTCATTAGCTGATCCAATAATACTATCGAATAGTCCCATAAAAAAAAAGATAAGAAATAATAACACCATCCGAGTATACTATAAAAAATAAAAATATGCAAAAATATTACATTTTATTTTGAACTTACATATTTTTATATATCATTTTAATATCTATGGTAGATTTACCTATTCTAGATAAATACTTTTTACTATACAATATGAGATTTCTTCTTCGGTTCCTATTTACTGCAATTGCAATATATCTACTTATGTATTACAATTACCTTCCTGGCATCAGCCTTACTGATGGCACAAATTCCCTCCTCATATTTACATTTATACTTGGACTAGTAAATCTTGTCATTGGGGGGATTCTTCGACTTATCACCCTTCCATTAAGAATACTTAGTCTTGGGTTAATTGGCTTTATTATATCAATAGTAGTAGTGATTCTAACTGATGAATTTGTCACAGGTATCCATATAACAGGATGGACTACCATAATATTAGTAGCACTTACTATGAGTATAGTATCTATGATACTCTCCTAGAATAAAATAAAAACCTTCTTTAAGAAGGTTTTTATTTTATTCTATCTCCAATAGAACTATCTCACTCCTCGTCCCAAGACGATGAGGAGGTCACCAGCTCCCAACTCAACTTGTCGTTATAGAGATAAGATTATTGTTCTCTACTTTACCATAGACATATTTACCAAAAATCATATACGTTACCAACGAAAATGGCCACATTTGTGCTTGATGTGTATGTCACGATACCACAAGATCAATAGGATATTTTTCTAAGGTAGAATGCAATGTTGGCTTATGCTTCAATAAGATATTGATCTTCTCACTTTCAAGTGAAAGTGAATCAAGATTCTTTGTAAGACCTTCGATATCTTCAGTATCATGATATGTAACTCCTGAGAATACAATACCATTTATTTCTATTTTTTCATTATTAATAACCGTAATTTCCTGATTACATTCATAAAGTGAATTTTTTAGATGTTGTGTTGCCTTTGGTCTCCTGAGTCCAAGGACTGGATTCTTTATGGTTTTTAATATTTCTTTTGTGTGTGTATACTCCTCATGATTTCAATTTGCAAAAAGAACTCCGAATTCTGCATTAATACAGCCAAATTCCCGAACGATACTTGCGTAGTCAATAAGTGGTCCATCAAAAAAGTCACCAGGAATAATTACAATCTCAGGATTGAGTGCATTAATTCTTGTTACGAGAGAACGTGCTTCTTTGACTCAATAGATATTTCCATAATGAGTATCAGCAATCATGGCTATTTTCTTACCATGCCAAAGATGATCTTTGTTGAACTTTATATTATACTTCTTAATTCTTGGAACCCAACTAGAATATATAGCCCAAACATTTATTGAAATCGCCAAAAATATAAAAGAAACAATCCAAAAAATATGCTCATACGAATGTTCAAAAAAATTTCCAGCTAATAACATGATGGTAGCGATAAATCATGCCACCGTAATACTACCAAGTGATATAGCTCACAAAAAATACATCCTACTAAAAAGCAGTCTTGGCCATACATTTGCGCCAACAATACCCATCAAAAATGAAAGTGTACCAAACAAGGAAATAATAATAAGTCCGCTCGTGAATATAGGAAAAATACCAACAATAATACTGGACATCATAAAAGTCCAGGTAAGCAAAACAGCTGAAAGTATAATAATTGGAAGCAGAAACAACATAAATAATCAAAATTATGGAACAATTCAATATCTGAAATAAGAAAAAACACTAGAAAAATTTGCATCTACTATATACGAAAAATATATCTGTCAATACCATATATCTAATTCAGAAATAATAACAAATTTCTTAAAAAATAATTTAGTATAAAAATATAATTTTTATGAATAAATAAGTAATTATGTATATACTCATATGGGTATATACATAATTATATGATTTATCGAAATAGTAACAGTTAAGTAACAATTCATTGATATAAAGAAATTATCTATTTCTTAAAAAATATCTTATGAAAAATATTACTTGTGATATCGATATAATGAAAGTAGAGGCACAATCTCTCTCAGATAAAGATTTTCAAGAACTCTATGAGGTTATTCAAGACATGTGGGCTCAAAGTATTGGAGAATATATAAAATGTACTACTTGTTGAAAAATACAAGGAAAAAAAGAAATATTCTGACATTTAGCAAAAGAGATATATGAAAATACCGTAACAGATATTACGCGTATACTGAATCTAAATACAATACAATGTCCATGCTGTGGATGAGATACGAATTTCATCTATTGACCTGAACATATTCAAAGTATAAAAGATAAACTTCTCACAAGTAAACTCTCAAGACTTGGTCTTGTAAAAGAAAAGTGAAATATAGTTGGAACTGCATTATATTATAAAGATACTTTTGAAAAAATTTTCAATTACGAGTTACAAGATCATTATGCTTCGATATGAATCGAAAAAATACGAGATAGAATCAAAGAAATTCTCTGATATAATCCCCAAGATATGATAGCATTCTCAACACTTGGTTTTATAGAAAAATTCCGAAATCCATTTCATTTTTTTAGCATATTGCAATCTGCATGAAAAACTCTCCTAGAAATAGGGTGAACTATTCCTTGAATTATGGAACTGGATAAGTATAATCCGATCCATAGGGTATTTATAGCTTCTTGATGAGTATCACTTGAGATAAAGAAAATAATGAACACTCCTCATATTTCCAATACGGCCGAAAACTATGAAAGTGACCTCATTATACTTCCTGACTCAGTACAATCATTTCAAGATAGCTTTGCAAGATGACCTCGAGCTTTTTTAAGAAAACTCGCCACCACTTAAAGCTTATACATAATGTATTTATATTGATTTTTATACTGATTCTCCATTTTATTTGCCATTTTTCTTTGAGGACAAATTTGGCATCGGTATAGAAATTTATCTTGATTGTTCTTTTTTCTATTTGTATTCTTTGCATCAATATGGAATGGGCTATATTTTTTATTTTTTTCTGGAATCACTAATCCGGATGCTCTGCTTTACATTACTAGAATTGCCTTTGCGACATGAATAATTAGTGTTTACAATCTACTTTTTTTTGTATATTTCTTTCAGAATAAAACCAAAAAAGTATCATTAACGAAAATATTAAAAATCATTTCAATATTTCTTTGAATTATAATATTCTTTGTTTTTACTCCGTACATCATATCTGATATACACTTTTCAGAAACAGATAAGGTGTATCGAGAAATATATGGAAGCGTATTTTTATTGGTGCCAATAACCTATATATTTTTTATTACTTTATTTACTTATTTTTCTTATAAAAAAGTATTTGAAAATAATGGACTTGATCGCATACGAATACGAAATATTGTTATCGCAACGTATACCTGATTATTGCTACTTATAACATTACAAGTTTTCCTACCACTCTTGTGAATCTGGATACTTGAAAAGGAAATTATATTTATTTATCTAACTTTTATAGTATTTCTACACTACACTATAACAAGATACTACTTTTCCTCAATCGGTTATGGTATAGCAAAATTAATTATTTTTCTTATATCTTTTTGATTAGTGATGGTCATAATGGGTATACTTGAACTATCACTAAAAGAAATTCATGTTTGATCTATAAATAACTATTGGTTAGTAGATAATTTTACAGAATTTATAATAAAATTTTTAATTGGACTTACTGTTTATCAGATTATATACACCTATCTACGAAGGCAATTTTTGGGAGTTATCTGACAAGCCCAGCTACATGCCACAATGCAATCTCTCCAAAAGAGAATTTCTCAAATTACCAATATCGAAAACCTGCAAAAAGAATTAAGAATTTGCATGAATAATGTATTCAAAACATCTTCCTGTGAATTACTACTAATACCTGAAATAGAAAAAAGAATTCAACTCAATAACTTTTTTTCTATACCCGGAAATACAATTTTCATCAATGATTTTGTATTCATAGAAGAACACAAAAATAGTATAGATATATCAAAAATTGGGAATGAAGTTTTCAAAAATGATTTCCTTATATTGCCATTACATAGTACAAATGGTCATATTATTGGGCTCCTTAAGTTTTGACCAAAACCTCTTGGAGATTTTTATACAAAAATTGAAATAGATGAAATACAATCGTTTTCTTTTTTTCTAGAAATTCATCTCAAGTACATTCGAACATATGTAACTATTGAGGAGCTTTCAACGAATCTTGATAAAAAAGTAGACGAAAAAACTATAGAATATAATAATATTATTAATCGCCAAAAAGAGTTTATCAGCATTATTTCTCATGAGATACGTTCCCCAATAGGATCAGCAATATTTCAATCAGATAGCATCATTGATGATCTTGATTCAGATACGATTAAGCCAGAAAAACTCAAAGAAGAACTCTCAATTCTTAATAAACAATTAGTTAGGACTGGAGGACTAATATCAAAACTTTTTTCAGTACAATACTATGATACTCATTCCGTGAATCTCTTCCGAGAAAATATAGAATTCGGAAAATTCCTCGAATATGAAGTGGAACTTTTTTCTCACGTCCACTCATGAGTCTCATTTCAATCAAAAATAGATAAAAATATATGATTCATGGCTATTGATAAAATCCAGATTCAACAGGTCATCAATAATCTTCTCGATAATGCTGTAAAATTTATCAGTGATACCAATAATCCCATTATTATAATATCAGCCAATAAAAAATGAAATAATCTCTATATTTCTATAGAAGATAATGGAAAATGATTTGAATGAATTGAAATCAAGGATATATTTGATAAATATTCCACATGAAATCGATGAACCGTTTGACTTGGTATGGGACTCTATCTTTGCAAAAAGATAATCTCGATGCACAATGGCATCATAAAAGCCTCTGTCTCACCTTCATTACATGGTGCAATGTTTTCAATTACAATACCTATCATATAATATGAATATTCTGATTATAGAAGATGATGAGACCCTTGCCTATCAGATTGCAAATGTATTTGATGCTAAAATTATATCTAATAGAATCAAGATACTCCATTCCCCATTGGAGTTCATAACAGAACTTCCATTTATTTCTACTTATGATATCATTATCACAGATCTTCAATTATGAGAAAATAGTATTGATTTATGGTGATATAAAATTATCCAACTTATCCGAGAAAGAAATATAAAAATTCCCATCATTGTTCTAAGTTGAAGATCTGAAATTGATGTACTCAGAACAGCATTTGATCTCTGAGCAAGCGACTATCTCATTAAACCTATTCGACTCAAAGAACTTGAATTGAGAGTACTCAATTGGTTTAGACAGTATCAATTTTTCTGAATAGAGCTCATCTGAAAAATATATACTATCAATGGACTTGAATATAATCTTGATAAAAATCAATTCTATAAAGATGGTGCAGGAATTATGCTTACTCGAATGAATAAATATCTCCTTTCATTATTTTTTTCTCACTCAGAAAAAATCCTCAAAGAAGAATATCTAAAAGAGAAAATATGGTGAGATCATACTTTGGAAGTAAAAAGGAATCTCCGAATAGCAATATTGCGACTCAAAAAAGCATTAGAACCTTATGAAATATCTGATTGGATATCCAATGTAAGATGAGAATGATATATATTCCAACCAAAAAACTAGTCTAGAATATATCCGTGATTATACATCGTTCTAAGATTGAGTTGTGGTCAAACCTTTTTTCGAAGCTTTGAAAGAGTAACATTAATAGTATTATCAGTTACATCACCAATATAATTTCATCACCATATATACGTTATAAGCTTCTCCCTGCTAATAATCTGTTCCTGATTAATCATAAAAAATTCCAGAATCATCTTCTCTTTATGTCCAAGGTGTAATTTTGCATTTCATACCATTACTTCTTTTGAAGAAGGATCAAATGTAATATTTTTATAAGTAAGAAGTTTTTGTGAGGTCATATTGACTGGTCGGCGCAAAAGAGCCTTCACTCTTGCGGTGAGTTCATCAGGTACAAACGGCTTCGTCAGATAGTCATCAGCTCCAATATTGAGTCCATAGATGATTTTTTCACTATCACCATAACCGGACATAATCATAATAGGTGCCTTACAATCAACTTTTCATCTTAACCACGTTATAATATCGAATCCACTTCCATCTCAAAGGGATATATCTACAATATACAATTGAGAATTAGCATCACCTTGTGCCATAAATTCTTCATAACTATAGAAAGCACTTACAGCATATCACTCATTTTCGAGTTTTTTCTTGATTTTTGAACCAAGTACTTTTTCATCATCAACAATAGTTATATGCATAGTAATAATAATTAATTAAATACATTATACATACAATTATTAATTTTTTATTAATTTAGTCAATTTTCTTTTACTTTTTTATGCATTTAATACTATTTTATGAACTAAATTAGCAAAAAAGGCAGTATTTACTGCCTTTTTTATGTTATACATTCTTTTTTACCTTGATACAAAGAGATATTTGTTCGTCTATAGATTCATTTTTTTGAACATCAGGGGATGATATTTCCCCAAAAGTGGAAAGTGTCTCACTCGATATCATATCACCAAATTGATCAACTATCGATTGAGTTCATTCTCCAGAGATTGATATCTGTATACGATCGATCACCGCATAATCAGCTTCTTTTCGCATATCTTGTATCAGACGAATGATATCTCGAGCATATCATTCGAGCTTGAGAGATTCAGTGATAGTCGTATCGAGCGCAACAACCATACCATATCAACCTTCTACATCGAGTGTTCCTTCAAGCGGAAGATATTCCATTGTATATTCTCCTGGTTCGAGGATAAATCCACCAACATCAATGATTCCATCATCTTTCTCTACGAAGTTTCCATTCTTTGCTTCCACGATAACTTTTTGTACATCTTTTCCATATTTTGGACCAATCTTACGGGCATCTGGTTTACAGATTTTCTTGGCAAGTTTCTCTGGATCTTCGAACTTCACCTCTTTTACATTGAGCTCATCACGAATAATCATCTGGTAGTATGAACTCAGTTCTCTGGTGATTGTAACCGATGCAAGTGGCTGACGAACTCGGATATTTTTGCGACTGCGGAGAGCAAGACCCAATGACACAATATGTTCACAGATTTCCATATCTCGATTGAGATCATTTGCAATCAGATGACGATTTGGACGAGTGATATATTCCAGATGTACAGATTCCCTTCAAGTAAGTCCTTGATAGATGCTCTCGGAAAGAAATGGCATCAATGGAGCAAGAAGCTTGGATAATTCACTGAGAACCATATGAAGTGTCTGATAAGCTGATTTCTTGTCTGCTGTCATACCTGATTCCCAGAATCTGCGACGAGAGAGTCGAACATACCAATTCGTGAGCTCATCCATATAGTCTACAATGGCACGACATCCACGAGAGACATCATATCCTTCCATAGCATCATGAACTTGCCCGATAAGTACCTGAAGTTTTGAGAGTACCCAGCTATCCAGCGGATTCACAATCGGAGTGGTCATAAGACGGAATGGATCAGCATTCCAGATATTCGTATCATAGTGTGCCTGATTGTGTTCCATTCCCATATA
>JABFSX010000015.1 GCA_013268835.1 Candidatus Altimarinota bacterium | reverse complement strand
GATTGAATATCTGGAAGCTTTTTTATTTGTTCCTCAGAAAGAGTATCATTTCCAGGAGAAATTCCAAGTTCAGAAAACATACTTGTTATTTCTGGATCTTCTGTTTTTTTATCGAAATCAGTAAGTACCTTAGAGATGTCTCGAAGTAGGTGTTTTGTATAACGACCATACGCCATATTCTCTATATTTGCTATATAAAGACTATATTGAAAAAGTGCACGAGGATTGATGCTTTTTCATTCACTATGACCATCATAATAAAATACCTTTGGGGGTATTGTACTTGGAGTAAATTTTCCAGATTTTATATAAAAATCATGTGTCTTATCTAGAAATTGTCAGATTTTTTGTATATCTATAGCACCAGACCAACTCCGACCCGTAGCTGGATTAATAACCCCATGCCAAATTTCTGCAGATTCAATACCATCATTCTCTTGATTATAAGAATACTGATCACTCGATTTATCATAGACAAATACTTTATCGTCAAAATCTACATATGGATATACACTTGGGAAATTAGTTCCATCCTTCTCAACCATAGGAAGAGGAATATCCCCAATCAATACAGTTCCCACAAGAAATGAAGTACCAGCCTCACCATCTCACTCATAATAGAGTTTTTCATTTTTAGTTGCAATGGTAGATACAGGAGTATTTTTATCAACTACAAAAATAGAAGTTCGAACTCCTCAAAGATATCCAGCAATATCATCAGCATAACGAAGTATTCGATTACGTTCAGATTTATATGTACTCTCATCAACAATTATCGATACAATGTCACGATAGTTCTCAGGACCTGCACTAGCACGATCAAAAAAATCCACGTGGATTGTCTGTGATATCAATATAACAGATACAAGGAATCCAGCGAGATATTTCTTAAAAGGAATGCGAGAGAAAATAGAAGTGATTTTCATGGAAAAATATGTGCCTGAGTATATACGTTTTTGGGCGTTATGCAACGGAAAAAGGCGAGAAAAATAAAAATAAATTCGACAAAAGTTTGTTTTTGTATATTATCTGCCCGTCAGCTACTCTAAAAGTTATGGGAATGTAGCTCAGTTGGTAGAGCAACGCCCTTTTAAGGCGATGGTCCCCGGTTCGAGCCCGGGCATTCCCACCATAGATAATTCAAAAAGTCCTAAAAAATAGGGCTTTTTTTATGATGAAAATTGTATAATAATCAATATTATGATATTCTACACATATGACTGAAGCTCTCTCATCATCGATCGGAATACCTCCAATAGAGGAAAGAGGTATTTATTCAGTTGAAAATTTTTCTGCATCCTGCAAGAAATTATCAGAACTTCCTGATGGCGTACTCTTTCTACGTATTGCTAGTAAAAATGGAGTTATTTATTATGAATTCTTAAATAAAATTAAAAAAGATCACTATATCATCCCCTGAAAAGATATATACGATCAAAAAACAAGAGCATCATATTCTCCGCCTTGAATAGAAAGGATTTCTGGATATATATTTGCATTATTTCAAGAAGAAGAGAAAAAATGGCTAATGGAAGATGTGGAATGAAATTCAAGAAGATATGTATTCACTATGCGAGTGAAAGATAGTAAATTAGAAAGAATAACTAGAGAAAAATGTATAAAAAGAGTTCAAAAGAGCCAAAATACACAGATATCAAATAATAAAAGAATTCAACAAATCATGTGAAAAGCAATTCAAAAAGCATCTACAATGAGATAAATTTAAATTAAAATAATAAAAAACTCTTAGTAACTTCAGTATATTGAGAGTTTTTTTTGATTTTTTCTCACTTTTCTATACAATCTTCTCGAAAAATCTATTATATATAATATTAACCACAGAAATATATGGCAAAGTGAGATGTAATTATCCGATTTGACGAAGTTACTTACGGATATGTAGCACCAAAATGGCTCCTTGATGAGACAAGTTTTTCTGTACGTGAAGGATCTAAGATCACTCTCATGGGACAAAATGGGGCTGGTAAATCAACTATTTTCAAGATGATTACTGGTGAATACAAGGTCAATGAAGGTCGTATTCTTATCACAAGTGGACAACATATCGCCATTGCTCGCCAAGTGATGCATCCAGAAGACAAAGAGCTTACTCTTGGGGCATACTTCCGAAAATACTCTCGTAGTGATGCACACAATATCGACAGAGATATCCAAAATGTACTCGAAGCGGTAAATTTTCTCCCTGCCAAAGAAATAGTATTTGCAGACTTCTTAAGTCGAGTAATCAAGAGTTTTTCTGGTGGACAACAAGCTCGTCTCCTACTCGCTGGAGCCCTTATTCAAGATCCTGATATTCTCCTTCTTGATGAACCAACGAACAATCTTGATAGTGATGGAATCTGGCATATGACTGAGTTTCTCAAGAGTTACCCAAAAACAGTACTTGTCATTTCCCATGATGCAGAATTTCTCAACGAATTTACTGATGGAATCCTCTATCTTGACGTCTGGACAAAAAAAGTAGAACAATTTGTCGGGAATTACCACGATGCCGTAGAGCAAGTAGAGCGAAAGATAGAATCTCAGAATCGGGAGAATGCTCGCCTCGAAAAAGAAATCCAAACGAACAAAGATCAAGCCAACGTGTTTGCTCATAAGTGAGGAAAGCTCCGAGCTGTTGCGAAGAAAATGGTTGAAAAAGCTGAAGAACTCGAAGCAAGTAAGGGTGATGTACGTCGTGAAGATAAAACAATTCGTGAGTTTACAATCCCAAACCAAGAAGGTGTTGGTGGGCAGATTATAGAGATTACAAGCCTTCAGATAATCAGAAATCATACTCCGATCGAGAAAGAGGTAAATGTATCTCTCGGAAAGAATCGACATCTTCTACTCTCAGGACCAAACGGTATTGGAAAATCTACCCTTCTGGAATCGATTGCCAAGGGTACAGCAAAAGGGGTAAAAATCGGACCAAATGTAAAGATTGGTTACTATCGACAAGATTTCTCTACGCTTGATTTCAGTCAAAAAGTATATGACTGTCTCTTTGAGGCATCAGATCGCAAGGCACTCGACAAAGATCTCAGATCATTTGCATCAGGATTCCTCATCACAGGTGAACTCATGGCAACTCCGATTGGAGCTCTCTCAGAAGGTCAGAAGTGACTCGTGATGTTTGCAAAACTTGCTCTCGAAAAACCAGGACTCCTTATCCTCGATGAACCAACCAATCATATCAACTTCCGTCACCTTCCAGTAATCGCCAAAGCTCTTGATGAATATACTGGAACGATGATTATGGTCTCACATATCGATGAATTCGTATGGCAAGTACGTATCGATGAGTATCTCGAACTCGAATAATAAATAATCCCCTCAAAATTGAGGGGATTATTTATATGCTTCATTATTTGCTTTCATTCGTATTTCATATATAGTTTTATCTATGCAATTCCCTACCCTTCTTCCTGATACCATCCGAGTCAAGGTCAGTCCAGGAGCCAAAAAAAATGAATACATTACTACTCTTCCTGATGATACCATCAAGATTCGACTCCGGGCTACTCCAACGGATGGCAAAGCCAATATAGCACTTGTAGCGTTCCTAAGAGAAGAAACTCAGATAGACTGGGAGATTATCAGTGGATTCACAAGTCCATTCAAGCTTTTAAAACGAAAATAAATTTTATGAAGAAAATACTTTCTGACTTTTTATTCTTTATATATAAACAAGCCTTTGCTTGTCTTTTTTGAGCCTTTATTCTCTTACTTATAATCTGATGTAGATACTACTATCCTCTTGAATGAAGTATATACCAATATGATTTTCTATTTATTGCAGTAGTAGTATTTCAGCTATTTCTAGTGCTGTCAAAATATGAATCATATCAGGAAGTCTGAATTATTATGATATTCCATTTCGTTGCTATGATAATGGAAATATTTAAAACTCATCCAAGTATTTGATCATGGTCATATCCGTGAGATTTTTTCATAGGAATCTATTGAGTTCCACTCTTTGCAGGATTTATGTATTCAGCAGTTGGAAGCTATATTACAAGAGTTTGGAAAATATTTGAATTTAGATACTCTCAATATCCAAAAAAAATATATACAGTAATGATAGCTCTTGCTATATATATAAATTTTTTTACACATCATTTTATTTTTGATGTTCGGTATATTATTATAATTGCAATACTAGCAACTTTCTGAAGAACAAAAATTTACTTTAAGCCAAATAAAAAATACTATTCGATGAACTTGGCTTTCTGATTTTCTCTTGTAGCCCTATTTATATGGTTTGCTGAAAATATAGCAACATATATGCGAATATGGATATACCCATCACAATCCCAGGTATGGCATATGGTAGGAATAGAGAAGATCACGGCTTGGTTTTTACTCATGATTATTAGTTTTGTGCTTGTATCATTTTTACATAAACCCAAAACATTCAATAAATAATGTCTATATATTTCCTCTACATACTCCGTTGTGCAGATACTACGCTCTATACGGGTATCACCACTGATCTGGACCGAAGAATCACTGAACACAACGAGAGTGAAAAATGAGCCAAATATACCCGAATCCGTAGGCCAGTAGAAATCATATATTCGGAATCTTTCGAGAATCGGAGCGAAGCATCAAGAAGAGAATATGAGATAAAAAAAATGACAAAAAAAGATAAAGAAATCCTTGTAAAGTGATAATTTTTATCAATTAAACTTGTCAGGATACTTCTTGGAGAGATATTGCCAAACATAGTCTGCTTTGAGTACATAGGTCATGGATTCTTTATAGGTTGCAGTACGTTTTTGGATCTTCTCTTGTTGCTCTTGTGTCAAGGGAAGATCAGGTGGCTGAACCAATTTCTTAGTTTTCTTGTCTTGATATGGTTTTTGTTTACGGGTCTCAAGAATAGCTGCTATATCTCGCTCTTTTGCTCTATCCATAGCAGTTACTATATTTTTAACTGAGAGTTTTTGCTTACATTCTGCAATATCAAGAGATGATTTTTTGTATTCTTTTCCAAATACCTCTTCCATAATTCGAGTCATAGAACCATTATAGCCTGCTGCGAGAAGTGCAACAATACCAATGCTCGTCTTTGGACTACTAATCAGTTCTTTCCAATTCTTCTTGATAGTATCAGGAAACTGAAATATCTGATTATCAAAATGAGCTATCTGAAGACGAAAACTCGTCTCATGATCTCGAGCTGCAATATCAAAATCAGGCTCAGGAAAGAGTGGCATATACTTTCGCTCAGGATTTGGATACTTTTCAGTAGCTACAGGATTATGAAATAATTGATATGTCTCAGGCATAATCTGACCAACCCCTTGAGCTCAAACCTTACTTCTTTGCCAATTAAAAGCATCAGATGTATTTACTCAGAATGTTGTAAGCGATTTACTGAGTTGAGTACCCATCAAGGAATCTATTGAATCCTTTGATTTTAAGGCTTTTCCTGTTGAATCAAAATACACCTCAAAATCCATCCGTTCTATGAGATTAAGTATTCATGGATATTGCCAAGGAATAGCTTCTGCAATAGGTATTCATGAAATATTACTCCTCATGGATCAGAGAGTCTTTTTCCCTACTGAATGTTCATATGTCTTCTGCATAGTGTCTGCCAGATAATCAAATCCTTGTTTTCTATTCTTCTCGGTATTGAGAGACTCTCGATATGGAATATAGGTAAAATGAATATATCTTTCTTGATTTCAAATGGCATCTATCTTTGGTCTATTCTGAGTAAATTTTTCCTGTAATCATCTGATTTTCTTTCCCAGATTTTCTCGTTCTTCCTTTTTTTTCTGTGGCAAATAAGAAAGTGTTTTTTCTGATGCAATAATTTCCTTTTTTAGAAGTATTTGTTCCTCTTGAAGTAGTCTTTTTCGTGTATATTTTGGATTTTCAGCAGGAAAAAGGATAGCAAGCTGATTCCATAATCCCCCATCCTTATCCTTAATAATATATTCTGTATTATATCCATTGGATTTTGGAACTGGGACAAGGGTAAACCCTGAAACCTGAAGAGTTTTATTGTCTGGATTAGTCCGAGGAATACATATCTGTTTTGCATTACTCTTCTCTTTGGATCATCCAGGAAAATAGATAATAAGGCAAGCTCTATCTGGATTCTCTCATTTGAGCTCCGTGTGATTCTTATCAAGATATTCTCGAGCGATATGAGAAAGTCTTAATTCATCATATTTTGGCTCAGGAGTTTTTTCGGGAGTAGATCAAATAAGTCAAAGAAGATTCTTAATCTGATCATATATTTTGTCAGTAATTCCCTTCTTCTCAATCAAATATCGTTTTTTATACATTCAAAAAAGTTCCTGACTTACATCGGGAGATTTTTCTTGTGCACGCAACACGGATGAGGATGATTCGGGAGACTTTGTTACCATAACAAAATATTATCATAATCTCACGAAATATACAAAAATATGAATAAAAATAATAATATGTCAAAACTATAATATCGCCAAAAATATACAATCTCATTATTTTACTTCGCCAATCATAAAATATTGTCGATATATTATTAACGATAATATTTGCAATAAATTACTTTTTGTTTTATTTAAAAGTAATAAATACTAGGAATTCATAAGAAAAATTATACTTTTTCGGAAATAAAAATGTCGATCTATAGTACATAAAAAAACAGATATTTATTATATTACAATAAATATTTGAATAATATATATGTATATTATTTTTTATAAATGGTTAATTTTTGTGAATCATCAATTCATACTTTAATACTATCTCCAGATACAATCTCAGAAGTGAGTATCTTCTCGGAAAGAGGATTCACGATATATTCTATGATGGCTCGCTTGAGTGGTCGAGCTCAGAGTTCCGCATCATATCAGAGAACTGCAATGCGATCGATAACACTTTGATCCCAATTTACAACTATCTCATGATCCTTGAGTCGTTTTGCAATATCTTGAAGTAGTAGGCTTGTAATACGCTTGATATTGACATCAGTGAGTGATTCATATATCACAATATCATCAATACGATTTAAGAATTCAATACGGAAATATTTCTTGAGCTCCTCACGAATCCGTTGTTCTCTTTCATTTTTTTCGGTAATCTCACTGATATACTGACTTCCGATATTTGAAGTCATAATAATGATGGTATTTTTCATATTTACAGTACGACCCTTTCCATCGGTGAGTTTTCATTCATCAAAGATCTGAAGAAAAATATTCCAAACATCAGGATGAGCCTTTTCTACTTCATCGAGGAGAATCACAGAATATGGATGTCGTCTCACAGCCTCCGTCAGTTGTCCACCTTCCTCATATCCCACATATCCTGGAGGTGCTCCGATCAGACGAGCCACAGAATGTGACTCCATATATTCACTCATATCGAGACGAATATATGCATTCGGATTATTCCAGAGAATTCGACAGAGTGCCTTCGCAGTTTCAGTCTTTCCTACACCAGTCGGACCAAGAAAAAGAAATGAGCCAATAGGACGATGAGGATCTGCGAGGCCCGCTTTGGATCTGCGAAGTGCATGAGCTACTTTTTGTATTGCATTTTCTTGACCAATCACAGATTCTCTCAGATTTTCCTCTAGATGTGTATATATCTCAGCATCTTTCTCGAGAAGTTTTCCAACTGGGATTCCTGTCCATTTTTCTACGATTTTCGCTATATCATCGGATCGAACTGTTTGATCAGATTTTGAATCTATCTCGAGAATCTCTAGCTGTTTCTTCTTTTCTGGAATTTTAGAGTAACGGATCTCAGCAACTTTACTGTATTCTCCATTATTTGTCATCTCTTCTGCCTTGAGTTCAAGAGAAGATATCTCATCACGAAGTCGCTGAATCGAATCTCGAGACTTTTTGAGAGATTCCCAATCATTTTTCATAATATCAAATCGAGCCTTTTTGTCTTCGAGTTCTCACTTGAGCTCAGTCATACGGATCGTCTTCTCTTTTTCATCCTTGATTGCTTGTTTCTCAATCTCAAGAGAACGGATCTCTTTTTCGATCTTATCAAGCTCCACAGGCCGAGAATGTACTCGCATCTTCACACTCGAAGTTGCCTCATCCAGAAGATCGATTGCCTTATCAGGAAGCTTGCGTTCACCAATATATCGGATCGAGAGTTCCACGGCGCTCGTGATCGCATCATCACTGATAGCAATTCCATGAAATGTCTCATACCGCTCTTTGAGTCCTCGGAGAATCGCAAGTGTATCATCCCGACTTGGCTCCTCGACTGGAACCGGCTGAAACCTTCGTTCCAGAGCTCCATCCTTCTCGATATATTTACGATATTCCATCAGTGTCGTCGCTCCGATGACCTTGATACGACCACGAGCCAGCGAAGGCTTGAGAAGATTTCCAGCATCAGAAGATCCCTCTCCTCCACCCGCCCCTACAATCGTATGAAGCTCATCAATAAACAGGATGATTTTTCCTTCGCTCTTTTCTACCTCATCAATCACTCCCTTGAGTCGCTCTTCGAATTGCCCACGGTATGATGCCCCAGCAATGAGTGAAGTCAGATCGAGGGTTCGAATCTCTCGATCCAAGAGCATCTCAGGAACCTCTCGAGCTACTATCTTGCGAGCAATTCACTCAACAATAGCGGTCTTCCCTACTCCTGGGTCTCCTACAAGACAGGGATTATTCTTGGATCTTCGAGAGAGGATCTGTATAGTACGATAGATCTCATCTTCGCGACCAATCACAGGATCTATCTTCCCCTGCTTTGCCATCTCCGTGAGATTGATGGTATATTTTTCGAGTGGGTTCCGATTATCGGATTCTTGAAATTGTGCTTGCATATACAGTAAAAGTTAAGAAATATAAAACATTACAAATCATAATTAGCACTTGTATTATATACGTGCTAATTATGAAGTCAAAAGATTTTAATAAAAAATCCAAATCTTTCGATCAGGATGATATAATTGCGGACTTATACTTTTAGCAATTTCAGTTAGCTTGACTAGCACTGTTTTGCGACTTTCTTCACTGTTGCAAGTCCATAACATCAACAACAGAGAAATACAATACAGAAAATCTATCAAACCTTAATTCAAGTATTGTGTATAAAAAAGATTATATTTATCAATCTCAAGAGTATTGAGATTGTCAGTATAGATTCCAACATTGTTAAAATTTTTGAGTATATCATATCATTCCCTTGATTGGTTGATAACAATATAGTTATCATAGTAACTCGTATTATTAGCTATAACTCCCTGAAATGAGAGTGCTTCAAAAGAACTCAAAAGTGTATTCGAAAGTTTCTTGAAAAACATTGATTCCTTAGAAGCATCAAGAATAACATTCATAGATACTATTCAAGAACTAATCTGCTTGATAGTATCAAAAAAATCCTTGGTAAGGAGCTCCGATGGAATAGATATCTTCCCATTATACGCATCAATAAATATAAAATCATATTTCTCATTATTGCGGATTTTCTCATTTACAAAATATCTTGCTGATTCCTTGTAAAATACAATCTTCGGATCAAGTTTTTCATGAAGAAAATATTTTTCTGCGATAGCATCAAGGCTTCCATCGATATCACAGACATCGACCTTTTCGATATAATCCCGCTTTGCAATATCCTGAGGCAGACTGAATCCTGCAGCCCCGATAATCAATATTTTCTTTGGTTTTTCCTGATCGATAATATCAGTAATCTTCTGGATATATCAGAAATAACTCTTCCCTGTTGCCACATCCATCCCAGAACTATGTGAACCATTCATCATAAACAATCGAGTTTTCCCATCATCTCTCACCTCGATATCATTGTACTCAGAACTATAACTGAATACCCTATACATCGAACCAAATTTTGAGAAATCAATAAAAATAAAACTAATAAGCAGTGCTATGTAGAAAAGGTTCAGAAATATTCCTTTTGCTGAAATACTTTTTTTATCAAATTGGAAATAGATTATGATAGCGAGCACTGCCAATATAAAACCATTCACTACAATAGATTTCTCTACACCAATATATGAGAAAAATATAAGTGATGTCACTACACTTCCCATAAATGAACCTACCGTGGAGAAAAACAAAAGCTTCCCGATGATCACTGCTTTCTTATCATCATCAATAAGTTCTGAGAGGAGTGGAATCGTCTGACTCGCCAGAAATACTGGCAAGATAAAAAGCACTGAAACTCCGATAAATATCGGTAAAAAATATCCAATATCGAGTGAGAGTAGATAACCAAGTAGATAATTCTCCAGAGGAAAACTCACAAACGTATAAAAAATCGAAGCTATCAGAAGATTGGTATATATTTTCTTTTTTATTGCTTCTGGTTTACTCTTTGAAGCAAATACTCCACCACGATAATAACCATAACTCAGAGCCAAGAGAATAATCCCGAGGATGATCGATGTAGATATCGAATTACTTCCCACGATAGCAATCGAATTCCGTATAGACATAATCTCGACAGAGAGAGAGTCGTGAATCCTTCGAGGAATGCAACGATATAGAAAATGAGGTTCATGAGTGAAAAATTATATGTTCGCTATATTTTCTCGGAAAGCGAGAGAAAAGCAAGAAAAAGAATTCCTAAAGACAAAAAAACTCTTATACTAAAGTGCCTCTTTATAACTCTCAAAATATGAATCCTCTCTATAATATCTCAGTAAAAAAATCCAACGGCGAAGAAATATCACTCTCTGATTACCAAGGAAAAGTTCTCCTCATTGTGAATACTGCCACCAAGTGTGGTCTGGCTCCACAATTTGAAGAACTCGAAACACTCTGGAACACCTATCCACACGATGATGTTATGATTCTTGGTTTTCCTTGCAATCAGTTTATGAATCAAGAACCTGAAACCGATGAAACTATGGCAACAGCCTGCAAGCTCAACTTTTGAGTGACATTTCCTCTTTTTGCGAAGATTGACGTTAATGGTGATAATACTCATCCGCTCTACCAATTCCTCAAGTGAGAAAAATGAGGAATCCTCGGGGATGCGATCAAGTGGAATTTTACCAAGTTTCTCATCGATCGAGAATGAAATGTTATAGAACGATATGCACCAACTACGACTCCTCTCTCGATGAAATGAGATATCGAGAAACTCATATAATTTTTTTGACTTTTATATTATTGCTCATATAGTACACCCGACTTGAGGGGAGCCAACAGAGTCATAAATAGAAAAGGAGATACTCATGGAAACAAAAATAAATAGTAGCAAATCAAAAGGAAACATATTCGGACCAGAAACATTTTCTGCAACCTATGTAATAGTCAAAGATAGCAATAACGATGACATACAGGTAGCACTAGATGATCTTCTCGAAGAGAAGCCAAACGATGGTAATATATATGTAAAAGTATATTATTACGGTCAATCTTGGTGGATATCGCAAGATTTCCATTTCCCAATGTAACAACAGCAAAGTGATATCAATCTCGATTGATTATTACCAGCAAAAAATCTGATTGACCCAACGTGCGAATGCTTAGATAAATTGCCTACCAAGACTATTTATCCAAGCATACCAGCTTAGTCTGCTTTCGCCAACAATCAGTAAAAATCCCCTTCCAAGGGGATTTTTCCATTATTATTTTTCTAATACAAACCTTCATATTTAAAAATCAATATATGTCATTCAAATAAAAAAATATTCTTTAGAAATTATAAAACCAATATTTGATATATTCATTTTAATATGTTAGTATTAACATATGAAAAATTCAATTCTCAATAGCTTACCAGCGCCACATCTTCATTCCCGAAACAATCCCCCAAGTAACCTAAGTAGTAAAGAACTTATCATAAAGCAAGTAAAAGAATTTTTATTAACTCATGATACTAATTTTATTGAGGAATTAATAACTGCAATTGATATAATTGCGGATTCTTGGGGCACTGATATAAAAATGAGTCAAAAAGATAACATACAAGATTTGTTATGCCACCAAAATAGTGAACTATGTTATTTATTTGAACAACTTATATTCAATGGAGATTATGTGGATATGCTAAGAAAAAATTCTTGATTACTCACAATTCTTATAACATTGGTAAAAACCAGTATAAAAAGTAAGGACTTATCCAAGGAGAAAATTGAGCCTCATATAGAAAATCCTGAGAATATCATATTTGATTCATCCATTATTGATAATCCTATACTTATTGCGAACTGAAAAATCAGAAACCATTTTATAAGAGCAAACAAGTTATCAAGCGTATGAGATGAATGGTGATCAGTATCAGAAATAGCTATCTGAGTAGAGCTATTAATAAGAAAATTATGTACTATATTCTATAATCAAAAATACATCTGAAATGCAATAAAAGATGACTATAAGGAATTATTAAAATTTGTTAGCACATTGGAATGGGATAGAAAAAGCATTCTAGAAATATTAAGTGGATTACACAATAATCACAATACATATAAGCATGATTACTCTATATCTAAAATTAGAAACCTTGAAATAAGTAGAATATCTTCTGTAGTTGAATTTATCCTTGCTTGGTGGACCCAATTGTCCATTATCCAAAAAGATAAATAATACAGAATAATGGTGAATTTTTCTACCAAGGGGAATTTTCCATTATAAAGAATACTTAATCTCTATTCTATCTCTACCATCACTTCATTTCGCCGAAGGAGTGGAAAACTGAGTGGCGGATTATATTGTGCAGAGATCATATCACTATGCATCTTGAATCCATCACGAACGAGGAGTTCAGTGAGGAGCTGTTTCTTGGCAGCAACTCTCGACTCGGTCGCATACCAAGTATACTGTAGTATAGCCCTTTGAGATGGTGCTACTTTCCTAAAGCGGATATTTGCATTATCAGGTTTTGGGAGACTTTCAAGGGTATATTTGCTCGGAAGAGTGAATGCAACAATGTGTTTTCCACTACTCGAAACTGTATCCATAACCGGTGCCGTCATCGCAATGGATTCGGATGATTTCTGAGTATCCATCACGGGCACAGTCATCTTGATTGAGGTCTTGGAGGTATTCCCTCCGAAGATATATCCAGCCAATTGACGGAATCCACTACTCAGTGCTGTTCGCATATCTCCCTCGACCTCTACCTCTGCGACAATATATCCACTATACGCTCGTATAGTATATCCATCCCGTTTTTCGATAAGAGTATAGCTCGGTTCCTCTATCCCCCGTATCACGAGGAGGGTTCCGATAATCCAGACGATGAGTGCGACGGCGAGGATGATGAGAAATGTATTCATAGATTCATCGTATAAGTATACTGAACAATAGCAAAGACAAATCCAAGAAAAATCCCCAAGTGAATGGGGAGAGTTATCATGAAAGAATTAAATATTTTTTGTAAAACGACATTTTGGGAACATCTCACATCAAAGAAAATTTCCTCAATTATTTGCCCCAGCATGAGCTGTTCGTAAAACCAATTTTCATCAACAACTTTCGCAAATTCAATAATCATCTTTTTGTTTTTTGATATCCATATTCGATTCCTCAAGAAATCGCTTTAAATAATTCTTGTCCCAAAGATCTATACCAAATCTATTTGCTTCAGATATAGCATCAGGAGTGAATCCTGTTGTTGTGACAAATATTCATCCAACTGGTATAGTCTCACCATTCATTACTCCATTTAATTCTCGAATTTTTTCTACAGAAATATTGTCAGATCAATAATGCTTACATTGAATGAAAAACTTTTTATCACCAAGTGTGGCAGTCACATCAATTCCACCATCTTTTATTCAAGCTCATAAAATTGTATGAAATCATTTTTGTTTCAGAATCTCTGCCACAAATTCTTCGAATTCCCTCCAATCGAGTTTCATAATCTCCGCAAATTTCTGAACTGCCTGATATCGGATTGCTTTCCTTTTCTGAATATACCAAAATACGATTCCAGAAATCAACACAATAACAAAAACAACAGGAATAAGAAAAATTGGATGAGTAATAATATATAGGTATATTGGAATAAGATAAATAAGTAATATTAATCAGATAGTACCTATGGCAATTTGAATAATTGTAATAACTAAATCTCGAAAACTCTTTATTTGTCCCCCTTGATTGTATCTCCTACGAGAATAATATTTTTTCATAAAATGGTTTAATAATTCAAGAATATCATAAACCTATTAGAAAGACAAAAAATCCTCCTAAATCGGAGGATTTTTATCATTCAGAAACACTGGATTGCTTCATTCTTCGCAATGACACGGAAGCAAAGAATATTGTTCTTAATTTTTAAGACTACTTATTACTCTCCCTCACCTTGATATGAAGCTCTCTGAGTTGGACCTCATCCACCTCTGCAGGAGCATTCATCATCGCATCTTCCGCTTTTCCAGATTTCGGGAATGCGTAGATCTCACGGATATTGTCCTCATCACGGATGATCATGAGGAGACGATCGAATCCGAAGGCGAATCCACCATGTGGAGGAACACCGTATTGGAAGGCGGTGTACATCGCACCAAACTTGTCCTTCACTTCTTGTTCTCCCTTACCAACAATATTGAACGCCTTCACGAGAGACTCGATATTGTGATTGCGGATAGATCCTGAGAGTACCTCGTATCCATTACATGCGAGATCATACTGACATCCGTAGATACTGAGTGGATCAGGATTCCCTTCGAAGGCTGCGAGTCCTCCATGAGGCATCGAGAATGGGTTGTGTTCGAAGTCGTACTTCCCATCATCTTTGAGCTCGTACATCGGGAAGTCCGTCACCCAGGCGAATGCAATCTCATCCTTGTTCACGAGTGCGAATCTATCTCGACAAGCGAGACGTACTCCACCAAGCACCTTACAAGTTGCTTTGTAGTCACCCGCTCCGAAGAATACCATATCTCCGACTTTTGGAGAGAGCTTCGCTTCGAGTGATGCGAGTTCATTCCCCGTGAAGAACTTGAGGATTGGAGATTTTGGACCGTCAGCCTCGTAGATGATATACGCAAGTCCTCCGGCTCCGAGAGATTTGGCTACTTCTGTGAGTGAATCAATCTCAGATCGTGAGAGAGTCTTCCCTTCAAGCTTCATTGCTTTTACGATTCCACCTTCTGCAACCGTCTTCGCGAAGAGTGAGAATCCTGAATCAGCAAAATCAGCAGTAAAGTCTTCGAAGTGCATATCGAATCGGATATCTGGTTTATCTGAACCAAATCGATCTATTGCTTCCTTGTGAGTGAACCGTTGGAATGTATCGTTGGTTCACATTTTTACGAGTTTTTTCTCAGTAATTGTATTAATGAGATTCTTCGCAAAAGACTCAGCAACCACAAATACATCTTCTTGATCAACGAAGCTCATCTCACAATCGATCTGATAGAACTCACACGAGTGACGATCTGCTCTAGGATCCTCATCACGGAAACATGGAGCAATCTGGAAGTATTTATCTACTCCACCCACCATCAGAAGTTGCTTGTATTGTTGTGGTGCCTGAGGAAGAGCGTAGAATTTGCCTGGATGAAGACGAGATGGGATGAGGTAGTCACGAGCTCCTTCTGGAGATGAGACGGTGAATATCGGAGTTTGCACTTCGAGGAATCCATTCTCAGTAAACCAGTCTCGAGAGAACTTGTTCATCTCGGCTCGGAATGCAATCTTATCAAAGATAGATTTACGACGCATATCAAGGTAGCGATATTTGAGACGGATCTCTTCGCTCGCTCCCGTATGCTCATTGATCTCGAATGGTGGAACCTCAGATTTTGAGAGAACCTCCGCACTCGAGATGATCACTTCGATCTCCCCTGTTGAAATCTTGTCATTCGTCTGTCCTTCTGGACGTGCACGAACAAGTCCAGTGAGCTTCACAACGTATTCACTGCGGAAGGTATCAGCCACTTTCCAAGCAGATTCATTCTCTGTTGGATCATAGACAGTCTGAGTGATACCATAGCGATCACGAAGATCGATAAATATGAGTCCTCCATGATCACGACGATTTGCTACCCACCCTGAGAGAGTGACAGTCTGTCCGATATGTGTTGCGTTGAGCTCGCCAGCAGTATGTGTTCGGTGCATATTCAATGAAGAATTAATAATTAAAAATTGGATAACTGAAATAGAATTATTTGTTTTTATTATTGCGAGGTACGAAACAATCCAGTTATTTTAGATTGATCCAATATCTTCTTCCTTTAACTTCATCTCTTTTCGTATACTTCTCCAAAACTCATCCATTCGCTTCGATTATTTTTGCAGAAGGGATATTATCATCATCACAAGCAATAAATACTTTATCAAATCAAAGTTTCTTTGCTTCTGTAAGCAATAAATTCAGTCATTCTTTTCCATATCCTTTCTGCCGTTCACTTGGTCTTATACCATAACCAATTTGTCATCAATAAACATCATCGTCCCAAAATTTTAAATTATGTCTGAGCCAATAAAAACCAACAATTTTCTTACTTTCGATTTCTTGAAGAAAGAAAAAGGAACTCTTTGAAATTTGGTTGATAGCATCATCAGATATTGATGGTAAGGCTATCTTCTCTAGAAATATTTCATAAGAATCTTGAAAAAATATCCATGGCCTTTTTCGAGAATTATCCCATTCTTGGATAATTCCTTCCCATTGTTTTTTATACGAGATGTCAGGTGAAACTAATTCAAGCATAGAAAAAATAAAAAAGCACACAAAATAAAATTTATCGTAAAAGAGAATCTATGGTTTCTACAAATTTCTCTATCGGATAAGCTCACTCTACTATATCGTACTTCAGTGTTTTATTATTAAGGATAATAACTCCTGGGGTTCCTCCGAGATTATACTTTTGAGCTTCTTTTGTTTCTGAATCAAGTTGACTCAGTGTAGCTGGATCTTTTACACAAGCATTAAACTTTGGAGTTGAGATTTTATTTTTTCGAAGAAATGCTGGAATACGAGTTGTTGGATATAACTTAAGGGAACTTAACGATAATACTTCATTATAGAATTTTATATAAAGAGAGTCTCATCCCAGTTTTTTTATACAAAGGGCACTAAGAGCCTTTCTTTCTGTATTAGGATGATTCACTCAACGATTATTTTTGAAAACATAGTTTACACTATTTCCATATTTTATATGTATCTGTTTCCATAACTGGATATCGTTATGCAATCGAACACAGAATGGACACTCCATATCAGAGTATTCAACAAGAGTAATAGTGACTCATGAAGATCATTCGATACTTGCACCACTCATAATAGTGGCAATCTCAGATTGAGATATATCCATAGGTGCAGCATATAAAATGGAAAAACTAGAGAAAAAAAATGAGAGAAAAAGAAATTTTTTCATAAATTTGAAAAATAAAAAACACACGAAATAAATTTTCATGTGCTTCGGTTCGATAATTCGAAAGGTGCCACCGAGGCTCGTACTTGATTATATTTTTTTGACGAAGTGTTTCGACTCCGCAGGATTCTAATGAGCTTTCGCTGTTCTTTCCCGAGCATCGTAGGTGTTGGCTACTCAATTGCTTTTGATAGATTCAGGATATACAAACGAGCAAAGAAGTCAAACAAATTTATTTTTGTATACTTTTTGGCTCCTTATATGTTTTTGCGATTTTTTTGCTATATGCGTAGAGTGTATCCATATGGGATGAATTGATAGGACTATTTGATTCATTCATAAACACTCTAATTCGATCAAAAATTGAGGACATTGCCTCTATGGCTGGAGAATCATGACGAAGTTTCGTATAGACTTGGGATCAGTTTTTGGAGATTTTTAATATTCCTTTTATTCAATTATATCATTGCTGTCCATAAAAATGAAGAACATACATAATAAACCGAATATCTCTCTGGATCTTTTCATTTTCATAGCGAGTAATGAACTTCTCTACCGTCATTTTTTTATACCGTACTGCGAGTGTATGAAGTGATTTGGTTGGTGCATCATTATGATTGATTCAGAGAGTAGATAGGACATCTTTGGATGCTTTTTTTATGATATCTTTTATTTGTTTTGAAGATTTCATTGTATGAATATCACCATCCCCGGAGATTTTTTCGAGTGAATTACGTGCATCTTCTGCTACTGCAACTTCTTCTTTTCTAAGATATGAACCATCCCCTTCAAAGATAGCTAAAAAAACTCATCGAACTCGATGGAGTCGCTGGCGAGCCTCTGGGAGATTGTGTGGATTTGCTCAGCTCTCAATATTACTATGTATATGTATGATTCAGGGCATATACTCTTATCCTATCATACCTTATCTTGAAAAGCAAAAATCCCCCCGAAAAGGAGGGATTTTATGAATACAATTTTTATCTCGTAAAAATAGACATTACACTCATAGGCATAGGAAATCCATATTGATTCTGAATCTTAAATGCCTGAACTGCCGTAGGAACTGTTGGTGTAGTAAATGTCTGTGATTGGATACGATTGGCACCAATAGTGTAGAAGTTCTCACCAACATAGAGAACACGAGAGATAAAATCTCCTGAATAATTCCAGATATTATTTGCTATATACATATCCAGTGTTGCTCCTGTTTTACAATACTCTGGGATATACTGCTGATATCTTGAAGTATTTTTTGTATACTGTTCACACTCTTTTTTCCAAGTAGTTTCTGCTGTAGTAGACGGGGTAATATGTGTAATGCGAAATTTCTCACTTATAGAATTTGGAACAATGGAGAGTCCAAGAAGTCACTGAAAAGCCTTAGCAGAGAGATATGTATTCTCTGGATTCTTTGCTGATGTCATTAGTGTAGCTGGAACAAGAAGAAGATTTTTTTCTTTATACCATACGAATACCTTTGGATTCCAGAGTGCATCCGAAGATGATCCAGCATCACCAAGAGTGAGACTCGCTTCTCTTCTTGGATTTTTTACATCACTCACATTATAGAGATCTACCTTGATTCATCCGTTCTGAGTTCCTCCCCACTTATTAGTGATAGTATCATATCCAAGTCCGATAAGACGATCATTATCATATGGATGGAGGTAAGTAGAATATCCAGGAATCTTGAGTTCTCCAAGGATCTTTGGAGACTGTGGCACAGCGAGATCAATCACAAAAAGTGGATCGATTTGTTCAAATGTCACAAGATAAAGCCGATTTCCAATAAAACGACTCGACTGGAAGTTTTCCCCAGGAGCAATACCCGAGAGCTTACCGATCACCATACCTCCAGGACTAAGTACTGAAAGCTCTGTACTCGAATTATTTGTTCCACCTGACCAACTACTTACAGATGTTACAATACGGAAGTTTCCACTCGTATCTTCATCCATGGAATATTGATTGAGTGGGTATCCAGGAATCAATCGAGAATAACTATACTGTATATCTCTAGTTGATACTGCAAATCGATGAACGAGTGTAGAGCTTGTTCCAGGATTCCATATCATGGCAGGCGAGGCACATCGAGCATTTGGAGGACATCTTGAGTCTGTTTTTGGAACCCACATATTTGCTGTGAGATAGACGGAATCTCGAGTTACATGGATTTGTCCTGCCTCAGAGAGAACCACCTGAGAAGTTATAGCACCATTTGGAATGGTAGTATCAAAACGAAGAATCGATGTAAGTGTTGGGTTGAATGAATATAAAGAGAGAGAACTTGCCTTTGGAAGGATAGAACTCATACCGCTACAATCCCCTACTCCTCGATTGGTAGTAGTTCGTTTTCCAGATACAAATTGTTGATCAGTAATTCGAGGGATAAGATTTTTTGCACTGTAATCATATTTTATTTCAGTGCTCTTTTTTGATCCATCAAAATACGTTCGATAGATTGGTGGCATCCAATATGATGTTGCTACCACTGCTGTCATAATCCCAGTATCTGAAAGTCGAGTATCAGAGAGATATCCATCTACCTCAACACTACGAACGAGTGAGGCTCGGCTCATATCTCGAATATCATAGAGAGCGATGACTGACTTCTGACTGTTATTGTACCAATAGGTCCAGTATCCTTGTGTCTGGACATATCTTGTTGCAGTGAGGATTAATTTGTTTCCTGTCACATAAAAATTCACACCAGAATAGTTCGAGGGAATCCTGAGTGTTTTTATCTTAATGAGAGTTTTCGCATCAAGTACTACAATCGCCTTTTCTCACTCTTGGTAAGAGTACAGATATTTTCCATCGGTCTTCACTGTATCCGCTTCATCGATTCATTTTACTTGTACATTGGTTTCTGATTTTGGAGTATTACTACTATCTGCCATCCGACTTGCTGTCGGAGCAACAGCCCCTATAGATGATGACTCTGCGAGCATCACTCACTTGTACATACGTCCATCATTGTAGGTAGTGGGGAGAATCTGTTTGAGTGTATTCTCAAAATCACTACACGTCGCGAATGTCTGATATGAAAAATCAGGATTTGTCTCCGTAGCAGCAAAGGTGGATTGTCATTGCATACCAACAATTGATACCACAAAAAGTGACAAGATGCTATATCGAAAAGATACCATAAAGATAATAATTAAAGTATCCAAATGGTATAAGAAGTCATCACAAAGTCAACGAATGATGCGTGAAGAGTATGAAAAGAAAAACTCCTCGAAATCGAGGAGTAAGGGTTTTGAAAGCTAAAGAGTCTTCATTTCTCGCATTGCACGAGAGAGATATTAGTAGTTATATGTATCGATGTTTAGTGGATCATGGAATACTCACTACGTGATAGTTAGATGAGTAGTAACGGGGATTATTATAACGAGTGTCAGTATTACATAAGGTACCACTAGCTGTACATGACCATGGAAGCCAATGCTTTTGGATCAAGCCACCTGCACCAGTAACATTTGTACCATTTATAGCAATTGTCCATATGAGATTTTCATCTACAACATCCATACCAGTAATTTTACCAACAATGAAGGTATCATATGTCCAATTCAGAAAAATAGCTACATGGCCTGTACCAGTGCTACCGGGATATACAGATTGCCCATTGAAGTAAGCAATCATGCTACCTGGTTGTAATGGTTGACCACCTTGGAGAATTAACTGAGGTGCAGCTATTAGTTTTCGTGTTACGATATCTACGTATGAGGTAGTAGAAAATCCACGACTCCACGTAGATGTTCCTCCTGCACCAGTCATTGATTTTGCAAATGCCACACATTGTCGACTTGTTCCAGCAGCATCTGTGGTACCACTTTCCGAGATACTTTGATGTTGTGAACCGTTGAAGAGTTTTGAACTAAAGTACTTATTGTTTGTATTTAGAACTCCCAATGATGAAAGTACAGCAGTGCTATTTTTTAAGGTTTTAACTGTGCCCATGGCACTAGTGGTTCCAATCGTATAACTACTATCAGCTATAGCTGATGAGCCAGTCCATAGATTGATACGAGTTTGAGTTGCAACTGGAGTGACGGCAGGTGTTGTTGCAGAGACTACAGCGAGTGAGAGAGCAAGGATTAGTTTGCCATATTTCATGATAAAACTCCAAAAATGAAAGAAAGAAGAAGAAAATTGAAAGATATAAAAACTAGCAATAAGTCATGATGATCTCCTTGTAAAATTAATGAAAATGGAATGGAATAGCAAAGTTTTGGTTAAAGATAGACTCAACTATTCATTGAGAATTATCTAAAGGGGCCATATAGAGATTTGTAGCTACTACGAAGTTGCGAACAATATCTTTAGCGTATCGATCTACACAATCTCCATGAGGATTTTGTGATTCTATAGGACCATTTAACATTGCTTGCATGAGAAAATTTGGTAACCCTATTGTTAGTCCCGTATTGAGTACTTTGAGCCCAGTTGTTGGTTCAATAGAAATAAATCTATCGATATCCAAAAATCCAGGGGAGAATACATGATCAAATATCAGGTATGATGGATCACTCTGGGCATTTATATATGCATCTGTTCCTTCTAGAAATCGGAAATTCTTTTCACATTCTGTGGCAAGTTTGCTCCAGTTTGGATCAGAGAGAGCAGCAAGAAGATATTTTTCTATTTCAGGAGTTATATAATTCATAGTTCCACTCTCTACATTACAGATCCCTTTTTCTGCTAGATTAATATTGTTTTCACAAGTTTTTCCCATGGCATCTATTTGTTCTAGTTTCATAGCTACCTCCTTCGGATTCCCTTCCCCAAACACATAGGTGATTCCCGAGAGTGTTCTCATCTTCCATTCTGTATTTGGCTTTTTGAATACTGGTTTCTTTTCTTCTTCTATCAGAGGTTTCCCACTTCCAAAAGGAGACATTCCCCAGCTAGTTCCAGAGTTTGCGATCGTTTCCAGTCGTTTCCCCGTATCCGTCTCTATGCCTGATTGAGATAGAGTGTTAATTGTTCTGATATCTGTTTTCATTTCACCTGATTGAGATGAATTGAAGTTCCCTATTGCAAAGTATCCAAAAAGAATGAATACAATGAATCCTGAAAATATGATAATCCGTTTTTGTATGAGTTTCATAGTTTTATCCTAGGTAAATAATGAAGTATGATTTCGAAATATGACATAGGATATTGAGGCACTGTAGCTTTGTCAAAGGGAAAATTTGTCAACGAATGATGCGTGAAGAGTATGAAAAGAAAAATAAATTTCTGTTTCTAATTAAGAAATAAATCTTAAAGAATATTTAACTAACTCAAATATTAACATCGTTAAAATAGGAACTACTAAAAAGAAAATCAATATTTGAAAACTAAAATAAGGATTATTTTGATGAAAATATTTCTTATAAATATATCCATATAACAAACTTACAAAAATTGGAAAAAGAATTGCTAAAATAAATATAGATTGAACTACATAATAAGAAAAAGCTTCTGGGGATCATATCGCTATAACCTCTTCTACTCAAGAATAATTAATATTATCAAGCAAAAGAAGCGTTATATATGGCATATATATCCATACAAATATAAAATATACCAAATCAAGTAGTATATGTTTATAAGAAATATCTCTACTCGTATATTTCCAATATATATACTTTGAAAGTAAGGCTACAATAGTAATAAGTAAAAATAAAAACAAAGTATTAATATTTTCCATAAATCAAAAATTTAAAAATTAATAACTACAATAAATTATTTTCTATGATTTTCTCTGCGACGATGAGTCCATCGATAGCCGAGGAAGTAATCCCTCCAGCATAGCCAGCCCCTTCCCCGCTCGGATAGATTCCAACAATATTTGATTCCAGAGTTTCCTTATCTCGAGTGATGCGAACGACTGCAGAACTTCGAGCTTCGAGTGCAATGAGGAGGGCATCAGGAGATGCGAATCATTTGATTTTTCTATCCAGATCGAGGAGTCACTTCTTGAGCGCTGCCGTGATAAAATCAGGTAGACACTCAGATATATCAGTCATCTTCACTCCGGGAAGATAGGTAGTTTTGAGTGGTCCTGTCTTGGTGGATGGTTTTCCGGCGAGAAAATCTCACACCAATTGAGCAGGAGCATGATAATCACTTCACCCAAGTTCAAATGCTTTTGCTTCCCACTTTCTCTGAAATTCCACTCCTGCAAGTGGATGATCTGATCCAAAATCCTCAGGGTTCACTGGAACCATCAGGGCAGAATTGGATATCCCACTATTTTGTCGATATTCACTCATACCATTCACACAGAGTCGCCCCTGTTCAGATGATGCAGCAACAACATGTCCCCCAGGACACATACAGAATGAGTAGAGTGTTCGCGTATCTGATCCATGAGTGACAAGCTTGTAGCTCGCTGTTCCGAGTTTTGGACTCACACATGCATCACCGAATTGAGAACGATTGATCATATTGGCATCGTGTTCGATACGAACTCCCATAGAGAATGGTTTTTGTGCCATATGGAGTCATTTTGCATAGATCATCTCATAAGTATCTCGTGCTGAGTGACCAACAGCAAGAATGAGTGTATCTGTTTCGATCGTTTCATTCGAGTTCACAATAATTCCCTTGAGCACATCGTTTTCGATGATCATATCAGTCATACAGGTACTAAAGCGAATTTCCGCACCAAGAGAAATAATCTTGTTTCGGAGATTTCTCACAAGGATTCTGAGTTTATCGGTTCCGACATGAGCCTTTGCGGTATAGAGAATCTCCTCAGGTGCTCCTGCTTCTACGAGCTCTTCGAATACATACTTACTCCGAGGATCGTTGATCATCGTATAGAGTTTTCCATCAGAGAAAGTCCCTGCTCCCCCTTCTCCAAATTGGATATTGGAGTTTTCATCGAGTGGTCCACCCTTCATAAAAAGTCCCACATCAACCAATCTTCCTTCAACTGCCTTTCATCGTTCGATGATAATCGGATTGAGACCAGCACGAGCAAGAGCAAGTCCAGCAAAGAGGCCAGCAGGCCCAGTACCCACAACCACAGGACGCTTTCTATTCGTATTAGCTGGAACCTGATCAATCGTATATATATACTCTTCAACCCACTTTGCCCGATGCTTGACCATATTTGGCTTCATAAGATTGATATCCTTCTTCTGTAAGTCTATATCAACGCTATAGATAAAAAGAATATTTGATTTCTCTCGTGAATCGATCGATTTTTTTACTATTTTATAAGAGACAATATCCTTATCTGAGAGTTGCAGTATTTTTTGTATTTTACTTCCGAGGATTTTTTCATCATCACTCAGAGTGAGTTTTATCTCTTCAAGCCTAAGAAATGTTTGCATAAAGTATTATATAATCAACTAATCTTTTAAAACTGACTGTCCTGGATATTTAAATGAAGAGAAAATACTTTTCATACGAGTACTATCAATATTTACCTCCCCAGGAATAGTTGTTGACCAAGTCCAAAATGCATATTTTCCATCTACCAACCTATAGATATATTCAAATTCTATACCAGTCACCTTCTTTTCAGAATTATATTTCGAATACAATATTCCCTTTTGATTAGATCCAAGGGATACTAGATGAATATCTGAAGCATTGATGCCATTTTTAATACCAATATCAATATACTCTTTCCAAGTTTTTACTTCATCAAAATCCACATTGAGATCAGATGATATTTCCTCAAGGGTTAGGTATTCTTTTCATTCTATAACCGCATTGATCCATTGTTCAGGAAATATCTCTATTCACAATAGTACTGATTCTGCCCCAAACTGATCAATAGATCGGATGATTCGGGTATCTTTTTTGATATCAAAAATACTAAAAAATTGATTTTTATGAAAATCCTTTAGCGTATAATCAGCTAAAAATAAAACTCCACTCTTCATAAACTTGATGGCTTTATCAAGAGACTTGGCATCCTTTTTTTCATCAAGATAATCAATCTGTGCAAAACAAGCATCATATTCTTTATAGTATAGAGTAACACTTGGATTATATCACTTGCTCGAAGAGTATACTGTAAAATATGTATCATCATCAACGAATTTTATCTGCCAATTCGGATATGATTGTTGCTCTTTTTTGAGTCCATCTCTTCGGGCTTGCCAACCAGATATTTTTCCAGCGTCATCCGTACAAGAAAAAATTATCTTAACTCGTTCATATGAATCAGAAAACATCCAATTTACCATCATATTATCTGCACTCAAGAGACTTGATCGAAGTACAAATCCATATGGTCGAGCATTTTTAACTATAAGATCTTTCCACTTTAAAAATGCCTTTGTTGAAGTATACGATTGATTTCGTTGAAGAAACTTAATAAATTTTCTATCCACTGAGTGTGTATAGTATTCATAATTATTCGTTCTCTTCGCAAGAAAAGATTGAATCCTCTGAATTGGAATCATATATCCAATAGAAGAATTATCCGCAGCAACTGCTGTTGGTATACCAACAAGTTCACCAGAATTATTAAATGCCCCACCACCCGAATTTCCATGATCAATACTTCCATCAATCTTATACATCGTCTGTTCATATCATGCAATCTTTCATTCGGTTCGAGTAATTGTCTCCCCTCCTATTCCAGGATATCCATACATTGATACATAAGATCCAAGAGCAATCTTGGATGATGCAAGAGTAAATGGAACAAGTGAACTTGTATGTGAAAGTTCTAATATAGCGAGATCTGCCACAGTATCATATGCAATGAGTCGAGCTGTCTCTCGACAGACAGGAACTCTCTCAAAATCGGAGGAAAAACAGATCTCATATCGGCCTGTTGGCACTCAATCAGAATTAAGAATTACATGAGCATTCGTAAGAATGCGAGATGAGCTGATAGCAATAGCACTTCAATACCCCTTAAAGACATAAGACTCATCAGAGTTGAGTTCATATGTTTTTATTTTAATAACATTTTTTACAATATCTGCCCCTCAAGCAGAGACAGATATCGTAATGAATAAAAAGCTCACGAAAAACAAAAAAACTCGTGATATAAAAAACTGCATAGGATAAAATTACAATAAGATTTGATTTTGTCTAAAAATTAGACAGGCGCAACTTCATCTCATCCAATCAAAGGAATCTCAGCATCCTCTTCCCCTCATGCAAGAGAAATCGCAGCAGAAGTAAAGGCATCATCTTTATCTTTTAATTTTCCAAAAATCACACCCTGTGTAGTTCGTCATGTAACACGAACCTCGGCAAGAGGAACACGAATAGTTTGACCTGACTTGGAAATCAAAATAACACTATTACTTTCTTTTTCAGCCTCACTCAGAGTAAATGCACCAATTACGGCTCCTGTTTTTTCTGTTGTAGCACCAACCTTCACTCCTGATCCACCTCGTGACTGCTCACGATAGTCTTCAAGTGCCGAAATCTTCCCGATACCATTCTCAGAAACAGTAAGGATATACTTAGCATCTTTACCAGCAACACAACCAACAATCAGTGCATCAGTAGAAGCCACTTTCATTCCACGAACTCAGGCAGCAGCACGACCCATAACACGAACATCACTCTCAGCAAATTGAATTGCCTTTCCTCCACGAGAAACAAGGAGAATATTATCTGTTCCATCTGTTACTCGTACCCATCCAAGAGCATCTCCATCATGTGGTTTCATAACAATAAGGCCACTTGCACGAATATTCGCAATATCTTCTATATCAATTCTTTTTACGACCGCTGCCTTAGAAATAAGGAACAAGTGTTTACCTGGTATATTCGTCAGATCTAGAACCGTTGCAATTGACTCATCTTTTGCAAGTGAAAGGAATTGAACGACTGGTTGCCCCTTAGCAGTTCGTTGCATCTCAGGAATCTCATAGGTTGGAAGTCGGAATACTCGACCAGTATTCGTGAAGAACATCAGAGTATTATGATTCTTAGTTGAGAGGATAGTATCGATCTCATCTTCATCTTTTACGGCCATTGCAATCCCCTTCCCTCATCGTCGTTGTGTACGAAATGCCGAAGCCTTCACTCGCTTGATATATCCGTTCTTAGAGAGAGTTACAACAACATCCTCATTCGGGATGGTATCCGTAGGATTGAATTCTCCAATAGCCCCAATATGAACCTCTGTTCGTCGAGGATTATTGTATTTATCTTTTATTTCTGCAAGCTCATCTCCGATGATAGTAGCAACACGAGTAGGAGTTTCTAGTATATTGCGAAGATCCGCAATAAGTAAAAGTTTTTCAATAAGTTCATCTTCAATCTTTTTTCTTTCGAGTCCTGCAAGTCTCTGGAGTTGCATCTCGAGGATTGCAGTAGCTTGTTTTTCAGAAAGTGAAAAACTAGTCATCAATGCTGCATGAGCGTCTTCTCTCGTTTTTGATTCACGAATAGTACGAATCACAGCATCGATATTATCGAGTGCAATCTTGAGCCCTTCGAGAATATGTGCTCGAGCCTCAGCCTGAGCAAGCTCAAAACGAGTACGGCGAACAATCACTTCTCGACGATGCTCGATAAACGCAATGAGCATCTCTCGAAGATTAAAGAGACGTGGCTGAAGACCACGATCCGTAAGAGCAATCATATTGTATGAGAAACTCGTTTGAAGTGGGGTGAGCTTATAGAGCTGATTAATGATCTTCTTTGGAAAAGCATCACGTTTGAGATCAAGAACAACTCGAACCCCCTCACTACTTGATTCATCTCGAATATCCGAAACACCTACAATAATTTTTTCTACAACGAGTCCAGCAATTTTTTCTACAAAATCTTTTTTATTAAGTTGATATGGAACCTCACTTATAACAATCATATCACGCCCCCCTTTCCCCTCTTCTATTCCAACTCGACCTCGCATAATCACTGAACCACGTCCACGCGTATATGCTTCTATAATATCCTTCTTGTTATATATAATTCCTCCAGTTGGAAAATCAGGTCCATGAACAAATTCCACAAGCTCTTCGATAGAAACTGTTTCTGGATCTGGATGATACAAGAGATGTGTTAATGCATCAACAAGTTCACCGAGATTATGTGGAGGAATATTAGTAGCCATACCCACCGCAATACCCATAACTCCATTAAGAAGAAGATTTGGTATTCGAGTCGGGAGAACACTTGGTTCCTGTGTTGATGCATCATAGTTATCTCTCCAATCAATAGTATCTTTATCGATATCAGCGAGCATAAGCTCTCCAAGCTTAGCCATCTTCACTTCCGTATACCTCATTGCCGCAGCATTATCACCATCCATAGAACCAAAGTTTCCTTGTCCATCAACGAGTGGATAACGGAGTGAAAAATCCTGAGCCATACGAACCATTGCATCATATACTGATGAATCGCCATGTGGATGATACTTACCAAGGACATCTCCGACTACACGGGCAGATTTTCGATATTTTCCTGTAGAACGCACACCACCCTCATACATTGCATAGAGTACTCGACGATGAACTGGTTTGAGCCCATCTCGAACATCAGGGAGTGCACGTGAAACAATTACACTCATCGCATAATCAAGATAACATGTTTCCATCTCATTCACGATATTACGATCACTATCACCATCATAGTTCATTCCCATAAGTGCTGGTAATCCTGGAGTTGGATCCTCTGGTGTTTCGGGAGTATCAATTATATCAGTGGTATCTACTGGATCAATTGTATCTGGAGTATCGGACATAATGAGAAAAATTTATAAAATAACTACACTATAAAAATCAAGATTTGATAGTATTTTGACATCAAAAAATCCTCATCAGTATAGGAAAAGATGAGGATTTTGCAAGAGTATTTTATCCGAAAGAAACAGTCTATAGATCAGAAAAACCAGCTGGAAGTGGATCACTCGAAGATCCATCATAATAGGTTTCATTTGAGCCTCAAAATATCTGCTTCATAAGTACTTTAATGGTATTGAATATATTTTGAGGAGAAAGATAATTATGTGTTCCGAGTCCAAGCATTTCAGATATCTTTGGTGCTACAAATATGGCAATTACAATAACGATAATTCCGATAACTGCATATCGAATAGAATTAATAGCAGGTTTTACCTTCTCATCTTTACCCCCTGAAAGGATCAACATCAACCCTCCCCAGACAATAAAAAGAATTGAACAAAGTCAGGCAACAAGAACAACAAGGGAAACGCCAACTCGAATTATATCTGCAGCAGAATATGATCCTGATGGATCAATTATTGCACCAGCAGCAGAAGCAGATTGTATAAAAGAAAAGTCCATAGAATTAAAGATCTGAAAAATTAGAAGGAATAGTATCAGGTGTTTCCTCAAGGATTATCTCTGAATCAGCTTGTGTTCAGAACACTCGGCCTGATATTTCAGAAATCGTCTGGAGAACTTGCTTCGGCTTCAAATAATCCCCATATGGAAGACCTATAAGACGTGTTATTACTGGAACAATAAACAAAACTAACATTAAAACAATAATACCCAAAACGGCATGTCGAATATGATTAATTGCCGATTTCACCTTTTCCTCAGAACCAGCTGAAAGAATAATTAAAAAACCTCACCATATCATATATAATAACGCTGCCAATACTGAACAAAGAACAACAATGGCAATAGCATATTGTACAATAACTTCGAATTCTATAGTTTCAAAAACATTCATATATCAAATAAATAGAAAGAAAGAATCAATAAAGAAAAAACCACTTCTATAAAAGTACTATACTAAAAATAGAAAAAAAGTAAAATATTTATTCAGTTACAGTAACAGTACGAGGTTCCTCTAAAATCCTGAGATTAAGCCTAATTCCAGCCTTAGAACCAAAAACTCTCAAAACCGTACGAATAGAATCAATCGTCTTTCCTCCCCTACCAATAAGAGACCCCATATCAGATTGATCAATCTTGAGAGCAAGAAGAGTTCCAAGTTCATCTTGTTTTTCTGTTATCTCTATTGATTCAACCTTTACAACAAGAGCAGAAACAATAAAACGAAGAAATTCGGTAGCATTCATAATTCAAAAAAGTGAGAGAAATAAAATTTTAGCTTTGTGAAAAAAACAGAACTAAGAAGTAATATTTTATACTCAAACTATAAGAGTAGAAAATATGATTATAAAATCCCCCGAAAAATCGAGGGAAAGTATATTATTTTTTTGAGATAATACGTGCAAGAGTATCAGAATATTGAGCACCATTATTGATATATCCTTGTGCTTCTGCCATATCCATATCAAGGGTTTTTGTATGAGGATCATATGATCCAAGAATTTTCATAAAACCATGTTTAGCACTTTGACGGTGATCAGTAAGAACAACACGATATTTTGCTACATGCTTGCGACCAACACGAGAAAGACGAATCTTCAACATAAGAATATATTTTAATGTATAAATTTGAGTACTATAATTGTGGTGCCCAGGACGGGGCTCGAACCCGTACTCCCGAACGGGAAGAGGATTTTAAGTCCTCCGTGTCTACCATTCCACCACCCGGGCAAGAGGTAGAATTTAGGTATTAGACTTAGATTCTTTCTAAGAGATTACTCTCCTTAAGGCTAAGTACTAAGTACTAAGTTCTTTTAGAGAATACCTTTCTTCTTTAAAGTTTTGATAGCTTTAGCAGAAAGACGAAGACGAACTACCATTCCAGTTTGTGGATCCTTAATATTTCTCCAAAAAAGATTTGGATAAAAACGTCGTTTTGTATGACGAAGTGAGTGAGAAACATTATTTCCAACTGAAGTTCTTTTTCCAGTAAGTTGACAAACGCGAGACATAAAAATTGAAGGATTAGATTTTAGGCTTAAATTTTAGAGGCTATTCCTCTAAAAAGAATTACATAACTTTGATTTCTACTCCTACTCCTGAAGGAATATTGATTGATTGTAGAAGCTCTAAAGTCTTTGGAGTTGGATCCATAACATCAATAAGACGCTTGTGGCGACGAATCTCGAATTGCTCACGTGCATTCTTATTTACGAAAGTAGAACGATTGAGAGTAATTTTTTCTATCTTTGTAGGAAGTGGAACAGGTCCAACAACTACTGCACCGCTTTCTTTTGCTGTTGCAACAATCTTTGCCACTGCATCATCAACAAGCTTATGCTCGAATGCTTTTACGATAAGACGAATTTTATTGGTAGGTGCACTTTTTTTAGTAGCCATAAAAAATAATAGAAAATAAGAATGTAAGGTCTGACCATTTACTAAAAGTAAATGCAATGACATATACTCGGTCCTTTCTTGAAAAAATCCAAGAATCTAATGAGTATCTTCTCCATCCCGAGTTGACTCGGGATGAGAGAAGAAACCAATTAAGCAATAACTTTTGCAACTACTCCTGATCCAACAGTTCGTCCACCTTCACGGATAGCGAATCGAAGACCCTGATCCATCGCAATTGGAGCTCCAAGTTCGATAGTCATCTGAATGTTATCACCAGGCATAACCATCTCTACTCCTGCAGGAAGAGCAATAGAACCAGTTACATCAGTAGTTCGGAAGTAGAACTGAGGCTTGTACCCTTGGAAGAATGGAGTATGACGTCCACCTTCATCCTTAGTAAGTACGTATACTTCTGATTCAAACTTAGTATGAGGCTTGATAGATCCTGGTTTAGCAAGAACTTGTCCACGCTCAACATCAGTACGCTCAATACCTCGGAGGAGGATACCAGCATTATCACCAGCTTGACCTTGATCAAGAAGTTTGTGGAACATTTCGATACCAGTAACGGTAGTCTTTTGAGTATCTCTAACTCCGAGAATCTCAACTTCATCACCAACCTTAACAATACCTTGTTCGATCTTACCAGTAACTACTGTACCTCGACCTTTGATTGAGAATACATCTTCAACTGGCATAAGGAATGGCTTGTCAAGAGGACGCTCAGGAACTGGTACATATTTCTCGATAGCATCAAAGAGTTCGATAATTGTCTTAGCTCCGTATGCCTTATCCATATCTTCTGGATTCTCAAGAGCAACGAGACCTGAACCACGGATAACTGGAAGGTCATCACCAGGAAAGTCATATTTTGAAAGAAGCTCACGGATTTCCATTTCAACGAGATCAAGCATTTCAACATCATCTACCATGTCACATTTGTTCATGAATACAACGATGTATGGAACACCAACCTGACGAGCAAGAAGAATATGTTCACGAGTCTGAGCCATAGGTCCGTCAGTTGCAGCAACGATAAGAATCGCAGCATCCATCTGAGCAGCACCAGTAATCATGTTCTTAACATAATCCGCATGACCTGGACAATCAACGTGTGCATAGTGACGAGTTGCAGTAGAGTACTCAATGTGGGCAGTATTAATAGTAATACCACGTGCTTTTTCTTCTGGAGCAGCATCGATCTGATCGAATTTAAATGCAGCTCATCCGTATTTCTTAGAGAGAACGAGAGAGATACCTGCAGTAGTAGTAGTTTTACCGTGATCTACGTGACCAATTGTACCAATATTGATATGTGGTTTAGATCTATCAAAAGCGTCAGCCATAATAATAAAAGAGAAAAAATAAAAAGTGAACTAATTGTAGCGAAAAAAGAAAAAAAACAAATTTTATTTCTTAGTTTTACGCATTTTCTTATCGATGCGAATTGTAGCTTTTTTGAGCTTTTTGTGTGCGTAGGTAGTAAGTCGTGGCATAAGAAGTATGGTTAGTTTTAGATTTTAGCAATATTGACAGCATACTTCTTGAATTTTGCAAGAACCTTTGTCATGGCATTTTGAAGCCAGAGAGTATTCCCTTCAAACTCAATACGTTTAAGGAGGAACTTGTAGTGTTGGATAGCATTAGCTACCTTTCCACCAGATTTAGCTCCTTTTCGGTCAACGGAATAGACCATATTATGCGGACGCTTGTTTCGGAGTCACATGGGCAGTAGAATTTAGAATTTAGAATCAAAAATGAAATGGTGGAGCCTAAGGGAGTCGAACCCTTGACCTCCTGCGTGCAAAACAGGCGCTCTAGCCAACTGAGCTAAGGCCCCAAAATGGGGAGAAAAAATGGCGGTGCTGACGAGACTCGAACTCGCGACCTCTGCCGTGACAGGGCAGCGCTCTAACCAACTGAGCTACAGCACCATTTGGGATTATTCGAATAGCTTTTGTATACAAAACCTAATTCGAAATGCGAGCGGAGTATATATAAGTTTTTCGAAAATGCAAATCGATTTTTATCTTTTTTTATATTTAGTAATTAAAGTTGTTTTTGGTACCGTATTAGTGCGAAAAATAAACATTATTATATGTAAATATAAGCACTACTCCCCTATTGTGGAATGGATATACTTCCATGAAGCAAGAAAGGCTGAAAATGCGCCAATAAAAGAAAAAATAGGAATAAGAAACCAGGCATAAGAAAGAAACAGGATGGAAAAATCTGATAAAAATGGAAGGAAGTCTTCAAATAAGACCTGTGATTTCATCACTGCCAATATGCCAAGAAAAATTAATATAGAGATACAAGTAGCAATACTCGCATAGATTAATCATTGGAGAATGAATGGCCCATATATGAATGAAGGACGACCACCAACAAGCTCTATGATACGAACCTCATCTTGTAAGAAGAATACAAAATTATGGATCACCATATATATCACAATCGAAACAGTAAAGACAAAAAGACCCAGAAGTACATATACAGCAAATTGGAGGATATGAAGCATCTCAACCACAGAACTAATACGCTCAAACTGACTCTTATAATCCAGGAGTTTTTTATCAAGTGACTCTTGATTGTATTGGAGCACGTCTCGAAAACGTCCGATAAATATATTCAATGATTCGTATTGATTGATATCTATATTACTCAGACGGACACTATTGGGAAGTGGATTGGAATCCGACTCAATGAGTGTGGCAAGATCAGGGTTTCGGCTAGTCAGGAGCACGAGAGCATCCTCTCGTGAGATGTAGTCAAGTTGCACCCCAGAGAAAGAAAGAGTAACACCAGAAAGAAACTCTTTCGATCGAATCTGAGAATTATCATATCCATCCTTAAAATTGATATTAATAGAGATACGATCATTGATACTCGTGATAAATCTATCGGTAGAAAATATCACAAACAAAAGAATATTTACAAAAAATATTAATAATCCAATGATAAGTACTGAAGAAACTGAAAGGAAGATATTACGAAAAATATTCTTGAAGGCGTAACGAAGATGATGCATTGCTGAATGAAATTATGATTTTATGAGCTGATTATATGAAAAAATGGAAAAAAGCGAGATAAAAATTAAAGAGAAGATAGATACATATAAAAAATCCCTACTTTTAACAGTAGGGATTTTTGATTTTTCGGTGGTGGGCGATATAGGATTCGAACCTATGACCCTCTGCGTGTAAAACAGATGCTCTAACCAACTGAGCTAATCGCCCGAAAATAATGTTGAGGAACAAGGAATTGCGACTGGTGGATCATACTAGATTCGAACTAGTGACCTCTTGGATGTCGACCAAGCGCTCTAACCAACTGAGCTAATGATCCAAGATGGTGCCCGGGGGGGGAATTGAACCCACGACCTTAAGCTTAGAAGGCTTCTGCTCTTCCACTGAGCTACCCGGGCTAAAAAAGAAAGCTCGGAAAGCATATCCAGAAAGGAAAAGAAGTCAAATTGAATCTATACAAAAAAATTCTCGAGTATTATTCGAGAATTTGATTGTTTATGTACGTATAACACTCTATATACAGAACCGTTTATTTTTTAATTGAATTATCTTTTTCTCAAGATCTTGGCATCTATCTACTCTCCCACGTGAATCCACGAAGTACCATCGACGTTACAAGGCTTAACTGCTGTGTTCGGAAAGGGAACAGGTGTACCCCTCGCACTATAGACACCAAGATCCTGAAAAAAAGAATGTTATTCTGAAACCTTTTTATAAAAGAGAAACATTGCGGGTTTCCTTCTATTTCCAACATACTCCGAGATTATATTCATACCAACATTCTATCTGATCGAAATCAGAAGAATAAAGAGTAGAACAAAAAGCATGTATAAATACCATTCGTGCTATTAGTAATGCTCGGCTACACATGTTTCCATGCTTACACCTGCATCCTATCAACCTCGTAGTCTCCGAGGACACTTATGCTGACTAAATCAGCTGAGATACCTTATCTTTGAGTTGGCTTCCCACTTAGATGCTTTCAGTGGTTATCCATTCCGAACTTAGCTACTCGGCGGTGCCATTGGTTGACAGCCGATCCACCAGGGGTTCGTCCATTCCGGTCCTCTCGTACTAGGAACAGGTCTCATCAAGTATCTAAACGCTCACAGCAGATAGGGGCCAAACTGTCTCACGACGTTTTGAACCCAGCTCACGTACCACTTTAAATGGCGAACAGCCATACCCTTGGGAGCTTCTCCACCCCCAGGATGTGATGAGCCGACATCGAGGTGCCAAACTGCGTCGTCGATATGAACTCTTGGACGCAATCAGCCTGTTATCCCTAGAGTAACTTTTATCCGTTGAGCGACACCACTCCCACGTGTTGGTGCCGGATCACTTTCACCGACTTTCGTCTCTGATCGACTTGTAGGTCTCTCAGTCAAGCAGGCTTGTGCGAATACACTATCAGTCCGATTTCCATCCGGACTTAGCCTACCTTTGTGCGCCTCCGTTACATTTTAGGAGGCAACCGCCCCAGTTAAACTCCCCATCAAGCACGGTCCCCCGCTGTGCGGGGTTAGAGGCATACATATACAAGGGTGGTATCTCAACGTTGGCTCCGACAGAACTAGCGTCCCATCATCATCGCCTCCCACCTATCCTGCACAAATATATGTACGACTCAGTGCCAAACTAGAGTAAAGCTTCATAGGGTCTTTCCGTCTTGCTGCGAGTAATCGGCATTTTTACCGATATTGCAATTTCACCGGGACTAAGCTTGAGACAGTGTCCAGACCGTTATGCCGTTCGTGCGGGTCGGAACTTACCCGACAAGGAATTTCGCTACCTTAGGACCGTTATAGTTACGGCCGTCGTTCACCAGGACTTAATTTCAGAGCTTGCACCCCTCCACGTAATCTTCTGGCACCGGACAGGCATCACCCCATATACATCATCTTGCGATTTAGCATGGAGCTGTGTTTTTGGTAAACAGTCGCCTGGACTCGTTAGCTGCGGCCTGCTGAATAAATGTCAGCGAGGCAGATCTTATCCCGAGGTTACGATCGCTATTTTGCAGAGTTCCTTAAGCTTAGTTATCCCGTCCACCTTAATGTACTCACATCCACCCACGTGTGTTCGATTGCGGTACGGTTACATATGATCGTCCCAGAGTGGCTTTTCTCGGCACCCTCGTATTGTAGGACCTACCCTTCAGAATTCCGAAGAATCCCTAGAGATAAGAAGTGAATCGCTACTGTATTGTTAAGCGGATTTTCCTACTTAACCAGAAGCGAAACCATTCGCACATATCCATGAGTGCGTCCAATACTGTTGATGCGTCCCCACATAGGTAATAACCTTTCATATATAGTTCTGGAATATTAACCAGATATCCATCGGCTAGCTCCTTTCGGATGCACCTTAGGACCGACTAACCCTGCCACGACTGACGTAGGACAGGAAACCTTGGGTATTCGGTGTGAAGGGTTCTCACCTTCATTACGTTACTCATACCAACATTTGCACTTCCCATACCTCCACAGTAGGTTATCCGACTGCTTCACAGGCCTAGGGAACGCTCCGCTACCGATCATACAAAGTATAATCTTCCGTCTTCGGTGTATAACTTAAGCCCCGCTGAATCTTCGGCGCACAATCACTCGACCAGTGAGCTATTACGCACTCTTTAAATGAGTGGCTGCTTCTAAGCCAACATCCTGGCTGTCATAGTAATCACACATCCTTTTCCACTGAGTTATAACTTGGGGACCTTAGACAGGAATCTGGGCTGTTTCCCTTTTGACAATGGCGCTTATCCGTCACTGTCCGACTGTATAACATTCCGCCGAGAGTATTCGAAGTTTATCAAGATTTGCTAAGTCGGAATAGACCCGCTAGTCTTATCAGAGCCCTACCCCTCTCGGTTACTATTATACGCTATACCTAAATATATTTCGCGGAGAACCAGCTATCTCCCGGTTCGATTAGCTTTTCACTCCTACTCACACGTCATCCAATAGACTTGCAGCTCTAAATGGTTCGGCCCTCCACCCCGGTTTAACGGGGCTTCAGCCTGCGCATGAGTAGCTCACACGGGTTTCGGGTCTACTATACGTGACTGAATTCGCCCTATTCAGACTTGGTTTCCCTACGGCTCCGACTATAACTGTCTTAACCTTGCCACGCATACGTAAGTCGTTGGTTCCTTCTCCAAAAGGCACGCCGTCACCCTTACGGGCTCCGACTCTTTGAAGGCACAGAGTTTCAGGATCTATTTCACTCCCCTTGCGGGGTTCTTTTAACCTTTCCCTCACGGTACTTGTGCACTATCGATCTCATATACTGTTTAGCCTTAGAACGTGGTCGTCCTGAATTCACACCGGCTTTCACGTGGCCGATGCTACTTACGAGCATATTGTACCCTGGCAAGAAATGTTTCAAATACGGGGCTATTACCCTCTTTGGCCGACCTTTCCAGATCGTTTTTCTGCATTCTTTGAAGAGTATCACTATTTGAACTTTGTGGTAATATGTCGTGTAACCCCCATAGAGCAACGGGTTCATCCTTGGCACTCTATGGGTTTGGGCTGTTCCAATTTCGCTCGTCACTACTTTCGGAATCTCGGTTGATTTCTTTTCCCTGCTTACTAAGATATTTCAATTCGGCAGGTGTCCATCCATTATAGGATTATCTGCCGTGGCAGATAGGGTTCCCCCATTCGGAAATCCTGGGCTGTAACGCGTCGTAGCAGCTTACCCAGGCTTATCGCAGCTTTGTGCGTCCTTCATCGGATATATGAGTCAAGGCATCCACTCTGTGCCGTATTTATATTTATACATGTGCTTTTTGCACTCGCTTTATTTGTTTGAAATGTTGGTATGAATGTAATCTTGAGTATTTTTATGGTGGAAACAGAATTACTCATTAGTTTTGAAAAAACTAATGAAAAAAATTGCAGTGTTTCTTTTTATAAAAGAATTGATCTACTTACGTAGTTCAATTTTGAATTATTTTCTTGGGAGAAAATAATTCGGTTCGTAACATTTTCTTGGGAGAAAACATTACAAGTTTTAGAATAACATTCAAATTAAAAAATTTGATTCAAGAGTGTTAAAGAGCATTACTCCTCACATCCCATATACCAGAAGACAAAAAACTTATAATTTCCTTTTATAGATAAAGAGATAGTCCATCCGCACGTTCTCGTACGGATACCTTGTTACGACTTAACCCCAGTCAGTGTGTTTACCGTGGGCCTCCGTATTACTCGAAGGACTTAAGGTATGCACACCTCCCATGGTTTGACGGGCGGTGAGTACAAGACCCGGGAACAGATTCACCGTGACATAGCTGATTCACGATTACTAGCAATTCCAACTTCATGAGGGCGAGTTGCAGCCCTCAATCTGGACTGAGATCGGCTTTCTGGGATTGGCTCCATGTTACCATATTGCAACCCTTTGTACCGACCATTGTATCATGTGTGTAGCCCTAGGCATAAGGGCCATGCTGATTTGACGTCATCCACACCTTCCTCCTGATTAACTCAGGCAGTCTCGTTAGACATAATAACTAACGACATGGGTTGCGCTCGTTAACGGACTTAACCGAACACCTCAAGGCACGAGCTGACGACAACCATGCAGCACCTGTTTTCAAGTTCCCTTGCGGGCACAGATGTATTTCTACTTCCTTCTATCAATGTCAAGCCTAGGTGAGGTTTCTCGTTTAGTGTCGAATTAAACCACATGATCCACTGCTTGTGCGGGTCCCCGTCTATTCATTTGAGTTTTAACCTTGCGGCCGTACTCCTCAGGCGGGATGCTTAATGCGTTAGCTTGAAGCACCGGGCAAAGCCCGACACTTAGCATCCATCGTTTAGGGCGTGGACTACAGGGGTATCTAATCCCTTTTGCTCCCCACGCTTTCGTCTCTCAGTGTCAGTGGCGTTCCAGCAAGCTGCCTTCGCTTTTGGTATTCTTGTATGTATCAACGGATTGCACCCCTACTCATACAGTTCTGCTTGCCTCTCCCGCACTCAAGTCTGATAGTTTCCCAAGCAAGTACAGGGTTGAGCCCTGACCTTTCACTTGAGACTTTCCAGACCACCTACAGACGCTTTACGCCCAGTAATTCCGGATAACGCTTGGGGCCTTCGTATTACCGCGGCTGCTGGCACGAAGTTTGCCGCCCCTTATTCCTCTTGTACCGTCATTATCTTCCAAGAGAAAAGAAGTTTACACCAACAAAGGCTTCATCCTTCACGCGGTGTCGCTCCATCAGGCTTTCGCCCATTGTGGAAGATTCCTCACTGCTGCCTCCCGTAGGAGTATGGACCGTGTCTCAGTTCCATTGTGGCTGGCCGTCCTCTCAGACCAGCTACCCGTCATCGCCTTGGTGGGCTATTACCCCGCCAACTAGCTGATAGGCCGCAGACTCTTCCCGAAGCGAATTGCTCCTTTACCCTTACGGGACCATCCGGTATTACTCTCGATTTCTCGAGGCTATCCCTGACTTCGGGGGAGATATCAACGTGTTACGCACCCGTTTGCCGCTAGATTACCTGTGACACAGAATGTGGAATTGCTTCCCTACTCTGTGTCACAAATAAACCCGCTCGACTTGCATGTGTTAGGCGCACCGCTAGCGTTCATCCTGAGCTATGATCAAACTCTTTGAAACGTTAGCTGCCTAGATCACCGAAGTGAAATAGGACTTTTTTTATTTTTTTGTTTATCTAGAAATTACAGTTTGAATTGCTTCAAATTGTCTTCTGGTATATGAGATGTTAAGGTGCAACTGCGGTGAAGCAGTGCGACAAGTTATATGGAAAAGAGTCTTGAAGTCAAAACTTTTTTCGACTTTTTTCATAAAAAGTCCATTCTCCGCATTGGGATGCGATTATTTCTTTTTAAGAAATGTGAAGTTTTTGCGAATATTTGCTTGTTTTTGGACATATTTCATTGAAGACCAACTTTTGTGAACAATAGATACGAAAAAATATCCATAAAAAAGTAATATTATCTCCATCGAATGTCCAAAAATATATATCTTTTTGAAAATGAGTATAAAAAAATCCTACATATATAGTAGGATTTTTTCAAAGTTGCATTCTTACCGTATCTGTTTTATATATCTCAGATATCTCGGCCACTGATGAATTGGTATAATCGCAAGATCTACTATATAAGTATCTGGTCTGATATCTTTCACTTCCCTTGCAACCCCTACATACTTTGAGATATCTTTAAGAAAACGCTCCTGATCCTTGGGTGACCAATCTTCGATTCTTCGATAAAAATGATATCGTTGGTCATGAGCAAGTACCATCTGTATCGCAGATCTCTTGAGTCATTCTGAGAAGAACGCAAGGATCTCCTCTTGAAGATCATCATATACTCGCATCTCATATATGTCACGTCATCCTCATTGGCTATAAAAACTGAGTCCAAGGATATCATTGCGAAAATGTGTCAACTCATGGACTATAGTAGACTCTTCTGAAAATCAGGCTCAAGTGACACATACTGGAATCCTATATCATTCATGATATACCGTCTTATAAAAACCACTTGCCCTATCATCTTGAACAAATTGCTCTTTTCTCTTTGCGAATTTCACCGAAAGCAAATCCTGCATCTCAGAAAAACTCACCAAAAGTATTGGCCCCTGAGAGATAACCGTAACATCTCACCTCAATTTATCTGATCGAAATCCAAACAGTTTTCAAACTTGGATCTTTGCATCCTCTTTTCAAAATCGAGACAAAAAATAATCTACACCAGTATAACACTTATGTAACTCCTCTATCGAGAGATCACAAGCTGTCACAAGTAAGCTATCAACTTGGGAAATAATAATTTCCCTAATCGAGTGAGCCCCTATCGATCCATCTTGGATTTTTTTCTCCATAGAAATAACCACCCGAGAGATGGTATCTATATCCGCACAATATTGTTGTATCTTGTTCTGAGAATTCATATATCTCTATCATTGCATATATCAATAATTAA
>JABFSX010000023.1 GCA_013268835.1 Candidatus Altimarinota bacterium | reverse complement strand
AGCATGTGGACAGGCACACTGAGGAGATCGAACCATATTCACTATTAATTACACATAATATAGCAAATTTTTCATTTAAAGCAAAAAATTTGCTTTTATGCTATTGCAAATAGTATTCTTATCGAGCGCACACTACACTTACTGTAGCTGTAAGAAATTGATTATTCGGAGTATCACATTGAATAAACCAACCATTTCAAAGAGGCACGCTCATATAGATAAAATTATATCAGGCGCCACCAGAGCATGTTCATCATCCACCAGTCATCTTATATCCAGCAGGACAAGATGTAGATACTCATGGCCACCTCCAAGAAGTAAAACTATCTGAAACTATAACAGTATCCAATCATGGCACTGTCGCTGTTGTTTGGATTGTCCCATCAGGAAATTTGAATCATCCAGAAGTAGATGAAATGATTCATGCAACATCTAGTTTTTCTGCAGGAATACTTATTCCTATTCACACCTTTCCTCCAGTATATGTAATATTCGTACCATCATTATGCCAGTTTACATCCCCATAGAGAGGACTTCCATCTGGTTTGAATCCTATTATAGCTTGTCAGTCTGGAGCTGAGGTTGATCCAAATATATTTCAAATAAGGGATTTTAGAGAGGTACATCTTTTGGACCCAAAATCATCTGGTGCATCTGAGTTACCCGCTAAGCCTGTTAGGACTTGTGCGTTACTTCAACCAGATAAACAATATCCAGTCATATTTTCAAAATAATCCCCAAATACTCCATCTGGTCAGCTCAACGCATACGTTGTCATTGAAATTAATGAAGCAGAAACAATAGCTCCATAAAGAAAAGATTTTATTTTAATAGAAAACATATAAATGAAGGTTATACTACATAGGCATATTACCATATGTAATATGATTCTGTCAAAAAAACATACTAAACATATACTTGCTTTTAATTTATTTTTCCATACTATGAATTTACTTTATTTTTTACACTAAAATCTATGTCATTCCTTGCAAATCTCAACTGGCGCTATGCAACAAAAAAATTCGATACTACAAAAAAAGTTTCAGATACTGATCTTGATAAAATCATCGAAGCAATTCGTCTTACTCCAACCTCTTTTGGTCTTCAGCCATATCACTTCTATATTGTTACTAATCAAGAAATCAAAGATAAAATCCAAGCAGTTGCATGGAACCAGCCACAAGTTGGAACATCTTCTCATCTTCTTGTATTTGCCGCTCGTACCGATCTTGCAACAAATAAGGAAGAATTCTTCTCTCTTATTTCTGGAGGAAATCCTGAAGTTCGAGCCATGCTCAAGGGATATGAAGATATGGTAGATGGATTCGTCGCTGGAAAACCAACCCCAGAATCCGTACTTCCTTGGAGTGCGAAACAAGCCTATATTGCCCAGGGATTCGCTCTTGCTGCCGCTGCAGAACTCCAGATTGACTCTTGTGCTATGGAAGGATTTGATCCAACTGCCGTTGGTGAGATTCTCGGACTTCCAGAGTCACAGAAAGCAGTGGTTATGCTCCCAATCGGATATCGTGATGTGAGTGAGAATCCACGACCAAAAGTTCGTTTTACAAAAGAAGAACTATTCACGGAAGTAAAATAATTCACCATTATAAAAAAATCCCACTCTTTCAAGTGGGATTTTTTTATGAAAGTAATATCTACCCAATAATATCTTTCCCTTCTCCACCAAACTTGGTGGCAAGCATATCGATCACACTTCCATATACTCCTCCAGCAACGAGAGTTGCCCAGAAGATCATCCAAGGAGCTTCTGGCGTCATCATAGCACCAGCAGCGAGTGAGACAGAGACAAATACCCCAAGACAGAATCCACGAAAATATGAAGGAATCGAAAAACCGAAAACAGGATGACGAGTATAGGCTCCAGCAAGTCCTACAATCATACCAATGACTATACGATTGGTAATAATAGTCCACATCAGGGCAGTTCCCCAGATTCCTGGAGTAGAACTATTTGCAACAGCAACACAGATGATTCCTGCAAGGATACTGAGTGAAATAGCGATAACAAATCGCTTCTGAAGAGAAGAAAGTTTCATAAAAGAAAAATGAAGAAATAAAAAAAGATACAAGAAAATTGTATCTTTTTTTAAGATTTTTGCAAATGAATTCTTCTAGCAAGTCTTGGTACGAATATCGCAAAGCTCTGGTGCATTGTCATAATCAAGATGAAGAGTAACAATTGACCCTGGAAATGCTGCCATGATCTTTGATTCGATTGCCTCAGAGATATCATGAGCCACTCGGAGAAGTATTTCTTTATCCTGAAAAACAATATGTGCCTCGATAAAAGTATGATCTCCAGAAGTACGAGTCTTGAGATAATGAAAGTCCTCTACTCCCTTTTCTTCCATAATAAATTTTTCGATTTTTTTTACCGATTCAGCATCTAATGAACGATCCAAAAGCATAATGATTCCACTCCATATAATCGGAACAGCATTCCGAATTATCCAAAGACCAATACCAATAGCAAAAACAGCATCACACCACCACAGTCCAAAGAATTTACTTGCAAGAAGAGCTATGAGGATTCCTCCATTCATAAAAAGATCCGAAGAATAATGCAGTGCATCTGACTTGATCAGGAGAGAATTGGTTACTCGGCTAATACGCAAGAAATTCCACATGATGAGTGCTGTTCCGATGATTGCAACAATCATAACAATAACTTCAAGACTCGTAACTACTGGAGTCTTATGTTCGATAAAATTGATAACACCATTGTATGAGAGAAATACACCCGATGCAAAAACCACAATTCCCTCAAAGATAGCAGCAAATCCTTGTACCTTCCCAAGTCCGTATGCATAGGTATTACTCCCCGTCCGTTCAGAGAGATTGAGTGCTATGGCATTGACTGCCGAGACAAACATATCCATCAGTGAATCAAGTGCAGAACCGAGGATAGCAAGACTCCCAGACATAAAACCAATAATTGCCTTGATGATAGCGAGGATAATCGACATCACAAGAGCAAATCGGATTCCAAAAGTAGCGGTTACTGGGAGTTTGATCATACGTAAGGTGTTATAAATTTTAACTAAAAGTAGAGTTATTTTTCGAATATTTGCTTTTTATATGGGATATTACTTTCCTGAAAATACTGCTCCAAGAAGTCATCGGAAAATCTGAGCCCCAATAGTTCCTCCCGTTCTTCCTCCAACTGATTTCCCGATCGATCGACCGAGTTCTGCAGCAAGAGTTTTTGATACATTTTTTGCGATTCCACCACCAATAGAGTCCATAAATGTTGGAGTATTGTTTTCGATAGTCTGCATCTTCTCACTGATTCTTGCTGAAAGTATCTCTTCTGCACTCTCTCTATCAATAGAAGTATTATATTTTTGGACGAGAGTAGAAACCGAAAGGAGTCATTCGAGTTCAGTCTCTGAGAGAGTATCCATACGAGATTCTGGTGGAGCAATCATCGTTCGGACCAAAGGAGTTGGAATTCATTTTTCATTCAATACTGTCACGAATGCCTCACCAATACCAAGAACAAGAAGCTCATCTTCAATATTGTAGTATGATGTAATCGGAAAATTCTCACTTGCCTTCTTGATCGCATCTCGATCTTTTGCTGTAAAAGCTCGAAGCGCATGCTGGATCTTGAGTCCAAGCTGAGAAAGTATAGCATCTGGAATATCGATCGGATTCTGCGTACAGAAAAATATTCCCACTCATTTGGAACGGATGAGTTTGATGATCATCTCCATCTCATCAAGGAGTGTCTGTGAAGCATTTTCAAAAATAATATGTGCTTCATCAATGATGAGTACTAGTTTTGGATGATCCATATCTCACTCCTCAGGAAATGTATGATAGATCTCCGAAAGGAGTGATAGCATAAATGTCGAAAAGAGCTTCGGACGAGTCATCATATCCATCAATCGAATAATATTCACATATCATTTTCATTCGTCATCTTTCCCGAGAAAATCTCTCGTATCAAAAGAAGGTTCCCCGAAAAACTGTTCCACTCCCTGAGACTCGAGTTCGATGATCTTTCGCATAATCACATTCACCGTTGACGAAGAAACTCAACCATATTGAGCCTCTATTTCTTCTTTTCATTCGTGTATAATATACTGAAGGACTTTTTTGAGATCATCAAAATCAAGAAGTGCCAAACCATTATCATCACAATACTTGAATATGAGAGCAATAACGGATTCTCCCGTATCATTCAGATCAAGCATTCGAGAGAACAAAACAGGACCAAACTCACTGATTGTAGAGCGAAGTTGCACGCCAGAAGCACCAGAAAGCGTATAAAATTCCGCAGGAAGCCCTGTTGGATTCCACTCTGGATTTCCGAGAAGCTGTAATCGTGATTGCACTTTTTCATTCATCACTCCTGACATAGCGAGTCCTGAGATATCTCACTTGATATCCATCACCACTGTTGGAACACCTGATTTTGAGAGTGATTCGATCATCTTCTGGATAGTTTTTGTCTTTCCAGTTCCAGTGGCTCAAGCGATCAATCCATGACGATTCATGGTGGAAAAAGGAATACGAACATTGGTCTCAGGAACTACCTCATTCCCCTGCATTCCCACACCAAGAAAAAAAGAATCCCCAGAAAAAACATACCCCTCCTGAATTGTTTGAATAAAAGTCATATGCTCTACTGTAATAAAAAAATGAAAATACTATTTAAATGATTTTTGTACAAATTGCTCAAATGCTACTGTTGTAAGTGAAGCTCATCCAATAACATTAATATCGAGATTTTTTGCTTTTTTGCCTACTACTGCTTTTGTGATATTTTTAGCAAATGATTTCTGAAGAGATTTTGATATGTTATTGGTTGCTTGAGGAATCGCTGATACACTTGCAATAATACCATCCTTAACCTGAACTATGAAATTAATTCGCTCCTTTCCTGCTGGACTCGTATAGATAACCGTACGAGATACTTTTTGGATAACGACTTTTTTAATTGGTTTTTTAAAAAAAGCCGTGATAGTTGTTGGTTTTTTTATACTATTCTTTGATCCGATTTCTCCAGATACTGTTGCTGAAAAAGCCTGAGTAGTAAATGAAAGAAGTGCTATAGTAACAAGAATACGAAATGGTGTCATATTTTGAATTTTAAGAAGTCAGATAAGTGTATCTGAGACTTTATGAAAAGCAAAAAATAATACCCATCTCATGTAAGATGGGTATTATTTTTTGAATGAACTATTTACCAGTAAGTGCTGCTGATAAAAAATTTGTAGGCTCGGAAATTGCTGGAGCTGGAGCTGGAGCTGGAGCTGGAGCTGGAGCTGGAGCTGGAGCTGGAGCTGGAGCTGGAGCTGGAGCTGGAGCTGGAGCTGGAGCTGGAGCTGGAGCTGGAGCTGGAGCTGGAGCTGGAGCTGGTTTTGGAGAACTTATACCTCCAGTACTAATAAATGGTGTTGATGGGTATGGATTTGGTTTTGGTGAAACTGGAGCTGGGACTGGTGTAGGAAATGGATTTCCGGTACTGATAAATGGTGTTGATGGAGTAATAGTTGGAGCTTGGGCTGGTTTTGGTGATGGTATTGGGGTAATTTTTGGAATAACAGGGGCTGGAGTGATTGGAGTAATAGTGATCGGTTGTGTTGATTTTGGAGCAAAAAAAGATGTTGAAGAAGGAATTGGAATATCAATAGAATCTAAATCTGAAGGAACCGAAGAAACAGGATCAACTTTTGGTGGTGGAGGAGCTGTTGGAACTGATTTTAGTGGAGTTGTAATAATTGGGGTTGGGATAGCCTTTTTCTTTGATTTTCTTAAAAGAAAAAATACTACTCCTCCAATAAGTACTAGTAAAACACCTACTCCAATAAATACTAATTGATCTTTAGGAAAATTGTTTAAAAATAAAAGACCATCTTTTGATGCTGATGAAATATCTTTTTTAAAGCCTGAGATATCCTTCTTGATAGAAGTAGTTATCGTAGATTCACTACTCAGAGTAACTCCTGTTGAGATCTTACCTGTAGAGACAGATGTTCCAGATAGTATCTTAGGAGGAGGAATTCTATCGGAAGAAATATCTTCCAAAGAAATTGGAGTAAATGACATACCTGTAGATACTTTTGTAGATGGATATACCAAATTTTTTAGTGCATCAATCTCCTCACGGCAAAGATCGCTATTAACCTCTATACCATTCTCAACACATATCCATTCAAGTGCTGTTTCAATAACTCTAGGACCATATGTATTTGCTTTTACAAGATCATTTTTTGAGATTTGCTCCCTTGTACATTCTTTATATGAGCCATCGTACTTATTTGCCTCACAAAAAGTACGACCATTTTTTGAGGTAAAAGAGAGTGTTTCAGCAAAAGATTGTTCTCATAACGCAAGAACTGATACTGAAATACAGAGAATTCAAATAAGGACTTTTTTCATATAATGAAATTTATAAATGGAAAATACCCTCTAACACTATCACAAGTATACAATCCCGTCAAATTTTGATGCTCTTTTTCAAAAAGAAAAATAGTAAAAAAATTCCCAATAGTTTTGGGAATTTTTTAGATACTAGATGTATACCTCCATTCATTAATTGGAAAGTGATTTTTTCCATACCATAACGTCTCACTTTCTGGTAGTAATTGTGAGTGTATCAGAACCAACCATAAACTTTGCTCGAGTAAAATTCATCGCATTTTCTACTGACATAATATCACCATCACAATACATCATTGTCGAAAAAGCATTTCTAAAAACCAAAGTAGAAAGCACTATACCATATCTTCCATTGATAGTATTACAGAGCTTTGCTGAAAAAGTATTTTTTGAAAAATTAATTGATCCAGAAGTGGTAATATTTTTTCCATTTAGACTCTCAATTGTCCAAGTTCCATCTTTGAGTGCTGCACGAGGAGACATTTTTTTATTTTCCCAAGGTCGAGTACACTTATTCTCACTGGCATTCCAGCTGTATCCTGCTGATCCAATACATCCATGAGTATCACGATCACCTCAGACTATAACGGGGGGAGTTGTAGTAGCACATTCTCCATCGGTAATATCAGTTGCCTTTGAAGCACGAGCCATACAGTTGTTGGAAAAAGTTTGTTGTACTGGATCACAAGGAGCAGTAATACACTGAACTGCGACCCTACCACATACTGGAGCATATTCCATCGTACAAGCCATTGGTATACTTGCATTTGCCTGAAGATATCCAAGGATAAAAAATACAGAAACGTAGAAGAGTTTTTTCATAAAAAATAATTGTTAGGATTATATTGCCTACTCAGGGTATGGATTAAAATGAATAATTCAAGTTCGCTCACATGAATTTCACAATCAAAATTTGCATAGAAACTGATTATTTCTATACTCTCACTATCCTAACCAAATCACTATGCGAATCCTATTTTTTCTCCTTATCTCCCTGAGTTTTTTCCTTCCAACGTATTCTGCAGAATACACAAATTCTGATGGATCTATCACTACTATCACGCTCCCTGAGTGACTCTCCGAAGTTGTATCAAAAACTCTCGACAAAGAAATCCAGGAACGACTTCCAACTGTTAATGATACAGATTCACAACTTACAGTTCAGGCGATGCGTATGGTTTCATCAGATACTGGAATCACCAATAATCCTACCAATTGGGAACATACTATAACAGTCAAAAAAATATACTCAGATGAAAAAATAACTTCACTCGTTATACTTACGTACGAATATACTGGTGGAGCCCATGGATCAAGTTCTCGAATTGGTCTCGTTATCGATAATACAACCGGAAAAAAGCTCTCACTCAGCGATCTCTATGATACAAAGAAGCTCACTATGAGGCTCTCTCCAATTTGGCAAAAGCAGATCATAAGCAATCTCAAAAAGAATACTGGAAAACTCACAACCGATGATAGAAAATGGATTCGTGAAGGTACGGTAGATATCCAGAACTATCAATCATTCGTTCTCACTCCAAAGATGCTCATTGTATATGGCCAAGAATACCAACACAATGCCTATGCATATGGAACTCAGACTCTAATATTCCAAAGAAATAAGATAGAAGACATAGCAAAATAATCTTTAAAAAACTTCCATACCATATGGAAGTTTTTTATTTATCGGCCAATAGTTCTCAGATATTGACTCCTTGCTTGATCAAATATTTTTTCGAGTCTTGGTCGAGAATTCGCATCATCAAGTTGTATTCCAATATTTCCTCAAAAAGAGACCCTCTCACTATTTGCCTCATCAAATTTTCCAATATCCTGAGATACCCAATTATCTAGTCCAACAGGATTGAGGAGCATATAGTACATATTCCACTCGATTCACTCTATGATTCATCCCTCCGAGTGGAGTGCGATAATATCTCCATTCGGTCTCAGAATATGAGTACTATTACCGCTGATTCCACTCGCAGAATTACAAGATCCGATAGCGATGATACCTCCATGACCATAGAGGAGTTCTTCTGTCCGATTCGTAAAACGCTCTACAGCAAGCTCAAGAAGATTCCCATTCGAACTATGAGCATAGAGTCGATGCGGTTCAGAACTCAGAAGATACTCAGCATTGATTGGATGAATGGTTTGGATTTTTTCACTATGAGCGTCTACAGAATTCATACACTTGACGATAATATTATATACTTATATATAATAAGTAATCGTAAAAATGCAAGAGGAAAAGCTATACATCCGTTGTTTGAATTGGTTTGAATATAACCTTCCCGAGTAGATACATACAGTACAATACCACCAAGATAATACCCAGATATGAGATAATACTCGTCAGATACTCAAACGTATCCTTAAAAATAAATCAAAGTAGCAAGAGCTCTCCCACATAGAGAATCTCCCCAATCACAACCAGTCGCATAAATATAGCAAAATCAAACTTCTGGAGTCAGATAATATAGTTGAGATATGGAGCGGGAGTGACCACGAGAAATCGAGTGATAAATATAGCAAACTTCCCTTCTTTTTTGAAGTAGGCGCATGTATCGGTATATATCTTCTGAATATTCTCTTTTTTGAGTTGTTTTTGTATGATATTGATCTGGAAAAATCGTTTTCAGAGAAGGTATCCTGTAGCATCTCCGAGGATAGCTGAGATTGTTCCAATAATACCAAGAATACAGAGAGTTCTCCAATCAGAACTCAGTGATCCTGCAAAAAGGAGAAAAAAGATACTCCCACTTGGAATCCCAAGTTGTCCAATAAAAGGAATAAATAACAAGAATACATACATATTCTCTTCGAAAAATGTAAGTATATTAATGTCCATTCTTTAATGAATTAAGTTGAATAAGTAGACTCTCACAATCAAGGCCTTTATTTTTATTGCAATAATCTGAAAGAGGATTTTCCATAGAAAATGGTCAGATCTTCTTTCCGAGAATACGCTCAATATCGATATGATATACTCGCTTGATCTGATGTGGAGTCATCCAGAGTTCGACTTTCTGAGACCCTATCGGCTGACGAAAGTACTCATTGGATTCATCAAAACGCCTCACTTTTTTGGTAAAGTTATATATGAAAAAAACGAGTAGAATCAAAAGAACAATGAAAATAATTCGAAGCATTTTGAGTTGTTTTGCATTCATAATTTTTATATAAAAATATACTCCTATAGTAGGAGTATATTGGAATTAAGCAATAAAAGATATAATTTCTATATCAGTTCAGATAGGGTTATCAACCCTAATGCACTTCTCTTCCTTCATCAAGAATCTTGCCCCGCTCCAGGAACTCTACTCCATTTCCGTTAAAAAAATACATAGGCATAAATCACTCTGGATCAACAATATCTCGAAAATCATTCAAGAGAGAAAAAAGTTCATTCTTTTGTTTTTTTGTGAGAGTGTTTATCTTTGGAAGAATGTACTCATTGTACAATCCTCATATATAAAAATATAAACAAGCTACTTCCCTCTGATTCGCTAAAAATGATTCCTCTGCCTCTTCATAAGAAATATCCTCTTCTTCCATAATATCATGAATAGAATCCTCAAATTCTGAAGATTTTATTCAAAAATATCATTTTTGATCTTCTATCATTTTATCTATGGATTCTGACGGAATCAAGGAAAATTTTTCAGAAAGATGTGCCATCAGTATTTCTGCTCATCCCTCCAATTGCGAGAGTCTCACACAAGTTTTGAGATAGAGAGCTACATCTCTGATACCGATAGTACAATATGAACCAAGATAACCAAGAAATAGTACCAATGCGTCTATATCATTCGTATCAATAGATTCACTCTTTCCATAAGCAAAAGAAAGATAATCTGATAAAACTCATTTATCGCTCAACTCTAGTTCCATAGCCCTCAAGTATGCTTGTTGTTGATGATGAGCAATAACCACACCGTGATTCACATAGAGATTATGTATTATATATGCAAGCTCTATCTCTACTGGTTTTCTCTCATTGAGATTTTCTGGAAGATTGTTCATTATATTAGTCACGCTTTCAGCAAAAAGTTGTACAAAATCAGGGACCTTGAACAATCATTCATTGATGTATCTTGGCACCTTTTCGATCAATGCTTCTATGGCATCCTGAGGATTGCATCGAGAGTTCGGGAGCATCTCTGCATAGTTGGGTGTATTCATACAATGAAGTATAGGAATACTTGCAAAATGTCAATTATAATTTATTATACTAATATTATTCAACTGACTTACAACACTCTTGAAGATACTCAAATAAAAAATAAGAATACCCGTTTTGCGGGTATTCTGTTTTCAGGAAAAAAGCTGAACCACAAGAACTAAAGGAGACACAATAGTCACTATACTTCCGTAACCTATACCTTTTCCCTGTTTGTACGTCTGGTATGCAGTTATACTTGCTGCCAAGATACCACATACCATAGCAAGAAACACTCCGATTGCGAATTCATGTCTCTCTTGTAACCACTGTGGAATATAACCCACCACAAAAACAAAAGAAATTAAGAACTCAGCTAATTTGGGGGTTTTTCGACCGTATGAGAGGACGAATAATAGAGCAATCCCTGTTAGGATCAACAATGCCAGATAAGACTCTACTGCCCAATTACGACCACCGAGAATGTATGTCAAAAATATAACAACAACATCCCCTATTGCCCATACAAACCAAATCGGCTCATTTTTTCCTTGCAATTTTGTTGCTATCCCAAGAGAAAAACAAAGCAAACACCACACGAACCACGATGAATATGGTACTTCCTGAGGATGCAACCACGCATCATAAATCCATGGACCAAAGCCCAAGATGCCAAATAACGAAGGAATATCAAGTTGAATTTTCCTCATTTTTCATGCTCCAAATAAACTATGGTTTATATATTGTATATTACAATATTTATATGTCAATGACAAATATATGATTTGAAAGAAAATCCCTCCAAAAATTTGGAGGGATTTATTGGTTAATTCAATGATTGAAATTTAAGAAAAAATCTTCCTTTTTCTGTAATATGATACCTCCAAGAACTATTTTCTTCCAAACTTATTAATCAATTTACATCGAGTAATTGTATATCTCAAATATGGTATTTTTTAAGATTTCGATAATCATCCATAGCTGTTGAATCACCATTATCTTCATAAATTAGTGAAGTTAATGTATTACAAAAATCCGGAAATTTTCAAATTAAAATTTCAAACTCTTCGGCCCATACTTCCTGTTCAGACTTTTTGGAAACTTTATTTAATTCATTAATCTTTTCTTGAGCCATAAGTGCTGCTTTTTTTTCAATTTCAGCATCATTTTCAGCTTTAAGTTTTTCTTTCAATGCATCAAGTTCTTCTTTTTGTGCCTTTAATAATTTAGTGGAAGCCTTTGCATTTTCTTCTTCAGATCTTAAATCTGCTCGTAATATTATATCTTCATTTTCTTTATTTTTCTTTTGTTTTTTAAGAAATTCATCTGTTAATTTTGGAAAAAGAAATATTGCACAATATGCAATGAAAACTGGGATTATGACCCAATTTAAAATTATTCCAGGAAGTGCATGCCATCAAAAATATTCATACATACGTTGAATTTCAGCAATTTTATTGCCCACTAAAGTTTCTGAAACAAAAAAAGTGAGATACCATACACGCCAATTCCATGTAATCCATCCAATAATTAATCATCCCCAAAAAGGATTACGAAGCCTCCTATCAATTTCATCAGTGGTATGTTTTAATGCAAAATCAAGCATTTTATTTTTGATTAAATACTAAAATCCCCACTCAAATAAGCGGGGATTTATCTCCATTACTTCGTCTCCTCTACATCAGCTTCCACTGATCCATCATCATTCTTCTTCTCAGCTCCAGCCTCTGGAGTAGCAGCTGGATCTCCTGCGTGAGCATAGATTGCTTGTCCAATCTTCATCATCACATCAGAGAGTGCCTTCGTTGCAGACTCGATAGCATCTTTTGATGCATCTTGTTCTGCAAGAACCTTCTTGAGTTCTTCGAGTTTTGCACGAGCCTCAACTCCGTCAGCTTCTTCGTATTTATCCTTGCTCTCATCGAGAGTCTTCTCAGATTGGTATACGAGTGAATCAGCGTGGTTGCGAGCTTCGATCGCTTCTTTTTTCTTCTTATCTACTTCACGATTTGCCTCAGCTTCTTTGATGAGCTTCTCTACTTCATCATCTGACATACCCGTTGAACCTTGTACCGTGATCTTCTGTTCTTTACCAGTTCCCTTGTCCTTCGCAGTAACATGGAGTACACCAGATGCATCGATATCAAGAGTGACTTCAATCTGAGGGATTCCTCGTGGAGCGTTCGCGATACCAGAGAGGATAAATCGTCCGAGTGACTTGTTATCTCCTGCCATCTCACGTTCTCCTTGGAGGATGTGGATCTCTACAGAGTCCTGATTATCTACTGCTGTTGAGTATACCTGAGATTTGGAACTTGGGATCGTTGTATTGCGTTCGATCATACGAGTCATCACACCTCCGAGTGTCTCGATACCGAGAGAAAGTGGAGTCACATCAAGAAGAAGCACATCCTTCACATCTCCTTGGATGATACCTGCTTGGATAGCAGCTCCGAGAGCTACCGCTTCATCTGGATTTACTGATTCGTTTGGTTTTTTAGCAAAGAACTGTTCTACCTTCGCCTTCACCATAGGAACACGAGTTGAACCTCCTACGAGGATCACTTCGTGAATCTGAGAAGGTTGGAGTCCAGCATCAGCCATCACCTTTCGGCATGGTTCGATAGATCGTTCTACGAGAGCTCCGATGAGTTCTTCGAATTTCGCACGAGTGAGGGTAATATTGAGGTTTGAAGGAACTCCGTCATTCATAGCGATGAATGGTTCATTGATCTCTGTAGAAGTCGAAGAAGAGAGCTCAATCTTTGCCTTCTCAGCTGCACTACGAACACGTTGGATCGCCATAGCATCCTTTCGAAGATCGATACCAGTTTCCTTCTGGAACTCTGACATCACATATTCGAAGATTGCCTGATCGAAGTCATCACCACCAAGGTGTGTATCTCCGTTCGTTGCAAGTACTTCAAATGTACCTTCTGCACCGATTTCGAGGATTGAGATATCGAATGTACCTCCACCAAAATCGTATACTGCAACTTTTTGATCTTTGTTTCTGTCAGAACCATATGCAAGTGCTGCAGCGGTTGGCTCGTTCACAATTCGTTTTACATCGAGACCAGCAATCTTACCGGCATTGATCGTTGCTTGACGCTCAGAGTCATTGAAGTACGCAGGAACGGTAATAACGGCTTCAGTAACTTTTTGTCCGAGGAACTTTTCTGCATCATCTTTGAGTTTTTCGAGTACTTTTGCAGAGATCTCTTCTGGACGAACGGGTGTTCCATTCCACTCGATCATACATCCACCATCAGATCCTTCAGTAACTTTGAAGGAAACATTTTTGATTTCATTTTTTACTTCTGAGAACTTGCGTCCGATAAAACGCTTCGCAGAATAGATAGTATTGGCTGGATTCGTTACGGCTTGACGACGAGCTGGCATACCCACGATGGTCTCACCTTTTTTAGAGGCTACAACGGATGGAGTCGTTCGTCCTCCTTCAGAATTCGGGATTACTTTTGCTTGTCCACCTTCCATGAAGGCAACACATGAGTTGGTTGTACCAAGATCGATACCAATGATTTTTCACATAATATATAAAAAGTTAGAAATAATTAAAAGTGTTAGAAGTTCGAAAAAAGAGAATCAAAAAAATCTAATACGAGAGACATTCTATCAGACTTTTTTTTAAAGTCAAAACTTTTTAGCACTTTTTGTATAAGAGTGCTAATTCAATTAATTAATGCCTAATATAACGGATTTTTGACAAAAATAAATTGATATGATAAACTATTTTTATGATTGACCCAACTCCTCAAAACATCAGAAATTCTGTCATCGAAACTATAATTACTGAACATATAGAAATATTTTGAATTTCTATAGAAGATAGAGTAATCGTACGGAATAATCTCATTCAGATGACTGATATCGAGCTTTGAAAAGAAATCATGCTTATCGAGGAATTTCATTCTAAAAGCAATCATATCTATCAAAAAGCTCTTATAGCAACAGTACACATCAAGGAAGAAGAAGAAAAATTACATAATAACAACACCATTCTTAACTTTTAATATATGGCAGAAAATACTCCAAATAGTGCCTATGAAACCTTTCAGATAAATGAAAAAACGAAACAGTTTAATCTTTTACCAACTTTCGATAGTTTTGCGAAGTCAAAATGACTAAATGAACAGGCTATCACTGGAGCAAAACTAGAGATTAGTAGAAGATTTGCTGATTTTAATAAAGAATGAATGGATGATCGAAGATTTCGGGCTATCTCGCGAACGATTGGTGATATGGTAGAAAATGAAATGTACAAAGCAAAAAGTGAACTTGCTAGTGCTTCAAGAGCGCTCCAATGAACAAGTGCTGCAAGTGAATCAGTAGCAAGTAGGCTCCCTCAAAATACACCAGGAATCAAAGATACTCCTACTCCTAATACAAAAGATATCAGTGTTATGGGAGCTGCAACTGGTGGATATGAAAAACTGATAAAAGATAGAAGGGCAAAAATCGATGCAGCCTCTGGTGGATAAAAATATACTATATATGTCAAAAAATGAAAATCCATCTATCTACCCCTATCTAGTGGCTGAATTTATCGAAAATGATGCCAATGGATGAACTATCGAAGCCATCAAATTCATAACAAGAGAAGAACTCAAGGAACTAAAAAGTTCTCATACAAGAAAACAGGAATTAGAAAAAATAGTTGCAGAAGCACGTAAAAATGAATTACATATTTTTTCATTTTTACCCGATCTCAATCATCCCGAATGAGTACTGGAAATAAATCTCTCTCAAGAAACTCAAAAACTCATATCTCCAATCATCAGAGATATCATATCTATATATACCCTCAGGAATTGAATTGAAGCAGCAGAAAAATTCCAAAACCTTCTGTTGGGTCAACAAAATGAAATACCAAAACTCATAATTCACTATAAGAAAAATAAAGATGGGAATGGGTATTTTATAAAAAAAATATTTCTACAAGAAAAATAATATTGTTATACATTCGTATAAAATGTTTTCCATATTTCAGAAACTGCATTTGCAGTTTTTTTATTTACATAATCAATAGTTCAGAGTTGTTGACGAAAAATATCAAGACTAATTGTCTCAATTCCTGGCTTTTGGAGTAGTAGTTCAGCATTTTTCTCTTCAAAATCACCATCGATTTCCATACCAATTCGTTTTGCAATATGCAACATGGTCTTATTTGATGGATTGCACGTTGTCACCAATTGTTCCACTTGGAGAGTCCTTGCATGGAGTATAGCATGTTCGATAAGTGTATCAGCAATTCACTTTCCACGAGATTCAGGAAGTACACTCATACTGAGTTCAGCGATTTTTTTTCGAACTTCCTGTATAGTATTCTCTATAATTGATAATTGCAATGACCCATCGATACCACAATCATCTCCATAATGAGCAATTACGATTTCATTTGGATTATTTTGAATCTTTTTTACATATGCCTCAATTGTTTCATCGCTCGTAAAAGTTCGAAATCGACAATATCGATCATCTTTTGAGAGCCGTTTAAGATGAGTAGCATAAGCTACATACTCGTATGGAGTGATAATATGAGTAGCAAATGACATATAATAAAAATTATTAAACTAAGGTTACAAAAAATATTGTACATAAAAATTTGAAAAAAGAAAATATGATTATATACTACTATATAACAAATACTTATTCTGCTACCCTCTTACTCAAATAACTCCTCTATATGAACATCACTCCTATTCTCTCGCAATCTCCCCTGACACTCCTCTACTTCTATCCCAAGGATGACACACCAGGATGTACACTTGAAGCATCTGATTTTACACGACTGCGATCCGAATTTGAAGCTCTCGATATCCAGATTATCGGGATATCAAAAGACTCAGAATCCTCTCACGCAAAGTTTTGCAATAAATACAATCTTGGCATCCAATTGATATCTGATGAAGATGAATCGCTCCATAATCAATTCAATGTGATCGGTGAAAAAAAGAATTATGGGAAAGTATATATTGGAGTCATTCGCTCCACTTTTCTTCTCGATTCAAGCTGAAAGATACTTCGAGAATGGAGAAATGTGAAAGCCACCGGCCATGCTGAAAAAGTTCTCAGGGAAATAAAAGAAACCCTCTAAATATGATTCTCTCTTCAGAATACAAGGCTATCATCAGTGAGTGTTGAGACAATCTTAATCGGGGAATCTGTGAAGATTCCAAGTGTCAGGATTGTGCTACTATTCGTATGGCTTATTTTTTACGCTATTTTACACCCATTGAACCTGATCAAATCAGGTCTTTACTTGGAACAAAATCAGCTCAAGTATCTGAACTTATACTTTCTCCAGAAGTAAATAATTGAAACTAGGAAATATGAAAAAGATTCGTATACTCAGATGAACGAATCTTTTTTTATGTCAAATCTCTTCAAGCTCCAATCTCCATACAAGCCAACTGGCGATCAACCAACTGCCATAAAAACTCTGGTTGATTCTATCAACGCTGGGAATGATTTTCAGACACTTCTGGGTGTTACTGGATCCGGAAAAACCTTTACGATTGCAAATATCATCCAAGAGCTCCAACGTCCTGCACTCATCATGGCTCATAACAAGACTCTTGCTGCTCAATTGGCTCAAGAGTTCAAGGAATTTTTTCCAGACAGTGCCGTACACTATTTTGTGAGTTATTATGACTACTACCAACCAGAAGCCTATGTAGTAAAAACAGGATCCTATATAGAAAAAGAGGCTACCATCAATGAAGAGATCGACCGACTCAGACATGCTGCTACCGAGTCACTCCTCACGAGAAAAGATGTCATCATCGTTGCATCAGTATCATGTATCTACGGTATCGGTGAAGTGGATCAATATGAGGCTCAGTGTCTCAAGTTCGAAAAAGACCGAGAATACGTTATCGAAAATATCATCAAAGAACTCGTGATGGTACAATTCACGAGGTCAACTGCCGACTGGAAGGCAGGAATGTTCCTCATCAAGTGAGATGTTCTCGAAATCTGGCCCAGCTCAAGTGAATCGATTATTCGGCTCGAATTTTTCTGAGATACTCTCGAACGAATCTCACGCATCGAACACCTCACTCATCGTCTCATCGATGATATGGATGAAGTGGTGATATTCCCAGCCAAGCACTTCGTTACTGAAAAGTGAGTCATCGAAGCAGTGATCCCAAAGATTAAGGAAGAGATGGAAAATCAGGTAAAATTTTTTACGGATAATGGAAAACTCGTCGAAGCGGAACGTATCAAGATGCGAGTTGAATATGATCTCGAGATGCTTGCAGAAACTGGATATGTAAATGGGATCGAGAACTACTCGATGTACCTCGGAAATCGTAATGTATGAGAACCACCAGCAACCCTGATGGAATTCTTTGATGATGATTTTCTGACATTTATCGATGAATCTCATATGACAATCCCTCAGATTGGTGGGATGTATGCAGGAGATCGGGCTCGAAAAGAGAATCTGGTTGGATACGGTTTTCGACTTCCTTCGGCTCTCGAAAATCGACCACTCCGATTTCCTGAGTTTGAACAAAAAATCGGACAAACCGTCTTCGTATCTGCTACGCCAAGCAAGTATGAAGCAGAACATCAAAAAGTAGTTGCTGAACAAGTGATTCGACCAACATGACTCCTTGATCCAGAGATCACCATCGAAGATATGGAATATATGGTGGATTCTCTGATGAAGAATATCAAAGCCGCTACAGCACGAGGAGAACGTTCTCTGATAACCACAATTACCAAGAAGTCATCCGAAGATCTCGCGACATATTTTGCAGATAATGGCCTCAAAGTTCGCTATCTCCATAGTGAGATCGAGACGCTCGAACGACTCGAGATCCTCAGAGAATATCGTCTTGGTAATATTGATGTGATTGTAGGAGTCAACCTCCTTCGTGAAGGACTTGATCTCCCAGAAACCAGTTTTATCGGAATACTTGATGCCGAAAAGGTAGGCTTTCTCAGATCCAAGACTTCTCTCCTCCAGATTATCGGCCGAGCTGCTCGTAATGTAAATGGCTATGTCATCATGTATTCTGCAGGATGCAAGATCTCTGATGCTATGCGAGATGCCATCGGAGAGACCAACCGTCGTCGTGATGTCCAGATTGCATATAATACTGCCCACGGTATCACGCCACAGACAATCATATCCAGCATCAAGGAGATATCTATCCCTTCAAAGAAAAAAGAAGTATTCGAGGAAGGAACTATGATGGGAAATGTGAGTGCCTATATCAAGCGCCTCGAACTCGAGATGGATGTTGCAGCAGCAAATCTCGACTATGAAAAAGCGGCCCAGATCCGAGATGAGCTCATCAGTATAAGAAAAAATAAGAGATAAGTATATAAAAATCCCCGATACACTCGGGGATTTTTATATACTATTTTTTGAATGATTCCAGAGATTTTTCCCAAAGAGAACGTCTTCCGAGCGCATTCTCTGCAGCATCTTGTTCTCCTTTCTTTTTCGAGCTTCCTCGTCCACGACCGAGCTCTTCGCCATGGAGTGAAGCGGTGATGATATATGCCTTGTTATGATCTGCTCCCTCCTCTTCTATCACCTGATATATCGGAGTAATTCCCCACACCTCTTGAGTAAGTTCCTGAAGTGCTGATTTCGGATCTACAAAAAGTGACTTCTCGAGAATATGAGAAAGTGTCGAAAACACATGAAGAACGATAAATTCTTTGGCTCGATCAAATCCATGATCGAGATAGAGGGCTCAAATAATCGCTTCAAGCGTATTGGCGAGAATATATGGATTCTCATGCCCCTTGGCATTGAACTCTCCACGAGATACTTGTATTGCATGAAAAAAATGAAGTCGATGTGCAATCTCAGCAAGATTACGTCCACGAACGAGGGCTGAACGAATATCTGTGAGCTCTCCTTCTGACTTGTCTGGAAACTCATAAAAAAGTGCCTCCGTAATAACAAGCTCAAGAACAGCATCTCCAAGATATTCCAGTCGCTCATTGGACTCAGCATATCCATCAGCTGCTTCATTGAGCACTGAACGATGTACACATGCAAGAGTATAGAGATCTGGATTTTTTGGAATGATATGAAGTGACTCGAGAAGTCGACTCACATGAGCCTCAAATTCTGGACGAGTATAGCGAATAGAGATACGGGACATAGGAGGAAATTATTTTGTATATTGTAATGATTTTTTGAGTTTTTCAAAGATGAAAGAAATCCAGTCTATTGAAAACATTCTTGTTCCGCAAATCTAATCCATATAATACATTTATTTTTTCCTCAGTTTTTCGAGTTGTTCTAGGATATCCGATACACTGACCCCATAGAGATGAGCAAGTTCTGTGGCTCTTGCCTCACGATCCGTACTCTCACTCTCTACGAAAGAACTCAGATCATCAAGGAGTCATTTTGGAAGAGTTTTTCGAGGAATTCTAAATCCTGGATTTCGTGAATAATGAATGGGCTTCATACGGAGGAGGAATTATTTATTTGTCCATTCTATCTATTTCCTCCTCATTTGAAAATAAAAAATCCTCTCAAGTACTTGAGAGGATTTTAAAATTATGCTAATTTGAATATTCGAAATGTTCCATCAACTGATTCAAGAACAAGAGTCTCTTTTGTTTTTAAAAATGTTGATAACGCTCCATTGATAAACCCCTTTCATTGTTCATCAGAAAACTTTTTTGTAAGCTCAATTGCCTCATTAACTGAAACTGAAGGAGGTATTGCTTCTCCACTCCAATAGATCATCTCAGTAAGGGAAATCATCAATATAAGCATATGAAGCACTGGAATTGTTTCAAGATCAAATCTTGGAGCCAATACTTTAATAATTCCAATAAGAGCAATCTCATGTTCGATAAGAAGACGTTCCATCTCGTTCAGATAGAGCATATCGAGAGAGAGACTATGTTCTCCAAGAAAGTATGCACCATAAAAAATATCCCGATCAAATGGTGAGAGATTGACTCGAGCATAAAGAGTTTGCAAGAGGTATTCACGCGTTTGACGACGGGATATCATAAAAATTATAGGTTAGGCAATGTTAAGCGCTCAAAAAAGATACTAGTGAATTATGCTCGAATCTTTGTTGGAGTCTTACCACGACCAGTCTTGATACGAATCACTTGACGTCCCTTGTATTGTCCAGTAAGGGGAGATGCAAAGTGAGCAAGAGCAACAGCTTCTCCTGCAGCATCAAACTGAAGAGAAATACCGTCTTTAAGGCGTTTTGCATTAAGTTTGAGCCATGCAGAATATCGTTTTTTTCCACGAACCTTTGAGAGTTGTTGTTTTGGAGCGAATGTCATATTTTTAGGATTTAGGATTTAGATCGAGCACTTAGAGTCTAGGATTAGAAATAGAAATATTTCTAAGTTCTAAAATCCAAGTTCAAGAGTTCTTGATTTACACAACTGAAACATAGATATCACGGAATATTCGTCCATCAAAACGTACACGACGCTTCTCTTGGAAAGATACTACACCATCTACTGTAGCAAAAAGTGTAAAATCTCGACCCTGGTCTACACCAGTACTTGGCCAAAACTTGTTACCTTTTTGTCGAATGATGATATTTCCAGCAATTGCTGGTTGTCCACCGTAGATTTTTACGCCAAGTCTTTTGGCTTGCGAGTCACGACCATTGGCGGTCGAACCCATCGCTTTCTTATGAGCCATATTCGGTTATTTTGTTAGTGAGAGTTAGAATTCAAGGGAGAAAATTATCGGTTGTTAGCAAAACGAGCGAATGCCTTGTTTGCCTCAGCCATCTTGTATACATCAAGTTTCTTTTTTACAGCAACTCCAGTCTCTGTAGCTGCATCGATGAACTCTTGAGCCAAGAAGTAACAGAAATCTTTACCATCTTTTCCACGAGCTGCACCAAGGATCCAACGAGAAGCAAGAGCAAATGAACGACCAGGAGGTACATCCATTGGTACTTGGTAGATTGATCCACCAACACGCTTTGGACGACATTCGACTTTTGGCATTGTATTATCAATAGCTTTGTCGAATATATCTTCAGGGTTATTATATCCTTTTTCGCGGAGAATATCGAAGGTATTATTAAGAATCTTATGTGCAAGAGTTTTTTTACCATTCTTCATGATATAGTTCACGAACTTTTGGAGTCGTTCGTTTTGTGTTGAGAATGATACACTTCCTTTTGTACTCATATGAGTTGTAGTTAATAGTTGATTTTTATAAAGATAGATCCGAGGATCTCGGTACTATTCGCGGTATTCGCGAACTATACTATTTCTTTGCTTTTGGCTTCTTAGCACCGTAGAGAGATCGAGACTGATTTCTCTTGTCTACACCTTGACAGTCAAGAACACCACGAACGATATGGTATCGTACACCTGGAACGTCCTTCACACGACCACCTCGGATCATCACCACAGAATGCTCTTGGAGATTGTGTCCTTCACCTCCGATATATGAGATAACCTCATATCCATTAGTAAGACGGATCTTTGCAATCTTTCGAAGCGCTGAGTTTGGTTTCTTTGGAGTACTTGTATACACCTTGAGACAAACTCCACGACGCTGAGGAGCAGCAAGAGGACTCATAGTCTTCTTAAGAGAATTTCTGTTGAATTGGAGAGCCGGAGATTTACTCTTGCGTGATTTGTCTTTTCTTTTTGATCGGACGAGTTGGCTAATTGTAGGCATGATAGAGAATTATTGAAAATTTGAGAAAGATACAGTTTGATTTTAACGCTTTGACCAAGATCCAGCCTTACGAGCCTTATGAAGACCTGGTTTCTTTCGTTCTACTTTTCGTGCATCTCGAGTGAGGAGTCCAGCACCCTTGAGAGCCTGACGAAGAGCAGTATCAGCAAGAGTGAGGGCTCGAGCTATACCATGACGGATAGCTTGTGCCTGAGCAGATTCTCCAGATCCAGCAACGATCACATCAAAGTGAAAGTTCTCATACATACCAACTGTCTTAAGTGGTGAGTAGATAGTTTGGAAGAGATCAGCACGCTTAACATAAGTATCGATTGATTCTTTGTTGATTGTTGATGCTCCCTTTCCAGCGTAGAGACGAACTTGAGCTACTGCTGTCTTACGACGACCGATAGCGTATGAATACTGTTTTGTAGACATGGAGAGAAATGGTGAATTTTTAGAGAAAAGATATTGGATTATACGGCAAGTACCTCTGGTTTCTGAGCCTCATATTGATGAGTAGGCCCTGGAACTACCTTGAGACGGAGAAGCATACCAGCCTGAAGCTTATTCTTTGGAAGCATACCCTTGATAGAGTGCTCGAGAATATGAGCTGGATTCTTGGTTCTCATCTTAGTAAGATTTGTCTCCTTGAGACCTCCAAGGTATTGTGAATGAGAATAGTACATCTTATCAGTTTCCTTAGTTCCAGAAACTGCAACCTCAGCTGCATTGACAACGATAATATAGGCACCATTGTCTACGTGAGCAGTGTAATCTACACGATCTCGACCAGAGAGCTTACGAGCAATCAGAGTTGAGAGACGTCCGAGATTTTTACCAGCCGCATCAACAACGAACCATTGACGTTCGTTACCTTGAATTTGCTTTGAGAAGAGTGTTTTCATAATATTTGGAATTTAGAATTGTTTTTATTCTTGAAATGGATTATACGAGTTCGAGCTTAACGAGGAGAGCTCCATCACCAACTCGGTGTTTGAGAGGAGTGATACGAGTGTATCCACCGTGACGATCTGCATATTTTGGAGCGATTGCCATAACAGCACGAGAAGCAGCTTCAGTGAATACTTCAGGAGTGATGTATCGAATTTTGTTATATTCAGTAGTAGGACCTTTTGCTACTTCGATAAGCTTGTCGATAGTACCAACGATAGCGAATGCTCTCTTATTGGTAGTTACGATAGAACCATTCTCGAAGAATGCTCCTACAAGACTACGAACAACACTCTTTCGGTGTGCCTGATCTTTTCCTTTGAAATGAAGATGTTTTTTTACTCGGTGTCGCATGGGGGGAAAATGTTAGATTTTGGAATATTAGATTGTGGGATTAATCATCTCCGAGGAGTTTGAATCCACGAGTTCCGAGAGCGTCTCGAACCTCTGTCATTGCCTTCTTACCAAACCCTTTTATAGAAGAGAGTTTAGCTTCTGTACATTTAGTGAGATGTTCGATAGAGAGAATATCTCCATTAACGAGTGCATTGAGTGTACGAGGGGAAAGACCCATGATTTCGATTGGAGTATAACTTTCTTTTTCGAGATCTGCTTTTACTTCTTGTTTTTCACGTTCAATAACCTGACGGATATCAGCGATGAATTCACCTCCAACTTGGAGTGCATCTTCATTGAAGAGTGCAAAGTATGATTCGAGCATCTTTCCAGAGAACTTAACGACATCTGAAGGAGACATTACACCGTTGGTTTTGATAACCATCTCAAGAGAATCAAGATTGGTGATCTCACCAGAACGAGTATCAGTAACCTCATATCGTACACTCACTACTGGAGAGAAGTTTGCATCAACGAGGAGAACTGCTGTATCATCTTCACGATGTTTGAGTTCATCGATGCTAACATATCCAACATTACGTTCGATACGAATCTCAGCAGTAAAATCGAAGTTTGTATCAAGACTCGTGATATACATTTCTGGATTATGAACCGTAATTCCACCTGGACATTTGATGTCAGCTGCTGTAACGATACCACCTTTTTTCTTTGAGAGAGTAACCCATTCGATACCTGAATCAGACTTTTCTATAACGAGACCCTTGAGATTGAGAAGGATATCAATGATAGAATCATGAACTCCTGGAAGTGTTGTATATTCGTGAGTAACTCCTGCGATCTTAACACCAGTAACGCGAGTACCAGGGATAGATGAGAGCATCACACGACGGAGAGAGTTTCCGAGAGTGACTCCGTAACCAGCCGGAAGCGGACCAACTGTCAAGCATTCTTCATTGACACTGGTACCCTTTCGAGAAATCTTCGGTACACCGATGAGTGAGTGGATAATGTGCATAAGAGGAGAAGAGGAGAGAAATTAAACGATGAGCAATGAAGGGAAGTAATATATACGATGAATCGATATATTCTTTTCTTACTTCGAGTAAAATTCTACGATACGTTGGATATCAATCATCTTATCAAAATCACTTGGTTCAGGAAGGGCGCTCATAGTGATTGAGAGTTTTTTTGGATCAACAGTAAGCCAACGAACACTTGTTACTGATGATGATTCATTTTTCTTGGCAAATTCTCCGAATTCTTCAACAAGAGTCTTATAGAGAGTTGACTCCTTGAGACGCTCCTTGATGGTGATAACATCACCTATTCGAACCTGGTATGATGCAATATTGAGCTTCTTACCATTTACGAGGAAGTGAGCATGACTTACACACTGACGAGCTTGCATGATCGTACGAGCGAAGTTTGCTCGGAGAATCACGTTATCAAAACGAGTTTCAAGAAGAGTAATCATCTGGTCACCAGTAACTCCAGTAGTCTTTGCAGCCTTCTGGTAGTAACGAGAGAATTGTTTCTCAGAAACAGCATATTGACGTTTTGCAGCCTGCTTTTTACGAAGCTGTACACCAAACTCAGAAAGTTTCTTTCCTCGTTTTACTTGGCGATGGTTGTCTTCAAGATTGTACTTTTCTGTACCGAAGAGGTTGTATCCTTCACGGCGGCAGAGCTTCATTTTTGGTCCAGTGTATCGCATACTTTAGAATTTATGATTTAGAATTGAAAATTTGGAAAGTAATTATAATTTACGTGCCTTTGGCTTGCGACATCCATTGTGTGGAACTGGAGTAACATCATAGATAGCAATGATATCAACTCCTGCAATTGCAATACCTCGAACCGCTTGTTCACGACCAGCACCAATCCCCTTCACATATACGTGAGCTTTTTCTACACTGTGAAGTGTCTTTGCTTTACCAACTGCATTTTCACTCGTGATTTGAGCAGCATATGGAGTAGCTTCACGAGCACCCTTGAATCCTGAACTTCCACCAGTTGCCCAAGTGAGAACTTGTCCATCAAGAGATGCAACAACCACATGAGTATTATTGAGAGTAGCTGTAACGAATACATTTACTTCAGGGATATTCTTACGAGTTTTTTTTGAGCGACGGAGTTTTGGAGTAGCCATAGAGAGAGTATTAGAATTTGAGATGGAATATATCTGGACTAAAAATTATTTTTTCTTATTCATGATTGCAACTGCTTTTCCTTTACGAGTACGAGCATTTGTCTTAGTGCGTTGTCCACGAACTGGAAGACGCTTCTTGTGTCGAGAACCACGGTATGAACCAATATCTTGAAGTGTCTTGATATTGCTTGCAATCTCACGACGAAGATCACCCTCGATAACATACCCCTTGAGCTCCTCACGAATAAGATCGAGTTCAGCCTCTGAGAGTTCACTCATTTTCTTGTTCCATGCAATACCTACCTTAGTAAGGATAACACGGGCCATAGAACGACCTACACCAAATATATACATAAGTGAGATTTCAGCATGTTTTGAGTCAGGGAGATTTACTCCAGCAATACGAGCCATAGTTGGAATGTTAGAATTTTATAATTATGAATGAGGGAGAATTATTTCTCGATCGATTACCCTTGTCGTTGTTTGTGCTTAGGTTCTGAACAGATAACACGAACAACCCCTTTACGGCGGATAATAACACATTTATCACAGATTTTTTTAACAGATGGACGGACTTTCATAAGAGAGAAAATTAGAGGATTATTACGAGTTTAATCAGGAATGATACTGTATTTCTCATTCCTTGATTTGAATCAAGCTGGTAGGTTATCTGCGATGTTGTGTTGTTCCTGGGGTTCGCTGAGGAGCGTTAGCGTTAGGCTTTCGGAAAGTTATCCGACCTCGAGAGAGATCATACGGAGTGAGCTCTACAGTGACAGTGTCTCATGGAATGAGACGAATAAGATGTTTTTGCATCTTGCCACTCACATAGGCTCGTATAATCATGTTCGAGAACTCTTCAGGAAGTTGAACCTCAAATATAGCTCCAGGGAGTGATTTGAGAATCTTACCTTCTACTTCGATCTTATCGTCTTTTGACATGTTTTGAAGGGCTTCTATAAAATAGCTGGCGAGAGTATATATAAAAGATAAAAGAATGCAAATTTTTTTCTGAGAAAATGTCTTCGTCTCCTGTCAAGCTGATTTATGAAGGAAAATATACGAGTACAAAATGTGAACTCATATCAATATAGTATATATAGCACATATATTGACAATAACTTTTTTTGATGAAAAAATTGACAAATCTATAACTCCTTCTAAAATCACCACCAATCCAAGAAATAAGGTATTCCAATATTCCCTATTGGTGGTATTTTATTCAAGGTGCAACTTAACATTCTCAATCAACTCTCCAAAGGAAACATCATGAATCTCTTAATCAATGCACTTTTCCCCGTTGGCAATGCTGCTGGCTGGTGTAAAACCGTTGACGAAGTTCGCAATCTTGCGAGATCGGCCGCTGAAGTCATTGTGGTTGGCTCAATCACTGTACCTGAACGCTCTGGAAATCCAGGCAATACCTTCGCAATCCCTCTGAACTCTCTCGGTCTCCCGAACATGGGAATCGAGAAGCTCAAGGAAATCGGACCAGAAATGGTTCGCATCGCTCATGAGGCTGGTAAAAAAATCATCCTCAGTATTGCGGGCTTCGATCCGAAAGAATACAGGCAGATGGCTCGTGCTGCACAAGAAATGGGGTTCGATGGAATTGAGATCAATCTTGGTTGCCCGAATGTTGCCGATGGTGGCAAACGGAAACCGATTGCATCTCTCGACCTTCGTTTGACCGAAGAAATTGTTGGGCTATCCAGTTCCGCTGTGAAAATGCATGACCCTGATTTCTTCGTGTCTGTGAAAATGTCACCAATGAGCAATCCTTTGCAAATTATCGACACCGCAGAATTACTCGCCCATTGCAACATTGATGCGATCGTCACCCAAAACACTTTCCCGAATGCCCTCCTCTTCAATGAAGATGGTACGCCGACAATCCAAACCCCCGACAAAACCGGGTGGGCAGGATTTGCGGGCAGTGCCGTCAAACCGATGGCACTTGGACAAGTGAATCAGTGGCGAAAAGCACTGGACTCCTTCGGGGCTAGCTCCATCGAAGTCTGGGGTGTTGGGGGTGTGGAAACTGGCAAGGACGTCCGTGACATGATCTGGGCTGGTGCGTCAGTGATACAAGTAGGTACTGCCTACTTCACCTATGGTCCAAAGATTTTTTCAGATATCGGTGAACAATATCTTTCATTGTAATCCAATCCTCCTGAGATCTTCGGATCTCAGGAAATCTAACTCATTCAAGGAGAAACACCATGGTACTCAATCAACTCACTATCACTCGTCCTGATGATTTTCATCTTCATCTTCGGAATGGGGCAAGTCTCAAGGCGGTACTCCCCTTCACCATGAAACAATTCGGACGGGCACTCATCATGCCCAATCTCAGCCCCCCCGTAACAAACATCATCGAAGTATGGGCATATCATCGAGAAATCATGGATGCATTCATCTCAGAAGAAGTCATCTTCCAACCCTTGATGACCATCTATCTGACGGATTCAACTACTCCGAAAGATATCGAAGAAGTAAAACGTTCTGGTTTTGTACTTGCTACAAAGCTCTATCCTGTCAATGCCACTACCAATTCAGCCCATGGCGTCACTGATATCAAGAAACTCGCTCCGGTATTTGAAAAAATGGCCGAAGTGGGTCTCATCCTCTGTATCCATGGGGAAACCCTTGTATCAGAAGAATTCGGTGATGTCACTCGAAATGGTCAGGTTGGTCAACTTCGGCGTGAGTCTGTTTTTATCAAGGAAACCCTCTCCTGGATCGTCGAAACTTTCCCAACCCTCAAGGTGGTTCTCGAGCATATCACTACCGGTGAAGCAGTGGACTTTGTCATCAATGCCCGAGAAGGCGTTAGTGCAACGATCACCGCACATCATCTCCTTGCTACTCTCGATGATGCACTGGGATCACACCATTACAAGTGTATGCCAGTCCTCAAAGAAGAGAACCATCGGCAAGTACTCCTGGCGGCAGCTACCAGTGGAAATCCTCGGTTTTTTGCTGGTACTGACAGTGCTCCACATGCGAAGTCCAAAAAGGAAACCGCTTGTGGTTGTGCTGGCTGCTTTACAGCACTCCATGCGATTGAACTCTATGCCACAGCATTCGAAGAGATGGGCGCCATTGATAATCTCGAAGGATTTTTGTCTCATTTTGGTGCCGATTTTTATGGACTAGAAAGGAATCAGAAAACGCTTACCATAAAACGTGAAGAATGGATCATACCCACTGAAGTGCCTTTTGGCGAAGGTGAAGTACTCGTACCATTCTGGGGAGGAAAAACCCTTTCCTGGAAAGTTGATTGAAAATCGTGTTTGTTTTTGATGTTTACAAAGCATTCAAAGATGAAAAATAATCAAAACCTGTACCCTCATAAGGGGTGCAGGTTTTTAATTTTAAAAAACTCAATAAAGTATTATTTCTACCAATACATCTATAGGATAATAATCGTAAAATTGTCAATTCATATTTTTTGGAGTATGTAAAATAATATGGTAGAGTTATTGAAATAAATTTCTTTTTATGATTATTCAAAACCTATTCCAAGAATGTGAGGAGCGCTGAGCTTCGGATATCCACATCAAAGAAGGAGAACCAATTATGTTTCGTATCGAGTGAAAACTTGTACCAAGTGTTACTGGAATTTATCCAGACAAAATCCTTATGTTTGATTTTCTCTATACCCTTCTCTATAAGAAAAAAGAAAAGATTTCAGCATTTAAGCATAATATGGAGGCTGATTTTTGATTTATTCATGAAGAAAAAACTTCGTATCGTGGAAATGCGTATATGTATATGGGGAAAATCGGTATTGCTCTTCGTCGTATTCCTGACAATATCAAAAATCTCGTAGAACTCGGTATTCCAAAAAGTATCGGAAAAGCGCTTCGTGCCAAACAATGACTCTTCTTGGTTACAGGACCAACAGGAAGTGGTAAATCAACCACTATGGCATCTATGCTTGATGCGATAAATGAGTTCCGAACTGAGCATATTATCACGATTGAAGATCCTGTGGAATATCTTTTTAAGAACAAGAAATCAATTATCTCTCAGCGTGAAGTCGGGCGAGATACTATCTCATTCAGTCAAGCAATCCGTTCTGCGATGCGAGAGGATGCTGATATCATCATGATCGGAGAAATTCGTGATGCCGAAACGATGGAAATTGCACTGAGTCTTGCTGAAACGGGTCACTTTGTAATATCTACACTTCATACTTCAGGAAGTGTAGAGACAATCAGTCGTATGCTCCAATTTTTTCCGAGTGAGATCGAAGTCCAGATCCGAACTCGTATCGCCAATTCACTTGTTGGTGTTCTCTCTCAAAGACTTATCCCACTCAAAAATGGAAGTGGACGAATTGCAATCCGTGAGATTATGTTTGTGACCAGTCCAATTCGAAATCTTATTAATAAATGAGATCTTCTTCAGATACCAAACTCTATCGAAACAAGTTCCGGAGAAGGAATGATTAGTATGAGAAGTTATGCAAATACACTTCGTGATAAGTGACTTGTGGAAGAAAAATCATACAGTGCCTATTTCATTAATAATGAATATGATATCTAAAAAAAATCCCTTTCAAATTTGAAAGGGATTTTTTATATGATTTGAAACTATTTACGTTGTACCATCTTGTAGAATTCGAGTATATCTCCGATTTCGATTGTGACATCTCCCTTGAAGTTGATACCACACTCCTCTCCTTCGAGTGCTTCGATCACATCAAGTGGTCACTTCTTAAGATTCACAACATCTCCAGAACCAACCTTGTGATTTTCACGAATCACACGAACCTTGGATTTCGGTTCGATACGACCCAATTCAACTCCAAGACCCACGATCATCATCGACTTGTTTTTTCCAGTATAGAATATTGCTTTTGCTTTTGCAGAACCAAGCTCTGTTTCTTCAAAACGAATATCAATCATACCAGTAATAATTGATTCCACTTTTTCAAGAACATGGTAGATCACTTTTTTATCAATGAACTCAATCTTAGACTGAGAAAGGGCTGATTTCGCAGCAGGGAGAACTCCTACGTTGTAAGCAATAAGAAGAGCTTGAGAAGTTCCAGCCATCATCACATCTGATTGATTCACATCTCCGAGAGCGGCATGGATAAATGTTACCTGAGTTTCAGGAGTTGAGAGTTTTCCAAGGGCTGCCTTGAGTGCTTCGAGTGAACCACCCGTATCAGTCTTGAGTACTACCTTGAGTTGTTTGAGTGCTCCTGATTTGAGTCGACCCATAAGCATAGCAAGTGAAGCTCACTCAAATGCATGAATAGATTTTTTATTTTTTGCAAGAGAGAATTCTTTGGCTCGAGTTGTTGCCATCTCTGGAGTAGAAACTACCTGAAGAATATCTCCACCTTCTACCACTCCTGAAAGTCCAGTAATCTGAACTGGTGTACCTGGACCAGCTGACTCAATATTTCGAGCTTTGTAATCCTTGAGGGTACGAACACGACCTGATGTTCCAGCACAGACAACATTATCTGTTTTATGGATTGTACCTGTATTGATAAGGATAGTAGCCACGGATCCGAGCTTCGCATCCATATGTGCTTCGATCACGGTTGCAACCGCTCCACGATCTGGATTGGCTCGGAGCTCGAGCATCTCAGCCTGAAGGAGGATCATCTCTAGAAGTGTGTCCATCCCATATCCAGTATGGGCTGATACTGGAACTACCACAGTTGTCCCTCCCCAATCTTCTGGTTGGAGCCCCTGCTCTGCGAGTTGCCCCTTGATCATATCGATGTTGGCTCCTGGCTTGTCCATCTTGTTGAGTGCGACGATAATCGGAACTCCCGCTTCTTTGGCATGATTGATAGACTCGATTGATTGTGGTTTCATCCCTTCATCAGCCGCGATAACGATCACAGCAATATCCGTGAGTTTCGCACCACGAGCACGCATAATCGTAAATGCTTCATGACCTGGGGTATCAAGGAACGTGATTCGCTTATCATTTTTTGTAACCTGATAGGCACCGATCTTTTGAGTGATTCCTCCTGCTTCTCCAGATGCAATCGATGATTTTCGGATATAGTCTAGGATCGAAGTCTTACCGTGGTCAACGTGTCCCATCACTGAGATAATCGGTGAACGAGTCACAAAGTGTGACGTATCATCCTCATGAATGAGGTCTTCGATATTTCCATCCATAAGATCAGAAACTGATACATTTTCAGAGATCTCTTTGGTAATCTTGATATTGAATGCTTCACCAATAAGGAAACAAGTATCAAAATCGATCGGAGCATTGAGAGTCACGAGAACACCATTTTTCATAAGTTCTCCGATAATCTTCACTACTGGTACTCCGAGCTTATCTGAAAACTCTTTCACTGAGATCATATCTCCTACTGAGACCTCTTGTCCCGTACGATCCACAAGAATCTGCTTCACATCTTCGAGTGCTTTTTCTTTTTTACGACCTCCAGCCTTGTGTCCACGGCGGAATGATCCATCATCAAATTCTCCACCCACACTCTTGAGTCCTTTTTTCTTTCCATCAGCACTCGCATAGTCTCGAGATCCTGGTTTCCCTCCCTTCTTCGCTGTTCCATCACGAGTTGGAGTCGAGAAGTTGATATCACGTTGAAACATTGGCTTCGATGAATCTCGAAGTCGAGCTGGTCCTGTTGCTCCTGCTGTAGAAGTAGAAGCTGATCCTCCTGTTGTTGGTCTTGGTGCAGAACCACCTGTTGGACGAGGTGCATACGATCCAGATCCTGTTGGGCGAGGTGGACGAGGTCCACGACGTTCCTCTGGTGGGAGTTGCATTACCGGACGATTTTCAAGTGGTCGGAACTTGGTTTCTACCTTTTGGAATGAGATTAGTGGCTTCTTATTCGCATCACGTTCTTGCGAAAGTGGAGAATTCGTAGCAGCAGCTTGTTGCTTCATCATCGTACGCATGAGTCCTTCTCCGGCGTGCTCACGTGAAACGAGTCGAGCCTTTGGCTTCTCAGCCTCAGTCGAAACAACCTCTGCAACTACCTCAGGAGTTTCAGATTTCTCGACTTTTCGAGCTATGATTTTTGGTTTTGATACGGGCTCCTCTACGCTCTCTGGCGTTGATTCTGCAGGTTTTTTGAGTACTACCTTTGGTTTGATCTTGAGAGTCTTCTTCTCTCCTGCTGTATTCTCAGTAGTCTGAGAGATATTGGCATAGTAGTCATCCTGGATATCGTCCTTGTTTGTCGGCATGAAATATGGGGTTATGTATGGAAGTGTGGGTCATAAGTCCACTCTTTTACTACAAAAAGGTCGTGTTTCATACTATGAAAGACGCCTATCTAGTAACGCATACGAAAAATGTGCAACAAGAATATAGAAAAGAGGGAAAATGTCAAAAAAGAAAAATGGGGATAATTAGCGTTGGGAGATGCGACGAAGTGCAACAGTTACCTGATAAACTAAAAGTAATTTAACTATTGAAACCAATAAATACCAAAGTCATGGAACTTCGTCAGTTTTTGGTAATAGATTTAGATATCTAACAAATTCATTCCATGCAACTGTTCATGATTGAAATAAATCCTTATCAAGGATCCAATTCAAAGTAATGTCACCCAGTTGTGCAATATTAAATCAAAGCAAACAAACTATAAAATATATACTTAATGCTCTAACCCAATCTTGTCCAAAATCACTTACCTCTTTTTGAATTAATGCAATTCAATAATTCTTCCAATCTTTTATTTCCTTTAATGATTTTAGATGATACTCCATTTCTTTTGCATAAAACTTATTTGCTTCAGTTTTGTTTCAAATTTCATCATATTGATATTTAATCATTCTATATGTTTCTTTAAGTCATCAAAATGATATTATATATTTTCATTCTGATTCAGAAAAATAACTATTCCATTCAATATTCGAAAAAATATTTTTCTGAATAATACTATCAAGTATAAGAAAATTCTGTTGAATCTTTGGAAAACTTACCTCTGATAAATGAGTACCAATTATACTTGAGCTATTTAGAAAAAATTTTTGAAAGTTAGCATAAACGATATATCATCATAAAATTCTAGATTGCGTCATTGTCATTTCAAGAAAATTTAATTTTGCAAATGGAAATCACATAATATCAATCTCTTTGATTTTAAATGAAGATAAATTCAGAGCTTTAATATTCTTAATATTAGAAATATTATTATCAATATTTAAAATTGATAGCCTATCTCATTCTAATCAAGATATTTTTATTGATTGATTTTCTTTTAGTTCAGTTAATATGATTTCCCTCACTGAATTTCAGATACCATTTAATTCAATATTTTGAATTCAACTAATTCGGATTTCATTTATTTTACCAAAAGTATTTATTTTTGAGGTATTAACTCAATTACTTCCATTGATTGAAATTTCAGATACTGATTCTCACGCAAATATTCTCAACTCATTAATTTTTATAATGGGATGAATTACTGTATGAATATCTTTTATATATTTCTGCAAATGATAATCAAATTGTAATAATCAAATTAAAATTTCAGGGGGATTTTTGGTATTTGACAAATCCATATCAAATGCTAAATTCTTCAAAAGAATATCACCTATATTTATGGCTCCAGTAAAGTATTTAATTAGATTAAAATCTAGTATTCATAATTCTTTGCGGCTTACCTCTTTTTTATCATTTAATATGATTAATTCTAGATTATAAATTGATTCAATTCCAAATGAAAATACTTTTTCTTGAATCAAGATTGTATCAAAAATTTTTTTCATAAATTCAAATTTAAAAAAACTCCGATAATTATATCTCTAAATCTAAAATAACAACCCGATAATAATAAGTTTTTACTTCTCATTCTCCTACATTTTCATTCAGAAAAATCATATTTCCATTAAGTTGAATCTCCTCCAAAAGTTGGAAAAGTCAGTTCAGAAAATATGTGAGAAAAATATGATTTCTCGATTCCCTATTTTTGATACAAATTCTGATTTTTCGGATTTCGATATTTTTACTCGATTTTTGGATTTTAGATTTTGGACTCCATTTTTCAGAAAAGTATGATTCTCGAAAAATGATCAAAAAATAATATTTTTTCAGTGTATGATTTTGGGAAGATTCTTATATCTGAGAATTTCTCAAAAAACCAAAAGTCAGAAATATCTGATCTCAAAATAATAGAGTCATTCGAAATTCAGAAAAGTTGGAATCGATATAAATCCCATATTTTTAAGAATCAAATCCATCTATGAGAAAAATATAACAACAAGTGCAGTAAATATATCGAAAATCCTAGTAAAATTGCCATTTTTTCGCTTGTATACACTCTATTCCAGGGAAATATACCATCTGTACTCCGTATAACCACAAAAGATGAATTACACTCATATGCGTAAATAGATATATATTCTCTCTATAGAGAGTATCAAGATATTACATATCCATATATGGAAATATATCTATACTTTCATCTTGTATATAATAAGAATGAAACAGCTTCTTTCAGAAAAGTATGAATCAAGGGATATATATGAATATAGAGCCACATAAGAAATATACTATTTTAGTAGTATGGACATATGACTCATCCAAAAGTAGGAAAAGTATGACTCTAGAAAAAGATATAAAAATATCAAAGTCAGAAATATCTGATAACAGAAAAATATATCTCTTCAAAATGGTATGAAAAGTATGATTTTCAAAGGGTTACAAAAATCTATCAAAATATATGCATCCTAAATCAGGAAAATATTTTCAGAATTCCAGGGTTCCCCATATATTTTTGACACCAAAAAATGAAAAAATATTGATGTTCTGAAAAGTATGAATGAATAATTTTTGAGAAAAAATCATATATAATTTTGGATGATATTTTGACTTAATACCACTAGTCTATTTTCCCATGTTCAGAAAAGTAGGTTTCAAATATATACCGTATACTTTCACATTCAAATTATTGACTCTATCTTGAGGAGGAAATATCAAATATATGAAACAAGCTCCTTATAGAACTATAGAGTCCGAATGGGGAATATATGAGCTAAGTACAGAAAAGTATGAAGTCTAAAAAAATGGTTAATCTAAGTAAATTCTCATAAAAAAAATGGGATATTATTTTCTAGAATTTTAGTTCCAAATTCTCTATAATATTTCATAGATTCAGAAAAATCCAACACGAGAAAAATATATAGAAATGAGATACTTGTTTTTACTCTGAAAAATAGGGATTTTTTATAGATATTATTCGTGAGAATTTTTGCAAAGTAGGAAAAATCTGAAATATGAATTCCATATCCAAAAATATACCAAGATTTTCTCACTTTTGAAAAATGCTCCAATTTTACGTTTTAAAATACTTTCAGGCTACCTACCCCCTATCGACCTCAAAAAAACACGAAAATAAAAATCCCCCCAAAATCGGGGGGATTTTTGATAGATAGAATTATCCATTCTTCTGAGAACCATTTTTTTTGCGTTCACCTTCCGTGAGCCACTTTTTTCGAAGACGGAGTGATTTTGGAGTTACCTCAACATACTCATCATCACCGATATAATCGAGACAATCTTCGAGGGTCATCTGTCTGATTGGAGTGAGACGAATCGCCTCATCAGTACCTGATGCACGCATATTCGTAAGTTGCTTGTTCTTGGTAGGATTTACTACGAGATCAGAACCCTTGAGGTGCTCACCGATAATCATACCTTCGTAGATCTCAGTAGCAGGTTCAACGAGGATAGGACCACGATCCTGAAGATTGAAGAGTGAGAATGCCATAGTAGATCCACCACATCCAGAGATCATAGAACCAACATCTCGCTTCTCAATAGGACCCTTGTATTCCTCATAGTGATCGAATGAAGAGTAGATAATACCTTCACCCTTGGTCTCGATGATGAATCGTGAACGGAACCCGAGAAGACCACGAGTTGGAACATCAAATTCCATAGCAGTAATACCGTTTTCTGTATTCATATTTTTACAGATCCCCTTGCGCTTTCCGAGTCTTTCGAAGATAGTTCCTGAACTCTCTTCTGGTACCCACATCACCACTGCCTCGATTGGCTCGTGTTTTTTACCATCTACCATGTGGTAGATTACCTGTGGAGCCCCTACCTGAAGCTCAAATCCTTCACGACGCATAGTCTCAACGAGCACTGAGAGGTGGAGTTCTCCACGACCAGAAACACGGTATGAATTTCCATCAGAACCATCGAAGTCGATTTTGAGTCCCACATTCATTTCCATCTCCTTTTCGAGACGATCACGAATCTGACGAGAAGTAACGAATTTACCTTCTTTTCCAGCAAATGGAGAATCATTTACCATGAATTCCATAGTAAGAGTTGGCTCATCAACAGTAATAGCTGGCATAGGAATTGCATCTGGATCAGCACAAACGGTCTCACCTACATAGATATCAGGGATACCAGCAATCGTGATAATATCACCCGCTACACCCGCATCTACTTCCATCTTCTTGAGTCCAAGAGACGTAAGAACCTTAGAGATCTTTCCAGTTCGACGAGTTCCGTCATTGGCAATGATCGTAACTTGTTGCCCAACTTTGGCTTGCCCATCAACTACACGACCGATACCCATACGTCCAATATAGCTGTCATACGCAAGATTGGCAATCTGCATACGAAGTGGTTTTGTTTCATCATTTTGAGCTACTGCAACTTGTTCGATAATCGTCTCAAAAAGAGCAGAGATATCTGTTGCTTCGTCAGACATATTGCGTTTTGCAATACCATCACGAGCGATAGCGTATACGATACGACCGTCAGTAATATCAAGTTGCTCATCAGTCGCTCCGAGTTGTACAAAGAGATCAAAAAGCATATCTACTACCGCTTCTGGCTGAGCCGTAGGCTTATCAATCTTGTTGATAACCACGATAGGCTTGAGACCGAGTTGAAGTGCTTTTTTGAGTACAAACTTCGTCTGTGGCATTGGTCCTTCGTACGCATCCACAACGAGACAAACTGAGTCTACCATTCGAAGAACACGCTCTACCTCAGAACCAAAGTCCGCATGACCTGGGGTATCCACGATATTGATCTTGTAGTCACCGTATTGAACGGCAGTATTCTTCGCATAGATCGTGATTCCACGTTCTTTTTCTTGGTCGTTGGAGTCCATAATCGTAGTACCGACTTCTTCATTCTCACGGAATGTGTTTGTCTGTTTCAGAAGCGCATCTACGAGGGTTGTTTTACCGTGATCGACATGGGCGATAATGGCAACATTGATATATTTCATGTAAAAAATAGAGAAAAAATAGAAAAATAAGCCAGAAACTGGCTTGAATTCGCGTGGATTATACCAAAAAATAACAAAAAGCAAGTTTTTATTACATAATAAAAATAAAATAAATATTATGTCAATTCAATATTGTACAATAGATGCAAATGATTTTTGCTTATAATTTTATTATCTGCTAGTGTGGTGCATATAAATACAAATTATGTTTTGACTCTCATCAAATAAGTTCCGAATCACTCGGATCAAACCACAGCCAAAGAAGTACTACTCTCGTCGTCTCTACGCTGTACTCTTGCTCACACTTATCTTCCTTGCAGAACAATGCGGGATGATGACCCTATCTCTCCATTCGATCCAAGCAAATGCTCTCGGAACGAAGGAATATATCTATGTTCGTCAGAGTGCTACGATCGATGATTCTTGGATCGGTACACCCGTAGCGCCAGTCAAAAAGGTCACTATCAAAAAAGTAACTACAAAAGTAACAGCAAAAAAGAAAACTACCTATACTCCTACTCCTGCAGGAACTCTTCAGGTAAGTGATGGCTCATGGATTCTCCCTTCACGAAAAACTCCAGCAAAGAAAACATCCTCTTGGATTGCAACTCCAGCAAAAATCCCAAAGTTACAAACAGTAAAAAATACTCCAACTACCAAAAAGGCTCAAAAAGCACTTAAGGCAAAAACAGGAAATATTGTTCTCAACTCAGCACCTGCTGAACAACCAGCACTATCAAATAATATAACCAGTTATATTCCAACAGAATATACAACACCAAATGGAACTCCACTAAATTATCTTTCTCAAGGAACCTATACTCCCCCTTCAAGTAATAAAATAGATCTTTCATCTCTCTCAGCTTCAGGAGGTATCTCATATGATAATCTCACGGGGAAATTCTCAGATACTCTTGGATTCACCAATTGACTCATCAGAATCAATAATGATATCGGACTTGCTCTTGGTGCAAATGGAACCATGCTCACCATGTCAGGAGGAGTACCAACTTGGATATCATTCAGTGCTGCTGCTGTTCCAGTAACTACCGTATTTGGTCGTTCTGGTCCTGTAACTGCTGAACTCGGTGACTATACCACTACTCTTATCCTCGAAGGAACCAACCTCTATTATACTCAGGCTCGATTCGATACTGCATTCGGACTCAAGACCACTGATGATCTTGCTGAAGGAACTACTAATCGATACTTTACCGATACCCGAGCACAGAATGCTCTCTCTGGAACAATCAATGCTATCAATAGTAATATCACTGTACTCTCAGGTGCACTCTCCAATCTTACTACAACAGTTTCTACTCTTTCTGGAAGAGTGAATACTACCGAAGGAAATATTGCAAGTCTCTCTGGAGTAGTAACAACTCTAAGTAGTAGTATCAATACTATCTCATGAAGTCTGAATATTCTTACTTCTACTGTAAATAGTCTTTCTGGAAGTATATCAAGCCTTTCTGGAAATCTTGCTACAGCAAATACAAAAATATCTACACTCTCTGGAACACTCTCAGCTCTTACAACTACAGTGAGTTCTCTTTCTGGAAGTGTATGAGGTCTTAGTACAACCGTAAGTTCTCTTTCTGGAAACCTTGCTACAGCAAATACAAAAATCACAAGTCTTTCTGGAACAGTATCCACTATTGCAAGTACGGTCAGCACTCTCTCTTCTACTATATCCTCTCTTCAAGGGCAAGCTCATGATCTTGTAACTATTGGTACAGGGAATGGACTCACACTCTCTGGACAACAGCTCTCTCTTGTCCTTGCAAATACTACCACCACAGGAGCTCTCTCATCTACTGATTGGAATACATTCAATAATAAACAAAATAATATCGTAGCAGGAACTACTACTCAATACTATAGATGAGATAAAACTTGGCAGACACTAAGCACAACTATTGTAACTGAAGGATCTAATCTCTACTATACTCAAGCTCGATTTGATGCTGCATTTGGATTGAAGTCTACTACAAATCTTGCAGAAGGAAGTAATCTCTACTTTACAAATACTCGTGCACAGAATGCACTTTCTGGAACTATTGCTGCTATTACTGGAAGTATAGCTACTACAAATAGTAATCTCTCTACAACCAATACCAACCTTGCAACAGCAACTGGTAACATTGCTACCCTTACTACCAATCTTGCTACAACAAACTCTAATGTATCTACTCTTTCTGGAACTGTAGCAACAAATAATACTACAACGAATGCGAGTATTGCTACTCTCTCAGGACGAGTGAATACACTTTCTGGTTCACTTGGAACTACGAATAGTAACCTTGCTACAACTAACACAAGCCTCGCCACAGCAACTGGTAATATTGCCACCCTTACTACGAATCTTGCTACTACAAATAGTAATGTAAGTACACTTTCTGGAACGGTAGCAACAAATAATACTACAACGAATGCGAGTATTGCTACTCTCTCAGGAAGAGTAAATACTCTTTCAGGTTCACTTGGAACTACGAATACGAGTGTTGCCACACTTTCTGGAAACTTAGCTACTATTAATTCAAATCTTACTTCACTCTCTGGTTCTGTATCTGCCCTTCAAGGACAAGCACATGATGATGTAACAGTTGGAGTTGGAAATGGACTTACACTCTCTGGACAACAACTCTCTCTCGGTCTTGTAAGTGCTACTACTACTGGTGCTCTTTCTATAGCAACCTGGAACACATTTAGCAGTAAACTAGGATTTGTTGGCACTGCCAATGGTCTCTATGCTGCAGGTACCTCTATTAATCTTAGACTTGCAAATAGTACTACTACTGGTGCTCTTTCTGTAGCTGATTGGAATGCATTCAATGGAAAAGAAAATGGTCTCACATTCACTGGAGGGCTTTCTCGAGTAGGAAATACTATTTCAGATAATATTGTTACAGGAAATGGGCTTTCTCGAGTAGGAAATACTATTGGACTTACTCTTGGTGGTAATGGTGAATTCTTAACTATGTCAGGAGGAGCTCCATCTTGGATAACTCCTGCTGCAGTATCTGTACCAGTATATAGTGTATTTGGTCGTATTGGAGCTATTGTGGGACAAAGCGGAGACTATACTACTTCTATTGTTACTGAAGGATCTAATCTCTACTACACTCAAGCTCGATTTGATGCTGCATTTGGATTGAAGTCTACTACGAATCTTGCAGAAGGAAGTAATCTCTACTTTACAAATACTCGTGCACAGAATGCACTTTCTGGAACTATTGCTGCTATTACTGGAAGTATAGCTACTACAAATAGTAATGTAACAAGCTTATCTGGATCACTTGGAACTACTAACTCTAATCTTGCTACTACAAATAGTAATGTAAGTACACTTTCTGGAACGGTAGCAACAAATAATACTACAACGAATGCGAGTATTGCTACTCTCTCAGGAAGAGTAACAACAGCTGAATCTACTATTGCAACCCATACTGCAAATATAGCTTCACTCTCTGGTAATCTTGCTACAACAAATAGCAATGTAGCTACTCTTTCAGGTAACCTTGCTACAACAAATACTAATGTAACAAGCCTATCTGGATCACTCGCTACTCTCTCATCTACTGTAGCTACTAAGATAGGACTTACAGCTCTCTCTGCTGTATGACCACTCACATACAATAACCTTACTGGTGTATTTGGTATC
>JABFSX010000006.1 GCA_013268835.1 Candidatus Altimarinota bacterium | reverse complement strand
GTCGTGGTATAATAAGTACCTAATTAGGTACTTATTATACCACGACGATGGGCAGTTGTACACAGCAGAACATCAATCAATCATCAATCAGATTGGCGTATTGGTCGGCAGGCAGGCTGGCAGTTGGCCGCTCCTCCCTTCAATGGGCTGCACAGCCAGTTGGTCATGCAGCCCAGTGAATTCAGCCTACAAAATCTTCAGTCTTCCACTCAAACTCCCCGTCTTTGAATGCTTGTGCAATTTCCTTCGGCGAATCAAATGGTACGTAATCCAAAAGTTCTTTGTTTGTGAGCTTTCTTTTGCTGACAAAGATGACCTCACCTTGAGAGATGAACACATAGACTTTCTCCATGGTGTACTCCTATTGGCCGCGTTGTTTAGGTTCTTTGTACTCTTTTCCAAACGCTTTGTAGATGTCATGTTCTGTACGAGACGCGATGATCTCACCATCTTTATTCCACAACCCGTATTGATCGAGCTTCCAACCTTTTTCTTTAGCGATCCTGCGGTAAGCAATCCCATAACCAGCTGGACCGGTCAAGAAAAACAACATTGCTCCCCAATGATCTAACTCAGCATGATAGATGTCGAACTGCATACTCTTATATTCGACGATCATCTTCTTGTCTTTTCCGGTCAGCTTCCTCGCGTAGATATTGCGAGCAAGACGCAATTCAACTTCATATAAAGAAAGCGATGTGATGATATCGACATCACCAATAGTTTCATCATTTCGCCGTAATGATCCAGCAATCTCACTCTTCCCACCTTTCAAAAACTTCTCAATGAACTCTTCAGCTAACTCCATCGCAACAGTAAAAGATCTTCTCATTCTTGTTGGCCCTTTCTACAACATGTCTTTGTCTAAACGAAGACGGTGAATTCTCCCTTCTACTAACCGATCCTTGTCAGAGATCTTTCTGTAACTGACCTCTACTATTTTCCCAATCAACGCTCTCCGATGACGCCAAATATAATTACGATCTTCATCTGCCATCCCAGAAACATTAGTCGACCTTTTACTCCATGTATTCTCCGGCAATGGAATGACGACCTCTATCGAACCTAGAGTGCCAACGTACTTTCCTTTCCCTTCTTTAAAGCCAATAATCTTACAATCAAGTTCTTGAATTGGTTTCACCTTCAGCCACAACTTACTTCGCTTGAACTCGTAACCACCAAAAAGATTTTTCAGAACGGACCCATCACCACCAAAAGTCAAATGCTCTTGATGCAACTCATCAAACTCAAGATAATCCATGACTGGTCTACTCTGCAGTTGAATGATCTGTGGATGATTGATTCTAGAAAAAATATCCTCCAATCTCTTTCGCCGATCCATCAACCGCTCATCCACTCGATCTGGATGGACAAGATCAAAGACCCAATACTTTCCATGATGCTGCTCAGCTGACACATCTTTCTTTGAAGAGCGGAACAGCGTCATTGTCTGTTCCCATGTTTTTCCAGCTAACTCTCCATCAATGATATAGCCTTTGAGTTTTGGCGTGCCATCAAGAACCTTCTGAAGCTCCTTCACATTGAAAAAGGATTTACCTTGTTTCGATGCCCATCTATTTTTTATTCTTGTGAACCTGAACCCGTCTATTTTTCTTTCGACTGTGTGGGCGAGCCACCTTTTTGTTGACCACTCTTTTAGACTTTCCTTTTCGATCCTTTTTGCCTTCATGACTTTTTCCGCCATCGTTCTCACCTTCTTTCTTTTCTTCGGCCTCAGCACCAATAATGGTAAACTCTTTCTCGAGTTTTGCCTTATTCCATTTATGTTTGTACCATGTGAAGTGTCCACCCTTACCTTCACGACTGAAGAAGTTTGCTTCCGGATATTCTTTCCGAACGATCTTCTCCATCTCTTCCTTTGAGATTGTTGGCTGCCGTTCAAAAGTTGCGAACACTAGCTCTCTCAATGAATGATACTTCTTAGTTGTCGATAATCTCGGTATTAGTTTTATACCTAGCTTCCCTGACATCTTCACCTCCTGATAAAACGTGCATCAGCAAAATCGCTTTCAGAAGTACGTCACGACTTACATCCGTCAAGAATACGCCAGAATTTAAATCAGCGATTGTCGATAGATGGATCCATGCTTCAGTCGCATGATATCGTAGTTGGTCCGCGTCCATTAGCATTATCCTTTCTCTGCCCAATCAATTTCAAATTCCTTTGATAACGACAGTTGTTCAGGTTCGCTACTTGGTTTTGTCTCTTCCTTTGGCGCCAACCTTTCCTCTCGTAACCTTCGTAACTCTTCTTTCTTTCGCAACTCATCTAACTTCTTTGCTTCTTCTGCCAACCGTACTGTTTCCTTTCTCTTTTCCTCAGCAAGTCTCGCTTCCTCAATCTTCCGAATCTTCTCTGCCAACTTCTTCACATCATCGAGTGGAACCCATGGTGCATGGATTCTCATGCAGCCCGATCGAGTTGGCGACAGATACAGCATATCTCCTCGACCCAATAAACCCTCTGCACCTTTCACATGTACAATGGTTTTTGAATCGATCGATGACGTTACTCTAAATGACATGCGCGCAGGAAAGTTCACCTTGATTTTTCCTGATAGCACGTCCACTGATGGCCGCTGTGTCGCACAGATCATGTGAATCCCAGTTGCTCTTGCCATCTGTGCGATCTCCGCAAACAGCCGGCTGAACTCTTTCTTATCTTGAATCATCAGATCGCCAAGTTCATCGACCACCACTACGATTCTTGGCATTGGTGGCGACTGTCGGCCTTTCAAAATAAGATTCAGTTCATGAATGTCGCGCACTCGTTCTGCAGTTAGTTGCTGCAGTCGATGTCGCATCTCATTCACCAATCGTTCAAGCATATCCTTTGCGTAGTGCGGACTCGTAACCATCTCTGCCTTCATGTGTGGAATCCCATTGTAGTGAATGAGCTCCACGCCTTTTGGGTCGATCATGTAGAACTGTAGCTCTTGTGGCGAACAGACCATGAGCAATGAACTGATGAAGCAGTTGAGTGCCACTGACTTCCCAGACCCTGTCGATCCAGCAATCAGTAAGTGTGGAAGATCCGCCAAGTCGTCAATGACTTGAATGCCGAACGGATCAGTACCAAGATTGAGTGGCAGCTTCATGCCGTCTCGTTTCGCTTCACGCAACCGATCTAATGTATCACGAAACTGAATGTTCTTTCGTTCTGATGGCTTATTCGAGATCTCAATGGCCATCAAGTTTCGTCCAGGAATTCGACGCACCATCACTGCTTCAGCACTTAATGCTAAGGCAAGATCCTCTTGAAGGCTCAACAACTTCTTAACTCGCGTCGCTTTTCCTGGCTCGAATTCGTACAGCGTAATCACTGGACCTTTCCGTACGCCAAAAACTTTACCTGAACAGCCAAAGAATTCTGCACGTTCTTCAATGGCTTCACATGCGCGCTTCTGTTCGTCAGATAATGGTGGCGGTTTTGAATGCCCGTTCTTTTTTCTTTTCACGATGGTTTCCTTTCATCGAAAGTTGATTACTGAAAGCCAATGACTTTAATGACACGTTTTGGTAGCAGCTCTGGGCCTCCAGCAAGGTTGATCATTCTACCGAGAGACTTGTTGTTGAAACATTCAGTGCAAAGCACGACCTCACATTTCTGAAATCGTGCGCGTACTGAAAGTCCTGGCATCTCTTGTTCAGTGACAAATCTCCATAATCGAAATCGATTCGATCGATATAAATGTTTGCCACAATCTTTGTTCATGCAAATCCGCATGCTCATTGGTCGTTTCTGAAGTCTCATTATTACCTTCCTCCTTTTGACGCCTTCGCACAATATTGCTCGTGCTTCCAATGGCCAGCGCCACTGAAGAGTTTCTTACAATGCTTACATGGTGTATCCTGCACTCTCTTCACTCGAACTGCCACTGATTGTGGTTGATCCAATAATCCGGCAACTCCTTCTGCCGATTTGCGCTTTCCTCTTTCGAACTGCAGTACGACGTGCTGAATGCCATGGGTATCCAACCCAAATCCACTCACACGCATCTCTTTTTCCTCTTCTGCTGAAAACAAACAATGCAAAATCTTTTGCATCACCATCTCCTTTGGTGAAATTGATGTTTTTCAGAATGTAAAAAATATGGTGACGACCACTATTGCATCGTCACCATATCTCAACAACAACAACTACTACTGAAACTGCAGACTACTTCATTTTCTTTTCGAGCGTTTTGATCTTCTCACCGACTGCCTTGATTTTTGTGTTCAGCTTTTCTTCTCTCTTAATGAGCTTGTCGATCTTTCGTTGGATTCGCTTATTCTGCTTTTCAGTCTTATCGCCTCCACCCTTTTTCTTTTTGCTCACCTTTGACGTTGACTTTTTCTTCTTCATTTCTTTCTTTGCTTTTTTGGTCTTCTTATCTTTCTTGCTTTTCTTCACTTTCTTCTCCTTTCCATTATCGTCGTCTTCATCTTCGCCTTCTTCTTCCTCTTCTTCTTCGCCTTCTCCTTCTTCTCCTTCTTCTTCTTCCTCTTCCTCTTCAAACTCGTCTCGCTCTTCCTCCTCTTCCGTCTCTTTATTTTTCTTCGTTGCCTTTGGTTTCTTTTGCTTTGATTCCTCTTCCTCCAACTTCGCCAATGTCTCTTCCTTCTTCGCCATAAATGACTTTCCTTTCTTGACCTCGTCAAAGGTCCATAAAATGATTGGGCCACCGAACCTTGCTATCTCTCTTGCGACTCGCTTTTTCCGTTGTCGATCTTCTTTTGCAAAGGCTTTCGACAACACTTGCGACCGATGATTGAATATGTCAGTATCAGTAAAGAATTCGCCTTTCGAATACAGCTCATCCTCATGTTCTGGGCCTTTTGCTGTAACGGCGACTTTCAACGTACTCATGAACTCTTGATCTCTGAGAATTTTCTTCTCAATATCGGAGAGCTCCTCTTTCATGCTTTACCTTTTAACGTTTTTAGAACCAACAATAATAATGTTCGCGGATACTTGGCATTTTACGCCACCGATAACAACCTTCCCAGTAACGTTCCAACCTACGCTGCCCGATGTGAATTCCTTTTTATCACCAACAACTGATTGCCCATCGACAACAACTGTAATTGATTGCGGTGCGTCGTCGAGCATTTTCTGTGTGACTGACGGTTTCTCCTTCTCCTTCTTTTTCTTTTCGTCTTTCTTCTCTTCCTTCTTTGCCATAACTTCCTCCTTATTATAATTGTTAGGGCGCCTCTTGAAGCAATACATCTACTACTTCAATTATTGATATTATATCATATCTAATAATTGCAGTACATTGTAAATCCGAGCGGTGTATTAAAAATGATACACCGCTTGATTCCCATTTTATTCTTCTTCACCAAGACGCGCAAATGCGCCTTCAGTCATATCGTTCACGAACAGCGCGATCTTATTTTCTGAATAGACAATATAACACTTTCTCGATGGATCTTTTGTGATTCGCCGATGCTCACTTGCAAGATATCGAAATTCTGCTTGAACTGGCTGCAACCATTTTGTGAGCTGAACCATTCCATGAATGTTTGCAATGTCTTTCAACTGGTAGACATCAGCTGTCGGTAACTTCATAAACGGTTTCATTAAATGTTTCATCGCGCCTTCCTTGATTCGCGAACTCTGTTTCGTAACCATCGAGTAAATTGCGCGGTCTTGAGATATTTCAATGAAGAAGAACTCGCACTCTCTTTCTTAATAATACATCGGTACTTAATCAGCTTTGAAATGATCTCCGTTGAAATTGGTGCCGACACATTCAAATGTTCAACAAGATCCTTTGACTGAATGTACGTATTGTTCAGTAAATATGAGTATGCGTCATCTTGACTTTGATACGCATTGAAGTACGCAGTCAGCGCATCAATGTTATCTTTCTGCAACTTTGGATTGAGTTCTTTCTGCTGCCACGAATGGTCGTAATATCCATGCACATCTGCACGATAAAGACTTCTCAAAAATGTTGATGCACATTGCACATGCAATTGCCTGACTTTTAAGACGCTACCATCGTTTGATGCACTATACAATCGCGCCGCATAGGCAATCGCGATCTTCGCAATCTTAAACCTGACATTCTCTCCTTGAATAAGTGGAATCCCAATGTCGTAAAACTTTCCTAGTCGGTTGGCAACTTTGAAAATTTCAGCGACAGCTTCTTCTGAAAAATGTATCTGATCGCTTGTCCGACTCCACGCCCACATGATCAGCTCTCGTTCAGCATACTGTGGGTGGAGAAACGTCGTTACTTTATGTCGCTTATTAATGTTCTCAATTGGCACCTCCTCATGCGAGACAACGCATGCATAATCAAAGCGTGCAATATCTTCAGGTGCATGAATCAGGTCTCTTAGTGCGTGCACGCCGAACGTATAGCTCGACATTGCTTTACTTGGTGGATTTGTCAAAAACAATAACCGCGTTCTTGCGTTCGTGACTTGCTGTACGATCTTCGTAACTTCTGCAACTCCTTCACTTCGTATCCTTGACAACCTTGTCCAATCGGTACCAGATAACTCTGACGCTTCGTCTATAATGACGAGACCACGATCATTCAATGGGATTCTTCCCCATGAAATTAGCCAATGATTTCCGATCTGTTGCGCGCCACCAACAAGTCCTGCGAATGAGCAGTTCTCAGCGCCAACAACTTCACCAATACCATAATACTTTGAGAGCCCTTCAGCAACGTGGCCTTTGCCACATCGTGTATCACCAATAACGATTGCATCCATACGAGCTGGTTGACTTCTTCCTCCAGGTAATGAGAATTCGAGGGCACTATGAAAGGCGAGATCAATCGCCATGTGCAACGTGAAACGATCATAGATTTTTGTGACGTTACGTGCATACGATTCATAGAGCCGACCCAAATACTCATACACATCATCGACATCTTTCGCATTAACACGAAATTCCTCAAGATGCGATCTGACTTTGTCTGTAATCTCAAACGACTCAATATCTGATTTTGACTTCTCAGCCTTTAAGAAAACGTACGTGGTAATTTGATTCTTCGGTTCGACTGTCGCGTACCCAGTCAAATAATACGTATTGTTGGCGTCAATGTCATGGCCAACGAAATACGATGTTTGCGCTGAGACCCACCTTGTTCGGTCTTCTCCAGTTGGCTGAGAAATAAATATTCGTAGGACGTTCTGTGTCGTTTTGACGTCCACTGCCAACTTCTTACATTTCAACCTGAAAACGGTTCGCACAACTGCTGCCAACCTTGTTGATGCTGAATCGATGAACATCAAGAACGATTCATCTTTCGCTGTCAACTCAAGTTCTTTGCCTTTGCCTAATTTACATTGATCATCACCGCAACCTAAACATCGCGCAAGTAAGATCTTTGGAATCTTATATGGCGTCGCACTTTTGCCTGACACGATGACCCGAACTCGTATGGGTGAATTGTGAAATTTTGATTTCGCCACATCACCCAGATTATTCAGCATGGGCCCTTTCAAACGAAGAGGACCGGGACACGACATCCCGGCCCTCAACATCACTGTGGAAAAGAAGTATTACTTCCTGGACTTCTTCTTTTTCTTCTTATCCTTCTTAGTTTTCTTCTTTTTCTTTGGCTCGTCGTCCTCCTCTTCTTCCTCTTCCTCTTCTCCCTCTTCTTCTTCCTCCTCCTCCTCTTCGCTTTCTTCCTCTTCCTCTTCCTCTTCTTCTTCCTCTTCTTCCTCTTCTTCCTCAGACTTTCCACCAGTTGGCACGTCGGTATCGCCAACAGCGATAATGGTGCTGTTCTGGAAGTCGCCCTTCGTTATGAGCTTAATGGTCAACGTATCCTCAAACTCCTCAATGAAACTTTCCAACGCTGCAGGCAAATCTTCCATATCCTCTGGCAACTCTAATCCAATCACCTCAGCAAAGCCCTTGAAGTACGCAATGTTGTCTTCCGTCTCCAATGAACTAAACTTCAGGAAGGTCTTGCCTTTCTTCTCCTTCGGTTTCTTCACTTTCAACTCAGTCACGACCTGCAAGTTTCCTTTCTTGCTGGTCGCAACCTTCATCCCAGTGATATTCACGACGTACTCACCATCAGGTAGCCGATTGCCTCCGCCACCTTGTTTTGGCTCGGTCTTTGCCCACATCTTCCCCATCTTCTTCAACCCTTTTGCCACATCAGACATCAGAAACCTCCTGAAAGATTAAATGAAATAACCTACCAACTCTCCCATTACTTCCCTCACCTCATCTCACATCGTCCCTCCTTTCATTTTGTTTTCTTCCCACTGTAATAATCTTCGATCACCTGATACGTCTTCTTCGGATCTTCAAAACATCGAATCTTCGGTGGCAAATAGCCATCACGATCACCAGCTTCAAGAAATTCTGACGGCTCAAATGAAATCATGCGCTGCTGTATGAACTTGACCTTTCCAGTCTCCTCATCTTTCTTCTTGACTGACTCAAAGTCGATGTAGCCAATGACTGAAACGAGCGGAATAAGAATCTTTCGTGCGCGTTCAGGCAATGACGTCACTGTTTTCGTCACAGTTCCGCCGATCGTCGTGACTTCCTTGATCTGCATGTGCGAGATAAAGATACAGCCATATCCAGAGCCAATCATTTGATTGATCACTTTGCCAAACGCTTTATCGATCATCCCAACGCCTTTGCCATAACCAGCTTCTGATGGATGCTCAATCTTCAACTTCTGACAAATATACGTTTCAGCGTTTGAATACATCGCATCGACAAAGTCAAACACGACGACACGATGATCCAATACTTTCTTGTTCTCAATTAAATAGTCAACGGCGGCCATCAGCTTCTTATGCGTGTTGACAAGAATGTATGGCGCCTTGATGCGAGCAATTTCTTTCTTCGACGTCACAAGATAAATGACATGCGGCCATCCCGATGCAAACTTCGACTTCCCAATTTTCGGTGGGCCAAAGATCATCCATGCTGTTTCGTGTAAGTCAACTTCGCCTTTTGAATTCCGTATCTCAATACGCTCCGTCATTTCGCCTCCTTTAGCATCTTATCCGCCATCTTCCGCATAAAATTTGTTGGCAATGTTTGCTCATACAAACAACCTTTCTCGTACTTCTCACCAACCCATTTCAAATAACAGCCATCTGCAAGATCAATTGCCTGGTCTTTCCGACACCAATATTCACTCAATGCAGAATTTGTTTCTGCACCGCATTGGCATTTTACCGCTGACATTTTCTACCTCCACTATTTCTCTTCAACAACGTTGGCAACTTCGCTATCAAGCTCTTCCTTCTCGTCACTCACCTTATATGGCTTCCGAATCTGCAACAGCTTCATCTCTTTCTTCTCATCGCCATGACACAGCCCATAGAACTGGCACTTATCCCATTCACTCACACATTTCCCAAAATCCTGAAAGTAATCGTCTTGCGTCTTGCATGCAAGCATTTGTTGCGAGACTTTATCAACCGTGTTCATCACCGCGTCGCCAGAAATGAACGAGCCTTTTATGCGATCAAGATGGAACTTCAACCCACCTTCTCCTGATGCATACCACTCTTGCAATCGGACAAGAAATTCTCGTCGCGATTCTTTCTTCTTTTGTCTGATGCTCGGTTTTCGAATGATCTGATAGAGCATCCCATGCAGCTTCTCCCATTTATTTTTCTTCGCCAATCGGTTGTACACCTCAAAGTACAGTCCCGATTGTGGATCTGTTTTGATGGCACTGATACGATCCATATCCAACGACTTCAAATTCTTCAACTCAAACGACCAATCCTTTTCTTGATTGTGCAAGACATTATCGATCTTCCCAACGACCACGACATTCTTGTTGAGCTCATATTGTAAGACACGCTCAGTTGCGACATGTTTGGTCGCTTTCAAGAATTGTGAGAATTGGCGGCGATACGCGTCCAACATTCCAACGACAGCGAACTGTTGTGCAGCCAAATCCTCCTCCTCAACTGGCGACAACAAAAACTC
>JABFSX010000002.1 GCA_013268835.1 Candidatus Altimarinota bacterium | reverse complement strand
CTATCTGAGTCAAAGACTCTAGTGGGAATATGATTCAAAAGAGTGGATTTGCAAGTGGAGAAGTATTTTCTCTTGTTCCAGTTACTCCGAGTGGGAATTGGGACTTTGGATGGAAAGCAACCAATATGAGCAATGGTAATACTCTCTCAGGAAGTGGAAATAGTTTTCCTGGATCTAAGTTTGGAAATAGTGGAAATTGGTTTGTGACCCTTGATGTGATTGATCCTGCAACAAAAAAGGTAGTATCTCAGCCAACAACAACTATCAGCATTGGAGGAAATACTACTAATACTGAACCTTGTATACTTATTAGCAGTAATCCTCTTATTGCTGCTACTGGTTTTTCTTTTAGCTTTATCGCAAGTCCATGTGGTCAAAATAATAATGCCAAATATACTTGGGATTATTGAGATGGAACAAATTCTTCAATAAATTGAAATACAAATCATTCTTATACTGAACCTGGGATATATACGGTATCTCTTACTGTTGTAGATCAAAACTCAGGAAAAACTGGACAATCATCAATAATCATCAGTGTTACTGGTGAAAAAGATACTGATGGAGATGGAATAACTGATTCCAATGATCAATGTCCTCTTGTATATGCAAAAACACTTAATGGTTGTCCTACTCTCGATATCAAAAACCCTAATACTAACACCAATATTGAAAATAATTCAATTACTAATTGAATTTCAGGATCAGGAATTGAAGCAAACATAGGAATACAAGATAATACTTTTAAATCTATTAATAAGAATATTTTTTCCCTTTGAGAAGAATTTTTCTTGGTTCCAATGACAGGACCAGGTAATTGGGAATATAGTTGGCAAGCAATAAATATCATAACTGGAAAAATAACAACAGGAACGGGGAATCAATTTAAAGGAAGCCTTCTTGGGACATGAACATCACTTATAACACTAAATGTAATTAATCCAATTAGCAAAAAAATTGTTGCATCTCCATGAATCACCATAGCCATAGTGTCATCAAGTACAAGTAATATTGGTGATATACCTTGTGTAAGTATAGAGGCAAACCCAATGAGAATCCAAAAAAATATACCCACAACACTTACATCTGTTACATGCAATAAGAATAATGATCCTCTTACCTACAAATGGGATTTTTGAGATGGAACAACATCAAATGCAAATGGATGAACAGATCATAAATATACCCAACCAGGTATTTATATAATAACTCTTCTTATAAAAAATGAGAAAACTGGGAAAACTGGGAAAGCAAAGGTACTTATAAGTGTCTTATGATGATATCAAGCAAATCCTAACTCATCATGAGGTGATAAAACAGATAATATCTGTCTCGATAAATACCTAAAAAAACAATGACTTATAACAGGTATACCTAACTGTACTCAATGTCCTTGTAATAATAGTATTACTATTAATTCGCCTCTTAGGGCTTGTGATATTGTTTTTCCTACAATTCTATCCCCTGAACTTGATACCGTTTATTCACGATGATGATTTTATCTCATTCCATAATATGGTTTCACCGATACTTTTTCGATCACTTCGATCAGGATATGATCGATCCTGATTAGCTCATAGTAGCATCAAACAAAGAGGTCTTTCTTGGTCACATCTTCGACAATACAATGATACAGATGATATTCGAGACATTGCTTGGACAAAGATAAGACCCGATTGACTCTCTGTAAGAGTACGAGAATCTCATTGAGATTTTGAGATTATTTCATACTGGTGAAATACACCATATGATAATTTTTTTGAAACCAATAAAAATACTTCAAAAGCATATAGTATTAAAAATTTAAGAAATAGCATATCTATAAGCGCCAAGTTTTGATGACATCCTTATCGAGAATTTTTTTGAGATACAACAAATCTTAAGAATCTATCAAATTCAAAACCTAGAAATGCACTTATTTTTATTTGTAATATAAATCCATCCGAAATACCAAAATCACTTGCCTTTCATAATGATCTTATCTATATTGATCTTATTCATCCATTTGAAGAAAATCCTCATACATCAATATTATTTGAGGGAAAGGTAATTAATACTAAATTATACCTAAAATCATATCTTTCCTATAAAGAAGAACAAAAAAATAATATTAAAAAAATACGAGCTTCCTATATTCATATGTCAACTCAAGATGATATAACAAATACATTAAACTCATTTTTCAAAAAAAGATACAACCATGGATAATATTCTCTCACTTGTTATTCTCCATACTGGAGGATTTACTCACAAGGATCTCAAGAAGCTCTTTGAATTAAAACAAAACTATTCTGATTTACTTGAGGATTTTTTATATGAGAAAAAGACTCTAACTCCGTGGATGACAGATGAAAGAAGAATAAAAATTCTCGAAAGACTAGGAAAAGTAGATATTCTAAGTATAGAAAAAATAATAAATGAGAAAAAAATTCAAATAATCACTATAGAATCAGAACAATATCCAGAGAAACTTCGTACCATCAAACAAGCGCCATATCTCCTCTATGTACGATGAATCCTTCGGGAGGAACGTAAAATGCTCGGAGTTGTTGGATCTCGTCGAAGTACCAGTTATGGGAAAAAGATACTTGAGAAGATAATACCTGAACTTATCCATGCAAATTGTGGTATAGTGAGTGGCTGAGCACACGGAATCGATGCACTCTCTCACTCGATAACTCTCGAATCTGATGGGTACACTATTTCTGTATTTGGTTCTGGGATAGATATTTTCTACCCCTCTGAAAACAGTAGATTATTTGAGAAAATTATCGAAAAATGATGAGTACTCATATCTATATTTCCTATCGGGACAAAACCAGAACCCTTCTATTTCCCAATTCGTAATGAGATCGTAGCAGCTCTCTCCGATGGTATCATCATACCAGAAGCAGGAATAAAGAGTGGTACTCTTATCACTGCTAATCTTGCCCTCGAACATGGTCGTGATGTATTCGCCGTTCCTGGTGATATATTTCGAGAGACAAGCTCAGGAACCAATTCCCTAATTGCAAAATGAGAAGCAAAGTGTATCCAAAGTGCCACTGATATTCTCGAAGAATATTTTCCAAATATTTCTAGCAGCACTATATCTCTATTTTCAGAAAAGACTTTTGATGATGAAATACAAAAAAATATATATAATGTAATTTTAGAATGATATAATACCCCTGATAGTATATGAGAAAATTCAGAATATACTATTGATATCATCATAATGAGTCTCACACTTCTTGAGATTAATTGACACATTAGGCTTGGATCTGGATGAAAGTATGAAACTATATAATTCGCTATATTAAAAGCTTATTTCTTCTCGATTTTTTGATATTTTTGAATATACTCAAGGAGATATTCTATAAATACACCTTTATGTCACTTCCTGCTGTTGTTCGAGCATTTGTATTCAATCCCAATGGGCAAATTTTGATGGCGAAACATAAGAAAGATACTCCTTGGGTACTTCCTGGTGGTCATGTTGAAGTCTCTGAATCTCAAAATGAAGCAATGATTCGTGAGTTGCAAGAAGAATTTGGTCTTGAAGCTCGATTTTTTGATATCGATCGAGATGAGATACTCCGCCATAAGGGACGAAAGCTTGTTCATATAGCTCTTCCTATCACTAGCTATGAACTCAGCTATACAAACAAAGAATGAAAAGATAAATCTCGAACAGAATCTGTTTTTCTGATGGAAACTGATTTTATTGATCAAAATAATAAGAATCTAAAAATTCAAACCGAAGAAATATTTGAGTATCGATGGTTTGACGCAGATGATATCCTTACTATGAAACCAAATATTGAAACTTGGGATTTCATTATCGATATGCTCGAACGAATCGTTGGAGCAGAAGATGAGGAATAGAAAAATAGACCATCTATGGAATTATTATGAATCAAAAACTATTATCCACATTATCACAATATAAAAAAATAATCCTCGTTGGAGGTTGAACTGGATGACATATCCAACCGATTATCTCTATCGTAAAAAATCTAAAAAATACCGATATTGATTGTATTTGGATTGGCTGAATTCATTCAGAAGAAGAAAAGGTAGCAAATACTGAAAAAATTCATTTTCTTTCTATTCCAACTCTCAAGTTATCAACTACAAGATCATTCAAAATATTACTCTATCCATTCTTCTTATTTATTGGATTTTTTAGAGCCAGAACCCTCTTGAAATGATTCAAAAAATGAGATGATACTGCAATATTTTCAAAAGGATGACCTGGATCCATTCCTATCGGTATAGCTGCTTGGTCTCTTTCCATTCCTCTCTATATTCATGAATCTGACACTATTCCTGGAAGATCCAATAGGATTCTTGGAAAATTTGCAAATAAAATATGGCTTTGATTCGAAAGTGCGAAACAATATTTCGCTAGTCAAAAATCTGAAGTAATCGGACAAATTCTCGATCCTGTATTTTCTATCCAATCTACGAACCTACCAACCTACGAACCTACCATCAATTGGAAAACCTCCAAGCCTCATATTCTTGTAATCTGTGGAAGTCAGGGCGCTAAGAATGTATTTGATGCAATAATAGATCAATTCAGAGATAATGAATCATACGAATGGATCATAGCTCTCTGAAAGCTCAATAGCAGTATGCAGCCAGAGTTTTGAGTTCTAGACAATTGCCAAGCAATCCCTTGGATATCTCAAGAGAATATTGCTCACCTGATATGGAATACTGATATTGCCATATCTCGATGAAGTGCCACAACTCTTGCGGAACTCACTTCAAATAAAGAAAAAATACCAAAGCTTATAATAATTCCACTTCCCTACTCTGCAGGAAATCATCAATACTACAACGCAAAGGAGTATGAAAAAATGGGGCACATTCTCCTTGAACAAAAAAGTATCAAAGAACTAAAAAACACGATATATAACCTCCAGTAATATGCAAGAAACTGAACAAAAAATAAATAAAATTAAACTTCTTAAATCTATTTTTTGACACCTTCACTCTGTAAAAAAAGCGAAGTGGAAAATATGAGGACTGATGGCACTCTATATTGCAACCATTGCGAGTGAGCCATATTTTTATAAGATTCTGATGGATGCTCTTGAGAAAGAACTCAAGACCCCCCTATGACTCATACCTGAATCTATAGTTATAATTATCTGAATCTGGCTTATTATAACAATAGCAGCCATTGGTGCACGATATCTTTTTTGAATGGTGCTTCTAACTCATCAACATAAAGATTGGGAAGGATTTTTATTAAAATCAATGAAAAAAATGCTCCTTCTTCCTATTGATTACCATATAGGAGTACAACACGGTGAGAAACAAAAAATCATCGATCGTGGTGCAGAAGCTGTCTGGCAAGCTGGAGATAATCTCCTCCTAAAAGTAGTACCACAAATATGTATTAGCATTATTCTCATTATCATATGACTCACCATAGATATTCGTATGACGCTCATCAGCCTTACTCTCCTCCCTATCAGCATCGGAGGCGTTGTGTGGATATGAAAAAGGGCGCATACCAATCAAAGGGCTGCCAATAAACTCTGGGATAAAGCATTTGGAAGAATCTGAGATAGTTTTACCAATCTCAATATTACTCGAATTTTTGATCGTGGAACAAATGAGATAAAAATCCTCTCAGATAGATTTCACAAGTGATGAGCAGAACAACAAAAAGTAAGAAAACTCTGGGTTGGATTCAATTCATTTGGGCAAGCATTTGTATTTGTAGCCAAGGTATTCGTACTCTCTATGGGAGTGATTTTTATCTATCAATGAAGTATGGGACTTGGAACCCTACTCTTCTTCCTTGCTTTTGCTGATCGTGTCTACTGACCTATTTTCTCTGTATTTGAATCCTATCAGAATATGATGCTCAATATTGCTCACTATGAAAAAATAGAAGCTATATTTGCCATGGATAATGAGAAAAATAATGGAAAAAAGATACTCGAAGAGATATCCAAATCAATACAATTCAAAAATATATCTTTCTCATACCCATCCTCAGATCGTGAAGTACTCACGAATATAGAATTCGAGATAAAAAAATGAGAACGAATTGCTCTGGTTGGACAAACTGGTAGCGGAAAATCTACTATTATCCAACTCCTAATGCGATTCTATGAACCGAGAGGAGGAAAGATTCTCATCGATGGAACTGATATCTATGACTTCACTCTTGAAAGCTATAGGAGCAAATTTGCAGCGGTGTTCCAAGATACTACTCTTTTCAATGAAACAATCCGTCACAATCTCGAATATATCCGAGATAACATCACTCAGGAAAATCTAGAAAAAGCCTGCAAAGAAGCTAATATTCTTGATTTTATCGAATCGCTCACGGATGGATGGGAAACTCAAGTAGGAGAACGTGGACTGAAACTCTCATGAGGAGAGAAGCAACGTATCGCGATCGCAAGAGCTATCCTCGCCAATCCTGAGATTCTCATACTCGATGAAGCCACAAGCGCTCTCGATACCAAGACAGAGAAGCTCGTACAAGAGGCATTCGATCATCTGATGATAGGACGAACGAGTATTATTATCGCTCATCGTCTCTCAACAATTATGAGTGCAGATACTATTTATCTGATGGAAAAAGGTAAGATCCTCGCAAAATGAAGCCACCAAGAACTCTATGAGATATCAAAAGAATATAGAGAAATGGTAGATCTCCAGCATGATGGAATTATCTGTGAAGAGGATGAAGAAGAGGAATTAAATTCTTAAATTCAATTTATGGAAAAACTCTATAATATTAAAACTGCGCATATGTTTTCTTCTCAACACAGAAAACAATTAGACAAAACAAAATCCTGCTGATGTTTTTATTGCTGAAAAATTTTTAGTCCAAAAGAAATTATTGATTGGTGTGATAATGAAGATACTGCAATATGTCCATATTGTGGCGTGGATTCATTACTACCTGAACAAGAATGAATCCACCTAACTAAAGAATTTTTATCTGAAATGAATAAATACTGGTTTTAACTATGTCCACTTCTCCTTCCACTCTTGAATTCCTCACAGAGACACTCTCTCTGATTGCAAATGTTACCTTCAAGCCAATGATGGGAGAATATTGTGTATATAGTGATGGACGGATATTTGGCCTCGTTTGTGATGGTACTCTATTTCTCAAAACGACTCCTGAGACAATACATCTCTTTGAAGATATCGAGACAAAGGCATATCCATGATCCAAAAATACTGCACAAGTAAATCCCGAATGGCTCGAAGATAGAGAAAAGATGGCAGAGATCGTGAGATATACCCTCGAAAAACTCCCACCACCAAAACCAAAAAAGAAAAAAATATAATTCTCCTCTATGAAAAAAATATATTTCTGGATACTCTCATCGATAGGATTCTATTGGATATGGATAGATGATACCTATGCAGTGCCTCCCCCTGATTTTATTATGCAGGTAGTCTCACAGTTTTTGAGCTTTTTTACTATTGGGATAGTTTTACTCAGTTGACTCTATGCGACTGGAATACAACACTTGAAGTGATACTACCAACAGTATAAATTCTATGTTCTTCTCATTGGAATTCCAGTCATTATAATCCTTGCTGGAATTGGAGCATACTATATGAATATCTACTATCAAAATAAAAATTCGGAACAAATACAAATACCTAGCAAGTAATATCATCTCTATGAAATATCTAAAATATTCTATTATCGCTGGAGTATTCATCCTTGTATGAGGATTATTCGTATACAACTCGTTCTTTCATGGTGAGATGTATATGGATCGAGTATTTTCATATAGTGAAGATGGTTCAGATCTATTTATCTGAGAGATGAGTCGACAAGAGATTTTCGGGTGTATCTATGTGCATTCATATGAATTCAACTTTTATATGGATGGCATCAATAAAAATGAATCAATCTGATTTATATCATTTTCCAGAAACATAGAACCGAGTGAGCATCTCATATCTTTTTCTACGGAACATAATTATGAAACTACCACATCATGATTTTCACTCACCTATGAGATACAGACAGGATCTTATATAAAGATTGATACGAATCCACTCCTTGCCAATTTTGTGACAAAAACCGATCCAGAATACTTCCGATATATGTCGAATGGAAGTGGAGTTCTTTCAATAGATGGCAAAGAAAAAAATACCCATATTCTCTCAGATACCATCATCTCACATGACGCTGTCTCCGCATATCTCAAAGAGTGAACTCAAGTACTCGGATATATGGGATGATTCTGGTGAACTGGATGAGAGAGTGGCTATTTTGATATATCAGAAATAGTTGAGAGATGAAAATGAGAAACGTATGAGCCACACTCATATATTCTGAGCTTATCGGGAGAGCAAGAGTCAAAAAAAATCTACTGACTCAATATCGACGAAGAATGAACAGACCTCATACTCCTTCATGAAGATTCACCCATCCTCAGGGTAGATAAGAATAATATCAGAAAAATAGGACAAGGAATACGGTATGACACCTACTATATTTTCACTGGGAAAAAATGAGACGGAACAAGTATTGGTGGTTTTCTGAACTTCGTAAAATAACTCTATATGATATTATTTTCAGATAATATAAAAAATACATCAGAGGGTATATGAAATAAAACTCGACAGCTCAAGAAACTTATCGATATTGGGATGAATGTTCCAGATTTTATAGCTATCCCCATACATATAGTGGAGAAGCTACAAAAAAATTCGCTACAAATAAAAGATCTCTGTGATGCTATACGAAGAGATTTTCATCAAGTCTCTTATGCTGTACGATCATCATCATTAGATGAAGATATGGAGAATTCATCGATGGCGTGACAATACCATACGGAATTGGGTATTCTTCCAGAATGTCTCGAAGATGCCATCATACAAGTAATCAATCATGGGAGATGACAATGAAAGAATAAAGAATCTAATCTTTCGATTATCATACAAAAATATATCCAAGCCGACTATGCTGGAGTATGCTTTACTCGGAATCCTATAGCAGGATATGAGATAGTATTCGAATACCATCTGTGAATCTGAGAAGATGTTGTAAGTGGTAAAGTTATACCCGAAATACTCTCATTTTACCCACATGAGAATAAGAAAATAATCGGATTTGATACGAATATTTTCCAAAAAATAGAAGCCATATTTGGTCATCCCCAAGACATCGAATGGTGTATTCATGGGAGTTCCCTCTATATCCTCCAATCTCGACCCATAACTACGATTTCAAAGGAAAAATATCAAGAAATACAATTTTTGGAACAACATCTTCCTCAGGAAGATGATTATTTTTTTGAAAAAAATGAGATATCTGAAATAGCTCCAAGACCAACTCCATTTACCTGTTCTCTCATAGAGAGAATATATTGAGAAAATGGACCAATTATGAATGTCTATAGAAAGCATAATATAGACTATATGCCTCAACCAATATTGAAAATCATAGGTAATAAACTCTATGTTAATCGTGAATCAGAACTACACACTCTCCTTCCTGCATACAGCGTATTAAATGAAAAATACACCCCAAAAATCTCTTCAATTCAGTGAATATGGCGAACTATCCGAAATATATTTTGGACTGTATTTCTAAAGGAAGATAATCAGCTCATAAAGAAGCTAAAAATCTCACTAGAATGACAATATAATAGTATCTCCTTCGATGATGCTCTTGGTCAATTTCTCAAAGATTATGAACTGATTTTCGAGACGAATATATTTGCATCAAAATACCTCAAAAAACTCGAACTCCTCATAAAAAATGAAGGAATATCTCTCCCCGAACTCCTCCAATCTGATCCAATATTTTTCTCTGATGAAGAAATAGTATCATTCGAGATCAAAAATCTCAATTGACTCCAAGGGAATACGCTCGAAATCAGCGATACCACAGAAACCGCTCTTTGAACAAAAGAGTACCTAACATCAGAGGTTGTAAAAAACTGGTGAAATACTCTTCCGGAATGGAAAAGAAAATGATATGGAATACATATATCTCGTGGAATCATATATCAACAATACCGAGAATATGGAAGACTACTCATGATAAAAAATATGAATTCTCTAAGAAATATACTCATAGAGAAATCAAAATTTGAAGAAAAAAATGATATATTTTTCTACAGTACAGATGAGATCCTCTCAGGATTTCCCGATAAAAATCTCCATAAAAAAAGAAAAGAAAAATATGAAGAATGCAATGACTGGAATCTCCCAAATAAACTTACCTATAGATTCATAAGAGAAAATAAGAATCAAAAAAATATCGGTATATCTCCATGAAAATCCGAATGATACCTTGTAGATGAGCCAATGCTCGGAAATCAAGAATGACCAAAAATCCTCAAGACCCAGATACTCTCACCTGATCTCACAAAATATTTTCCTGAAATTGTAGGAATCATATCAGAAAAATGATGACTCCTTTCTCATCTTGCAATAATGGCTCGGGAAAGAAATATTCCCGTCATCATATCATCCGCATTTGATATACCACTATGAAGCTATATATCAATCGACGGATCAAATGGAAATATACAAATTATATCAGAAAGATAATAAACTATACTTCTCATCGATACCGCTCTCGTGCGAGTCTCGCACTTTCTTTTTGATCTACTATAGGAGGATAATATATTCCGAAGAGATCGAGCGAGTGGATTTTTTTTGGATCAATACCTTCTAATTCAGGTATATATTTTTTGATAAACTTCGCTTCTGGATCGAATTTTTCTGATTGAAGCAGTGGGTTGAATATCCGAACTGGCTTAGGATCGGCACCAACAGAAGCACTCCACTGCCAATTCCCGATATTCACTGCCTCGTCATAATCGATGAGATATTTTCGGAACCATTTTTCACCAATTCTCCAATCTATCCCGAGATTCTTCGTGAGAAATGAGGCCACTACCATACGGAGTCGATTGTGCATCCAATTGGTCTCTATGAGCTGTCGGATGGCAGCATCAAGGAGAGGATATCCTGTCTTCCCTGCTTCAAATTGCTTCCACTCATAACTGGATGTATCATTTTTCCACACAATAGATCTCTTTCGTTCCTGGAACTCCAGCTCATATGTAAATGGAAAATAATATGCAATCTGATACCAGAACTCTCGCCAAATAATCTCAGATAAAAGTACTGGATTGCCTTGTATTTTCTGATATATCTCACGAATAGAAAATACCCCAAACCGTATATATGGAGAGAGTCTTGTGGAGCCATCTACTGATGGAATATTTCGAGTATCCTCATACGATGAAAAATCTCTATCCATACGAGTTAAACCAAATGGAATACTCCAATATGGGTGATATGGAACCGTGATAACTTCAGATATCTCTCTTCTATTATCTGGAGTAAACCACTTCACTCTATTTCCATCGAATTCCTGAATAATGAGCCTCTCAGGATGAGCAAGAAGGAACTTTTTCCAGAGCATCGAATATGGTGTGAATACCTTCCGTTGTTCGCACTCATTTGGTTCAACGAGAAGAAAATCCTGAAAACTATAAAAAATCACTCATTCCTTATCGCAAATAGAGAGAATGTTATCATCTCGAATCTTTCCACGAGGCGAATAGGAGGTATTTGTATATACAGCATTGATCTCATATCTTGAGATCAGTTCCGATACGATCTCTTCTGGCTTTCCAGAATACACCGTGAGCCTACCACCATATTTCTGGAGCTCAATATCTATAGAATCGAGGGCTTCACGAACAAAGCCAAATCGGGCATCATCTTTTCAAAAATCCTCCATAGCACGAGTGTCATGGATAAAAATAGGAAATACCTCTTTTGAATTTTTCATGGCTTCGATAAGTGCTGTATTATCGCTTGTACGGAGATCCTGACGGAATATGAAAAGTGAACGATGATGCATAGAGAGATGATATCTAAAATAAGATGAATCACAAAAGAAAATCCCCGATTACTCGGGGATTATTTTAGAGAACTTTTGCGGTGATGATCTTCACTTCGGATGTTGGTCGATCATTTCGATCCGTATCTGATGCTTCGATTTTTTCAACTATCTCGATACCCTCGATAACATGTCCGAATATCGTATGTTTTCGATCAAGAAATGATGCATCTTCTGCGGTTACGATGAAGAATTGTGAACCATTGGTATTGCGTCCAGCATTCGCCATAGATATAACTCCCTTCTTGTGAGTCAGATTACGATCGAGAAACTCATCTTCAAAAGCTCGCATCCAGATACTCTTCCCTCCTGATCCAGTTCCAGTAGGATCACCTCATTGGATCATAAAATCACGGATCACACGATGGAAGATGATACCATCATAGTATCCATTTTGAGTAAGCCCTACGAAGTTCTCCACCGCTTTCGGTGCCGCTTCAGGAAAGAGTTCGAGAGTAATATCTCAGAGATTGGTGGAAAGAAGGATTTTTGGATTAGACATAGATGAAAATTAAGGTTTTACAAAAATTGTTTCTAACTTGCTTCTTTATTTTTGCAAGTTTTGATTTTCTATTGATGAAATTTTTTTAAAAATTGCAATGTATCTGAATTTTGCAATTTTAAAAAATGAGTCAAACACAGAAAACAAAACGAGCAAATAAAAAGAAGAACTTTTGGTACTTTTAGTTATAAAAGTACATAAATATATTGAAAAGCTGGATTGCTTCGTACCTCGCAATGACAAAAACAGGGAAAAATACTTCAAAAACAAGAAATTCGAGGAAGAAAAATTTTATCGAAGTGAGTTTACTAATTTGCAAATGAACAAGAGAAAATTTTTCTGACAAAGAAGTTCGCAGTTTTTCAAGGATTTTTACTACATACCAGGAAGATTGAGTCCCATCTGCCCCATCACCCCTCGCATACGATCAGCTGCAATTTCTTGAGCCTTTTTCATACCCTTGTTGATAGCATCAGTGATTGCCTTTTCGAGTTTTGCTTGATCCTTGAGGATAGATGCATCCTCGATAACTGTAGAAACCACTTTGAGTTGACCATCGATAGTTACAACTACTCCTTCAACCTCAGCTTCGATATGAGTATTTGAGAGTTCTTCTTGGATCTTTTGTGCTTGTTGTTGAAGCTTCATGAGATCTTGTGCTTGTTTGAAATCCATATTAAAAATAATGTTAGAATATTAATGCGTGAGAATGGTAGAGATTTTAACGAAAAAATCAAATCCAATTCTATCTACTTTCTTTTCTTCAGTGAAATAATCATATTGATGATGATCACGAGAGAATAGATTGCAACAGCCACTCTCTGCTCAAGTACAGGATGAGCAATCCACTCTCCAATCATAGTCCAGAGAAATACGAGCGAGATAATATAGGTATGATATCGACACTGATAGTATGACGTCAAGAGAAGAGCAAGCCCAAGAACTCCTATTGCCCAATAGGTCTCAGATATACCCCCACCAGTAAATCACATATACATCAACCATATAGTGATATTCGCAACCGTTGCGATGTTGATCCAGCCAAGAGTCAGCTCGACACTCGAACGAACCAACCAAGAGGACTTGCGTGTGAGATGGAATGCATACTTGAGAAATCCGAGTATCACAAACATAACGATCAATGCCATTCCGATATATATATTCCCCCAAGGGATAAGCCAGAATCCTGTAAGACTGATCGCAGTAGCAAATGCTACAATCGCCTTCTTGCTTGTCTCTGTATCTGTAAGATACGGAGTAATCTTAGGAAAATATCTCTTCGTAAGAGGAGTCACTGGGAGTCCGGAGAGAGCAAGTCCAGCGAGTATCCAAGAGAGATATATGATTGACCAGATAGCAAAAGTGATACCAGCTGGCGTGATAGCTGATGGAAACATATTCGATATATCTGCCTGGGTCATCCCTCCGATAAGATATGGAGAACCAGGGATGCTCACGAGTGAAGTGAATCCTATAGTGATCAGAGCAATAATGAGTACAAGATATTTCATAAAAAATAATTAAAAAAAGACTACCTCTTAATTGTAGCCTTTAATCGTAAATTACAAGTTTATATAATCACCTTATTCTTCCAGTGCTCAGGCATCTTGGATATCTGATTCGCTCTCACTTGCCAGAACTCACGAGTCTCAAGACAATAGGCTGTAAGATGCCCCCCAAAACAACATCAAGTATCCAATCAGATAGTATTGGGCCGGATTCTGAGTCCATCTACTGCCCAATGTCCATAGATAACTGGCTTCGTTCCTGTGTAGGAATTATACCATGGCTTCCCATCCACCAGACGAATGAGCGTAGCAATCTCAAGTGGAGTATCGATTCCATGATCCGGATGGAGTCCAGCATGCACCAATATAAAATCATCTCGTTCGATGATGTGTGGCAGTGATGTGAGCCACTCACGGTGTCATCTCTGCTCGATCACCTCTCTGAGTTCATGGGACCGCTCATACTGAGCATATACCCAACTCTTATGTCCATCACTGAGATGTGCTGACTCTGCTGCAATCTTCTCTACCTCTGCATAAGAAATAAGTGGAAAATACTCATGATTCCCGAGTACACTCCAAGTATTGGGACGACTGCGAACAAACTCTACCACCTCGATCGATTGAGGTCACTTGTTGATGAGATCTCCTGTGAAATACAGATGATCTTCAGGAGTGAGTCATATTTTCTCTACCAAAGACAGGAGCTCTGTATAGCAACCATGAACATCACCGATAAAAAGAGTGCGAGACATATAAAAATTTATTTTTTAGGAAACCATGGGACAAAGACACTTGTTTTTCTCTTGTATTCCTCCCAATCTGGACGACCCGCATATCTCACTTCTTGGAGTGGAACACCAGATACAAATAAAAGAAGAAAAGTGATAACAAGCCAGGATATCAAACCATAATATGAAAATGGCAAAGAAATCAAGCTGATTCCAAGCCAAAACATACTCTCACCAAAATAATTCGGATGCCGAGAATATCTATAGAGTCAACTGGTGAATATCTCTCCTGGTTTTTTTATTTTCAAAAAAGCTGCAAGTTTCCGATCAGCAATAATCTCTACGATAAGTCCAATAACACTGATAATAATTCAAATTACAAATGTTATAAATATTGGGAAAAGTAACGAATTCTCATTCATTCCTATAGAATATAGAATACTCTGTGTGGTTGGAGTTCAAAGAATTGGAATATAAATATCTATATAGAGCGAATTCACAATGAGAATTGGTAGTGCAATTATAAATAATAACACCATCTGAAGCAGATACACCTGGAGAAAACTCCGTATATAAAAATACCAACCACTTCCCCACTCTTCTCGCCACTTGGCATATCTGGGATCTTCTTTGTGTTCTCGAAATTTGCGAAATCCAATATGAGAAACGATGCGGATTCCCCATAGAAATACTAATCCAGTAATAACCATCTGTGGTAATTGTCTCGATGAATCCCAGAATGAGAGTCCTGCGATCATCATAAAACCAAATCCCCAGAATACATCCACAATCGAGTTATCTCGAATCTTGATGGAAAATATAAAAAGGAGGATGTAGGAGATGAGGAGAGTGAGGAGGATTGAAGTCATAAATTGAAAATTTACAAAAAATTATATATACATATTATCTTGATAAGTTTATTTATCAAATAACTAATTATTATGCCAAAAATTGAAAATCAACCTCAAACAAAAAACCCATTACAATGCCATAATTGTTGAGAATACTGATTTTTTTCAATAGTAAATTTTCCAGTAAGAACCAAAGAAAAGATATGATTTATTAGGCTTCCAAGAATACAATGCAAAAAATGTAACTCAAATTCCTATTTAATTGATCCAGATGAACTACGTGAAAAATGAGCTAAATATCTAAAAAATAATCCTCAAGAAACTCAAATTCCCATAAATTATATTCTTGAGAGTTCTATAGATCCTGAAATAGCTGACTTCTCACCATATAGTTCACTTTGATTCAAATTTGATAAATTTGATTACTTTTTTATACCGTGACTCGCAAGGCAATGGAATATTGGTTATTTAACTCCTGTATTTTTTGATATTGAAGTACTAAATAACTTCAATCATTCTTCAGATTATAAAGTAACCCTAACGAGCTTTTCCAGGGTACATATATATAAAAACAATGAAGCAATACTGACACATTGATTCTGAGTTAATAGGAACTGAAGATTATTCTGTTGGCTATGAGATATATATGACGAACTTCGTTGACCAGAAAATGATAAAATATTAAAGATATTACTTGCATATAATATAGAATCTGACCATGACATAGTTTCAGATTACTATTTTAATGAAATAGAGGCTTGCTGGACTGAATCAGATAATGAATGAAAAATATTTGAACTAAAAAATAATTTTGAGATATTATTTTCCAAAAAATTTTGATTCGACTTAAGTCGAGTTAACACTTTAGATGATTTAAAAATACCATATAAACATCCAATTTGAAATGATAGATGACAAATTTTTGATGCTTATTTAAAGCTGAATTCTGCAATAGTTGAGTCTATTAATACTAATGATTTATTTTCTTATCTTGAGCAGAATTTAAATGATACCACTATACTCTTTGGTAAGAATTGAATTAGGAAACAGTGACTCAAATTATTTGAAATATTTATTTCAAATATATTACATATAGAATCTGCAACGAATGTAATTTCAGCACTCTTTGTCTTAAATGACTTAAGGCAACTTCAATGACATTTAAGTCAATCAAGTTTTGATGAAAAATATTTAAAATGCAAAGAAAGATTATGAACAATAGATGAATCAACAGACATACAAGTATTCCAATCTTTAATAAGAGCAATTCTTGGTTTTTATAACCAAATTTTTGATAGTATTAAAGATTAAACCCTCTCCCCCTTAAGAACCCACCCACTTCCCTCCACAATCTTCACGAGTACAATATCCCCGACTTTAATATCTGGAGTATATGGGATGAATACTTCTTTGAAGTTACGAGTTCGCCCTACGAGAGTCTCATCTTTTCACTCCCCTGTTATCAGGATTTCTTCTTCTCGCCCTACCATCAGGAGATTTCTATTTTTTGCCGTCTCACGGAGAATATCATTGAGGATCGTCCAGCGTCGAGCCTTTTCTTGACTGGATATATCGTCTTCATATCGAGTCGTTGCGAGTGTCCCTGATCGAGAACTATATCGAGCAATGAAAGCAAAATCAAACTGACATTCTCGCATCGCTGTCGCTGTAGCCTGGAATTCTTCCTCAGTCTCTCCAGGAAACCCGACGATAATATCGGTCGATATAGAGAAGAGTGTATCTCGATCACGAAGATAGTCTACTTGGGACTTGAAGTCAGCATAGGTATGCTTGCGATTCATCCGAGTGAGCATCGTATCTGAACCCGATTGGAGTGCAATATGGAGATAGTTGCACATATTCGGCAGCTCAAAGTGAGCATCGAGGATATCCCGAGTCATATCATGGGGATTGGAGCTTGTGAATCTAATACGATCAATACCATCGATATCATCGATTTTTTCGAGAAGTTCACGAAATGGAGTCTTGGAAGATATGGAAGAATGAGAGATTTCATCAATCTTTACCAAGATATCATTCCAATGATTTACACGATATTTCTTTCATGCTTCTTCTATATGCTGATTCCATGGTTGAGAATACATAAGAATATGAGCATCAGTATTCTGAGAATATCACTCAATATGATGTTCTGCATCATCAATCACTAGATCAAAACCATACTTCTGAGCTACGATAGATTTATCATCAGCACCAAAATCACATGAAAATAAAATATTCTCAAAAAAATCAGCTCAGAACTCTTTTATCGCCCAATTTTTGGTAAAGATTTTATCTCATTCTGGTCGCGAAGTGAGAAGCGAGAGAATATGACCATCTTTTTTGAGCTTATAGATAACATCTTTAGCATTTTCATAAATAGGAAGACTCTCTTGGTGGGCATAATATTGCTGAAAAAATATTTCTTTTAACTTAAGATCACCATTAAATCAATGTGTTTTTATATCTTCAAATACCAAATTTGCAGAATACTTTTTATTATACTCTTCGAACATTTCATCACGCCATACATTCATAATCGTATCATCAATATCTATTGCAATATTGAGAGATCTTTTCTCATTTTTGATCCATCGCATCTCTTCATCATTCCACATCTTTTTCTTGGTTTCTTTTCCATAACTATTCACATTCTGTCCAAGAAGAGTGATTTCTTTGGTTCCATTTTTTACTACTTGTTCGATCTCGGCAACAATCTCATCGCTAGGACGACTTGCTTCACGACCACGAGTATGCGGAACAATACAGAATGTACAGAAGTTATCACAACCCGTCTGAATGATGATATTGGCACTCGATGGATTCTCTTGAAGTTGTTTCACGGCAAGATACTCGTTGAACTTCGCATCATTTCCGATATCTTCGCCCGTTATGAGCGAGAGAATCTTGGTAAGATACGATACTTCTTCGATACGGAAGACGAAGTCGATCGACTGAGAACGGAGAAAGAGTTCATCATCATAGTTCTCGAGTGCTTCACTCGAATCCAGGAGTACGATTTTCTCTGCATTTTGTCTCTTGTATTCCTCATCCATATTCCCCGCTTCATCCTTGAGGTACCTCTTTGCAAGACCACTCTTTCGGACCATACAACCCGTAATACCAAAAAGTGGCTTCTTCCCTGTTTCATTTTTCTTATGATACCGTTCGATTTCATGCATAAAACCAAACACCCGATCTTCTCATTTTTGTCGAACAGAACAGGTATTCATAACAATAGCATCCGCTTGGACTGGATCAGTTACCTTTCGAAATCCTGCCGAACGAAGAATCATATCGATTTTTTCACTATCCGCATAGTTCATCTGACAACCAAACGTTTTGATGTAGTAGGTTTTGAGCATAAAAATTTGACAATTATTATTTAATGACTATTTTATATTTTTTAATTCATCATACTATGAGTTTCAAATCACCATTAGCTTCTGGAAATGTTACTGTCTTCGAAATAGAAAAAGGTAAACCTTTAGTTGTAAGAGAAAGCACTATACTGGCTGAGCTGCCAAGACTCCTTTGAGGAAGAGTTGCTAGACAAAAGGTTGTAGCGAATCTTCTATCTGCACAAGCAATGGAACGAGCAATTAATAAAGCAATGGAAAAATAGTTTTCAAACTAAATCTTCTCAATCACTTCTCATCTAATAATGTAGAAGTGATTTTTATATCAAATCCACCAAAAACACTTTTGCACCGAAGTATGTCCGCAAGTGTATCGAGAAATCGCTTTTTTTCAAATCGAAGTATGCATACAGTATGTGAACAATCCGTGAAGAAAACTCACCCAAGAAGATTGAAAAAAAACTTAGGAGTCTTATAATATGCCCATCGAATCGGTCAAACAAATACAAAAATATTGAATAGGAAGCCAACGCTTCGGAGTAAAGATTTTATACATCTCTAACACACACACAATATATGGTATCAGGAGAACAGTTCGTAGCCATAGATATCGGTAGCAACAAGATCAAAGCCATCATCGGTGAATGGAATGATCGTAAGGAACTCCGTATTCTCGGAGTAGGAGTTGCTGACTCGCAAGGAATCAGAAAAGGTAATATCCTCGATATGGAGGCATTCAAGATGAATCTTGATTCAGCCCTTGGTGAAGCTGAGAAAATGACAGGAGAGCAATTCTCCCATGTTTGTCTCGGTCTCTCAGGAATTCATATAGATATTGCTGGTCGTGGGGCTATTATCCCAGTTGCTGGAATCGAAGTTACAGAAGAAGATGTGAATAGAGCACTTGATATGTCTCAAAATGGTCTCGATACCATGAATCGAACCATCCTTAAGGTTGTTCCAGAGAGCTTTGGGCTTGATCTCGAAAGTGGAATCAAGAATCCTGTTGGAATGAGTGGAAAAAAACTCGAAGTTCGCAGTCATATCATCTCCATCGGATCCAACGTACTTGCGAATATCAAAAAAGGAGTCCTCGATGTTGGTGTAGAAATTATGGATATCTATCCAAATATTCTTGCTGTTGGAGAATCAACCCTTACAAAACGTCAAAAAGAACTTGGAGTAGTAGTAGTAGATATGGGATCAAGTTCAACCAATGTAGCAGTATACGAAGAAGGAGCTCTCATATATGCTGGAGTTCTTCCAATCGGTGGAGAACATGTAACATCTGATCTTGCTCTTGGACTCCGTATCTCGATCGATACCGCTGAAAGACTCAAGCTCGAATATGGTGATCTCACTATCCGTGAAGGAAAGAGCAAAGAAAATGATGAAGAGATTGATCTCTCAAAGTTCTCGAATATGGATACTATGGGAGTAAGTCGAAATTTTATGAACGATATCATCAGAGCTCGCTATGAAGAGATATTCCATCATATTGTAATGGAACTGAAGAAGGTAGGTCGTGATGGCATGCTTCCTGAAGGAATCGTTGTCACTGGAGGAGCTGCCAAGATGCGAGGACTTGTTGATCTCGCTCGTACGTATATGCGTCTTCCTGCGAGTATCGGAGTTCCTGATAGCGTTGAGGGTGTACGAGGAACCTCTATCAGTGATCCAATCTACTCGAGTGTAGTTGGTAATCTTCTCCTTATCCAGAAATATGGTACTGCAAAAAGACCATTCAAAGTTAATTTTTCAGTAGGAGGCATATTCGCTTCACTCAAAAATATTTTCAAAAAAATTATTCCTTAAACCTATCTTCCCTTTTCCCTAAATTCTAACCTCTTTCCTATGACTGTCCCTACTAATTCCGCTGAAGATCGTCTCAAAAAACTCCTCCGAACCAATGTAACAGCACCAACTCCAGTTACTCAAGCAAATCACGTTGAAGTAAATGTTGGATACATCTCCCCAATTGCCAATATCAAAGTCGTTGGTGTGGGTGGTGGTGGTAACAATGCTGTGAATCGAATGATCGATTCTGGTATCGAAGGAATCGAGTTTATTGCTATCAATACTGATGCTCAGGCGCTCTTCACTTCGAAGGCTCAAACTCGTATCAATGTTGGTCGAGCAACGACTCGTGGACTTGGAGCAGGAGCAAACCCAGAAATAGGAAAAAAGGCTGCTGAGGAATCAAGCGAAGAAATCAAGCAAGCACTTGCTGGAGCAGATATGGTATTTATCACTTGTGGGCTTGGTGGTGGTACTGGTACAGGTGCTGCACCAGTGATCGCTGAGATTGCTCGTGGACTCGGAGCTCTTGTAGTTGGTGTTGTTACAAAGCCATTTGGATTTGAAGGACAACGTCGAACTCAACAAGCATTTGAAGGTTTTGAGAATCTCAAGTCAAAAGTAGATACACTCATTACGATCCCAAATGACAAGATTCTTACTATTATTGACAAAAAAACTCCTCTTCTTGAAGCATTTCACATTGCTGATGAGATTCTTAAACAAGGTGTACAAGGTGTTTCAGAACTCATTACTCACCCAGGTCTTATCAACGTAGACTTCGCTGATGTACGATCTGTTATGGAAAATGCTGGTTCAGCACTTATGGGAGTTGGATATGGTAGTGGTGAGAGTCGAGCTATCGATGCTGCTCGTGCTGCTATCGAATCTCCACTTCTCGAACTCTCTATCAATGGTGCTAAGGGACTCCTCCTCTCGATCACTGGTGGATCTGATCTCTCTATGTTCGAAGTAGATGAAGCATCTCGCCTTATCAAAGAACTCTGTGATCCAGATGCAAATATCATCTTCGGTACTTCTATCGATGAGCGATACACTGGTGAGATCAAGATTACTGTTATTGCAACAGGATTCAATGAAGAAACCAATGCACAGATTGCTTCGATGAGTCGTGGTGGATTTGGACAGAGTCGTGTATTTGGACAAGCTCCAACTGCACCAATCAAGTCTCCTATACAATCACACAGCCAATTTGGTGGACAAACAACTACTGCACCAGAACCTCAGAATGATTATGATGTTCCTGCTTTCCTCCGAAACAAGATGTCAAAATAATAAAAACTCCCGAAAGGGAGTTTTTTAAAAAATAAAAGAATTGAATTCTTTTATTTTTTTACTAGGATAATATACATCTAAAAGACACTTCTCTATGCAATTCGTCGCCCTTGATCTTGAAACCACTGGACTTGATCCAAAGACAGATACTATTATTGAGATTGCTGCTATCAAATTTAATATTGAACTGGAGTGAGATATTTTTGTGATGAAAAATGCCGAGGAAAGAAGTATGCTCATACATCCAAATCGTCTTCTTGAACAAGAAGTTACAATGATTACAGGTATAACCAACGATATGCTTGCTTGAAGGCCTCATTTTGACGAAGTAAGAGATAAAGTAAGAGATTTTATAGGAAATGCCATCATAGTGGGACACAATGTACTTTTTGATATTGCAATGTTTTCAACCCATGAGATTGATTTGAACAAAAATATTGTCATTGATACTTTTGAACTTTCAGAAATTTTTTCTCAAGATGTCGAGAGTCTCAATCTTGGATTCCTTGCCAATCGATATGGACTCATTGATCCAAATGAAGTAGAGCATCGTGCTCTTACTGATACAAGTGTCTCTATTCGGCTTCTTATGAAGTATCTTGGAGAGGTACGAATTCTCGAAGGAAAGAAAAAACAAATCTGGAATACTCTTATAGAGCATGATTCTAGTCAAACTCTTTCTACAATCTCAAAAATCTGTCATCAAATAAAAGAAACAAATTTATTCTCAGATTTTTTATCTGAATCCACTCCTTTTTCTGATGAAACCATAGAGAATATTGAAGAAGAAAATCAAGATAGTCGTATCCTGTATGAGATTCATGGAAATCCGCATGAAGAACTCGAGATTATAAAAAATGCATTTAAAACCCATACCCACATATCACTTCTCACCCCATGATACAAAGCGACCCTTTGGATGTCTGAGTTTTTGACTTCAAATAATATAGAAAATATGGTAACTATACCATATAATAAATGGTGCTCCATGTCATATGTACAAGACTTGCTTTTAGGAAATGAGATTTTTTGAAGAAAAAAACTCATTCTTATTCTAAAAATTTCATTCTGGATGACAGAGACAAAAACAGGGCTCCTAGATGAGCTCAAGTTTTATGGAGAAGAACGCAATATGTTGGATATATTTCGAACGGAAAAAGATGAGATACATATCTGGCGAAAACAGTATGAAAAAAAAATAAAAAATACACCCATCCTCATCTCTGATGTATCTAATTGAGAATCTAAAAATAGAAATAGATATACTCTCATAAAAGATATTCCTCTTTTAGAGGATATTATCCGTCGTCGAGAAAGCAAAGAAATATCATTTGATCAACTTTATTCTAGCATAGAAAAACTCCAAGGAGATAAAGAAAGCCAAGATATAAAAATTCATATGCTCGATATGGTGTCGATGATTCGTGGAATTTATGAATCCATTCCTGAGCGTCCAACAGGACCACTTGTATCACCTCCTGGAGCATATGGAGAGACTTATTTTATTACTCAAAAAATGCTCTGGCATACATGACATAAATGGCTTGTTCATGCAGGAAAGACACTCGAAATATTTTGGAAAAAATGGAAAGCTATCAATAATCAAATTGCCTCTCGAGAAATGAGAAAAAATATAGAGCATATAGATTATGCTATAGAAATATTTTCTGTATATCATACCTACCAGTCAGAAAATATTAATATTACACTCAATATTAATCTTGAAAAAACAAAAATTACCCTGATACCAAGAAGCGTAAAAGTCCTTATGACACCAATTTTAAAATGAGCCATTGGATATGGAATCAATATTATGTTTCCTCAAACAAAATGATTTTTAATAAGAGAATATGGCTACACTCCTGAAGAATTCAGCGATTCAAAAAATGAGGTACAATCAAAAACAAAAATTAAATATATTGAATATCATCCAGATATAATAATACCTGGTACGGTTATACTGACAACAAGTCAGAAGCATGCCCGAGATATCGGACAGGATCTCAGAAAAGTACATGGAAAAAATATAGAAATACTTATTCAAGGGCTTTCTGGAGGAAAATGAAAAATGCTATCAATATTCAAAAATAAAACAGAATGAACTATATTAATTTGATTAATTGATACCTGGCGTGATGAATATAGACTCTGGGAAAGTGCTCGCTCCATAATAATAGCAAAACTACCATTTGATCCACCAACTGATCCTTACTTTCTTGCCAGAACTGTTTGAATGAGTAACAATTTTTCAGAATACAGTGAACCTATAGTAACTATACGAATTAATACTCTCATAGAGAGAGTACTTTCAGGCTGATTTACAGGCTCAATTTTAGCTACTGATTCTCGCCTTATTAATACAGAATGGGGTAAAAGAATCATCTGAGAATTATTATAAAAATGAGGAATTAATCTTTCGCAAGGGATTTTTAGTTCGAGTATTTGCCTAAAGATAGTGATTATGTTATGATGATGCTATCATAAGTAATTTATATATGGCTGAAAACAAAGAAGCAACCACTCCTGGAGACGTAAATGTCACCATAGAATCTGGATCAAACTTTTTGGGTAAAAAACCTGAACCAGCAAATTCGGAAGACATATTATATAATGATTTCTTTCAAGAAAGTAGCAATGGCGAGGTAATGATTGGATCAAAAGTAACCCGATCAAGCCTTGAGGTAATTGTGAGTATTATGCAATATATTACTATATTTGTAGTAACACTCTGAGCATTTGGATGAGCGCATGTATTTATACGATCTATAGAAAATGCCTCATTTCTAGAAAACTATTCATTTCTATGTCCATACCTTAATTATGATCTCATTAATAATGCAAATGAGAAATGATGTAAAAATGTAGCTACTATAAATAAAGAATATACTGAGAAAAAAGTAACACTTGAAAATAATATTATCACTGCTCTTACTGAATATATACCTATAAAGGTATCTGCAAGTATTCTTGATGCCTCACCAGAGAAAAAATTTATTATAGCTACTTTTGATAATAAGCCAAATATCAATAAAGTTATTGAAGCATTTGATAAAGTTATATCTGATTCTCAGTATATCCTATGAGATAATATTTCTTGTAATGGGATTAGCATAAAAAATGGGTATAACCTATCTACTCTATGTACTATTTATTGAGGAGATGTTGGTAATGCTGATATCAATTGACAAATTGGATCATCAAGAATTGAAACCCTTAAATTTATAGATAAAATTGCTAATACCGCAAAAAGTTCTCTCATCCTTGAAAATAGACCAACTAATTTAAGTTATGAGAAATTACCTGTAAAAGAATCGGAAAAATTATGATTCTCAACACGCACTTTAGTGCCGATACAAGTAAAATATGTTCCACTTATACAAAAACCATAACTTTTTCTTATGTCTACCAAAAATCAACGAGAAGAACTCGTACACTCCCTGATGTGACAAGCAACTACAATAATTTTTGTAATAATTATTAGTTGGTTCTATATTTTACCAAAATATGTTGCATTAACAGATTCAATAGATAAAACCAATACACTTATAAAGGAATATCAAGATACGTATAAGAATGGTATATTATATACGAAACTTGATGGAATGCTCTCAAGCAAATGAAAAGTAGAACTTTTAAGTATTATACAGTCAGCACCAAAAGAAACCCAAGTTGTGATTAAAAACATATCATGAGAACCATACTTAGATTGGATCAATTCAGAAATAAATAAAAGTAGTACTGATGAGATTAAACTTTCAACAAAAAGAGCCCGTTTAAATAGTATTTTACCTACTCTTAATCCCATCAATAATAACTTAATACAAGAAACTATAAATCTTAAAAAATATATTTCTTTTATAGAAATAAATATACTTAAGCAGTTTTGAATTGAGAGCATAACCCCTCTCGGTCTACAATGAATTCGTTATGGGAAAAAATGATGAACCATACCAGAAAGTGTTGGTTCAATTGACACTGATATTACTTTTAAAACAACTAATGGTCAGATATATAAAATGATTAATTATATCAATGGCCTTGGAAAATATGATATCTTAAATGATACCAATATTAGTTCAAGTGGATGAAATCCATCTATAATGAGTAATCCTCTTGTGATGATAGATTCTTTTTCATTGAATTGACCATTCAATCCTAATAAACCAAATGATGAAAATGGTGGAAATATGACAATTAGATTCTATATTCGCTGATCATCACCAGATGATATTGTATTTTTATCAGAAAACTTAAAAAGTAGAAAAGAAACTCTTGGAAAAAAAATATCAACTACGCTTGATGCTTGTATTGGGGAACTTACCTGTCCCAGAAAAAAAGATCTTGAAATAGTTTCAAGAAAGTTTCTTGAATATACAAGAGCAATTGATAGTAAAATAAATATTAAAGATGATATTTATGCACTATCCTCAGAACTTGATGCTATTATTGCTATAGAAAAGGAATTTATAAATGTAACCCGATAAACAAATATGTCGAATGTAATAGGAATCCTAAAAGAAAGTATCTACAAAGGTGAGAATATATCACAAATATGTGATCTTATTATTATGGGGGCAGTTGAATCAGGGAGTTCTGATATTCATATTGAACCACTTACAAGTATAGTACGTCTTAGATATCGTGTTGATGGAATGCTTACTGAAATACTTGAATATCAAACATTTCTCCATCAACAAGTGGTTGCTCGATTTAAAATTATGTCAAACCTAAAAATTGATGAATCTCGAATTCCTCAAGATGGACGCCTTTCTACCGTTATTGATAATAAAGCCCTTGATCTTCGTGTTTCAACACTTCCAACTGTTCATGGGGAAAAGATAGTTATGCGTATAGTAGATAAAAGTAAAAAAATACCTGATCTTGGCGGCCTTGGTATAGAATGACACAATAAAGATCTCCTTGAAAAAGCCATTGCACTCCCAAATGGAATCATTCTCACATCTTGACCAACAGGTTCTGGTAAATCAACAACACTCTACTCTTGTTTATCAAAACTCAATGCTCCAGATGTAAATATCATGACCCTAGAAGATCCAGTGGAAATGCAGATTGATTGACTCAATCAATCACAAGTATTTCCTGACATTGGATATACATTTGCATATGGGCTTCGTACTGCTCTTCGTCAAGATCCAGATATCATAATGGTATGAGAAATCCGTGATCATGAAACCATCAATATTGCTATTGAAGCAGCGCTCACAGGACATCTTGTGGTATCAACTATCCATACGAATTCAGCAGCTGAGACTATTACTCGTATTTTAAATATGGGAATTCCCTCATTTTTGCTTCCTGCTTCTGTAAATGCAATTATTGCTCAACGACTTATACGAAGACTTTGTCCACATTGTAAAAAGCCTGTTAAAATCGAGGAATTACAGCCAAAGATGAGAGCAAATGTAGAGAAGGCAATAAAAAGAACCGCAAAAGAAGAGCTTATTTCTCGTATCCCAGCAGAAATTCTTCAATCTCCAACTTTCTATGAACCAGTAGGATGTAGTCAATGTAAAAATATTGGATACAAATGACGAGTTGGTATTTATGAAATACTTGAAATTACTTCAAATGTAAAAAAAATGATCATTGACGGCGCAAGTGCTACCATGATAAATGAAGTAGCCATTACTGATGGAATGATTTCATTGGAACAAGATGGTCTCATAAAAGCTCTCATTGGTACTACCTCACTTGCAGAGGTATATGCAGCAGCAAAAGAGAATAACTAACTTAGTATCTATTTTCTAAAAAATCTTATGGCACAAGAACAAAATCAAAACATCATTATTCTTGATATAGAGGATAGTAAAGTACATGTAGAAAAAGAAACGGTTGGTGAATATATAAAGAAATTTCTTATTGCCCAATGATCTATTAATCTTAGACAGAAGGTAGTATTTTTTCGTATACTTGCCACTATGGTGAATGCAAGTCTTACAATTCTCAAAAGTCTTACTGCTCTCAGAAAGCAAGAAAAAGAAAAAAATATGCTCAAATTTTATGATTTTATGATTGAGCATATCCAAAGTGGTACCACAATGCATGAAAGTCTTAGTTCATACTATTGATGTTTTTCAGATGCCGAAGTATCAATTATTGAAGCAGGAGAACGAACTGGTAAGCTCAATACTGCTCTTGTACAAATCGCTGATCAAACAGAAAAGGTGGATTCTATTACAAGAAAAATTAAGGGTGCCATGACTTACCCAATGATTATGATCGTGGGAATGGTTGCCTGTGTGGCGATATTAATGATCAAGGTAATTCCAACTCTAACTGGTTTTTTTGGAGATCCTGAAAATCTTCCAGATGCTACCCGTATGATTATAGGAGTTAGTAATTTCTTTACTGACTACTGGGCGCTCCTTCTTACCATTGCATTATGAGCAGTAGCAGGTGTAAAGGTTTGGAAAAAAACAAAAACAGGAAAATATCATTTTGATAATTTTATGTTAAAAATGCCCATATATGGACCTCTTGTTACAAAAGTAATCCTATCACGATTTGCTCGAATTTTTGCAAATCTTCTTTGAAGTTGAGTTGCAGTAGTAGAGGCTATTCGAATTGTATCTGGTGCCGTGGGAAATGAAGTATATAGGCAACGTCTTCTACTTCTACGTCAGGATATTAAAAATGGTCAAAAAATTGCAGAATCACTTGAAGATGATCCTTTATTTCCAGATCTTCTCATTTCAATGATTCGTGTTGGTGAAGAAACAGCTCAAATCGGAACTACTGTTATTAAAATTGCAGACTTTTATGATGAAGAGGTAGATATTGCTATTGGTGGTATTCAGAAACTTATAGAACCAATAATTCTTGTCATCATGGCGGTTGTTATCGGTTTTCTTGCTATTGGTATCTTTCAGCCGATCATGAATCTTGCAGGTACATTGGGCGGATAAAAATTCAACTCATAAAAAATCCATCAATTCAATTTTGATGGATTTTTTATTTCTTGCTTTTTCTATTTTTTCTTTATAATGTGCAAGCTTTATCTCTATTATTTTTCTATTTATGTTTTCTCTCGAAGCAAAGATCCGTACAGAAGTAGCAAAGATAGCCCGTGTAGACGGTGTTATCCCAGCAGTCGTGTACGGTAAGGATACTCCTTCGACCATGTTAACCGTGGGTGTATCTGATTTTATTAAGGTGTACCGTGAATCAGGTAAGAACCATGTTATCACTCTCAATGTAGGGAAAAAGTCTTATAGCGTTCTTGTTCAAGAGGCTCAGCGACATCCAGTAACAGGAGTATTTCGACATCTCGATTTCCTTGTTGTTAATATGAAGGCTGAAGTACATGTTCAGATTGCTATCAATCTTGTTGGTACTTCTCCAGCAATTCTTGAAGGTGGACAGCTCCATCAGACTCTTGAAATGCTTGATGTAAAATGTCTTCCTGCAGATATTGTGGATGCATTTGATCTTGATATTTCAAATCTTCAAATGGGGCACTCACTTCATGTAAGTGATCTCAAAGTAGATTCCAAGAAATTCCATGTATTATCTCATACTGAGGAGGCTATCGTATCTATCCATGCTCCAAAAAAGCATAAAGATGATGTTGAAGAAACTACTACGGCTGAGGTTGGTGTTGTTACTGCAAAAGCAGCTGAATAATTATCCAAGAAAAAATGCCTCAAAATTGAGGCATTTTTTCTTGCTTTTTATTTAAAATCAATACGATTCAGTTATATACCTTACTACCTATCTATGATAATAAAACTTATTGGAACCTGAGATGAACTTGCTTCTCTAGACAATCTTGTTAAAAAAGCCCTTACAGAACTTGCACTCGAGGATGCTGTAAAAGTAGAAATCACTAATAACGAAAATTACAAGCTTGAACTTGGGATTACTGATAATCCAGCACTTGCTATCGAAGAAGAATCAATTGATTTTCGGGATATGATATTTCAAGGTGAAGTACCATCTTATGATGAAATTAAAAGTATGTTTATTTCGATTCTTTGAGATGATGATGATCATGGATCTGGTGGCTCCTGTGGAACAGGTGGTTGTGGAAGCTGTGATAGTGGCTGTGGGGAATAAATATTTTATTATAGAACATAATTCTATATATTATTCAAGTCAAGTTTCTTGCTTAAACAGATAAAAAATGCTATCCTAAATGGGTAGTATTTTTTATCTCTCATATATGTCTTTACATGAATCAGAATCAATATCTGAAATAAGCCACCCAAATCCTGAAACCAACAAAAAACTTCAACAAGTTATAGATAAAGTGTTAAAAGTACTTGAAAATGATCCAGAACTTCAGAAAGATTTTACAGAAAAATTTCAATCTGTATTTCATGAGGTTACCAATGATCCAAAAAAACTTGATACACTTCTATCAAATATAGAATCACATATGATTTGAGAACTTGAGAAAATTTATAAACACTATCAAAATTCACCTGATATTAAAGCTACAGAGGCCAAGCAACAAGCAAGAGAAATCATCTCTAAATATACCCATATGTGACAATTTGCACTCAAAAATAGTATTTAAAAAAATCGCCTAATTGGCGATTTTTTTTAGGAAATCTTCGATATTAAAAACCTGAACTCCATATTCATTTGCCTTCGCAAGTTTTGATCCAGCACTTTCTCATGCAATGAGGTAATCGAGTTTTGATGATACGGATGTTCGCACTTCTCCACCATTCTTTTCGATTATTTCATGAATCTCATCTCGAGAAAGATTCTCAAATGTTCCAGTCACACAAAATGATTTTCCAAGAATTTCACTTGCCTGTAGTTCTGAATCTTGAATTATGATTCAAGATGATATATGTAACTCATAATATAAACGTTCTACCATTTCCTTATTCGAATTCATATATTCCACGAATGATCTGGCTGTCTCTGGACCAATATCCTTCACTTCCAATAGATCTTCTTCGGAAACTATAAAAATTGTTTCAAGTAATGAAGATTCTTTACTATTAGATAAGTTATATATTCTATTTGAAAGTTGTTTTCCAGTTTTCTTTCCTACATTCGGGATCCCAAGGCCCACCAACATACGATCGAGAGTTGTATTTCGAGATTTTTCAAGTGAATCAATCAGATTCTGCACTGATTTTTCTTGATAACCATCGAGTTCAAGTATCTGTTCTCTATAATTTCCCAATTGAAAAACTGAGGCAAAATCAGTAATCCATCATTGTTCAAGAAAATCCTCTATCTGTCGTGGACCAAGACCATCAATATTGAGTGCCTGACGAGAAACAAACATTTCCAGTTGCCCAAGTATCTTCGCTGGGCAATGTTTATTAGGGCAAAATATTGCTACCTTTCATTCATCTTGATTAAGTTTTGTAGAACATATTGGACATACATCTGGGGGTATTATTATTTTCTCTGTACCATCTCGAATATCCGTAATTACTGATACAATCTCTGGAATCACTTCACCCGCTCGCATGATAAATACTTGATCCCCTTCTCGAACTCATTTTTTTGCAAGCTCATCATAATTATGGAGTGTTGCCCGTCGCACAATTACTCCTGAAACCTCAACAGGTTCAAGATTGGCAACTGGAGTTACGGTACCAGTACGACCAACAGAATGTTCTATAGAATTTACTCTTGTACGTACTTGCTTGGCTGGAAACTTGTATGCGATAGCATATCGAGGGTGATGTTCAGTACGACCGAGATCATCCCAAAGAGTCATATCATCAAGCTTGATAACCATTCCATCAATATCAAAATCAAAATATACTTTTCGAGCATCAGTTTCTTGCTGTAACATAGCGCAAAGATTTTCTATTCCATTTTGGAAATAAAAATCAAAACCCTTACATTCAAAACCCCAACCCGAAAGAGTTTCTAATAATTCTACATAACTTCATACTGCATTTTTCGAATCCAATCATTGTTCTATTTGTGGTATAGAATATGCAAAAAACTGAAGATGCCTTGATCGTGTTACAAGTGGATCAAGTTGACGGAGTGATCCTGATGCCGCATTACGTGGGTTCGCAAATAGTTTTTCTCATGTTTCAAGTCGTTCGTGATTCACCTGATCAAAAACCGTTCGACTCATCATAACTTCACCACGGATTTCCATACGTTCAATATTATGAAGTTTTTTAATATCTTTTGGAAGATTCTCTATCTCAAATGCCGTAATCGTTACATCCTCCCCTTCTACCCCACTTCATCGCGTAATAGCCCGAACAAGTTTTCCATATTCATATACTACAGCAAGACCAAGTCCATCATATTTTGGTTGTACATAATATGGGAATTCTTTTGGGGATTTTTCCTTGAGAACATTTCTCATACGTTGTTCAAAGTCTCGTACATCCTCAACACTATAGGTATTATCCAAAGAAATCATTGGATATTGGTGTTTCACTTTTTGAAATTGTTCTGATGCAAGGATGGCAAGTTGAGCTGTTGGAGAATCTGCATCAAGCATATTATGATCCACTTCAAGTCTTGCAAGAGCATGAAAAAGTTGATCATATTCAGTATCTGATATAATTGGTTGTTCTTGTATATGATAGAGTTGATTATGCTCTCGGATCACTTCACGAAGTGTGAGAATATCATCTTTTTTAAGGAGATGAATTCGGGAAAGATAATTGATAGAGAGAGAAAGAAGTTGAGGAGTTTGCATGCAAAAAAGTATATAGAAATTTCATAAAAATCAAAATTGCCTTTTTCATATTTTTCCATATAATCTCGCAGTTATTTGGAAGAATTACTTGTTTTCAAATTCATAATTTATCATTTATAATTCATTACTATTATGCAATCTACTGTTACCCGCAAGAATAGCTACACTCTCTCGATTAACATCAAAGAATCAGGAGTAGAACTCGAAAAAGCTCAAAAATTTATCATCGATGATATCAGAAAAAATGGAAAAGTTAAAGGATTCAAACAAGGATCTGATATTCCAGAGGCTATTATTGTTCGTGAATATGGTGAAGAAGTTATTCGTGAACGAGCACTTGATCGTGTTATCAATCATATCTATCCAAAAGTTCTTAAAAAAGAAAATATCATCCCTGTAGCTCCTGGAAATATTACTGATGTAAAAAGTACTAATCCTATCGAGCTTACTCTCGAAGTAGAAGTATTTCCTGAGATTGAAATCGATGAAAAAAAGCTTGATAAAATCCGAGTAAAACGAACTCAAGTTACTATCGAGGATAAGGAAGTAGATGCAGAAATCACTGCAATCAAAACTCGATTTACACACTTTCATGAAGCTGGATCTCACACAGAAGATGGTGCAGATACAAGTAATGTTACTATCGAATCTGGGGATCGAGTTACGGTCACGGCTCAAGGATATGACAAAAAAGGTGGCGAAGCTATCAAAGAAACATATGTTCCAAGCTACCCTCTCGTAATCGGTTCTGGGTCATTTATACCAGGATTCGAGGAAGAACTCATTGGTTCAAAAGTTGGTGATGAAACTGGTTTCAATATCACTTTTCCAAAAGACTACCATAGTGAAGATTTCAAGGGACGAAAGGTATATTTTGTTGCTAATATCGAGAAAATCGAAAAACCTCATACTCCAGAATTCACTCCAGAATTCATCAAGGATCTCCGTGGTGTAGAAACTGATATGGCTGGATTCCGTGAGATTATCCAAAAAGAAATCATCGAAAAGAAGGAGCAAGAAACTCGTAATAAAGATGAGGATAGCCTTATGAAAGAGATGCTTGCTGTAGCAACTTTCGAAGTTGGACCAAGCCTCCTCTCGAATGAGATCGATCAGATTTTCCGAGAACATGCATCAAATCTTGAACAACAAGGTCTTGATATCAAGGGATATCTCGAACATATCAAAAAATCAGAAACAGAATACAAAGAAACGGTTGTAAAAATTGAAGCAGAAAGAAGACTCAAGGCAGAACTCCTCCTTCGAAAAATCAAAGAACTCAAAGGAACTGATGCCACTGAAGCTGAAGTTACAGTAGAAGTAGACAAGGTAATTGCTCAATACGCTTCTCCTGAAGTTATTGAGAGACTCAAGGCAAAACTCGTTCCTGGTGATACGTACTACGAAGATATCAAAAATCGTGTTATCTACCGAAAAGTGGTAGATATGTTCTGGGTATAATACTATTAAATCCTCTTATGAATTTTTCATAAGAGGATTTTTGTATAAAAAAATATTTTTGTCAACTATATTCCTTGTTTTAAGGATTATGAGATTTGAAAAATGAGTATTTTTTCGTATAATCCAGCGGATTTTTTGTACTAACCAACCCCTATGTTTTCTTTTATCACCAAAATATTCTGAGATCCATCAGAAAAACGAGTCCAATCATACCAAAAAGAACTGGAACATATCAAAAAAATTGAAGGAGAATATGCAAGCTCCATCACCAATATCGAACAAGTTCAAGCAAAGACACATGAATTCCAAAGTCGATTCTCTGATCTTGATATCGAAAACCCTACTGATCTTATAGAAGTCAAAAAACGTCTTGAGGAAACAAAATACGAAGCATTTGCCCTTCATCGTAGAGCCTGTGAGCTCATCTACGGTCAAGAATTTGATCTTGGAAATGATCATAAAGTAGAATGGAATATGATCCCATACGATGTACAGCTTATTGGTGCTATGGCTCTTAATGACGGAAACATTGCTGAGATGAGAACCGGAGAAGGTAAAACTCTTGTAGCAACAATAGCAGCATATCTCAATGCTCTCGTTGGGATTCCTGTACATATTGTAACTGTAAATGATTACCTGGCTCGTCGTGATGCGAGTGAGATGGGAATTATCTACAATACACTTGGATTAAGTGTTGGAGTAGTTTCTCATGGGCAATCTTTTGATGATAAGAAAGCTGCCTACGCTTCAAATATCGTCTATGCAACCAATAACGAGCTCGGATTTGATTATCTTCGAGATAATATGGCGGCACGAGTAGATCGTCGAGCCATGGGAACAAGATGGTTTGCTATTATCGATGAAGTGGATTCGATTCTCGTAGATGAGGCTCGTACTCCTCTTATTATTTCTGCACCAGATGCCGAAGCAACCAATCAATATGCACGATTTGCTGCTATGGCAAGAGCCCTTGAGAGTGAAAAACACTATAAGATCGATGAAAAACAAAAAACCGCTACCCTTACAGAAGATGGAATATCAAAAATTGAAGAATTCATTGGTGTAGATAATATCTATGTCAGTCAACATTTTAATGATCTGCATCATATCGAGAATGCCATCAAGGCAAGCGCCGTATATAAAAAAGATATCGATTATCTTATCCGAGCTGAAGAGATTATGATTATCGATGAACATACCGGTCGAGTTCTCTCGGGTCGCAGGTATTCTGATGGACTTCATCAAGCTATCGAAGCAAAAGAATGAGTTGCAGTACAACAAGAGTCCCGCACTCTAGCTTCTATTACTTTTCAGAATTATTTTAGACTCTACAAAAAACTCTCTGGAATGACAGGAACTGCCAAAACCGAAGAAGAGGAATTCTATAAAATCTATTCTCTGGAAGTTATTCAAATCCCGACCAATAAACCAATTCGTCGTATTGATCGAGGGGATCTCTTATTTCGAAGTGAAAAGGGTAAATTTGACTACATTGTTCGCCTTATCGAAGCTCTCCATACAAAATGACAACCTATTCTTGTAGGAACTATTTCTGTTGCCAAGAGTGAATATCTCTCTGATCTTCTTACACAGGCGAATATCCCACACAATGTACTCAATGCAAAACAAGATTCTCGCGAAGCTGAGATCATCAGGGCCGCAGGTGAATATGGAGCGATCACTATAGCAACAAATATGGCTGGTCGAGGTACAGATATCAAGATCGATGATCGAGTGCGTTCTCTCGAGGGTACAGTAAAACTCGAGTGAGCTGCAGGAATCCAAGAATATACCCTTGGTTGACTTTTTGTAATCGGAACAGAGAAGCATGAAACTCGCCGTATCGACAATCAGCTTCGTGGTCGTTCAGGAAGACAGTGAGATCCAGGGCTTTCACAATTCATGATATCTCCACAAGATGATATTATGCGTATTTTTGGTGGTAATCGTCTTTTTTCTATACTTGCCAGTTTTGAGTCACATCCGGAAAATGATCCACTTATCGAATCAAAAGCACTCATGAGAAATATTACTACTATTCAAAAACAAGTTGAAGGTCGAAATTTTGATATACGAAAACATATTCTTGAATATGATGATGTTCTTAATCAGCACCGACTTGCTATCTATGCAAGACGTAATCGTATTCTTGAGGGTGCTGATATCCATAGTGAGGTAGTAGATATGATTGAGAGTGAAGCTGAGAGACTCGTAAATCTTGCCGAAAGAACAAAAGAAAATGGACTACACTCATTGAATCACATTGATCAAGATACACTTATGACAATTGCTCATGAGGTAAATGAATTTAGTGAATCAACTATAGCAAATGTTGAAGATTTTCATGAAGCTACTAATACTGAATCGCTTATTGTTACTACCAAAATTCTTCTTGCAGGGAAAATTGAAGTACTTCGAAATAGTGGTACAGAAGAACAGTTTGCAGAATTCGAAAGACGCCTTACTCTTGCTGGTATAGATGAACTCTGGATGCAACACATCGATCGTATGGCGCATCTTCGTGAAGAAGTAGCCTTTGAATGATATGCTCAAAAAAATCCACTTATAGTATACAAAGAACGTGCGTATGATCTTTTTGTTACTATGATACATACAATTGAACATCGTGTAGTAAAATGACTTCTTACTGCTCAAGCTCAAGAATCTATTGATTCCGTCAATCTAGAAGAATCACTTCTTACAAGTTACCTCGAAAATGCTGAAGCAATTCATGAAGAAGATATTAATTGAAAAAATGAATGATCCGTTGCAGTATCTATGCTTCATACCCAGCAAAAACCAGTAATTCATCAAATAAAAACAGAAGAAAACAATAAAGATATAAATGTCTCAACAACTGGACGCAACGATCCATGCCCTTGCGGAAGTGGAAAAAAATATAAACAATGTCACGGTAAATAATAGTTCATATATTCATACCCTATAAGTATCTTCCCATATGCATAAACATCATCATAAAAACGAAGAGACATTTGCTGAATCAGAATTACAAGAAGTAAATTCTACTTTTACTGAATTTATTACATTTCTTCGTGATTTTATTGTTATTCTTATAATTGTATTTTTTATACGAACTTTTATCATTACGCCATTTCAGATCAATGGACAATCGATGGAGTGAAGTTATCATGATAAGGAATTTATACTTGTAGATAAATTTTCATATCTTGACTTCTCTCAAGATATGATAGATTCAACGGAAGGTACATGGGAATCAATCGCATGAATATGGCAAAAAATACCTATTCATATAGGTGATCCTATTCGTGGAGATGTTGTCGTAATCAAACCCCATGTAGATAAAAGTCGAGAACACTATATTAAAAGAGTTATCGCACTACCATGAGATACAATAAAATTTGAAAGCGGATCGGTATTCATAAAAGTAAAATGAGACAACTCTTTCATTCAAATAAAAGAACCCTATCTTACTCTCGCAAATAGCTGACACACTTACCTTCCTGAATATATTGAACAAAATCAATTCCTAGTACCCGAAAATACCTATTGGGTAATGTGAGACAATAGACAAAACTCGGCAGATTCAAGACAATGTTTTCAAAACTGTTTTGGTGTATGAATTAGTGCTCACTTTATTAAAAGATCAAATGTAATAGGAAAAGTTCTTGTTAACTTTTGATACTTTAATATCTTTAGTGAAGGTGGCCTTATCAGGAGTGGTAATTTTTCATGGACTCAACCTCCCCGATTTTTATCACACCCTCGAAATGCCACTTACCCTGAATTAGAAAAATAGACTATACCTATGTTTTATCTCATCAATAAACCCATCTGATTTACAAGTTTCGATGTAATAAGAAAAATCAGGAAAATGACAGGAATCAAAAAAATGTGACACACTGGAACACTTGATCCCCTTGCAACTGGATGCTTATTGATTGCCACAGAGAACAGCACTAAACTGATATCTCGACTAGAGAATAGCAAGAAAACATATCTTTTTACTGTAGACGTCAGTATCACGAGCCCTACTCTGGATCTTGAAAAAGATGTGTCGAATGTAGAAATATGAGGAATGATTGATCATAGCGAAGATGATCTTATCGAATTTTTAAAAAATCAAACTTCTCAACTTCCTCCAAGATACTCCGCAATACATATCTGAGGAAAAAGAGCCTATGATCTCGCTCGTAAGGGAGTAGATTTTGAAATAGAAAAAAGAAAAATAGAAGTCACTGATATAGAAATCATGGAAAAAAATCTTCCTAAAATTACTATCAGACTTACACTCTCTGCTGGTGGGTACGTCAGATCTTTTGCTCCAGTTATTGCTGACTTTTTCGGGGTTCCAGATGGATGATGTATTACGAGCCTGCATCGTGAGAAAATCGAAAATATCGATCTCAGCCTCTCTATGGGATTCGAGAATCTCGATATTACGAATACTATTCCTTATCCCCTACTTTTGAATCATATAGAAGTATGTTCTCTCGATTCAAAGTATAAAAAACCACTTATTGATGGTCTCGTGCTTGATATAGGAACTCCTGAAGAACGGAACTCAAAAAAAGAAATCCTCATATATTGTGATGATATATGTTCTCTTGGACATTGGACAGAATGAGGAATTGAGGTAATAAAAAATTACGTATAACTCCTTCACACAAAAATCGCAAAACACTACTTGATTTTTTTACATTTCTATATATTCTCTCATAGTTATGTTTTTTACACGGCTCGTCATCATTCTTATATCCATATTCTTCTTACTTGATTTCGATGGATCTTTTGCTATGACCTGATCAAATGCAAGTAACTCTGGGGAAACAAGTATCAAAGTAAAAAACAATGAAAAAATAGAAGAAAATGAACACAAAGAAACGAGTTCTGGAGCAGAAGATGAAAAAACTGAAGAGAAAAAGACGGAAGAGAAAAAAACTGAAAAAAACGCTCAGAAAATCATATTAGAAGTATATAAAATACAAGGAAATAAAATCCTTAAAGATATGGATTTGAATATAATAAAAGTTAATCCAGATCCAAAAGTACGAATAGAGGTATACAGTGGAATACAAAAAACTCTTGAATTTAGAAAGCAAAAACTCGAAAAATCTGAAATGAGTAATGAAAGTAAGGATATTCTTACTGGATATATCGACTATATGGTCTACGTAATAGAAAAAAAGAGAAAAAATCTCGAATAAAATCGAGATTTTTTTTAAATAATGTAATTATTGCAAAACTACCTTATTTTTATATACTCAAAATTATGTCAACAGAACTTATCAACTGGATCAAGAAGATCCTCATTCTTATAGCAATACTTGTAATAGGATATCTCCTATTTTTAATAAGTTCCACTCTCGTAGTACTACTTATTTCTGGTTTTATAACAATCCTCATTGCTCCACTTGTTAGTATTCTGGAAAAAAAACATATCCATGCAAGCTTCACAATTATGTGAATATACTTGATTATTATAATCATATGACTTATTGTAGTTGGTACTATTATACCAATAATTGTTACATACGTAACCGATACCGTAAATACAGTTATATACTGGGCAAGCGAAGCACAATCTATCTATTCCTCTCATTGAATTAAAGGTTTTTGATTGAGTCCCTATATCGAAAAATCAATTCTTTTTCTTTTTAATGAGCATAACATTGATCAGACCCTCTCATTTATTAGAGATAATGCTGGGAATATTCAATCCATCGTCACCAAACAGCTTTCGGTACTTACAAGTGGTGGATTTTCCATTATTTCAAGTGTAGGAGGTGTTTTCTTTAACTGGATTCTTATAGCAATAATGACATTTCTTATGACCCTGGAAAGAAAAAATATAGGACAATTTATACTTGATATAGCACCCGATAATATTGAACTATACCTTTTAAATCACTATAAAGAAATTCAGCACACATTAAATGCCTGGATAAAGGCCATGTTAATACTATCATTTAGTATTTTCTTTATTACATATATGAGTCTGACTCTTATTGAGCTCCTCTTTGACTTTGATACAAATCAGACATTTACTCTTGCACTTATTAGCGGTGTTATGGAATTTATTCCATATGTTGGACCTATTCTTGCTCTCATCCCTGCCCTTATTATTGGACTTGGAATATCTTGGAAAGTTGCCCTTGCAATAAGCATATTGTATCTAATAATACAACAAGTCGAAAATAATATTCTTGTTCCGTATGTCATGAGTCGTTCTCTTGATCTTTCTCCATTTCTTGTTTTTATTGTAATGATCATTGGAGCATCACTTGGAGGGATTCTTGGAATCATCCTAGCTGTACCATTTGCAGCTATTGGTAGAGTTATCTATATAAATTATAGGAAAAATAAAACACATAAAATTTCCTGAGCAAAACTCTCTAAGAAAGAAGATAGATAAAAACTATACCATTACTTGAGCTTCAATTTCCATAAGTATCTTCTCTATAACTATACGATCATTCCATGGAATAGATCATTTTTGAGTAACCTGTACTGTTTCTGCTCATTTACCAGCGACGATAAGAACATCGCCAGGTTTAAGCATAATAAGTGCGGTACGAATAGCATCTTCACGGGATGGAATAATCCAAAATCCTTCACCTTCACGACGAGATATCCCCTCAGTAACCTCTCGAATAATTTTGAGAGAATCCTCTGTATAGGTATCATCATCGGTTAATATTACTATATCTGACATATTGTCTACTACTTTTCCCATTTTTGGTCTTTTTGTAGTATCACGATCCCCTGTAGCGCCAAATACAGTAATAATACGCTTTGTTGTCTTAATCTGACGAAGTGTATCAAGAACACTTCGAAGTGATTCTTCTGTGTGTGCATAATCCACATATATCTTCGCTCATCGTGTATTAGAAATTTCTTCAAGACGACCTGGAACACAAGCAAATTCTGAAATCAGAGATTGAATTGTCTTGATATCAATCTTCTGTGACATAAGAATTGCTACGGCACAGAGAATATTGGAAATATTAAAATTACCAGGAAGTTTAGAGGTAAGATGAAAATGATTAGAAGGGATTTTTACATCAAATTCTGTTGTAAATTCAGTATTTACAACATTCTCTGCACGGATCTGAGCTGATGGTGAAAATCATACCGTGTAAAGATTATCTACAACAATATCACGAGTAAGAAATCGATCAGCGTACTCAGTATCAATATTTACTACGCCAATTTTTCGAACTCCTTTTTGTATTCCATTTTTATATAAATTACGAAAAAGTTGCAATTTAGTATCTACATAATTATCCATCGTTTTATGAAGATCGAGATGATCTTGCGATATATTAGTTAGAATTGCTGCATCATACCGAAGTCCATGAACACGATGATAAAAAAGTGCATGAGATGATGTTTCAATTACAGCATACTCGCAACCAGCATCACGAGCATCACGTAGCCATTTCCAAAGAAAAAATGGAGATGGTGTTGTCATCTTCATATTATTATCTTGGATATTTCCATTAATCGAAAGATTTACAGTCGAAAACATTGCCACTTTTTTTCCAGCCCGTTGAAGTCATTTTGCAATTAAATTTGTAGTAGTTGTTTTTCCCTTTGTTCCTGTTATACCAATAACAATCATATTTTGAGCAGGATTTCATGAAAACCAAAAAGCAAGCACACCACGGATATAGTGATACGTAATACGAATAGGTGAATCTAGCGCAATAAGTTTTCGAAGAAAAGCAAGCATAAAAAAAGAAAAGAAAAAGACCCTTGAATTTTATGAGTAAATAGCTATTATTCAAGTATATTTTCTTTTTTCTCTCGACAAATATGCCAAAACTCACCATTGAAACAGGAGATGATAATGAGATTCTTCGAAGTATATCGGATAGCATTAAGCCATCCGAGTTAAAACAATACCGAAGTACTGCTGAAAATATGATTAAATACATCAAAGATCCTGATAATGGGGGTGTTGGACTTGCTGCTCCCCAAATTGGTATTAATAAACGACTCATCGCCGTATCTCTTATGAAAGACTATGAGGATGAAGAGTATCGTACTATTGCAATGATTAATCCTGAAATCATTGCTCATTCGGAAGAAATATCAAAAGATGAGGAATGATGCTTATCGGTACCAGGAGAAATAGGAGACGTAAAAAGATGGACTTGGATAAAAGTAAGTTTTATTGACCCTGAAGGACGGAAATATGCGCTCAAACTCGAAAATCTTGCAGCAAGAATTGTACAACACGAAATTGATCATCTTGATGGAATCTTATTTGTTGATAAGGCAGAAAATATACAGCATAAAAAATAAAAAAATACCGATTAATATCGGTATTTTTCCTTTAAATTTTTGTAGACTGAACATTTTGGAGTAACATTCTCTTATCTCCAGGATATCTCATATTTTCAATAGCTCGAATAAGGCTTGCAAACATTTGAAATTTATTCAATTCCTTAAAAAGGAAGGCATTTCACTCAAATTTCATAGGATTAAACTCATTCCATACGGAATCTTTATTTTGTTGTAATGGCACTACTGGTATAACTCCATTTTTACAAAGCAAAGAAATAGGAATAGACGAATCTATACTATCTGTAATCCAAACATCAGCACCCTGCAAAGATATATCTTCATTATTTTTTAATAAAATTATCCCCAAGGCAGCACATGCACTATGAAAAAATTCAAGAATTTCTTCATCTTGAATATAAGAAATCAATGTAATTCACGTACCCTTCGGAAGCCCAAGATGACGCAAAAGAGTAGCTCTCGCCTCTTCTTTTTGATTTTTTGGATTAATAGGCATATTTGTATTGATCTGATATATGTATATATGAGCATACTATCATACTCTTTATAAAAAAGCCAAAAAACAATATTGACGAGAAAGAATTATATATTTTTATGCATATATAATTGGATTTTTAAGAGTTTTTGGATATAAAAGTGTTTATGAATAATTTTTGGTCTGATTTAGCATCTCGTGGTCCGATATCCGCTCTTGCTCCTATGGATGGATATACTGACAGTCCCTATAGACAAATAGTGAAATCTATAGCCCCTGAAACCGTGGTATTTTCAGAATTTTATTCTGCTGATGGACTTGTTCACTCAAAAGAACTACAAAGGCGGGCCCTCACACATAATCCAAAAGAATATCCACTTATTATTCAAATTTTCTGAAAAGACCCACTTATTTTTGCTGAAGCAGCAAAAATCATCGAAGGATATGGAATCACTGGAATTGATATCAATATGGGATGTCCTGCGAAAAAAGTCGTTAAAAGTGGACATGGATCATCCCTAATGATTAATCGTGATACTGCATTTAAGATTGTAGAAGAGATGGCAAAGGCAGTAAAGATTCCAGTTTCAGTAAAAACTCGTCTTGGCTGGGAAGACCATTCTCTTCTTATCGATTTCGTAAAATGACTCGAAAATGCTGGTGCAAGTCTCATATCAGTACATGGACGAACTTATAAACAAGCATTCACTGGAAAGGCTGATTTTACAGGAATATATAGCCTCAAACAAAATATCACCATTCCAGTTATCTGTAATGGTGATATTGAAAGCTTCGACGATGGACTCTCAAAAATAATTCATCCAGAAGGTCAGAAAAATCTTGATGGATTTATGATTGGGCGAGCCTCATTCGGGAATCCTTGGTGTTTTCTTCCTGGAAACTTTGAACCAACACTTGGTGAAATACTTGATATTATGTGAAAACACGGCGAACTACTCTGGAACTGCAAAGAAAGAAAAGGCATGATGGAAGCACGGAAGCACCTTGTACAATATCTACATGGATTCCCAGGTGTAAAAGAATACAGAAATCTCCTTGTTCATGTGGAATCCCCTGAAGATATCAATAGTATTCTTGAAAAAATAAAAATAGAGCATACGAATCTACTGAACCAAAAGATGTCTCAAAATACAACTGAAATTGAAAAAATTAACTGGAACTGTGCTATTGATTAGTTTCTCCACTTACCTTTATTTCTACCGTACCAGTAACACGATCTACTAAAACTGATCTTTTAAATCCAGCATAACCCGTAGTAATCATAAGTGTACGAATTGGATTTATTGCCCCAGAAACAAATAATCGAATACCTGTTCCTGACAAAATAATATCTGCACTTGTTGCGCCCGTTTGATCCCAAGCAGGTATAGTGCCAACATTAGTCATACCTCATGAGGATATAGCTATATCTGATATAATATATAGGGGGTCACTTTCAAAAAAAGGAGGTAACAATTCTGCCTCCATACCAGTTCCGGTAGGATGTTCATAAATTGATGTAATCCCAGTATTAGAAATACTTATTTTTCGTGAGGTAGCGACAATACTTATTGTTCAGCCGGATAATACTCCTCGTCAAATAACCATATTATTGCGAGCAGTTCGTATTTGATCATATATATAACCAGCAAAACGCTCTGCTTTGTTCTGATATACTCGAACATCACGATTCATATAACTTGTTGCAGCAAAGAATAGCCCAATGAGAGCCACGACAATCATAAGTTCTGCGAGGGAAAATCATTTTTTATTATACAGCATAGGAAAAATATTATTTAATTGAACTTATCTATTAGTTTTTTTAACATTTTGGTTACTTTGAATTTTACTAGTATGAGGAAAGATAATGAAATCATTCACTCCGTATAAGGAAAAATATTTTTGCATCCAAAAAGAAGGAAGAATATGTGTTATATTATCCCTTTTTAAAAAAATCCAAATCCAAGTTACCATTAACCATTTCCATAAAACAAATAATACCAATAATATATTTATATTTTTTGATATCCAATCTCAAAGATTAGAAGTTTTAGGGATATCAGATTGATGATATATTTTACTTGGACGAGGCGATATAAGTCCAAGGTCATGATGAGTAATATATTTTTTGCAATCATATCTTGATAGCGCAGCTAATCAATAAGGTCATATGTATCTCATTATCGAATGCATCCAAACAAGATCTGGCGAATATTCTTGCAATTTTTTTGATAAACTTATTCCTCTCCAAAATGCTAACGGGGCTGTAAACATATAAAATATCCTCATATATCGATTCACTTTTCTTTGACATCACCAATATTCCACTTCTTTTCAAAGTCATCGAAGCTCATCTCAAAGAAAATAAATATATTCTTCAGCTCATCAAATTCGCCCTAAATAATCAGTTACCAATAAAATTTTATGAGATCATTCTGTAATTTTAGAAAGTTTTTCTATCCAAAGTTCATAAGAAAAATCCCCAACATCCAAAAGAGGAAATTCATTTTTATCCAGAATTTTAAAAAAAGAATCTACAGGGTTTTTTATATTCAATGCTAATAATGGATGAATAAAATCCTGTAATCACCCTTGAGGAAATCAACAAACTGGAACTCAGCGTAAAAGCGTCTCTAGTGCTACTAATCAAAATGTCTCCAAAAACAAAGATGGCATAAGTACCAAATCAGTCTTCTTCATCAAAATATCCAATTCGTCTCGTTGAGTATAACCATATAGTAAAATATAGGGCTTATTGTAAGACTTAAATTTCTGCAGATATGAGCCAGTACCACAAATATGCCAAATAATATTTCTCTCCTCTAGGATTGATCTGTCAATACATTCAATAAGGATATCAATCCCCTTTTCCTTTTCCAGTCTACCGATATATGTAATATGTAATTCCTTATTTTTTTGCATATTTTCTATGTCCAAGAATAATTCCTACGAGCATGAATAGCAACAAAGAAACTACACTCGATTCAAAAGTATGTAAAAATACATTCATAAAACTTACCCCAGCAAACAATGCTCAAAGTATCGGATGAACACAGAGTAATAATCAAAAAATAGAAATTATAATACATAAAAATAATATTCATCAAATATATCATCATTCAATAAATTGCTGTATATACCAACTTTCCGGAATATAAAAACGATCTAATTCGATAATATCATTACTTGTAATATCTACTATATGGCGATATGCTGGACCAGCGCTTCCAAGTCATTGTCCAAAAGGATAATCCATAACTCTATGTGCACCAACTATCATTCTTTCTGCATGTCATTTCGTGGATCCTGCTCGTCATACTATTGCAATAGCACGATCATAATATAGTACCCCTATAGCACTCATCATAAGTGATAGTATCAAAAAAACAGAAATCAATTGAAATCGATAAAGACGCCATAAAGAACGTAAACTCATAAATATCACAATCAAGAAAGCAAGAATGATACCGATCATTGCACTCCGTGAGTATGTATAAAAAATCATACCAACGAGTCCAATTATCACAATTGATATTACGAAATACCAATCCTTACGAAACCGAGTAAAATATGCGAAAATACCTGTAAAAATTATCAAGAAGGCTCACATAGTATTTGGTCCATCAAGAAGTCATTGAAATCTTCTTACATTTGCACCATCAATTCCATGAAAAATCGGTGGAGCTCATCCAAAATCCCATGCAGAAGGATTTCAAGAATATCCAAAGTATAGCAGAATATCCTCTTGGAGAGGCCATTTTAATAATCAACTAATAAATAACATAGTCCCCGCGGAAATCAAAAAAATTCTTAAATAATATGAAAATGGTTTTTGAAGAAGTGGATAGCCGTGATATGCTACCAAAAAAATAATCAAAAAAGCAAAATCATATCTTCCGCCGAATATCATTCATCGAATACCTGTACTAAAAATAGTTACTATCAGGAGTACTCCTATATAAAAAAGAATAAAATAATCGAGATAATTCCACCTAAATATATACTTTTTATCAGAAAAATAACTTTTTATATACGTGAAAAAAAGGGCAATAATTGCTATTCAAAGAACTATCTCCTTTATGAAGGAAGCCCCAGGAATACCAACTCTATACGTTAAAAAAACGGATACAAAGGATGAAAATGGAAGAAAAATAAGAAGAAACTGAACTGAAATATCAAAAATAGAGACACTAGTAGTTCCACGAATTCATTGAATAAATCGCTTAAGAGAAGCCATAAAAAGTATAAAAAAGTCTTGCGAATAATAAGGATTTTTGTAGAATATGCAAGCAATAACCCTATATTTTTATGCTCTCCGATAGTCAACGAGATCTTCTTAAGTGATCAATTCGAAAACCCCATGTAAATTCAACCTGCATATGATGCAGTGCCTGTATCGCTATATCTGGAGATGTTTTTGAGTTCAATAGCGATGGCCTCTCTTGTGTAAACTCTCTTCCCTCTTATGAGAATAAAGATATAGATGATTCTATCGCGGCCTGTCCGGTAAACGCGATTAGTTGGCAAGAAGCCAATGAAAATGGTGAATATCTCAATTGAGTTATTGAACACATTGATGTTTAACAAAAAATTCCCTTAATAGTAAGGGAATTTTTTGTTAAAAACCCTATTAGAGTGAAAACTGCTTTAATTTTTGTACAGAGCCTAAGTATCTTTTTATTTCTATAAGACGCTTTCTTCTTGAAGGAATTATGAGAAAAGCGATTTTATTTAAAACTATATTTTGTATATGTACTGATTTTGTTCATACGACATTATCTACAAAAGTAAGATTAACATCATTTGAATCATTCGATACGGCTCAAGTCACTAATAAATTAGTACAACCAAGTAATAAATGTGCCAAATTTTTTTGTGGCGGAGTTCCAATAATATCAAATCATACACCACTCTCCATTATAATATTCATACATCTCTCTAAAAATTCTTCTAATAATTCTAAAACCCGAGGATTTGGATTATTTGTTTGGCACAAATACTCTCATAGATGAATAGCATTATGAACTCTAGATTGCAGAATAGCATAAGGTGTTCCTTCCCATTTTTCTATATATGTATTTTTTGGTACAAAATCACTAAAATGGTGATTAAAAAAATCTACAGATCTTTGTGCGATTTCTTTTTTCCTAATAGGATTTCAAGGTTTTGGAAGCTTCAATACCCAATCTGTACCATATGTATAGACCGTATGATGTCTTCCTTCATTTAGAATATTCACTCTATTTATTTTTCTTATTAAATAATAAATCTATATTAATAATTATTTAATAATGTCAATATATGAATACATTGTTTAGTATATAACCTTGCGTTTTGCATGAAGTATATCTGATAGATTTTGAGGCTTGTATTCCATATGTCGAGAAATAGAAAGTAATATTCCTACGCCAATCATCAGAGCAAAAAGAGATGATCCTCCATAGCTAACAAATGGAAGAGTTACTCCTGTAAGTGGAACGATATTGAGATTTACACCAATATTGATAGAGGCCTGAATAAGTATCCATATAGTAATACCAAGTGCTAAATAACGGGCAAATGGATCTTTTACTGATCGAGCAATCAAAAATCATCGATATGTAATCATAAGATACATAGTAATAAGAATTATTGCACCAAAAAATCATAGCTCTTCAACAATTACTGAAAATATAAAATCTCATTGCACTTCAGGAAGATAACCAAATTTTTGAATTGATTTTCAAAAACCAAGACCAAAAAATCAACCAGATCCGATAGCAATCAATCATTGTTTCATTTGATAATCTTTATCATCTCGATTATTACTTTCCACAATATCGTGACTATCACGGAAAAAATTATCAATACGTTGACTGATATATCAGACACCTGTTTGTGGTACAAACTTACCTATACCATACACGGAACTAGCTCCAATAAATGCTATCACGATAGCAATCAAAATATAACGAATATTTCCTCATCCAACAAAATAGAGTGCAATAGAAACAGGAGCGAGAATCAAGATAGATCAAAAATCTGGTTGAAAAATCAAAAGAAGAAAAACTAATCATACGTATAAAAAGTATGGCATAAAGCCCATATACGTATCTGCTATCATTGCTCGTCTCTTTTTAAGGAAATATGCAAGCATAATAATAAGTCCAATTTTCATAAATTCAACTGGCTGCAGTGATGGAAGTCATGGGATATCAATCCATCATTTTGCTCAATTATACTCGGTACCAATAATAAATACCATTGATAAGAATACAAGTCAGGCAACAAAAATATGTCGAGCGAATTTTTCAAAGAAATGATAAGATATTTTTGAACAAATAACCATCATTAATATGCCCATAGATACATGCATAATATTTCGAGCAAAATAAAAATGATTTGTTGTTTCATTCATTGATCCTGCTGCAACCATACGAGATGTTATTTTAAATGATGAGTACACACTTACTGAACTAATCATTACCATGCCAAAAATAACAAGAGCAAGGATAAGGAACATAAGGGTGGTATCAATACTTTTTTTTTGCATAAAAATGTCAAAAAAACCGAGAGTGATCTCGGTTTAAAGAAGATATATTAAGCTCTCTTTCGAACAAATAGAAGGACTAATGCGGACATTGCTGCAAGTATCACAACCATAGTTGTTGGAAGTCCTGCTTCAGGAAATTCACTTGCTGCAGCAAGGGTACCAGATGCAGTAGTGGAACCAGTTGAACCTGATTGAGTAACTACAGGCTTCACGGTAGTAGAACCAGTTGCAAGTGTTGCAGTAGGATTTGGTGCTGCATTAAGTACAGGTGGTTTGAGATTTGTTGGTGCTGCAAATTCTCGAATAGAGTCTATACCCGCTTTAATAGTTGTATCAGAAAGTGAAAGCGCTGCAGTAATAGTAAGAATATATGATGAACCAGCCATAAATGCAGAATCTGTAGTTATCGTAATCATTGATTTATCAAGAGAACCTGACTTATCAAGAGTTCCAGTGATAGAGGCAATCTGAATATTTTCATTTGATCCCTGATCAATAACACGAACTCGAATAGAGTTTGCATATACTGATTGATTAAACTTGAGAGTGAGTGTTTGAGTATTTTCTACTTTTACTGTATCAAGAAGAAGAGGAAGATTTTTTGGTTGAGGAATAGTAACTGGATTTGTTCCAATAACTGCAGCTGTTCCTGTAGATCCAGTAGAAGTAACTGTTCCAGTTTCAGCAGAAACTGAAGACATGAATGCTGTCGTGATGATCATCATCGAAGCGATGAGAGAGAGTCGTGACATAGATTAAAAAAGGTGAAAAAGTAATTTACTGCTATGAGTGTAGTAAAAATAGGTATAAAGGCAAGAAAAATTCCATATGTAAAAGAAGTTTTTATATGTACATATACAATATATTATTTTTAATTAAATAACTATAAGGATAAAGCACTATTGGAAGTATATTTGAATGCATACTCATCTAATACTGAAGAAATCATTACGATGATACAAATACTACATTTCAATCCAGTACCTTCTTGCTTTTTCTCATTGGAATTCTGTATATCGATCAAACACTCCGCCATTTGCTTCGATAGTTTTGTATGAGCCAGGATTATCATCACTACATCACAAAAGAACTCTTTCTATTCAAAGCTTCTTTGTTTCGATGAGTCCAAGACGAAGCATCTCCCTAGCATATCATTTTCGTCGTTCACTCGGGCGAATTCCATAGCTAATATGTCCACCAAATTCCATAAGATGGGGAAGATCGATAGAATGTCGAATCTGAATAGCACCGAGGATTCGCTCAAGCTCCATAAGAAAAAATAACGTTGCCGGAACTCATTGATTCTTTTCTCAGAGGTCATCCTGTGCAATCTGGAGAAATTCTTCAAAAGAGTTTCCACGAAAAAGAGCTCATGGTGAAATATGACCATTTTTGAATTCGTCACTTTGTTTCCATTCGGAAATAATATCGATATATGCTTCCTTATGAGAGATATCTGGAAATATGAGTATAGGCATAAGAATTATTTTCTTACAATGATAAATGCGTCCATCACATTGCGACCTGGGCCAACTATATATTTCCCTTTATCATACAGAGCAAGTGATCCTCAGGCATCAAGATTGATCGCATCCATACAACCAAATTGGCGAATAAAATCAGGAACATCCATCATAGAGATACTATCAATTGTACCCATCTTCACATCATCATACCACGTACGACAGATAAATGATTTGGTTCATTCCATTTTCATCTTATCTGTAATCAGCCCCAAGCTATTATATTGATAGATAAGACTTACTCCATTCGCTAGAAGAATAGGAAAATTAGCAATCCCGCTCTCTATACTTCATAGGAAAATTGCATTAAAATTTTCTCGGAGATCTCTACTTCCATACATATTATTTTGAACAAGAATCGGTGAATAATCAAAAAGAAAACCAAATATACCACTGATTCCAGTGTCAGGAAAGTATCGAGAGTAGAGATATCCGGCACCATTTATAATCCGAACAGCATTGGTAGTATCAGGATTTCCCAGATAATCACGTGAAGTGAAATACGCTCCGTTGATTCCTGCAACTCCCCTTCCACTCTTTATAAGGGATTGTAATGTTGTACCCGTATTCACTGCTACTGCCTTTACTCGATATGTATCAGTAGATGGAATATGAAAAATCCGCACTCGATGCCCATCAACCACCTTAGTGATATATGAGTATGCAAAAGTACTAAATGGAATTCAGAAAATGATAATGAAAAGAATGAATTTACCTATGAATCGCATCGTAAAAAAGTTTTCATAAACTGGTCATAGTATACCTAAATATTACTACTTTTCAAAAAAAACACAGAATAATCACACTATCATCATGATAAAAATATTTTCATTAGAATAGATCAATGTATAATAGAGTTACTTTTTCACGATAACAAAAGCATCCATAATATTGCGACCTGGGCCTACGATATATCGTTTCTTATCATACATTGCGAGTGATCCCCCATTGTCCAGATTGATCGCATCAACACAACCAAACTGACGGATAAAAGTAGAAATATCCAACATAGAAATCTTCTCAACTGTCCCCATCTTGATATCATTCTTGATAGTTCGACAGATAAATGATTTGGTTGAGATCATTTTCATCTTCTCGGTGATGAGTCCCAGCTGATTATATCTCGGAACGAGATCAATCGAGTCCACAAGAAGTATAGGAAAATTGGCGATCCCACTCACGAGCTCGAGGATCATCCCAGAATTATAGTTATCTCTCAGTTTTGATTCTCCATAGATGCTATTCTGCACAAGCATCGGAGTATTATCAGAGAGAAATCCAAATATTCCATTGATTCCTGTATCAGGATAATATCGAGAATAGGTAAATCAATCTGAGTTCATAATCCGTACCGTATTCGTACTATCTGATTTCCCACTATAGTCACGAGGAGTGAAATACGCTCAATTGATCCCTGCTACTCCCCTCCCCAATTCAACAAAGTTCCTAAGCGTAGATCCAGTATTCATGGCAACAGCCGTCACACGATAGCTATCTCCAGCAGGAATATGAAAAATCCTTACTCGATGTCCATCGACTGTCTTCGTGATGAAAGAGTAGGCGGAGGTAGTGAGTGGGAGGAGGAAAATACTAATTACTATTATTAGTTTTGATAAATTCATTTTCTTACAAAGAAAACTATGCAATATTAAATGATTCAAGTAAATTAATATGGTAATACAATAAATTTTTTCTATCTTCATAAGAATCATCCATTCATTTAGCTGAAAGTTTTGCAATTAATTCGTCTCATATTTCAATATCTAAAATAATAGAGAGTTCATCTAAAATAAGTTCTTTATACCTATCTTCAATTTGTTCAATATCCAATTCTTTTACAATAGATTCCTTTTTAAGTTTTCAATTTTTTAAATCTATTAGATTTTTAATATCTATAACTTTTAAAAATACAAGAATAGCACATAATGTTCAAGAAAGGTACTCTTGATGTCCTGTAGATTTTCTAATCAATATTAGATAATTAAATGCTTTTTCAATATCCCTAAGTGAACGATTGGAAGATAATGATATTCTCTTAAATACCTGAATAATATGATTTCGTTCAGCTTCTAATTTTTCAGAAAAAATCCATTCAGATTTATTAAATAAAAAGCTGATATACTTTTCAATATCCTTTCTCGTTCGATCCGAATTTGATGGCAATATAGTTTCAATATCAATAAATTTTTGCAAGTATTTAGTTGCATCAATATTTCAATAAATACGAGATATATACTTCTCAATTTGTTCTTTATTAATTCATAATACAAAATATAATCCCTTTATTTCAAAAAAATGCTTTATTCTTTCAAGTAATCTAAGAGCAAAATCTGGTCTACACCTATCAAGCTCATCAATAATAAATATTATATCTCATTTATCTTTTATAATATCCTCAAGAGTTTCCCTAAAAGCTTTAACAATATCTTCATGTTTTGTATATTCAGATAAGGCATTTTTTATTCACTCTACAATGTCTCATTCTACTAGTTCTTCAAGCTTATTTTCAACTCATTGAATATCTCATCCTAGTATGAATCTAGCTCAAATCTTTCATCCCAATGGTAGGATACCCTTAAGTACATTTATTCATTTATCAAGTATTTTTCTTGTAGTAGTTTTATCTGCTTCAAATTCCTTAACCAACTCTCATAAAAGTGCAGTAAAAGGATCTTCCAAATAATCATTTTTGAAAGAATTAAAATAAATTACTTTCTTTGTTTTTTCATTAATAAGGTAATTCTTCCACATTTTTAGAAAATGCGTTTTTCATTCTCACCATGGAGCATTAATAGAAATTACAAGAGATTCATTTTCAGAATGTTCAATAAGATTTAAGAGCGACTTACCAAATCATATCCTATTAAATAAATCATCTTTTTCAAAAGTCACATCATCTAATATATCATTAGATCTTTTTAAACTTATTTTCTGAGACATAATTTCTAAAAATTAAAGAAAATTATATTAATTCACTCCCACTACTTCCCTCACCACCTTCATCTTCGCTTCGAGTCTCGCATTCATGATTTTCGCTCACTCTGCGAGTTTTGCTTCGACGAATGGAATATCCTGGAGGAGTTTTTCTCGGGTAGCACGATATGGTGCGAGGTATCGAGTGAGGATCTCTAGGAGTGCTTTTTTCGCATGACCATATCCGAATCCGATATTCGGAGTGAGGTATTTCTGATAGATCGTCTCCACCTCTTCATCCGTACCAAATACTCGAATCAGAGCAAATATATTACAAGAATCTGGATCCTTCACTTCGTCTACTCCAGCAGAATCCGTGATGATAGACATCACTCGCTTCTTGAGCTTTTTCTCATCATCAAATATCCCGATGAAGTTATCATAACTCTTCGACATCTTTCGACCATCAACTCCGGAGAGAGTTGCAACAGATTCTTCGATAATTGCCTCAGGCTCAGTGAATACATTCTTCCCATAGAACTTGTTAAATCCTCTCGCAATATCACGAGTCATCTCAAGATGTTGGAGTTGATCCTTCCCTACTGGAACTGCATCGATATCATATCCGATGATATCAGCTGCCATCAGGATCGGATAGTTGAATACTCCCATATTCATCTTGTTTTCTCACTCTTTTTCGAGCTCATCGAGTTCTTGCCGCAACTGTGCAATCTTCTCTTCTGAGCCTTTGGCTTTTTCATCATCCTTGAATATCTCCGTATTGGAATAGAGAGAGAGTTTCCCTTCGTTATAGGCAATTTCTTTTTCTACTTTTTCTACCTTTTGTTCGATATCTTTAAAGCTATGAGCTCGGAGCATGAGTGCATATGGAGTCACGTTGGTGAGGATCCACATAAGCTTGGTGATATCCGCGATATCCGACTGACGGAATATAGTAATCGGTGTATCTACTCCGAATATAGAAAGGTATTCGATTGCCACTTCGAGGGATTGTTCACGGAGTTTTGCTCCGTCCTTAACACTCGTGAGAGCATGAAGATCAGCGATGAATATGGCAGCATCATTCCCTTTTGCATTCTTCTGAAATGGGAGAACCGCTCCCATAAGATTTCCAAGATGCATCGATGTACCCGTTGGCTTGACGCCTGTGATGATTTTTTTAGACATATATAATAGAATTATGTGATAATAATAAGGAAAATCGTAGAAAAGGCAAAGCCTTTTCTAGTTCTTACAAAAAGCCTCATCGCATATCAAAATGTGATCGAGGTCATTCTCTATAGTAACAGCGTGCTTTTTGATAAAATTCTTCTTTTCCACCAACCATTTTTGGGGCGAGATATTGTTCTCCTTCAGCAAGATATTCAGGTGGAAATTCTACTTGCAAGAATCAATTCTTTTCAAATATTGGATACATTTTCTGATTCACTGTCGCACTGATAATACCATGATAGTGTCTTCATTTTTCATGAACAAGCCTTTCTACAACTTGAAATCATAATGAATTATTTCCATGATTTTTTTGTATAATCACAGATCCTATCTCATAACTGGGGCTATATTTTGGTATAGTACTTTTATAGATACTCGCTTGTCAGATAATCTGATTATCGAGTATCACAAGGACACTTCACTCATATTTCTGGAGCATCTCATCAACTGTGTGTGGTATTAGTGTAGGATCTTGCTCATAAGCTTTCCTGAGTAGATTAGTAGCACTTAGTGCATATGTATGTGCATCGCAAAATTCTGGTGCTGGGAGTATAATATAATTTGATTTCATATAAGATAAAGTTAAAAATTCGATTAAAAAAATCTGCCAAAAAGTTTCCTCTCTGACAGATTTCACGAAACAAGGGTTCGCTACAATATCCACCAAAAAGGAAGAGGAATATTCCACCAAGATGTAAGACGAAAAATAATAGACATATTTATTAGATACTTGAAATAACTACAAATCCTTCAACCCCTATCTGATTTCGATCTCGAGCAAAGAGAATCTTTCCAGAATATTCTACAAATACTCCTTCCGAGCCATCATATCCAATGATTTGTCACGACTCGACATCTTCAAAATCTGAAAATATTTTTACAATTCTAAAATCTTCTGTGAGTGTTTTGTAGGCATATTTTGCTACGAATATTTCTTGTGATTTTTTTGGAATTCAAGAATCCTGAATATCGATCATATCAAAATATTGGAGGAATTTCTCTACACTCATCAGTGCCTTTTCTACAGCATCTGGAGCATTGTGATTCCCACATTCGACACATATCCCAATTTTTCATCTTGAATTCATATAACCATCTGTTCATCCTGGTTCCATATCAGTAAATCCATAACACCTGATATCAAATGGGAAATCTTCAACTACTGGAGCACAGTTGGATTCACAAATAATAAATGCAGGACTCCCTATCGAAGGACTCGAATGAAGATCAAGAGATGCATCTGAGGCATCAAGATATGGTATTATCTCGCGAGAACGCTTGTATTCGATAGTTTCTTTTTCAAGAGTAGTAAATGTGGATTCGTCTCGAAACATACGGTTAAGATTGAGATCAATTTGTCTCTCATTTTTTTCTATGGCTTCAATATTTCCATAGATGAGAAAGAGTTTTCATCTTTTTATTTTGAGAGTATCTTTGATACTATCAATCGCCTGAACTCAACAGGTTTCATTGCCGTGAGTTCATCCGATAATAGTAAGTATTGGACCAGGAATTCCTGAATCAATAATTATAGGTTGTGATGTTTTTTTCATATATATATAAAAGATTAAAAATTATTTCGAGCAAAGAGAACCCGCTCATCAGAATCCTCATAAGAAAACACTTCAGAGTATCAGAGATTGGTGCGAATCGCATACATTGGTGACTGACGACTTGTTCGCTGGATAATTGCTTCTACTTGATCACTATTTGAACGGAGAAGTTCTTCATTGATTCCTACTATAGCAGACCCGATTCATCGAGTACGATAGGTTGGAACAACTCCAGTTTCTGATTGATAATAATATTCTCACGATGTTGAGTTGATCTTATCAGCAAGAATACCTGATATGAGTCTACTATACTCTTCCTGTGTTTTAAGTCCGAGCTTTTCATCATTTATGTTTTCAATTGAATCCTTCCATCACCAAGTAAATCAAGCAACGGTATCTCATTTTAGAAGGAGTAAACACTGGAAATATGATCGAGAAAGAACATCCATAACGGATTCACTAATCTCTGTATTAGAATAAAAATCCTCAATAGCTCCCGAACATTCTGGGCAAGCAACTGGTGATTCTTCAAATGTTGTTTTAAACCCACAACCATTCGAACATTTTACTCATTCACGCCAAGCTGAAGCGTTAAATACTTCTTTATAGGCTTGTATTATTCCAGATTCATATTGTCAGAAAGAATTCTGATCTATTGAAATAACTTGAAATCCATTACTATTTAAAACTGGGTATGATTGGGTATTAAGAGTTTTCATATATTGTAAAATTATAGATAAATAAAATCCGCCTATTTCTAGCGGATGATTTTTGTTAGTCATCCTGAATTTATTTCAGGATCTCTTCACGAAAAAACTACCGCCAATGCGACAAAAAATGATGCCAGATATTTTGCCAAGTTTGTTTGGACTTGAAGAAGAAAAACATAATGAGTTTGATTAAAAAAATCCTCCGAAAGTTGTTATACTCACGGAGGATTTTGGAAGATTTTTGAAAAAATATCTACACAACAATACCACACCGTGAGGTGAAAGTATGATGCCAAGATGATATAATTCGTGTGTTCATATATACGAGTATATAGATATTTATCTTTTGTCAAAAAAATCCCCTGCATTGCAGAGGATTTTTATTTGAAAGATTATTTTGCAACTGGAGCTTTTTTAGGAGCTGGAGTCTTTTTTGCAACTGGAGCCTTAGCTACCTTTGCTACTGGAGCCTTAGTAACTTTTGGAGTTGTTACTTTTGCTGGAGTAGATTTTACTGGAGCTGCTTTCTTTGCTACTGGAGCTTTTTTAGGAGCTGGAGTCTTTTTTGCAACTGGAGCTTTAGCTCCCTTTGCTACTGGAGCCTTAGTAACTTTTGGAGTTGTTACTTTTGCTGGAGTAGATTTTACTGGAGCTGCTTTCTTTGCTACTGGAGCTTTTTTAGGAGCTGGAGTCTTTTTTGCAACTGGAGCTTTAGCTGCTTTCTTTACAGTTTTCACTGTTTTTTTTGCAGTTTTTGCTTGCTTCTTTTCGAGTTTCTTTGCTTCTTTAGCAGCTTTTTTAGCTGATTTCTTAGCAAGTTTCTCTTGTTCTTTTTGAACTTTTTTAGCTTCTTTAGCAGCTTTTTTCATCATCTGCTCATGCTTCTTTTCGAGTTTCTTTGCTTGCTTTGCTTGTTCTTTTTGAACTTTTTTTGCAAGTTTCTTTGCTTCCTTCTCTTTAGCAGAAAAAACGGATTCTACGGATTCCTTATTGTTTTTTGCGTGAGCCATAAATTTTTATTAAAGTATACCCTTTATAGTATTCTATTAATTATAGAAGTCAAATTTTTTATAAAAAATACCCACGAGGGGTATACGATTATTTTTTACTTGAAATAATCAGTGATCGATTTTGCATCGCTGACCACTTTCTCATCCACTCAAAATATGGATATACATGCCGTCCAGTGAATGTATCCCAAACAATTATATGACTTGGATTTTTGGTTGTTCCAACATACCCAAGGAGTACAAATGCATGTTCTCAAGAGAGTCAAATAATCTCCTTCCCTTCTGGAGTTGTCCAAGACATTATTCTTTTCTCATATGACACAGTACAATTATTGCGTGCTGGAAGTGGGAAGAATTCAAATATTGATTTTCATCCAGCATTCATAACACCATCTTCGTATATTGGATCCGTACAATAATCTCACCAAAGAAGTATATGAGCTTTGTTCTTGCTCAGACTCTCCAAAAGATAAGTGAGATGAGAATCTGAATTCAGATTTCCTGTATAGTTTCAGATATCAATACTCTCTGTCTTGAGAGAATACATCTGTGCATACTTGGCGAGTGGTGGAGCATAGACCCCATAACCGGTTCGGGTTTTTTGTTTTCCATTATAGAGTCATACGAATTCCATATCTGGATCTCACCAGATTCATCCAGAGCTATATGGAAAAGAATACTTCTGAATACCTCAAAAAATATCATCTTCAGATACTTGAATTCATAATCGGCTCAAGATAATCTGAAGTGCTGCAATCTCACAAGACAATGAATATTGTTGAATTCGTAATCGATATGAGAGGGCTCGATCTACTGTGGGACGAAGTGCAAGAGTATGAAATGGGGTGGCATATTTCTGAAAAAATCATTCCAAATTCTGGAGATACTGTCGTGAAAATGCTGTATACGTTCGTCCTGTTCCTGCAAGACTCTCGATACTTGCACGAGAACTCATAAGTCCAGAGAGGTCTTTCGCAAGTTCCTTATTGGAGATTCTCTGTGAAGCAAACACTCATTCAGAAAATGATATGAATAATAAAAATAGAAATGTAAAAAAACGAAACATAAAATAATATATAATTAAAATCCACTCTGGAGCTCCAACATCCTTGCATAAATTCATCATTCTTTCACAAGAGAATTATGATCTCATCGTTCCACAATCTTTCCTCATTCAAGAACAATGATCTCATCTGCCTTACGTACCGTCTGAAGACGATGAGCTACGATGATGACAGTACGACCTACAAAAAGCTCATCGAGTGCCACCGTGATTGCCTCCTCTGAGAAACTATCGAGTGCACTGGTAGGCTCATCAAGAAGAATAATCTCAGGATCTTTGAGAAATATTTTTGCGATAGCAAGACGTTGTTTTTGTCCTCATGACAGTCGAACTCATCGTTCACCAATTTCAGTATCAAGTCATTTTTCAAGTTCAAATACAAAATCACAATGAGCGAGCTTGAGAGCTTTCATAAGTTGTTTTTCAATATTGATATCGGGTTTTTGGATCATCGCTGATATAAGATTTTCACGAATGGTTGCATCAAATACTGATGGGTCTTGTGTAAGATATCCAATATGGGGATAATATGTCTTCAATGCTGTCTCATCAAGTTTATTTCCAAGTACAGAAATATATCCAGATTGTGGATGAAGATAGCCAGCTATAAGTTTCATAAGTGTTGTCTTCCCGCCACCACTTGCTCCAACGAGTGCCGTCTTTTTTCCTGATTCAAAAGAAAGAGAAAAATCCTCAAATACCTTTGTTTCGTCATATCCATAAGAAATATTCTGGATTTCTATATTTTTATTTTTTGGGGAAAAGGTTTTTCCAACATCATATCATTGCATCTTTGGGGCATCATCAAACATTTTCCAGAGTTTTTCTATATCAGAAAAATCCTTTGTGAAGTTTTTATAAAATTCTGTAGAATTAAATAAAAAACTCTCAAAAACAATAAGAAGTGCAAAAATACCAGCAACATCAGCAGTACTCATGGTTCAATGGGTACTTGCATAGATAAGAAAAAATAGGATCGCCAATCGAAAAATACTCGCTGTAAGACGAACAAGATTAAAAATAATAAAAAGTGCTTTATTGATACCATTATTCGCAAGTTCTATCTGATCTATTATATTCATAGTAGATTGAATATCTCACTCTACTTTTCCTGATTGAAGGATTTCATTACGTGACATAACAATACGTACCAATCATCTTGTAAGATCAGTTTTTCTCTCAGTTCGATCCTTTCGATTCTTACGTGCATACATATCCACATAGATAACTAAGGCATGAAGAACAATGAAAGATATGATAAATCAGACTCACGCAAGAAAGCTCTGTGAGAAAAATAAATACAAAATATATCCTGAAACTATCAATATCTTTGTTCCCTCTTGTATGACATGGAGAATACCATCAATCCAAACCTTTTCTCAACTAGTGATAGTTGCAATAATTCGTCAGGTTCCAATTTTTTCGAGTGTATTCCCATCCATCACAAATATCTTCTCAAGATACCGTTGATATATCCATCGTTGGATTTCATGCCAGAGTATTGGCCAGTCCACTTTTCTGAAAAAAAATGAAAAAAGAAAATATATACAAGTAAAGAAAATAAATTCTACTATAAGATTATGAAGTCCTTCAAAATTTTTAGCATCAAAAAGTCTCACACTTTCACGTACAATGTGCACTGAATATAGTGCATATAATGCCCAAAGAGAAAACTTAGTAATCGAAAAAAATACAAGAATACTTTGTCATTCAAGGGGCTCAAAAAACCGTTTTGTTTTTTCAAAAAATGTCATAATTTTATAAATAAACTTTCAGAAAGAAAGTATAGAGATTTTTGAGTAAATAACAAAAAACTCCATCCATAACAGATAGAGTTTAGTTGTAGGTATTTTTTATCATAAGCCATTCACTGCGTTCTATATCACATATGATCTTATTTCTATAGGTCTCTTTTACTTTTTCATATCCCGATTTTTCATAAAAACCAGTATCTTGTGTTATGAGGAGAATATTTGAAATATTTTCGATTTTGGCTTTGGCTTCGATTTTATCGAGAAGCATTGTTCCGAGTCTCTTATTTCTATGATTTTCTTCTATAGCCATCCAATGTATATATCCAGTAAATTCTATCAGAGTACTAAAGAGAAGAAAACCAATTATTCGATTTTCTTCTTGCACCAAAAAAACCTTTTTTGCATCTTTCTTATGAACTTCCTGCAAGAGAATATGTGAGCATCGTATACCTATAGAATCATTTTCTTTTCAAAAAACTTCTCTTGTTATATTCATGATAGCATCAAGATATTTGATGTTCTCATCTGTACTGATGTCATGAATATAAATAATTTCCATTAGATTTTATGAATATATGAAAAGTGATTATTTTTTCTTTGTAGCTACTTTTTTCGTTGCTGCTTTTTTTACTACTTTCTTTTTTTCTTTGAAGGCATCAGGAATCTGTTCTGAGATCATCTCTTTCACATCATCGAGAGTAAGTACTTTGATCTCTTCGATTTCCGTGATTTTTTTACCACCTCGTTTGAGGTAGACATTCTCTTTACCGAATTTGATAAATGGACCATATCGGCCATTCTCAACGGATATCTTCACTTCTGGCCAATTATGGATATAGCGATTTGCTTCTTTATCGATCTTTGCAGCTATGAGTGATTGAGCCTCAGACTCGGAGAGATTATCAAAATCAAAACGAGCTGGAACATTGATATAGAGAGATTTCCACTTGAGGAATGGACCGAATCTTCCCTTCCCTTTGGTATATCCTTCTCATTCATACATTCCCACTGGAGCATCTTCGATTTTTTTTGCTTCGATGAGTTCGATAGCCCTTGCCTGATCAACACCGTGTGGATCCTCACTTCGAGGAATAGAGACAAATGCTTCTCCCCACTTCACATATGGACCAAATCTTCCCTGCCCAATAACAAGTGGTTTATCTTCATAGGTTCCGATATCTTTCGGAAATGAGAAGAGAGAAAGTGCCTGTTCGAGTGTCACATCTTCGATATAGATTCCTGGAGAGAGATTCGTATACCGTGGCTTCTCATCTTCTGTAAGTTCACTCGGAGCACCAATCTGCACTACGGGACCAAATCGACTCATACGAGCAAGTACAGTTCGTCCTGTGGCAGGATCTGTACCAAGAATTCGTTCTCCAGAAAATCGTCCATCAGTCCCAAGTGCCTCCTCGATCGAAGCATGGAATGGAGTATAAAAATCTCCGAGCATCTTCGTCCACTCGAGTTTTCCATCCGCAATCTGATCGAATTGTCCTTCTACCTCAGCGGTGAAGCTATACTGCATAAATCCTTCGAATTCCTGTTCGAGATAATCCACTACTACGAATGCAATATCTGTCGGCATGAGCTTCTTCGCCTCGATCACGACATATCCACGATCTTGAATCGTCTGAATCGTTGGAGCATAGGTTGATGGTCGACCAATTCCTTCACTTTCGAGTTTTTTCACGAGAGATGCCTCCGTATATCGTGGTGGTGGAAGTGAGAATTTCTGATTTCCAGCAAAATCCTCCGATTTCACTCCTTCTCATTTTTTCACGAGTGGGAGCTTCTTACTATCTGATTCTTCATCATTCTCATCATCCGTTCCTTCGATATAGAGCTTCATAAACCCTGGAAACTTGATCACTTCTCCCTTCACTGTCCAGTCCTCATTTGGTGCTGAAACTGGAGAAAAATGATACGTAGTTGTCTCGACATGTGCCTCTTGCATCTGTGATGCTACCGTTCGTTCCCATATGAGACGATAGAGCTTGGATTCTGTCGGATCGAGGTGGATATTCTCTGGAGTTTTGTTCATATCAGTAGGACGGATCGCCTCATGTGCTTCTTGTGCAGAGGCCTGTTTTGTCTTATATTTTCGACCATTTGGCATTGCATATTCAGCACCATATTCCTTCGTGATAAAATCCCGAGCTGCGTTGATCGCCAAATCTGAGAGATTCACACTATCCGTTCTCATATAGGTAATATGCCCATTCTGATAGAGTCGTTGTGCTATATCCATCGTCATCTTCACTCCATATCCGAGCTTGCGAGATGCCTCTTGTTGGAGTGTCGAAGTTGTAAATGGCGCTCCTGGGGTACGAGTTCCTGCCTTCACTTCACTCTCTATAAGAGTAAAGTTCTCTTCTTGAGGAAAAGTGAAAATAAGATTTCCTTTTTTATCTTTTTGAGTTTTTATGCTTCCGATATTCATCCCATGAGATGCAAAAAAATCTTGTATATCGGCCTCTGTTTTCATCTTTGCAGGCTTCGATCCGATCTTCGCAAGTTCGATCGTCATCGGAGTCGTTCCTCCGATTTTCGCCATGATTTTCCATGATTCTTCTGGGACAAATGCTCGGATTTCTCGCTCTCGCTCCACAAGGATCTTCACGGCTACTGATTGAACTCGACCAGCCGAAAGACCTGGACGAACTTTTTTCCAGAGAACTGGCGAAACCTCGTATCCTACGATACGATCAAGTATTCGACGAGACTGTTGTGCATTCACGAGATCAAGGTAGATCTTGCGAGGCGTCTCGATAGCGTGTTCGATAGCTGTCTTCGTAATCTCATGGAACACAATACGATCTACACTCGTTGGATCGAGTCCAAGTGCCATGCAGAGATGCCATCCGATCGCCTCTCCTTCGCGGTCTTCATCGGTCGCTATCCATATTTTCTCTGCTTCCTTAGCGAGTTTCTTGAGTTCTGTAACACGTTTTTTCTTCTCTGGCGATATCTCATACGCAGGAACGAATCCTCCTGGGATATCGATCCCCATATTCTTCGCTGGAAGATCACGAATATGTCCAAATGATGCCTCAACCCTGTAATCCTTTCCGAGGAATTTTTCTATCGTTTTTCACTTTGCTGGAGACTCTACAATCACAAGATTTTTTGCCATATTCAAGTACACTTATAGGATGAATTGGTTTTTAGAGTAGTGCGAGTCAAGAGAAAGTCAAAAGATTTTTGAAATTTCGCGATTGTGTAAACGATAAAAATCGAATAGCAATGAACTCAGGGGGTTTGGGGAGAGAAACTGTTTGAGTCAGATGAAAAAGGAAATCAGATGAGCAAAGCTACCGTACCCCAAGGGTATTTCCAATGCGACAGAGTCGCAAAGGGGCAGTTTTTCTCTTCCCAATAGTTTTGGTACTTTTTCTATAAAAAGTACAGAATTCTATATCTGTAAAAGAAATTCAAACTCTTATAGAGAAAATAGTTGAATAACTATATTCATTCATATAATTAAAATATTAAAGTTAAAAAACTATTATGAATTTTATAAATAACTTTCTTTACGATAAAGATTGATCCAAAAGACAAGCAGTTATTAAGTGCTTTCCATTTTCTTTAAAAGAGGATGCAATAATAATTGCATCACTAATAAAATTTAATGACTATTCAGTACATAATAAAATTCAAGTATCTGTTGATAATGAAAACTTCATTATTCCTTATAGGGTGTATTTTAATAAAATTTCCACTTGGAAAATACAATCTTTAAGTGATCAACAAAAAATAATGCTCGCATGTTTATATTCCAGACACCATGATTGATATATACGTGAAGAAATGCTAAGGAAATTAAGTTGAAGTAATAAAAATTTTACTATTCCATATGTTGTGCAATTATTGTCTGAGTATGTAATAGAACTTTTCCCTATAATTGATGCTCAAATCAATGAAAATAACATTGAAGAATATCATAAATATTATAAAGCTAATCAAATTTATTTTAAAAAGGTGGAAAAAAGAATTATGAGTTATTGGAATGTATACTACGATTATAATAAAACTTATAAAAAAAATAATTATATTTGATTTCAAATTCTCAATAGAATTAAATTCTATTGAACTAATAAATCTTAAAAATAAAATCCCCAATTTCTGGGGATTTTATTTAATCTATTTACCAACATTGATCTTCAAAAACTTTTCCAAATTCTCCTTATACATCTCATAAGATTTACTAAATCCTCCATTATGAGATCCCTTCGTCTCGATGAATTCTTTTGGATTATTCGCAATTTCAAAGAGTTTCTTTCCATTTTTTATATTGAACATCTCATCATCTGAACTATGAATTACAAGAATTGGTGATGTGATATTTTTTATTTTTGCATTATTCTTGAAGTGGAATTGGAGCATCAGACGAGTCGGTAAGAACCAATAGAGTTCTGCAGATTTCTCATCCAAAGAGGTAAAAGTAGATTCGATAATCGTTCAGAGAATCGGCTTATTTTGTGCCGTATTGATGGCTATTGCTCCACCGAGAGATTGTCCCCAGATAACGATATTCTCCGGTTTTGTTCCACGCTGAACTACATAATTATAGGCACTCTCACCATCCATATAAATATCAATTTCTTTCATTATCTCTCCTTCACTCTTTCCATATCCACGATAATCGATCATCAGAGCATTGACTCAGAGGGATTGAAATAACGTGATACGTTCTTGATTATTATAGATATTACCACCATTTCCATGGAAAAATATAATCGTCGTATTGCTCTTATTATCGATATACCAGGCATTCAGTCGAATATTATCACTCGTAACAATTGTTATCTCTTGAAGATTTGTATCAGCAGGAAGAGATCGAATTTTCTGAGATGGGAACAGTATAAGATTTTTTTGATATACAAAAACAAGTATACAAGTACTCACATACAAAAAAGCTATGATTCCAAACACGATGATAAAGAATTTTTTCATAATTTTATTAAATAAATACTACCTCATAAGAGATTTTTTTCTCCAAAAATATTCTAAAATAACAATAATTGTAGTAAAAATAATTCATATTGAAATCCATATTACCATTATAGAGGAGACTTGCACAGGAAGTAATATATAAGAAATACCTCGGTTTAATAACTCAATACTTCATCGAGTTACAAGAAATGAGCTCACAAAATAACTCAAAATAGAACCTATAATTCCTCAAAAAATCAAAAGAAATATTGGCTCTGCAAGAGTCAAAATCCTTGCCCGAATACCTGAAAGTCAAAAAATATACACAATCCGAAATACATCTCGTCGTTCACGAAAAAATGAAAATAAAAGAAATACAAAAAATATTCCAAGAATAGAAGCAATAAAAAATGAAATACCGAGAAATACACTTCTAAGATAGAAGATTTTTTCCTGAGTTTTTTTGATACTATCTATATCAAATTCTGGATGATAAGCAGTATATTTTTCCTCAACTTCTCCTCGATCACGAACATCCTTCATGTAGGCAACAATCTTGTATGGTGCAGCGAGTGCATATCAAGTTTCCTGCATTTTCTTTTTTACTACACTCTCTGGAATAACAATTCAAAAACCCGGGAAGTCATCACCAATTCGTACGATAGAACCATCTATTGGTGTTGCAATATGCGAAAGTGATGGAAATATCTTCGAAGCCCCAAAAGTCACCTTCACTGATTGCCCAAGAAGAAATGATTCTGTAACCTTGGGGAACATCGGAGAGCTTCCAGCGAATTGAATATTATAAAAATCGACCATTGATCTTGATATTCCTATCGGGAGCACTGCTCATGTAAGAGCAGAATCAGTAACAGAAAATACAGGAATATCTGTCTCAAGTCAGAATGAAAATAGAGAAAATTTAGCGAGTACTGGAATCTCTACAAGTGAAAAAGATTGGATTCGATCAAATCAAGATGATGACTCTAACTCAGATACAAGCGTGCTCGGAAGTCCAGATGCATTCCTCGAAAAAAGAGTAAAAAAATTCGTATCACTTCGAAGTGTGAATCGCCGTTCATCAACAGTATTGTAGCTATAATGTGAAAGTGCCCCTACAATATTTTGATAAAAGAAAAAAAGAACTGTGAGTGAAATAACACAGATACAAGAAACAAAAAACATCGAAATACTTCGAAAAAGATGAGAACGAATGTAAGAGAGGAAAAAAGAAATCATTTTATTGTGGCGTAAGTTCTATGTGTTCCGAGGCAATCTGGATAAATCTTGTATCATGTGATACGATCACATATGCAGTATGATTTTCTTGGATATTTTTCTGTACAAAAGAAACCATTTTATCAAAGAGATGAGCATCAAGATTTGATCCTGGTTCATCAAGAATAACTACTTTTGGTTTGTGGATATGAGCTCGGATACAATTTACCCGTTCCCGTTGTCAGGCAGAGAGTGAAATAAGTGGAGAAAATTCAAGAGCCTCAATTTCAAAATAATTAAGAAGCTCCCTATAATAATGCATATCAATTTTTACTCCTGCAAAATTTTCAAGGAGGAAAATATTTTCCCGTACTGAGAGTGTCTCAAAAAAAGGACCATCAATAAGAGCATAACCAAACCCTCTCTCTCGTGGTGAGAGGATAGAATCATATTCTATAATTCCCTTCTCTGGCGAAGAAATACCTCAAATCAGTGATAAAAGGGTTGTTTTTCATACTCCTGATGGCCCAGATATCAGGTATAATCCAGAGATACAAATATCAAACGATATATCTCGAAATAAAACTACAGATCCATAAGAATATGATAGATTTTTTATATGAATCAAACGATTTTTTTGCATGTATTTTTATTTTTCTAAAGATGAATCCGGGGTAGTATTCTCTGTTCCCTCTATAAGTATATTTTCAGACTTAGGCATATTTTCAAAAGATGAAATATCTTTTGATTGTAAGTCATTAGGGATATCTTGAGGAATTTCTGATGATATAGGATTTTCTGGAATATTTTCAGTTGTTGTTTCTATTGGAAGATTTTCTGATTTACGTTGCACAATAATAACCAGTACTCCAAGAAAAATAATCATAATAACCATTCCTCCAATAATCCATATGTCAGATGATACGGGAACACTTTGGTGAATTGTAGCCATGATGCCATTTTCTCGAAATATTCGAAGCTTAAATCCAATTTCATCATTTCCAATATTCATACCAAAAGTTACATTCCGTAATAACGATTCTGACCCATTCAGAGCATTTTCCAACTGAATAATAGTATTTAATCAAACAAAATCCTTAAGATTTTTAAGTGATAGAAATGTTTCTAATGGTACTCATTTTTCTGTCAGAACTGCCTGAGGAAATAATGGATCTTTTTTAAGATTTTCCCAATTCTGGAGCACTGTACCTGAAAGATTACTTAATTGTTTTTCATCAAGAGTAATCATGATATTTCCATCTTTTCCATCAAGTGTAATAGCACCAAAAGAATAATGAAATGGAATTCATTTTTGTTCAAGACGCCTATTGCGATCCTCCGAACTATAGTAAGCAGAAACCAATGGAACATAATCAAAATTATCAGCAATATCAGATCACAAATTTCGAGAAAGAGTACTTTCGTTCTTCTCATAAAGATTCTTGAGTTCCTTGCTGAAATTTACGCCATCAAATAGAGTTGCGAAAAATGTTCATGAAGCGAGAGACTCATTATTAGTGATACTTTCTTTTCTTTCATCTCATGAAAGAGACGCATCGATAACATTACGAATAGTAGAACGATTCAATCCAACAACAAAGAAATTATCAACAAATGTATATGCCATTCCCATTTTTCAAAAAAATGGAACAGGTATTGCTTCGACATAATAAATCTTTTTTTCTTTATAGTCCTCTATAAGAGGCTTCATAAACATTTTTATTATTGGTGCGCTATCTTCAGATTCATCAGGACTAAGTGTTCAAAGTATTCTCTTTTTCAAAAGCTCAATGAGCTCCTTTCATTTTTCCTCATTCACTACTTCTACCGAAGCATACATATCAACTTTATCTACATTCCATCCTTCAAATATATCAGGATCAAGACTACCAATAGAAAAAGCAAACTCACCACCAAGATAATCAAATATATTTTTACCATCTATAATCTGCTTACTAAAAGATGAAAAATCATTTCCAATTTCTTTATTTGATTGAATTTTTTCTTGGAATTTTTTTGGATCGAATCCAAATACAAAAGATATAAGCCCCATTCGAATTTTTGAATTTGAAACAAAATCCAATGAATCCTTTGTTACTCATTCAAAAATATTCTGAATTTCTTGTAGATCTCTATCAGAAGATGCTGGGATTGGTGTCATAAAAAAATCAATCTCCATACCATCACCATACCGATTAAGTACAATCCCCATAGGATCTAAAGATGCTTGCCATATTTCTCGATATTTAAGTACATTATACTTATAATCTTCTACCTCTTTTCTTGAAATTTTTGAAAGGTCATAATGAGCCTCAGGGAGTGTTTTAACAGACTTAAGAGTTCCAACATTATTATGAGTTACAAGACCATCGATAATAGCATATTCAGAAAGTACCTCTCCTGTTAAAGTAGATATTCCATACGTATTCAATTCTGAAAGATCTGAAACACTCTTTCCAAAAGCATCTTCATATGACCAAAGAAGTTCCTGTAACATTCCAAGACGACTATAATCTCGATACTTACGATAGTGTACTAGATATGTTTCAAAAGAAATAATTTTTTCAAAAAATAAATCACCAACAAATACAAAAGCATCTTTAATAATTCCCGATTTTTTCCACCAAACATAGTGGAAATCAGGTGCTTCCTTTAGACTCTTTGAAGATGAAAGATTCATCACATATTCAAGTGATTCTTTTGAACTTGCAATAAAAATAAAACCATCTTTTGATCCAACAACACGAGCCTTTGCTGTTGGTGCTAGAGCCTCACGATCTGATTCAGAAAGGATAAAAATAATATCAGGAGCTGTAGCATCAAGATTATTTACTACAATAGCCATTTCATTTTTGAGATTTTTCTCTATCTGATCAAACTCATTAATCTCGAAAAATGTCTTCACAAATCCCTTTATACTCTCCGAGATATCTATTCCGGAAATTCGATTCGAAGTATTCGATTTTTGATTTAAAATATCCAATAAATTCTCAGGATTCTTTATATATAGAACCATACTATCTGCAGGAACATGTGAAAATATCGCAGGTATCTCAGGCAATATTGAGCCCGACATCATTGCTTTATAATCTTTTTTATTTTCTACTTGCGTATTTCATTCGCCAATATGTCCTATATAACGAATCTCATAATCAGAAGATGTACCTTCATTTTTAATAAATTTATATGAAAAATTATCCTTAAATGACTGAGGAAATTTAGCAAGATATTGATTTAATTTATCAACTGTAGTTGGAAAATCTGCTGTATCAACTTGATATGCTGCAAGTGCTGTCTGAACTTCGAGAAGTCACGACAAAGCCGCAGTACACTGTGATCGAACAAGATACTCAGTAGATGTCTTACAAGGAAGTTCTCATTGTTGAATAGTACTTTTTACAAGAAATTCTTCAGCTGAACTATCTTGTTTTTCTATTTCTTTTTTTGCCTCTTCAAGAGTATAAGTATTCTTTTTATACCGAAGAATATAAGTTGGTTCCTCAAAAGAAACTGATTTCTTTGAAGAAATACTATTATCCTTTTTTAAGTTAATATCTCATTGAGATTGAGCTACTATTGTTCAGACATATGGCATACTACCATGTCCAATATAACGAATTTCATAATCTTCATTTCATAATTCACTTATCCTTTTATAAGAAAAATTTGTTGAGATTATTTTCAATAATTTATTTGGAACATCTGTCACAATCTGATCCAATGTATTTGGATATTTTTTATTTTTAAGAAGATATGGAATCAATGCTTTTGTTTCTAGCTCTTTGAGTGCACCCAGTACATCTATACAATCCTTATCAGTTGCATCTTCTAAAATACAAGGAAGAGTTCATTTTTGTCAGGCAGAAGTCATAACAAATTCATCAGCGATTGATTTAGCTGCTTCTAAGCCTTTTGTTATATATTCAAATTCATCCTTAAGCGTTTTGATATTTACAAAATTTCGATTAAGATAGATAGTCTCCTTATTTAATTCTTCCAAAGTAGGAAGATATAAATTGGAAATAGTATCCGTATAACAAATACTATTTATAGTTTCTTTTTTTAAACAATTGTTTCTTTTTAGTTCTTTTATTTTTTGATCAATAACTCCAAGCATACCACTAGGGGTATTTTCAGAAAAATTTACACCAAAACTTGCCTCAAGTAAATCAGAACCAATTGAGTTTCAAAATCCAAATGTTTTCCAGTCAGGAACATTTGAACCAAATGGAATACTTTTTAGAACTCTTTGTATATTCTTTTTATCTGAAATATCACTATAGGACTGTGTATTAATAAATAATGTATTGTAAAACTCTTCATTACCAAGATATGTTTTAAGAACAATGAATTTTATTGCCTTCTCAGTAATACTTGTATATTTATAATTAGGACAAAGACTCCCATTTGCTATACAATTATACTTATATTGATTTTCTGATTTAGAAAAATTTACTTCAATAAGTTGTTTTAATTTGATAAAGTCATCTCCTTTTGGGTATTCAATATCTGAATTATTTTTCTTAATTGGAGGTAAGGGCATCATGGCCTTTTCAGAAGATAAAACCATATTTGATGGACTTGCCCGATCTTCTGCTGGTGCCATAAGTGCATACAGAGGAGATACTATTGTCGAAAACAATCCAAGAAGAAGAATAAAAGAAAGAATTTTTTTCATACATCAAATGTCGTTAATAAAAAATAAATGGCTACTTAATTGTCTTACGGATTATTGTAGAGAAATCCACTTCCCCGCTTATTGATCGGGCAAGTTCATCAATACGATAATATGATCGTGCATCTCCTGGAGATAACTTGGTATTGATTAATCCAGCTGAATATACAAGTTCATCAGAATGAGATGGAAGTATTGTATATTTTCATCCATCCAGTTTATCATTACGAAGTGCATTGGCATGATTCAGGATACTTGTAGTACAATTATTCCAAATAGTATTATAAAATTCTGGTTCACGAGAAAGTTTATCTGCACGTATAAGCATAGATCTAAAAAGAAGTTGAATCTTCTCTTTTTCTACTTGTATAGGATACATGTATACTTGGTTTTTTCTATAATTTGTACGAAGCTTGATAATATCATCTTCTGTAGCAACAACATAACTAAGCTCATACTGATTTAATATTCATCAAAGTGCACTAAATGACTCCCCTCTCTCCTTGCGTATCTCTCCAGATATAGCTAAATGACGACCTCATGAAAAAGAAAACGAAAGCATAGTATGCGCTGGTCCATCTCGATCGGAAAAAGGAGTTATAATATAATAAACTGCCTCCAAATCAGAAAGTGCATATGATCCATTTTGGAATCGAGAAAGAAAACCTGTACTAGTTTTCCACTCAAAATCTCGAATATTAGAAATATTCGCAGTATCTCCAGACCATGAAACTATAGGAAGTGTAGCATCAATAGGATCCCAATCACGATATAAGGAGGGCTTCTGTGATAGCCACCAAGCAAGACCAATAGTAAGAACACAAAGAAATACAATAAGAAATATTCTCTCAAACCAGTACCAAAGAATTCGTATTATACGGTATACTATATATATGGTTCATTTTAAAAAACCTAAAATAGAACTCCCTATATTTATTTTTGGTACTGGAATTTCAGATTCGCTAGAATTAGTACGAACGATACGACGATGCGAAGACATACGAATGAAAAAATGGAAATAAAATTATATAATTATTTTGAATTCTCATCTTTGAGATATCCTTTAACTTGAAGAAAATATGAAAATATCATGATAAATCCACCAACTACCATTAGTACAATGATTTTTTTATCCATATCCATGGTAGCAAGATCATAAAAGGCTATCTTAGCAATAGTAAGAAGGAGGAGAATAAGTCCAAGAAGTTTTTCACTTCTGTATCCACGACCAAAATGTATTCCAACAAGTAGCATCGAAATAGAAAGAATAATCCACCAGATTGTTGTACCAATAGCACGAGGACCTCCACTTTCGAGAACAATTCCGAGATCATTACAAATCGTAATGATGGAAAAATTTACAAGTAGTAACAATGACGTATAACCAATAATTACAAGCAGGAACGATGGTCGATCCACATTCTCAGTCTTTTGTATTTCACGACTAATAGAAAGAGCCATAAAATATGTTGCTACAGCAAATACTCCCTTAATAAAATTCCAATTATCAAATATTGCCCCTCATTTGAAAAAGGATTCATCATCTGCAACATGTGGTGCAAGATTTGCTATAAAGTAAAAGAAACTTCCAAAAAATCCTATAGAGAGAAGCACTGTTCCAATTCGCATAAGAGAACCACGATTCTGCACGGCTGGTCCATGAAGAAATACCCAGAGAACAATCAAAAACCCAGGAAATACAAAAAATGCAAAACCAAAATCAATAACCTGAATAAATTTTATAATGATGATAAATAGTGCAATGACAGTAGCAGTAACTGAATAAATATTAACAAAATCACTCACTCATTTTGGTGCCTGTCCTTGTAGCTTCACTAAAACAGCTAACAATATTGCTGGAACAAGAGAAAATACAGCAAATATAGTAGGATATGTAACAATATCACTATTTTGGCCATATATATGTATCAATGCGAGAGATCCTCAAAAGAGTGAAAATAATATACTGGCAAGTATACGCTCTCATTTATTCCCATCAAGTACATATATTACTGCAAATATCAATCCAATATAAGCAATGAAAATACTAGAATATACGCTAAATTCTGGAAATAATGCAATTATGGCAAAAACAAGAGAAATCATACCTCCTGCATATACTGCAATATGTTGATATCGGCTTGTAGCAAGTGGTCGAAGAATATACCAAGAAATAAAGTAGGCAAAAGCAATAACAAGAAATGCAACCACTTGAGTAGGTATAGAAAGCGTAGTAAGGGCATCCATTTGGATAAGAAACCAAGCCAATGGCACAAGATAACCAAATGAAAGTTTAACTTCATCTTTTTTCTCTGTAAAGTATCGAGAAGATAGAGCAATACCAGCGATACTCATAATTACAAGAACTACGAGTAGAAATACTGTGAAAGATTCACTCGTAAAAAAACTTGGTTCAGCCTGAATAAGTCCAGAATAAGAAAGTGAATGTAACGTATAAGTACCGAAAAAAAGACCGAATAAATTCAATGGGATAAGATCATATACGGCAATCTCACGTCCCATAAAAAAAATAACTATATTTACTGCAGAAAAATATATAAGATATGCATTAAATGAGATATCTTTTACCCAACTATCATTTTGTCAAAGTATAAATGGGGTTAAGTATGCACCAAGCATACCAAGAGCAAGAATAACCTTAGATTTACGAAGAGAAGCAAAGTATGCAACACCAAGTGTAAAAATAAATGCCGATACTAATGTGGCTACTTCAGGTATTGCAGCCTGTGTAGCAATATCAGTGGTTCGAGAACCATAGAGAAGTGTTCCATAAAGAAGAAGGATTCCTCAGCCCATAACTACATCAGCAAAATACTTGAGTTTTTCAGAAAAGGAAAAAGCTGTACCGATGATCGTAACTGAAACAAAAAAACCAACACCAAGTCGCATCATAACAGTCAAACTATCCCAAACGCTCGTATAAATAAGATATCCAAGACCAGTAATGAACAAAATAGCCCCAATAATCGGAAGAAATTTGGCAATTATCATATCGATAGTAATTGGCCTTGATGATTCTGACATAGAATAAAATTATAAAATATAAAGCAACAAAGCAAGTATAGTAATACTAGAGAGAAAAAAAAGGAAAAACGTAGTATCTGCCCTATTTTGAATTGACATTTAAAGCTTAAAATACATAAAAAAATATTTTTGCTTTCCAAAATAGAAAACAAAAAAATCTTATACAAGATAAGGATAGTGATATATGTTATATTATTTTAGATTTGATCCTGACCGATCTCGTCTGAACTCTCCAAGAAATGACTGAGGTTATAGCTTAACCGAAAATGAGTATAAAAAAAATAAGAGAAAAAGCAAATTATTTTTTATGTGCCTCATAAATAAATGTTGGTCCTATATTTCGAGGCTCCCAATAGATATGATCGATATGAAAATATTTTTTTACGTCTTTTTTATTTGCCATTACATACTGGTATTGGATAAATTTCCCTCATTTTTTAAGAATTCACTCTGCAGCAGCCAAAATATGCCCAACACCAGGATGTGAAATACTTCCAAGTGGAAGAGTCGATATAATAACATCCACAGAATTTTTGTCTACTATAGAATCAATATGAGCAGCACTTATCTCGTGTATCTCACACTGTTCTCAATATTTCTGAGATAATTCAAGAAATTTATTATGATCATTTTCAATCACAATCAATCTTGTGTTTTTAGATTTTTTTTCCAGAATATGCCCAGTAACCTGTCATTCTCATGCTCAGAGCTCAACAATAATATGAGCATCTGAAATATCAGCAAGAGAAACAAGTCTCCGAACAAGATATGGAGAAGAACTCAGATTGTATCAAGCTTCTTTCCAGAAAGCTACCGACCAAAATCTTAGATTCATAAAATATAAAAAAAGTATCGATAGTCTATCGATACTCTCAAAAAAGCAAATTTTTTATAAAAAAACCTATCTCATAATCTTCAAGAATTCTCGTATTTCTTCCATATCTTTATCAGCAATAAGATCATTCTTAGCGCTTGCCTTCTCAATAGAACAGAGAATTTCTTCATTGATAGCTTGTCCAAGGGCACTTCGAACTGCTGAAAGTTGCTGAATAATTTCTCGAACTCCCGCTTCATCCTCTATCATCTGAATAACTCCACGAAGTTGTCCTTCTATGCGACGCAGCCTGTTACTTACTCGCTTCTTTTGATCTAAGTCTTTGATTTTCATAAAAATTGAATTTAAAAAAATAATTGTCAATACTCCCCCATAGTATATAAATATTTTTTTACTTTGCAAGTTTTTTATGTAATATAATTTTCAGGATCAAAAAATTTCCATTTTTTTGTTTTTTATATATACTTCACACAATAATTTATATCTTATGTATATGGAAAATACTCTCCTTCCTTTTGTTACAGAATTTTTTACAAAACTTGGAATTACGACTACAAAGATAGCTGTTACCGTTCTATGAGAAGACATTAATATCCAGATAGAAACACCTGATAGTGCGCTTCTTATTGGTATGCACGGGAAAAATATTGAAACGTTTCAACATCTTCTCTCTCGTATGATTGAGAGAAAAACTGATAAATTCATTCACGTTCACCTTGAGGTGAATGATTATATGAAGCTCAAAGATGAAAAACTCTTTAGATTTCTTGATTCAAAAATTGCAATCATCCGAGAAATATGAAATCCGATTCGTATGCCAAGTTTAAGTTCTTACGAAAGAAAGAAGGCACACGGCTACATTGCAGAAAAAAATATAGCAGGACTCAAAACTCAGAGCGAAGGAGAAGGTACGGAGCGTGCACTTGTACTTTCTTATACTGGAGAACTCATTAAAAGAACTACCCCATCAACCTATAGACCAGCAACAAACCATATCGAAATGTCAATTTCAGATGAGGGTGTTGGAATATAACATATAAAACATATTGCCATACCTTATGAAAAGATTTTTATTTCTGATTTTCATATTCCCCATTTTTCTCATTATATCTTGGTGCTTTCTTACCTTTTGAACCGGAAAGTGATACAATGAATATATTTCTTGATGGGAATATCGTCGACTCCATCCAGAACTCATACCAGCACCAATCTTGGTAAAAGCATTTGATATGTGACATACAAGTTCCTATGCGAGTTTTGTATGGTTAGAGCTTATTCAGTATATTGGGGATAATGTCGGTGGAAATAGGTTTCTTAACTTCAGCCATACTCTCCTCGAACATATCACTATTCTCCATCCCTATTTTACAAAACCATATGAAGTAGACCTACTACTAACCCCTCTCTCTCTTGGGGAAAATCTGGATCCAAAACAAAAAGAATTCAATATAAAATATACACAAGAGGCTATTGCACTCGGAAAAAAATGAATGAGTGTACTCTGTGATATGTCAAAAATAGAAAAAATAAAGAAGGAAACTATATCAGAAAAACTCTGGAACGAGGAAAATCTGAAAAATCCATGCCCAAATCCTATGCTACCGTACTATATAGCATTTGCAACCTATCAAATGGGAGAGAACAAAGCAGAAGCGTCCCAATACTACAAAATTGCAGCAATGCAAGATGACGGATTAAAAGCTAGTCGCATACTTGCTGTCATTGCACTTGCTGCCGAATGAGACTTCCGAGCTAGTGCAATGACTTTTTTCCTCCTTTGATCATCTTGATATGATATAGAACCCTATAACTGCAAAAAATATACCAATGATCTTATCAAAGATCTTTTGAATAAAAGGAATATTGACGAAAATTGGATTCAAGAACTCCAAAAAAATGAACCAAATCTTTTAAAGGATACTAGAAATGATAACAATCCAGCATCAAAACTCAGTGATAACTGCTATGATATGACCACTCGTGGAATCAGAGAACTTTATCTGAGCTATATAGCAAATATTGCAAAAGGCACCACAGCCAAAAATGAAAAAGATCTTAAAAATATTGGACTCATAAAGAAAATACCAACTCTCTCAACTCAAAGTGGCTATACCGTCAGAGAAACTAATGGCATATGGGCATTCAGACAAAACTAACATAAAAATAATTCCCTATGCTTACATTTGATCCTCAAACATACTCCAGCTGGAAAACTGAAGATATAAAAAATATATCTATTGAATTTGTATCTTCAGGATGTGAAGGTACCACTATACAAATACATAAAAATACTATTTTAACTGACTATGTATTTATAGAAAATAAGGAAAATACCATAAGTATACATTGCTCGGTAAAATATAAAGAAATTCTCGGAAATTCTTATGTTACCCATTCAGAATCCAAATGGATTGTAAAAAGCGAACAGATTTTGACAAGATGTGGTTGTTGAAAAAGTTTTGAACTCAAATCATGAGATATCCGTCTTGATAAGATCAAAATATTAAAATCGAAGCTTGCGAAGAATAAATGAAACCATAATTAAAATTAAAAATACGACCTATTTAAGGTCGTATTTTTAATTTAATATATTTCTTATTTTTTATTACAAGTAGCCTTATAGCTATCAGCTAATGTTGTATCTTTTGCATATGTTGCAATAACATATCATTCACAAGCAACAGCACTAGAAAGTTGTCCAATAGAACGAATCTTTTCTATCTCTTTGAGAGCTTCGCTATATTTTGCAATTATAAAATAAGTTCGATATCTGATGCGAAGAACATCCAAACTAGGTGCATTACTTGCAAGCCAAGTATTCGAAAGAGAGATTACTGAGAGAAATCTCTTCGCTGCATATGCAGACTCTATTTCAGAGATAGTAACTATAGTTCCTGTTTTTGTACCAGTTACTATTGTACCTGTTGCTGTCGAAACAGAAGGTGAAGTAATAACTATTGATCCCGTAGAATTTCAGGCACGTGTATCAAGAATAAAAGTTCTTTTTACACCAGGAAAAATATTCTTCCCTGTCTTTGTGATATAGTATCCACTTATTTTATTATATTCAAAAAAACCTATTAGCTTACGAGCAAATGTAGTCTTATCAAATTGATAAAGGATTTTGGCATCAAAAATACCAGATCCAGTATTAGATCAAGAATATGTAACATCTACAAACACATAATCAAGTGCACCCGAAAGAACAAACTCATATCAGCCAATACGAGCATCAGTTGGCATTGAGTAAGCATCACGAACCTTGCTCCATTCAGAAATAATACGCTTGGCAAATCCAGCGTACGAAGCATTGTATAATTTTTCAATACTTGCAATCATCTCTTCTGTATTCATATCTGAAGGCACTGTGGATACAACTCAACTTGCTATAGATCAACTGGCCACAGAAGGAACTGCTGGAATCGAGGAAGTAGCATTAGTTGGCACTGAAGTAGTTTGAATAGCACCAGAATATACCGAAAGAGGAATCTGTATTCCAGCCTTTCTCATTTCTTCTCGAAGAATAGAGTTCTCACTTTCAAGAAACTTCACTCGAGCTGCATATTGATCAAGAAGCAACTTTGTCTGAGTAATTGGATCGATATCAAGAGCAAATACATTTCCAACAGATGAAAGAAACAATATCGAGACGAGGAGTATTTTTTTCATAAGAGAAAAATAAAAAATAAGACTTACAGGTACTATATGAACGAACATCCAAAAATCAATATTTTTATGGAAAGTATCACGCTAAATTCACTAAATAAAGCACATATGAAAAATTGCTTTTTATCAAGTTTTATCTATACTCGGGCGTGACTCCCCAAAAAAAAAGACAGGTATACGCGTTCCGAGTAATCGGTATGAGGAAAGTCTGGACATCACTCCAAGAGGAAAAGAGCTAACGGCTCTGGCTCAATACTATATATAAAATATCGAGTACGGATAGTGCCACAGAGACAATACGAATCCAGTAATGGATAAAAGGTGAAAAGTCCACATACGTGGATTATCTCGCAAGAGATAGTGGTAAACCCTTTCTGATGCAAGGAGAATGGTACCCAATATGACAATGTCTTGGAGCAGTCATAGAGGGTATACTCCGCTTGAGGCTCGGGGCGACTCGAGTCCTAGATAGATGTATACCAATATACAGAATCCGGCTTATTATCTTTTTTTTGTGGGAGTTTTTAAAAAATCTAATTAAATTATTTCTCTATGTCTCACATCATGCTCATCGGAATCCAGTGATCTGGAAAAGGAACTCAAGCACGAAAAATACTTGATAATTCAGATACTTATATTCTTTTTGAAATGGGAACTGAACTCCGGAAATTTGCACAGAGTGGAAGTCCAGAAGGAAATGAGGTCAAGGCTTGCATCGAGGCAGGACTCAAGGCACCAACAAGTGCTGTTGTAAAAATGGCTGAGAATTTTCTTGAAATCAACAAAACCAAAAAAGTCATTCTTGACGGAGTCATCAGAAGCCAAGAGCAGAATGATAGTCTAGAGTCTGTGTTTGGTGATTTTATTGTCATCTATCTTGATCTTGATGTGGAGACAGCAGTCGCCAGGCTTGCAGGTCGTCGTATTGATCCTGTTACGAGTGAGACATTTCCAGCGAGTTTTACTGGAGAAACCAATCCAAAAACAGGAAATAAACTCATCACTCGTACTGATGATACTCCGGAAGCAATACGAAAAAGAATAGCGTGGTCAATTGCCGATACGCTTCCACTTATCAATACTTGGAGAGAACATGGACATACAATATATGATATCGATGCTAGTAAGAGTGAAGATGCGATATTCGAAGAAGTAAAAAAAGCGATACAAAAATAATCAAAAAACACCCTATAAAAAAGGGTGTTTTTATAAAACTCTTCAATCCATTGATTGTAATTTGAATAGTTTTTCTTATTCTAAAGCTATGACCAATCATTTTTATATACATATCCCCTTCTGCAAACAAAAGTGCCCATATTGTAAATTTGCTCTCACTCCAGTTTTCGATGAATTCAAGAAAAAACGATACATCGAATATCTAAAAAAGGAAATTAAGGAGTATTTTCTTTTGTCATCCTGGGGAACGAAGGATCTGCCCAAAGAAGCAGATTCTTCTTATTGTCAGAATAATAGCGAAGTGTATCCTGTGGACAAAAAAGTAAAAACTATTTATTTCTGATGATGAACTCCCTCAATTCTCACTTCAATAGAAATCAAGGAAATCCTCGAATACTTCCCTTTTTACAGGAAAACTGAAACTGAGATTACGCTTGAATCCAATCCTGAGGATATCACAGAAGAATATATCTTATCAATACTGGAACTCTGAATCAATAGGATATCAGTAGGTGTTCAGACATTGAATGAAACAAGTCTCAAAGAAATCCATAGATCCAATCCTAAAAGTATTTTCGATGCACTCGGGAGTATCTGTTCGGTCATTGCGAGGCACGAAGCAATCCAAGTTCCTGACACTCTGGATCGCCACATTCCGCTACACTCCACTCGCGATGACGATACTGGGAAATGAAACAAAAACAGAATCTCTCTTAATACCGACTTTATCCTCGGTCTCCCCTACACAAAATCAGGAGAAATATTACAAGGAATCCAAGAACTCCATAAGTCTTTTCCAAATATCACTCATACGAGCGTCTATATGCTCGAAGATGAGCTCTATCCAAAGTACTGGGAAACCAATTCCATATCAGAAAATGAACTCAAAACCGAATTTCTTGAAATCATAGAATATTTTGAGTCCATCGGATGGAATCACTATGAGTTCTCGAATTGGGCAAAGCCAGGATATGAATCGATTCATAATAGAGCCTATTGGAATCATTCGAATTCAAGAGGATTCGGGCTCTCTGGAGCAAGTTATGAAGATGGAAAAAGGTGGAACAATTCGAGTTCCTTTACCTGATATTACAAAGAAAATAGAGAAAATGAAGAGACACTTACTGATGAACAAATAGAGATAGAAAATATGATGTTCTGACTCCGTACAGGCGAATGGGATACTCACACACAGACAATCGCTTCAAAAGAAAAAATCCAGAAACTTATCAACGATGGACTTATAGAGATGATCGAAAATAAGATAAAACCAACAAAAACTTGAATTTTTATGATAGATCATATAATGGCCGAGCTTCTCATATAGATGCCGCCATAGCTCAGTTGGTAGAGCACTTCATTGGTAATGAAGAGGTCAGGGGTTCGTGTCCCCTTGGTGGCTCCATTTTCTTTTGACATTTCATACTTTTCCCTATACTTATATCAAATCAATACTTTTTAATCCGCTTCGGCGGATTTTAAAATGCTTTGACGAAATCAAGAATTTCCATATACTCTTCCTGATTTTAGATTCCATTCTATCCCTTACAGCCTCACTTATATGTCTAATTTTATTACTGAAGCAACTGGCGAACTTGAACACGTAGTTTGGCCAACTCCAACTGAAAATAAGAAATATATGATGTACACTATCGGTGTCATCGTAGTTATCGGAGCATTCCTTGCAGTTCTTGGATTTTTTGTTACCAATGGTCTCTCTCTTGCTCGTGCTCAATTCCCTCATGAGATAGTGGCACCTACAGTAAGTGGTGAAGATACCGTTAATCAAGCTGAGCTTGATAACTTACTCCAAAACATCAAAGTAACAACTGATACTGGTGCGCAAACTAGTACTGGAGTTATAACTGGATCTGGAAAATAAAAAATTTCCCTATTTTTACCATCTAAAAAAACCTATTCCCTATGTTCGATCTCCTTACAACAAAAGAAGAATGAGAGTGGTATGTTATTCGAGTTATCTCAGGAACTGAAGATAATGTTCGATCATCACTTATGCAACGCCGAGAAGCATTCGGTCTTGAACAATATATTCTCGATGTATTTATCCCTACACACGACAGTATCTCTGTTCGAAAAGGTGGAGAAAAAGTAAAAAGAAAAAAGAATATATTTCCTGGATACCTTCTCGTACGTATGATTGTAACCAATGAAAGCTGGTATATCGTGCGTAACACTCCAAATGTTACTGGATTCCTTGGTGCTGGTACTGTTCCAGTTCCTGTACGTGGTGAAGAACTTGAGCAACTCAAAGGGATTCTCACGGAGAAGAGTGAAGAATACAAAACAGATATGCAAGTGGGAGAATATGTTACCATAGGAAAGGGTCCATTCGAAGGTAGTGAAGGAAAGATTGTTGAAGTAAACAGACAAAAAGGTCTTGTAAAAGTCATGGTCAATCTTCTTGGTCGTGAAACACCAGTTGAGATCGAGTTCGCGAGTATCACCAAAAAATAATAACCATCAATTATGCGTATAGCACTGATTACTCTTGCTGTTGCTGCTCTTGCTTTTATTGGAAGCATTATTTGGATATTTGCCACAAAAAATGGAATCAATATTGTTCCAGGTGCAAATACAAATACAACAACGATGAAAGTATCAAATGAAACAGCAACACTCGAGATACTAAGATCACAATGGAAAACAGAAGATCGTATTAAAGAACTTGAAAATAAAATAGATGCCCTGACTTCAGATAAAAAACCACTTACTAGTACTCCTGAAAGTAGCGGAACTACCCTTCCACCGAAGATTATCACGGCTACCTGAAACACAATTATACCAATATCAGCAAAGTTTCTTACTCGAGTTATCTCAAAAATGAGCCTTACCCTTGAGAAGAATAATGGAATATTTGGACTCTATATTTTTGACTCAAATAATGAGTATTCAACATATGTAGATCCAAAACTTGGCGTTACTATTATTGCATCAAGAATAACCTATGATACTTGGCTAAAAAACTTTCAAGCCCTTGATAAAAATCTATACACCATCAATGAAGTAAAAACTTTTCTATTTCCAAGCTTTTACGTTAATCCTCTAAAATCTGATAACACTATTCGATTGATAATGCAAGTGGAAGCACAGACACTCCTTATATCCCTACCAAAAAATAAATTCAACGAATTCAAGACTATGATGATAAAAAAATAAAATATCATCAATAAATATATCCCCTATTTCATCTTTCTAATCTCTTTCATTATATGGCTGACAAAAAAATTCTCCTTACTCGTGATGGTCTCAATGAACTCCAAGCAGAACTCCGTATTCTTCGTGAAGAAAAACGTGTAGAAATCGCTGACAAACTCAAAGAAGCTATCTCATATGGTGATCTCTCTGAAAATGCAGAATACCAAGCCGCTCGTGATGACCAAGCTCAGATGGAGCTCCGAATCGGGGAACTTGAAGAAATGCTTAAACCAGGAAACTACGAGATTATTGATGAAAAAAAGAAGAAAACTGGTATCAATGTAGGTTCAGTAGTTACTCTCGAAGAAACTGAAAAAAAAGAAACCATTACTTATACTATTGTTGGTTCTCAAGAAGCAAGTATCCTCGATGGAAAAATCAGTAATGAGTCCCCTATTGGTCGATCTCTCATTGGAAAAAATACAGGTGATACCATCACTGTTACGGCACCATCAGGAAAATCAGAATATTCTATCCTAAAAGTTGCATAACCTATGTTTACGGCATTCCATACATATCTCGAAACTCACACAATCATTATTCCGTTTATTTCATTGCTTGTAGCAATAGTCATCAAATGACTTGTTCACGCATTAAAATGACATTTCACTGTTGCCAAGATGTTCTGAAGCTGAGGGATGCCATCGGCACATTCAACTTTTGTGATTGCACTTGCAACTTCTATGTGACTCAAATATAGTGCCTGGAGTGATGAATTTATGATATGTTTAGTTTTTTCTATTATCATCATTTATGATGCTATGAATGTTCGATATCAAGCTGGTCTTCATGCAAGAGTTTTAAATAGACTCACTCCTGATGATGGCGAGACCCTCAATGAATCTATGGGGCATACTCCACTTGAGGCGCTCGTAGGCGGAATCATCGGTTTTTGTACTGCTGTAGTATTTTTAGGATTATAAAACCATTTTTCATGTTTAAAAAGATAGAAATTTTTCTGTCTTTTAAATAATTCCCCTTACTTATATATTTTCATGTTTTCTATTCACGACGAAAAAAAAATTATATCGCTTCTTGAAGAAAATGGTCATAAGAAATTTCGCTATGCTCAAATAGAAAATGCAATCTATAAAAATCTCATAACAGATTTTAGCACTATAGAAACACTTCCGAAAGATATCCGTGATATTCTTACAGAAAATTGCTTTTACAATTCTCTCACACTTCATAGTGAAAAAACTGATCCTGAAGGGCAAACAACCAAGTTTCTCTTCAAAACCAGTGATAATAAGATGATTGAGGCTGTTATTATGCGTCATCTTTCAGGACGAAATACACTCTGTGTGAGTTCTCAGGCTGGGTGTCCTATGGCATGTAGCTTTTGTGCAACAGGAAAACTTGGACTCATTCGCAACCTTGAGTCTCATGAGATTATCGATCAGATAATGTGGGCAGTTCATCATCTTGCAATAGAAGATAAAAAACTCCGGAATATCGTCTATATGGGAATGGGAGAACCTCTTCTGAATTATATTGAAGTCTCTGATTCAATTCATATCGCCTGCAATCAGAAAAAACTCGATCTCTCCAATCGTCGTATTACCGTATCAACTTGCGGAATTGCCCCACGCATTATTGATTTTGCACGAGACTTTCCTCAGGTTTCCCTTGCAATATCACTTCACGCACCGAATGATGAGGCTAGAAAAAAAATAATGCCAGTAGAAAATACATATCCGATAGATGTTCTGATGGATGCTATCAATGAATATGTACGAATTACGAATAAGAGAGTATTCTATGAATATATTATGATCAATGGTGTTACAGATCGACTCGAGTATGCAACACAACTTGGTGAACTCCTCAAGGGAAAACTTGCTCATGTGAATTTTATCCCTTATAATCCTGGTGAGGGAACTGACAGTAATGGCTATCTCCCAACCACCAAAATTATCATAAAAAAATTCCAGAATACACTCGATCAATATGGAATCCCATCAACTATTCGACATACGATGGGTGATGATATCGATGCAGCCTGTGGGCAACTTGCTCTCAAAGAGGAGTGAATATCTCTAGCTGAAGAACAAGGAAGAAGCATAAAAAAATAAAACACCATAAAAAATTATAATAATATTCCTATGCAAAATCCTGAAAACATCGAAGAAGAAAAAATCTCTCAGATTACTATCTGAGAAAAAAAGATAGAAAAACCATCGCGAAAAGCAGTTCAACGTGAAATACGAAAAAAGAAAGCCATCGAGAAAACTAAAAGAAAAATAAAAGTTCAAAAAAAAGCAGAACGAAAACTTGCTGTAAAGGCTGAACGAGTAAAGATCAATAAAAGAGAAAACAATAAGAGAAAACTCGTCAAAAAAATCCAAGCACGAGAACAAAATGGAACAAGTGTAAAATCTGAAACCACCCCGAAGAAACCTGAAAAGAAAGTTTTTGTGAAAGATAATTTCGGGTTTCCACCAAAGAAGTAGATTGATTTTCTTATAAATATATTTATACTCATATTCATGAATTCAATTATACCAAGTCACATCGAAGATATAATCCTTGTTATTGAGGAGCTTAAGAGTGAGAGTAAGTATACTGAGGCCCGAGAAACAGCATTACAGGCACTTGCCAAACATACGGATGACTATAGAATATATGAGGAACTCGCTGATATCTATATCTTTGAAGAAAATCTTGATAAAGCTGAGGAAGTAATCGGATATGCTCGAGCACTTCATCCAGATTCAGGTACTGGTGCTTATCTTGAAGGCTATATTGCTGCAGCTCGTTGAGACTTTGATAGAGCCATATCTATTCTTTCAGTAGCTAATGGAAAATTTCCAAATAATGCTGAAATTATTCGAAATCTTGGCTGGTCATTCGTTATGAAGGGTGAAATTGCAAGAGGCTTAAGTTTCTTACGTCGTGCCTATGCACTTGCACCAGAAGATATGATGATCATCAACGATCTTGGTGTCGCATTGATGGCAAGTGGTGCAGAAGAAGAAGCTCGTGCACTCTTTGAGAAAAGTGGTCATACTGTTGGCCTTGGCGCTATTAAGGCTATGGATATCTAATCTATTACTATATGTTATTTACACTTCCAATTGGAGATCTCCTCTCAAGTTATACTGGAGATTCTCGTGAATTCACATTTTCAGGACCCATTTTTGATGGTTATTATTCAGACATCAAATTTCTCTCTGATCTGAGTTTTCATATCCAGATTATGACACTCGATAACGGTGTACACGTCACATGGAGCTATCTCAAAACCACCGTCGAATACGAAGGAAAAAAAGAGATTATTTCGCTCGATGAATTCGATAGAACCTGGAAAACTCAACTGGAAAAATGAGATCCAGATGATATCTCTGAAATTGATATGAAAAATCACTCAATTGATCTTGGTCCAGTTATCCGTGAAGAGATCATTATGGCTTGTCACAATAATTTCTAATAACTATCTCCTCTTGAGGAGATTTTTTATTTTTTGTAAACTGGTAAGTATTAGATACTTCCAAGAAATTGGAATAAATATTTTCTTGGGAAGCTCTACAATATCTCACCCAAATCGAGATTTGAAAAAAGTTACTCAAGCAAGAGAATCCTCTATCCCTGGCGTAGATATTCCGAGAAGATCATAGATTCAGATATTTCTTGATTTTGCTATGCGCATGAGCTCCCATTGGAGCAAATACGGTGCAAATATATTTCTATCTTCTAATTTTGATGAGCTTGCACCATAATAGTATATAGCTCTTTCGGAAGTAAACAGAAATATTCCAGCTGCAATCACTCTTCATTCAAACCAAGCAAAATAGAGTCATCATTGATTCTTTTCTTCAATATTTTGAAGAAAAGCTTCATAATACTTGCGACTATTTCCAGAGAATCCATCTCGAGCAAGAGTCTCATCGAGGAGTCATATCCATATATCAAGGTTTTCTTCATTAAGATTGGCCCTTTGCACTTGAACTCATTTTTTTGATGCCAGTCGAATATTGTATCGTCATTTTTCATGCATCTGTGCCAATATCTCATTTTCAGTAGGAATAAGATTAATGATACGAGTATATGGTGTAAGAAATTTTTTATAGAGCCCCCTTTCACTCATTTGATATTTTTCTATGCAATCATCAATTGGTTCCAATTGAAAAAATAAGATTCATTTCATCTTAAGAACTTTTTTAAGTTCAGAGACAAATTGATCCCAATCTTCTCCTATTTGATTTTTTGAAACCCCGAGAGAAAAGGCTCCATAAAAACCAAAACCAATGGAACGAATCTCAATAAGAAGAAAAGTTGAATCCAGATTTCCAAAATAAAATACTTCTTTTGCTTGATTTGACTCGATTAAAATAGAGGACCAAATACTTGATTGCCAGAATGATAGAGCCAATTTTTCTGTCTCCGTTGCTGAGATAAAATAATACTGCATAGCAAAAGTGTACAAGAAAAGTGAGAAATGCAAGAAAAAATTTGCAAGAAAAGATAAAACGTGTTATAATACTTATGTATTCTTTATTTTAATACTATGCTCACTCAACTTGAGGTTAACAAATCTGTTACCAACACTGGCGTCAAGATCTTCGCATTCAAGGGAGAACTTGATGAAACCAACGTAGATACAACTTTCCCTAATATCATCGGTGATATTGGTGATTTTGCTCATTCAAAGACCCTCTTTGATCTTCGTGAACTCACTTATCTCAACAGTAAATCTATCGGATATATTGCTGATATTGCTCAACGTACTGAAGATGGAGGAGGAAAATTTGGTCTTTGCCACCTTTCTAGCGAAGTTCATGATACACTTGATCTTGTAGGTATCACTTCTATTGTTCCAGTATATGAGAGCACTGAAATCGCAGTAACAGAGATGTCAAAATAATACCATTTATCACGAAACACTAATACTATGAGAGTCTTCTACGCACAAGATACGAGCTCATCAATTGAAAATGAGACTTCTTTTGTAGGAAGGCTCTTTGAACAAGCAAGAAAACTCCCTGATACCGTACCACAAGCTATCAGACAAGAGCTTGCTACCCTCTCTGCTGAGATCAATGGTGGAAGTGAGGAACTCAAAAAGGTATCAAAAAAAGAGGCGGATAAACTCATGATAACCCTCAAAGAAAAAGCAAAAAATGGTCTTCAAAAATATGCTCGAGAATGAAAAACAGCAGAACTCAAAAATAATAAAAAATTTGAAAAACTCCTTTCTCATGCATCAAGTTTTGATGGTATTCGAGCTGGAGATGTACTAAAAATGAGAGCAAGTGGGGAAAATATAGCCAATTTCCTCCTTACCAATGATGAATGAAATGAGATTGATCTCACAAATACAAATGCTGATTCATTCAAGAATAAGTCACTCCTTGTGAATTTTGGGGCCAATAAAAATATCAATGCCAGTATTGGTCTTGGAGATATCCTTCCGTATGAAGTCAAAAAAGTTGAGGTTACAAAGCCAAACGGAGAAAAAATAATCGGAACTCTTGGTAGTAATGATAGTAGAGCTGGTCGACGTGAACGAGTAGGTTACTATGATGAAAAATGAAAATATATTGCCATATATAACCAATATTCTATAAAAATCATAGAAACAGGAGCAGTAAGTACTGAAGAAAAGAATAAATATGAAGCCATTCAAGTTAAACAACTTGAAAATATTCGTACCAATGAAATGGTAGAGTTTTTAGTATGAAAAAATGGACTCAAAAAGCTCTCTACAGAAGAAGCAAAAACCATTCTAACTGAAGAATTCAAAGACAGTAGTGATACAAGTTTATTTGATACTGCGATCAAAAAGTTCAATTCTCGTATTGAACGTGGAATTCATACTCGTGAAGCTTACAAGGATGGTATTGGTTCTCGTGATAAGTTTGTTGGGAAGTTTGGATGGTATCTCCGTGATATTATCACAAAGGATTTTCCTGGCGTACCTCCTCATATGCTCGTAAACTTATTCGATAAAGAAAGTAGTCCTCGTGGATCGTTTGATCCTACAGCACTCAATGCCACAACAAAAGCTTATGGACTTGGCCAAATGACTCCTGATACTTGGGATACAGTTGAAGAGAAAACAAACAAAAAATATGATCGATCCAGCCCATATGATCAAATATATGCCAGTGCTGCCTATCTTGATTTTATCATGAATCTCAATAATTGTAATATACAAGACGCCATAGTATATTATCATACTGGACCATACGTGCGAGTATACATCGATAAAAATAATCTCTGAAAACTCGAAGACTATAAATCCTCAAATCCTGCGATAGCAAAGTGAATGTCTGAAAATTCATGGAATGGGTATATGGAAGCGGCAAGAAAATACTACACAGAAGATGCTACCCTCCTTACCTCACTAGATCTTTCAAAAACATGAACAGAGATTGCCACTCAACTCGGTGACTATGTTATGAGTACAAGCCTTCCGGAGACAGGAAGTGGAAGTTGCGGACAGGCAGTAGGTATTCTACTTAATAGATTTGGTATCGAAGCACTTCCTCAAACTGGAAGGGATGGAAAAAATTGGGATGATATTCTTGAGCCAAGAGTAAGAAATGGACAATTCAAAAAAGTTGCTATCAAACATCCAAGTGAGGCAAGCTCAGGAGCAATCCTTGTATACGATGGTTCTGGTCAACTCTGAAGTAATGCTAATAAAAACTACGGACATGTAGAAATAAAAGGATCTGATGGAAAATACTATTCTTATTACGAATGAGAGCGAGCTGGAGGGTCTGCAAGTACGAACGAAAAAGATCCAGATAACTACAGAAAGTTAACAGGATTCGTAGGATATGCATACTATCCAATAATAAAATCAGCCTAGAATAATCTTCATTGCCCTTCCACTTCATCCTGGAGGGGTTTTTGTATAGTACGAAGCCTTCTGATATCTCATTTGAGATCATATCCGATAACTTCGATATCTGAATCAAGAATATAGGATATAAATTCACTACAATCAACTACCTTTGAATCGATAGAATATATCTGTTCCTTATATCCAATCACTATCTTCCCATAGGGATCAGTAGAAAGAACTACTGATGTATCTGATCATCCATTCAAAGATTGGATAACAAGTTGCAGTGTCTCAAGTTTTGCAAGAGTATCAACTATTGTGATTGCAACTTTTTGGAGTTCTTTTTGCGGAACAAGATGTGCTGTAGGAATAAGCGAACGAAACTCATATTTTTTTATGATGTCTATATACTCAGGATTTAGAATCCCTGGAGCAAAGGGAGTTTCTGGGAGTTCAGAGATATCAAGATCCGTTATAATACGAGCAAGTTTTTGAGAAAGAAATGCATTGTCTTTTTGGTTTATAAGGATTTCCTGCATCTTTAGAGTCAAATCAGAAATATTCTCATAAATTCCTTCCAGAGAACCATATTTTAAAAGAAGATCTGATGCTTTTTTTGGACCAAATCCAGAAATACCAGGAATATTATCAGAGGTATCCCCGACAATCGCAAGATAGTCACAAACCTGATGAACCGGAACACCAAATTTTTCTAATACATCTTTTTCTTTCATGAACTTTCGTTTCATAGCATCAAATATATGCACATGTCCATCTCGTACAAACTGACAAAGATCCTTATCGGAAGAGATAACCACTATCTGATATTCATCATTCTCATGTTGATGAGCAATAGAACCAATGATATCATCTGCTTCATATCATTCTCTCGAGAGAACAAGAATCCCAGCAGCATCAAAAAGAGCAAATACACCATCAATCTGAGATCTCAGATTATCTGGCATTCTTTCTCGTGTTCACTTATATTCTGTGTAGAGATCAGCGCGAAAACTCTTTCCGACATCCGTTGTTACTACAACAGCAGCTTCTGGATTTTCTTCTGAAAGAGACTTGAGAAACTTGGCAACTCAAAAAATAGCATGAACTGGTTCGCCTTGGCGTGTGTTCATCTCTGGAATCGCATAAAACATCCGGTAAATCAGGTTATATGCATCGATGATGAAAAGAGTTTTTTTAGTCATAATGGCGTGGGTCACGAGCAATAGCAAGAAAAGATTCGTCGAGAATACTATTCTTATAATCAAAATCTGCAAGAGAAGAAATTTTTCCTCATCAAAAATGCAAAGAAGAATGAAAAAAGTTGGATCAAGAAACCATAATTCCGATATGGGATATCATATATTTTTTATGAGTAAATGACATTCTCTCAAAGAAGACAAGATCCCCTACTCGAATATCAGATATTGGAATTTTCTGAGAATTTGCTTCTAGCATTTTTGGGAAATCTCAGATATATCCCCTGGGAAGCAAAAAATCTGAAGATTGCCCGAGTATCCATCGAACAGCCGTTATACAGTCAGTATTATTTGGAGCCTCTTCAGACTTAGCTCATGACTTGTAAGTCGTATTCAAAATATGTTCAATACAAAACTGGAATTTTTCCTCATCAAAATATGTATAATTCGGACGAATAGCTATTTTCATAGAGTTTTTATTTTCCTTATCATATCGAGCATTCGTTTTTCTCCAATATATTTTTCGATTCATTCGATATCAAACCACTGTATATCATCCACCTCATCTTCTTGACGAGAAAATGGAATATCTTCAGGAATACTTGCAAGATAAAGAATATCATAATGTTGATGATCTGGCTGAAACATCCCTGTTGAACTGGTTCGTTCTGCAACATCCCAAATCTGAAGCGAGAAAATATCGCCAATAATATCTGGATCTTCCAAAATTCAAGATTCCTCATGAAACTCTCTCAGTGCCACACTTTTGGTATCTATTTCTCCATCACAATGACCTCCAAACTGAGACCAGGTTTGGAATCTTTTATGAAACATTAGAAGTACACGAGTTCTCGAGGGATTTGTTATAAGTATTGATGCGGTAATATGTCATTCAAGATTCTCTTTTACAAAAGCAAATTCTCAATACGTCTGTATCCACTCTGAAATCCTATCTGAGATATTTTTCTCATCAGGAAAATCATCCCCATAACTCTGTAAGGTAGAAATAAGATTTAACATAAATTATATTGAGTCTACTTGTATGAGAATATTTTGAAATATATCATCCTGAGTTCCCCTAGCATCAATGCGAATAAATCTATTTTCCATAATTTCTAACTTTTCACACTTATCATACCCACGTACAATAGACTGAAAAAACTCCTTTCCCATCTTCTCCCATTTATCTCAAACCGCATCAAATGTACGAGAAAGTGATACTTCAACATCAATATCCATATAAAATACTCGATCTGGAAGAATATCTCGAATTGCCTCTTCATTCACGGCGAGAATAGTATTAATTCCAAGTCATTGGGCCTCCCCTTGATAGGCACAAGACGAGAGAAATGATCGATCAGAGATAACTATCTTTCCATCTTCAAGTGCGGGCTTCACTACCGTATGAAGTGTCTGTGCACGAGCAGCAGCATAGAGGTAAGCATTGGTAAGTGGATGCATGCTTTCATTTTCCCACTCTTTTCACTGAGCAAGGGTACGAATATCCTCAGCAATCGGAGTGGATCCAGGTTCACGAACATGGATAATTTTATCTGCTCCATATTTCTCACGAAGAAATGCTACCAATCTTTTTGATTGCGTAGATTTCCCTGATCCAACGATGCCTTCGAAAACTATGTACATAAGAAATTATTTAAATATTTTTTCTAACCAAAGCCCTACCATTCCGCATATCATAACAATTGCAGAAATAATCATAGCTTGTTTTGCAACATTCAGTGAATTTTCTTGAATCAATAGAGATTTTTTCAATGCTTCTGTTTGTTCCATTGCACATTTTTCTTCTAATGTAATTAGTTGTTCGCATTCTTTACAACGACAAAAAGAATTTCATGGACAAAATCAATTCTCCGCATTGGCATGAAAGGTCCAATTATGTTTACATGTATCAAAATTTTCTTTCATATTTTATATTAAACAGCGATTGGAGCCTTGATAGCGCCATGGGGATCATATCCCTCAAGGGTAAAATCCTCATACGCAAAACTAAACAAGTCCTTTATATCTGGATTAATCTTCATAACTGGAAATGGACGTGGTTCTCGAGAGAGCTGCTCTCGTACTTGATCATAGTGATTATGGTAGATATGAACATCACCGAATGTATGAACAAATTCTCCCGGCTTGAGTCCACTCACTTGAGCAATCATCATTGTGAGAAGTGCATAGGATGCAATATTGAATGGAACTCCGAGGAATACATCAGCAGAGCGTTGATAGAGCTGACAAGAGAGTTTACCGTCAGCTACATAGAATTGAAAGAGTGTATGACATGGTGGTGGTGCCGTATCCTTGTCCTTAATGAGTTCTTCAATCTCTCCCACATTCCATCAAGAGATGAGGTTACGACGAGAATACGGATCGTTTGCAAGAGTATTGAGAACATTCTGAATCTGATCGATCACATTTCATTTTTTTGTTTCCCACGCTCTCCATTGTTTTCCATATACTGGACCAAGATCACCCCAAAGAATAGCAAATTCCTCATCATTTTTTATTTTTTCGATAAAAGAAATGAGTTCAGCATCCCACTCTGGTGAATACCTGACGAATTCTGCATCCTTTCCAGTTTTTTTGAGATACTTTGAGAACGCCCATTCATTCCAGATTTTGACATCATTCTGAACCAATGGTCGAATATTGGTCTCACCAGAAATAAACCAGAGAAGTTCATGGATGATGCCACGAATAAATACCTTCTTTGTGGTAAGAAGTGGAAATGAGTCAGCAAGATCGAACCTGATCTGATGCCCAAAAATAGAACGAGTTCCTACACCAGTACGATCCATTCGATCCACTCCAGTATCAAGAATTTTTTGGAGAAGATCAAGATATTGTTGCTCTGCGTGCATAAGTATAAAAATTAAGAATTCCGAATAAGAGTAACGAATTTTCATTGTTCAAAATCTATTGAAGCTATCTCATGAAAGTCAGAACGAAATTCTGAAACAAAGATATCTCATTCATGTTTTCCATCAATCAGTGTCAGCTCTACTTGATCGATAAGATCAAGATCAAAAAATTGATCATAGAGTGATGCTCATCCAATAATAAAACACTTTTCTACTTTTTGATCTTTCATTGAATCTATAAATGATCCAATATCACTATAACATTCCACTCATTCTATCTTCGTTCGAGTTATCACAATATTTCTACGATTTGGAAGAGGACGGAATTTTTCTGGAAGTGAAAAATAGGTATTTCTCCCCATCACTACAATCTCACTAGTGGTAAGATCTTTAAATCGTTTCATATCTTCAGGAATGTGCCATGGAAGACTATTTTTCGCTCCAATCAGAAGCGAATGATCCATCGCAAGAATAGCAATAATCTGCATAGTAAAGATAAAATTATACTAAACTTGGATCTTCATAATGAATCCCCTTGAGGATTTTCCCAGTATTCGCATCAAGAATAACATAATATTCTCATTGCTTCTTGTATATCACTTCCCTTCCTTCTTTTGCATATTTTTGTACTGATAATCCTGCGTCTGTCTCATTGAGACAAAACTTCGTAAAATTTGATCGCATCACTTCATTGAAGTCAGTTTCAGTAGTATCAAGGAGTCCGGCATAAGTCGGCATATTGCAAGCCGTAACAAATGTATCAGCAATAGCATCACGAAGGGCTACCATACCAGTATTGAGTTTTTCTGGATTCTGTGCCTTTTCTTTTTGCTTATTGGCCGCAAGGATCACAACATCAGCAAATTCAGTGAGAAAATCAGCACCAAATGATTCTGCTTGTTCAAATAACTCCTCGAGAGTAACGCGAAGAGAGAGTAATGCCTCATCATGAGTTGGCATATGTGGAGTAGTATTGACCTCCTTTACTGTCTGTATCCACTTCCCCACTAATCGCTCATTTATCATAGTAAATATATATAGAAATAACAACGAAAGTATATCTAAAAAATTGACTTATGAAATAAAAAAAATAATATGTATTTGACTTTTAATATTATTATATAATAAATATGATTTACATAGACGGTTCTCCTGAAATATTAGATTTAATAAAACTCTGGACTCCATCTTCCATATGAGTAGAAATATGAAGTGATAGTGCTACTGTGCTACAGAAACTACAAGCAAATATTAAATGTATTCTTATTGGTCCTTGGTATTACATCAGAAAAGATGCACAATGAGTTATTACCCCTGATTCAAATATGTTTGTTAGTCGAGTGAAACAATGAGTACATGATGGTATTTGTACTATTTTTTGATGAAATGGTGAGGTTTCAGTTTTCTGAGAAGAATCCGTTATTACTGATACTCCAAGTCGAAAAAAATACCTAGAAGTCATACATTCAATCGAGAAAAAAAGACTAGTTGCCTAGTCTTTTTTTATATATCCAACCATATTATCCTCCCCTTCACCATATCGTCCTACTTTTTTGTAGTCTTGATCTGGTGGAGATGACATCTCAGCAAAGAGAAGTTGAGCAATATCCATCCCAGGACGAAGAATGATCGGAACTGAGTTCATATTCGCCAGTTCAAATGTGATATTAAGGTAATGCCCAGGATTGATGAGTCCAGCAGTATTATGTACAATGAGTCCAATACGAGCAAGCGATGATTTTCCTGAGAGCTGAATCAGGTATTTCTCTGAACCAAACTTCTCTACACTCGTACCAAGAACCGTCACTCCTGGACGGAGGATAAATCATTGTTCTGGAGTTACTACCAATTCTTCATAATCAGGCAATATATGATTCACTGGATCAATATTCGTTACTGAATAATCTTTTACAATCAAAAACTTATTCCCAAGACGGATATCATAACTTGCTGGTTGTAATCGTGCAGCATCGAAATCTGAGATAGATATTGTTCCAGCATCAATAGCAAGACGGATGTCACGGTCAGAAAGATACATAGAATAAAAAGTTATTTTTGTATAGTATATCTATTTTCTTTGGATTTCAACTCCGTTCAGATAATATTGAATTATTTTCTTGTAATCCCATCACTGAGTTGCCCAATAGGTAGATCCAATTCATGAAATCCCAACACCATGTCATGACCTCGTGTGTCACATTGATCCTGGATCAGATACAGATTGAAGATATGGTATGTCGGTACAATTTTCTGATCAGTTATTTTTACAATATTCCAGTGCCGAGAGTGTCTTTCCATCAGAAGATGAATGATACCAAGGTTTGATAAGCTTTCCTGAATAGGTTATCACCTGACTCCGAGTTGTATCAACCAGTTTTGCAACATTTGGCGATCTACTCTCATATCCGTAACCAAGATATTTTTGGAATTCATCAGGATTATCAGATCCATCATAGAGATTCGTAGAGAATTTTCTATTTTTTGTATCCATATAATATCGGGCATATGATCTTGCTGCTATAGTGATCACTTTGATTTTCTCAGGGAGATCACTATTGGAAACCTCACCAAGTCACTTGAGATACCATTCTATAGGAAGATCGTTGATAACAACAAGCTTTCCTTCTTTATTCAAGACACGGATGGTATCACGAAACAGATTATCGTTGTACTTTCCACTCTTGTCCCAATCAGGAATTCGATCCCAAGAGTCAATACGAACAATCGTATGTGAGAATCTGAGTTCTGAACCTGTATAGTATTTTTGTCATACTTTTAGAGATATTTTTTTATCACCAATTGGAATAACCTCTATCTTCTGCGATACCTGCATTGGGATTTTTCTATTATCCAACATTATCTTACCGATTTTCCCATCAGCGGTGGCAAGGATAATATTTTTTTCATCAGGATAGGAGAGTCTTACTCTGAATTTTTGACCAACATATCGTACTACTTTTGGTATATTAACCTTGAGAACTGGTGGAGACATAGCTGGAAGTATAATCTCTTTTTTCAGAGACATATTCATAACTTGATTCTGAGGAAGTGGATCAATGGTTCACTGAATTGGATTCAATACGGGTGAATATTCTCGATTGAGACGAGAGATAAAATCTGGAATATATTGATAAATATCAGAACCAGGACAATCTGTTCGTCCAACATCCTGATGACCAATGAGTGATTTTGTGGTAACCACTTGGAATGGATAACACTCCGAAGTATCACATTTGATAACTCATTTTTTTGATTCACTGAGAGTAATTCCATACTTGGTTGCCATCATCGAAACTGCTTTTTCTATACCTGCAATCTGATCACGATTAAGATGATTCTTATTATAATTACCCAATACTGCAATACCCACCGTTCCCATATTATTATACAAGGCGTGGGCACCAACAACATAATCCCCCCCAGCTCGCCCTTCATATATCTTTCCTCGTTGTCCAACGATATAATTGTATGCTATATCTCCCCACTCATTTGAGAGCGTATGGTATGCATATATACCGCGTAACATATCCTCATCGCTCTTGGTAGTATCCATACTTTCTGCCGTATGATGCAGTACAATTCGAGATATTTGTTTCACTTTTTCTATCGGCCAAACCAATATGTGACCATTTTCTGTACGAGTCAAACTGGTTGTTTCTGTAGTATTACCACCACTATTTCGAAGGAATCTACTTCGATCATTGAGAATCTTTATTGTATCCAATTCTGTTTGAGTTTTTGGTCTTCCGAGATAATTCAGGGATATTGCATATGCATCTTTCCACTTTGGGCTATCTGCATACCGAATAGTCTCGTCTGCTCACCATTCTTTCCTTGAGATAATCCCATCTTCAGCAGTTGCACCTGGAAACCTGAAAGCAATCTCCTTACCAGAAGCTCGTGTATCTATCGAATACACAACTATATCCTGCAAACTAATATTAGCATTATTGATAACTCGAAATGAAACTGACCTCATTGCATCTGAAAGTACGGGAAAAGTAAACTTTCTTTCGTTATTTCCGGTATCGTGATCAATACATTCTGTTTTATTTTCTTGATCAAGATTCCACTCTATACAAATATCTTGATCATTTTCTTGTATATTTTCAAAACCAAGATACCAGATGTTCTTTGGGTTTTCTACTGAAACAAAATATTCTCAGCTCATAGAATAAGCTGGAGTAGATCGTTCTACAGAAAGATTATACGTAGGTACTAGATATGTACAATTCGTGAATAATACGAGTAAAAATCACGAAATAAGAAAAAAATAACGCATTTTATTTGCTAAAAATGGATATAAACGATAGAATGCTAAAAAGATTATTTCTAAACTATGGTTTTCACGAGCGAAGTCAAGAACTTCATCAAAAACACACTCATTCTGACGCTATTCTTCACGTTGGTACTTCATCTCTCTTGGGGATATGTAGGACCAATGTTCTGAGTTAAAACAAATGCAGGAGCCAATGATCTCGCATTCCAACAAGCAGATATTAACTATCTTGGAAGTATTGCAACAGCTATGAGTCTTCAGCTTTGACAAAAAGAAAGCCTGATAAAAAATCAGTCTGTTAATACGGCATCAAATACCATCTCTATAACGGAAGTACTCGAAAATCCTGAAGCAGGACAACAAAAACTCATTGGAAATAATATGATAGCTATATCAAGCTATATAAATATCCTTTCAACTGATATTCCTACCCTTCTTGATAATGCTACAAGTAGAGAAAGAAGTCTTAATGAGCATATTTCTCTTCTCAAGAGCTATTATAATAAAACACTAGAACGTATCACTATTATCAATGAACAAATAGCAGATCTTACAGGAATTATCAATCAATCTAATACGGATACTAATTGAGCAAAGACAGTAATGGAATCATCTTTTGTTGGGTATGATTATTCTGGAGTTGATGGAGCAATCGATACTTATGTATGAGCAAAAAACAAAGATACAAGAGCTCGTGTATATCTCATATATCTTGAGAAATTCAAAAAAAGCTATACTACCCTTCAAACGAAAAATCTGAAACTCATCGATACTCTCGTAAATAATAAAGATGCCCTCATAAAGAGATCAACCGTTGTAATACCTGATTCTGGAAGTGAGCTTATAAAAACACTCAAACTCATCCAAACCGAAAAAGAAGTAAATGCAGAGAAAACTCTCCAATAATGGGGAGTTTTCTTATAAGTAGCAATTATTTGCAAAAAAAAACAAATTGTGGTGTAATGATACTATATCACATTTCAGTCCTACGATCTAAATCTATTGTCCTATGTATCTGAAACGCACTATTACATATCTATTCCTCTTTCTCATCGCTTTTGGTGGTTTTTTTGGGAATATTCATATCGAGAATAAGAATCAGAACAATTCTACGATAATAAGTCTCTCATACGAGCCAAGTACAATCTATGCTGCAGAACCAGCAAAAAAAGATGATGCTTCTGCAAAAACTATGGAAGCCTATAATAGCATGATTACTACCCTCAATATAGTACTCTATGCAATATCAGCCATAGTGACACCTATTGTTTTATTTGTCGGATGGCTTATGTCTCCAGATTGGACAAGTGGTGACATTTTTAATCTGAGAGAGCCAATGTATAAGCTTTGGATAACTGTATCCAATATTGTCTACTTTATATATGCCATACTCTTGATCTTCATTGCTCTTGGAACTATGTTCAATCAAGATAAATTTAGCTATAAGGTAATGCTTCCAAAACTTGCACTTGGTATTCTTATGGTACCTTTTACTTGGTGGTTTGTTCAATGGACGGTATCTATTGCTAGCGTCGTGACAGCATCAGTGATGACTATTCCTGCCGAAACCATAGCACAATCAGATTCAAAATGGTTTACAGAAAAAAGTATTCCAATGAGCGTAAGTATAGATAACACATGAACTGGATCCTCAAAAGAAGTATCAAAATGTCCTGGTGCCTGTATAAGTCCAAAACAATTTCTAGAAAAATGAGGATGAATGTTCGGTCCAATGATCGTTTATGGTTACTCTATATTTAAATTCGAAGAAATTAAATCATTATCAACGGGAGTTGATGTAGCTAGTGCTGCATTAAACATAGTACATTCTTCAGTGGTCGGAGCAATTATGTTCTTAGTATTCTGATTATTGACACTTGCACTTGCTGCTATGCTCTTTGTGAGAGCAATAAAGCTCTGGATGTATGCTATATTTTCCCCACTCTTCACATTTCGTTTTGTAGCAGGTTCTAACCTCTTATGATGAGATGATGACAGTTTTAGTATAAAAGAATTCATAGGTCTTGCATTTGTTCCTGCTATAGTTGGTCTCACACTATCATTTTGACTTATTATTATAAATGCAGTTCAATGACCAGCAACGCCAAAATGAGCAGCAGCACCTACTCAAACTTGCGATCTTGAAGGAGAAGGATGTCTTATTGCAAATATAATGGGAAGTGCCGAGAATAAAATTCTCAGAAAAATAAAAACTAATGAAGATACTGGAAATAAGTATAGTATCACTATGCTCAAATATGGTGATATCACATTTTCTTTCCTTGGAAAAACAGTAAATCAATCAAAAGAAGAAACAACTGGTATAGGTGCCATAGATGCTGTTGGTGGTATGTTTGGTACACTTATTATTGATGTTATTGCTCTTGTATTTATATGGATGGCATTTATGGCTGCTAAGAATGTAAGTAAATGAGTAAAGGCTGCAGTTGAACCATTTGAATCTTTAGGAAAGCAAGTAGGTGGCATGGCAAAGAGTATACCAAAATATACTCCAATTCCTGGTCTTGGAATGAGTATGAGTGGTGTTGAGAAAGGTATATGAAAAATCGAGCAATGATATAAAGATTCTAGAATGAATGCTGATGCTACAAGTCCTCTTGGACAGATGATGTGACTTGAGGCTGCTGCTCGAAAAGAAACAGTACGTGCTATAGAAAATATAAAAACTAGTAATATGGCCGATTTAAGCAATGGTAGTAAAGCTTGAGAAGCTATGGTTCAGATAAGACTTGAAACTAAATGAAATAAAGCAGAAAAAAGCACAGAACTACTCAATTTGGTTCTAGATAAATTTGCGATTAAAGATGATAAATGAAAAATTACAGGATATAATACCAAAGACTTAAAAACAAATCTAGATGCAATGTGAATTGATAGTTATAAGTATATGACGACACTAACGGATAAACATAAAACATGATCTATCCAAAAAGGATATTTAGAAAATGATTCTGATTGAAATCGAATCTATAAAGATATGATTAAAGATGCTGGTACTGCTCCTGCTGGTACTGCTCCTGCTGGTACTGCTCCTGCTGGTACTGCTCCTGCTGGTACTGCTCCTGCTGGTACTGTTCCTGCTGGTACTGCTCCTGCTGGTACTGCTCCTGCTGGTACTGCTCCTGGAAAAAAGTGAAGTGGAGGATGATGAGTTCACTAAAAATAAAAACACCCTTTCGGGTGTTTTTATTTTATTATTTTACATGCACAACATCTATAAGTTCCCCATTTTCTGCATATATGCCCGCTCCACTATCTCAAGATATTAAATCCATATCAGTTAAGACTAATCAATTGAGCTCTACTACCCTACCAAAAGAATCATACCCCACGATACTTTTATGAGGGAAAAGTACTGATCACGTCAGTAAAGATACTGATCAAGATCTTATTACTTTGGTAGACACAATACTGCCTGTATGTATTTTTTTAGGAAACATATTCAAACTATATATTGTTTGTATTCCACTCTGAATCAGAATAGCACGATCACCTCAAACATCACGCTCTATAGTAAAATATTCCTTTCCTTCTATGGTATAATTAATACGATCATCACTCACAACATGGGCACTCGTCAGTACTGATCCATCATCGAACATTACTCCTCTTCATTTAATTTTAAGTGAATTGTTTCATTGTTCTTTTCAAATAATCTGAACATCAGAATAATCTGTACCCTCAGAACATGCAGAAAGGAAAAAAAACAGAAAAATGATTATAGCTACCTTAAACATAACTTCATAGTAAAGAGAAAATATAAAAAGAAAAGTTGAATTTTTGAAAGATAGCCCTAGGATGGTTATATGAAAAAAAATATCATATACATTACTGGAAATGATAGCTATGGAGTAGAACTAGAAATCAAAAGATGGCTCGGAACATTTGAGAATAAATATGGGAGTATTAATATTGACCGATATGATCTTTCTGATGGGAGTAATCTCAAATGAATTGGGGAGATAATACTAATGTGAGGTATCTTTTTAGAGAAAAGACTATTTATATTTCGAGGCGGAAGAGATAGAAAAAGCAAAACGCCATGAATAGAAGAAATACTTGAAAAAAAATCTAATGATATTCCTGATGATCATTTTCTTCTTTTTCATGACATTTGAAGCAAGGAAGAGGGATTAATTTCTTGGCTTGAAAAAAATGCTGATACAAGAAAAATTGATACACTATGGGATAAGAAAATATGGGAAATGCGATCAAATATAGATTTTGATCGCATTTCCCTCGTACTTGCTACTTATGCTAATGAAGAAAAGTATCGTGATAGGAATGAGAGTAATCCATTTCTTTGACATAGTATTTATCATACTCTAGAAACCATCTCATTATTGAATACGGCCAATATAGAATTAAAAAAAGATGATATTATACAGTTTTGTTATGGATTCGATTGAGCAACAACATTTTGACTCTCTGATGCAATAGTCAATATGAATATTCCTTTATGTATTCATCTCTGCAATCGAATTGCCAATACTAACAATGATAGCTCAAAATGGTTAACTGGACTCATATGAGCTCTTAGTAACCATATTACAATAAAATATCTTAAACATCATTGATACAAAGAAAATGAGATTGCTCAAATTATAAAAATACATCCATTTGCACTCAAAAATTGATACTGATCAAGGATATGATATCCAGAACTTAAAAAAATTTATGAAAAACTTATAGACATAAATATCGCATACAAAAGGGGAAAATGACTCAAAGATACTGAATTATGACGAATTTTATCAATAGAGCTAGCCTTATTAAGCTTGCAAAAATGAAAAAACCTATAAAATACTCATCAATTGGCATATATATCTATATTGCCTTTAAATATTTTCTATTTCTTTAATACTTTTTCTATGCGTATTCTCATAGTATCTGCTCTTGCCTTATTTCTTGCAAGCTGTACTGCTACAGTTCCTACAAAACCAACCGGAACAATAACTCCTCCAACTGCAACAACTTCAGGTACTACTAGTGTTACTACTGATACTACTACAGATATACTAGCTACTACTGGGTCTGTTGTTACACTCAATTATACCCTTCGTGCTGATTCAGAAACAGGACCTGTACAAGAAACAACTCTTCAGGCAGTTGCGCAAGCAAATGGACTTAACCAAACTGGTGCCACATACCAACCATTCCAAGTTGCCCTTGGTCAGAATCAAGTAATTTATGGATTTGAAAAAGGACTTATGGGAGTTAAAAAAGGAGAAAAGAAAACTATTAAAGTTATTCCATCTGAAGGATACGGACGACCTGTTCTTATCGGAAAGGAACAAATTGCACCTCAATTTACTCTTACTCGAGATAGAAAAATGTTTGATGATGTTCTTACTCAAACAATAGAAAAAGCTCAATTCCCTGCAGAAATGCAGGCAGCTGTTGCTGCTGCTCAAGTTGGAGGAACTCTTACTGGTGCAAACAACGCTATTGCAAAAGTAATCAATGTATCTTCTGGAAGCATTACTCTTGCAATTGATAATATCGGAAACCCTTTCTATAAAAAATCAATTAAAGTAGGAGCTACTGCGAGTGGTACTGGTGCTGAATTTAAAATTGTTGCCATTGAAGGAGAAAATGTTACATTTGAAGTAACTAATAAAGAAAGTCCATTCTACGGAAGAAACTTTGCTGTTGGTGAATCTGTAACTCCAAACAATGGAAGCAAAATCACTATCCAAGAAATTGGAGATACAAGTGTAGCAGTACTTGCCGATCATCCATTTATGGCAAAAGATCTCTACTTTGAAGTAGAGATAGTAAATGTTCAATAATTATGCTTGAGATTCATATTATATCCCTCTTTCCTGAGAGTATTAAACCATATCTCGATACAAGTATCATGCAAAGAGCCCAATCAAAGGGGCTCTTTCATTATGTTGTACACAATCTTACCGATTGGACAGTTCGTAATACTCGACGTGTTGATGATCGTCCATATGGATGAGGTGCGGGTACCCTTATAACCGTGGAGCCCCTCACAAAATGCCTACGAGAGATTTTAGAAACATTTTGAGAAATGCCTATACTATTTACCTCACCCAAAGGAAAAAAACTTACTCAAAAATTATCTTATCAATTATCTGAGGAATCTCAGAAATACATAATCATATGTGGCCATTATGAATGAGTAGATGCAAGAATATTTGATCTTTTTAAGATACAAGAGATTTCCATATGAGACTATGTACTCTCAAGTGGAGAGATCGCATCGCTTGTTATCATCGATAGCATTGTTCGACTTATTCCATGAGCCCTATCAGAAGAATCCCTTAGAGAAGAAAGTTTCTCAGAAAACCTTCAGTGAAAAAAAGAATATCCCCAATACTCTCGCCCTGAAATATTTGAATGATTAAAAGTACCAAAAATACTGCTGTCTGGGGATCTAAAAAAAATACAAGAATGGAAAAATAAAAATCTCTCATAGTATGAGAGATTTTAGCTTATTGAACTGCTCCTGTTTCGGTAGAAAGCGATTGAGGAATTGTATTTCACGTACTTGATACTACCTCTAATGGGGAAGGCTCTGATAATTTTTCATTAGAGGCTCAGGTAGCCTCTATACTATCACCAATAACTTCTTCTGGAATCACCAATGGTATTTCTGGTATTACATCAGAAATAATATTATTATTTGATTGCTTCCTGTCTATTTCTCCATTAGTACTAATACTTGGCATAAATATATCATATACATCAATTCCAATATATGGATTTTTCTGATATTCACGATACTCTCACTCTGTTGCCATCTCAGCAAAGGCACCAATTCGAAGAATAGCATCATGAAATGATATAAGAGCATATTTCTGATCATTTGAATCATACAATGGAGCAATTCTCTCATACGTGTTATTGAGAATATAATACATTGCTTCAATAGAACTCTTCATTTTAGGATCGAGTTTTATTGTTTCTCATTCTATATAATCAGGATTAAAATAAACATATCAACCTCTATTAATTGTATATATTTTATATAATGACTTGCTTAATGCATTTGAAAGAGGGTTATAAAATTGAACCACCAGAGTTTGATAGGCTCATTTTCTAATAGCTATGTCAGAGATTCACTGAATATATTTTTCGGTAGCCCCAAACAGTGTTTCAATAAGTTCATACGTTGCTGCTGATGTCAGAGACTCTTCAGTAAACATTTCTCCATCTTGAGCCTTTTTAAGAATCTGATAAGCGTAAAGCGTAATATCAAAATAATCTTTTGATTCAATATTTTGATTATCTAGAGTTCTTGCGAGTCCAGCTGCTGTTGGTGTATATGTATCAATTCAAGAAAAAGTTGGATCTTTTCTTCGGGTAATAATATTTCGAGAATAAATATCCGAAAGATACTGAAAAAATTTTCATTTTCCATCTGGTGGAGTAATTCCAAGTATCCCTGCTGTTTCCTTATAAATAGTATCAAGTTGATTATGTTGAATATTTCCAGCAAATGTAGCAAATCTTGTATCTGTTAGAAATGCCTCAAGAGTATTATTTACACTATTTCACTTTACAAGATTTTTAGATTCATCATATATCTTATTTACTCTATCTCTAAAGTCTTGCCCCTCCATTTGTGTCATCACTGCCTTTGAGAGAACGGATTGTAAATCATCAAGAAGATAATAATTTTTCTTACTTGGATTAAGAATAAGGCTTCGATCATCCACAAGATTATTTGTATAGTTGGTAGAATAGCTTTTTACGAGATCAACCTGACTAATTCTTTCTCGGAATAGTAGGTGAAGCATCTGAAAAAGAGGTCGACTTGATGCTGGAAGCTTATACATAAAAAATATATCTTCTCCTTTCCCTCCATCCACTCTCGGATTTACAAACTCAAGTCCTGTATTTTTATCATTTTTCTCATCACCAAGAACTAGCATTATTCTAAATAAATCTGCTCATTGTAGCTCCTTATTTGCTTGGGGATCAAATCGTATATACATTCCAGGAAAGAGAATCATATCAGTCATCTTTTTTCATTGATCAAAAAAAGACAACTCCACTACAGCATCAATAGAATATATTGAAACTGTACCATCGGGTTCGTCAGAAATATACAAACTTCCATTTGTAATCTGCTTTATATCATACATCTTACTAAGTGGATATAATTCATAAACAGAAAATGGATCATATAATGAAAAAATTCCCTGAAAATCTTTAAATTGGATAACATTACTTCAGGAAAGAGAAACACTAGGAAATGGTTTCATAACAGCAAATGCCGTTGAAAGTCTTCAAAAATCAAGTGCCAAAACACCTGTAGAAGTTGATCCTGTAGTATATCTACCATAAAGAAGCTTATCTCTTCCATTACTTTCTACGGCAATTGAAACAGTTGATTTTTTTATCTCAGGAAGCCCATTTACCTTTATAACCTTGGTACTTGCCGTACCAAAAACAAAGGATCAATATACAAAAAAGGCAGCAAGAGCACTTGAAAGTATGAAGATGAGGATATTCTTTAAGAAAGTCATACTGCCATCCTATCACATCTCAAAAAAAAAAGCAAAAAAATGCTAGTCACAACCGTCAGAAATAAAATTATTCCGAATACTATTTACTATATCATCTCTATGATTGAGTAAAATTCACATTTCCCTATTATTTTCTATCGCATTAGTGGTGAGATTATGGCTCCCGATAAATATCTGAGAATGATCCACGATAATTATCTTTGCATGAAGATATGGTTTATTAATAACTTTCCAATGCCACAATGGAAATTCTCACATACGAGCTCGATTTGTCTCATTATCAGCAGTACAAATCTGTATATTTTTCTTCTCAGAATACAACTGCCCTATGAGAGATAATATATGTTCATCATCCAATGTTTGGATATACAATGTAATATCTTTTTGTGTGGAACGAATCAATTTTTCGATTTTCATGCGAGCATCGAGTGGAGAGATAACAATATGAGATGGAATATCTGTAATACTCTTATACCCCATATGAGAAAAATCGGCCAAAAATATTTCCTGAAGAAAAGTTAATGTACCCTTATCGTCCCCTGTGTAGATATATTCTCGATTTTTTGTAAAAAAAGATGCTGTCCAATTCCCCGTACTGATAGAATATCTATCATCGATAATCCAGAATTTCGCATGGGTAAAAGAATATCTATTATTATCCGCATAACTCACTAGGATTCATTCATTTTTTAGTTTTTTTACAACGGGAAGATTGATTTTTGGCGTTCAAAAAACATTTCCCTCGACAACCACCTGAATATCTAATCAGCGTTTTTTTGCTCGTATAATCGACTCTGTAAGGCTCGCTGCATCTGTCCAAGTATATATCTCAATCCAAATTCGTTTTTGGGCATTATCTATAGAAGTAATAAGATCTTTCTGAGTGTTCTTATTCGGAAGAGATTCGATATTTCCAGTGGATTGAAATATTTCCCCAGAAACCATATGGTTTACATCTCAGAATTCAGGATTTTCACGAAAAAAATGCTCATGATACGGACTTGTACAAGCTGTAATAAGTAAAAGAAGTATAAAAAAGTATAACTTCATAAGATGATTTTAATCCTGATTCCCGAATTCAGAACGCTGATGATGATCATGAAGATCCTCAATACTACTGAATCTTGCTCGTTCATCATCAGAATAGCGTGAGAGGGCATTTATGAGTGCATATATCTTTCATACTTTTGGAACATAACTCGCTCGAAATTCGCCATCATTTGCTGATGATCGTATAAAAAGTGATCCATACTTAAAAAAATATCACCATATACTATTTTTACTTACCGCTGAATCACGGATATTTCGATAACGGATATTCATTGCATACTGTGACCAAAGTCAATTACGAATAGAAAGAGTCACTTTCTGATTCCCTATCATTAACCAAGAATGTTCCCAAAGATAGTGGTCATAAGCAACCACAATCCCTGAAATAAATAAAAATACTCAGAGAGTGATTATCCAAGAGTACATCAGAAAATAAGTTACCACAGTCATTGGTAAAGCTACCAAAACAATTAGCTTGAGTGAATTAATGACTGGAATAATCCAATGTTGATGTGTCTTATAGAGGATTTTTTCTTCAAAAGTTTGCTTCGTCGACATAGGAAAAATGAAAATAAAAAACTTTATGCTAATGATGACCGTGAGTATCCCCATGTCATCCGCCATGAGCATCATGGGCTACTGGAGCAGCATGAGCATCATGTCATCCGCCATGAGCATCCCCACCATGTCCTCCGCCAACTTCATGAAACTCTACACGATAGGCCGTATCCTCATGTTTACGATAAAATCCAATATGAGAAAGATTATACCAAATAGAAAGTATTACAGCATTAACAATATTTGAAAGAAGAAGCTTATAGAGCATAAGAAGAACTCCTAGTGGAATGATAATATCCTTATTAGCAATAATAAATCCAAATACTGCTGATGGACGAATCATATTTTGATAATACCCACTATCTCGAAACCAAGCAAAAACAGTACCAACTTGAAATATATAGGTTTGTTCTATCATATAGAATAGAATCGAAATGGCTGAGAATGAGAGAAACATACCAACAAAAAGATACTGAAGAACATATACGCCCTGATGTGTTGTTTCAGCAATAACGAGCCCACCATGAAGTGGAAATAATACAGCAAGAATAAATACGGAATACACTGCAATGCTAATAATCAAAACTGCAAAAGGAAATGGAAAAAGACCTCCAGAAGTTCCCATTGGACCATTACCAAGGAGAAGAACAGAGAGAAGAATATATATACCAAGACCCACAATAGCACCAAATGCTATCTCATAGAGCGTATGAAGCGTCCAGAAATAGTACATAATGAGGGTTCCAAAAAAGATAGCAAAGAAAAATATGATATCAAATTCGGTAACCTGAAATGTCTGTGCAAATGCGGAGACAAGACCCATATACGATGAGTTAGTGATGAAATTGATTGTATTGAAGAGAAAGCGAAAGGCAAGCGAATTTTTCTGGTTTTAGATACCAGTATATTTGAGAGAAGTGAGATAGGCGATAGCAAGAGCATCAGCCGCATCATCGGGTTTTGGTATCTCAGTAAGACCAAGTACTATTTTAAGAGCCTTCTGAACCTGTGGCTTCTTGGCAAAGCCATTACCAGCTATTCCCTGCTTTACCTGAAGTGGCGTGAACTCTACAAGAGGAATCCCCCGAACTGCAAGTGTATGCACCATAACACCCCTCGCCTGAGCCACATCGATACCATTTGTCACATTACGAAGAAAAAATAATCGCTCAATCCCACACACAGTCGGATGATAGGTATCAAGAATCTCCGTAAGATCAGACCCTATCTGGACAAGTCGTTCTGGAAGTGAGAGCCCAGCACGTGTAGTAATCACTCCATATTCAAGAATACGAACCTTTCTCCCCTCTTTTTCGAGGACAGAAAAACCTGTAGTAGCAGTTCATGGATCTATTCAAAGTATTATCATAGATGAAGTATATAGAAAAATACCATAAAAAATCAACCAAATATAATTTTTGATTGATTTTTTTATTTTTTAATATCTGATATTTATTATAAATTAGAAGAAAAAATAAGTCTTAACAAATTATTAGATTCAATCAATACCTCCCTCACCTTCTTCGCATCAGCAAACGTCACCTTATTTTCGTGGCGTTTTTTGGTAAATATTTCTCGATCCATGAGCTCAGAAAATGGAAGAAAAAACTCATCAGAAACAAGTATATCGAATACTTCGGGAATATTATTTCTCCAAAAAGAAATCAGATCAGAAAGGAGTCAATCTATGTTTTTCCCCTCTCGAACAAGAGAAAGTATCTGATAGAGTCGTCAGATAGATAGAGTATATTTTTTTAGGGTAATATTCTGAATATCCTTTTCTAGTCATTGCGAATGATTCGATGCAATCCAGTTGCTAGAAAATATTCCATTATTATTTCCTGGATCGCTTCGTTCCTCGCGATGACGAATACGAAAATCCTCTACAAGATTCTCCTCAATCCAAGAATCCAATATCTTCTGATATGCGAGAATAACAGGAAGCCCATCCACCGTAGGGTACTTTTGGAGGGTTTGCCAATATATCTCTGCATCGATCAGTCGCTCCAGCGTATATTCTGGAGCATTTTTAATGCTATCACCAAATCCACTATGAATCCGCCTTACAATAATATCTATCCCTTCCTGCTCGAAGAGATTAGAGAAGTGTTTACGAGTTACTGATTGAACTTGTTTTTTTTGGATAGTATTTTTTGCAGTTTTTACCTCCCGTTTCATCCAGCCTAGAGCAAGATCAAGACGAGATCTGAGACTAATATTCTCCTGGATGAGATCATCTTTTTTCATATGCGAATTATATCATATATATTCGACTGAATCAAGAAAATAATACAAACAAACTCCTAATGACTACTTGCACTTCCAAAAGTCTGAATATGTGCCATAATCTCACTATATAATTCATCAAATCTCTCTTGGGTATGAGCTTCCATATTGAGACGGAGAAGTGGCTCATTCGAACTTGGTCGAAAGTTGTACCAAGAGCCATCACTATAACTCACTGTGAGTCAATCCAACAAATCACACTTTTCCAACTTATAGATTTCTTTGAGTTTTTCGATCGCTCATTTTGGATCAGCCACCTCAAAATTAGTCTCCTCAAGCGTAATATAGTCTTGATAATCTTGTTTTACTTCACGGAGTTTTTTTCATCACTTTGCAAGGGTTGCGAGGATTACCATTGCTGCCATAATCCCACTATCCATATAGTAGTTATCTCGGAAGAAATAGTGAGCTGAATGTTCTCCAGCATATACCATACGAGAATCTCGCATCATATGTTCACGGATATAGACATGTCCAACCATCTCTGATTCATAGATACCACCGAGAGACCTTACGGTATCTTGATACATATGAGATATCGTCACATTACCGATAAATCCTGCTCCAGGAGTTTTGAGGAGCATCTCATGAGCAATAATCGAAGAGATAATACCTGAAGTCATCAATTCTCCAGTATCATCCAATACCATCACTCGATCAGCATCACCATCGAAGATAAATGCAAGATCAGCATGATTTTCGAGAAGTGCTTTTTTTGCATCAGCTCGATTTTTTTCAAGCATTGGGTTCGGATGATGATTCGGAAAATCTCCATCTGGATCAAGATAGAGAGGAATCATCTTGAATCCTGCTCGCTCAGCAAGTCGAGTCATAAATGCTCCTGCAGAACCATTTCCACCATCAGCCACAATCGTATATGATGAAAAATCTATGTCTTTTCCGATAAATCCAAGAATATGATCGACCCAATCTTCTTGTACATCTCGTTTTTCTATAGTTCCAACTACCTCTGGATGAAGTAATCCAATCTCGATACTATTCATAATTTCTATCATCTCAGGACCATATTTTTTGAGGTTATATGGTTCTCACTTGTGATTCAGGCTCTTCATCCCATTATACTCTTTTGGATTATGACTCGCTGTGATCATCACACCAGCATCAATATCATCATAATGACATGTGGCAAATGAAAGCATATCCGAAGAACAGAGTCCAATATCGATGATAGTCGCTCCAGCGTGATTGGCCCCAAGAGTAAAAGCAGTTTTCAGAACTGGTGATGAAGTTCTTGCATCATATCCGAGTGCAATTCGTTTTTTTCCTGTTACCTGAGCAAATGCATACCCAAGACAATAGAAAAAATCACCATCAATATCTACTTCATAGATACCACGAAGATCATAAGAACGAGAAAGTATAGAGTAATCCATAGAGAAAAATTAAAATATCCGAACCCACATATCATGAAAATATACATCATAATCTGCAATTGATTCCTTGAATTTAGTATATCAGGCATATCAAAGCGATTGTCCCCTATCACGCATATGATCCAAGTCACAATATTGTATTCATTTTTTATATGAGTCAAGAAACCACTGATCCATAATAGCAATCCCGAGATGATACGGGCGAGAATCCTCATGATAAAAAGATGCCCAATATTCGCTTGTGGTTCATTCATCGATAAAAATTGCTCCTGCAAGTGGACGATCATCGATGTATACGATATAGACTCGATAATCAGATTCTGTATCCTTGAATAATTTGGCCGTCATACGAGCGACGAATGACTTGTGTGGATCATGAATCTTCGTATTGGTATAGAGTTCTAGAAAATCCTCAATCGTAGCAGTTACATCAACCCGAATATGACCTGATGTCATATTCCCGAGAACGTGACGACGATGCGCACGAGCCGAAGGTGACCACTTATTATAATAATCCTCACGATCTAGTATAGAAAAAGCACTCCGAGAAGAATGAATATCCCACTTCGTAAACCATCTTGGCATACGTATCCATCCTTTCGGTTTCTCTATTCGACGAAGTGGCGTCCAGAAGACAATCCCATGAGATATTCAGGCATTTTTGAGTTGATCTCGTGTTATCTCTTCATCGTGCTTCTCAGCCGTAATACTCCAAAATCCTGGAAGAGCATGAAATGCTGTAAAAAACTCATTCCCCTTTCAGATATTTGCAACGATAGAATTGGAATATTTTCGATAGTACTCGCGAAATATACGAGACCCCGTTCGGTAGTATACAAAATTATCCGGGATGACGTTACGTAAAAGGGTTTTCAAGATATTGCCAAAATAAAATACCCATTCAGTATAACTGAAAAGGTATTTTTTCAAAACAAAACTAGATATTCACAATATGATAATTTCGAGCATATCAGACTCATTTTTGTGCTATAGTTCCCCATGGAATCACATGCTTCGATATCTTCTGAGTATAGGCGAGATACGGTGCAAAATTATAATAATTCTGATCTATCACAATGATATTCACAGGTTTTCAGGCTGCATTCCTATTGATACCAAGGAGTATAGCAACGTGTTTCTTGTTTCCTGCTGCAAGCGAATAATCCGTTTTTCCATCAAAACAAGCGATCATCAAACCCTGAAAAGAAGATGGAATCTTGGATTCTGGAAGATTCACAAAGTCCACGAGAGAAACTCCTGGTTTCCAATCACTCGATGGCGTAGTTCTCCGATCTGATACTGCTTTCGCAAAGGCCACACACTGTCCAGAATATCATACCTCAGAAAACTGAGGATACTCACTATTTCCCGTATAACTCACAGAACCTGGCTTCGGATGATATGCCATCGTCAAGAGATATTCCATATCTACTCACGGATTCCCTGTTGTTAGGATCTTTCCATTCGGAACTACCCCTGTTTTCCAGTATTTTGCTGGAATACCGATATCGAGGAATGGATGGATATTTGAGAATGGGGATTGTGTTGGTGTGGGCATAAATAATTCTATTTTAGTAATTTATCTATTGATCAAGAAAGCACATTAAGATCAACAAATCCATCTATACCATTAATATGTCACCGATTTTTATATTGCCAAATTATCCAATCCAAATCTTCATCAGGATAGCTAACTATATCCCTTATCCAAATTGGGTAATTTTTAAATCAAGATAAGTAGTAATCTTTAAATTCATATGTTACATACAATATAGGTTTTCTATTTTGGTATTTTTCAATTCAATCCAATAAAAAGGTTATATCTTTCTGAAAAGCCTCAACTGAAGGTCGAATTTGAGAATTTCATCAAAATTCCAAATCAATAACAATTGGTAATTCAAAAGTTTTTCAAGAAAGTGTATTAATTATATTTTTAAGTTGAGCTTCTGGAGAAATTCTAAGCGAGTAAAAATGATAGATTCAAACTGGGATATGGTTTGTTTTTGTACCAAAATAATTTTCTTCCAATTTTTTATCAACCCAATCATCTCACTCTGTAGCCTTTAAATAAGCAAAACCTATTCATGATTCTTTCACTTTTTTCCAATCAACAATTCATTGATGATGCGAAACATCTATTCCTAGAATAGGAAATCTCTCTTTATCTGGATACACGAACCAAAGATTTCAATTATAAAAGCAAAAGGAAATTATTCCTAAAATGAATAAGATTATTGGAATTATATAAACATATTTCTTCATAATATTTCTAAATTAGTTTCTCAAACTCCTCCACCATCTTCTCTACTTCCCTGAGTCCAGACTGATAGAAGTCAGAAGAAGCGATATCAATGTTGTATTTCCTGAGAAGATCACGAGGACGCTCAGATCCACCAGAACGAAGAATATCCTTGTAGCCTTCAACTGAGAGCTCTCCTGATTGCACCTTGTTATAGAGAGCAAATGTGAGAAGATTCCCGAATGCATAGGCATAGCAGTAGAATGGCGTATGGAAAATATGAGGGATCATCGACCATCCACTCTCATCTTCTGCACCGACATCATACGCAACTGATCCACTATAGAGTGATTCTTGGGAATTCCTCCAGAAACCGTTAAGTTCCTTATATGTGAGCTCTTGTCCCGTATGGATCTGATTATGTACTTCTCGTTCGAAGATCACATACTGTACCTGACGGAATATGGTTGCAAATATATCGCCAAGGCGCTCATTGAGATATTCTTTGTATTCTTCTGGAGAGATGATAGATTTTACCTTCTCACCGAGAAGCATCTCCGAGAAGATAGAAGCCGTCTCTGCCATCGAAAGAGGAGAATCATACACAGGTGCTTCTTGTCATTGGGAGAGGTGTCCATGGATCGCATGTCCGAGCTCGTGTGAGATCGTCGAAACATCTCGGAGTTTCCCAGTAAAATTGAGTAAAACAAATGATTCATCTCACTTGCGATAACTCGCAAAAGCCCCTCCACGCTTCCCTGCCCTTGGAAATACATCGATACGCTCTTCCTCGATCATCCGAATAGAATAATCATAGAAATCCTTATCAAAATCCTTCATTACTGAAAGATGAAGATCATATGCTTCCTCAAATGTAAAATCTTTATCCACTTTTCCGAGTGGAGCACTCACATCATGTACAGAAAAATCACTTTCGAGTCCGAGCATCTTTGCCTTCGCTCGAAGAAATCTCTGATAGAGAGGATAGGATTTTTCTACTTCTGATAGAAGCATATCAACTACCTCATCATCCATCTCTTCAGAGATATTTCGTTGTGCCATCACATTGGTCGGATATCCTCGCATCTTGATTTCTGCACTCCAATCCTTCACAATACTAGTATAGATATTTCCGAGAGATATCTGAGCTTGTTTGGTATTATATACTCTTCGAAGACTCTTATATGCTTCCATTCGTATACTCCTATCAGTATGTTGTCGGTAGCTACGAACCTCTTCTTCAGTGAGCTTTTTTTCTACACCATCGATAGTCATTGTAAATTCATATGAACCAGTGAGTTCATCATGGAGAGATCCAGCAAGTCCAAGTGGTCGAGATTTGAAGTTGAGAACTTTCTCTTCTGCTTCACCCAGAATATACTTGATACTATCTGCAGTTGAGAGGAGATCATTCTTGAATCGGGCCAACTTTGGATCATTCGCCCAAGAGATAATCCGATCATATCCAATCTGTTTCCAACCTTGAGCTACGAAAAGAAGCTGATTCGAAGCCTCCGTATAGATATAGTCTATCTCTCCCATTTTTTTGGTTACTTCGAGATCCTGTGTATCGAGTGACGATCGATAAAAAAGATAGTAACTCGCTGTCGCCATATCATGAGATAGAGTTGTATAATCTCTATAAAACTCAAGAATTTGTTCTGGCGTAGTAAAACTCCCAAAGCTATCCTGATACTTTTTTGAAAAATTCTCTGTAAGAGGAAGGATATTTGCTATATCGGTAGCAAGTTTTGGATCATCGAGACCTGTGTAAAAATATCGAGCAAGATTCCACTCTGTTGAATATGTCATAAAAATATTTGAATTATAGAAAGATAATAGGTTTATTGTATAAAAAATCCCCTGTTTTGGAAGGGGAAATTTTGGAAAGATTATGGTTTGAA
>JABFSX010000013.1 GCA_013268835.1 Candidatus Altimarinota bacterium | reverse complement strand
TAAGAACACTTCCTGTTCCATCTACATTATCTGACCAAGTAGCTCCAGAATCAACATAGGTTGAACCTGAGAGGATATTGATGGTTCATGATCCGATGAGGGTAACAGTTGGTGGAGTGGTATCACTTCCAGAAGCAAATGTAACATTAACAGTTCTCGTAAGAGTTAATCCCACATTTCCTGCCGTATCAATAGCATCATAACTTATAGTGTATGTTCATGCTGTGGTATGATCCACAGTACCAGTACTTACGACATTACAAACAATATCTACATTATCAGAGCAACTTGAACCAGGTTCCATATATGGAGTCCCAAGATCAAGAGAAAAAGGATTTGCTCAAGAAAGTGTAATAAGAGGTGCTGTTTGATCTGTAACCTCAACCACTCGAGTAGCAAGATTCGAAGGATTTAGTGCTGCATCAGTATAAATATATTCAAGATTATAAGAACCTACAATATTGGCATCTACTATGCCTGATGAAGCCTGAATAACTCATGATCCATCTACGTCATCTGTCCATGATGCACCTGGATCACTAAAAGTTGATCCGTGAGCGATAATCAAAGGATCAGCTCATACAATTGTCACTACTGGTGGAGTTACATCATCAGCAAAGGCTATCTGCAATCCAGATAGTCCAAAAATATGAAAGATAAAACTCCAAAGAGTTAAGTGGGCAACAAAATATCGAATTTTTCGATTACTAAAAATACCCATATATATAAATTTAAAAATATTAAACAAAACAAAAAAATAACCCTAACTCGTACGATTTTATTTATTAAATATGTATTAATATAATATGTATATATTTGTGATATATGGATATTTTTTCTGGATACATATCGTGTACATAACCAGAGTATATTAGGAAAAGATTTGCGTATTTATATTTCTATGTATGAATATTGAATTTTATATATTATAAAGAGTTTATGAAAAACTCAAACTATTTTATTAGTATAAAAAAAGAGCCAGTTAGGCTCTTTTTTTATTAAAAATATTATTCATATACCCACGGAGCTAAGAATCTTAAAATATAGCCGAACATAAATAAAATAATAAGTCAGACAATGATATTGATTGCCCATTTTTTAAGAGTACTTTTCATTTTTATATCATCACCACCAGCAAATGACCAAGCAATACCAAGTCCCGCAACTGCAAGTACACCAAGAAGAAGAACAATGTTGATAACATATCGAATAATCTCAGCAAAGGTTCTCTGAAATCCAGACAATCCCTTTCCAGAAGTACACTCATATTTTCTTTTTGCAACATCAACATAACATCCTCATTCTGCGATACACTCACATGAAGCACCTGGTACTTTTTCTGAAGTAATAGTAATAATCTGCTCTGCTCCATTTTCCATTAGTGCAGCTGCTCATGCTGCTGATCATTCTCATGAATAATTTCCATCAGCATCCTTTGTTGCTGAAACTGTTGTCCCATCTGGTCGTGTAAGCTCAGTAACTACTGATCCATCAGCACCTTTAAAAGTTGTTACTTTATCTACTGTACCATCTGGTCGTGTAATTGTACCAACAGAATATGCATCATTTCCAGGTATTGTAACCGTACGTGATACTGATCCATCAGCCATTTTTGTTACCTTAGTTGACGGTGGTGCTGTAATGCTTTTAGCAGACTCACTAACAGGATCACTTGAGCTACTTGCCGATTTTTTTGCATCATATGCTGCTGCATCTGCCCTTATTCCTTCTTCGGTTGCAGCCTTTCGTGCATCACTAGCAGCCTGTCTCTCTGCACATTCTTCTGCGGTTCAACTACATGCTGCATTAGCTCAATTTACTTGAAAAAATACAGAAAAAATCAATACAAGAATAAAGAATATATTTTTTAACATAAAAACTAAAAATTAATAACTATAACAAAAGTATACTAGATACTTTTAAAAAACACAAACTTTTTACTCTACCCCAAAAAAAATACAAACATACAACATATATTCTTTGATACAAAAAAATCCACTCAATTTGAGTGGATTTTAGAAATTATTATTTCATAAGTCGCAATTCCATTATTGTTGTGTCTGATCCATATTGTCAAGTACGAGCATATCCAGTGTAAACTCACTCAGGAAAAGCGGGATCAAGATACAATCATCATCTTAATTCAATACGACCATTGCTAGGATTAATCTGCCATCCATCAGCTATACCATCAACAGCAACAGTAAGTTTTCTAAATTTACTTGGACTATCACATTCATTTGTTGGAGTTGGTATATCTAAACATGCCCAAGTATTTGTAGAATCCCCACCCTCAATATATCCATATAGGCTTTGTCAATGAGAAAATTGATTTTTTATAGAAAAATTTGCATCCGTCCAAACCGTTCTAGGTGCTGATCTAATTATACACTTATTTTCAAGTCTTGTATATCCAGGGGCACAAGTCCATTGGCATGACATTCCGAGATCAGTACTCGTTCATTTTGAGTTTGCTACATAACTCCAGGTATCACTTCCAACCATACCGAATACTGAAGTACTTTTAATAATACCTTCACCTGTTGGTGCTGTACCAGCACAAGATGGTGTATTTTGAGTTGTAGTTGTTGTAGATGTATTTGTTGTAGTTGTTGCTGTTGGACAAGTACAAGTAGCAACAGTTTGACGATTACCAGATACTTCTACAGCCTTCGTTCCATTAGTATTTGGTGTACAATTCGTAGCACTAGGATCTATTGTCATAGCACCTACTGGTCAGAATACAGGATGATATTGCCATTTACAACTATTGGTAGAAGTAGTAGTATTTGTTGTTGGGCAAGTAAATGTTTCACCATCTTTAATAGTATCAACATTCTTGATATTAGTTGCCTTACCATCACATACAACCCATGCATATCAACCCTTAGATATACAATATTCTTTTTGGAGAATTACTTTACCGCCAACAGTACCGTATGTTGTATAATCATTTTTATCCGGATTTCCACAAGCCACCATTCCTGATGGAACTGTGAGTGTAACTTGATTGAGAGAAGACACTGTTCCTGGAGTTACTGCAGGACCAGTACAATTACAACTGTATCCTCCTATTGTTTGAGATTTTCATACATTTGATGAATTACAAGAAAAATTACTTGTATCTACCACTGCTGGACCTGGAACAATACAAGACCATTTATAATTCTGATTAGTAGTTCCTACGGAAGCTGTACTACTACTTCCTGCAATTACAGAGAGATCATATGTCACTACCGTACCTGTAGTTTTATTCTTCCAAAATCCTCGTGCCTTAATTCATGCTGCACCATATATGCTTGCATTATATTTTACATTTCCGACCCATTTTCCATTCGTATATGTCCAATCTTCATTTCCCGAAAATGGAACAAAATTTGCTGGATTACTACAATATCCTGCAGGACTTACTGCACTTGGATATGCTGGATGAGCAAGAACCTCATTACAGATAAGAGTATTTTCTTTTGTTAATCCTGTAACAACTGGAGTAAGTGTATTTTTATCTACCATACTAAATACACCCGTTGCAGGAGTAATAGAAAGAGACACTGTCGAACTTCCTGATGTACACTTATTTTCAAGTCTTGTATAACCAGGAGCACAAGTCCATTGACATGACATTCCGAGATCAGTACTCGTTCATTTTGAGTTTGCTACATAACTCCAAGTATCACTTCCAACCATACCGAATACTGAAGTACTTTTAATGATACCTTCACCTGTTGGTGCTGTACCAGCACAAGATGGTGTATTTTGAGTTGTAGTTGTTGTAGATGTATTTGTTGTAGTTGTTGCTGTTGGACAAGTACAAGTAGCAACAGTTTGACGATTACCAGATACTTCCACAGCCTTAGTTCCATTAGTATTTGGTGTACAATTCGTAGCACTAGGATCTATTGTCATGGCACCTACTGGTCAGAATACAGGATGATATTGCCATTTACAACTATTGGTAGAAGTTGATACTCCTGCAGAAACTGATGTTGCAGTTCCAGGTGTTTGAACACTTGTAGTTGGACATGTGAGTATTTCTCCACCCTGAAAACTATCTACAGTCTTGATATTTGTATTTTCTCCATTACATTTTATCCAGATTTTTCCACCTTTTTCATTACAATATGATTTTTGAATAATAACTTTTTTATCTACTGGACTATATGTTGTATAATCATTTCTCGTTGGATCTCCACAATAGAGAATTCCAGAATTTACTGTAACAGTAAATGTGCTAGTACTTGCAGTAGAAGTATTTGCTAGTGTACTTGAACCAGTAGTGGAAACATTTGTAATCTGATTCAAGATATTAGCATCATTGAGTTCAGAAATTGAACCAATTTCGACATCAAGACTAGAATTGACACTCATAAGAACTTGAATAAGCGATTCAATATTGAGACGAACAAGTGTATAATATGCTGTCTGATCAACTGGAGCAAGAGTACTTGCATTAGACTTGATTGTTTTCATCATGGCCGCTGCACGACTCTGGACATTTGCATCGTAGGTTGCTGCTGCAAAAACAGCACTCGCAAAACCAAGAATAAATGAAAGTGAAACGATAATAGTCTTTCTGACTATGTGTTGTTTTTTGGTGTACATATTATTATATGTTATTAAAAATAAATAATGACATATTCAGAGTAACATATATCTTTTAAAAAAGCAAAAAACTAAATAATCCCTTCCTGACCGAAGGGATTATTTAAAATTTTACAAAGCTGTTTTCTGGAACTAAACCATACTTGTACTTGAAGTAGTGATTTCAAGTTCAGAAGAATAATCATCTTCGAACTCTCCATCTCGTTCGTGTGCAAAGTATTCACCCACATCACGATTATTATCGAAGTATTGAAGGGTTGGAATAAGACGACCGATGATAACGTTTTCTTTGAGTCCATCGAGATGATCCACTTTTCGAGAAGTTGATGCATCCACAAGAACACGAACGGTTTCCTGGAATGATGCCGCAGAGAGCCAAGATTCCGTAAAGAGAGAAATCTTTGTAAGACCAAGAAGGAGATCAACTCCAAGAGCCTCGATTCCACCTGCTTTCACGATATCCTTATTTTCTTTGCGGAAGCGAATCACATCAACGATATCACCAGGGAAGAATGTAGAATCTCCGGCATTAGTAATTCGGATCTTCGAGAACATCTGACGAGCAATAAGTTCAATATGTTTCGCATTTACCGTCTGACCCTGAGAAGAGTAGATTTCCTTAATATCATTTACGATATACATCTCCGTAGCAAGCATTCCTGCTGTATCCATAAGAGATTGGAGATTGATATGTCCTTCAGTGAGCTTAGAACCGATCTTCACGATATCATCTTCTCGAACAAGAATATTTCGTCCTGCTGGAACCTCAAATGTTACCCGTTCTGCAACGAGATCTTCGATAGTAATCACATCATCTGTAAGTTTTACTACCCGACCAGCATGAGTTGCTTGGATCTTTTGTTTCGTTTCTTTTGATTTCGCAATGATCTGTTTTGCTTCGACGGTATCGCCTTTTGCAATTGTTGGTTTCATTGTTTCATCAAGAGTATAGTACTCACGAGTTTTTTGTTCAAGAGCCTCAAGAGTAACAGTTGTAATATTTCCTTCTGATTCAACGGAAATAATACGAGCTTCAAATGGTGCAATCTCAGCAAGGTATTTTGGATTTCGAGCTTCGAAAAGTTCTTCAACTCGAGAAAGACCTGCCGTAATATCTCCACCCGCTGACGCAACTCATCCCGAATGGAATGTTCGCATCGTAAGCTGAGTTCCTGGTTCACCAATCGACTGAGCAGCAATAATACCAACTGGAGTTCCGATCGTCACAAGGTTTGAGGTAGCGAGATCGAGACCGTAACACTTCTGACAAACCCCCTCTTCTGTTTCACAAGTAAGTATAGAACGTACAGAAACTGCCACCGCCTTCTTATCAAGAATATCTTTAAGGACTGTCTTATTAATAAGAGTACCTGCTGGAGCAATAATTGTTCCATCTACAGAGAGAACGTCTCGAGCGGTAAACTTACCAAAAATCTTGTTTTCAAAGGTATCACCGAAGAGTGATTTCTCAGAATTTGCTTCAAATGTTTCAAAGTGAATGGTTCCACAATCATGTTCACGGATGAGGACATTCTGTGCTGCATCTACGAGACGACGAGTGAGGTATCCTGACTGAGCGGTCTTGAGGGCCGTATCTGCCTTTCCTTTACGTCATCCGTGTGTTGCAATAAAGTATTCGAGAGTAGTAAATCCTTCCTTCAGATTTGACTTGATTGGAAGTTCGATCGTCTTACCAGTCGGAGATACCACGAGACCCTTCATACCACAGAGCTGAGTCACGTTTCACCAGTTACCACGAGCTCCTGAATCGATGAGGTTGTAGATTGGATTTTTTGGATCAAAGTTTCGTTTCATCTCTTTTTCGATTCGAGATTTGACGATAGACCAAACCTGAAGTGATTGAAGGTATCGTTCATTGTCGGTAACGAGACCATGCCAATGTGCCTTTTGGATTTCTTTGATTTTCTCCTCCCCTTCTGCTACGAATACATACTTCTCTTCTGGAATAATCATATCAAAAGCAGAAACTGTAAGACCTGAAATCGTTGCGTACTTGAATCCAAGATTCTTGATCGCATCAGCAAGATAAGCAGTTGCCTCACCTCCAAGAATATCAAATGACTTAGAAAGGATCTTTTTTGCTGCACTCTTACCAACGGTTTCGTTAACAAACTTGAGCTCCTCTGGAAGAATCTCATTAAAGAGATATCGTCCGTATGTTGTATCAAGAAGAGTATTATTAACTCGAATCTTTACTGGTGTATGAAGAGTGATAATGTTATTTTCATATGCTGCAAGAGCATCTTCGCCACTTGCGAAGGCAAGTTTTGGTTCACCGATATCAATCTTTGTGAGATAATAACATCCAAGGATCATATCCTGTGAAGGAGCTACGATTGGCTCACCATTTGATGGATTGAGCATATTTTTTGAAGTCACCATAAGGTTTGATGCCTCGAATTGAGCCTCGATCGTAAGAGGAAGATGAACTGCCATCTGATCTCCATCGAAGTCAGCATTGAACGCTGTACAACAGAGAGGATGAAGACGAATCGCCTTACCACCGATAAGAACTGGACGGAACGCTTGGATACCAAGACGATGAAGCGTTGGAGCACGATTCAGAAGAACATATTTTCCTTCGATAACACTATCGAGAGCATCCCAAACTTCTTTTGTTTTTTCTTCAATAATCTTCTCTGCATGTTTCACATTATAGGCTTGTTCTTGAGCAATAAGATACCCTATAACAAACGGTTTAAAGAGAGTGAGTGCCATAGTCTTTGGGAGACCACATTCATTCATCTTGAGTTCAGGACCAACGATAATAACCGAACGACCAGAGTAATCCACACGTTTACCGAGAAGATTCTGACGGAAACGTCCTTGCTTACCCTTGAGAACATCAGAGAGTGATTTGAGTTTTTTCTTGCTCGCTGTGGTGTATCCAGGACGATTCGAACGAACATCACCATTGAGAAGTGTGTCTACTGCTTCTTGGAGCATACGTTTCTCGTTCTTGAGAATTACGTCTGGAGCACCAAGTTCAGAGAGTTTTCGAAGACGATTGTTACGATTGATAACACGACGGTAGAGATCATTGAGATCTGACGAAGCAAAACGTCCACCATCAAGTTGGATCATCGGACGAAGATCTGGAGGAAGGATCTGGAGGGCTGAGAGAATAAAATTCTCAGGGCGTTGACCAGATTTAAAGAGTGAAGAAGCGAGTTTGAGTTTTTGAAGAATCTTTTTATGTTTACTCTTTGGAGATACCTTGAGTTCTGCTTGTTCTGTTGCAATAAAATCTTTGAGATTAATACGCTCAAGAAGAAGTTTGAGATACTCAGCGCCCGTTCCACCTTTGAATACATGAGGAAACTTCTCGTACATAATACGATAATCAAGCTCACCAATTACTTCTGCTTCACGAAGTGATTTGAGAAGATCTTTGAGTTTGTTGTATTCTGCATCGAGTTGATCGATCTTACTCATATGCATCATCTCGAGTTCATGGAATTCCTTTTTAGAGATTTCTTTTGCTTCAAGCTTAAGAGTAAGATCATTCATAATATTCTGAAGATCCTTTTGAACCGTGATTTTCTGGTTCTTGTATGCATTTTCGAGCTCAGCAATTGCTTCTTCTCGCTTGTCTTCGAATACATCAGTAACGATATATGAAGCAAAGTAGATCACTTGTTCGAGTTTCTTTACAGAAATATCGAGCATAAGACCAATACGAGATGGAACTGACTTGAGATACCAGATATGAGCTACTGGAGCAGCAAGCTCAATATGACCTGTTCGTTGACGACGAACCTGAGAAGTAGTTACTTCTACTCCACATCGTTCACAGATTACTCCTTTATATCGGATTCGTTTGTATTTTCCACAGGCACACTCGTAGTTCTTACGAGGACCAAAAATCTGCTCACAGAAGAGTCCACCTCGTTCTGGGCGTTGTGTACGGTAGTTGATCGTTTCAGAGATAAGCACCTCTCCATATGAGAGAGCTCGGATATCATCCTTGTCCGAGAGACCTACAGAAATCGCTCGAAGATTGTCGAGAGATTTTCCTACGGTAATATCTCGTTTTCCGGCGTGTTTACCGATTTGAGAATAATCGGTGATCTTGTCATTGAGAAAATTTTCAAGATCTTTTGTCATTGGAAACATAAATTTTGAGAAGTTAGTGATTAGGATTGGTTTCATCATTCTGAGGAACGAAGAATCCAGATTTCTGGGACTCTGGATCCTTAGCAAGCTCAGGATGACGGAGCAAATCACTTTTGCCCTTTGTATCACGTAAAGTGAAGAGGTCAGAAAGAAAACAAATGTTTCTTTTTCTCTTGGACTATGCCATACAAAGGAAGTGGTGGGATGTTCGGAAATACTTAGATTTTTATTTTAGGTTCACTTTTTATTCGTATTTTTCTTCGATGCTGTTCGCAATTGGGGCATCTTCTCCGCTTACAACCTCAGTTGGTTCTGGGAGATCGATCTCGATATCGAATTGTCCATCGAGTTTTTCGAGTTCTTCGTAACGATCCTTCATGATCTTTTCAAATTCTTCAACTTCTTCTCCAGAGAGGAGATCGATATTGAGATTGAGAGCCTGAAGTTCACGGAGGAGAACGTTGAATGACTCTGGAACGTTTGGACGCTTGATACGTTTTCCTTTCACGATTGCTTCGTAGAGTTGCGTACGACCATTGATATCATCTGACTTCACTGTGAGCATCTCTTGGAGGATATTGGCAGCACCATAACCCTCAAGAGCCCACACTTCCATTTCCCCGAGACGCTGACCACCATTCTGAGCCTTACCTCCGAGTGGTTGTTGAGTTACCATAGAGTATGGACCAACAGAACGAGCATGGATCTTGTCTTCTACGAGGTGATGAAGCTTCAGCATATACTTCACTCCCACCATGGTTCTTTCTTTGAATTTTTCACCAGTTTTTCCGTTGTAGAGCTGCACTTTTCCATCAGCTGGAATACCAGCCATCTCCATAAGTTCACTGATCTGATCTGTTGTAAGACCATTGAGGATTGGAGTGGCTACCTTGATTCCGAGCTTACGAGCTGCACCACCAAGATGTGTTTCAAGAACCTGACCGATATTCATACGAGAAAGTACACCAAGTGGATTCAAGATGATATCTACTGGAGTTCCATCTTCCATAAACGGCATATCCGCTACTGGAACAATTCGAGAAACGATACCCTTGTTACCGTGACGTCCCGCCATCTTATCACCAACTTCGATCTTACGAGTTTGAGCAACATAGACCTTCACCTGTTTGAATACTCCTGTTGGAAGATTATCTCCATCTTCACGACGAAGTGTATGAACGGCAATAACTTTTCCTCCTGAACCTGATGGAAGAATAAGAGAAGAGTCTTTTACATCTTTTGACTTATCACCGAAGATGGCTCGAAGGAGTCTCTCTTCTGGAGAGAGTTCTACTTCACCCTTTGGAGTTACCTTACCAACGAGGATATCTCCTGCTTTCACATAGGCACCAACTCGAACAAGACCGTCAAGATCAATATCCTGGAGTTTTGCTGCAGAAATATTTGGAATATCGTTCGTAGTTTGTTCAGGGCCGAGTTTTGTCTCTCGAACATCCATTGTATATTCATTGATATGCACAGAAGTGAAGAAGTCATTCTGCATTACCTTCTCAGAAATGATGATAGCATCCTCATAGTTATATCCTTCCCAAGGCATATAGGCAACGAGGAGATTGCGACCTACTGCAAGTTCACCATTGTCGATTGATTGACCATCAGCAAGAATCTGCCCCTTAGTAATCTTATCACCTGAATGAACACGAGCCCATTGGTGAATGAGCATATCGTGGTTTGATCGCTCGAATGTACGAAGAGCATAGGTTACTTTTTTACCATTTGCATAGAGAACAGAGATATGTTTTGCATCAACTCCAATAACCTCTCCATCATCAGTTGCCTTGATCACATATCCAGAACCTTCTGCGATAATACGTTCCATACCAGTACCAACTACTGGAGCCTCAGCACGAATAGGAGGAACTGCCTGACGCATCATGTTCGTTCCCATTTCTGCACGAGTCGCATCATCATGTTCCAAGAATGGAATAAGAGTAGTTGTCTCACTCATGAGTTGTTTTGGAGAAATATCGATATGAGTTACATCACGAACATAGGCAACAGTTGCCTCTGAAGCACGACGAGCCGAAAGACGAGTTTCAGTAAAATTCCCGAATTCATCTACTGAAGTATTTGCTTCAGTAATAACAAGTTCACGTTCTTCGTAGGCATCGAAATAACTATATGTATTAGAGAGAAAACCTCGAACTTCGA
>JABFSX010000020.1 GCA_013268835.1 Candidatus Altimarinota bacterium | reverse complement strand
ATAGATTCAGGAGAAGATCCAGAACCAGCAGTGATAGCAAAAGAAGAACCATCATAGTCAATAGACTTATTAACACCAACAATATTAGGATCTAGAGTGTCTTTAATTTTAAGATCTACATAACATGATCTGCTTGATAATAAAGTTCCTACACATGAACTTCTGACGACTTGATATTCAGCAGGAATTGTCATTGATGAATTATAAACAATATCCCCATTATTCTTAAGATAAATTCTGATTGATCTATCAGAGTTGATATCTGATAATTGACCAATTTTAGTAAATTGAATATTTTTATTTGGTGCTACTGGTGCTTGTTTATTTCCAAGTAAAGAAAAAAGACCAAAATCAGTGCTTTCTCCATAAAGTCTAAAATTTATTGGAGCATATGAAAGAGAAGATGAGTATTCCATTTGAAGATCAAAATAACATACCTTGTTTGGTAATAATACTGCTAAACAACTGTTATTAATTAGTGAGTATGGTGTTCCAGATATAGCTGCTGATAAAGAAGAGAAATCAAGAGATAAATCAGATGATAGAGTATTTTTAAGATAGAGTCTTTTTCTAATAACTTTATTTTCTGCAACATCAGGGAAAATTAATTCTTTACTTCCTATTTGTGCTGTTTCATCTGCTGATGACACAAATACTGATTCTGATATATTTTGTACCGATACTGAATCCCTTGGTGATTTTATTGATTCTTCTATCTGCTTGCTATTTTGCTTTGTGCATGATATTGATATTATTGCTAGACAACAAATTAATAATTTTCTCATTAATAACCCCTAAATATAAACTATATTAATTAATAAATGGGTAAATCCTTCCAAAAAAAAGGAAAAAAGTGAAGTAATCTATGAAATTAATCCAATTTCAAAAATTAATTTCATCTTTTCTATATAAAATTAATTATAATCAAAAAAGACTCTTGATGGAACAATGCTATCAATTAATGTGTTAGTTCCAAGTTGACCTACATTGTTTTTACCCCAACAATATAAATTTCCATTATTAATTAAAGAATCACAATAAAAATCTTTAGATGATGAACCTATCATTGATGATCCTCCACCTGCAAAAGGGCTAAAAGACCCATCACCATAATTAAATAAAATGTTTGATGGATTATTTGATGTTGCTGATAAATAAGGAGCACCAAATAATGGGATTTTACCAAAAAACTTATATGTTCCATCACTCCCATAAACATATGTACTATTATAGTTAATTCCAACTGTTAATTGTGTACTATAGTTTCCAATTCCATTTATTCCATTAACTAATTGAGCTGTTGAGTAATTTGTAAATCCAATAGATCCTTTAACTTGACCAAATTCATTATCACCCCAACATTTCATTGGAGATCCAATTGTATATGCACATGAATGTTTTCCTCCAGAAATAACTGATGAAATTCCTGTTAGTTCATTTAATGAAGAATCCAATACTTTTACAGGACTTAATGAAAAAACTAAAGATGTTTGATTATTTCCTAATTGTCCTTTATCATTTAATCCCCAGCAATGAACTCTTTCTCCATTTGCTTCTTGTAAAAAATCTCCAGGATTTTCAGAATCAGGAATAAATTTTGTTAAAACAGAGCAACCATGACTTTCCCCTAATTGAACTGATGTTGATGCATAAAAATTAACTGAATCTGATGCATTGAATATAATTTTTTGAGCTTTTGCTCCATAATTTTTTCCCCAACAATATAAATTTCCTTCTTTATATTCGATTTGTGGGGTCCCATTAGAATGGAATAATTGATTTCCATTTGAATCATACAAAAAATATTCATCATTTACAAGAGCACATGTATCATCACCACCACTTGTGAGTGAATATGCAGTATTTAATGGTTGGTCATTATCCGCTCGTAATACTTGTTGAGGAGTTGATATAATTGCTGATCCTAACCCAATTTGATTAAATTGGTTATCGCCCCAGCATAACACATTTCCATTTGCAAAATAACTTGTTTGTCCATCAATTGCAACTGCTGGATTAACTTGAACAATTGCACACGTATGATTTTTTCCAGTAGATATATCAAGTAAATTAGTTAAATTATTTCCATTATTTTTTATATATTTAGCTTGAACATTACAATTAATATTTGAACTATTTGGTTGTAAACATAGCTGATCTAATGTTTCCCCTAGTTGCTTTTTATCATTAGCTCCCCAGCACATCATTTGAGCTGGTAAATTACCTGCATCTCTTACAAGAGAACAAGCATGACTTTCACCACCTTTTAATTTAGAAAAATAAGGAGAAATATCAATTTCAATTGTTGTTGTTCCACATCCACCATCATTACATCCAGTTATTGTATATGTTGTATTTGATGAATATGAGGTAGGAGTTCCATGAATAGTTCCACCATTTGTAATTGAAGCATCTCCGCATTGATATGGTGAATTTGTTATAGTCAATCCTGAAGGTAAATTTGGAGATATTGAAAATGAAGTAATAGGAATTGCATTAGCTCCACATGATGGAGTAAATTCAAATCCTAATGAATTATCAATTCTAGGAGGATTTCCTTCAGTATCATTAATTATTTGACTTTTTTTAAAAGAATATTTTGCTCCTGCTGCATAATTAAAAACAGGAATTCTTTCTTTTACAGAAATAGAAAATGGAGTTGAAGTCATTAATCCTCTAGAATCATTAGCTGTAACAACATAAGATGTTGAAACCTGTTTCGAATTTTTAGTTGGAATTCCTGATATTTGACCTGATGAGTGTGAAATCTCAATACCACTTGGCAATGGTGGATTGATTGAAAAACAATCGTTTGTTCCCAAACAATTAGGAGACCCTGTAGGAAAAAGAGGATTAATATTTGAAATAACTGTTAATGTTCTAAATTCATATAGTGATAAAGGATAATTAAAAGAAGTAGGGGCTGGTTCTGGTAGAACTCTCATTTTTATTAAATAAAAAGCTGATCCAAGTTGATTATAAACTTCAATTTTATAGGTATCATATGGACAATTGCTATTGCTTAAACATGTTGATACAAATGCACCTAAAGAAGTAGATAATATTTTACCAGTTGATTCAGAAATACTAATACCCGAGGGCAATGTTGAGGTTAATGAATCTGATGCA
>JABFSX010000014.1 GCA_013268835.1 Candidatus Altimarinota bacterium | reverse complement strand
AGCAACTGGTAACATTGCTACCCTTACTACCAATCTCGCTACAACAAACTCTAATGTATCTACTCTTTCTGGTAACCTTGCTACAACTAACTCTAATCTCGCTACTACAAATAGTAATGTAACAAGCTTATCTGGATCACTCGCTACTCTCTCATCTACTGTAGCTACTAAGATAGGACTTACAGCTCTCTCTGCTGTATGACCACTCACATACAATAACCTTACTGGTGTATTTGGTATCCTCACAGCTAACTCTACAACTACAGGTGCTCTCTCATCTACTGATTGGAATACATTCAATAATAAGATAGGACTTACCGCTCTTTCAGCTACAGGAGGATTTCTTACATACAATAATCTTACTGGTGTATTTGGATGGACAGGTACCACTACAAATCTTACAGAAGGAACTAATCTCTACTTCACAAATACTCGTGCACAGAATGCACTCTCTGGAACTATTGCTGCTATTACTGGAAGTATAGCTACTACGAATAGTAATGTAACAAGCTTATCTGGATCACTTGGAACTACAAACTCTAATCTCGCTACTACAAATAGTAATCTTGCAACAGCAACTGGTAACATTGCTACCCTTACTACCAATCTCGCTACAACAAATACTAATGTATCTACTCTTTCTGGTAATCTTGCTACAACTAACTCTAATCTCGCTACTACAAATAGTAATGTAACAAGCTTATCTGGATCACTCGCTACTCTCAATACAACAGTATCTACACTTTCTGGTTCTACAGTAGGACTTACCGCAAGCCTTAATTCCCTCTCAGGAACGGTAGCTGGTCATACTACCTCTATTAGTACTCTTACTACGGGTCTTGCTACGACTAATACGAATCTTGCAACAGCAACTGGTAACATTGCTACCCTTACTACCAATCTCGCTACAACAAACTCTAATGTATCTACTCTTTCTGGTAACCTTGCTACAACTAACTCTAATCTCGCTACTACAAATAGCAATGTAACAAGCTTATCTGGATCACTCGCTACTCTCTCATCTACTGTAGCTACTAAGATAGGACTTACAGCTCTCTCTGCTGTATGACCACTCACATACAATAACCTTACTGGTGTATTTGGTATCCTCACAGCTAACTCTACAACTACAGGTGCTCTCTCATCTACTGATTGGAATACATTCAATAATAAGATAGGACTTACAGCTCTTTCAGCATCTGGGGGTATATCATATAACAACCTTACTGGTATATTCTCTGATCTCTTTACTTTCAATAATGGACTCTCAAGAGTAGGAAATACTATTGGGCTCACCCTTGGAACAAATGGAACTGTCCTTACTATGTCAGGCTGAGTACCAACATGGATAACTCCTTCAAGTGCTTCAAGTTTCAATCTTAATGGACTTACTGGCGCAACACAAAATTTTGTTATTGGAACTTCTGGAACAACATTCAATGTTAGCTCTATTGGCTCAACTCATACTTTCAATATTCCTGATGCCTCAGGTGTAGCAAGAGGTTTTGTATCAACGGGTTCTCAAGCATTTGTTGGAACAAAAACATTTATATCAGCACCCGTGATATCATTTACTACTCCTGGATCTATTCTCTTTGCCGGAAGTGGCGGAATAATATCACAAGACAACAATGCTCTATATTGGGATAATAATAACAAGAGATTAGGTATTGGAACTAATAATCCAGTAGCTACATTCCATAATTCTTGATCAACAGTATTTGGTACCAAGACTATCTCAAATCTTCCAACCGGAGGAAGTATTGGTATTGCTACTGACACTGTAGATATCTACACTATTTTCAATGTCAATCAAACTAATTCAGGACAAACCATTACGCTTCCAAACCCAACCGATTCTACAGCAGGTCGTATGGTATACGTTACTAATAATGGTACTACTCCATTCACAATTATGAGTACTCAGCTCAGTCCGAATTCTGCTCGTTCTATGATATGGAATGGTACAGTATGGGTACTTGCAGGAAATGCTGATGATAAAACCGTATGACTTGCTAGAAAAATACTAGATCAAACTGGTGCTCAAAATATCCCAAAAGCTGATCCTGATCTCAAATTCGCCGTAAAAGCTGGTGAAACTTGGATGTTTCAGATTACTGGTATAACAAGAACTACTAATTCCTTTAAAGTTCAAATGTTAGTTCCAGCTGGAACAACAGGTTGTAGTAATACTGTTTCTACAAACTATACTGGTAACTGGTATGCAAATGCTCTATGTAATACTGATATTACAATGGGAGTAAGCACAACAGGAGCATGAGGTGCTGATTCATTCATATATGCTGGTGTATTCAAGGCAGGAGCTGATGGTACTGCTCAGCTCCAATGGACCAATGCAAGTGCTACAACTGCTACACTTACCAAAGATTCTACCATCAACTACACTCGTCTCTCTGGTGCTGATGTGGCAGAAGTATACTATACCAATGATCAGGATACCACAGAAGGAAATATCGTATCTCTGAATGGCGAAGGAGTATCTCAAGTATCGAAGTCAACTATTCCATATGATTCTCATGCTCTTGGTATTATATCAACAAAACCAGGTCTTACTCTCGGTGAGGCAGATGGGACTGGTAAGCCAGTCATCGTCGGTCTTTCTGGTCGTGTACCAGTGAAGGTATCTACGAAGAATGGGGATATCAAGCCAGGTGATTATATTACTACTTCAGATATTCCTGGAGTTGGTATGAAGGCAACGGAAGCAGGTAGAGTTATCGGTAAGGCGCTTACTTCTCTCACTGGAGTTGATGAAGGTCTTGTAGCAGTATTCATCCAAAATACCTACTTCGATGGAGTAGATGAAGTAGAGTACAATTCATTCCTCTCAAATACCCAAAGTGGAAATATTCTCTCTGGACTTACCTCTCCACTCGATAGATTCTCATTCATGGTCAACAAGTCTCTTACGAAGATTGATCCAAGCTTTGGATCAGGAGGAACAACAAGCTTTAGTGCTGTATTCACAAGTCTTTCGAAGAATCTTGAATCTCTCTCTGGAAGTGTTAACTCAATATTTGAACAATTTACATCACTCTCAGGAACAGTAAATACTCTCCAATCCCGTATTGATGCTATGAGTGGAACTACTCAGATTATACAGAATACCAATTCCCCAGTATCAACCGAGGATCAATCTCTTCTTGATGCTATCATCGGAGCTATTGACTCATTGATAGTACAAGTAAAAACTACCTTCAATGAAATAGTTATATTTGTGAAATCTGTGACATTCCAATCTACAGTAACATTCGAAGATCGAGTGACGTTCCAGGACAAGGATATGGCAGGCACAGCAGTTCTCCAAAGTGGACAAAAATCAGTTCGAGTGACATTCGCACAAGCCTATAGTGAAACTCCAAAGATCACCATAAGTGCTGATACATTTGCGAAATACCGTGTAACAAACAAGTCAATAACTGGATTCACGATCGAAACACAAGAGGCGGTAACAGAAGAGACTTCATTTGATTGGATTGCTATCATGGTTGTATGAAGTTCTACTTCTCATACAAGTACAGTTACAACTCCTGAGTCAAACTCAGGTACTACTACTCCAGCAACAAGTAATTCTGGATCAGAAAATACAAATACTGAATCTGGAACAGTAACTCCAGTAATTCCGCCAACCGAGACAGTTGTTACTCCAGTAGTAGAAAATCCTACTCCTGAATTAGTTCCTGAGGCAATAACTCCTGAATCAAACTCAGGTACTACTACTCCAGCAACAAGTAATTCTGGATCAGAAAATACAAATACTGAATCTGGAACAGTAACTCCAGTAATTCCGCCAACCGAGACAGTTGTTACTCCAGTAGTAGAAAATCCTACTCCTGAATTAGTTCCTGAGGCAATAACTCCAACAGAACCTGTTGTAGAAAATATAGTTCCTTCAATTACCCCAACTGAAGCTCCTGTATTAACAGGAAGTGGAAGTTAATGCAATAAAAGATACTTTTCCAAATAAATCCCAACTTATAATCTCTTCACTATGGCAAAAGAAATCGAACGACAATATGTGGTGAATACCGATCATCCTGAATGGGAAAAGATGAAGGCCACTCTTCCAAAAAAACGATACGTACAATCTACGATTCATCGTGGGGAATGAAATAAACTCCGAGTTCGACTCATCGAAGATATGAAATCAGGTGAAAAAAGTGCTGCTTTTACCTTCAAGGTTCAGAAAAAAACAGCAAAAACAGGACCAAATGTTCGTGATGAGTTCGAATGGGAGATGCCTACTCGTGTTGCTCTCTATATTATGATTGGACACGGTGAAGTGATCAAAACTCGATACGAATATATCCATACTGATGGAAAAAAGTGGGAACTCGACGAATATGAGGATAAAAATAAGGGAATCGTGCTCGCTGATATCGAACTCTCTACGGAGAATGAGAAATTCGAGATCCCAGAATGGGTCTGACAAGAAACTACCAAGGAAAAACGTATCACCAACAATTCTTTTACGATGCATCCTTATCAAGATTGGACTGAAAAAGAAAAAACTTGGTTTGCGAGCCTCAAGAAGAGAAAATAATTTTGACAAACCCTATTTGGTTCATATGATTCATTGTATGAATACAAGAAATTATCTTTTGGCATACCTTCTCCCGCTTCCCCTACCGACTCTCGGTAGGTAATTTCGTCAAAAATACTAAATTTCCCCCTCCCGTGAGTCATATCTTTGAGGGGGATTTTTATTTTTTTAAAATTTAAACCATGGAAACAATAATTGTGAAAATATGATCTGAATCACTAACTAACTTTGAAACATCTCAAAAAGTAGAATTGCTCACTCAAGGAATTGCTCAAAAAATTCGAGAATGAGTAAAGATACTTCTTGTTAGTTCTGGTGCTGTTCAGTTTGGACGGAAACACTCAAATCAAACCGAAAATAAACAAGTTCTTGCGGCAGTTGGTTGGCCACATTTGATTCATGCCTATGCAGAAAAATTCTGACAAAAAAATATTAACGTAGCGAGCTTTCTAGTAACTCATGCTGATATTGAGGATTATCAGGAACGAGCTCGAACTTTTACAGAAACCATAGAGGCCACCTGGAATGCTGGAATTCTACCGATCGTAAATGAAAATGATCCAATATCCACAGAAGAAATGAGAGAAGTTGGCAGATGAGCTGATAACGATAAAAATGCACTTCTCATTGCTCGGCTCTTTTATGCCAATAAGATTATTCTGATTACAAATACAAATGGTGTCTACAGAAATCCAAATAATCCAGATTCTCGAATTCAAAAAATAGATGCCTCTGAACTCACTGAGACTTCTATCAATAGCCTATGTTCTGGTAAATCAATAGCCTGAACTGGCGGGATGCAATCAAAACTTTGTGTTGCTCGTGAAGCAGGAAAATCTGGAATCATCACCCATATTGGTAATGGGATTGATTCTTGAATTCACGATTTGAACTCTGGATGAACTACAATTGTACCTGAAAACCTGAAATAATTTTTCACTTTTTAAAAATAGATTTCTCCATATAATACCCTCATTAACCTCAATATACTTATGTTACTTCTCTCCAATCTTCCTTTCAAGACTCAAAAATCAATGCCATCAGGCTCAGATAATCGTGGTACAGGACTTCTTCTTCAGGCAGGATTTATACGTATGACTCTTGCTGGTGCCTACAACTATACGACACTTGGTCTCAAAACCCTCAGAAACATCGAAAATATCGTTCGTGAAGAGATGGATGCCATTGGATCAAGCGAAATACTCATGACTGCCCTTGGTGCTCGTGAAAACTGGGAAAAAACTGAACGCTGGGATACGGTTGATATCCTATTCAAGCTTCCATCTGCAGAAGGTCGTGAATACGCACTCAATCCAACTCATGAGGAAGTTGTCACTCCACTTATTGGAGAATTTATCCAATCATATAAGGATCTCGAAAATTGTTCCGTATATCAGATTCAGAACAAATTCCGCAATGAAAAACGAGCCAAATCTGGCCTTCTTCGTGGTCGTGAATTCCTGATGAAGGATATGTACTCATTCCACCGAACCCAAGAAGAGCTTGATGCCTATTTTGAAGTAGCACATAGTGCCTATGATCGGGTATTTGAACGTCTTGGACTCTCAGATTCCACTCATTATACCTTCGCCAGCGGAGGTGATTTTTCGAAGTATTCATACGAATTCCAGACCGAAGTAGGAATTGGAGAAGATGAGATTTTTATCTGTACGAAGTGTGACCAAGCACACAACAAAGAGATCATTGATGAAAATCATTTTGTCTGTGCTGAATGTGCTCATACTGAATGTGAGAAAAAAATCGTATCAGAAGTTGCTAATATTTTTAAGCTTGGTTCTCGTTTTTCTGATGCATTCGGACTCAAGTATCAAGATGCTGATGGTCAAACAAAAAATATCGTAATGGGATGTTATGGAATCGGTATTTCTCGTCTTATGGGACTCATTGCAGAGAAATTTGCTGATGAAAAATGACTTATCTGGCCTGAAAATGTTGCTCCATTCTGATATGAGATCATCGTCATTGGTGATCATCTCGAAGTAGCAAAAACTCTTGCAAAAAAACTCGAATCAGAATGAAAGAGTGTACTCATTGATGATCGAAATACTGGATTCGGACAAAAGGCTGGAGACGCTGATCTCTTTGGAATTCCGAATCGAATTATTCTCTCAGATAAAACCATCGAAAAGGGTGGATATGAACTCAAGAAGCGAACAGAATCAGAGGGAATCATAGTTTCAATGTAACCAAAATGTATAAACTCCTCCTCTTCATCATTATTAGCGGAATTATTCTCATCACTCCATGGGCAATTATCTCATTGTCGGTTCAAGACTCTCTCTATAAGAATATTGAAGAGATTCCAAATCATGAAGTTGGAGTAGTGCTCTGAACCAGCCCCTGAGTTAATGGGAGCAACTTATTTTTCAAGACTCGTATCGAAGCCACCAAGGAGCTCTATGAACGCTGAAAAATCCATCATATTATTGTCTCTGGAGATAATAGCAATGACAACTACAATGAGCCAGAATTCATGAAAAAAGCACTCACAGAAAAAGGAATCCCAGAAAGCGCCATAACGATGGATTTTGCTGGATTTCGCACACTTGACTCTGTTGTACGAGCAAAGGAGGTATTCTCTCTCACAGGAGGCTTTACTATCATATCACAGCCATTCCATATCGAACGAGCCCTATTCCTCGCCAAAGCAAACAAAATCGACGCTATCGGATATGGTGCTGCCAATGTCTCACTCGAATATGGACTCTTTGCATATATCAGAGAGATCCCTGCCCGTTGGCTTGCCCTCTATGATGCTTGGTTTGGTACTGAAGCTACAGTACTCGGAGAAAAGGAAAGTTTGAAATAATTAAACAATTACTCCACTCACCACTACTCTATCCCCCTCATATATCACACAAATCTGTCCACTTGCAATCGCTCGTTGCGGATTCTCGAATGAGATTCTCAAAAAAGAGTCTCATTTTTTTATTGTACATATCTGATCTGCTTGCCTATAGCGAATTTTTGCATTATATATTTTTCATTCCTCGAGGATATCTCATACCCAATCAGAAATTGTACATTCGGAAGAAAAAAGTGAAAGTTCCTCTTCGGTTCCAACAGTAATCGTATTATTTTTTGTATCTTTTGCGATCACTACAAGAGCAGGTCATCCACCAATTGCAATTCCCCTCCTTTGCCCGATTGTATAGGAAATAGCTCACTCATGTATTCCGATAACTTTTCCAGTAGTATCAAGGATATTTCATGGTTTTTTTGGAAACCTACGTTCCAAGAATTCTTTCATAGAGACCTTTCCAATAAAGCAAAGCCCCTGACTATCTTTGCGTTTTGCATTCGGAAGTCATGCTTTTTCTGCTATTTCTCGAACTTGTGTTTTTTCTATATTTCCAATTGGAAATAGTGCATGAGCAAGCTGAAAACTCGATAACCGTGAAAGAAAGTATGATTGATCTTTAATTGGATCAATTCATTTTAGAAGTTTTCACTCTACTGTACGGGCATAATGCCCTGTTGCAATCCCATCAAATCAGAGAGATAATGCCTCCTCAAGAAAGAGATCAAATTTGACGAGATTATTACAGAACACATCAGGATTTGGAGTTCGCCCCTTTTCATATTCTGTATAGATATAATCCACAATCCGCTTCTCGTACTCCTCTCTATAATCAAATGTATAGAATGGTAACTCGAGATATTCTGCAACTCGTCGAGCCTCTTCGAGATCAATTCGGGTCGGACAACTCTCATTTTCTTCATCCAAATAGTTAATCATATATCCACACGCTACCTCATATCCCTGCTCAATTAGTAATAGAGCAGAAACTGCAGAATCAACTCACCCAGAGAGTCAAACAAGGATTTTTTGCATGATTATATCTGAAGGTTATCAATTATTTCTTGCCAATTTTGAGCCCGATAAATCAATGGATGATTCGCACTTTCCTTGCGATTCCATGGTTGATCGAGAAGGATACATTCTATTCCTTGTTCGGCGAGCTCAATAGCATTATGGAGACCATCATCAATCATAAGAGTCACCCCATATGATTTACAAAGAGTGGATTTGGCATGATTATGCTTCGAAAGATGATTCGCAAAATGAATATGACTCGGATGAATTTCTGGAAAATATTCATCAAGCCAACGTTCTGTATCACTTCGATGATCATGTTCATTTCGAGCTGTAATAATATGGATATTCTTATCCATCTGAAAAAGTTTAATTACACCAAAAATAGCATTTTCAACAGGAATAATATTGAGAAGACTATGAGTCTTCCAGAAATCCATAATCTCATCGCTCGTCATATCACATTCAGGAAATTCTGTCCAATCGAATGAAGTTACATCATCAAGACTACGTAAAAACTTCATACGATTCATTGTATGAAGTTTTTTTATTCCATTCATCGTTGTCTGTGCAAGTGTCTCATCCAGATCAATACCAATATACTGATGACGACTAAATATATCCTTTGGAAGCATTTTTATTCTATATGATTACGAGTACTATTTTCTTCAATTCTCTCCATAAAAAAATCCTCAATAGGCATTTTTAGCATTGCCACTTGTTCATGAGCCACAAGATGTCACTCACAGATAATAGCAAATGAATCACAGATTGACTCTACATCAGAGAGAATATGTGTATTAAAAAATATCGTTTTTCCAGTAGCCTTGAGTTCAAGAAGAAGATCCTTTACCATCTTTCGTCCAACTGGGTCAAGACCACTCATTGGCTCATCAAGGAAGATAATATCTGGATCATGGAGTATTGCTTGAGCAAGTCCAATTCGTTGCAACATTCCTTTTGAATACGCATTCAGTCTCTTATTCCGAGCTTGCACAAGTCCCACCTTTTCGAGTGCCCATGTTTTTCTCTCTTCGAGTTTCTCTCGAGAGAGGTTATAGAATCGACCATTAAAATCAAGAAATTCATCACCCGTAAGGTACTTGTAGAGATAGGTATTCTCCGGCATAAATCCGATTCGCATCTGAACAGCAGTATCTGTAGGGAGCTTTCCAAAAATACGAACCTGACCACTCGTTGGCTCTATAATGCCAAGAATTGCCTTCATTGTTGTTGTCTTCCCGGCGCCATTGGGACCAAGAAATCCAAAAACCTCTCCAGATTGGAGTGAAAGTGATATATCCGAAAGAATCTCAGATTTTCCAATGGTTTTTGAGAGATTTTTAAGGGAAATTACTGCTTTCATAACCAAATAGAGTAAAAGATAAAAAATAAAATCTGAATCCTTATTGTTGTTTACGGATCTGAATACGGATCTCGGCTATCTCATAGCCTACAGGAATATCTGAAATCTGGATTTTCTCCATCGGAAAATCACAAAACATACCAGATGCATCGTCAACCAGATGAGCATGAGTGAGATTATTGCACTCATAATACGTTTTTCCATTGATTCCTGGAAAGCGACGAAGCACCCCCTGTTCTGCCATGGACTCAATATTTCGATATACCGTAGCTCGGCCAATCTTTGGCTCTCGCACACGAATCTCATCAAAAATATCATCCGCTGAAAGATGTCTACAGGTGCATGTGTCACAGATGATATCTCGATATTGATGGGTTCTCATACGATATTATTCTACCACTTCTGTGGCAAGAAATCTTTGTTTACTTTAATAAAATTAAACTGTATTTTCTTCTTCCTCACTTCACTAGATTATGAGAAAAATTTTAAAAAAAGCAACTTTTCTCAATGGAGATTACTTTATAAAACTCTTTTCTCAATAAGAGTCAATAAATGCCTTTTCTCCATCTTTAAACTTAACATTCCAGTCTTCCGGGTTTCCATAATCCGCAAAATCTTGATACCAACCATGAGAAAATCTTGGCTTATGCGCCGCTTTGATCGGACACCAATACCGCTCTGTTCTTGCTCCTATCTCAACCGCATAAGCAAATACTCCATTTACATAACTGCAATAGAGACAATTAACCTTCTGTACTAGGTTCAGATAATCGAGAAATCTCCTATCGTAGATAATAAAATCTGAGCGCTTTACCCGAGGAATTCGATATAGAGAAAAGGCTGCCCATTGATATATTGTAAGAAATATATCAAGAATAAGTGTTGGAACAATCATCCCATAGATAAATGGAATAGAAAGAAAATGTCTTAGATTCGACGGAATAACATATTTCCAAGTTGGAAATCTGAAGGATTTATTCCTCTTGCGAAATTCTTCCAAAAAGATTACCTTTTTCCGATCAAAAGAAAAACCATACTTACTCGATAGTCTATCATATTCCTCTCGAAGATCATTATTTAATGCTTCTATTTTATTAAGAATTTCTCGAATTGTAGATCGCATAATATACTATCAGTAAAAATTAATTTCCAGAACCAACAATTACCTTGGCATGACGAAGAACTCGATCCCTCAGGAGATATCCTTTTTCAAATTCTGATACAATTTTTCCAGATTCTCCTGGCATCTCTGTCATCACATCATGACGATCAGGGTCAACCTCCTGTCAAATTGACACAAATGAAGTCACTCATTGAGATTCAAGAAATTTTTGAAATCATGAAAGCACTGAACGAATGCCATCAACAAATGTATCTCATTCAATTCCTTCCTTTAGTTTTACAGCTCGCTCTAGATTATCTACTTGAGTGAGAAGTGGTGTCAGCATCTTTGCTGAAAGAAAAAATGCCATATCTGCCTTATCTCGATCAACTCGCATAAGTAAATTCTGATAATCAGCTTGTGATCGAGCCAAAGAGGCTTGTAAGCTTATGACTTGTTCTGAAATATCTACTGGAGCATCTTTTCCGATATTTGATGTATCATCCTCAGCTTCATTTACGATAGTTTCGATCTCTTCAACTATTGAAGAATCATTTGGATCTATTTTTTTTGTATCTTGAGTGGTCATAGTGTATTATTTTTAGAATTAATTAAGAGTGAAAAAAATACCGAATTCGGTATTTTTTAATGATGTTATTCGGCTTTTTTAGTAGAAGTCTTTCTGGGTGCAGGCTTTTTAATTGGAACTACTACTTCTTCTGCAGCATCTACTGAATCAGTAAACTTGGCTTGTATCTTATGATATGCTGACTTGAGCTCTTCACGAGCACTACTGAGCCATGAATCAACTGTTTCCTCTGAAACCCCAGCAAATGATATTGCCTTTGCCTTTGCAGTTTCAAGCGTAACCTCATGAGAAGTATAAAAATCTGAAGCAATCTTAAGAAGCTCATCTTTTTTTGTTGTTCCTGTTTTCTTAGCAGCATCTATATGTGAATCGAGATTTTCTGTGAAATTTGATACCATTCCAGAGACTTTTTTCTGAAGATCATCAAAATTTTCAACATCATCAAAATTTTCTTTCATAAACCCTTTTACATCCGCAAAAGCAGTTTTATGAATATCAACTACTTCTTCGAGAAATGAATTAAATTTTTTCTGAGATGTTGGAGCAGCAGTATCGAGTTTTGAGGTTCCATTGTCCTTGCGATATTTCATCGCAACAGCGAGACCAGCAGCATATCCAGCAAGTAGCGTAAATAGTTTCATATTTGTGAATTAGAGAGATGCGATTATATGAAAAAAATGGATTTTTTCAAGTAGTTTTTATGAAAGTTTTTTGCACCCAGAAACGGTAATCAGATAATCATCCTCGATTCGTATACCAATACCCTCTATCGGAAGATGTATCCCTGGTTCAATCGTAAGAACCATACCAGGCATAAACGGAATATCCGAATCACCAACATCATGTGTATCAAGCCCCAGAAAATGTCCGATAGAATATGGAAAATACGGATTGGTAAAAGCAGTGAATTTCTCAATATCTGGAAGTTGTAGTTTCTGACATACAGCGAACATATATTCTTTCACACCTCTATTCCAGTTTTTTCGAGTAATCCCTGGTTTTAGAGTACTCTCAGCGAATGATTTTACATCAAGAACAGCATCATATAGTTCCTGTTGTCTTGAATTCATAATTTCACCAACAGCAAATGTCCGAGAGATATCCGCACCAAATCCATCGAGTTCAATACCAAAATCAATCAAAACTAAATCTCAGTTTTCGATTTTCCGATTATTAGCGGTATAATGTATAATGCAAGCATTCGGGCCACTCGCAACAATCGATGGAAAAGCTTCAATACCACGATGCAGTCGGAATTGATATGCAATCATTGCTTCGATCTCATATTCATACATTCCTGATTGAGTATTTTCAAGGAGATAATTGTATATCTTTTCAGTAATTTGGATAGCTTTTTGTATCTTTGCAACATCCTCTTCTGGCTTACATATCCTCTTCTGGATAATATAACGATCTGCGCTCGATATTGGCTTTCCTGCAAGTATCTCTCGAATCAAAATATACTCTTTTTCTGTTGAAGTAATAACTTTCTCAGGCAAATGAAAATCTCATTCAAGTCACTCCAGATATATCTTCAATTCAGTTCGAGGAAGAATCTTTCCGATAAATCCATATGCTCGGATGGTGTCAATATCCCACTTCACTGATTCCCAAAGACGCTTTTTCTCATCTGGTTCATCAAAAAATAATACCTGTTCTTTCGAACGAAGATCATGAATGAGAATAGCTCATTCGATATCCATCCCCACCCAAGCAAGAAAATCTGAATCAACACGAAACGGATAATGGACATCACCATTGCGAATGGGGGAAATACCAGATGCGAGGAGGATATAGGAATTCATAGGTTATGAAGTATATGACATTTGATAAAAATACAAATTTTGACAGAAGTAGGCTAAGTAAAATAATAAAATACCCCAATACACAGTGATGTGGTCGGGGTATTTTTTATATATTTTTTGCTACTAAATTCTCTCAAGTCTCACCACTGTTTCGATATGGTGCGTATGAGGAAACATATCCATCGGAGTAATATCAGATATTCGATATTTTGGGAGATTTTTTACTTCCAATGCCTCTTTGCTTGCTCCAATATCTGTTGCATCAATATCTGTCGTCTCATGACTCATCTCTTTTCCGAGCATGATAGAGATATCTCGGACAAGAGTAGCAGGATTACAAGAAACATAGATAATCTCACGAGCCCCAAAAGTCAGGATATGAGGAATAGCACTCGGATGAAGACCATCTCGTGGTGGATCAAGTACAATGGTATCAGATTTTCCTCATCCAGATGAGAACTCCTTTGCGAAATCTTCTACCTTTGAATTTACAAATTCTACATTTTTAACGCTATTTCTGTCCGAATTCTTCTGTCCATCCTCACTCGAAGAAGTAACCAGTTCAACAGAATACACCTTTTTGAATTCCTTCGCAAGCAGTATTCCGATAGTTCCTGTACCAGCATACAGATCTAAAAGAGTACCTCACTTCTGTTGAATTGAATCAATCACACACTGATACAGTTTCTCAGCTCCGAGCGTATTTACCTGAAAAAAACTCTTCGGTTGAATCTCAAATGTCAGACCAAGGAGCTCGTCAGTAATAGTTGATTCACCATAGAGCAATACCTGATTTCATTGTACTACATCAGCTCTACTAGTGTTCTCTAAGAAATATATTGAAGTAATACTTTCATATTTTTTAGACAGTTGTTGAATCATTTCTGTCAATAAATATTCTTTTGTTCATTTTTTTGCCGCATTTCCTGATTCGAATATTCCATTTACTGAAAATATCACCATTGTCTGTCCTGTCATCTTGGCACGACGAATCACGAGATGCCTCCAGAATCCAACTCCTGTTTTTGGATCATAGGTGGGAATTCCAGATTTTCTTGCAAGAACATCAATATCTTTGAATATCGCGTTTGTGACATCATCTGCAAGAACACAATACCAGCAATCTTCAATCCGATCAAATTGCCCCTGAACATGAAAACCAAAACGATATTCATCATGCTTTCCTTCTCGTTCTGAGATATATTTTCCCCATGAAAACTCTACCTTGTTTCGATAGTGTTCAGAGTCAGGAGAACGAATAATAGAGTGCCAAGTTGTATCTGCAGTTTCTTCTTTTAGTGAATGAAATGCTTCGGTGATCTGTTGCTCCTTGATCTCCAATTGCTTGGGATATGGAATTGGAAGCCATTTACATCCACCATAGAGTTGCCAATTGGATGGAATATCTAGCTCGAGTGGTGATTTTTTTACGGTACGATAGATCTGAGCCTCCAGATGATTCTTTTTTGACTTGGTAATCCTGAGATCAACCATCGCATCGGGAATCGCTCCACCTGAAACAATAATCTTTCGACCATCAGATGCTGTTGCCAGTCCTGATCCACCAAATATCAACTTTTCTATTTTTATATTTTCGAGAATATCGTGTTTTTTCATGATGAGTATGTAATAAAATAATCCCAAATTTCTTGGGGATTATAGAGAAAAATACAGAAAAAGAAAATCTACTTTCAACCAAATAAAAGAGCATTGGAACGAGTCTTGTATATTCTTGATTTAACGACTGATTGTTGTGATTTTTGTTGTTGTAATTCCAACATCTCCGGATGAGCAAGGATGTATTTTGTTTGCAATGCAACCCTATTTGTCATTCCTCAAGTTGTCGTATTTGAAATCCGAAAAAAAATATTTCATTGTAACTTTGATTGATTTACTATTGTTTTTCCATGATTCTCAGCAATAGATACCAGTGGAATCCCATCAGAATCAATGTCTTCAATATTAACAACAATATCACTTTTTTCTCATTCAAATCACCATTTCTCGAGCATTTTTCAGAATATAGGTTTTCGGATTTCTGTTGTTTTCCCAATATCTATAGCAGAAAAATTCATAAACTTGATGAATTGGGAAAAAAATACTCAAGAATACCCCATTCATCTCATATGACTTGGCAAATACATCCCTGCAATATGTGATGAATGAGAGTCTTTTTTGAACCAAAATGATATAAATGGTGTCTGATTTTTTATTACAGCAAAAGGATCTGCAGGTACTAATTCTTTATTCTGTAAAAAATATATCCGAAATTTTCCGCTCTTTAAATCAACCAGATGCATACGAAATGGTATTATTTCTCATTTTTCTGATCATTCTATACTAAAAGATCATACGTGAGATGATTCATACTCTATATATTGATAATCCTTATTGGCCTCTTCCATTTTTATTCTCACTTATTAGTCATACTATATCTCTGCCCTTCGCTCACAAACTCAGTATCCGTAATTGCAAGGGGAACTCCAGCATCAATACCAGCTAGAAGCATAGCAATCTGTGTTCCTGAGACAATATCACGACCCTGAGTACTTATACTTACATGATATGCGCCAATCTCCTGTTGCCCTGTTATTTTTATGGCAGTATCTGAACTTGTCAGGGATTTGAATTTAGCAGGATCAGAAAGAAGAGTAAATTCAATACGATCAACTTTTTTTGCATTCGCACCAAAAGTAAAAATAAGATTTCCTCCATCACGTTTCATTATCAAATCAGCTTCAAGTCGTGGTGCCTCCGTTACACTCGCAACGCTCGCCATAAGGCCCCGAGTATCGATACCCCCATTGATCGTGGAAACAAATGTAAATGCCATAAATAGAGCAATACCACCCGAAAGAAAATACTTTCGAATCTGACTCGATCGATAGAGTGCAAAAAAGTCAGTGTGAGATGTATGAATTTTTTTCATAAAAAGATAAATTAAGGAAGCTACATCTATACCATTATTCGAGTATATTAGACTATTTCAGATTATGAAACTCACATACTCTACTTGATAATAGAGGGAAAATGGATATCTTAGGATGAAGTGTACTCTGATTTCATTTTTTTGTCAAATAATCATGCCTCTTAGAGCTTATTTCTTCATACTTTTCCTTATTTTTCTTGCAAGCAGTATGTCCATGACAATGCTTTATTTTTATATGGATCCGACTACTGCCCCCATGATGGGATTTTCCCTTATGGGAATTGGGGTTTTTCTTACTGGAAGTAGCTTTTTGTCTCTCATTTTATTTTTCATGAAAAAAATATATTATCGAGGCGATGTAAATCTTGGAACTATTCATGCGAGTATTCGTCAGGCTATACTTCTTTCTATTGGTGGAATCCTTATGACTGCACTTTATGGCGCACATATCTACGAATCACGCCTCATAGCAACCGTCTGGCTTACACTTGGTTGTATTGAAGTGATGGCTCAGGCAATAGAATAAAAAATAACTACTTTATATGAAATATCTGATCTCACTCTTCTTAATTATTATCTCAATAGTTATAACCTACCTAATTGTACCAAGACCCTTTATCGTCCATCATCATGCAAATTTTGCAACGTATATTGATGGAAAAAAATGGGATTTTTCATCCTACGTTTATATGGAAGAAGTTTCTCGTTGCAATGTCACCCAAGGAGTAACTCCTGAAGATCGAATTCATCTCCATGATGGAAAATGATGACTCATACACGTACATATGGCTGCAAGTACCTGGGGGGATCTTTTTGCAAATCTCTATTGGGGAATAGGAAGTGGATATATTCAGACGGATCGAGATAATTTCTATAAAACGAACGACAGTCAGCATCTCTACTATATTCTTAATGGCTCAGGAGTTACTAATCCTGCCAATATCACTGTATGAAGTGCTGATAGACTCCTTGTCTGGTATGGAACTGGGACAGAAGAAGAGATTATAAAAAAGTGGGATACTCTCGTAGATAATGATGCAACCGAATATAATAAAAAGGCAGATCCAGCAAGCTGTAGTGCTAATACCTATGGCTGATTCTTATGAACTATTGGTGATTGGATCCATAATATTATCTGACACGATGACTAAGGTGCAAAGCCTTCTTTTAGAAAACCTCAAAAATGTACAAAAATCTCACTCATCTCCTCTATTCTATTCGAAGATCTACAGTATATCTCCTACTTGTAGTAGCTTCTTTTTGCCTCTGGTATTATACAACGGATATAGAGATTATGTTCGGTAACTATGGAAAACTTCATACTTATACTGATATGGCCTTATCTGGAATAATGATACTTGGTTTTCCACTCTTCCTCATTGCTCTATTCTATAAGAGCTGGAAGTACTGAAAGCGGGCAGATATCAATTGAAAAACGAGTACTGGTATAATCTGATGAGTTATTGGAACCATTATATCTGGAGCATCTTGCTGTGGAGCAACTCTTGCTGCATCGTTTGGACTCCTCCCCTTGATGTCATTCCTCCCATATAGTTGACTCGAGATTAAGATTATTGGTTCTATATGACTCCTCTATGCACTCAGGGATATCCTGATGAATCTTGAGACTTGCAAGATAAAAAAATAGCTCATTCTTTGCTTTTTCATACCAATTCTGCTACAATTAATCCTATGAAAACCCTTCCTAAATCAGAATATCCTAAAGACTTTTTCTATCATCGAACGAGTGCTGAGATATATCGTCCCTATATAGAATCTTGTGGAAATATCACCACCTTCGATATCGGAAATAATCCACAATACGCCTGGAAAAAGTGACTCTTCGGAAATAGGGTTCATGTAGTGAAGTATGAACGGACAGATATTGAGCCAGATATAGAAAAATTGAAGAATCAGTGAGTAAAACATGCGATGATAAGTTGGATTCCCTATAGTCGAACTGATATCCCACCAGGATGGAGACGACTCTGGGCAACCGATCATTTTCAGGAAACGAGTGTAAATATCCTCGATGAAAACTATCGAGCCAAATGGAATGATCGGTCTCGTCGGGCTCTCAAAAGATATGAAAAATCATGAGCTGAAGTGCGATTCGTGGACTCAGATACCTTTATAGAGGCATTCAAAAAATCCCATGTAAAACATTGGACATTCAAAATGATAAAGGGTGACTATATTAACAACTACAAACGAATCCGCTCATTTGCCCCAGAAAAAGTCCGACAGTGGCTTGTCTATAATAACGAATGAAAAGCAGTAGCAGGACTCGCCTGTATCGATTATCTAGAAAATCACTCCGTCCACTTCGTAGCATTCACTGATAAGGAATCCTACCCTATCCAAGGAGGAACCGCCCTCATCGATACATGGTTCCGAGAATCTCTCGAAAAATGAATCAAATATATTACCTTCGATCAACTCCGCAATCCACACTGACCCAAGGATCAACGAGGATATACGGAATTCAAAGAAAACTTCATAGAACACAGACTCTCATTCCCAAAAGCCTACTTCAAAATGTTTTAAAAAAATCCTCTCAATTTGAGAGGATTTTTTTTGATTTGAATTGTATGATTATTCAGCAACAACTTCTGGGATAGAAACAGTACCACCTGCTTTCTCGATTGCCACTTTAGCAGAGGCAGAGATAGCATCAGCAGTTACAGTAAATGCTGATTTCACTTCACCACGACCAAGAACCTTAAGAAGCTTTCCCTTCTCACGGATAATACGTCGCTCATAGAGGATTGCGTAGTCTACTACTGTTACACCATCGAGTGCAAGTGCCTCAATCTGATCGAGATTCACAAGAACAAATTGCTCTGGCTTATATGAAGTGAATCCTCGTTTTTTTGGAGTACGACGGAAAAGTGGAGTTTGTCCTCCTTCGAATGTAGGATACCGTTTACCAGTACCAGTTCGAGAGTTTTGACCATTCATACCGCGACCACAAGTACCACCAACTCAGCTCCCTCGACCTCGAGCGAGGCGAGTCTTGCGAGTTTGTGAACCAACAGATGGTTTAATCGTTGAGAGATTTGACATAATAGTTTGAAATTAGTTTTTTGAGTTCTGAGATTATTTAGCTGCTTTTGGAGCTTTTTCTTTTGCTACCTCAGAAGTTGACGCCTTAGTAAAGGTTTTCATCTGAGAAACTGGCTTGAGTGCTGCGAATGCCTTCATAGCAACACGAGCATTGGTAATAGGATTTGATGAACCGTGTTGCTTAGCAATCACGTCCTTGAGTCCTGATACTGAACAAATCTTTCGAACCGCACCACCAGCAATAATACCAGTACCTGGATGAGCGGGATGAAGGAAGAGTGAACTTGATTTGAAATTAACTGCTACATCATGAGCAATAGTACCACTTGCAATATTGAATGTTACAAGATTCTTTTTTGCATCACGGATTGCCTTCTCGATAGCTCCTTGAACTTCTCCTGATTTACCGATACCAAGACCAACACGTCCTTTTCCATCACCGATAACAATCGATGCACGGAAACGAAGTTGTCGTCCACCAGCAGTAACACGAGTTACACGAGCAATCTCGAGCATCTCTTCTTTAAATTCTTTTGCTTCCTCACGGATACCGCCACGACCACCATCACGGCGAGGTCCACCTTTACGGTCTCCTTTTGGAGCACCATCTCGACGATCTCCTTTTGGAGCCTCCACTGGAGTAGTCTCGATGATTTCTGCTTGCACTTCTGTTTCTGGAGTAACTTGAGTATCTGACATAGAAAAATTTTGAGAAAGAAATATTAAAATTGAACACCGGTTGCACGAGCTGCCTCAGCAAGAGCCTTAACGCGACCATGATAGAGGGAACCTCCACGATCAAATACACAAGCCTTGATTCCCTTTTCCATCATAGCCTTTCCGATTAATTCACCAACGTTTGTTGCACGTTCAGTCTTAGTACCAGTTTTGACAGTAATATCACTGGCTGCACAGAGAGTAACTCCATTGATATCATCAATAGCTTGGGCAGTAATATGAGAATTACTACGAAAAACTGAAAGACGAGGTTTTTCTGCTGTACCAGTCATGCGTGCTCGAACTCGAGTAGCTCGTGAGATACGATTTTGAACTTTTTTTAACATAAGAGAAAATTAACAGTGTGTAGAAGGAACGATTTTTATAATTATTTACCAGCCGTTTTACCAGCCTTACGACGAACATGTTCACCGACATAACGAATACCCTTTCCTTTGTATGGTTCTGGTTTCTTAAGAGATCGGATATACGCTGCGAAGTAACCAAGAAGTTGCTTATCATGAGAAGAGATATGAATACGATTCTTTTCAGTTGCATCAGCAGTAATTGTTACACCAACTGGTGCATCAACGAGAACCTTGTGAGAAAAACCGATGGCAAGTTCCATTTTTGTTGGCGACTTAATATCAAATTTGTACCCCACACCGATAATCTCAAGTGCTTTAGTGTAACCTGTAGATACACCTACCACCATATTCTGGATCATAGCACGAGTAAGCCCCCAAAAAGCTTTTTGTTGTTTGATTTCTTGATTCTCAATAGAGACAGTAAGAATTCCAGCATCTTGTGATACTTTTACTCCTTCAAGAATATTGAAGTTAAGAGTCCCTTTAGGACCTTTGATCGTGATAAGATCTGAACCGATCTCAACGGTAACCCCTGCTGGGATAGTGATAGGCTGTTTTCCGATTCGTGACATAATAGAGAGAAATTAGATTTTTTAGAGAGCAACCGGCATCCAAAAGAGACTAGTAGATTTCACAAAGAAGTTCTCCACCAACTCCGAGAGCATGAGCCTCGTATCCAGTGATTACTCCTTTTGGAGTAGAGAGAATGAAAATACCAACTCCATTTCGAGACTTACGAATATCACCACTCTTGATATAGATACGTTGACCAGGTCGAGAAATACGGCGGAATGATGGAATGTATTTTGATTTTCGAACATCTTGAAGAGAAACAATAAATGTACGCTTGTCTTCAGAAATAACAAAGTCTACAATGTATCCATTCTTTTTGAAGATACGGAGAATCTCAGCCTTCATATTTGAGCAAGGTACTGCTACCTCGTGAAGACGTGCCATATATCCATTTCGGATACGAGTGAGAAGATCTGCGATTGGATCGTGAGTCATAATCGTTGTAATTTAGGGATTAGATTTGAATGAATGAAAAGAATATATTACCAGCTTGATTTGCGAACTCCCATGAGTTCACCAGCATTTGCTCGTTCACGGATACAGATACGGCAAAGATTGAACTTACCAATATATCCTTGTGAGCGACCACAATGAGAACATCTGTGGTAGAGGCGAGTAGAGAATTCTGGTTTCTTTCCGAGCACACGTGAACGCTCTGCTTTTTTCTGAGCTTCTTGACACTTGTGTACGATTGCTGTTCGAGCCATAGGGGAGAGGATTACGAATTACGAATATTTAAATTTCGAATATAAGAAGAATTATTTTGAGAAAGGAAATCCAAGTTTATCAAGAAGTGCTTTTGAATGCTCTTTAGAAGTAGTTTTCATCTTGATAGTTACCTGCATACCGTGTGGTTTTACTACATCAAGTTGAGGAACCTCAGGGAAAATAGTATGTTCCTTGATACCGAAGTGGTAATTCCCTTCTTGATCAAATGATCGAGCTGATACTCCACGGAAATCTCGAACACGAGGAAGAACGATAGAGATAAGTTTTTCGATGAAATCATACATTCGTTGTCCACGAAGTGTTACCATCATACCTACTGGCATACCTTCACGAAGCTTGAAGTTAGATACTGCCTTACGAGCGTGATTGATACGAGGAAGTTGACCAGCAATAAGTGCAAAATCATTTTTGAGACTTGAAAAATCTTTGTTTCCTGATGCAACATAAGTACCGATACCCATATTGAGAACAATTTTCTCGATATGAGGTACTTGCATAGGATTCTTGATCCCGAGTTCTTTTGCAAGTTCTACGAGGATTTTTTTGTTATACTGTTCTTTGAAAGTCATGGGTGGAATGGTTAGATTATTTGGTATTCTGGGCTAATTACGCAGAATATTAGTGTAATCAGAGAATTATAATACGGTACCTGATTTCTTTGCGATGCGAACTTTTTTACCATTTTCGATCTTGTATCCAACACGAGTTGGTTTGCTTGTCTTTGGATCGATAAGCATTACATTTGAAACATCGATTGGTTTTTCGAAAGTAACCTTTTGTCCAGGAGTAGATCCTTGTCGTTTCATATGTCGAGTAACGATATTGACACCTTCAAGGAGAACCTTCTTATCAGAAGGAAATGCTCGAGTAACTTTTGCAGTCTTGCCTTTATCTTTTCCGGCAATGACGATGACTTGATCATCTGTGTGGATTTTCATAACAATGAATTTTTAGATTTATAGAAAAAAGATACTTATACAACCTCAGGGGCAAGAGAAATAATTTTTTGATACCCTCGAGCCTTAAGCTCACGGAATACTGGGCCAAATATACGAGTTCCCTTTGGTTCACCCTTATCATCGATAATCACACAAGCGTTATCATCTGATCGAACGTAAGAACCGTCTGTACGTCGGATTTCTTTTGCAACACGAACAACAACAGCCTTGCAAACAGATTTCTTTTTTACATTTCCATTTGGAAGTGCTCGTTTAACGGCAATAACAATAATGTCACCGACACTTGCATATCGTCGTTTTGAACCACCAAGAACCTTGATACAAAGGGCTTCTTTAGCACCTGTATTATCAACGATGGCGAGTCTGGTTTCTGTCTGAATCATAGAATTGAGATTTTAGAATTTAGAACTGTAGAATTTTTGGAATTCCAAAAATATCTGTTTCGTATAAGAATTAATCGTTTGATGTAACAATTGAATCTTCAACAAGCATCCAGCGTTTAAGTGCTGAGAGGGGTCGTGTCTCAGATACTGTTACAGTATCACCGAGTTTTGCAAGACCATTCTCATCGTGAGCATAGAACTTCGAAGTTGACTTATATCGCTTCTTATATTTTGGATGAGTTTTATAAGTCTCAACAGTAACTACGATAGTTTTTTGCATCTTAGTACTGGTAACTATTCCTGTTTTTGTGCGCATAGGGCAAGTGTTAATAAAAAATTAGAGAGAACTCGTAAGAAAAGTGGAAATCTGAGCAATATATTGACGTTGAGATTTAAGTAAATGTGATTGCTTAAGTTCTCCAAGATTCTTTTTCATTGTGAAAATATAGAGTTCTCGACGAGCTGACTCAAGCTCACGAGCAAGCTCAGTACGGTCAAGAGCCTTAAGATCATTAAGAGACTTGCGTTCTGTAGCAGCAGGAGCTGACTTAACTTTTTTAGATGTTGTTGTTTTCTTTGGTGCCATAATATATATAGATTTTAGATTTTAGATTTTAGATTTTAGATGAGAACTTCTAGCAGGAAGCTCCAAGATCTAAAAGTCTAATTTCTTTTAGAAGTCGGTTCGTGAAAGAATAATCTTTGTCTTAAGAGGAAGTTTGTATGCAGCACGCTCAAAAGCTTCTCTTGCAACTTCTGGGGAGATATCTCCAATTTCGAAGATAATTCGTCCAGGTTTTACAGGAGCTCTATACATTTCTACACTACCTTTTCCTCATCCCATTGGAGCCTCAGCTGCATGAGTTGTAAATGGCTTGTCTGGGAAAATACGAATCCAGAGCTTACCACCTTTCTTGAGATATCTTACGATCGATTTACGAGCGCTCTCGATCTGACGAGAAGTGATATATCCAGACTCAGTAGTCTTAAGAGCGTATTCACCAAAGTTAATGTCTGATCCTCGCATAGCGAGACCCTTGATGACACCACGATGAGCTTTACGATATTTGGTTCGACTCGGTTGTAACATGAGAAAATCGTTAGAATTATAAAGAAAATTTTAGAAATGCAAGTTTTATTTTTTGAAGACATCACCCTTGTAGATCCAAACCTTGAGACCAAGAGTTCCAGAAGGAGTTTCTGCTCTCTCGTAAGCGAAGTCAACATCAGCTCGGATTGTCTGAGAAGGAATACTTCCATCCTTGAATGTCTCACGACGAGCGATCTCTGCTCCATTGAGACGACCACCAAGTTTTACCTTGATACCAAGACCACCTTTTTCAAGAGTTTTAGCGATAGCATTTTTGATTACTCGACGGTATGGCATCTTCTTTTCGAGTTGTCGTGCGATAGAATCAGCAACGATTGGTGCAGAGAGTTCTGGTTTTTTTACCTCTTTTACATCGATAGTAAAAGTGTACTCAATAAATTCTTTTGCAAGCTTATCCTTGATTGCGGTAACATTCTCATCATTATTTCCGAGAATCAGAGCTGTACGAGAAGTATAGACAGTGATAGCAACCTCCTGATTTCCAGAGTGGTTGATGAAAAGATTTCCGATTGGAAGGTTTTTGAAGTGCTTCATTACCATAGAACGGATAGCAACATCTTGAGATACATTCTGACCGTATGATTTACGATCATAGTAACCATTGGATCTCCAAGTTTTGATATATCCGATACGGAATGCGAGTGGACTAACTTTGTGTCACATAGGGTGAAAAGCTTAAAATTGAGTAAGAATTATACAGAGAGGGAAAGATCAACGTGACTTGTTCTCTTAAGAATACGGTGTGCTCGACCTCGAGAAATCGGGTTGATTCGTCGGTGAACGAGTCCTTGCGATACTGAGATAGATGCGATCTTAAGATCTTCAATCTTTTGATTATCGTTGTGTTCTGCATTATGTACAGCACTTTTGATAACATCATAGATAATAGTAGCACCTTTTTTTGGCATAAATCGGAGTGTATCCATAGCATCCTTAGCGGACATATTGCGAACAATATAAGCAATAACGTTAAGTTTTTTAGGAGAGATACGGATATTTCGTACAGAAGCTTTCATGTTTGTAGAAGTTAGATTTTAGGTTTTAAGACTCTCAGATAGAATCAGAATTCTATATTTCAAATCTTGGATCCTTTTATTTATTACCAGAATGACCAGTAAATCTGCGTGTAAAAGAGAATTCTCCGAGCTTATGCCCGACCATATCTTCAGTTACGAAGACTGGAACATGTTGTTTTCCATTGTGAACACCGAATGTGTGTCCAACAAACTCTGGAGCAACAGTACATGCACGAGACCAAGTTTTGATAATTGATTTTCGACCGCTCGCATTGAGGGCTTCAACCTTTTTCATAACACGGAGATCAATGTAAGGTCATTTTTTAAGACTACGAGTCATAGGGAGAGAAATTAGAATTTAGTTTTTTGAAGTGGAATGAAGAAATCAAATATGATTTCGAGATTACCCTTGAAGTTTTCCAGCACGAGTACGAAGAATCCAACGATCAGTAGTTTTTCGATTTCGAGTTTTGACACCGCGAGCGAGACGACCCCATGGAGTCTTTGGTCCTTTTCGTTGTCCAACTGATTGATGTCCTTCACCACCTCCGTGTGGATGGTCAACAGGATTCATAGAAGAACCAAGAACGGTAGGACGCTTACCCATCCAACGACTACGACCTGCCTTACCGATAGTAACCTGATTCCAATCAGTGTTAGAAACAGTACCTACTGTTGCTGAACACTTCTTATGAATGAGACGAATCTCACCAGATGACATCTTGAGTTGTGTATATTCACCTTCTTGAGAAAGAACGAGTGCAGATGCACCAGCAGAACGAACCGCTGTAGCTCCTTGTCCTACAATCATCTCAACATTGTGAACCATAAGTCCAGTTGGGATCATACCGATTTCCATACGATTACCAGGGATTGGTTTTGCTGTATTAGAATTGATGATCTGATCACCTACCTTTGTAGTAGTATGAGCAAGAACATAACGACGTTCCCCATCTGCATAACATACAAGAGCAATAAATGCAGTTCGGTATGGATCATACTCTACAGTTTCAACCGTTGCAGGGATATCAATCTTATTGAGTTTGAAATCTATCTGACGGTAGAGCTTCTTGTGTCCAGATCCTTGATGACGAACTGAGATACGACCAGCACTATTGCGTCCTGCATGTCTCTGAATAGAGTTAGTAAGAGCCTTGTGTGGAGTACTCGTAGTAATTTCTTCATAGGTAAGACCTGTCATGAAACGACGAGACGGGGTATATGGTTTGTACTTCTTGATTGGCATGGGAGAAAAATAAGTTTTTAGTTTTTAGTTTGGTCTAGGTTTGAAATTATTTAACAATTTCAAAGTTTTCGATCCGATTTCCAGCTTTCATAGTAATCATAGCCTTCTTTTCGATACCTTTTTTTCTTTGTACTCCAGTACGAGTATTATGGAATTTCTCACGAGTATAGAGAATGTTTACTTTTTCAACATCCTTACCGTAGAGGGATCGGATTGCATTTTTTACATCGATCTTAGTCGCTGCATCATCAATCATACAAGTATATACTCATTTAAGTTCTCCGTCAGTACTCTTATTAGTAACAACGAATTTTTTGATGACGGAATAGAGAGAATTCATAGAATGGGAAGTTAGATTTTGTGAATCAGAATCTGAGATTCGAATTACAGTGGATTATTTAGTGAAGTGCTCGTACATATGTTTGAGAGATGCCTCAGTGAAGATAACATCAGAATACTTGAGAAGATCGTGTGGATTGAGGTACTCAACATTAACGATACGAGACTCAGGAATATTCATTGCACCATTTACGCTTGTCTTCTCTTCACGAGTAATTGCAAGGAGAGGTTTTCGAGCAGTAATTGTAGAAAGAAATGAAGTCATTGCCTTTGTTTTTTCACCAACTCCTGCAAAATTTTGAACGACTTTGATCTGTTCAGCTGATGCCTTAGTTGAGAGAAGTGAAACGAGAGCGAGTCGACGTTCCTGCTTGTTCATACAGAGTGAGTAGTTTCGCTCATTTCGAGGACCGAATACAGCACCACCACCACGACGCATTGGAGACCGACGATCACCCATACGAGCGTTACCAGTTCCCTTCTGCTTGAACATCTTTCGAGTAGAACCAGCTACTTCTCCACGATGTTTAGCATGAGCAATATTGATACGAGCGTTAGCCTGTTGAAGAACAAGGAGACGATGTATAAGAGGAGCATTCGGAGTAATACCAAAGTATGATACCTCGAGATCAACAGTACCAGCCTGTTTACCGAGAGTGTCGTAGAGAGGAGCTTTCATAGAATTTGAGTTTTTGTACCCTGAAGGGGTATATATAAATTTTGAATTGAGGAAAATATCTGAAGATATTAGAATGTGAACGTCACAAGTGAATTACGAGCACCAGGAACTGGACCTTTCACTGCAACCACTCGGAGTTCTTTATTAACGAGAACCACTGGAACGTGCTTGAGAGTAATTCCATCAAGACCCATATGTCCGTGCATTTTTTGACCTGGCTTCGTTCTGCGTGGTTTACGCTTACCGATAGAACCAAGTGCTCGGTGAAATTTAGAACCGTGAGAGGCAGGACCTCCCTTGAAGTTCCAACGCTTCATAGCACCTTGGAAACCCTTACCCTTAGAAATACCAGAAACTGTCACCTCAGTGATAGCATCGAATATATCAAGAGAGAGGACATCTCCTTTTACTACGTTTGCAAGAACACCATCGAGATCAAATTCTCGCATAGTAACTTTTTTACCGTCAGTCATACGAATGACAACTGCAGAATATCCATCAGTTTCAACAGTTTTTACCTGAGCAACATCAAGAGTTGGGACACGAATAAGTGTCACAGGAGTAAATGCTCCGTTATGAATAACGCGAGTCATTTCGATTTTTTTACCGAGTATTCCAGCCATAGGATAGAGGGGATATATAAATAATGAGAGGTTGTTCGGATACTCTGTATGAACAGGTATTGGACGATCAACATCAATTCGCTTGTCGCGAATACTTCCGAGAGGTACAAAAGTAGGGGCATCATATGAAATGATCGACATTTGTCAAAAGATTTTTAGAAAAAACTTCTGTATGTATTTCTCTTTCCTTACTCTAAACGGATACAACAATATTGTATCTTTACAACATATGAATGAGAGATCAAAAAATGTTATCTACAATTTTTACAAATTTTCCTTTGCATCATTTTCTATTTCCTTTTTATCTGCTTCGGCTTCGAGTTGCATCGCCCTTGCCTCAGCCTCCAATTCTGTCTGAAGGTCCAATGCTTCTTGCTCTCTTTCTTTTTTGTCTGCTTCAGCCTCCAATCTCATATCTTCTGCATCTTTCGCCATCTCAGCTTCCAATTCTCTTGCATCCGCCTCCATCTCAGCCTGGATTTCCAATGCTTCAAGTCGCATCTCTTCTTGCATCTCCTGCATCTCGATCTCCAACTCACGCTGCATTTCTTGCATCTCAAGAGCCAATTCTCTACTCTCCTCTATTGCCTCTTGTGTCTCTATAAGAGTCATCCCAGAAAAATCTGACATATCATAGAGGGCTCACTGGAGGAGAGATTTCTGGAATGCTATTGTATCAATATATGATCCTGACGCCTTCAGGAGAGCTCCTCGAAGGAGATCACGTTCCTGTATAAAATCTTTATACTGAAATTGTTGGTATAATTTCATCAGTGATTCCTCAGGGAGATTCTTGAGTATTTCGATATTTTTATTCTCGATTGCCTCCATCATTACTATATCCTTGAATGTATCTGTCTGAGCAAGAATACCCCGAACACTCGAATCAATTGGTGCCCAGATATCCGAAGATCCAGCAAGTATACCATAGGATTCTCGCATTTGCGATGTTCGTTTTGTATTTTGAATTGTATCAAAAGATTGATTCGAATTCCTCCATATACTATCAGATCCCGTTTTTGTTGTTTTTTTGAATGACTCGGTGTTGGCTCATTGCCCAGGAAGAAGCGTGATACCACTTCCAATCTCACCACTCAATGTTACCTTGTGTTCTATAGCATTCACCGAATTCGCATCAGCATCAACCTCAAATACGGTTCATCGAACTCCTGCAATAGTCCCTGTTTTTGGAAGACGGAACTCTATTCGAGAATTAGGATACAGTGTCCGAACGATATTGGACCATGCCTTACCGGATTCGAGCCTTGCAACAAGCTCAATCTGAGAATAGTCATCCGCTATACGCATCCGCTCGATCGTGAAATGAGATCCTGGAGAAAGTCGAGTTGTCGAATGATCTGGCCAAAATACTATCGATTGAGAACCCGTTGCATTCAAGATACTATCTCCTTCTCATATATCATATGACTCAGTTGCAATGAGATCTATGATAGTATCTCCACGAGTGATGGTTGCCTTACCAGATTCCACTGAAAGATATGGAGTAATAGGATCATCCATATGGATAGCCTGATAGTACCGATAGGTAATCATCCCAAATACGGTGATGAGAACGAGAGCCGTAAGAGCGAAAAACGGAACAATGAATTTTTTGTACATAGTAATTATTGAAAGAATCTATCATAGATCGCTCGTGTTCCGTCATTGATAGTTTTTGGATCTATTGTGAGACTATTGGCATCTATTTTTTTGATACTAGATAGGAGAGCATCGAGTGTAGTCCCTGTTTTTTTAGTATAATCATCGAGAAGTATCTGAGAATTCTTCAGGAGAGAACCCGTAGAACCCTGAACATCCCAAAGTGCTCACCTAGTGATAGAATCGATAATCTGATCCCCATTGGTAAATTGTTTTTTGAGAGAGATCATCGTTCCACGAATCTGATCTCGTTCCTGTACGAAGCTCTTACTCTGAAACGTCTGGTACCATTTCATAACGGTTTCTTGGGGAACATCTAGCATATTGGTCATATTCCCCAGGCTCATCGATGTCATAATGCTAATATCCTGAAACCATGAAAACCATGAGAGTACCCATCGTACAAATCCATCCCAAATATCAGGAATATCTGATGTCCCCGTCAGAAGAGAATATACTGAACGTAATTCAGAATCACGAAGCGTCATATATGTGATATCCTTGATCGAGTTCATAGAAGCCCAGGCTGTATCGAGTCCTGCCAATATCTTTTCCCTGATATTATCCACTCGAACCGCTTCTCCTGGCATCAATGTGACCTGTCCTTGACCAATCTTTCATTGGAGGGTAACATTATGCTCCACCGAATGGATATAGTTCCCATCCAGATTAATCTCGAATACCGTCCCACGAACCCCAACGACCGTTCCAGATTTCGGAAGACGGAATTCTACTCGAGAATTCGGATAAAGGGTTCGAACAATATTAGACCAAACTTTACCTGATTCGAGCACTGCAACAAGTTCAATCTTAGAATAATCATCTGTCACTCGCATTCTCTGTATAGTAAGACGTGTATTTGGTCCAAGTCGAGTCACAGAATGATCTGGCCAAGATACAGAAGAGAGTGATTCGGCAGAAGTAATAATAATATCTTCTTCTTGAAGGTCATATGATTCTGGTGCAATAAGATCAATGGCAATATCTCCACGAGAGATGGTTGCTTTTCAAGTTTCTACAGAAAGATATGGTGTAATAGGGTCATCTGCGTGTATGGCCTGATAATACCTATATGTTGTCATCCCAAATATAACAACAAATACAAGGGAAAAGATAAGAAAAATCAAAAACCAAAGATTACTCTTCATAGGGTGGATATTTTTAAAAAAAGGAGAGAAACTCTTTATTATGAATAAAATTTATTACCAAGATACTGGCATTATATTGCAAAAAAAAGAATTCTGAATATTGTAGCGGAAAGATAAAAAAAGTAAAACAGATCCTCTTAGATTGAAAGCAATATTCAAAAGAATATAAACCTATTTCTTATATTCAATATTCTCTCATACTCCACCTCAAATGAATTATGTATTCTCGATTTCACTACATTCTCATACTCCTTGTCATTATTATTACCTATCTTATCTATCTCATAGGATACTATAAGATTCAAGAATTTAAGACAAATAGCTATATGGAGGGTATGCAAAATGCCAACAGTAGAACCACTGAGCGAAATAAGGAGAAAGAATTCCTTGCGGAATATATTAGAACTTATGCCTATCAATCACAAGTCGCAAAAGCAACTCATAGTAAAAAACTCCCTGGTGAAGAAGCCATCAACATTATCCGACCGAATGAAGCTGAAAGCAATCGAGATATCGACTCATCAGCTGTAATTGCTGCAGCAAGAAAACAAGAAGAAGATCCAACTAAAAATATGACAAATCCACAAAAATGGTGGTACCTTGTACAAAGAGGAATAGAATAAAATTCTCATATCCTTCATATTAAATAATAATCCCCTCAATCTTGAGGGGATTATTATTTTTGGATCATATTTCAATACTATTTCTTTCCAGTAAGATCGACAAGAAGAGGGGATGCAATACAGATAGAAGAATAAGCTCCAACAAGTGTACCAAATATGAGAGCAAGAGTGAACCCCTTGATACTCTCAGGACCGAAGAAGAACATTGCCACAAGAACAATCACAATCGTGAATGTTGTGAAGAGTGACCGGCGCATTGTATCCCAGATAGAAGTATCGATCAATGAAGAGAATGAACCCTTTGCAGTTTTTGGATGTTGGAGATTAGAGCGGATACGATCCATAACTACGATAGTATCATTTATCGAGTATCCAAGAACCGTGAGCATTGCAGTAATAAAGAAGGTATCAATCTTAAATTCAGGAAAAAAGTGTGAAGTCACCACATAGAGACCAAATGCAATCACTACATCATGAGCGAGTGAGATAGTAGTTACTACAGCGAATGGCCAAGATGCCATACCAGCAATAGAACCACGGAATGCATACTGAATATAGAGCGAGATTGCAATAATAGCAAGAATAAGAGTAAGGTACCCTGATTTCTTGATATAATCACCAAATGATGCTCCAACATTACGATATTGGGCCTCAATTACAGTAGCACCAGCAATCTTATCAAGCTCTTTTTTTACAGCAGTATTAAATGCTGTTTTGGCTGCCTCGATACGAGGAAGATCTGATTTACCATCTATTTGTGCTGCTGCCTCATTGATACCTGCTTCTACAACAATATGTTTCGTTCCACTAATCTGATATACGAGAGTATCAGTGATGATAGCCTGTTGATCAGATGGAAGAGAATTTTTTACTTGTGGAATAATTGTTTCTTTCAGGCTTGAAACTGTAGATTCAAGCGATACTCAGTCTACATTATACTCAATTTGAACACCTCACGTCATATCAATACCCTGATTGAGGTTAAATATCCAAGGAGATACTATCGAGAATAAAAAGAGTCCAAACGCAAGAGCGTAAAAGTAAAAACGATTTTTAACAAAAGAAAACATATGAGAATAATTACCAATTACTAATTAACAACTGTTAATTAAATTGCATCCATTTATACGATGAAGGCTAAAAAAGTCAAAAGAAATATCGATAATATGCTTGCGGTTTAGGCTCGCTTAGGATATACTAATCTCATATGCAGTACAAAATTCCCATTCAAATCGAAAATGAAGATGTTATTGTGGCATGACTCTCTCTCCGTCAAATTATGATTATGATGGTTTGGTGAGGAATTGGCTATGGTCTTTTTAAATATGCTGAACCTCGCCTTGGAAGTAATATTTGACTCATTATTGGATCTCCATTTGTTCTCATTGGCGTTGTAATTGCACTCATGAAAATATCCGAGATGACCTTTCTCCATGTAGCACTAAATTTTTTTAGGCTCACTCTAAATTCAAAACTTCGAATTTGGTCACAATGAACTGATAGTTTTAGTGATATGGAAATCGGTTATATTACACCAAGTAACTCCCAAAAAGAAGTTATATCTAATAAATCATACGAACAAATTGCTGGTGATGAATTCGAAACAAATATCAAAAAACTCTAAAATATCAAATTATGTCCCCAACTGATACAGTAAGAACTGGAAAAAAACCCCCAAAAGATGCAAGTACCCAACGATACCTGCCTTTTTCAGAGATTCGTGAAAATATGATCCTTATGAAGGATGGATCTTCACGAATGGCACTTCGCATCCATGCACTCAATTTTAATCTTAAGAGCACTGAGGAACAAGATGCTATACTGATGAGTTATCAACGATTTCTTAATGCACTCAATTTTCCAATCCAGATAATTGTACGATCACTCAAGGTAGATATTGAATCCTATATTAATAAACTCAAAAATCTTGCTCTCAAGCAAACTAATCCTCTTCTTCAAGAACAAACATATAAATATGTAGATTTTCTTGTTACACTCATTGATCTTGCTCAGATCATGAAGAAAGAATTCTATATTATAGTTCCGTTTGATTTTGAAAATAATGAGAGTATCAGGAAAACTGATATTATTGGAGTATTCAAATCCTTTTGGTCAGCGCTTTCTCAAGAAGAATCTGTTGCGGATATCAGAAATAATCGAATCCGTATGACTCGAATGAAAAAATGAAACTATGAGCGACTCTCAACCGTAAAAATGAGTCTTGAAGCCATTGGACTCAAGGCAGATGAAGTGAACAAAGCAGAGCTTGTAAAACTTGTATACAATTACTACAATCCTCGTATAAAAAATGAAAATCTTCTCAAAAATGATATAGATACTATGAATTTAGGATAAAATCCTAAATAAAATAAGAAAAAAGGGGAAATAATAGTAATTTTTCCTTTTCAATCGTTACAAAAAAATAAATACATATATTAATACATTTTTATAAAAAAATTTATCATATTTTTATGACTCGAACTCTTGTTCCGACTGCAGCCAATCTCATCTGTCAACATGGTTCTCATGTACTCCTCCTAAAACGATCCAATAAAACTACTGTCTGGCCAAATTTCTGGGCATTCCCTGGAGGAAAAGTAGATGATAATGAATTCTTTCGAGAAGCTGCTCTCCGAGAAGCAAGAGAAGAGATTGGAATCAATGGAAAACCAGAAGATATCCGTGATGAGACTATTACAATGATTCGTTCAATACAATGAACCAAAGTGGTATACTTTGGGCGAATTGAACACTATGAAAATGCTCCTGCTATTATGGAGCCAACCCTTGCGACCGATCTTGCTTGGTTTCCTATATCAGAACTCCCTGAACCTATGATTCCTCATCACAAGTCAGGACTCGAGGCAATCCTCAAAAAAATCGGATATGTAGAAATCGATATGTCTGCTTAAATTTTGTAAAAAAACTATATTCTGGTACAATCATAGGAATAAAATCTCATATTGGTTTCATTCCTATTTTTTATTTTGTTATCTCAATACTAATCTCAAGCTATTGTCTCGTTCTCACCTCTTCATCACTGGCAATATTGCCTATAGTCCCAGAAAAATTACACTCACTTCTGGGGAAATTTCCTATTTTGTGAAACCATATTCAGTACAATCTGGATATGTACACGGTGATAGAGTTAAGGCTCGAATAACAAAACGTTGAGATGGATGAAGGATGGCAGAAGTAGAAATCCTTGGGATTGTGAGCCGATCTCGTGATCCTCTTCTGGCTCGAATCATATCAAAAAAATGAAAACAATACCTGAAAGTGATCCAAGAACAAGGGAATCTCGAAGTTCCCTATATATCAAAAAATACAACCTATACTGAAGATACTATTGTCTCTATCAAGTTTTGAGATGGTGATCGAGTGGAAGTACTCTCAGTATTTGGAAATGAAAATGATATCGATCTGGATGAACGATTGATTCTCTGGCTTTCTCGAGCTCGAACTGATTTTGGAGAATGAGTCATCCAAGAATCTGAAAAAATAAAGCAAATAAATACCCCAAAACTCCAATATAAAAATGCACCAGCTCGAACCGATTTTAGAAACTGGTATACACTCACTATAGATGGGTCCGATGCAAAGGATCTTGATGATGCAGTATCTATTCGCCAAGAAAAAAATGGAGACTATACTCTTGCGGTACATATTGCTGATGTTGCTGAATATGTTACAGAGAATTCATCAATCGATCGAGAAGCTATGATGCGATCAACAAGTATCTATACTCCTGGAAAGGTTATCCCAATGCTTCCGGAAGTTCTTTCGAATGATCTCTGTAGTCTTCAAGCTGGCACTATGAAACTCACACTCTCTTGTGTGATGACCATAGATTCCAAGGGTTATGTGAAGCATACCGATATTGTGGAAGGAATTATCGAAAGTCGTCATCGAGGTATCTATGATGATATCGCAAAACGATATACTGAACTAAAATGATGAAAGCAGTGAAATATATCTGAATCTCAAGATCTTGATGCTACCATAAAAACAGCATTCAATCTCTATTATATACTCGAAAAACGTCGAAGAAAAGAATGAAAAATTACGTTTGAATCTACTGAAATCTATTTTGATTTTGGAGATAGAGATACAAAAAATAATGTTATCAAAACTCCTCTTGGTATCAAAAAAAGGGAACGCAATGATGCTCATAAGCTCATCGAAGAATTCATGGTTCTTGCTAATGAAGAAGTGGCAAAATGGTGCGAAAACAATGGACTCCCATTTTTGTCACGAGTGCACTGACTACCAGGAAATGAACAAACAGAGATTATCCAAGAAATACTGAGAAAAAATGGCGATCAATCAAAAAGCGTTCCACTTTTTAAAAGAAAAATCCCTGTTCTTGAGCCAACTCATATCCGTGAATTCCTAGAAAAAATCCAAAATCCAATCGATCTCTACCGATTCTCTCGACTTCTCCTCCCGAAGATGGCGAAGGCTACCTATTCCGATACGCCATTTCGTCACTTTGGTCTAGCACTCGAATACTATGCTCACTTCACTTCTCCGATTCGGAGATATCCAGACCTTCAGGTACATCGGATTATCAAAGAAAAAATACACGGAGTTCTCACTCCAGAACGGATTACTCACTATAAAACCATACTCAAAAAAATTGCTCGAAAATGTAGCGAACAAGAACGCTCTGCAGAAGATATCGAACGAGCAATGAATAGTCTCTATATCTGTCGCTATATGAGTGATAAAATCGGAAAAACCTACCGTGGACAGATCTCTGGGCTTGCAGAATTTGCGCTCTTTGTAGAACTCGAAAACGGAATCGAAACAACTCTGTATCTCCCTCGTGGAAGATATAATATCGACCAGATCGAAGGAATACTCACTACAACAAGTGGCAAGAAACTCTGAAGCATCGGAGAGATGATACAAGTGAGAATCGAGAGCGTAAATATGACGGAACGACGAGTGGTGGTGGAAAAGGTTGTTTAAATACGGTATTTCACACTCTGCAAGTCATAATTATAGAAAGTCTTAGAAATTAATAAAATATTAATATTTGGTTGTATAATAAGAAGCTGTCTGGCCAGACAGCTTTATTTTTTCAAAATTTGATACTATGTTTTCTCGAAACACGATTTCCTTTGCTCTAGCAGGGATACTATTTTTGCAGTCTATTGGTTTCTCATCTGCTCAATCAGTAGATAATTCAGATAAAGAATATGATGCTCAGGTTCAAGAAGATATGCGATGAGTTACGGGAAATGAATGATTTGCACGAATCGAAAAATCAGTTGATAAAAACCTCTTTGATACTAAGGATGCTAAACTTGCTCGCAAAACAGCAAAAGACTATATCGAAAGTCTCAAACCATATGATTCTCACTGGAAATGAAATAATCCAAAACTGGTAGGAAAGCCAGTTCCATATTATACTGATAATAGCTCCACTCCAATTAGTTACGAATGGAAAGTGAAATGTTCTAATACGAATGATTGTGGTTCTATCATAGTAGTAGTTGCTGATAACGTGGCCCGTGTCATGGAAGCAGGAACCTATGGAACAGCAAATTATGAACGACTCGGTGGAGGTAAAGAAACTCACAAAAATAAACTCTACTACTATTCTGCCTTCGATCAATATATCGAAAGTACGAGTGGGAATGATACTACAGTTGATGCAATAGATCCAGGAAAGCAACTCTACAAAACATCATCTGAACGAAAGGATGAGTTGAAAAGTCGAAAAGATTCAGTAAACTCTCTGAGGAAGAGTGAGAAAATTAGTTTTCAAGAAACTGACACTATACTCACTACTAGTGTTCCATTAGTAACTTCTTCTATAGCACCAACATCATCTCTCGCTGTCACAGCTGCGGCAGCCACAGTGATGGATGTACAACACATGACACCAACGACTAATTGTTCATCAGCCGTTCCATGTTATGATCAATTTTCTCAGATATATGGTACTGGAACTTGCTTGTCATGATGTAGTCCAACAGCAATGGCAATTATATTTTGATACTATGATAGAATGGGAATTTTTCCGAATTTAATAGGAAATTCTTCTACTCTTGCATCCGATTGGATTATGGACACATCAACTATAAATATGGTAAATATTATCCGATGACATATGAAAACGAAATGTAGTATTAACGGTGCTGGTAGTACTATTGCAACAGATATAAAATTATGAATGCAATATGCCCGAACACGTGGTTATACAAACTCATTAGATGGTACCTTTACATCAGCAGTTCCATGAGTTTTATTCCCGAAAATCCGTGCAGAAATTAATGGAGCAAAACCTTTGATAGCAACCTTTGGTGACTCCTCATCAGCTCATTCAGTAATAATATTTTGATATAATGACACTGGGGTGATAAGCACAAGTCAAGTTCATATCAATTATGGTTGGGGGAAAACTCCTGATAGATATGTTTCAATCTATAATCAACTTACTAGTGCGGATCTTATGTTAGGGTATAAACTTAGAGATATTACTACTGTTCCAGTTAAAAATTAATCAATATACGATATATGAAATCCTATCTTTCCATTTTTGTCTTTATTTTATTTTTATCATTCAATGATAGTTTCATATATGGAAACTCATGAATTATTGTTTGAGATAATTCATCCATGCATTTTTGTATACAAAAGGTAAATAATAATTCACTTATTTTACCTAATGTAGGGAACTTTTATTCTTGAAATGATCAGAAGAATATTGTATTTGAATCAACAAGTCCGATATATCAAAATACTACAGGCATCGATATGGCATTCCGAAATGCAAGATTTTTAATCTGTCAATTTTATAGAATCGAGGGATCGATGGATGATATCTATATTAATCAAATAATTCCAATTTATCAACCACATAAAAAGGAACCAATTGCATTTCAATGAATCTATCTCGGACAAGACTACCAAGCATCTTGATATTCTACAGGAAATTGACTTTTTTGGTGATCAACCACATTTTCCAATGGCTACTATCGAGTACTACCATGATTTGATGCAGGTGCACTTTCAGATAATTTCTGACTTCATAAATGACGAAAATGAAATTTTTACGCCTATATTAAATCCCAACAAGAACCATTCAAATCCGCTCCAATGCTCCAGATGTACTATTATCTCGGGCAACCACTTCTCGTAGCTCGCAGTAGTACAGGAATCGTTACAAATGTATTCTTTCAGGGTCGTCCAAGTATTACTAATCCAATGGAACGAGCAAAGAAGTATCTTGGAAAGAAGTGGTATAATCCATAAAAAATATCTAAATATCACTATAAATGAAAACAATACTATCTCTCATTACAGTACTCTTCTTTTTTTGAGCATCACCTGTCATAGCTGATATTATTCCTGATAATAGTCATCCCCTCAAACGTTGTGTACAAATCATCAAAGATGACAACTTCTCAAATATTGATTTATTCGCTTTTATTGATTGGATGATACCTCCCGAACAACCAATATTTAAGATTACCCCTGGAACTTGCCTTGAAAAATGATACAAATTCAATGCATTATCCATATATTGGAATACATCTTCTGCATCATGAGCTATTATCGATAGCTCACATCTTGTGAGTAAAAATATCGAAACCTATGGGGGATATATCGATGAACGAGATCCACTCATGTCTGAAACCATATTCTATTCCCTACAAAAAAATCAATCAGGAACACTTAGGCTGGTACAAACAGGATATATTCCTATCTATTCCGAGGCATATACGAATAAAATATTCTTATCAAGACTTTTTGTAACACTTCTTATTGAGATACTATTCCTCTTTGGATATATAAAAATAGTACATCACAAAAATAAAATAGCTTCTACTCGTATTATACTTGCTGGTTTTATTGCCTCAAGCATAACTCTGTATTATTTTTGGAAAATATTACCAGAAACTTCTCATCCAAACTGGATATATTATGTGGGAACTTTAGAATGTGTCATTTGTATTCTTGAAGCACTCTGGTACAAGTATTTTCTTCATATTTCTATTCGAAGTGCACTACTCATATCCTGTATTGCTAATCTTGCTTCGATTATAGGAGGAATATACCTAGTATAAATCTTTTTTAAATAATCCCCCACTTTCATGGGGGATTATTTTGGTTTTACTATTAGATAGCATTCTTTCGATATCCTCGATAGAGAACTACTGCAGAGAGAATACAAGCAATAAATATAATGAGATTCTCAGTTGGTCCAGTTTGTGGGAGTTTTTCTCCAACCACAATCTTTCCGGCTCCAGTTCCAGTTGCTCATGAAGTTGGAGTAACAGAACCTCCGACTGTTGGTTTTGCTGATGATGGAGATGCACTTCCTGATGTTGGTGCATTCTTGAGAGGAGTGAGCTCTGGAGTCATACCTCCGCTTGCTACAAGGTTCCCTGCACGAGCATTGTCTTTATCTACTCCCATATTTCCAGCTGATGCTCCATTTTTATCATACTTCATATCACCTACTCCCATAGATCCATCTGGATTATATTTTACATCGCTCGCACCGATTCCCTTGCTTGTGTCCACACCAGGAACAACGAGGTCAGCAGCAGAAACGCTCTGAATCATACAGAGAGAAAGAATACAATAAAAAAGTGTTTTCATAAAAAATAAACGTTAGAGATATATCTTCGTCATAGTAACGAATTTCCTAGAAATACAAAAGAATTTTTATCTATCTATTGTCCTATTTATTAATATAGGTGTAATATAATTATACTATCGTCCATTTGACCTTGGTGCAAAGCTACCAGGGTTTCTCTGTGGAGAGCGAGGAGTACTATTTGGTCTTGGGGAAGATGCAGTACCTCGTCCTTCATTTTTATGAGCTGGTTTTGGTGGACTATCTTTTCTTTGAGACTGTGCTCCACGAGGAGCTGGATTCTCTTTTCTTGGTTGTTGTCCTCCTCTTCCTCGTTGTTGTTTTGGTGGACTTTTTGTGAAATTCATCTTCGGGAATGGATGATCCTCGATTACTGGAATCTTCTGAGAAATGAGTTTCTCGATATCCTGAAGAAATTCTAGATCATCGTGCTCACAGAATGAATATGCTACCCCACGAGCTCCCGCTCGACCCGTACGACCAATACGATGTACATAGGTCTCAGAGATATTCGGGATATCGTAGTTGATCATATATTCGAGCGCATCAATATCGATACCACGAGAAGCAATATCAGTTGCCACCAACACTCTTGTTGTCTGTTCTTTGAAGTTAGAAAGGGCTCGTTGTCGGTTATTCTGAGATTTATTTCCGTGAATTGCCTCCGCAGAGATCCCTTTTTCGACAAGAAAACGAGTCACCTTGTCTGCTCCATGCTTTGTTTCGGTAAATACGAGTACATTCTTGATCTTCTCATCCTTCAGAAGATGTACCATCAGAGGATTTTTATTGATTTTATCCACATGATATACATGTTGTTTGATAGTCTCTGCTGTCGTCGAAACTGGTGTAATCTCTACTTTTTCAGGATTACGAAGGATGCTACTCGCCAGTGTCATAATCTCTGGAGCCATAGTAGCCGAGAAAAAAAGTGTCTGACGTTTTACTGGAATAACTTTGAGAAGTTTTTTGACATCGTGGATAAATCCCATATCGAGCATCCGATCCGCTTCATCGAGAACAAATATCTCAATATCAGCAAGGGAGATATATCCTTGCCCCATCAGATCGAGGAGCCGACCTGGGGTCGCAATGAGGATATCTACCCCCTGACGAAGGCGTTCTGTCTGTTTCCCTTGTCCTACGCCACCAAAAATAACGGTTTGATGGAGTCCAGAATATCGACCATAGGATTGAAAACTCTCTTCAATCTGGATGGCAAGCTCACGAGTTGGGGTCACAATCAGGGTTTTGATCTTTCGTTTTCCCTTGTTCGGATCCTTGCGAGCCACAAGAAGCTGAATAATAGGAATAGCGAAGGCAGCCGTCTTACCAGTACCTGTCTGGGCACAACCGAGAAAATCTCGACCCGAGAGGATCGAAGGAATCGCCTTTTGTTGTATTGGTGTTGGGGTCTCATATCACTCATCAGTAATAGCTCGGAGAATCGGCTCAATAATCGGAAGTTCGGAAAATAACATGGAAAAATGGAATAAGATATAGGAAAGATCGATAGTATATATACATCCCTCAAAAAGCAAATTAAGAATTTTTAAAATATTAATTTCATATGTCAATAAAATTTGAGTAAATTTAGCTCTTTAAAATGGGAATAATTGACTTTTTTATGATGCCAATTAGTATCGCTATCACTTCTTGAATCGTTCTTCTAAAATTTCTAGATACATGAAAAATACCATCCTTATTGCGTGAATTACATCTATAATTTTTAATATACTTATTGTGTGATGGTTTTTATCTTCTGATAAGATTGTTCGAGAACCTATCCAAATTATCAATACTAGAATATCTCAGATTTCTCGACCGCAAATAGGCGATACAAAAGAGTATATTATGAAGGATGAGGTATGAGCGAATCCTGAGAGTACGTTGCATTTACGAGAAACCTATCAAGAGAAGCCATACAGAATAAATGAAGGTCCTGGAGAGAATGATATTCAGATATATCTTCCAACTTTTTTTGAACAATCGATAGCGGAGCAAGATCAATTCTCTGAAAAGCTCAGAAAATTCCATACCTATACGCTCACTATCAATATTTTTAGTTATACTCAATTTGAGAAAGACAAGATTCGAAGACTCTATAATTCCATTCAACCTCAATTTTCATCGGTAAACTTTCGTTTTTTTGATATTCCAGTGAATTACTACGAACTATTTTCTGAATTTTGATTTAATATAACAGGGAAAGATCTGACAATTGAATTTTATGGAAAAATGTTTCCTGATGGATTTATGATGGATTCAGTAATTGCTAATATTAAAGCTATGCTGAAACATGGTCTATCTGACTCTGATAAATTAAATTCCATTAGCTTCAATCATGAAGAAGCGGGAAATATATATTTTGTACTTACTCCCCTAGGATCTGAAACCTTGCAACAACTCCCTACAAAGAGCCTCTACGCCAATAGAATACTTATCGACTGAACTCCTTCTTGACCTGGAGAAACGCTACACGGAAAAGAAAAAATCGAGCAATTTTTCCAAAAAAGTCCCATTGAAATAATTCAACTAGAATCTGTTGGTGAAAAGAAAAATAATACCATCACGCTGTACTAATTTTAATTTGAATTAAAAAAATCCCTCTCGATTACTCAAGAGGGATTTTTTCTAAAATAATCGCATCACGCTCTTCGTCTCAACTTTTATCACTCATCGTTTTACGAGTTCAAAAAAAGATCGTCCTGTTGCTTCCACATCCACAAGGGCATTATGGGCTCCATCAAAGTATTCATCAAAAAGGAATCGGTGAAGTTCAGAGAGTTTTGGTGCCTTCCATGCAAATCCACGTCCTGGAAGCTTGCAATACTCTGTAGAAGAACGCATCGTACAGATAGACTGTGTTGGAGTATAGTCACCGGCTCGACCGAGACGAGCAAGTTCATATCCAAGAATCTCTTCATCATATGATACATTGTGTCCAACAACAATATCAGAGCCATTGAGTACCTTCATAATCGTATCTATATGCTCTCCGATATATGGAGCATCTGCCACATCTTTATCATAGATGCCATTCACTTGCGAAGCACCAAATGGAATCGAAATACGAGGCTTGATGAGGATATCATGACGTTCAAGTTCCGTAACCGTCCCATCTTCTGATAGCTCTGAGATAATCGCAGCAAACTGAATAATATATGGTTGTTGCTCCAGTTTTCATTCTTTTACTGGAAAACCCGTTGTTTCTGTATCCCAAACACAAATTTTCATATACTAAATTATTTTTAGAAAATAAAAGGGAACTCTCTGTATGTCATTCCGACTGAGAAAGTATCCCTTTTTATTAGACCGGAATAAATACCTGAGAATTAGTGAAATTTCTTGTAATCAAAACTCTTCATATCCGTATCAATACGGCGAATGATATCAAGAATCACGCCAACTACGATGATAAGTCCAGATCCAGAGATAAGGAAATCAATCTGTGATGAAGTTGGGAAGAGATTGAAATACGCATTTACCTTGGTCATAAGGTATGGAAATACTGCGATAATCGCAAGAAATCCGCCACCCCAAAGATTAAGTCTATCTGAAACATGTTGAAGATATGTTGCAGTTTCTTTTCCTGGACGAACTCCTGGAATATATCCACCACGCTTTTGGATACTCTCAGCCACATCAGTGGTGTTGAATGTGATAGAAACGTAGAAGAATGAGAAACCAAGAACGAGTAAAAAGTATGCCCCGATATAGATCCAACTTGGATTCTGCATAGAGAGATTGGCGGCAAGCCACTCACCAATAGAACCACCCATACCACCTCGTTTTGCAAGAATCTGACCGATAAGAGATGGGAAAGTGATGATGGCAATAGCAAAGATAATTGGCACCATACCTGCTTGATTCACACGAATTGGAAAGTATGAACGCTCATCCCGACCCGTTCGAGTATAGATAAGAGGAACCTTTCGATATCCTTCTGTAAATCGAATAATGATGTATATTACAAGAACTGTAAGGATACTCATAAATACAAGAAGACCATAATTTTCTGTCGATACATAATTCAAGATGTATTGTGGAACACCAGCAAGTACTCAGGCGAAGATAATAATAGAAGTACCATTACCAATACCACGCTCAGTGATAAGATCACCAAGCCAAAGAAGAATCATAGTACCAGCAGTAATATAGGCCATAGCAGGAAACACTACTCCCCAAAAATTGGTAGTATCAATAATAGGTGCTGCACCCCCAGTTCCTACAATAGTATTCAAGAGAAGAATCATACCGTAACTCTGAGCCAATGCGAGCGGAACTGTAAGATATCGAGTATAGTTATTGAGTTTCTTTTGTCCTTGTTCGCCCTCTTTCTTGAGACTATCGAGAGAAGGAACAATAACAGCAAGAAGCTGGATAATAATCGTTGCATTGATGTATGGTGCAAGACCCATCAAGATAATAGAGAATTGTTCGAGTCCACCACCCATAATAGATCCAAAAAATGCAAGTTGCGTATTTGCTCGTAACTGTTCCGTAAAAGCAGAAAGAAGTGCTACGTTGATTCCAGGAACTGGAATCGCTGAAAGAAGCTTGTATACGGCAATCATAAGAACAGTAAATATGATTTTTTGACGGATATGTCCAGTTGCCCAGACTTTTTTGAGATTGGCGATCATAGAGAAAAATGAGAAAATAAGACCTCACAAAAATAGGTATTTTGCGAAAAACAAGTGCATTCTAGATAAATCTCTCAAAAATGCAAAGGAAAAAGCAGAAAACAATATTTCAAACAAAAAAATAACAGAAAATCAATACTAGAGATTTTCTGTTATTTTTGGAAACCACTATGAGTTAGGGTTGAGTAGCCCCTGAATCCGTTACCATACTGACTGGATCTTCTAGTGGGACTATAACTTCTGGAGCAGAAGCAAAATCTGTAGTTCCACTACTAGTCACAATTTCAGTTGTTGAAGGAACCATAGCCCCTGAATCTGATGATGCTATACTTCCTGATTCTGTAATTGAACCTGTGGATGTAACTATCGGAGTTAATGATGCTGTAGTATTTGAAGGAGAAGTGATAGAACTTGACCCAAGCATAGACTCAAGCTGATCACCCGTGAGACAGAACTCTGTTCCATTCGACTTTTTCACACAGAGTGTATCAAGATGCGCTTGTCCGATGGTTGCTCCACTTGCTACGAGTTCCTTCGTATTCACCTTCTCTGTCCATACTTCAGAGAAGTATCCATGTACAGCGGTGACCTGGAGAGCTACAAAGTCGTGGATGATATTAGTACTCTGATCAAAGAGGTTTGAGATGTAGAGAATAGCGTCACGAGGAGTAACCAGTATTCCAGTATAGGTTGATCCTGATATTCCAGATCCTGTGAGTTCAGCGAGGAGGATTCCTGAATGAGTCCATT
>JABFSX010000009.1 GCA_013268835.1 Candidatus Altimarinota bacterium | reverse complement strand
GCGATGAAATCTGCAGGGAAACTCGCTTGCATGGCTTCCTTATTCTCAAATGGATAGTGCATCTGAGCGTATGGCATAGAACCAGAATCCATCCATACATCGAGGACTTCAGATATACGGGTGAGAGTATTTCCTGTTTTTGGTGACTTGAGCTTTATCGAGTCAATATATGGTTTATGGAGATTGAACTCCGTTCCGTCATATTCTCCTCATTTGAAGAAATACACTGTTTTTCATTCTACTTCTCTCTTTTCAAGTTGTCCATATGACTTATTTGCCTCAAAAATCTCTTCTCGTGAAGCAACTACCATCTTTTCCCCATCCTCTCCCATCCATACTGGCATCGGAGCTCCCCAATACCGAGTACGAGAGATACACCAGTCTGGAGCGGTTTCGATTCCTTTTTTGAATCTTCATTCTTTGAGATATTCAGGGAACCAATTGATCTGTTCGTTCGCTTCGATGAGTTTGTCCTTTTGACTTTGGATATCAATAAACCATGATGCCTGAGCCTTCTGAACGAGTGGAGTTCCTGACCGTGGACAAAATGGCACACGATGCGTGATTCCCTCCAGTTTGAAGAGTGTATTATTCGCTTTCATTCGTTCGATATTGATCTTGTTGGCTCACTTCTCAGGATTCTCCAGATCGAGATAATGAGTACCTTCATAATCAAAAATCTCAGCCGTATATTTCCCTGCCTCGTCCATTGCTCCTGAGATATATATTCCTTCTTTTTTTGCAAGCTGGAAATCGACCTCACCGAACTCTGGAGCCTCATGTCCGATACCTGTACCATCCGTATCCGTGATGAAGTCCGCATGATAGACCTTGTGATTCTTATCACCATTTTTCCCATGATAATACTCAGGAAATGGTGGAACATATCCGAGCCCAACGAGTTCAGATCCCTTGAATTCTCGGATAACAACATATTCTCATTTTCCTTTGAATACTGTCTCAAGACGATTTCGAGCTACAACATATCCTTCTCCATCATTTTCTACAAGAACATAATCGATATCCTTGCGAACAGCGAGTGCCATATTCGCAGGGATTGTCCAAGGAGTGGTTGTCCAAGCAAGGATAGAAACAGTATTGATATTTGGACGATTGGTTGCAAGGTTCCAGATATCAAAGTTCTCTCGAATAAAGTTCTGATCATCAGATTTCTCTGTCTCAGATTGAAGAATATATCCTGATTCATCACTTGTAAGTGATACCCATTCGAGCTTGGTATGCTTGTGTGTCTCTTGGATTGTTGGAGTTCCACTGAGTTCAACCTCATAGTATTCTCCTTGCCACATTGTTCCATCTACCAGAGTTCGTTTTTCAGTAATCTTGGATCCAATTGTACAATCCACTCCGAGCTCCTCCATCACTTCCCTACTCAATGCCTGTTCTGCAGTTTCACCTGCATCGATCTTTCCTCCTGGACATTGCCACTTGTGGTTGTGCTTGATATTCTTGAGCATCAAGTATTCTCACTTCTCATTTTTTATTACTGCGAGTACATATCTGAGAAAACCCTCTGGGGTATATTCGAATTTTCCTCACTCCTTCATATCGATATATTCTGAACTCTGCTCCAGTGCAAACTTCACTGTAATTGCCGGATCATTCATATCTTGATAGGTATCATCCATCGCCACTTCAAAATTGGAAATCGGAGTTCCGAGTTTCCAAGAGTAGAGTGATACTCGCTTCCCTTCGTAGATAAGACCCTTCTTCCAGAGTTCAGAGAATACCCACATCACTGATTCCATATAATCCTGATCCATAGTACGATACGCTCGATCCATATCCACCCAACGACCGATCTTATCGATATACCAATTCCACTCTGATGACACATCACGAGTATAGTTGTAGCATTCATCGATAAAATTTTTCACTCCATTTTCCTCGATTTCTTTGTTCGATTTGAGTCCGAGTTTTTTCTGCACTTTCTCTTCGATCGGGAGACCATGACAATCCCATCCCCACGTACGATCTACTCGACGACCTTGCATCGTCCAATAGCGACCTACAACATCTTTCACAATCGATGAAAGGAGTGAGCCATAGTGCGGAGTACCCGTGATAAAAGGAGGACCATCATAGAATCTATATGGATTATCCTCTGGACGAGAATCGATAGATTTCTTGAAAGTATTGTTTGCTTTCCAGTATGCGAGAACCTCTGATTCAAGAGCTGGAAATGATTGTTTTGGGGAGATAGATGGAAACATACGTATTATTTTTTATTATTAAGATAAGTATTAAAATCTACTTCAGGACAAAGATGTTCTTTGGGTTCAGCATTGTTTTCTTTCTCAATATCTATATTTGAATAAGTTCAGTTGAAATTTTCAACATTTGCTTTTTCTCAAAATAATTCCTTCGATACATTCCACTCTATGTTTCGCAATAGAGGTTCTAAAATAAATAAAAGCGAATCAGACTCTTGTATTTTTACAGGTATTTCATTTATTTGGGATTCAATAGTATTAACTCAGTAAGTTAAACAAGAAAGATTTCTAATAATTGTCTTATCTCAATAAATTAATATTTTTCAATGCAATATTTCAAAGTCTTTTAGAATATATTTGATTCTTTGAATTCTTGTTTTAATATCTTGATTTTCTCATACAAGGACTCTAATTTCTGTAATCTTTTCTATAATATTTGAATAAATATCAAATTTCCTTTCCCAAATTCTAGTTTCAATTTCATTCTCTTTGCTCATTTTACCTGAAATATTGGCTGTAGAGATTGATGCATTGTAAGCCATCCAACCAGAAAATATGGTTCATAGAACGGCTATTCATGAAAAAATAGCGCTCCATTTTATCCATTTTAGATTTTCTTCACGTTCCTTTTTTGGTGGTAATTCAGACATATTTTATTTAATTAAGAATTGTAGAAATTCTTTAACTCATTCTCACTCTGAGAATAAACAATTTCATAAGAATTTTGAATTACAAATTGCAGCCTTTTCTTCAGAGAGTTTATAAATAAATTTATTTAAATTGTCATAACCAAAAATTGAAAATTTATTACCAGTAAATATAGTTTTTCATGTTCAATAAGTAAATTCATATCAGTAATTAATAACTCAATTAATTACTAAAGGTCTGGTATGAATATGCTGAAATTCTATATATTGAGGATTTTCCTCATATCTAAAGTAATAATAAGCCCCTGGTCTATACAGTATAAAAGTCACTAAAATTCATACAATAATAAGAAATATTATGAATTTAAGTTGTTTGATGGAAGATTTCATTTTATAAAAAAAGCACACAAAATAAACTGTGTGCTTAGGGCTCTTTTCAGAGAGGTACCACCGAAAGCGAATTCTTGATTGTATTTTGATGACGGAGTATCTCGACTCCGGGAAGTTCTACTTTGTTTTGTCATGCTGAATTTATTTCAGCATCTTCGATTTTTCATGAGATCCTGAAGCAAGTTCAGGATGACGGAAACATTTCTTCATCCAGCATTGCGGGTGATAGCCGCTCGAACGCTTTTGACTGGGATTAGTATACAGAAAATATGGGAAAAGCAAGGATTTTATTTATCTCCATATCCAAAATTTCATTCTCTAATATTCCTTCCCTGGAATAAAAATTCCACTCCATACATTCATATCATTTCCATAACTTTGATAGCATGTTCTGTATCTTGAATCCATTCTGCTATAAAAATAGGCTTATCTTGAAGGAGTGAAAAATATCCTATCACTTCTCGTAAATGAGCCATCTGAGAATACGAAAGAGTTCACTCACGAATAGCCTCTATATGACGACCGTCAATTTTGATATAATCTGGATGAATTCCGCATTCGATCAAAACTTCAAGGATCTCTTTACTCATTCATTTTGGATTTTCTCATACATAGAGATCATCGATAGCAATAGAAAATCCAGATGATTGCAAGAATCGTATATTATCAATAACTTGATTATTGATGACCCCATATTTTTCTTCGAGTATTTCAAAAATAAGATTTTTCCTATATGAAATAGGTATGAGCCCCATTATATCCTTTATTTCTTCACGAAAATTCGGGTCTCATATATTTTTTATGTATACATTTATCGTACTTCTTTTGCCATTGAGTAGATCTTCTATTGAATCTACTATTACCTTATGCATCAATACATTCGTCATTCAGAGCTCTTTGAGTTTTTGTAGCCCTTGAGGTACCGTGACTCCATCTCAAAAACGAATCAATGATTCTCGTGCATGGACAGTTCCATCAAATCATAGTATCCCCTCTTTTACTATCGTTGCTTTACGAAAAAAATCTGGTTGCTTAGTATAATCAAATTCATCGGTTACATCAACGCTAGTAGTAGAATTGTTGCCGATCAGTATACTTACTCATTGCTTTACGATAGAGCCGAGCATATTTCGAAGATTATTTTCCATTTTTACTGCTCAATTTCTCATCTTCTCATAGACATTTTTTGCTATTTTCACATACGATGGAAGGAGTCTTTCTTTTACAACTTTTTCAAGATGATTTGTTTTTACTTCATTCCCCTCGATAACAAAATCATTTAGAGAAAAATCAAATCAAAGTGAAGAGATTTCTTTTAGATTCATAATCACTGTAGAATCTACTATACCATAGTCATCAGCTCGCATCTCAAGAATAAGCAACTTAGGATTGATCCCCTGCATCTTAGCCCTTCTTAGGGTTTCTATAAAATTTGGATTCCCAACATCCTTGATATAGAGATCCACTGAAACTTTTTCTCATCGAGAGGCCTTTTCACATGCAATACTCATTCATTTCTCGAAAACTGTAAAGGTACTATGATGATCCTTGAGGAGCTCACGAACTCGATGTTCTGTCTCTGAGCTCAACTCTGTAGCAGAAAAAATAGCACTGATAAGTGAAGTAAATTTTACTCACTTATCGTCCATAATATTTTCAAATGAGAATCGAATATCCTTAAGTAGACCTTCTATTTTATCTGCAACAGAATTCATATCCATAAACTCTGTTGGTATATCTATAGGCAAAACATCTTGCAATACTCTATTTTGCCACGGATAGTAAGTAATTTTTGGCATAGTGGATAATAAGATATAGATCACACTATACAACCAAATATTAATTTTTTATTAATTTTTAAAAGATTTTTTAAAAAAGTTCCTCTTTTCCATAAATAAGTGGTAAATCCCAAGCCGTAACCATCCCATCAATCCACTCATTTTCATCACCAGATGCCGTCAGATAGATAGCTCCGAGTTTTTTTCGATCCTTCATATACGAAGAGAAATATCACTCAATCGAGGAAACTGGACTATCAGAGGGTATAAAAATATATTCATGATGTGTGGTATCAATCATTATATCTTGGATTCGAATCTCATGAAAACGATTCATATCACCAGCCTTTGACTGTTTTGAGAGCCATACGGCAACAAGTTTTTCTGATATCACTCATCGAAATTCTCATTTTTCTGTATAAACTGGAATATGAGTAAATCCTCGTTCCCCGAGAATTCCTATAACAATATGGAGAAGGTCAGTATCTCGACAGATATATACTTTTTTTGCAAATACATCGATTGCCTTGGCGTCCAGCTTGATACGAAGTTCTACAATGGCATCATGAATCGATTGGATCTTTGTAATAGTGGAATCTGGTAACTCAATCCAGTCACTCTTGTGGATGATAATATTGCGAATTGCATTGACTGTTTTCATCTCAGAATAGTATCGATCATTGATACGAGCAAAGAGAATACTATCATGAGTTCTCTCATGTATCTCTGTGAGACACATCGAAAAATCTTTTTTATCATTGGTATCAAGGATATCAATTAAGAGTTCATGAAGAGTATTAAAAGCGGTATTGAATGTGAGAATATTTTCAGAAAGCATAAAAAAACAAATAAAAAACTATACGATAAGTATAGCTCTTTATTTCTGATTATGCAAAAAATGCTATTTTTTAGCTTTTACAAGACCAACACCACTGATAGTATAATATTCATATCATCCTGTTCCTGTGTATGTTGGATTTTTTATGGCAAAATTTTGGAGAAGAATTCTGATTTCCAGATTTTTACCACTCACTTCAAAAGTGAGATCTTTTTGTTCCAAGTTAGTTCGAATAGTAGAATCCAAAAGTTCAGAAGATGGAACTAATGGGATAGATACTATATCGCCACTTCCACGATGATACCCTAAGGTAGAAGTGTCAGGATTTATAGTGATATACGGATAGAGTGAATCAAAACCAACTCCATCTCGCTCACCATAGACTCGAACCAATGTCGTATATCATCATTCGAGAGAAAGTGGATAGACTCCATCACCCTTAAAATTCGTATTCATCTGAATATACTTATTATTTTCTGCATCTGTATATCCATAATCTGCCTGAACCTTGATCTTCCGAGTAACAATACTTATCACGGACCAAGTTGAGATACCTCGATAGGTACTTCCAGTTGTTGTATTCCATTTTTTCCAATCTTCCTCATCTTTTTGCATTGCCTCTACGAGCTCATTTTTGAAGAGTTCCTTGATACGGGTACAGTTGTCAAAATCACATACATATGATATCCCCGAATAGATATCATTAGAGAGCTCTTTTGAGATATCTTTAGGACTTGCAAGTGGAGTTATAGTTCCATTTTTTAGGATATTTGCTTGTTCCAGATTCCTCACCAATCGATCATACTGTCGACTCATCGGAAGATTGTATACTGACCATGGACCTATAGAGATGATGAGTACTATTGCAAGGAGTGAAACAGGTATAATCGAGAGAAATCTCGCTTTCGAAAATACAAAATATAGAGAAATGATAGTAAGCCAGAGTCAGAATATTACAACAAAATATCGATTCATCGTAATATCATATTGAGCAATACGAATATATATAGCATAGAATAACATACATACCTGGGGGAGTACTGCATATGAAAAATATTTTCTAAAAATAGAGATTATTTTACTATTGGATTCATATGCCTTTGAGAAGATATAGATCATATATCCAAATGCTGTAAATCCTATTACCATCCAACTAATAATACCTTTTGGCCACTCTGAAAAATTGATAAGCACCTTCAGGGTATATGCATAGAGAATGATAAAATAAATATAGATAAATGGTGTGGCAACAAACCGAACGAGAAATGAAAAAAATCTATTTTCTTCATATTTATTTTTCTCAAAATCACTATGAGCTGGAATATGTATCATCGCATATATCGGTGCCACGAGTACCAAAGATATGATCGCCCAATTCGCAAAAAGTTTTCACTCATCTATCAGATCAGCAATATCAAAAAGTGCCAACACAGAGCCAATTGCGATAGAGCCTAACGCCATCACAGATCCACCAACGATCACCGCCATCAAAAACATCCAAGAAATCAGTATAAAATAATTATAAAAATGGACTATATTCTCTCAAGAATTATCAAAATATGACTTTAAAAAAGGAGCCACAAACACAAAGGAAATAAATCCAAATAGTGTAAGTGTTATATAGGTAATCGTCTCAAGAGTAGGATCATATATGTTATAGAGCGAGAGATAGAACAATCCTCCAAATAGAATAGGAAAAATATTGGCAAGGAATGCGGTATATTTTTTGTGTGGAAGATTCTCTGCAAATATCGACGATCAAACTGAAAGAAAAAATGTCACGATAGATACCACAATACTCCGATATATCCATTCTGAAGTAGTCTCAGAATATACAACATAAAACCAAAATATACTTAAGATAAGCACAATACCTAGGGAAAGAGGAAAACGACGAATCACTCATTCGAGTGATGAACGAATATCAAGATGTAAAAGAAATCAAAATGGGTTTTTCATATAACTAAAAGATTAATAATAAAATCTATTGAAAAAAGGAGCCAGAGCCGCCTGTGTTGCGAAGATAAACTCATCCTTGCGTACCAACATCCCATCCGACCAGAGACTCGGAGAACCACCAGAATCACCGATATTTGCCTCAGCACCAAGCATGTGCATGATCTGTTCCAGATCAAGTCATCTACCATCTAAGAGGAGATCTAAGACGGCACTCGGTACCTCAAGATGGTATGAATACCCATAATGCCCAACACCATCACGATTCTCGATATATACGACTCCCATAATCCAATAGTTCTCCCCTTCTATATCTGGATATACTCATCATTCCATTCATACAAAGTAATCAGCATCAGGTTTTTCACGCCGGCAATGCATCGCTCGGTTACGAGCCCCCGTACGAATATCTCGAAGAGTTATCGGCATATCCGGAACACTAGATGAAACTTTGTAATTCGAAAAAGTAGCCTTCCCTGCCGTATACGGTGAAGTTTGGAGAACCTGTTCGATAGCTCCAGATTTTGGACGATTGGTAGTTCAGATTGCAAAATGCATAGAGAAGTAAGATTAATTTAGAAACCAATAATTAACAATGCCATAGATGGTGATAATAGTAAAAAGAACTGTATTAATAAATAAACCTATTTGATTTGCTTCTTTCCAAGCTTTATACGAGGAATGAAGCCAAAACATCTGAGAAATAAGATTCATAATCAGTCCATACTCAGGCAACTTCATAGAAATAAGAAGAAGTCATCCAACAGAAAAAAATACAAGTCAAATTTGTATGATCGTATTTTTTGTGATGAGAAATTTTCTTTTCAAGCTAAAAAAATTATGAATTAAAGTAATCCGAAAGAGGAGCTGAAGAACGATATCATTCCGCTATCATAAGATTCATTTTTTTGAAGTCATAATAGTCAATATCATCACGTTCTGGGCGAATAAGTATAACAGATCATCGAGATTCTATCGATCGTATTTCATTTTGGATCATCATAATTCCAACCATTTTTCGAATTACACCATATGAGTTCGAGAGCATAGTTCCATTTGGGAAGAAAAATGATTTTTTTACACGAACCCGTTTTTTTATATCTATTTGAACCGATACTGCTATAACAGGACTATCTGTAAGTAATACCCCTATGGGTAAATTTTCCATAATACCACCATCAACAAGATGCATTCATTTGTGTTTAAATGGAATAAAAACTCCTGGAATTCCTATAGAAGCACGAATAGCGTCGATCACTCGACCTTCTCGAAAAATAATCTTTTCACCAGTATCAATATCGGTAGCAACAATGGAAAGTGGAATCTTCAATTCTGAGAATTGCATATCACCAAGATATTTTCAGAGAAATTTTATTATTTTAGCTCATTTGAGGAGTCAATTCTTGAGATCCAGATCAACCAATGACATAAGACTCACTTCGTGTACGATATTCTTCATCTCTTTTGCACTATATCCTGCAGCATAGAAGGCACCAATAAGAGCACCAATACTCGTTCCAGATATTTCAACTGGTGCTACTCCGATTTTTTCAAGCTGCTCAATAACCCCGATATGTGCAAGTCATCGAGCAGCACCACCACCAAGAACGAGAGAAAATATTTTTTTATCCATATATAATATACTATATATTCATAGTACGTATTTTTGACAAAAAGCAACTCATCTATATCATCCTACTATGATTAAAAAACTTCGAAAATCTCTCTTTATTCTCTGGATACTCTCGATTCTCTGACTAGGCATATGGATACATTTCCATAAAGAACTTCTTGATCCCAATGAGCTTCTTAGATTTTTCCAATCATTTGGCTCTTGGGCACTCATAGCCTTTATTTTAGCATCATTTATACGATGACTTGTACTCATACCAAGTCTTCCTCTTGTCTTTGTTGGAGTACTATTTTTTCCACATAGCCCACTTCTAGTATTTCTGATTTCAATGCTTGGAATCATCTTCTCTGGAATTCTGATATATAGATTCTCTGACTTTATGGGATTTGATAGTCTATTTGAGAATCATACCCACAGCATCAAGGTAAAAAAAGCTATTGAAACCTATGGATTCTATACCGTTTTACTCTGGTCTTTTGCCCCTATTGTACCAACAGATCTTATCTGTTATGTAGCAGGTACTGTAAAAATGAACTTTTGGAAATTTATCCTTGCTCTCTCACTCGGGGAATGATTCATTGTTGGAATAATTATCTACGGAGGAAAGGAGGTTATGAAGATATTCTGAATATAAAAAACCCTACAATTTTGCAGGGTTTTTTATATCTAAGAGAGCCATATAATAGATATCAAACAGAGTATTCAGAATATCCCAGCAGATACAAGAAATGGTAACCCTATATTAATACCATAGAGCGTTCCTGCAAGTATAGGTCAAAAAATCTGACCTATACTCTGTATGGAGGTGTTATATCACATAACCTTTCATACCTCCTTTCCTGCTTTTTGTGCTATAAGTGAACCAATCGATGGATTAAATGCTCACATTCCAATCGGAAAAAGTGCTATCCAGAAAAATAATACGTATTGATTATTATTAAGGGCTAATCAAATAAAGCTAAACATAAGAATAAAAAAAGCGAGTCGAATCATGATAATTTCATCAAAATAGGCACGAATATATTTGATAAGAAATCATTGGTATACTATTGCGATAAATCAAACCATTGCCATGGTATATCCAATTTGAGTAATATTAAAATGAAATCTATCTGCATAAAACTGACCTGACATTGATTGTACTGCAGAGAAGCCAAGAGTAGCTCCACAAGAAAGAATAAGGAGAACAATCACGGTACGAGAAAAATGAAAATCTGCGAGATGAATTTCTTCAGTATGAATATGTTTTACTGGTTCCTTGAGAAATACCCAAATAGAGAGCACATTCAACGCAATAACAAGACTACAAAGAATCAAGATCATATGAATACTGACAACCTGGGAAAGAAGCCCGGAAAGTGCAGGACCAATCAGAAAAGCAAGACCAAAGGCTGCCCCTATAAGTCCCATATTTTTTGTTTTATCCTTTGGACTTGATATATCAGATATATAGGCCTGAATAACTCCAAATCACGACCCACCAAGACCACCAACAAATCGAGCCACCAGAAATAACACAAACATCGGGGTGAATCAATGAAATACATCAATCAAGCTCACACCTATATCAATAGTATCTGATGTTAATGATGCTGTATTTAACTGCTCTGTCAGTTTCCATACACTCACGAGCATGATGATATAACTCACAAAATTAATAATACTCGTAAACGAGAGGATTTTTTTACGACCATATGTATCTGAGAGTTTTCAGAAAAAAAGTCCACCTATAAACATACCACAAGCATACACAGCCTGTGTATAACCACTCCACGAAGGATTGACTCCGAAACTGGCTATAATATTTGGAAGCATCGGAAGAAATAGCGACATTCAGAGAATATCCAAAAATGCTGTCGCCAAAATAAGGAACATAGAATATTGAATTAATAATAGATATATGGAGCTTAGTCTTCTTTTTTTACCCTTCGTCCCTTTCGCTCTCTTAATTTTCTTTTTATTTTAGCGATAACACCTTCATGTTCTGCGATATAGAGTTCATAATAGATCCCTTTTACTACAAAAAGTGTAAGAAAGGATGCTGCCATGATTCCAAATATAATTGTCCATCCCATACCTGACCAGAATCGATCCTTGAGGGCTACTGGAATCATACCAACCGCAGTTGCAATCGTTGTGAGAGTCATTGGCTCAAGTCGAGATGAACCAGCTTCGATAAGTGCAGTAAATCCTTCCATTTTCTTTGCGAGATTGATATTGATAGCATCAATAAGGATAATTCCGTGATTGATTGCGATTCCTGTAAATGCAATGAATCCAATAGCAAACGGCATGGAAAACTGATTGTTTGTTATAAGAAGACCAAGCATAACAAACGGAAGCGCCATAAATACCGAATAGAATATGATAAATGGTTGAGAAAAGCTATCAAACATAAGAGTGAGAATGGCAAAAATTACCATAAGTGCGAGTATAAAGGCTGTAGCCATTGCAATTATGAGCTCTTTATTACTATCAGTCTCCCCTCCAACCTTATAGGTTATTCCTACTGGAAAATTATATGCGTCAGCATATTTCTGAAAACTTGCCTGTGTCGAAAGTGTATCAACACCAAGATTAAGATCTCATTCTACAGTAATCTGTACTTTTCCATTTTCTCTATTAACACTGGCAATAGCATTTTGTACTTTGGTATCAATAAAATTTCCCACCTTGTATGTAGTTGGTCACACTGCAAATGATATACCAAGAATATCTTCCATCTTCGCTTCTTGAATAAACCTATCACTCTTGAGAATGATATTCATATCATCACCATTATCTTCTATGCTCCCTACTGTTATACCATTCATATTGGTAGATATAGTCTGATATATGAGTGAAGCTGGAATACCATAGAGCGCCAAGAGATCCTTGTTAAGTCTAAATACAAATTGTCCAGGTGTATCCTGTGATGATACAGAAACATTTTTAGTTCCAGGTACTGTTTTTAGATATTCCTTGAACTCTTTTGCAACTTTGATGAGAGTAGGGAGATTCTCAGATGAATCTGATACAATCTTTAGTCCAACTGCTTTACCACCTGGAGGACCTCATTTTACGGCTCATCCAGTGATTTTGAGTCATTTTTGCTCAAGATGAGAGAGTGATTCATTCCATATTTTTTCAAGAGCAAATACATCTTTTTGTCCAAGTGATTTTCTGAGTGCCTTCTTTTGCAACTCGATTGTGAGATTTACTATATTTCCATTGGTTGATAGAGTAATCTGTTTGATTTCTGGGAATCATTTGAAATATATTGGCAACTCTCAAATCATATCATGCATGAGCTCTGTCCGAGTACCAACAGGTCACTCGATAGCATATGTCATGACATTATTATCATCACTTGGGAATATCTCAACACCAACATTTGGGGCAATAAAAACAAGTCCAAGTACAAACAATATAATTGGAACAATTATAGAAAGTCGTCTTAGGAAAGTATTTTTAAGAAAATACGTCAATATTACTTTATAGTCTTCAATAAAACGATGAATCATTCGAGTCCGAAAAGGAGCCTTCCCTTCATTGATTCGGATCTTCCCTTCCCGCTCTATACTGAGAAGCTCTTTTTCTTCATCTGTTGCATATTCGAGAGCATGAACATTATCAACATAGCTTGTTTTTTTTCTTACAAAAAGAAGATACAGGGCACTATTCACTGTAATAGCAAGTACAAGACCCGTAGCTAAAACTCAGAAAATTGTGATAGGAATATAGGCCAAGAATTTACCGAGAATACCAGGGAGTGCCATCATCGGAACAAATACAACGATAGTTGTTGAGACTCCAGCGATAATCGGAATAGCATATTCACGGAGAGCTAGCATAATGGCACTACGAGGCTCATACCCAATCCTTACCTTGGCACTCGCTGCCTGTACAATCACGATAATCGTATCTACCGCTATACCAAACGATAAGATAAGTGAAAAGTTTGTTAGGAAGTTGAGACTATACCCGAATGAATATAATAAAATAAAGGTTGATAGGAATGCAAGAGGAAGAGTGAGTGTTGCAAAAAGAGAATCCATGAATCCTACAAATATATACATAGTAATAAATACTAGTATAAGAGTGGTAATTGCCTCATGAAAAAGCCCTACATAGTCATCACGGATTGTATCAGCAAGATCAGAGATATAGAGAAATTTGAGATTTTGGAATTCTGGATCTTTTACAAATACTGATTCAATTTCTTTCTTTGCTGCATCACTTACGGTAAAGAGATTTCCTGCATCACTCTTATTAATTGTAAGTCATACATTACTATATATATTACCTCCAGAACCAATGATAACTTCAGTGATTGCATCACTCTTGTACTTTCTCTCGATACGAGCGATATCACCAAGACGAATCTGCGCAGAACCAGGAATAGTAATTGGGGTATCAAGAAAATCGAGAGATTTCTGATTCTTTCATTCTATTCGATAATCATATTTTTTATCTCCAAGAGCAAAATTTCCGATTGGCTGATCAAGATTAAAACTTCGAATTACACCTGCGATACTCGAAAGTGTGAGCCCAAGGGCACTAAGCTTATCCTCTGGTATGATAATATTTACATCATAGGTAGTACTGTTACTTCCTCCCCCTCAAATCGAGGCTGATCTTCCTCATGCACCGCCAGCTGAAAGATCAATACTTTCAACTCCACTTACTGTTTTTAGGACTTTTTGTAGCTTGATTGCTCTATCTATTAAAAGTGCTCGACTGGAATTATTTGTTGGATCATACACAAGAACGCTAAATGCTGTTTTTGTATTTGTTTCAATTTCAGTAATTACAGGAGACTTGGCATCTGTAGGAAGAGTTATTTTATTTACGGCATTCCTCACATCATCCATAACGTCCTTGACGTTTGCACTTGTTTTTGTAGTAATAATAATACTGGATATACCGAGCGATGAACTGGAAGTAATCTTATCAACTCATTTGATATCTTTTATTTCTTTGTATACCTTATCTGTAATAAGCTTATCTATATCTTCAGGATTTGTACCGAGATATACTGTGGTAATTGAGATCATCCCAAGCTTGATTGATGGGCTCGATTCTTTTGGAATAGACATAACTGATAAAAGTCACATCATAAGCACAAGAAGAACTATGAGATAGGAAATACGATATTTTCGAACCCAGAATCCAAGAAATCAAGATTCGAGTTTGGCAGTAATGTCAGTAAGACGGGACATAATATATAAAGTTTAGTACCCTTGATAGGTATATATAATTTTAAAGATTAAAAATACAAAGAAATAACTCTTTTATATTCTAATTATTTAGAGTTCAACTCTGGGTTCTTTTTTCTATATTCTGTTTATTCGCATCATAATTATTCATATTCGTGAGAATAATTTCAGTTCCATTACTGATAATATCATTGATTTCTATAGTATTACCAAGAGTTTTTCATATTTTTACTGTTTTTCTAACCATACCCGTACCAGTATATATATAAATCTCTCATTCACCTTCTGAGACTATCGATACAGAATCAAGAGGAAGAGTTAATACGCCACTTCAGTCTATCTTATTTTCAGGTAAAAAGTTTATTACAGCACTCTTTCAGATATATGATTGTCATTCTGGAATTGCGATTCTCACTGTTGAAAGCAGATTTACATTTGCAACACTAGAAAGAGCCGTGATAACTCCTGAAAGTGTCTTATCTTCAACTATAACTGTCACTGATTGACCAATTACAAGATTAGACACTAGGCTTGGTTCAATATCTATTATCATCTGTGGTTGTTTTCCCGTAAAATCAGCAATCTGTGACCCCACATTCACTGATTGTCATACATTAGCAATTACTCGTGAAATAATACCATCTACTGGAGCAGTAACTCGGAGTTTTGCATAGTCTCGCTCTGCCTGAGCAAGAGCTATCTTGGCATTTTCCTTATTTGCATCAAGCTGTATGAGTGTAGCATCACGCAGAGATTGTGTTGTTTCATATGATTTTTTGGCTTGCTCCAGAGATAATCGAGCATTTTCTACCTTATCTTTCATATCGATACGAGCATTTTCATAAGAGATCTTAAGATCGGTTGTTGCATTTACACTCGCGAGCTCTTCTGCAGTAAGGGAACGAGATAAGCTTGCTAAAGCAAGCTTAGTCGCAAGCTCTGTATTTTTATATCCTTTAAAAAAAGTAAGTGTCTGAGCTCTCCAACCATTGTACGCTCACTCAGATGCCTGTACCGTTGTTCTTTGTCCATTCCATGATGCTACCCATCCACTGAGGAGTTCCTGAGGGAGTCCACCTCATACAACACTATTTTGTAACATATAGAGCATCGCATCTGCAAGTTTACGTGATTGCTCATAACTCTTTGTTATGAATTCAAAATCTTCAGCTGGATTAATGAGATTAATTGTTTTTGATTTTTCTATACGTGCCCTGAGATCACCTCGCAAAGAGTAGGTACTATTCCACTCATTATTGGCAAGTGACTGTGAATTTCCAACACGAGTACCAAGATAGGGTTCCCAGCTATCATTGGCATATTGAAAATTGGTAGTAATACCAAGAATCTTATCTGCCTCATAGAGCATCTGTGTCATGATACGCTCAGTATCAGAAAGGTATGTCTTGTAGCTCTCATTGTAACCATCAAGAGTCTTAGAATTTGAATTTGCAAGTGTATCGGCTGCAAGAGCGTTTTTTCCAGTGAGTGTCTCATAGGACTGAGTAGCTCGCTCATATCCGATACGAGCATTATCAACTGCTTGCTCAAGATTAATACGAGTAGTCTCTATTCCTGCATTTTGCACTTTGAGAGTATTTTGGGCCTGAGAATATCTCAGGTCATAGTTATTTTGAGTATCCTTGAGTGTAGCAATAACTGTTCCAGCTTTTACTGATTGACCCTCACGAACAGATAATTTTGATATCTCTCCAGCTCATTGAGCTGTAAGAGTAAGTGTTGAACTTGCCGTGATTCGTCCCGATTTTTGGATAGAAACAACTGACTGTTCTTGTCATACGGTATACGTATCGACGACAAATGGAGTTTTTTGTACTTCAGTTGGAGTGAGAACTACCGATGTTCCACAACTCGAGAGAAATACTGTTGATATGAGAATAATTGCAATAAGAGGCTTCATAAAAAAAATTTTAAGATAATGGGTTTTTGTGCGAATGTACAATTTTAAAAAAAGAGTATTTAATTTTGAATATTACACTCTGTTTTGAGGAGATCTATGAAATCTGACATATCCTCAGCCTTTATAAAGCCAACAAATTTACCATATTTTGTCATAGTCATAAGTGTATCCCCATCAGTGATATCGAGCATATCACGAACATCCTTGGGAATTACAATCTGTCCTTTTGTTCAGACAGTAACAGAACCATGCATCTTAACACCCATATGTGCAGGAGCTGGCGCTTTATCAGCTTTTTTTGATCCAAACATATATATAAAAGTTAGAAAAGTAATACTTAACACACTATATACACTTTTCCTATTGATGCAAATATTTATACAAAAAAGATATTGATTTTTATATTTCATCAATATAATACTTATTCTCATAACAAATTTTCTATGCAATTCTTTAAAAGAATCTTCTTCTTCCTTCTGACCAATATGGCAGTGCTTGCACTCCTCTCTATTGTGATGTCAGTGATAAATATATTCTATCCTGGTATCCTTGCTTCGAATGGAGGAATAGTCCAACTCCTTATATATGCTGCTATACTTGGTTTTGGTGGTTCATTCATTTCCCTCCTTATCTCTCGTTGGAGTGCAAAAAAAGCATATAATATTGTCCTGATTGATGCCTGATCAGTATCTGGAAATATCAAACTCCAATCAGTATGGAATACCGTGGAACGTATCGCTCAGGCAAAAAATATAACAATGCCAGAAGTTGGATACTATGAGTCCGCAGAACCTAATGCGTTTGCTACAGGATCAAGTAAGAATAAATCCCTCGTAGCAGTATCTACTGGACTCCTAGAACAAATGGAAAAAAATGAAATCGAAGGAGTTATAGGTCATGAGATGGCACATATTCTCAATGGTGATATGGTAACACTCACTCTCATCCAAGGAGTGATGAACACATTCGTTATTGTTCTCACCCATCTGGCTACTCGAGCTGTAGTTGCTGTACTCGCAAAAGATGAGGAAGATGGTGAAACTATCGGATATTTTGCTCAACTGGGGATTTCGATGGTTTTTCAGATCATATTCTGACTCCTTGCTTCATTTGTTATTATGTGGTTTTCCCGTATCCGTGAATATCGTGCAGACATCGGAGGTGCTGAGTTCACATCTCGTTCTAGTATGGTAGCCTGACTGAAACGACTTCAAAAAATGACGAAAATCGAACACACTCCTCAGAATGATGCAAAAATGACAGCATTTATGATAAATGAGCCCGATAGCTGGCTCTCTACACATCCATCCCTTACGAATCGTATCAAAGCTCTCGAAGAAAACTATAAACTCGTATAATAAAAAAATATCCCCAGAATTGGGGATATTTTTTATACTACCGTAAGTATCTCATGTCACTTCTCTGTAACAAGAATAGTATGTTCAAATTGTGCAGAAAGCGATCAATCTTTTGTTTTTGCAGTCCAGTTATCTTTATCGAGTTTTGAAGCATATTTTCCAAGATTAATCATTGGCTCAATGGTGAATATCATCCCGGCTTGCATCTTTGGTCATGTATTTTTTGCTGCCTTGTGGTATACATATGGCTCCTCATGGAACTCGAGCCCAACCCCATGTCCCGTATAATCCCGAACAACAGAGTATCATCGAGATTCAGCAAATTGAGATATCGCATATCCAATATTACCAAAAAAATTCCCAGGTCGTACCTCTGCAATTCCTATTTCCCAAGCTTTTTTTGTTACTGCTATGAGATCTTTTGCCTTTTCACTCACATTTCCTACCGTATACATACGAGAGGCATCACCAAAATACCCATCCACGATAGTGGTCACATCAATATTGAGGATATCACCCTCCTTGAGGATCTCATCAGCACGAGGAATCCCATGACAGATAACATCATTGAGTGAAATACAGGTACATCGAGGATATCCTCACTTTCCCCACTTATTCCCACCTTTATAGTCTATACAAGCTGATATACCTCCATTCGAGAGAATAAAAGTATTCATGATATTGTCGAGTTCAAGTGTAGAGACTCCAGCTCGAACATAGGTACCAATCATATCAAGCGTCATAGCAGTAAGCTTCCCTGCTTTGCGAATTCACTCTATTTGTTCAGGGGTTTTTATTATAATTTTGGACATTTTTATGATTTTTCGAAAAATAGATTTGCAGTATAGAAAAAAAAGATTATATTGCAAGGAATTGACATTTAATTTTTATAATTAATACATATTTAATATATTCTTAGTGTAAAAAAGAAGCTGGGAAAATAACAACTACCTTTTATATAAAAAACTCCCACTATTAGTAAGCTGATTGGTATTTTATATCACTTATAGTAAGTATATCTAACTCAATTTAGAAATCACCTTTCAAGTATTATGTCAAAAATAGAACACATCTGAAGGTTTTCCAATGAGACAACTCGGTATTTTGGAAATAGCATATTTGATGCTTATTTTGAAAACGTGGATGAAGATGCATTATCTATACAGAAATTATTTGACATAACGCTCACTCAAGAACTTCCTCGTGATTATACGGAAATATTGGCACAAGAACTCAGAAAACTCGATCTTGAAATCGATCACACGTGAAAAACATGACCAATAAGCTGTCAAAATGTTCCTTGTCATAGAGATATGATCATATGATCTCCTCGATCAATTGTCGCAAATGTATGAAAACAAACAGGAAGACTCCTCATACATCAAGACCTAAATGGGAAAATCATAGACTCTGTAGAGCTTACTCAAGGTGATATATTCACCTTCGATCACCATCAAAACTGGCATTCTGTACTCTATACCTGAAATCCTCAATCATTTATGATGATTGTTCGTGCTAGTGTAACAAATATACTATAATAGATTTATTTACTAATTATCTGAATATGGAAAATGGGGAATTAGCATTTCAAGTAGAATATGATGGATTCACTATCTCCATAGATCTTGTTGCATCTACATGAAAAACTGTAGCTTGAATTATTGCAGAACCCTGAGAAGAGTGAAGTATATATTCACTTGATATCAATAAGACTGAAAAAGATCCTATAATTCTTGGACAACTTATAAAAGGCTTAATTCTTGAAATTCAAAAAACAACAGAAAAATCATTTGTTTTAAATATAAAAATATTCAACTTTCAAACTGAAAAAATATATCTAGAGGTAGTAAAATTCTTGCAGAAAAATGATCTAATTGATTCATACAGGTTCATTAAAACAAAAAATACATCTGAAAGTCATCTTCATTTAATTTGTGAATAAGGCTATTAATTAAATATTCTTCTAATAAATAACTTAAACATAAATGAATCTAATAAACGATGATGAAATAAAATTTATATGATCGGGGGCAGATAGCTTTGTTTATGTTCTTTGAGAAAATAAACGAGTCTTAAAGGTATATACAAGCCTCAGTATTCCTACCGTAAAAAGATATCATGCAGCTCAAAAAAAAAGCAGCAGAATTGGTTCAATCCGAATTAGCATGAGAAATCTGATTCAGGGGTAATTTTTGATGAAGAGTTATCAGAAGAATTAATCTTCGTATATTGGAATTAACACAAGAAATGGTTTTTCCACTTTCAGAAGACCTATTTCAACGTATAAAATTGTGATGAGATCTTTTATACACTGGAGTCACTGCATCAAATATTCCCTATGTATGATGAAAAACATTGGCATCATATGGGGAAAATCCAAGAACTGTAAAGGATCTTTTAGATACAATTGATACAGAACTACTGGAGCTGGGGATTCCATTAGGATGAGCTAACTGATATGATTGACTCCATCCAATTAATATAAAGGTTTTTCCTGAGAATGGGGATTCTATTTCAGTTGTTATTACTGATATAGGTGCGTCAGTGCTATGAGTTATATCTCAAAATAATGCTATCCAATAATCTCTCTCGGCTTACTACCATCCGCTGGACCAACAATTCCCATAGATTCAAGGATATCCACCACACGAGCAGCACGACCATATCCGAGCTTCAGATGTCTCTGTAACATCGATGTAGAACACTTTCCTGCTGATCTCACGAGCTCAATAGCTGCTTCAATTACCTTCATATCTTCTTCGCCTGCATCCCCTGCTCCACCAGGACCAGCTCATTCCCAGGTACTCACTCGATCCCCATCAACTATAGAGCTATCATAGATATCAGCAAGCATGGCTGGATCTATAGTAAGTTTGATATGTTTCACTACTCGTTCTACCTCATCTGTCTCAACGAGAACTCACTGAAGACGAGTAGTTGCCATAGCACCAGTTGGGAAATAGAGCATATCTCCACGACCAAGGAGATCTTCTGCACCATATGCATCCAGAACGGTACGAGAGTCAATACCAGAAGCTACAGTAAATGCCACTCGAGATGGTACATTCGCCTTAATAAGACCCGTAATAACATCGACCGATGGCCGCTGTGTTGCAAGTATCATATGGAGCCCCACGGCTCGAGCCTTCTGTGCGATACGAGTAATTGCTGATTCTACTTCTTTTTTATTTCCACTCATCATCAGGTCAGCAAGTTCATCAATGATGATGACTATTGCTGGCATACGATCCTTCTCGCTAACTTTTGCATTATACTCTTCGAGGTTACGAGCATTGAGTGGTTTGAGGGTCGAATATCGCCTCTCCATCTCGGCTACTCACCACTTGAGAGCATTGAGCGCCTTATCTGGAGAATTGATTACCGGAGTAAGAAGATGTGGGATTCCATCGTATACTCAGAGTTCTACTTGTTTCGGATCCACCATAATCATACGAAGCTCTGATGGAGTATTCTTATAGAGAAGCGAGAGGATAAAACCGTTCATTCCTACAGATTTCCCTGAACCTGTTTGTCCAGCAATCAGAAGATGTGGCATCTTTGCGAGATCACCAACAATAAAATCCCCATTGATATCTTTTCCCATAGCTATAGCGAGCTTTGATTTGTGTCGAGTGAATGCAACATCCTCAAGAACCTCCTTGATTCCAACCGTATCTCGTTTTTCATTTGGCACCTCGATACCCACGAGTCCAAGTCCAGGAATTGGGGCCTGAATACGGATAGATTTTGCTTTGAGAGCCAATGTGAGATCTTTTTTGAGAGCTTCGATCTTGGCAAGCCGAACTCATTCACTCGGACGAAGTCGATATTGTATCACTGTTGGACCAACACACTCATCTTCCATCTCTACATCAATACCAAATTGGAGAAATGTCTTCTGTATAAGAAGTGATTTTTCTTCGATCTCTTCTGCAGATACAACGTTAATATGTTTGATTTCATTGAGCAGTTTCAAACTCGGAAAATCCCAAGTTCCAAAATTAACTCCCTTCGCAGGATGATTTCACTCGATTACCTTCCCTTCTGGAGTTTCGAGGGGAATCTTTTTATTCAAGCCGGAAAATGCATTCGCAATGAGTGATTTTCCTGTTGCAAATGACTTTTCTTCTTTTTTTGGAACTTCTCTATTCTTATGGAGAGCTGCAATCTTTCGTTCGAGTTCTTCAGCTTTTTTCTTGTAGATCTCATCTGTTTTTCATTTTTTCGTAGGAACAACCTCTTCATCCTCATTATCACTTGGGATCATCACATCACGCATACGAGTCAATGTCGGAACTGATTCTCTTACCTTGCTCAATATGGCACGATATGAGATGCGTAATGCAAGATAAATGGAACTAAACCAAAGTATAATAATTGCAATAAATGCCGTTGCTGATCCCATCAAGGTCTTAAGAAGACCAAACAAATCAAATAATCCTATAGAGATATGCGTGCTGCTATCGAGATATCCGCTCGAATAGTCTGTAAACCAACCAATCAATGAGGTACTCGCAACAAAATATAATATAATCCCAACAAATCGTGAAACAGACCAACTCGCTCGTTTTACGAGGATCATCAGTCCAAGTATCATCAAAATAGGTGAAAAAATCCAACGAAAAGCTTCACCAAAAAAGAATCTTCCAAACTGAGAAAGATACAAGCCAAAAACAGGCTGAACCTCTTCAGGAGTCATTGGAGCTCGGGTTGAAAGGAACATCAAAATAGCAAGAGTAACAAGTACTCCTCCTGCAATAATATTTTGTAATTCATACGAGAAGAATGGCCTATGGACTGGAATAGATTTTTTACGAGACATAGGAACAGTATATAGAAAAATGTACGAGAGGCAAAAGGAAAAAATTCTATTTTTTCTTGATTTTTTTTGGATTTATATATATTGAATCTGTTCGCGAGCATAGCTCAATTGGCTAGAGTACCGCCTTGCCATGGCGGCCGTTGTGGGTTCGAGTCCCATTGCTCGCTCCAGAAAATCCAAAAAATCCCCATCTTAATGGGGGTTTTTTATTTTCTGAGCTTGTGGGACGAGAATCGAAGAGAAAATACAAACTGCTCTTGCCATTTTCTCTGAGAGAGCCAGGCGACGGCGGATCCGTAGATACCCCTTGAGGGTAGAGTCGCGAGTCCCATTATTCAAGCCAAATAGCACTTTTAAAGAAAAGAAGCTAATCTAGTCTTATAACTATTTGCTCTTAAAAGAATATATACCCTCTAAGAATGGAATTTATAGAAATCCTTGTAGTAAGTTATTACTAAGATTAACCTTACAATCTCATATCGAAGAATATTCTCTTCTCAGTAATCAAAATTACCATCAGGATTAGTACAAATTTGTTTTGCTTGGCTGTTTGCCAAAGACTCATAATTCCAAGGTGGCAAATAATTGTAACTCATAATAGAATTAAATTAAAATATAAAGTATAAGTACTATACATCATCTATTTGATAAATACAGATATTATTCCCATCCATTTTTTTCTTGCTTTTTCTATCATTTTCGATAGAGTTCTTCCACTTTGGAGAGGTCGCATAGTGGCCTAGTGCACACCCTTGGAAAGGGTGCATATCGCAAGATATCGGGAGTTCGAATCTCCCTCTCTCCGCCATCAGATCAAATCGCAAAACTTCCCTGGGAGATGAGAAGTTTATCCAGCGAAGCTCTAGTTTCCATGGAGCGAAGTCAGAAATCTCCCTCTCCACCCTCTCCGGGGTGTCTATGGATCCGCCATCAGATAAAATTATTTAATCCCTTTCATTCTATGATGAATCTCCTCTCCAAAATCGCTGAAAAACCATCAGATAAAACTATTCGTATTACACGAGTTGTATTCGCACTTCTTGTACTCACCACGATTCTCCTTGGTTGGACCGTCACTCGTACAGAATTCAATCTTCCAGAATGGATCAAATATGTTCTATTTGTATTCCCTACTATTGGGCTCATCAGATGAATCTTTGATCCAGGTATCTTCAGGAAAAAAATCTGGAAATGGACTATATTCGGACTGGGTATGTCGATGATGATCGTCTCATTATTCGTAATAGAAGATCAAGCAATCATCCCAGCAACACCAGTAATCGCAGAAAATACTGGAAGTATCAATGCTACAGATCTCGTGAATGCTACTCCTATATCAGTGCCATTTACCCTCTCAACCGATAACTTCTTTGGATTCTTCGGATTCATCATCGCTATCATGGGAATCCTTCTTAATAGCAAGAATATAACAAAAAAGAATGAACGACACGCTGAAATCGTGAAAAAAATCCGAGTCTAGTATGAATCAAAAGAAAAACACCCAAAATATGGGTGTTTTTTTGACAAAAAAAATATTACCTGTTATGATCTATCTATCTACTTCACTAAACGGTATACTTCACATACCAAAAAAATAAATACACATACTCCTTGCACAACAAAATATGCAAATCGTTCACACCATAAAGGTGGAACACCCAAACAAATACACGAGCTGGTCATACTCAAGAAAACAGACCAAAGTGCAGTAGATCAAAGGTGATATCAATTGTGAAGATAAGATATCATAAAATCCCCAAACTCGGCTTTCTAAAAATCTTTTTTATAGCCAAATGAGTAAGGGGATTTTTTAGATACTTATTCTGCAACTTTTTTAATATGGACCCTGATATATTCAAGCAAGTCTTCTAGAGTTCATCATTCTATGTTTGAAAACTTATTTTTTGGGAGAATTATTGCACAATTTGCAGTCTGATAGAGATAGATATAATCTTTATTTTCTTCTATTTTTACCAAGGAAGACCAAAGTGTTTTTCATTCATTTCAATTATGAGAAATAATGAAATTATCTTCATTTAAGATAATAAGAAAATCACCAAAAAATATTTTTTCATCTTCTTTTTTAAAATTTTTCTTAAAGTTTCTTAACAAGGTTTTATGAAGAATTCTATCATGATTTAAATATCAAATACTTGCGCTAAATACTACCAATCCTATAAAAATATAGGATAAAATATTATTTTCTCTTATAACAGAGCTACTTCACCACGCAAATCACAATATAATTATAAGAATAATTCCGCTTATAATTTTCCCCTTAAAGGGGGATTTTGATGTTGATAGATAATATTCTTGAAAAGACGCCATATCATCAATATCCAAATTATAATTAGATTTCATAATATATAGAGATTATGCCCCAAACTTAAACAACATTACATCTCCATCAGCCACAATATATTCCTTCCCTTCCATCTTTACTTTTCCTTTTTCTCTCGCACCTGCCCATCCTCCGAATTCGATAATATCCTTGTAGTTCACGGTTTCAGCCTTGATGAATTTTTTCTGGAAATCGGTATGGATCACTCCAGCGGCTTCTGGAGCGGTCCATCCTTTTTTGATAGTCCAAGCACGTACCTCGATCTCTCCAGCCGTGAAGTAATACTGAAGCCCAAGGAGATCATAACAAGTCTTGATAATGATATCCATCGGATTGAAATTCACTCCCATATCAGCAAGGAACATCTTCTTGTCTTCTTCTGAGAATTCGAGCATATCCATCTCGATCTTCGCACTCACTGGAAGTACTGGAATCTGAGTATCGATAATACCGGTAACAGCTCGAAGTTCTGATTCTGGTGTATTTATCTTATCTTCTGTCACATTTACTGCATAGATAAATGGCTTATTCGTAAGAAGATGTAAATCGGCGATCATGAGTTTTTCTTCATCTGTCATCTCCAGAAGCGATACAATCTTTCCGTCTTCGAGTTGAGCCTTGACTCTTGTATATATCTCTTCACGAGCCTTAGCCTCTTTTTCTCCGGCTCGAACTTTTTTCATATTATCTCCGATACGTCGATCGATTGTCTCCAGATCAGCAAAAATCAGTTCCAGATTGATAATCTCAATATCTCGTTTTGGATCAATCGAACCACTCACATGGTGTACATTCGAGTCGTCAAATGCTCGTACCACCTGAAGAATTGCATCAACAGAACGAATATGAGAAAGAAACTTGTTTCCGAGACCTTCTCCTTTACTCGCTCACTCAACGAGTCCAGCAATATCCACAAATTCCACCGTAGCAGGAATAATCTTATTTCCATTTACCACCTTGCGAATCTGCTCAAGACGTTCATCATTCACATTCACAATCCCTGTATTTGGCTCAATCGTGCAAAAAGGGAAATTCGCAGCCTCAGCCGCATACGACTTGGTGAGCGCATTAAAGAGAGTAGATTTACCAACATTCGGAAGACCAACGATACCAACTTGCATGAGAAAAAAAAGATAAAAAATATATTAGAGATTGATTCTCTTTACTGCTGACTTACTCTGAGGAAAGATATCACCATTGAGGATATAGTATCCACCGAAAATCGCAATTACCACCATCAAAACAAGGTAAAAACGAGTAATACCCTTAAGATATCGTGAATACTGAAGATAATCACGAATATGCATCATAAAAATGGTAAGAAATCCAAAGATACCTAATATCAGAAAAAGATATATACCGAAAAGAATATAATTAGACATAGAACTATAAGGGTAGTATGCAAAGATCCAGAGATCACACTATATGAAAAACTCTATTTTTCGCAAGTGAGAAAACTTCATATTATAAACAATAAAATAAGATATCCCAATCAGTTCAATTTCGTATGAGAAAATAATACTATCTTTTGAAATTATATTTGTTTTTCATATACTCGGGCCATGTCTTTTGTTCATCTCCATACACATACGCACTACACTTTTCAGCAGGCACTTGGGAATCCTGAGTGACTCGCAAAACGAGCAAAAACACTCGGACAAACCGCTATTGCCATCACTGATGTTGGTAATATGTATGGGGCTTTTGAATTCTACGAAGCCTGTGTTGATGAAGGAATCAAGCCTATTGTAGGAGTAGAATTCCAACTCTCCAAGAAGTGAAGAGCCAATCGAGATAAAGACAATGAAATCTATGAAATAGTACTGCTTGCTATCAACTACGAGGGATATAAGAATCTTATCAATCTTGTTACCAGATCTCAATTGGAATGATATTACAATGGTCGCCCTCGGATTGATTTTGAACTCCTCGAAGAGTATCATAGTGATATTATTGCCCTATCAGGATCGATGTATGGAGAGATTTCTCAGCATATTATCACTGGAAAATCAGATGAATATATCTGTGAACGAATCGGATATTATACTTCCCTATTTGGGAAAGATCGATACTACCTCGAACTCCAGGAGCATCCTGATAGACCGATGCAGGCCCAAATCAATGAAAATATCCTGAGACTCTCCAAAATTCATGGATACGAATATGTAGCAACTAATAATAGCTATTATCTGGCTCCAGATGATGCAGGAGTTCAAGATATGATGTCAGCGGTAGCATCTGGACGAGCCCTTGATGATCCTGATCGAGCTACACTCATGAATGGAGACTATTCTGTTCGTCCAGATCGTGAGATGGAAGAGCTCTTTGTTTATGCTCCTCGTGCTTATGAAAATAGCACCAAGATTGCTGATATGATCGATCTTCATATCGATCACGGAGGATACAAGATACCAACTTTTCCTCTTTCAGAAAAAGAATCTGAACAATATAGCAAGTATCTTGCATCAATTTCAAGCAAAAATACTGAAACAATTACCTTTCAGTCACTTCCATCTGAAGAGTGGCTCCTCAGAACTCTCTGTATTGAATGATTGAATCATCGATATGACTTCGATATATCTCCAATCGAACAAGATATCCTATTGCATAAAATCGTAATAGAGAAATCCGAGAAGAAAATATCAGATAGATCGGTAGAAGAATTGTATACACTCGCGGAATCTTACTACTCTCCGGAAAAGCTAGAACTGATCTCTACTTGGGACAATCGAAAAAAAGATATCATCCGTCGACTTGAGTACGAACTCTCTGTAGTGGAACTTATGGGATTCAATGGATACTTCTGTATTGTGGCAGATTTTATCCGCTATTGAAAAAGTAATGGAGTTCCTGTATGACCGGGTCGTGGATCAGCAGCAGGAGCTATACTTGCCTATCTCTCTGGAATTACCGATATCGATCCACTTCGTTATGGTCTCCTTTTTGAACGTTTTCTGAATCCAGCTCGTGTCTCAATGCCAGATATCGATGTGGACTTCTCTGATGAGGGTCGAGACAAGGTGCTCGTCTATGTGCGACAAAAATACGGTGCTGATCGAGTTACCCAAGTTTGTACATTTGGTACGCTTGCAGCTCGTGCAGCAGTAAAAGATGCTGGTCGAGCTCTCGGAGTTCCATTCGAGGATATGAATGTATTTGCGAAGCTCATCCCCGCTCGTCCTGGTATCACCCTCAAACAAGCCCTCGAAGAATCCAATGAATTCAAAAAAGTCTACGATGAAGGAGGAGTATATACCAAGGTTATCGAGGCTGCCATAAGACTCGAAGGAACGGTTCGTCAACTTGGAGTTCATGCCTGTGCAGTTATCATTGCCCCAGAACCGATGACCAACTTCTGTCCACTCCAACCACCTCCAAAAGATCCTAGTACTACCGTAACACAATTCTCTGCCCATCCACTCGAGGCACTTGGACTCCTCAAAATGGACTTTCTTGGCCTTCGTAATCTTGCGATTCTCGATCGAGCTATCCGAATTGTTGAAGAAGAACATAAAATCAAAGTTGACCTCCTTAAGATTGATTTTGAAGATCCCAAGGTACTTGCCCTCTTCGGTGAAGGAGATATGACGGGAGTATTCCAGTTTGAATCTGATGGAATGCGTCGATACCTGAAGGAACTCAAGCCATCGAGTTTCGAAGATCTTATTGCGATGGTATCGCTCTATCGTCCAGGTCCACTTGCCTATATCCCAGAATTTATCGATCGCAAGTTTGGTCGCAAAGTCGTCGAATATCCACATCCATCACTCGAGGCCATCCTGAAACCAACCTACGGAATTGCGGTATATCAAGAACAGATTATGCAACTCGTGCAAGCATTTGCGGGTTTTTCTCTTGGTGAAGCGGATATACTCCGTCGTGCTATCGGTAAAAAGAAATACGATCTCCTGATGGAACAACGGGACAAATTTATCCAAGCGGCCCACACACAATGACACAAAGAAGATCTTGCCATCTATATCTTTGATGAGATTATCGAGCCATTTGCTGGTTATGGATTCAACAAGTCTCATGCGGCGTGTTATTCAATGATCGCCTACCAGACTGCATATATGAAGACCTACTATCCAACAGAGTTCATGGTGGCACTGATGGTATCGGATGAAGAAGATATGGATCGTATCAAGATGGAGATCAATGAAGCAAAAATCAAATGAGTCAAAATCCTTCCTCCAGATATCAACCAATCTCGTCAGCACTTTACATATGTAGATAATACAACAATTCGTTTCGGTCTCAAGGCTATCAAGGGTCTTGGAGAATGACCTATTGCAACAATTCGCAATGCTTTAAAAAATGAGAAATTCACCAGTATTGATGATATTATCGAGCGAACAGGAGGAGAAGTTATCAACAAAAAATCTCTTGAATCCCTCATCTACTCGTGAGCCCTTGACGACTTCGGTGAACGGAGCAATCTCCTCGCCAGCATACTCAAGATGACTGCCTATCTCAAAGAAATCGAGTCAAAACGAGAAACATCCCAGATGGGACTCTTTGATTGACTCGGTGCTGATACACATGCTGGAGTTCATTTTGAGCTCGCTACCATCGATCCAGTTACTCAGAAAAAAATAGAACCCATGACATTCGAAGCTCGAATGAAATGAGAAAAAGCAATGATCGGATATCCTGTATCAGGTAATCCTCTTGACGGAACCTATGATTTCATCAGATCAAAATCCAAAAATATTGGAGCTATCTATGAATGGCTCGAAAAAAGAAAAGAAAAAGCACCAGAAGCGATCTCAGAAGGAGATATGAATGAAGAATGAGTGGAATGATCTCCTCAAAATACAGAAACCAATACAACACCAAATAAAATCGATCAAAAAGAGATTGAAAATGGGGATGTATCTCCTGAAATCCTTGATATAGACTCCCCTCTTCCTCCACCAGAGATAGATATTGATATCACTCCCGATGAGAAAGAACCTGATGTGGTTATTAATGCAACCGTCATCGGTATTGTAACCGGTTTACGAAAAATCCAGACCAAGACTGGTGGTATGATGCTCATGGCAACGGTCGAAAGTGCTGGATTTGATTTTCGACTGGTACTCTTCTCCCGTGACTATGAAACCTATGTAAGTAAAGTAGAAGAAGATCGTGTAATTATCGTAGAATGACGAGTCCGATTCGATACAGAGCGAGATGAGATATCTGTCTCCCCAGGAGCTGGATTTGGTAAAAAAGCAGCAAATAAAGATGCTATCAAATCCTTCTCGATATCACAATTCCGTGACTTTGCAGGAGTAAAAGATCCAAAAGTAAAAGGAAGAAATGACGAATCATCTACACCAGAGGATACTTTCATTGAGAATCCAATTCCATCAAATACTCAGAACTACTATATCGATATTCCTCCATATTGGACCAAAGATGATCTTCTCGATCTCAAGGACTATCTTGGTAGTCTTCCAATTGGACTCATCCCTATATGGATCCGAGTGAGTGGTATCGAGAAAAATACGAAGTTTTCTATCGAGGATATAGAACCGCTTAAAGAATGGGTGAAGATGAAGAATGTATAAAAAAATCTATACATTTTTCTTTTTGACTTTCTTCTCCTTTCCTCTATACTTCTGACACAATTTCTTTTTCCCGAGGAGCATATATACTCTATATAGATCGCTTCTCCCCATATCTGGAGCTATTTACTCTCTGTTTTCCATCATTACGTATTGGAGATCCTTTCCCCTTGTAAATATTATCCTACTATTACAAAAGAAAATACAGAATTACTCAAGTATTCGTATCTCATGACTGTTTTTCTCTCATAGTTTTTATACTATCTGCATTGATACACACAGTTTCTATATGAGTCTCATAGTTCCTATGTATTTCCGATATTCGGATATTGTACTTTATTTTTCTTCTCTCAGGTTTTTTATACCCGAGGGATAACCTATTTTTTCTATGAATTTTTCAGACCTTGCACTCCGTGCAGAGATCGTAACCGCTGTAGCCAAGCTCGGATATACTGAGCCAACTGAGGTACAAGCTGCTGTGATCCCAGTTGCCCTTGATGGTAAGAATATCATCGTTCAGTCTAATACTGGTTCTGGTAAGACTGCTGCATTCGTGATTCCTGCACTTAATCGTATCGACCCTCGCCTTCGTAAACCCCAAGTTCTCATCCTCGAACCAACTCGTGAGCTTGCTATGCAAACTCGTGAAGAAGTAATGAACCTCTCTCGTGATATGCGAATGGGATCTCTCGCTGTATTCGGTGGATTTCCTATCCGTCGTCAGATCGAACAACTTCGTGATGGACCACAAGTGATCGTAGCTACTCCAGGACGTCTTGCTGATATGATCGAGCGTCGTGCTATCGACCTCTCTGCTATATCTATGCTTATTATCGATGAGGTAGATCAGATGATGGATATGGGATTCTCTCGTGCTGTTGTGGATATCTGGGAACAACTTACTGCACTTGAACAAGTGATGACATTCTCAGCAACCTATACTCGTGAGATTACCAATCTTATCGATGATAATATGAAGGGAGGATATGAGTCACTTATTCTCTCAAAAACTCCAACCGTTGATACTATCGATCACGTATTTATGCGTGTTGGAACTCGTGACAAGTATCCTCTTCTTAAGAAGACCCTTGAGCGATTCCCTGATCATAAGGTGATCATATTCACGGCTCGTAAACACGAAACAGAAGAGCTCGAGAGATACCTTCATCGTGATGGATTCTCAGCAGCATATATCAATGGAGATATGTTCCAACGAGATCGAGTTCGTGCTATCGAGGCATTCAAGGCTGGTAAGGTTCGGATTTTTATTGGAACTGATGTTGCTTCACGTGGTCTCAATCTCAACAATATCGGACTCGTAGTGAACTACCACGTTCCTCACGATCCAGAGGCGTACATCCACCGTATTGGTCGTACAGGTCGTGCTGGTGCTGATGGACATGCTATCATGTTCGTATCAAGTGAAGAGACTCGTCAACTCCAACGTATTGAGCGTATGCACCGTATCGAGATCAACGAAGTTGATGCAGAAGGTGTAGTAATTCCACGAGTTCGTGAGACTCGAGCCCCTCGTACTGGCGGTGGAGGTGGAGGATATCGTGGAAATGGAGGTGGATACCGAGGTGGTTCTTCTTCAGGAGGTAGTGGTGGAGGATATCGTGGAGGAAGCTCTAGTGGACCACGAAGTTCTGGATGATATGATGGACGCTCTCGTGAAGGTGGCGAAGATCGTGGAGGATACCGAGGTGGTTCTTCTTCAGGTGGAGGATATTCTGCTCCTCGTCGTGATGACAACGGAGGTGGATACCGAGGAGGACAGGGTGGAGGATCAGGATATCGTGGAAGTCAGGGCGGAGGAACTGGAGGACACTCCTTCCCTCGTCGTGATGACAATGCTGGTGGATATCGAGAACCTCGTCCAGCTCCATCTCGTGGAGATGCATCTCACCATGCACACTCACAGAGAGGTGAATAATATTTGAAAAAATAACACTCTTGTCTATAATTTGGGAATTCAATATTGAATTCCCATTTTTTATGACAAAAAGGCTCCTCATCGAAAGAACAAAAAAAGTATTCCATGTAGCAAAACAGCACTCATGGCTAGAGCAAATTCTGGATCTTCCTACCCCAATTCGATATATTATTGGCATACTCTGTATAGTCATTTGAATTATTGGGATATTTACTCCAATCCCCTTCTGATTTGTATTTATTCTTGTTGGAATGATACTTTTTTATGGTTTTGCAAAGACACGCAATATGACCTTTCGATTGATCTATTGGCTCCGTCTCCATATCCACTATGGCAAGCTCTACACCTGGTGGAAACATCGAAAATAATCCAAACTCACTCACAAGGTGAGTTTTTTTATGAGTTCTTCAAGTCTCCTTAAAGAACTTCCGATATACTATCTCACGTATTATTGAAGATAATTGATCATTGACGGAAGGAATAAGCAATATTTATTCATATCTTCCCGAGTATCATTATTTCATAATAATTAGTATCTTTTATTTTCTAATTACTTTTAATATCTATGAAAAAATATATCTATCTTGGTTCTCTGAGTATCGCCATCATATCGATAACAGGTGCCAGCTCGAGTTTTGCATCTGATAATACCACAACAAGCAATATTCATCCACTTCCACCAGAATTTAGCATTCTTTCAGAAAGTGATATCACCACTCTAGAATCACTCACTGGATCAGCACGAAACGAATACCTAACAAGCAGATGAATTATCTCTCCGAAAAACAATACAGGAAGTAATAATATTCGAAATAATCGAAATTGATCAGGAAGTAATAATCAAAAAAATCCTGAATGATTGACACTTACGGATACTGAAAAAACAGCACTCCAAAATATGACGGCCGCAGAACGGGAAGTATTTTTTACAAGTAAATGAATAACTCGACCGACCGAATCAGGATCATGAAAATTGAATCAAAAAAAACAAAATAATATCTCAAATACCACTAATACTACGGCAGTAACTTCAAATAATGAAAGCAGAAAAGAACGAATTGCAAAACAACAAGCAAAATTACTCGAACAGAAAAAAACAAAAATCCAGAAAAAAATTGCAGCAAATGAATCACTCAATCGCCTCGAAAAAAAATTCGCAGATACCAATGGGATCGAATACTAATAGAGCTTTTATAATGAAAAAACTCCCTGATTTCAGGGAGTTTTCCTTATCTGGAAGGCCCGCTTAAAATGAATCACTCTTCTTCAAGTCCTCTTAAACCACTTTTGATATACTGTCTCTCGTACTCTTCGGAGAGCAAATCCTCGGTATATAAACCATGTAGCAAAAAATAATATATATTATGTCTCATGTCTTCCAGGATTCATCAAAAAATTGTACAACAATTTGTTTTCTCGCACTTTCTATAGTTTTTGGGCGCTATATCAACTCACATTCAATTATATTCAAGAACGCTCCAATTTTACAAGAAGAAAAACGAAAAAATAGATATTATTCCAGCTTATTTTTACTATTTATATATACAAATTATGACAAAAACTCTTATCGCAGGACTTGCAACTATCATAATAGCTGGAACAGCACTTGTTGGAACTGGTATGTACGCAGCCGTATCAACAAGCAATAGCGGCAATGACGTAACATCTGGATGGAATATGGGATCTCGTATGAACCGAGAGAACCCAGCAGATATCACTGCAACTCTTTCTGGAAAGGTATCAGCAGAAGCTCTTGCAGCACTTCAGGCAGTTATGGCAAAACATAAAACTGAGATGGATACACTTCGATCAAGTTCTGGAACTACTGTAGATAAAACTACAATGAATGCTCAACATACAGCGTTTAGAACTGAGATGGACGCACTTATAGTAAAATATCCTGAACTCAAAACGGCTATGCCACAAATGGGAGGAAAAATGGGTCGTGGAAATGGAGAATTTGAAGCTATTATAGCAACTCTTCCGGCTACTACCCAGACAGAACTCAAGGCTATTCGTGATGAATATAAGACAAAACAAGATACTCTCAGAACTGAAGAAAAAGCAAAAATCGATACTATTCTCGCTCAATACCCTGAAGCAAAGACAAAACTTGATACACTTGAAGCGAATAGGCCTCAAGGAATGGAAGGAAAAGGACGACATGGAGGAAAAAACGGTGGACAAAGAGGAATGATGAATAATTCCACTATAACTACAAATAACTAATCGTATCTATTAGAAAAAGAAGACAAAGTAAGAAAAACCCTCAAATACTGAGGGTTTTTCTATGTGTTCTTTAAGAGAATTTAAAGTTGATACTTATAATCAATTGCAATATATAAAACTCTCTATAAAATAATCAAAAAAAAATACCATGAAACTCCTTATCATCGAAGATCATCCAAAAATCAGAAATAATCTCATAGAATTCTTCTCTATCAAGTGATATATAGCAGAAGGAGCTATTCATGGAGAAGAAGCACTTAAAATGCTTCACGCACATTATGATATCATCATTCTTGATATGAATATGCCAATTATGGATGGTAAGACCTTTATTGATCGAATACGCAAATCAGGCAACCAAACTCCAGTAATCGTACTCACTTCGAATTCCCTTCTCGATGATAAGATAACTATGTTTGATCTCGGAGCTGACGACTACGTAGTGAAACCATTTGAGATGAAAGAACTCGAAGCTCGAGTTATCGCACTGAGTAGAAGACGAGAAAAATCTATAGAAAATATCATTTCATTCTGAGAATATTCAATCGATATCGGACGAAAAATATTCAAAAAATGAGAAATAATAATAGACCTCTCTCATAAAGAATATGGAATCATCGAATATCTTGCTCGCAATCTCGGCTACCCAAAGAGTAAAATGGAAATACTGGAGGCAGTATGGTGAATGCGAGAAGCAGAACTCGCTATGGACTCTGTAACACTGGAGGCACATATCTCTACTATTCGAAAAAAACTCTGAAAATCTATAATCACTACCCTCAAATGAACATGATATCTCATCTCATAGATCGTTATATTCAAGACGATGAAAAGAAATTGGCATTCAAGATCAGCATTGCCTCTTTTCTTATTTTTATAAGCATACTCGTATCCATAATAGGAACGAGTTATATCTACGAATATCGTGAGATGAATAGAGAACTCCGAACTGAGAGCAACATGATCGATATGAATCCTGGAATACGGGAAGTCATAAAAAATGAAAATATACCATTATTTCGATGACCTAAAAATGATGAAAAACACCGATGACCAAGAGATATTATTGTTTTTGATACTGCAAGAAATGTTATAAAAAATGATTTTTTCATCATTGATAGCAAAATTACTGAGCAACTTTTTTCAATTCAAGAACGAGAAAATAGTACACTCGAAATCAATGAACACGCCTATCTCATTACACGAAAAAATATTGATGAAACCGTAGTATTCTTTTTTCGAGACCTCACATCACTGAGATCTTTTCACTTTACTCTCATTGTTATTGCGCTCTTTTGATCTCTCATTGGGCTTATTGTTATCTATCTCCTCGCAAGATATCTTGCTCGGATTACTATTGAACCAATTCGAGAGCAATCTCGTGAACTCGAAGCCTATAGCCACAATGTAGCTCATGAGCTTCGTACTCCTCTATCAGTTATGCGATCGAATCTTGAGCTCCTCAGGATCAAGCCAGAACCAAGATTTATCAATTCTACCGATGAGGAAATCAGTGGAATGGAACGGATTATCGAGAGTCTTCTTTTCCTTGCTAAACCAGGAGAAGCAAATGAAAAAGAAGAACTCAATATAACAAAAAAAACTGAAGAAATAATAGAAAAATATAAAAATGAGACTCCAATACAATATACTCATGAGAAAAAACACATTTACAAACAGGCCAATGAAGAGCTCTATAATCGTATTCTCTGCAATCTCATAGAGAATGCTATCAAGTATAAATCAGAATGAGAAATCAAGATAGAACTCGCAAAAAATACCATAACTATATCAAATACTATTGATCATGATTTTAGTGAAATCGAACAAAAAAACCTCACAAAAGTTTTCTATCAATGAGATATATCACGAAGCTCCACCGGGTATTGACTCTGACTTGCTCTTGTAGAGAAAATAGTAGAAATATCTGGATGGAAGATGAATATCGAAACAAAAGAAAGGAAATTCATAGTAAAAATAGGGTTTTAAGAAATATCAAATAAAAAAGCGAAAAACATATTTTTGCTTTTTTATTATAACTACGTTATATTAGGTTTTATAACCAATATCTATGAATCCTCTCAATCTTCCAAAACTTACAAAATATATCAACGATTTTTCTGATATTTTCACTGTGGAACAGATAGAAGCCATGAGTCAGATATTCATAGATCATGAGAACACAACTACAGAACAAGTAGTAACTGTTTTTATTTCCCATCGAGAATGAAATGAACTCCTTGATATCTGACTCAAGATTTTTAATGAAAATGGAATCGGCCAGAAAAATCTCAATAATGGAATCCTTCTAATTGTAGCAACTGAGGAGAAAAAACTCAGAATCATTGTCGGAAAATGACTCGAACTCAAATATACCGAGATGATATGTCGAGAAATCATAGAAAATCAGCTTCGACCCCTTCTGAATGAAGGAAAATATGAGAAAATGATTCAAAATTGGGGAGAAATCATAAATAATTCAGAATCTTTTAATAAAATCAGCAAAAATGTAAGTAAAAATAAAATGCAAGGTATCATATTGATGATTTGAGTAATAATTTTAGGTTTAACTTTATCCTTAGGGTGAGCTATATCAAATATTGTTTTTTGAATATTTTCATTCATACTTGGTTTATGAAGTTTCTATTGAGGTTTATATTTTTTAAAAAACAATATGAATGAGGCGAGGTGAACAAGAATGATTGCGAGCATCATCATATTTTGATTATGATCATTTTTTATCTACTTTGGATTTCAATCAATTCGTTGTCAATTCAATATTTCTTCTACTTGCATAGTATGGAATACACAAATACAATCTCGAAATACTGAGGTAAATTATTATTGAAATTGAAATAGTTCATCTTCTGATTGGTCTTCATCAGATTCCTCTTCAAGTTCTGACTTTGGTTGAGGTGGCGGATCATCAAATGGTGGTTGATATGGTGACTAAAAAATATATGACTATCCTAATAATCATTCTTATTCTAATAGTGGTTTTTATTGGAATTTCCCATTCCATAAGGCCATCTTTTGAAGTTCAAAAAACTCGAATAACTAATCTATATTCATCTATTCTCTCAGATATGAATATAGATTTTCGTGATCAATGAATATGAGCTCATAACCTCTCTGAAATATGAGAAAGTATACAGAATTTTGCAAATGAAGTAGATACGATAAGTGAATATATTCGAAAGGAAAAACCAGAAAATCAGAAATGGTTTATTGAGATGCTACAAGAATTCAATAATAATCTTCATCTTTGGATAGATCGTCATGTGGATGAACTTGTCGAGTTAGAAATCAGTATTTCAGAACTAGAAACAACTCATAACTCAGAAAAATCCATACTGGAACTCACCGAAAAACGTCTCGAAAATCATATACAAATTCTTCAAAAGATATAAAAAATTCTTTTGCAAAAAAAAGGGATATCCTATACAATACTTCCACTATTTCATAATATCCAAAAATATGACAGACGCACAAGTACAGACTCAGGATCCAAAAGATCAGGCAACTCAGGCCATTGCAGATATCAAGGCTCGTCCTCTTTCAGCAATTGAATCCGCAGAGGTTGAGAAAACATTTGCAGAAGCAAAAGACTTTCGCTCTCTCGGAGAAAAAATCACTGCCCCAATCGACTCAATCATATCAGAAACAGCCACCATCATCGATTCTGATCCGATTATGAATGTCTCTGATACGCTCACAGAGATGAATAACAATGTTCAGTCAGTATACAAAGAGATTATTAATAATGATGGAACCGTGATGAAGATTGCAAAATCCATCCCTGTTCTTGGTGGACTTATGAAATCTCTCGATGCGAAGTGGGATGAGGCAGCATTCAATGTAAAATCCCTCGAAGGAAAAATTCAGATGATATTTTCAGGATTTGATCAAGCATATAACTCACTCAATACGAGTGTAGATATGCAAAAGAAGTTCCTTGATGGAATCGATGCAAATCTTGGAAAGGTTGTAGCTTACAAGGAATTCCTTGGAACAAAGATAGAAGAATTCAAAGCAAAAGGACTCGAGACAACTGATGAGAATGAAAAACTCAAGTATGATATGTTTATCCGTCATGTAGAATATTTTCAATCCAATCTTGTCGTTCTTATTGGGAATCTTGATATGGCTCGCAAGCGACTTCTTATGCGTCTTGATAGCGCTTCAAAGCTTTCACTTGCTATGAGTTCATCTCGCCCAATCTTTAAGACTCTTCTCTCGACAGCACTCATCGAAACCAGTTCTCAAAAAGCACTTGATGCCAGTATGAAGGCGATCGATGTTATGTGATCTACAATCGATAAGATGTCATCAGAGCTCACAGATAAGGCTATTGAATCATCACGAAGAAGCGAAGAGCTCTCATCAAAACCTGTACTTTCAGCATCAGTATTCGTAGAAAATGTTACAAAACTCAAGAATCACTTCGATACCATCGAGGCATATCGTGCTCAGATCAAGATCGAGGCTGACGCAGAGAAAAAATCATTTGATGATGCCAGTGCTCAACTCAAGACTATTAAAATACTTGGAGCCAAGGAACAAGAAGAATTTGCAGAAGAACTCAATAAATAGTACGTTTATAAAAATCCACACTAAAAGCTATGATAGAAATATCATAGCTTTTTTAAGTAATTTTTTATACAAAAAACTAAAATAAATGCTGAATATATCATTTAATAAAAAAATATGATTATTTACTGGGTAAATTTGCAAAAATTTTCAAAAAGAGTTATTATAGATAACACCTAGCTTTTTATCTATGGAAGATTCTGTATTTACAACAGATACAATACTCACGAGAAAAGAACAGATAGAATTCCAAAAAAATGGATTTTATATGAAGGAATTATTTTGAGTCAAAGAACTAACACAGATACTACTAAACTTTATATGGCCAGTTTTAATAGGGATTATCTTATGAGTGGGACTCATTCTTATATTCAATATACAACAAATATATATTACATTTCTTATTGTCCTTATAATTCCAATAGGATTTTTTCTTAGAAATATATTTTTCTACATTTTTATATGAAAACTCTTTTGTACTAATACAGGTATATACTCTATACAAACCAAAAAAACTTTTTCAGTAAAAATGAAATATATTGAAAAAGCAATAAAATCACAAAATAAAAAATATCTTTGAGCGAGTTGATTTGATGATCTTTTTACAAAAATTATAGTATTTATATTTATTTCAGTGTTTATATGACTACTTGAGTATTTATTAAAATTAGATGCTTTATTTCTTGTTACTATCTTTGGTATTATCATAGTTACTGTCAGTGGAGTATATGGAATAATATATGGAATTCGTCAATATATCGAACATTTTCATCCCCTCTATGTATTCTGAAATATAGGAAAAAAGGCTCAAAAACTCATCATTGAAATAGAAGATTCAAGTATCCAGATACAAATAGAAAATAGAGAAAATATCAACTACACAGCATTTGACGAGTGATATCGCATTGCATCAAAAAACTACAGCGAACTACTCAAATGTATAGAAAAAATGGGGCAAATGAAACAAAAAATCGGAAATGGAGATTTATTTAATAGCGAAAGGTATTTTACCTCTCTACGACTTGATACGGTAAATACTCTTATTGAAATAAAAAAGTTTATTGAAATGAAAAAACTTCAACTCATAGATATCCAAAGCGGGATGATACGATCTGCCCAAACAGAAACAGAAAAATGAAAAGAAGATACAGAAAAATGAATAATAAAAATCACAGAAAATATAGAACAATTTGATTCTCTCATCAAGGGAATACTATAGATATATGATTATAGAATACTTTATATCTTTTTATTTCCGACTTTTACGAGGACAACTTCATCGTAAAAGACTTCATTTTTTCATAGAATTACGAGAATTTAATATTCTCATAAAAGAAAATGAATTTGGCTATAATATGGGATGATTCCTAGAAAGAATTCTTTATAATTATACTCAGATGATGAGGCTTATTGTAAAAATCGAAAAAATGGAAAAATATATAAAAAGATGAGATATATTTGATGCTGTATTCTACACTCTACAACTCAATAGAGATATATTGAATATAGTCCAGCATATCGAGGAACAATTGATTCAAAGACTTACAGAATTACAGATTATAGCATCAGGTACGGAAAAGAAAAATAGTGATACTTCGCTTGAAAAAAATATGGAACAACAATACATCAGAATCAATATGTTAATATTAGAAATAGAGTCTACACTTTCTAAGATTCGGAATATGAAAGTACAACTAGAAGAAAAATCAATATTTGACACTCTAGATTCTAAAGAAAATATTGAAATTGAGTCCTAAAATTTGGAGAAAATTCAAGCACATATATACTCAAGCATATAATCAATAATATTATGCTCACTCGTACACTTCCCTCTCCAGAAATAGAAATCCAAGATCATATTGATACCCCTGAATATGTAGAAAAACAAGTTGACGAAAGAGGATTCCATCTCTACGAGTGGATCTCTTCTGATGAACTCCGGATGACCCTCGAAAGAGACTACCTCCAGATAGTCAGGTGGGCGAGTTTTCCGCTCGCAATCATCACTGCTATTGCTGGTTTCATCGGTCTGGCTGCTGGTCCAATTGGGACGATTCTTGCGATCCTCACAGTTCTTGGTGCCTTTTATCTGATAATAGGTATCATTCTCTCAATTCAATTCTTCTACAGATCATACCTCTACACTCGTGGCGCCAATGTAGTTATCACAGATCATCACTATGTATCATGATGAAGAATTACAGAAAAATGAAATTCTGAAATTTTTAAAAAGTTTGAAAAGATATTTGACGAACCATTTCTTGGGGAATCCAAACTCGCTGAGAAAAAAGCAATAGCAAAAACCGAACTCTTCGATAATCTCAAAGAAATTGCATCCGGTTGATGAAAAATACTCCAGAGTGTATGAAGATCTCGTGATTCCTGAGGTATCGTACTTGTCATACTTGTTGCTGGTTTCCTCTATGCAGCAATGATGGGAGTTATATATTTTATTGGAATATTTTTTATTGCGCTTTTTGGTCGTATTTTTTCTTGGTTAGCACACCAATATCTTATTGCCATGAATAATACTGAGCATAAGATTCAGACTCTATTCTCTGAAATTCAGATCGCCTCAGACAGACTCAAATCCAATCAAGAAAAAACCATAGACCTTCTTACTGATGCTTGAAGAAATGAATGGAGTGAGAATCTCTCAGGGCGGCTCAGTGAGTCATTTGAAGTTATTGGAAAACTTGCTGGAAATGCAACCAATAAAACTATAGAACTCCGAAAAACTCTCGAGTCATCAACCTATAAAGATATTTTTAATTTTAACAAATATGGAAGTTGGGTAAAAAAACAAATTCTTGAACCAATTGAATCAATACTTTTGCTTCTAAATAAGAATAATGATACACTTAAAAATACAATATCTTCTCTTGAAGTTCAGATTTCTGAAACCTCTAATCCATCACTTCAAAAACCCCTCATTCTTCAAAAAGATCGACTTGAAATGCAAATAGAAAGTTTTGAACGAGTAACAATAATGTTAGAATGATATAGGGAAAAACTAATATAAAATCTATGGGTCTTATTTCTTGGTACCTATTTCTTTTTTGATTTTTTTGATGACTCTGAGTCTGTGTACTCTGAGTAGCTGTAAGTTTCCTATGGGTATACCTACTCTGATGAAATCCTCCAATCTGGATATCAACAATCACAATTCCTCTTACAATCATTCCTGGATTATATTGTATCTGGAAATCACTTAATTTTGCAAGTAAATTGCTCACTGAAGAGGCAAAAAAATCAACAAAAGATATTTTTATTGCAAATGTCGCTTTTGTTATCAGTATAGGGATATTGTATCGACTATTTTTATATTTTATACCATTTTCAGTTCCTGATTATGTTCATGCTATATTTATAGGAATGATGCTGATTTTCATAGTGTTTAAAATTATCCTAATACGAATTATAAATAAAATATTATAAATTAATAAAAATTGCTTCAAATTAAAAATAATGATACACTGAGAAATATAGCTATATTGATTCTTAAATAATATATATTCTTTATATTTAAAAAAATATGATTAAATACCTACGAAGTATTGCGGAAAACGAATTTTTACAAAGTTGTATTCTTTTTTTAATATTGGTAAATGCTGGACTCTTATGAATGGCAACATACCAATGAGTACAAGATACCTATGGTGATCTAATAGATGCAATCTTATCGATATCTCAATGAGTATTCATAGTAGAAATACTCATTCGAGTAATTGCATTTTCCCCAAATTATAAACAATTCTTTTCTGAATTTTCAAATGTATTTGATTTTACGATTGTTGCAATTTCTCTCATACCGATAGTATGACCATTTGCATTTGTTGCACGCATACTGCGTATTTTTCGTGCATTACGCATTTTTTCAGTTTCAGATACTTTACGGGAGTATATAGCTCAAATCAAGACCAGTCTCCGTTGAATTTTTTCATCTATAGTACTCTATATAGTCCTTAACTATATTTTTTCTGTATTATGATTTTATCTCTTTTCAGATTTTTCAGCAGATTGGAAAAATCTCCATAAATGTATAAATGAAGTATTCCTCCTTTCTATATTTAGTGATGCTTGAAATATGAGATGAATACTAGAACTACAATTTTGATATATCTTTTATTTCGGATCACTCTATATAAGTTTCGGTATTCTATATATGCATACCCTTGCAGCCATTATATCTAAATACTCTCAAAAAAAATAATATGTCTGAGCAAAATCTTCCATATATACCAACTGATTATCCTTGAGCCGATCAAGCCTCTCTTTGAGAGAGACGAGATGATCTCATGAAAAAATTAAAAATAAAACAACCCATATGGCTCATTGTTGCATGAATATTATTTTTTGTTATTCTGTATTTTATAGCCGATAGAATACAGCTTATTCAAGTTGGTGAACATGTTATCGGAAATATTACAAATATAACCGCATACAATAGTCGTTGTGGTTGAAAACATAAACATGATTGTACAGAATTCACAGCATACGTTGGATTCAAAACTATTAAATGAGAATCATCAACATTTAGTGTATGAGGTGGGAGCTCTACCTGACATAATCAACCTATAGCTAGCTCATATAGAAAAATATGATGAGAAGTGAAGGTAATCTATGATCCTAATAGCATTGTTCGAGTATACGAGGATACACTGTGGTGAATATGGGGAGTACCAATTATGACATTCTTTTTTCAGATTATGACATTCTTCTCGGCATTTTCCGAACCAAAAAAGAAAACATCTTACTAAATCACTATAACTTATGCGTTTTAATTCAATTCTCTATCCATATCAAAAGGAAATTCTTAACGTATTTGAGGATGAACGCGTTCATGGAGAAAAAAAGATTCATATTGTTGCACCACCTGGAAGTGGAAAAACCATCGTTGGACTTGAGATGATATGCCGAATTGATGAGCCAACTCTTATTCTCGTACCAAATCTCACCCTACAAGAACAATGGAAGGATAAGCTTGAAAAACTCTTTCTTGAAGAGAATGAAAGCATCCTAGAGCTTGTTTCAACAAGCATCTCTGATATAAAAAAAATAAATATTATCACATATCAATCACTTTCTGGAACAGAAGATGAAAATGATGATGTTCAGAAGAAGATACTCAATATCTGGTTTGAATCAGAGAAAGATGAATTCCCATCAGAAGAATCATTTCTACTTTTTGTGAATGAACTTAAGCAAGAAAATCTGGAAGAATATAGAGATCTCTACACAAAACATCGAAAAAAACTTAAAGAAAGTGGCGATGTTGAATATACGAAAAAACTTATGAAATGAAATATTCATACGTATATTCAGAATCTTCGAGAGATAGGAGTAAAAACTATGGTTGTAGATGAGGCACATCATCTTACTTCTTGGTGGTCTCACGTTCTTTATGAGATTTGGAGCAGTCTTGAGCAGCCCTATATCATAGGACTCACTGCCACTCCTCCATTCGATAATGCGGACTATTTTGAGCTCGATGAGAGTTATGTGAAACTTCTTGGAACGGTAGATTACTATGTTCCAACTCCTGCCATCGTGAAAAGTGGTCGACTTGCACCCTATTCTGATCTTGTATATATCGTATCCCCAGATGAAAAACTCAATAACCTTCTCAAAGAAAAAGAACAACTTCTTGAACAATTTCTCATCTCATATAGATGAGAAATTGTTCATAATCTCCATATTTTTCTTGAAGAGAACTTCGATCGACTTAAAGTGAAGTCACTCGATCTTCTCGAAAAATGGATGCGTTTCATATACAGATATAAAGATGAAAGTATCGATATGTCTGGTTATATAACAAAAAATGCATCGCAAGAACTCACGCTAGAAGATATAGCAAAAAGTATCTGAAAATGGGCATCTAATGATTTTAAAACAACAAAAAAAACAACTATTCTTAACGAGGTAAAAACACTATTTTTTGATCTTGGCTATATTTGGCGATGAACAAATCTTTATCGATTTGAGACGCCTATTGAAAAATGACTTATTTATTCTAAATCCAAAATCGAATGAGTATACTCCATTTTAGATAAAGAAATAGAAAATATTGGAGAATCCCTCCGAGTAGCAGTCATTACTGATTTTCTCGATGTAGAATCAGATTGGATTAATGGGCATTATATATTCGATGAGGTTATAAAAAAATATGGATATCTCAATCCATATCTTGTTTCTGGGCAAGGAATATGGAGAATAGAAAATAATATAAAAACACTTGTAGAAAATGAAACTATACTTTCTGTTACTGAAAAACTAGCAAAATGAGAAACAAAGATAGTTATTGGAACGAGAGGAATACTCGGTGAAGGTTGGGATTGCCCTGAGATAAATACCCTTATTGATCTCACGGGAGTGAGTGCCTACATGAGTGTGAATCAAGTTCACGGACGAGCCATACGTCTGAATCTAAATAATCTAGAAAAAGTTGCAAATATATATGATATAATTTGTATAGGCAAGGGATTTCAATGAATGCGTGATTTCAATCGATTAGAACGAAAACATTCTCAATTTTATTGAGTAGACGATAGTGGACTCATCATCAAAGAACTTGATCACATCTATCCACAACTGGAAAAGTATATCACAAAAAAGGATAAAATAAACTCATATACACTCCGAAAATCTGCACTTCGCAGCATGGTAAAAGAACTCTGGAATATTGGTTCTTCATTTAAAAATGAAGAAGTATTTTCACTCTCGATAGAAATCCAAGATCCATACTCGGAAATATATATTCCGAATGCTATAGACACTCAAGAACTTGTCACAGTTCTTCTAGAAAAAGAGAAATGAATAAATCTCCTTGAGTTATGAAAGACAACATATCATTCAATAACAAGACAATGGATCAATGAGCTTATTCTTGCAACTATCCAAGTCTTGAAGCCATTTAAAGTCATTCCATCAGATTTCACATATTCTCTAAGATGGACAGATAGCGGCTCTATAAAAATTACTGGAAATGATAAAGATCAACTCATAAATAAAAAATTTCTTGAGATAATTACTCCACTTTTTAGTCCAATTACGGAAGAAAAATACATCATAAAGTATGATAAGAAAACTCTAGAAAAACAAAATCCTGTAGCAAGAGGCCCTATTGTTTTTATGTTGATAATAATATTCACAAGTTATTTATGGGCTATCTTACTGCTTTTATTAGGAGCATATAAAATATATTATATTATCCTTAGTGGAATAGTGGTAATTAGCTGGTATATTCACTTAAGAAAAAAGGAACAAAAGATACGAAAAATAAATGAAATGTTAGAAAAAATAAATACAAATAATATTCAGATTGGATTACCAGATATCACTGCAAGTAATGAAGAAAAAAGACAATATTTTCTCTGAAAAAAATATCCAAGTATTCCAGAGAAGGCAAAATGGTTTAAGTATTTAGCTGAACGGAATTTTTTCTTCAAAACACCAAAAATACTCTGAGTAATATTCATACTACTTACTGTGGTTATGGTTATGATTTTTGTTATGCAATTTAATTATATACTTTCAATGCCCACAATTGGATTGAGTTGTGTATTTGCATGGATACTTGGTATTTGTATATTTTTATGCATAAACTTGATTCATTATTTTTATACTATCTATGCTCGTATCTTTAATTACTTTAAACAGAGAAAAATCATACAGCTCTCATGAAGTATATGACCAACAACCCAAGAAGATATTAGTAAACGAACTTTATTGAATGGAAAAATAGAAAAACTATGGATATAAGTACATTTATCTCATCTTCAATTATCCCCCAACAAAACGATACGTGCCTGATATCGTTTCCTTCTTTTTCATGATTTTGTGAAACAGCCTTATATCAAAACAAGTTAACTATTTCGAATAGTTATTGAAAAAAAGAACTTTTTCCACATTTTCGTACAACAGATTTTAATCATGATGTTCATATTGCAGTATTTGCTTCAAATTTTTTTTGATACGTTGGGGTTCGAATTATTGATAGTAACTCTATATATCAGGAAAAATTATTTCTTATCGAGGAAGGAGAAATTTTCTCATTTTTTTTAAAAGGAGATTCATATTTTGCATTCATATATACTAACTTTGACTGAGAAAAATGTATATATACAAACCTTCAAAGTGATACAATTTTTTTCTGGAAATTCGAAAATAATATTTTCTCAGTATTCAATTCCCTAACAGAAATAGTTGTTTTTGAAAAGAAAATTCCACTCGGGAATAAAAAATTCATATCTTCAAAAAAGGAAGTTTTAGATACATATACTTTATGGTGTATGGAAGATCCTTTTTCAGAAGAATTCAATATTTTTCTTGAAATATGTATCCAAAAATTTTGATTAACGCACACTCAAAAATGAGTATTTCATTTTTTGAATTTTAAAAACATTACAATTTCTGAAATATATCTATTTATTGGATTTATGGGAAAATACAATTGTATTATATCAGATGATCTCTTATGACTCTCATGATATATAACCTTAGAAAAAGCATGAGATAACAGTTTTAATCTCCCTGAAACTTTCATCTCAAGTGAGAATATAGAGTTTCTTGATCCAAGATGGGAAAAATTCCGTACTGGACTTCTTGAGATTTCATATATGGAATATCTACTTTCTATACATATAGAGCTTCTTAAATGAGGAATGGAATCAATAGAAAAACTTCAAAATGAACAAATAGTATTTCAACACAAAAGACTTGAATTGACATTATTTGATGCAGAAATACTCTATACAAAATACCAAAAACAAAAACAATTCCTTATTAATATTCTCAAACAAAAAATTTCTTAACTTTCATACTATGTCATCACCAAAAGATTCTGGCTTCGATGCTTTTTTCCAAGCTGTCACTACATCCCCAGAATTCAAATCTGCCGTTACCAAAGATTGGAAATGAGATTCTGTCGATCTTCTGGAAAAGTCTCTCCTCGAGATGCAATCAGGAGTCGAAAAAGCTTCTAGTATGATGAATACTTTCAATGAAAAATTCGCAACTGATGAAGCAAAAAATATCGGAAACAATGCTTCAGTCTGAACTAATAATTCAGCAACTCATCCTCCAAAAACTGGGAATGCAAAAGATGAAACAGAAAAACCTGCCATAGAAGTACAACATTTTACTCAAGTAGAGTGAAAACCATGGGGTTTTGAAGCGGTTGCTGGAATGGACTCACTCAAGGAAGAACTCAAAGATAGCTTTATCAAGCCGCTCAAGTTCAAGTTCCTTGTAGAAAAACTCCGAAAAGAAAAATGAAGTCATTCTGAATTTGTTCCAGAATCTTCCAATACTGAAGAATCAAAAAAAAATAATGAGGATGCTGAACTAAATTCAGCATGACAAGAAAAGAATAAATCTGAACTCCTTGAGCGACTCTATGCCGAATATGAAAAATTCAAGATATCTATACCAACTGGTATGCTTTTTTATGGGCCTCCAGGAACTGGTAAGACATTTATAACGAAGAAACTTGCTGAAGAACTTGGATGTGGATTTATCTCAAAAAATATGGGAGAATTCTGATCATCCTATCTCCATCAAACTACGAAGAATATAAAAGATTTTTTCGAATGAGCTAAAAAAGCCGCAGAAAATGAACCAATTATTCTCTTTCTTGATGAGATTGACTCACTCGTATCAGCTCGTACATCGAATGTAGATGCCAACAAAGCGGAAGAAGTATCTCAATTCCTTCAAGAATTCAACGGGCTCGAATCAGCTCCAAATCTGATCGTCATAGCTGCCACCAATCGTCCCGATCATCTCGATTCTGCGATTCTTCGTTCTGGACGTCTCGACAAGAAGATCTATCTCGGACCTCCTGATGATATAGCTCGCAAGGCACTCTTCCAGATGTACATAGAGAAAAAATGACGCCCAAGTGAGAAGCTTGACTACGATGAGCTCACAATTCTTACAAAAGACTATGTCTCAGCTGATATAGAAGCTATCTGTGATGAAGTAGCTCGTGATGCAAGTCGTAATCTCCTTGAGCTTATCGATGAAGCAGAGAGTGGGAAACTCACAGAAAAACTCCTACAATGAAATAAAATCACGATGGATTCTCTTCGTAAAACCATCCTAGAGACTCCGTCAAGCCTTAAGATGGTAGATATGAGTATCTATACGAGTTGGCTAGAAAAAATTAAGTAAAAATGAATTCATTTACACAACTAAAATCATCCATACAAAGAATACGGAAAGCAAAAGATCAATGAAAATCAATATTATATTGAGTAGCTATGAGTATAATCATATTTCCTATATTAGCGTTTTTCATTGGTATGTCTATATATACTATGGGAAAAAACATTATTGAAAATTGATTCTACCAATGGATATGAGAATCAAATATTGATAGCTTGATGTTGGTAGTGGTAGTTTTATTTATTAGCTATTTCGTACTATACTACTTATTTTCTTGATTTTTTACTGATATTAAAATCATTACATTACTAAAAGAATTAGAAATTTTTAATACTTTTTGGATGAAAAATAGTGGAAAACTACAAAATATTGAAGAAATACTCACAGGAATTGAATCGATACATAAAAAATTTAGTAAGTTACATATATTAGATCTATATATTAACACTGCTGATTCCAAATATTTATTCCTACAAAAAACTGAAATAAAATATTTTATCGAAATTCTCACTGATCTTCGTTCCGATCTCTCTGTTCGCCTTACAGAACAACAAAAAACCCTTGAATCCGCCAAGTCTGAAGTTGAGAAGAATATCAGATGAACCACAGAACTAAATAAAGTTTCTGAGCTTCAATGAGCGAGACTTGATAAACAAATCGAGCAATTTGAAGAATTACAGAGATTACTAATAAATAAATAAAATGTACAATTCCCCTATCGTACACTATTCACCTATAATAGTATTAGAAAACAAAGAAAAGATACAACTTTTAAACAAGGAACTATTTCTTGAAATTGATAAAGAAAATATTCGTTTAAAAAAAGATCCAATGAATTTTTGATACATACAATTACTGATTATTTTATTGCCCGTAGTAATAATAATTGCATGTTTGTTTGCCATACCTAGATATACCATAACTGGAAAGATTCCTTTACCGGATGGTATTATATGAATAGTTATGATATGATTATTTATTTCAATTCCAATATCTGAATTCAATAAGGTATTTCTAAAAAAATATCACTATAGATATTTAACGAATATACATAACTATCTAATGAATTGAAAAGATATCTTAGATACCATTCCGGTAATTTTAGATAAAATTAAAAAGATTGAGAAAATTTTTAGATATAATCTCAATGAGAAAAATAGTTTAGAAATAAAAAGTCTAGAATTAGAATATATTACTCTTATTCTAATTGATCTTCGTTCCGACCTCCAACTTCGTCTCACTGAACAAAAAAATACTCTCGAATCCGCCAAGTCTGAAGTTAAGAAGAATATCAGATGAACCACAGAACTAAATAAAGTTTCTGAGCTTCAATGAGCGAGACTTGATAAACAAATCGAGCAGTTTGAAGAATTACAGAGGGTACTCATGAAAGTATAGAGAAATTTTGCTTGATTATGATGTTTCTGATAAAATTGAGAAAAAGTAAGAAATATGAACAAAAATCATAAAAATACATATCAAGATATATTAAATATCTCAAAAAAATTCAATGATTCATTACTTTATGATATAAGGGAATCTTACAGATTTATATTCATTATAGGATGGATGGCGAGCTATATAATACTTCCAATACTCATGTATATTTGAAAAATCGATGATTTTTCGATGTTCATAATATTATGACTACCCTTAGTTTGGATATGATGTTTTCTCCTGTATAGAAAAATAAATACCTTTATTTGAAATATCATTAGGAGATTTTTTAAAAAAATATTAAATGAGCTATTCCATCTGAATGAAGAGAAAATTATTATTGATAATATTGAGGATATACTCATAAAAACAAATAAAATTCATAAAATCTTCTGAACTCTTCACTTAAGGAAAAATCTATTAAAAATAGTATGAAGATATCAAACTAAAGAGCTTTTTATAAATTATTGTAAGATCATTGCAAAATATCTTATTATTATCCTTACTGATCTCCGTTCCGATCTCTCCATTTGCTTCAAAGAACAACAACAATCTCTCGAATCTGCAAAATCTGAAGTTGAGAAGAATATTCATTGAACTGCAGAGCTCAACCAAGTTTCAGAACTTCAACGAGCGAGACTTGATAAACAAATTGAACAATTTGAAGAATTACAGAGAGTACTCGTGAAAGTATAATTTATATGAAAATACAAACTCCTAGCACTATTGCATATACCAAACTCCGATCGCTGTTAGATACAGAGGAATATAGACATGAATTTTCTCATTTTTTTGAATGAACTATCAAAACACTCTGAAAAAATGAAGTCGTAAAAATTCATCAATTATTGATTCTAGGCATACTCACTGGTAAATGAAGACAAAAAAATAATCAGATAAAAAGACCCACCTGCCCAGTAACATGACCAAGAAAGCTCAATCAAGCAAAAGCTGATTACAAAATTGCTATGATAGCTTATATTGGAGAATTCGGAATTCATCTGACAGGAAATGCTCCATGTAACTATCCACCAGCAATACTCGAAGCACTTGCAAACTATTGTGAGAAAAATCTATAAAAAATACTATAGCAATATTTGCTATTGATAATCCAATATGGTACTATTCTATAGTACCATATTTTTTAACTTTTCCCCTTATGGAAACTCAGACTTTTGGACTATTAGGACAATATACCAATACCCTCTTTGGAATTGGTGGACTACTCGTGATTTTCGGTATTTATTTTATCTCGACATATAACTCGATTATTAATACGAAGAATACTGCCAACGAAGCATTCTCAGCGATTGATACCGTTCTTCAGAATCGATATAACCTTATCCCGAATCTTGTAGAACTCGTGAAGCAATATATGGCTCACGAAGCGGGACTCATCAACAAGGTTTCTGAGATGCGATCTCAGCTCCTCTCAAATACAAATAAAGCGAGCAAAGAGCGATTTGCAGAAGAAAATGAGCTCCAAGCAGGTATGAAGTCAATTTTCGCAATAGCAGAAAACTATCCAGACCTCAAGGCAAGTAATAACTTCCTCGAACTCCAGACACAATGGAGTGAGCTCGAAGATCGCCTCCAATGAGCTCGTCGTGGATATAACTCAGCAGTGAAGCTCCTCAATAATAGTAAAGAAATGTTCCCTTCAAATATTGTAGCCAAAATGATGACTCTTCCTGAGCTTACTATGTTTGAGGCTGATGAATCAGCACGGGTAGAAAAGATGGACGCAAAAGCAATGTTTGCAGCATAATATTTCACACAAATAACCAATAATACTATGTTCAATATCGATTTTGGCACCTTGCCAGAAAAAGCAAAAAAAAACCTTGCCCCAGAAGAGATTATGACACTCAATTGACTTTTTACCGATCCAACAATCCAACAACAACTCGAAAATATAGAGGAACAACGAAAAATTCGTCAAAAATGGAAATATGCCATATATGGATGATGCACTATCTTAACGGTATTTCTTTCATTTATTTTCGGAAGTGGTGAGAGTCTGCCTATGCGACTTATTAATGGATTTTTTTATACAATTGGCTCTGGAGATAATTCATTTTCCCCAGTAATATGGGCCGCCATTATCTCATACTCTACAGGAATAGGCCTCTTATATAAAAAATTTGCATCAAAAATAGAAATCCCACTCAAGAGTGAAGTCCTCCAAAAGATGTGTCCACTTCTCTATTCAAAACTTGAATATAGCTATGATGAAAAATACTCTTTTGATGAATTGGAACTCCTCAGAGGTAAAAATTTTCTCTCATCATATGACAGCCTGGAAAAAGTTGAAGATTCTGTACACTTTGGAGTAGAGAAAGATGGAAAAATATTCTCAGTAAATGGCTTTGAGTTAGAAACTTCAGAAATGAGATGAAGTGGAAAAAATCGAAGAAGAGTCACAACAAATCATTGTTATCTTATGAAAGCTGTATTTCCAAGTGCTCGAATCCCACTTAGCAGTGATCTCTTTATTATGCATGATGAAATTGATGGGTGAGGAAATAGTATAACCTACATATGACCAATTTTAGGACTAATAATAGGTATGGTATTCAGTTTCATATTTTTAAGTATAGTTATAGATACGCCATCTATCACATTTTTTTTAAGCATAGCCATTGGCTTATGAATTGGATATGCCATATATCATTTTCGTAAAAAGTCTCTCTATAAAAACCGAGTTCAACTCGAAAATATGGAATTCGAAAAACTCTTTGATGTGAAGTGTGAAGATCAAGTTACGAGTCGCATGATTATCACTCCAGCGTTTATGGATCGTATTGTATCATTCGTGAATAAAACTGGCAATCAATATGAATTCCTGATGCAAGGAAATACGATGTATATAAAGAGACAAGTTACTGGATCATATCTAGAAGCTGGAACAGAGAAAAATATGCTCACGAATCTTGTATGATTTACACAATTCTATACCGATATGCGTGAGATCATACAGTTTACCTATGATATGAATCTGATGTACCTCTCAAAAACTGATACAACGAAACATATAGAAACAGATAGTAGTCTCAGTACAATAAATCCGATAACAATAACAAAGATCTCAAATAGTAAATCATCACTCTTTGGATGACTCCTTTCAAGATATGTACTAAAAATGTAAATACTTGACATTTATTATATTTTAATATAATTACGTTTAATTTCTAACTATAATCCTTATGTCAAGTCACTGACATGAAGCACCTGCATCTGCAAAATCATCTTGAGGTCCGTCACATAGCGTAACCAGATGAGCTGCCAATAATATTACTTGAATGATCTATGGAACATTCTTAGGTATATTCTCATGAAGTGGTGGCGATTGACACCATGTAGATCATTAAAATAAAAATCCCTAGAAGTTCTAGGGATTTTTTAGACAAATAGCGGAATATCCATATATTGAAATTATATCCGATAATTGACACTCCGTATGAATATCCTATCAGGAATGAACTGACTCAGAGCCATCGCAGCACTCCTCGTGGTTATATACCATCTCAATCAACATCTCCCCTTAGGTACCCTCAATGCACTCACCGTAGGAATATACCAATCGATTGGTCATCTTTCTATTATGGTAAGTGTATTTTTTATGCTTTCTGGGTTTTTTCGCTCACTCTCCTACTGGAAAAATATTGATATACCTGAGAGTATTCCTCAATTTTTCCCATCACTCAAAGATCGTTTTTTCCGTATTGCTCCAGCCTATTATATTATGTTGATCACGAGCCTTATTGTCACATATATAATTCAAGGGTACTCTAGTATCAATTTTCCTGCACTCTTTTCAGGATTCTTTTTCTTGAGCTGGATATCTCCGGATACACTCTTTCCAGTACTTATCAATGGTCCACTCTGGTTTATTTCATTTGATATGATTGGCTGGATTCTTACTTCTCTCTTTATGATGGGGCTCTGCAAAATACAAAAAAAATACTATAGTTTCTATTTTATAGGGATTATTCTTCTTACGCTCACTCTTCATAATATCTGGATTCATCTCCCTTGGTCACCAAGTAGTGGAATCAGTTCTATATGGTTTCCAGCGTATAATCCATTTTTATTTTTCTTACACTTTCTCTTTGGTATATTTGCTGCAGGGATAGTGACTTGGTTACGAAAAAAGGAACAGGTTGTAAATATCTCTTTTGATGTTATTACTCTTGCAACAACTGGAATCATACTCATATTCCTTTGGAGTGTTCGAACTCAGGATGATTGGGGATCCATTCCCGATGGGCCATATCATTTCCCTTTTATCACAACGATGATTGCCATCATTATGATTTGTCTTCCATTTACTCGATATATAGGAAAGCTTCTTGATAACTCATTTTTTACTTTTACAGCGAAGATATCCTATAGCCTCTTTCTGATCCATGCACTCATAGTTGTACTTCTTCTTGAGTACATATTCAAAGACCCCTTAATGATTCTAACTTGGATATATTTTTCTATTACAACTCTGATAATATCATACCTCTTTGCTTGGCTCATGTATCGATATATCGAGCTTCCTTGTATTCCTCAGAAAATAACTCCAAAAAAATAATCAAAAAACTATGCTCAACTTTAAAAATATACACAGCGTTGTCATCATCGGTGCTAGTGAGGATCCGAAAAAAATCGGAAACATTCTCCTTGCAAAAAATCAGGAATTTCAAGGAAACATATATGGAATTAATCCAAAATGAGGAAATGCGTACGGCAAAAATTTTTATCCAAGTATCCTATCGCTTCCAGAAGTTCCAGATATTGCAGTTTTTGCGATCCCTGCATCACTCATATATGATTCGCTCGAAGAGGCTGGAAAATTCGGAATCAAAAAAGCTATCATCATAACTGCGGGATTCAAAGAGGTAGGCAATACAGAATGAGAAGATCGTCTGATTGCTATTGCAAAAAAATACAACATTCGGATTCTTGGACCAAACTGCCTTGGTTATGGCGATACTCATTCTTCTCTCAATCTCAGTTTTGGAAGTCAGTTTTTTGATAGAGGAAATATCGGAATTATCTCTCAATCTGGCGCTATGGCCGTTGCTATCACTGATGTTCTTGCTGAGAGAAATATATGATTCTCAACATTTTTTTCACTCGGAAACAAATCTGATATCGATGAATCAGATCTCCTCTTAGAACTTACGAATGATAGTAATACGGAGGTTATTGCTCTCTATCTCGAAAATATAGCCCGATGAAAGATATTCATTGAAGCACTCAAAAAAATCACACAGATAAAACCAGTAATCATAATGATTGGCGGAGTGTCCGAACGTGGAAAAGTTGCAACTGCCTCACATACCGGATCACTCTCATGAGATAAGGCAATGTATGAAGCAGCCATACAGGAGTGATGAGCCCTACTCACCTACTCTCTTTCTGAGTTTTTTGATCTATTGCAAATATTTTCGATAAACTCAGAACGATCTATTTTATCAAATCCTTTCATTATTACCAATGCCTGAGGTGTCTGAGTTCTTGCAACCGACCAAGCAGATTTTTTTGACCTTGATCTTACTCAGATTGATACAAAAACAAATACAATATTGCGAAAAAATATGCCAACGATGATGAGTACACGGAATCCGATCGATATCATCGGTGATGCGGATAGTGTACGAGTAGCTCAAATTCTAGATAACATTCTCGAGGCACAAGCGAACGCTGATATTATATTTTTCTTTACGGTTCAGGCTACCACAGACATCGATATTATAATTGAAACCGTGATCACTTTTTCAAGAAAATATAATAATTTCAATATCTTTGTGAGTCTCATCTGATGAGATACGGTGATCAATACAAAAAAAAGACTCTATAAAGCAGGAATATTTGTCACTACCAGTACCGAATCAATGATTGGTTCATATAAGAAGCTGGTGGATTGGAAATGCTGAAAAACCAAAAAAGAACCACATACAAGAGCAAGTCATACAACATCAGAAAAAACACCAATCCTCATGGATCAGAATACAACAGAGAAAATATTATCTGAATATAGCATTCAGAGTACTAATACTTATTCGTGTGATACTCTCGAAGAGTTACTCGAATATACTCAGGATACAACTGGTCCATATATCCTAAAAATATCTGGAAAACATCTCGCTCATAAAACAGAAATAGGAGGAGTAATTGGTCCTGTTTCTACTATTCCAGAGATTACCACTGCTTACAAGGCACTCGAAAATAATATAGAGAAACACCTTTCAGAAAAAGAGAATTATCAGATAACTATAGGAAAATTCATCACTCCTTCCCCAACGATAGAATTATTTTTTGGAGCGAAACATGATGCTAATTTTGGGGAGACTTTTATTATCGGTACTGGTGGAATCTATCTCACCATCCTTGATGACACAAAACTCCATATCGGAAAATTGGATCAAGAAAATATCAAGACTCTTATCGAATCACTTCGTTCATATCCCGCTCTTTCTGGATACAGGAAACAACAACCCGTCGATATCCAAAAACTCGAAACAATGCTCCTAGCGCTCTCGAAAATATTTTTCGAACATCCAGAAATCCGTGAGATTGATATCAATCCGATCTTATTCGAAAATGGAAACCCATGTGTTGCAGATGCCAAATTCTATATCGGATAACTGATATTTATTTTATCCCGTAAAATTTCAAAGAATTCTGATATATTGTCTCTTCTATTTCTCCGGGATCCTCACTTCGAAGTTCACAGAGTCGATCAAAGATATGACGAGTATATGCTGGTTCATTGATAGTCCCCCGAACCACCTGGGGAGATAAAAATGGAGCATCCGTCTCAAGAAGAATACGATTGAGTGGGAGCATTTTTGCAGTTTCTTGAACCAATTCTGATTTTTTGTAGGTAAGAATTCCCCCGAATGCAAAATATATCTCCGAAGAGAAATCCATCAATTTTTGAGCAAATTCAGGATCTTCACTATAACAATGAATTACAGCACGATAGATATCGTGTTCTATCATGAATTCGATTGTCTCATTCCTTGCATCTCGTGTATGGATCACGAGTGGAAGATCATATTTTTGAGCCAATTCCCACTGAATCAGCCACCACTGTTCCTGATTTTTTTTCTGAACTGATTCAATTTCAGGAGTGAGATAGTGATAGTCAAATCCTGTCTCCCCTATTGCCACAATCACGTCTCGATTTTCGAGAAGAAGTCTCTCAAATTTTTCTATCACTTCTCCTTCAAACTTCATATCTTGTGCTGTTTCAGGATGAAAGCCAACAGTAGCATAAAAAATTCCAGGAAAACGACGAGCAAGATCGATTGCCTGTTCTGATGTTTTTATATCACAACCAATCTGTATAGCATGAGAAACTTGAGCTTGTTGCATATTTTCTACAATAGCATCAATTCGTGGTTCAATACTATCCCAATAGCAATGTGAATGCGTATCTATAATCATTAGATTTTATATTAAACTATATTTAGTCTCCAACAATAGAGTATATATTTCCTGAATTATCCAGATATGCTGGTTCATTTTTATAAAAAAATAAAGCATGGATATCAAATCATTTTCGTAATACCACACTTTCACCTGTAGCCCGGTTCAATCGAATAAGAACAGAAGTCGCAGGAGGAAAATTCCCAATCGAAAGCTTCACAGCATCATTTTTATCTATATAACCAATACGGACCTGAGGATCTATATCTATAGCATCAGTAAAACGAATATCCTCCATTAAGCGTTCTCATTGTATATTAAAAGAACCCGTACTAGTACGAATTTTCCACTGATTATTATATCAAATAGTGACAGTACGAATATTTCAAATAGTTGGAATTTCACGTTCTCAGATTAGCGTAATAGGAAGAAGAAGTGTTTTTGAAGAAGCAAAATCAAAAATTAAAATTGATCGAGATTCATCTAATTTTGCATCAGATATTGAAGCATTTATATTACGGATAAAATTAAACCGTTCGGAATTTAAAATACCAATCTGGGTAGTTTTTTCTCATTGACGCATTACCCATACACGATTTTGTATATCAGTACCAATAAGGGAAAAATCTCAGATATTTTTATTTTTTGCGTTATCAATAAGAGAAAGTCATAGCTCATCATCACGATTAATGTTTCATATAGAAACAAACGAAACATCATTTTGAAATAAAAATGAACGATATATTTTTTCACCTGAATTTACTATAATAGTATCAGAAATATTGGCTTTTCCAGTACTTGTAAGACCAAGCATATACCGAGCTGGTAATACAGGAGAAATAACACAAGTATCTATACAATCTTTTGTATAAAAAAGTGCCTTATCCATAAGTGGAAGTCAATCAACTCAAAATGATCCAGATAATTGAACAGAGAAAGCAATACCTGAACCAGCATGTATAGTAATGCTAGAAATTTTCTGAGTTGTAAAATAATAATATAGATAAAGTGGAAGGGCAACGAGTAAAATAAGTATTATTATAGCAAAAATTCGAGCACGCATAGTTTTTGAAGCTTGTGAAAAATATAAAAATGATTATACAGAAAGTATATTTTTTACAAGTTGGAACATATTATGGCAACACCTCTTGAGTTATATATTCAATCTATCAATTCGAATATTCAAACAACACCCGTAATGATGGATGAATCAAGTATTCTTATACTAATACAATCCATCACCAAAGAAGATATACTTTCCTATGAAGAACTCATTTTAGCCAATATAACAAACATATTTGTATACGATATTCCTGAGGATAAAAAAGAGTTTAACGTGGAAACAGTAAGAAAATTTATTAGTGATATTGAATTACAGCCATATATATGAAAACATATATATATATTAAGACACTTTGACACCGCTAATTGATATGCACAAAATGCACTCTTAAAAATCCTAGAAGAATGTCCACCTTACGCAGTAATAATATTAGAAGTGGAAAATTCCAATTCAATTTTTGAAACAGTTCGATCTCGAATTATTGATCTTACTCAGAAAAATCATAGTGAGCTTATGCCAGTATGAGGAAATGACATTATACAATACTATATAAAAAAACAATATAAAGAACTCGCTTGAAGTCTTTTTAATCTCAAATGTACCAATAATGAGGCTATAAGTATTTTACGTTGAGTATATCCGCTCCTTAATCCTAATGAGATGATTCGATGTACCAAAGCAATAGAATCGCTGGCTTCAACTTATGAAAATCCTAAGTATATACTTAATGTATTTTTTTTATAAAAATACCTATGCCTGTATACTAAATAAAACAATATTATAAACAAAAAATACAATACTTGACATTTTTTTTATGAATAATACTGCATTATATCATATAAACAGCAAGTTAAAAGAGAAAATTTCTTTTGACTCAAAAGAGATAATAGAGTATGATGATTCATATCCTTATACAACTTATGTCTACAGTACAACCGCAAAAAACAAAAATTGACATCATCAAAAATGATACCCCCACTCGTAATAAAAATGATATATTCTTCTCAACTGAGGAAAGACCTGGAACACTCATCATTGTAGAATGATCTGATGGTTCTGGTAAATCAACTCAACTTCTTATTGCCAAGAATCTCTTGGAATCAAACGGATTTTTCTGTGTTCACAGTATATGGAATTCATCTATCAAGATGCACGAAATGCAAAAGAAATTCAAAAAATTTGATATTCATATGCCAGCAGCTGTATTTGATACTATATATGCTTCTGATTTTATCGAACGATATCTTACAGAGATGAGAGGAGCCCTCAAGGCGGGTATGGTAGTTCTCTGTGATCGCTATATGTATACAGCTCTCGCTCGTGGATATGCTCGTGGAATTCGCATGGAACACCTGAAGCCATTCTATGATCTCTACTTCCCTGTTCCTGATCTTGCATTCTATTTCCGTATTCCTGTCGAGATCGCAGCAGAACGAGCCATTGGTCGCAATCCACTCAAACACTACGAAGCTGGTATGGATGTGAGATATTCTGAGAATATCATCGATAGTTTCAAAAAATTTCAAACCAAAGTTATCGAAGGATACGACATCCTCGCAGAACAAAATGGTATGCATATAATCGATGGAAAGGCTCCAGTATATAAAACAACTCCTACATTTATTGCTGAAATTGCAGAATACTTTGAACGAAAATATGATGTTCGCCTCATGGGACAACACTATACCAAAGAATAGTCTCATACCTTTAATTTTGAAATCTTAATTCCGTCTTATGCGTCCAAATATTAGTAACTGTCATGCACTTCCTGGTACCCTCATTATATTCGAGGGAGCTGATGGATCAGGGAAAACAACTCAAGTAAAAACTCTCAAAAAAATGCTCGAAAGAGAATGACACGAGGTTACTATCAGTTCATGGAAAACAGCTCCAATCCTTGGAGATTTCCTCACAACCAATGAATCCCTCAAAAAATTCGATGAACGTATCCTTCCTGAAACTGGACTCTTTATGCAATCAGCTGACCTTCTCTATCGTATCGAACGAGAGGTTATCCCTGCTATGAAACGTGGACATATCGTAATCCTTGATCGAGGCCTTCAGACACTCATAGTTCGAGGACTGATGATTGGTATGAGCGACGAACAACTTCGTACTGGGCTTCTCTGGTGGAGAAATACTATCTATAAAGAACTCTTTGATAGAGCACATACCATACACATCACGGTTGATGCCGAGACCTCTCTTGCTCGACTTACAAAAAGAACATGGAAAGAAAAACAAAAGCTCCTTGGAAAACAAGAGAAAGGTAAAATGGATGGAACACTTCTCACACTTCATTTTATCAATACCCTCGTCTATGCTCCTGATGGAAAGAAAATGACTAGAAGCGATAAAAAAGGATTTATTCGTAAAACTCAAGCTCAGATTATCGAAAGTTATAATAAAGTATTCCAGACTGAAAAATCAAAAGCAATCGAAATCGATGGAATGCAAAAATCATGAGATATTGCTGAAGATCTTAAGAAGCAAGTATTAGAAATGATAATATAAATATTGCAAGTACAATTCATTGACGCTTAAAAAATAATATGTTACTCTAAAGAGGCATATTATTTTTTAATTACTCTCATTTATGCGAACAAATACAAATAGGCTCATAGCATGAGCCCTCCTAGCAAGTATGCCACTTATGTCAAGTGTATACGCTACAAATATCGGTACCGGAACTGTTGTAGGAAGTGGTGCACTTAATACAACCATAAATTGGAATGATACATATACAGCATGATCTGCAAGTGGATCAAATATCCTTACAGTAACAGCAAAAATTCAACCAACACTTAATATGACTATCAGTGGTAGTACTGTTGGAGTTATTGATCTTGGTACGTTGTCAGCAGCAAATTATCAAACAGGAAGTGTTGATATCGAAGTTGGAACAAATGCAACAAATGGAGCATCTGTAACAGCAAAATCTGGAAATGGTGGACTCAAAAATGGTGCTGATGTTATTAATAGTCTAGGTACTGATGGTATTCCTGATAGTTATAAATTTAGCTCAGCCCTTGTAGCTGGATCAGATTCAGCTTTTAGTTGAACCGCAATAGCAAGTCTAAATGTAGAAGTTGTTGATAATACAACAGCTCATACTCTCTATACTTATGCAAGACCTCAATCTCTTTCAGCTAATATTGATGACTTCAAGTTCTCAGTATCTGCAAAACCAGATGCTCAGTCTCCTGCTGGAAGTTATAGTGATACTGTTACCATCAGCGTAACTGGAAACTTTTAATATACTAGAAAAAAGCAAAAAGTCCTCACGATCTCGTGTGGACTTTTTGCTTTTTAAGTGAGTATAGGTATTATCTATAACATAAATTTTTCTATAAAAAGGCTCTACATTCGGAATAAAGAAATATTCCTAATTTAGGTTTTAATTATGGAAATATCCTCATTATTTCAGATAAAAAATCTGAAATATAATATCTATAATCTGTTTTATTCTATGCGTAAAATCCTCATCACCCTATTGATCATTATCAATATGAACATTTCACTATACGCTCTTGGTGATTGAGATCGTATTAATCTTGCAATTACTCCAATTAGAAATGATGTTACAGTAGAAAAAGGAGATAATACTGTATGATCTGTAACGCTCTACAATAATTCTGATATTCCCTACTCATTTTATATGAGTGCTGAAAATTGCACAACAACAAACTATCAATCCCCTATATGTACTGCTATACCAGCAAATAGTGGAGTAAATCCAAATTCCCTTGCATCCTGGATTACATTTGATATGACTGGACTATTTAGTATAGGACCAAAATCAAGCAAAGTAGTCACCTATACAATCCATACACCTGCTAATGCTATTCCAGGTGGTCATTATGGTGCAATATTTTTTAATAATCCAGAAAATACGAGCAATTCCACAAGTATCTCCATGAATCGTCGTATTGGTTCACTTCTTCTTGTAACTGTTCCGTGAGTAATCACAGTAGCTCCAGAGTTTGGCAATATTGAAGTTAAAAATCAAAGTGGCTGAGGTGGTTATTCTTCATGATCAACAATTATTACAGATCTATTTAGCATTAATAATACAGGAAGTATTAGTGAACAAATAACTGAAAAATGAAAAAAGCTTCTTATGCTCTTTTCGGATCCAAAAATGCAGGAAGATATAATAGATTTTTTTGATCCCCTTTGGAGTGCACCAGAAATCGATCCAAATATTACATTTAATATGAGTATCTGACTTCCTGTTAAAAATACTGGAACGATACATATCGTACCTGAAGGTAAGATAACTCTTCATGATAATGAAGGAAATCAGCTTAAAAATATCTGAAAAGAATTTATTCTTAATCCAAATGGAGCTATAATTGGAGAAAAAATCGTAGATTACCTTACAATAAACGAAGAAAATGGAAATGTCTTACCATGAACTAATAGAACTTTTATAATGAATTGGTATGGTTTTGCCAGAGAAACTATTGGCACTGGAGGTAAAATAGAGGTCATATATGAAACACCTGGGGCATACTACTCTCGTATTACAAGAGAACAAGCATGATATCTAAATCCATGGGAAAAACTCACAATTCAGCACACCGTAAAAGAAATCAATGCTCATATCGATCTTTCTTATATGAATCCTGTTACGCATCAAACCATGAATAGTAATTCTATTATTCCTATAACCATAGAATATGATGAAGTGGTAAAAACTTTGAATGCTGGAACTATTACCGTCACATCATTCCTTATATTGCTCTTCTGGTTCATCTTCCGAAGACGAAAAAAGAATAATAAAAAAATAAATAAAAAACATGTTATAGAATCTACTCAGAGTGAGATCGAGGCTCTCGAACAAGCACGAGCCATATTATTTGCAAAGGAAGCAGCCAGAGCAGCACGAGAAGAAGCCACAAAAACTGCAAGAAAAAACAAAAAAATCGAAAGTGTCGAATCTCAGATAGCAGCAAAAAAGACTCCGAAAAAACCAACAACTTCAAAAGAATAACCTAAAAAATCCCACCAAATTGGTGGGATTTTTTAGTTAAGAATTTATTTGAGCTCTTTGATATTTTTTATTCGAGTACATTCCATTCATTTTGGAATCTTTCCCTCATAACTCGCTGGGATCACTGCATGAACAAATCCGAGTTTATTTGCTTCCATCAATCTTCGCTCGAGAAAGAGAACATTTTTAACAACACCCGTAAGTGATACCTCTCCGAGATATATTGTCTTTCCAAGTGGTTTTTCTTTTTTACTACTTGATATCGCCGCAATACAAGCCAGATCTACTCCAGGTTCAGATACTTGGATGCCACGGGCAATATTTAGATACACATCATGGCTCTCGAGATCCACACCAGTAAATTTGCTCATCACCGCAATAAGGAGATCAAGCTTGCCTTGATGTATTCCTCGTGCCGAACGCTTCGGATATCAGAACTTTGTATAGGTTGTGAGCGCTTCTATCTCGATGAGAATCGGTCGATTACCCTCGATTGTGAAGGTCAGAGCAGAACCAGAGAGCACAGAGCTCTCCTGATCGATGAATTCCAGTCCTGGATTCGGAAGATCAATGAGCCCATTCTCTTCCATACGAAATAATCCTACGCTATCCGTTGGGCCAAATCGATTCTTGAGAGCCCTCAGAATCCGATAATTCTCCGTACGTACTCATTCGAGGAATAATACTACATCCACCAGATGCTCGAGTGACTTCGGTCATCCAATAGATCCATCTTTGGTAACATGACCAATGAGGATAATCGACTTTTGCATCTTCTTCGCAATATGCATACACATCTCTGTCATGATGCGGATCTGAGATATACTCCCCGGGGATCACTCAATCGAAGAAGAGGATAAAACTGAGAGCGAATCGATAATGATAATATTTGCATTAGACCGTTCCACCGTTGCAAATATAGAATCAAATTCAGAATCCGTCAGAAGTGATATATTCGGGTGACTCACTCCGAGTCGGATTGCTCGTGCACTGATCTGACCAATATGTTCTTCTCCAGATATATAGAGCACATTCTGATTTCGACTTGCATACCACTCACTCATCTGGAGTGCTAGAGTCGACTTTCCTATTCCTGGTTCTCCAGACAAGAGCACGAGTGATCCTGCAGAGAGTCCACCCCCGAGAACTGCATCCAGCTCACCGGATGAACTCACATATCGCTCAATCCCCTTCTGTGAAGGATTGGGATCAAGTGCACGAGTCTCGACTATTTTTCCATTTCAGACTTTTGACTTTCACTTCTGAACCGTTGATTCAACAAAAGTATTCCATTCACCACAAGTTGGACACTTCCCTGTCCATTTCGCAGAAGTAGCAGAACATGAAGAACAGATAAACATATTTTTTGAGTATTAGAGATGATTCTTTATATCTGAGTAAGAAAATCACTTTCGAAGGAGTGAGGCAATCATCTTTTCTCGGATTTTTTTATCTGCGATATTATATCGATTTTTATATTTTTGCACCTCTTTTGTCAGATTGTCAGAATCATCCGATTCCGATAGGAGCTCCGTGATCTCATCACGAAAATACGGATACTTAGAGATGATAGTATTGTGGATAATCCGAGATGACTTTCATCGTTGTTCGAGGGTATGAATTTGATTCTGTATATTCAGACGGTTGGATTCCCAATCTCGGATCTCAACATCAAATATTTCTAGTTTTTCCCCTATCATCTCTTTCGGGAAATCTTTTTTCTGGAGCTTGAGTTGGATTTCTCGCTTTCACTTCCCCAGTGCAACAAAAGATCTCATCCACATATCACACATCAAGGATTCATCATACCCGTTATCCCTGAGAATTCACTCTGGATCCTGGCAGTTCTTCTTCTCCAGATACGTGATTATCTTTCGTTTTGATGGGGCATATCGACTGATATAGTTAGCAAGCCGAAGGGTGATATTCATATTTTGATTGTGTGTATCGATTTATTTACAATGTATTATATTATAGCATAATAAATTTGACGACGATAATAATATATGCTATACTCTATGTATATCTCATAAAAATACAACTATGACTGCAGATATAGCTCATATGGGACCTCACGCCCTTGCATCCTATCATTCTCGTTCTATGGCACTCGCATCATTCGGTATTGATCCGACCACTATGACACTCTTCAAGAATCAGGATCGATCACTTGCAAAACAAAGTCGATCAAAAAGAGCTCTGATGATCCAAGAAGAACATCATCTGATGATCCAATGACGACATGATCTCGTAGTACAAGACTAAAAAATAAAAATCTCACTTTTTGTGAGATTTTTTATGCAAGAAGAACCAAGGAATACTATTTAGTAGTTTCTTACAATTTGTACACATATTGTGCACAATGAAACTTCAAAATCCCTATTTCACATAGGGATTTGGTATATGTCAAAAAATATCGATCAAGGGGGATCCAGAACGGGCGGGCAATATAGTCATAAAAAATAGGAAATCAAGAAGATAATATCAAATGAAGTTGACGATAGGCAATAGATAGGATAAAATATATCGGAATTAATGTTCTATACTATGGGATCAACACCTTCTCAAATACCTCCTGAAGATCTTTGAAGACGAAATTTCCTCAAATGAGGAGCTATTCTAGTGGCTGCAGCCACCCTCCCTTCTGTTGCACTTGCATGAATCGCTGATGCAACAAGAAAAAAAGTAGAAGCGGTAAAAAGAGAATTTCCAAACTTTAAGCTCTCCCCAGAAACACAAGAATGCCTTGATGGAAAAGTAGTTGATCCAGAATGCGATCCAGCTATTAATGGAGAAGTAGATGTATATGTAAAAAAACAACAAAATAATACAAGAGAACAACAGGTAAATATAGAACGACAGCAAAATAATATAATGAAAGCAGCCATACAAAATATAGATATTGTTATCTGACTAGTACAACTTTGACTCTACATTGACTATGAAAAAATTCCACCAAAGGATGCTGACTATATGAACATAGTAATGAATAATCCAAATACTCCCAAAGATGTACAATCCCTCTTTGTAGAGTTTCTCAAGCGAAAAAAGAGTGGATGAATATTCACTTGGAAAGGTGATGGGGAGAGACTTATTAATCTTGCCAATAAGCATCTCCAGATTGCAAATACACTCCAATCACAACTCACTGATGAAACATTCAAGAAACAAGCCTCAACGCTATATAGTCAAGCTATATCATCATATGCGATGGCAAAAGAGATGTTAGCAAAAAAAGCGTAGTTTTTGCAATAATATAAAAAATATGGTACCCTAGTTAGGTACCTATTTTTATGTCTGAACTTACTACTACATTACCTGAAATTGATCAACAACCGATCAATCCAAATGAAGACATACAGTCCCTTGTAGGGAATGTAGATATTTCATCTTTCGATGAAAAACTTGCTCCAATACTTGCAAATCCTACCACAAAAGAATTCCTCATCAAAGAACTCAAGGAAAATCAACCAATTACAGGTAAATTAATGCTAAATAGAATTTTATCAAAAATTACTTTAGAATTAGAAAATAGAAACTGAAGCAAAATAGAAACTGAAGCAAAAGAAGTAAAAACTGAAGCAAAAGAAGTAAAAACTGAAGCAAAAGAAAAAATTGAAAAGGCAAAACTTGCAACAGCTGAAGTTACCAATGCTTTTTCTGCTATTGAGAAATCTATACCAACAGACAAAAAAACAGAGATATCAGCAAAAATCTCCGCTCAACTCACTGATATAAAAAATGGAAATATTCCAAATGAAACTAAGAACTTCCTGAATCAAATCTGAGCAAATACACCAGAATCAATTGCATCACCCGAAGTACTATCTCTACTAACAGCTCATATCTCAACTCGAGTATATCTAGAAAATAAGGATTCTATACTAAAAACCAATCCAGAACTCGGAGAACAATTTGATAATCTCGATAGAAATAAATATGCTCTCGGTTTATCAGGAAAAATCGAGGCAAAGGAAATCTGAAGAGCATTAACAGATATCCCAAAATCAGATAAAGATACCGTTGTTTCAACCGTCAATTCCCTCACCAAGTGAGCCCCAGATACTGTTATCACTCGTGATGGAGATCGTCTCTCTTGGGAAGACAAGAAGTGATCCAAATATGAGATTGATATGGCCGCTCGTCCACCGAAACTAATAAAATCTCTCAATGGCCTATCTATATCCAAAGAGATAGAATCAGTATCTCCAGAACAAAAAGAGAAACAAATCCTAGAAGATAAGAAGACTAAAATAACTGAAGTAGTAATAAAAGATGCAGGAAAGGTGCAACTCAATACTCCCGAAAATATACCAGATTCTATACAAAATAAGAATCTCATTGAGTCATATCGATGAGCTCAAGAATGATATCAAAAAGCGAGGAATCCAACAGAAAAACTCGAAGCCCTGAAGATTCTCAAGGAACAAAACCATCTTCTTGAATGAGAAAGACGAAAGTCGATAACTGTAGAGAATATGAGTGATACTAAATATGCAAAACTCGAGGAAGGATTATTTAGAGAACTAGATTGACTCAATCAGCTTGAAATATCTCTTTCGGATTTTGTAGAAACTGATAAAAAACTCGTAACATATCAATGAGTAGAGAGCAAATGAACGATTGAAAGCTTTGATAATAATGCCAGTGAGAATCTCTCCTATCTCGTGGCAAACAATTTCGATAAACTTGGACCATCTGCTAATGAAGCTATGAATCGGATTATTACTGAGATCAATCGTACTCGTACCTCCAACAATCAGATTGACCTCACAGAGCAACTCAATCAAGCCACAGATGGAAAGGTGCTCGTACAAGCTCTAGAAAAACTCTGAGGAACACAAAATATCTTCACCAATGGTGAAAAACTCCCACAATTCCAGGATACTATCACGTCTGCAGTAACTAAAAATGCAGATAATCCAGGAAGTATAGAATCTCTAATGCGATCAAATTAATTATTGTAATAAACTGATATATATTGAGTCTATTGCAAAAATTGACAGGAACAAAAAAGAGGTATAAAATGGATGCTTACTAACTACAGATATATGCACTTAGATACTAGTAGTGATCCATATAGCCCAACTCAAGCATTATGATGAAATCATATTTATTGATATTTACAACATGCCTGAATTAGACAAGAAATGTCAAGACTTGATAGTAAAGAGATCTACTATATTCTGGAAATATCTCCAAATTGAGATACAAACGAATATAATCATACTGGGACAGAAATAAAAAAAGATTATTCAAATATATTTGGAAAGTATCTTCATGCATTTATAGTTCGAAAGTGATCAAAAAATTGAGAAATATCTTTTATATATACTGGACCTATTGCAAAAAGAGTCGATTCAATACTAGGAACACATATTATACATTAAGAAATTATAGCACCAACTTTTTTCTGGAGGATTTTTTTGAAACTTGCATTCCACGAAATAAATATACAATGTCTATTGTGTATTTATTATAATATATCTTTATATGACTCTTTCTCGTATGCATCTTGGTATGCTTGGTGTAGTGGGCATATTTACTGGTATCATCTCACCAGTAATAAGCAATAATTCTTCTAGCTTCCCCTTTCCACTTACTGATCTCCAGGTACCTGCATATATCATCCTTCTTTGTCTTGCTATAATCTGCATTCTTCTGGCAGTACGATCTTGGAAATCTGCAAAGTTTTTTTCACTCATTGTACTTGGACTCATAGGATATCTTTTTTTAAAAACTTGGAGTGGTGAGGTAAGAACCACAACAGGAATACTAGTACAAACTCTTTCTTGGGGTTGGGTTTTTTTAGTTGCAGGGAGTGGGCTTCTTATTAGTAGTATGTTTGATACTAGTGATGAGGATATTATAACGAGCCTATCGGATCATCTCATCGGTTGGCTTGGTGCCATTGCGATACTGGCACTCACTGGTCTCATAATATCCATATCTTATATTCCAAATATTCACGAATCAAATAAGAGTCATATTATAGCAGGAATACTCTGAAGTGGCTCTACAGAAACTCGTTCATGAGTTATCTTATCATCTTCATTTTCGAGCATCGAACGTCTCGTATTTGATAGAAAAAAAGATAGTATCAATTTTTTTACATCAAGTGGTACTAATATGGTGTCTATACCAAGTGGACAATCTTTTGATAGACTCCCTTATACTACAACATCAATCGGAAATATCTCTTATACGATCAATGCTGAATGATTTGTATCTACAGCAAGCTGAGTTATCCTCGGCAAGGCCATACTTCCTCAGGAAGTAGACAAATCAATCTTGATGTATTCAGGAAGTGAACTCATAGGACTCAATTCAAAAGGAATGCAATCATACCCTGGAACATATACTCACATAGAAAATATTAGTACAACAAGAAATGGAGAGAGTCATATCTGGAAAAGTAAAACTGGATCAGGATTTACTATATTCAAAAATGGGAAGCCAATCTCAGAAGAACAATATGAAATTGTACGAATCGCAATATCATCCGATGGGGAATCAATTATGGCCCATACTCGCGATGCTGATGGATCACAATACATCATGAAAAATGGAGTAAAAATAGAAAAAATTGGATCAGGATACATCGAATGAACACTCAAAATGAATGGAACAGAGAGTATCTATGCTTCAGAGCATGAAAATGCTATGGAACTCGTATACAATGGATCAATCCTAGATAGGAAATTCGATGAAATTAGAGAAATATTTCTTGATCGAGATGGTGGCTGATATGTCTACTTCGGTCGCCCACTTGGAGAACAGAGCTATTGCCTCTACACGAGGTATCGTGGGAATCTCTGCGGACTCACTGGTTATATGAATCCACGACAGAGCCCTGACGGACTCAGTGTCATCTATGCGGGCCTCAAGGATGGTAATTGGGGAATATATCGAAACGCTACACCAATTATTCGAAATACTGGATATCCAAACAAAGATGATATCTCTCGGGACTATGTTTTCTTCGATATCACAAATCCGAGCTACTATCTCTTCATCCGAGGAGAAGATGACGGATATCGTCTCTACAAAAAATGAGCTTGGGTGGAAGGAATCTGGAAAGATGTTGGCCTCGATGCCACATTCGGATACGATAACAAGGTGATTATGTCAGTGCAAGATAACCGATGATGGAGACTCATTGAGTTCTAAAAAAATCCTCTACAAATTGTAGAGGATTTTTTTGAGGGCTGCTTTCTTTTCTGGAAAGAGTCGAGCCTCATAGAGAATCGGGAGGAGATTCCAATGATGATGAAATCTCGGGTCAGATGAGAGCTCAAGAAACTCATCGAATGTTACAGTAAATAGTTCGATTTTTTCTCCACCATCACCCATAATATCTCCAATCTGAGAACAATCTCTGGCTATATAGTAATATACATCTGTATGAACATTGCTCGTACCATGAAACACGGTCCAATCATCCATAATCTTAGAGTCATACCCTGTCTCCTCTCTGAGCTCACGTCGAGCACAATCAATTGGATCCTCATCAGGCGTATCAAATGATCACCCAGGAAGAGATATGAACTGAGATCTGCCAGGCTGTTCTTGTCGAGTGAGGAGAATTCGTCCATCAGGAAGAATCGGGAGAACAAATGCACCATTCAGGAAACGAATCGTCTCAAATCTACGAATAGATCCATCATAGAGCTCTTGATTCCATTGATATACTTGTGATCTCACTCATGAGAATACGAGCTCAGCATCTTCGGGAATAATTTGAGATGAAGACATAATTTTTTAGTTCGATATTACTTCCCTATTCTCATATAGAGTGGTTCTCCCTTTTCAGCGATAAAAAATGAAACAGGATCACGAGCAAGATTCTCTGTAAGAGAAATAGCATCATCGTATGGTGTTCCTATACGAGATAAGAGCTCTCGCATCTTAATATCAAAAAATGGAAGGAGCATAATAGCAATCTTTCGGAGATTCGCAATCATATGAAAAAGAACTGATTCAAGCTTTTCTTTATCACTATCGATTTCGATATCCAGTTTCCAAGGAGTATTTTCATCAACATACTTGTTGATCTCACTTGCATACTCGAAGGCGAGTTCAATCGATCACTTCAGATCGTGTACTTCCATCAATGAATGGTATTTTTCTACTTTTTCAGTTGATGTAACAGAGATATCTCATTCAAGCTTTCCTCCTATCTTGAGAGCGAGTGCGATCGAGCGATTGAGCAGGTTACCGATGTTATTGGAAAGTTTCGCATTAAAGGTCAGAATCGCCTGTTCCTGAGAAAAATCTCCATCTTCTCCAATCGGAAAGGCAGTGAAGAGATAGAGTACAAGCATATCACGAGAATACTCTCCAACATATGCCACTGGATCAATCACATTCCCGATAGATTTGGACATCTTCTGTCCATCCACGGTGAAATACCCAGTCGTCAGAAGTTGTTTTGGTGCTTCATATCCAGCACTCCAGAGCATCGCAAGCCAATAGATTCCATGGAACTTCACGATATCTTTCCCGATCACATGGATATCTGCTGGCCACCACTTGGATTCATCATCCTGAACTACAGTGAGGTAATTGAAGAGTGCATCATACCAAACATAGGTAACTTGTGAAGGATCGAATGGAAGTGGAATACCAAACTTGTTAGTTTCACGAGAAATCGAGAAATCTTCGAGTCCTCCTCGAACAAACTCGATAATCTCATTGTATCTCGTTCGTGGCTTCACGAAGTCAGGATGACTCGAGTAGAATTCAAGGATCTGATCTTGATATTTTGAGAGCCTGAAAAAATAATTCTTCTCACTCAATTGTTCGAGTTCCCTGTTAGGATGATCAGCACATCTTCCATTTACGATATCAGTTTCTTTTTTGAATGTCTCACAACCCACACAATAGAGCCCCTTATAGACTCATTCATAGATATCTCCATTATCAAACGACTTTTGTAGAACTTTTTGTACAAAATCACGATGACGAGACTCAGTAGTACGGATAAAATCGGAATACCGAATATCGAGTGCATCCCAAGTATCTTGATGTTTTTTTGCCATCATATCTGCATAATCCATCACAGCCATATCTGCAGTTGCCGCAGATTCAACCACTTTTTGTGAATTCTCATCCACTCCCGTTGAGAATCGTGTATCCACATTTGAGAGTCTTGAGTATCTAGCAATAGTATCGGCAATGAAGGATGCATACGCATTTCCTATATGTGGAACTGCATTGGAATAGTATATTGGTGTCGTGATGAAGAACTTTTTTTGCATGAAGAATATATGAGAATGCTAGGATTGTAGAGAAATATGCGCTTTTTTCAAGAAAAAATTTTGACATTTGAAGCAACTTTCATAATATACGCTCGTTCCTGTAATTCGATTGATCCAGTCTCTGGTTCGAATCCTATTTGGGGAGCCACTCACTATCCCTCTATTCCTCAATAGCTCAGCGGTAGAGCAACCGGCTGTTAACCGGTAGGTCATAGGTTCGAATCCTATTTGGGGAGCCATAGAAATTCAAAAAACTCTCAAATTCATTTTGAGAGTTTTTTATATAAAGTTGCAAAGATAATGATATTTATATTCCAACCAATATCTCATCATAAAGACTCAACATCTACTATAGTGATATATTCTAGTAATTAGACTAACTCTTTCTCTCCCCGTACAATAGCATATTTATAGCATTCTCCATTGATCCTGTAGGAGTGATATTTCCTGAATTTATAAAAAATATCTCATCAGCATTTTTGATAGTATTGAGTCGGTGTGCTATGATAACCTTAGTAGTAGTTTTTGGAAGTTGTCCCAGTATCTCTTCAAGAATTTGTTCTGTAACTGTATCGATATTAGCCGTTGCTTCATCGAGTATGAGGATATCTGGCTGTCGCAAAAATGCTCTGATAAATGCAATCAATTGTTTCTGTCAGAGACTCATAGATTCTCCGCTCGTATCAATAACTGTATTGAGTCATCATTCAAACTTGGTAACGAATCGATACAGATCATGTTTCTTAAGAAGTTGTATGAGTTTTTTATCAGAAATATCACTATATTTAGAATTACCATAGATGATATTATCCCGAATAGTACCTGAAAAAAGAAAAGGCTCCTGTAAGATAAAGCCAATCTTACAAGTACGAATATTTGGTTGATATGATCGTATATCTTTTCCATCAAGATATACTACTCCTTCTGTTGGATCATAGAGGCGAGCGATGAGTGATGCTGTTGTTGTTTTACCGCCTCCTGTCGGACCAATAAATGCGTATGTTTTTCATTTTTCCAGAGAAAAACTCGTGTTTGTAACAATATTCTCTCCATCAGGATAATGGAAAGAAACATTTTTAAATTCAAGTATACTATTTTCCTCATCAGAAATAGATATTTTCTCATCACTTACCTGCATATTCGACTGCAAATCGAGAATCTCCCCAACTCGCTCGAGTGAAGCGAGTGAAAGCTGAAGAGAAGACCATACCGATGCAAGTTGACGGAGCGGACTATAGAAGTTATTCAGGTAGAGTTGAAAACTAATCAATAATCCAATCGTAAGACTTCCATTCGTAATCAAGTGAATACCATACCAAAGACTCAGAAGGAGAGCAATATTACCAGCAAATCCATAGATTGGAATCAAGAGACTACTCGATATTCCCTGCCCTATTCAAGCTTGATAATTTATCAGATTTGAGGTATCAAACTTCTTTTTGAAATAATCAAGACGATTAAATGCAATAATCACTTTAAAACTACTCAAGTTCTCCTGTATTGTTGCGCTGAGTCAACCAAGCGCCTGAAGACTCTGGAGATTTTTCTTTTTGATCCAAGGAGAGAGGAGTTGCGTAATCAAAAGAACACCAAGTGCTGGAAGAAGAGTCACAACAGAGAGATCAAAATGGAGAAAAAGAATAAAGATACCTGTCCCAAAAATAAGGAAAAAATTGGAGAAAAACTGCATCAGAGTTTGAGAGATAAATTGGTTGAGTTTATCAGTATCATTGTTGATTCGAGAGATGAGATCGCCCGTTTTATTTTGATCAAAAAAAGCAATCGGAAGTTCCTGAATCTTATTAAAGATAGTATTACGAATATTAAAAAGAAGCCTTCTTCCTACTCATCACATCGTTTTTGTCTGTATATAGCTCGCAAGAGACCCAATTATATATATCAATAAAAGCCATAGAGAACTCATAAATACTCAGTGATAATCACTAGACTGTATAGAAGTATCTATAGTATTTCCGATTATCATCGGAGAGACAAGGTTTGATATAGTACTCAAGATAACCATACAAAACGTAAGAATGAGTTTTCACTTTTCTTCCGATAAAAACGGGATAATTCGACGCAATGATATCCTCATTGATTTTTTTGGAGAGTCATCAGTTGATGTGGAGAGTTTATAGTTCATAATTGGTAGTGCTCAGCTGAGAGTTATAGATCTGGACATATTCGGGAGTCGTATGCATGAGTTCAGTATGGGTTCCAGCCGTGATAATCTCACCATCCATAAGAAAGATAATCTGATCATAATCTTCTATCGGCTTGATTTTTTGCGTGACGGAAATAAGAGTGATCTCGGGATAATTATTTTTGATATTTTCGAGGATTTTTTGTTCAGTATGGATATCGAGTCTCGCTGTGAAGTCATCAAGAAAGAGAATTCGAGGATTGATAGAGAGGGCTCGTGCGAGCATAATACGTTGTTTTTGTCCACCCGATAGACTCGTTCCTCTTTCTGATACGATGCTATCAAGTCCATGAGGAAGTGAGTCAATAAAATCACTGAGCTCAGCAGTTTCGATCGCCTTTTTTATATCTGCATCATGTACCGTATTGCTAAATGCGATATTCTCACGAAGTGTAAGATTGAATAAAAAACTATCTTGAAATACGAGTCATACCTGCTCATAGAATGATTGTTTACTATACTGGTGGATATCAATAGCATCATATGAAACAGTACCAGAAGTTGCATCGAGTAATCCAGTAAGGATATAGAGAAGTTGTGTCTTCCCTGCTGCGGTTGGTCATATTATAGCATTTCTTGTGTTTGGCTTGATAGTAAAAGATACTCCATCGAGTATATTACTCTCTCAGATTTTTAGAGAAATCGAATCACAATGGATCTCACCAGTAATTCAATGAGTTATATTACCTGTTTCTGATTTGGATGGAAGCATGAGAACCTCAACAATACGAGCATAAGATGCTTGTGCTTGTCCGATCACCCCACTCATAAATCCAATCATAATAATTGGAAAGATAAGAATCGTGATATACGCATTAAAGGCAGAAAAATCCCCAAGAGTCATGGTATTTGAGATCACAAAATGACCACCCAAAACCAAAATGATGAGAACTGCAAGATTGGAACAGAACATTATTATAGGAATAAGTGTGGCAAAAAGTGTTAGTATAGAAAGTCCTATTTCTTTTGCCCTCTGATTTGCCTCAAGGAACTTCACATACTGCGAGGTTTGTGAGTTGAGAATACGAACAAGTGCAGATCAGAGAATACCCTCATTGATGATACGATTGAGCCAATCGATAGTTTCCTGTGAGGACTTGAAGAGCTTTCGTACACGAGAGAGGACAAATGCGAATGAGAAACCAATCACTGGAACGATCAAGAGTACCGCTAGAGCCAGTTTCCAATTGATACTAATGAGCAGTATACTGGCACCAATAATTAGAAATATTGAAGAGATAATAGAAGATATTGCCTGCGAGACAAACATCTTAACTGAATCAATATCAGAAGTAAGATTAGTAAGGAGTTTTGATGTTGTTACCGTCTGTACATAGTTGTAATCTTGCAAAGAAATCTTTTCGATAAGTTTGGTTCTGAGGTTTTTTGCAACAGATTCAGAAGTATAAACCTGTATAATATTCTGTATATAGGTAAATATGAAAATAAATAATGATGCCACAAAAAATTCTTCAACAACAACGATAATATCAAGATTTCCTTGAGTATAAGCATCGATAGCACCAGAGATAATCTTTGGGATATAGAGATTGAGCCCATTACTCAAAATAGTAAAAATAATAATCCCTACTACGAACATCCAATAGGATTTCAAGAGTACAAATATACTATTCTTATTGGTGGGAACTGAAGAAGGTTTTTTCATATGAGTCATTTCGTATTAATTGATGTATCTCAAGAGTCTGACTCTCCATTATACAGAAATTCAAATCTTTACAAGAAGAATAATTACATTATTTTTTTCATTGGTTTCTTTCGTTTGCAATAGTAGGCCTTCCCTATATACTGATTTCCATAAAAAATATGATCAATACTCTCGTTAACCGTGTCATCTCTGTACATCCCGATTTTACCTATGAAGAAGTGGAAGAAGTATGTCAAGATTATCTCGATTCCATCACCGAAAAGATAAAAGAAGAAACCAAGATGAAGCGACTGGTGAAATATATCGAAAAGGAGTTTGAGCTCGAGAGTACCAAGATAGAAAAAACATCCAATCGTATCTATAGTCTTGATACGATTCCAGAGTATCTTTTTAATAGTAAAGCTGAGATTGTTTCGAGCCTCGTGAAGATCACTAATCTGACTAAAAATATCGAACAAACTGAGTTATTCGAAGATGCGGAGATGCAGATTAATCGACAAGATAAGATTGCTCTCATCGGAAAAAATGGAGCCGGAAAAACGACACTTCTCAAGATGATCATCGGTCGAGATATTGAATACAAGTGAACCATCGAGAAGGCATCAGGACTCAAGATTGGATACCTCTCACAGGATCTCTTCTGGCAGGATACCAACAATACCCTCAGAGAAGAGATGCTCATGGTATTCCCAGAGATAACTGAGAAGATGAATCGACTGAATGAGATTGAATATGACGACGCTCATTGGGAGGAAGCAGATGTAATAAAAGCATACCTCAGGGAGTATGATGGATACAGGCGATATGAACTACAAACCGAGATACTTAGATACTTTGGATTCACGGAGGAACAGCTCAATTTCAATGTACTCCAACTCTCAGGATGAGAACAAACCAAGGTACAGATTGCCAAATTCCTCATCACCGAAGTAGATCTCCTGATCCTCGACGAACCAACGAACCACTTGGATATCGAGGGAATTATATTCCTCGAGAAGTTCTGCAAAGTCTGGAAAAAGGCAATCCTCTCTATCTCTCATGATGTGAGATTTATCGATAATACAGGAGATAGAATCGTGGAAATATCAGGAAAGAAACTCAACAACTATCCAGGAGGATACGAGAAATATCTCGTAGAAAAACAGGCTCGATACGATCGACAACTCAAGGCTCATGAGCTCCAAAAGAAAGATATCGAAGAACAAGAAGCTTGGATCAACCGATTCCGATATACGCCGAGTAAATCCAATAGTGTACAGAGTCGCATCAAGCAAATCGATAAAATCGAACGAATAGAAAAACCCGAGAACGAATCGACTGTTCGCACGATTATCGTAAAAACTGAAAAACGACTTCCTGAAAAAGTCATGGAATTCAAAAATCTTGAGATAGGATACAAGTCCCCTATTATCTCGATGCAGTGAGAAATCTTGATACGAAAAGATGATAAAATCGGAATCATCGGACGCAATGGAGCAGGTAAAACTACCCTTCTCAAAACCATCCTCTGAGAACTCAACGCTCTCTCTGGAGAGATTTTTATCAATCCTGATCTCATCATTGGTTCCTATTCCCAAGTCCTCGCTGACCTCGATGGAAAATCGACGATCATTGCCGAACTCTCCAAACATCATCCCAAAGATAGTGAGATCAGATCTATGCTCGGTGGACTCCTCATATCTGGAGAGAAAGTGGATCAAACGATACAAACCCTCTCAGGAGGAGAACGAGCCAAAGTAGCACTTACCAAGATGCTCCTCACTCGTCCACATGTCATCATTATGGATGAGCCAACCAATCACCTCGATCTCCACTCCAAGAATGTTATCAAGCATATGCTCGAGAATTTCGATGGAACGAGCCTCATTGTCTCACATGATCGTGATCTTCTCGAACATATCTCAAATAAGGTATGGTTGATTGGATGATGAGTACTCAGAACTTTCAATGATCCAGAAAAATGATTTAGTGAGGTGTTTTAAGGGAAAATTACTTTATTTAATATTATTTTCAATAATTCTTTCTACTGGACAAACCGATCAAAAGATTATAATACTTTTCAGGTCTTTTATGATTTTATTTATTCTAACTAATTAGAAATATGAAAAAGTTCTTAATATTAATAGTGTTACCTTGTATAGTATTTTCCAATACAGCATTTGCATATACTTTAAGTAAAGCTGATACTAGAATTGCTACAAATAAAGTAAAAATATTAAATGAGAGGATTCAAAAAGGGACTCCATATAGCACAATCTATAAGCAACAACTTAATATTCAAAATAATATCAAGAAAAATAAAGATAATAAAAATATAAAATCAATGGCATTTAAAAACTTAGATAAGAATTATGCTATTTTACAATATATACTAGAAAATCTAATAGACTCTACAAACAAAACAACAATCAATAATCAAATAAGTGTTAAAAAAAATAATAACTGTGATGACTGATGGTATTACAATGAATGAGTGATGAATTGTCAGCCAAATAATCCAATAAAAAGTTGTAATATTTCCAATGGAATTGGAAAACAAACATGGAATTGAAATGGTTGGAATAGTTGTAATGTAGTAAGTTGTAATACTTGATACTCCGCTTCCAATGGAAGCTGCCTAGTAAATCAACCTGTACAAGAATCAACTCCAATAATCAACCAGTCATCTTGTTCTTCTTCTCAACATTTAGAAAACAATATCTGTGTATCAAATTCAAAATCTTGTTCAATGGCAAATTGAGTTTGAGAACAAACTTGGAATGGGAGTAGTTATTGAAGTTGTAATGTAGTAAGTTGTAATACTTGATATGAAAATAAATGAGATTCTGCAAGTTGCACTCTTGCAGTTATAGCAAGTCAATATCCTTGATGTGATACACCTGACATAGTACTTTGAGATAAGGTATGGGCTGCTTGTAATGTTTGAAGTAATATTGCTGGATTTTGAGCTGAATCTTATGGTTCATATTATCAATGGGGTAGAAATGATACTGGATTTACTGTCATAACAGAGAATTCTCCTTATGATTGGCAACAATCAAATGGTAATTCTTGGTGAGATACAACAAATACTAATGTTGCAAGACAATGACCTTGCGCCATTGGTTACCATATACCAACACAAACTGAATGGATGAGAGCAATAGAATATTCATGAGACAAATATAACAATAATATAGGAGGTATACTAAAACTTCCTTTTGCCTGATGGCGTGGATTTGATAATGCTGAGTATTATGGACAAGGTTGAATCTGAACTTATTGGTCGTCAAGTCCTGACCTTAAATTGCCAAAATCTTTTTATATGAATATCAATACATTATGAAATGGAAATATTACAGGAGATTTTAGGAATAGTAGCTTTCGAGCAGTTGGATATAGTGTTAGATGTATAAAAAATTAATTACCCATAAGATTATTCTTTAATAGGAAGTTATGACAATATTACAAAAGTTAAAAAATATAGGATTCTTAATTAGAAATAATAAAATTATTGTATCTCAATATATTATAATCATACTATTATGTTATGTAATCCTTGTTTTAATAGATATAAACAATACTTTACATTCAACATTATGGAATATTAGAAGTATTCCAAATATAGAAAATCAAGTATCAGATATAGAAAATCAAGTATCAGATATGCACAGAGAAATAGCTCCTAGTCTTAAAGAACAATATGAGAAAAATAATAGTTTTAGAAGATAAAAACTTTTCTATCAATTCTGATTGATGGAAGAAAAGTAAATGTATTGAATACCGAAAAGATTACTCAAAATCTTTCTTTAAGCCAACCATTGTTTTTACAGAGATTGAAGAGAAAGTAAATCCAGAATGAGATATTTGGGAGATTTGAGAAGAACAATATTTTACTCTTGAAAGCTGAAGGAGAGAATTAAAAAAAGCTTGAAAAAGAATACCAACAACATCAGAATGGGAAGAACTATCTAAAAAACATGAAAACTTACCACTATCCCTTGGTGTAAGATGTCAGAAGAATGAAGACTTTTATTATACTGATATTGGGGAACATTGATATTATCTTGCCTCTGATAATGAAACTTGATTAATTACCACTCCAAAACAAATTAATCAAATCTCTATTAATAAAGATGATATAGTCTGATATTCAGTTCGTTGTATAAAAAATTAATAAAAATAATAATGTCCTCTCCAACAATCCTCCCAATCCCAAACTACATCGACATCATCTCAACCGCACTGGAATATAAGAAATTCCAAGTAGAGATAGTTCTCGAACTCACTGCCGAAGGTGCAACCGTACCTTTTATTGCTCGTTATCGCAAGGAACGCACTGGCAATCTCGATGAGAACAACATCCGAGATATTATCGAACTCCATACCAAGGAGGAGAATCTCCACAAGGCGAAGCAAACAGCGATCAACGGGATTGAAGAGCTTGGGAAGATGACTCCAGAGCTCATGGCAAATATCATTGCAGCAAAGACACTGAAGGAAGTAGAAGAGATCTATAAGCCCTACAAATCCAAGAAAAAAACCAAAGCGATGATTGCGATTGAGAAGGGATTTCAGGTGGTGGCAGATGCCATCAAGAAGAATACAGTTGAGATTCCTGAGAATCTCCTCGCAGAGTATCCACGAGAAGAGATTATCGAAGGAGCCATTGAAATCATTGGTGCTGAGGTATCCGCAAATGCTACTCTCAGACATACTCTCATCGTAGAACTCCACAAGATGGGTGATGTATCATCGAGCAAGAAGAGCGATAAAATGCTCGAAAAACTCAATGCAAAAGATACAGAACAGATTCCAAAATTTGCACTCTATTTTGAGTTTTCTTCTCGAATCAATCGGATCAAACCATATCAGATACTCGCACTGAATCGTGGAGAAAATCTCGGAATATTGAATATCAAGATCGAGAAAGATGAAGATATTTTTGAAACTATAAAAGATACCTACAGGGGTATACTATGAATTCATATGTCATTCATCACTGAGCTCGAGAGTGGATTCAAGATTGGATATGATGCCCTATTCGGTTCCGTGGAGAACGAGCTCCGTGGAGAGCTCTCAGAGCTCGGAGAAGATGATTCTATCAAGACATTTCAAGTGAATCTTCAGGCACTCCTGATGACGAAGCCAGAATATGGAAAGACGATTCTTGCGATTGATCCTGGATATCGTGCCGGATGCAAGATGTGTATTATTGATACTCTTGGGAATCCTATCTTATTCGATAAGATATTTCTCCATGAAGAAGAAAAAGCCAGATCACAACTCTCAAGTATTTTCAAGAAATATACGATCGATAGTGTCATTATCGGGAATGGAACTGGATGTGATGAGACTTCTCTGATTGTTTCAGAATTGTTTACTGGAGATATTTTTATAGTGAATGAATCTGGTGCTTCGGTCTACAGTGCAAGCCCAATTGCTCAAGAAGAATTCCCAGACCTTGATTCTCTCGATCGTGGAACCGTATCGATCGGACGACGCTATATCGATCCCCTTTCAGAACTCGTGAAGGTTCCTGTTGGAAGTATCGGAGTCGGGATGTACCAGCATGATATCGCAGAGAAGAAGTTATCCGAAAAACTCGGATATGTCGTCGAGGATGTAGTAAATGAGGTCGGAATCAATGTGAATAATGCCTCTATATACGTGCTCCAGCATATCTCAGGTATTGATAAACGAGAAGCAAAAAAAATCTACAATCATCGTCCATACAAGTCTCGTCTCGCACTCCAGAAGGTATTATCAGAAAAAGCATATGAGCTTGCCATAGGATTCCTTCGGGTTCCGGAAAGCAAAGAGCTACTAGATAACACAGATATCCACCCTGACCAATACCCGCTTGCAAGATATATCCTAGAGCATCAAGTGACTCAAGATAATTTCGTAGATCATGCGAGAAATATGATCCAGATATATCCAGACACCAATCGAGATACACTCAGTTTTATATTGAATTCATATTCACAGATTGGTATCGAAAAACGAATTAACTCCACTCATACCAAAGCCAAGAAAAAAATCGCTATGGAAAGTATAAAAGAATGAGATATTTTTGATGGAATGGTACGCAATGTAGTGGCATTTGGAGCATTTGTGGATATTGGTCTCAAGAGTGATGGACTCGTACACGTATCACAGATGGCAAACCGATTCGTCAGCAATCCCTCTGAGATCGTCAGTGTTGGAGATAAGATAAAAGTAAAAATCACCGCTATTGACCTCAAAACTGGAAAAATACAACTCAGTATGAAGGATATATAAGTGAATCAAAAAAATGCTTTATGTTGAATAAAGCATTTTTTGTATATAATGCCACATATGAATCACTTAAATATCAACATTAATACCTTTGAAAGAGACGGAGAGAGTATTATCGGAAATATACATACCATCATCAATCAAGATGATAGACTTGCACTCATAGGACCAAATGGCGTCTGAAAGAGTACCTTTATGCGTATTATCTCAGGACAGATTGGTGAATATGATGGCAGCATTGAGAATATTGGAGGGATAACACTCGGATATCTGGAACAGATCCATTTTATGGATGAGACGAAAACGATCCGAGACGAGCTCCGTGATGCCTTCTCTGAAATTCGAGAACTCGAAAAAACCATTGAACAAGAAGAGAATACTCTGGCTGAAACGGGCGAATATATCGCCTATACGGAGGCAATAGAGAGATATAAGCTGATTGGATGATATACGTACGAGAATGATGTGGAACGAGTCTCTCGTGGAATAGGGATTTTTCATCTTCTCGAACGACCACTCGCAGAAGTGTCTGGAGGCGAAAGAACCAAGATTGCCCTTGCCAAGATACTCCTTTCTCGACCGGATTTTCTTCTCCTCGATGAACCAACGAATTTTATTGATCTCACGAGTGTTGAATGGCTCGAAAACTATCTCGAAAACACTTGGAAGTGATGATATATCATCGTATCGCACGATCGTGAATTCCTCGATCGAACCTGTAAAACCACGATAGAAATGCTTGGGAAAAATGGCATCAATATCTATCATTGAGACTATACCTATAGTGTAGAGGAAAGAAAAAAGGTTCGTGAAATCCAAGATAAAAAATACGAAGAACAACAAATTATGATCGAAAGTGAGAAAAAACTCATCAATCGATTTCGAGCTGGCTCAAGATCTGGATTCGCAAAAAGTCGAGAACGACAACTGGAAAAAGTAGAAATTCTAGAAAAAGCAGAAGTTCAAATTGGAGTAAATTTTATCTTCTCATACGACAAACACGGACCTGAAACTCTCATCAAATGAGAAGATGTATTCGTTGGACGGAAGAATCCCCTTTTCTATATACGGAGCATTAATCTGACAAAATGAGATCGAGTATGAATTGTATGAGAAAACTGAGTTGGGAAAAGCACCTTCATAAAAACACTTCTGGGTCAGATAAAACCACTCGAAGGATATCTTCATATTCATGAAAATGCTCGAATTCTCTATTTTTCTCAGCTTCATGAATCCCTCGATACAAATATTAGTATCTTAGATAACTTTACTCTTCATGGTCTTCCCTATGCTCGAGAACGAGTTGGTAGCATTATATCTACCTTTGGATTTGAGTTCCACGATTACAGTAAAATAGTTGGTAATCTCTCAGGATGAGAACGATCCCGACTTCTCTTTGCTCTCCTCTCACAAAATAGTCTCGCATGGAGATGAGAACACTCAGATACATCCAATCTCCTTATACTCGATGAACCAACAAATCATCTGGATGCAGATACACGAGAGAGTCTTGAGAAAGCACTCAGAGAGTATCCTGGATCCATACTCTTCATTTCTCATGATCGCTACTTCGTGAATAAACTCGCCGAGAAACTCTGGATTATCGAAGATGGAGAACTCATTATATCTTATGGAAACTATGAAGACTATCGCTATAAGCGAGAACGATGAATAGATCTCGATATGTCGCTCTTCAATGTAGATGGAGAACTTGATCTGGTTCTAGAGCAGAAACTCTGAGCCGTCGAAGCGAGGCGAATCAAGGAAAAATTCGCAAGAAGAAAAAAAAAATAGAGACCAATTGGTCTCTATTTTTTAATTCAAGTACTAAACAGCACTACCTGGGGCTTCTCGCTTAATGGCACGTATTATCAAATACGTTCAAGATCCTATAGTAATAGTTCTTCAATTAATCTCATTGGCAAATGAGACAACAACCTTACATGAAGCATTTAATTTAAATGTTCACTTCATTAAAAATGGATACTGTGTATTAATAGCAGCAACTCCTGTTGACTTGACCGGAACTCATTGAGTTAAGAATCAGTCTTGATATGAAGCACCATTCCCCATAGCGATATTAACCAATGAATTCATTTCTGTAGTATTTCCTGGACAATTTGAAGTAAGTGTTAATGCTAAACCATTAAGGAGATCACTTGATGTATAATTTCAAACAACTTCATATACGTATACTTCATCTGCAGCTGATGCTGGCAATGGAACTGAAGTAAGATGTCAGATATTAGAAAGAAGATCATCCGTACTTGGCTGATTAACATTACTTCTATATACCCATTCTGTCTTCTGTGAACTTGTAGGAATTATCCAAGTACCTACGCCACTTCCATTAGAAGTAAGGATTGCTCCACTTGACTGACTACCATCTTCGATTCTTACTTTACCAAGGATATGTAACTTCTCACTTGGAGCAGCGGTTCCAAGTCCAACATTTCCTCTAAAAAATGCATTATATCAACCAGCTGGACCAGTTACTTCAAATGAAGAAGCTCAACCATTGGCACCTACAGAAAATCCATATACTGCTGAATCGAAGAATGTAGCATACTGTGTCCAGCTTGTAGCGAGTGATCTTGTAAAGCCAGGAGCATTAGACATACCAATCCTCCAATTAGCATCAGCTGCTGAGTAATCATATATTGAATGTCAATTGATTCCCTGAACAGCTATACTTCCATTGACATCCAGTCTTTGTCATGGAGACGTTGTATTAATACCTACATTTGTACCATTATCATACAGTTGACCAATTCAAAGAGTGGAAGCTGATGTCCAACGAGTTACATAACTGGTGGTACCACCAGTAATCGTAAATGTTGGATTTGTCCAAGTAGCATTACCTGATGCATCTGAGGCTGTAAGAACTCTACCAGCAGCTGGTCATCCACCTGTTACTCTTACAGTTCAGTTAAGTATAGTATTACCATTTACATCGAGTTTTGCTCCTGGAGTAGATGTACCAACACCAATATTTCCACCAATACCATATATCCAATTCCCAATATTTAATTGATTTGATGCTGTTGCAGAAGGTAGGTTTATCTGGTAACCGATTGCAATATTATTAGTACCTGTAGTATTACCAAAAGCTGCCTGGTAACCGATTGCAACATTTTGATCTGCTGAACCACTATTATTGTATAATGCTTGTTTACCTATTGCAACATTATTCCAACCATTTGTATTATTATATAATGCTTGTTTACCTATTGCAGTATTATTTCCACCTGTAAGATTAAAGCGTAATGATTCATATCATACTGCTGTATTTTCAGATGATAGACTATCCCTGAGGGCAAAGTATCATATAGCCGTATTTTGTATTCAGGCTGCATTTCACTGCAATGCTTGTATACCAAGAGCTGTATTTCATGAAATATTTCATCCACCTCGACCGAGCATCATATCACCACCTATTCTCAAGTTTGAAGTATTATGTTGTACATATATTTTTTCGAGAGCATTAGCCTTCACTACAAAGTCAACAGCATCTGATGTTCCTATATAGTTTCATACTGCCGTAGTACCAGAATTACCAATAGTTTTCCAGAATCCAAGACTTCCACTTGATGCTGCAAGTTCAACCCAAGTTCCCACACCGTCATCATCAGAAACAAGAACTTTTCCTGTCAATTGACTACCATCAGCAATTCTTATCTTACCATTGATATCAACTCTTGGTGTTCATCCAAGATATGATCCTGGAGCAGCACCAAATCAAACTTGTTTAAATCATCCAGGTAAAGGATTACTTATTTCTATAGCACCACTATAGAAATTACCATAATTAGCAGCCAATCGCATTGGTGTAGCATCCATAATAGTACCCGTTCTATTATGTATCCATACAAATTCATCAGTATTATTGGTATCTGAATCCATAATAGATACTAAGGAGTTTTTTCAAATCTGATCCTTATTCACATAAATAGATGTCAATGCATTTCCTGATGCTGAATTATTTGACCAACTTATGCCACTTTTAGCACCGAGAGTTGATGTATTTTGAAAACCTATAAATTGAGTTGGTCGGATATCAATATTTCCAGAGAAATAACTTGTACCCATATTATAGAATTTATATGTACCTGGATTATTTGTTCCAAGTCATAAGTTACCTCCGGTAGTAATACGAAGTTTTTCTGTATTATTTGTTCTAAATACAAGATCTTTAAGGTCAGTGGTACCAATAAATTGTGTAGCAGGATCTGTTGTTGCGTTACCATTGATATGCCAATCTATAGAAGAGGTACCAGCATCTTGCCACATTCCCACACCATTATTATCTGATACAAGAATTCTTCCAGCAAGTTGCATTCAATCAACAATCCTAATCGCTCAAACTCATGCTGCTGATCAACTAAGATGAAGCATCGTGGTTGGCGAACTTGTTCCGATACCAACTCTATTTTTTATGATTGCTCCACCAGCAGTTGGACTAGTTCAAGTATATCAAACAGTTAATCATCCATCAGATCATAGTATACCTGAAGCTAACCAAAGGGACTTGGAATTATATGATCGAATCCATGTAGTATCTGTCATATACCATCCTCAACCATATGTCTGACTATACCAACCATTTGTACCAGTTGTTCTAAACCAACCAGAATTAAGCAACAAATCACCACCAACTGTAAGTTTATACGATGAATTAGGTGCCGTACCAATACCGAATGCATCACCACCATTAGTGGATATCTCTTGACCAGTCCTATTACCAAGACGGAGAGTCGCTCTATCATTGTTTTGGACACCATAGACACCAAGAGTATTTGCCTGATCGACATCTGATAGAAAAGTATCATCACCAACTATAACATTTTGCGTTCATCCAGCACCAAAGTCAGTAGACTGAATTGTTCCATTAACAGAAAGCTTATATGCGGGAGATGGGGTTCCGATACCAACATTACCAGCAATTCATCCAAATGAAGTTGGAAGATTAGTTCCAAATATAGTATTACCAATATTAAGAGTATTCGCACTCGCTGCTGCCTGTGGTCGGGTTTCTGCACCAAGAAATATATTGTTCGATCATGTAGTTATTCCTGATCCTGCACTATAACCGATAGCAGTATTTTTACTATGAAGTGTCACCACTCCTGTTCATGCTCTGGTATTAAGAGCATATTGACCAAGTGCAACGTTTCAATTTCCTCGAAAATGCATAAGAGGAGCCGTGCTTGAACCTGTCCATATTTCAAATCGACTATTTGGCATCGTCGTACCAACTGCCACTTGTCATCCTCAAGATTGAGTTAAGAGTTGTGAACTATAGCCGGTATTAATATAAAAATATTCAGGATGATTCGCTGGAAAAGCTAAAACTTTTAACCACGGAGATGGTGTAAGATCATCTGACAAAAATAATCAACCTGTCATTCATGCTGAAAACTTACCACTACGAGCAAAAAGCGGAGTATCACCTCGAGCACCAAGAGCAAGTTGATATCAATACGTATCTCCTTTTGCACTCATAGTAAATGAATTGTCTGGAGTAGCATAATCACCAGTTATTGGATCTTTAATTTCACAATCGATAGGAGAATAAGGGGTCAATGTTCCTGCTCTTCTACAATTAGAGGATACTGCATTCTCTGAAAAATATGGAGCATTATCACCATGAGAATCACCCTTACTAACTACAAAAGATTGTTTTGTATCAATAGCAAAGTAGTTATTAAAATCGTATGAGATTCTTGTATTGGCAAAATCAGGATTTGGCGATGGTGGAGAAGAAGGGGGTAATGCAGTATACACAGCGATATTACTCACTGGTGATATGGCAACAAGATCACCAGAGCCATTTACACCTACTGAAACCATTCCAGTGGCCGTAAGTGGAGAATTCGTAGTAAGATTAGTAAATCGAATACCCGAAACATTTGCAAATCAAGAATCTATTTCAAGTTTTGCTCTTGGATTAATGGTTCCAATACCGATATACATACCACTTGCCGTAGATTTCTCATAAACATTTGAGGCAAAAATACCCGTTCCTGTAGCTCAAAATTTTGAAAGATAATTTGCTGAACCACTTCAGCTAATAATACCACTGGCTGTTACTGTCGTAGCAGTAACAGCTTTCCAATAACCATTACCCGTTGCATCAGATGTAAGTACATAATTATTAGTTGCACCTGAAGTTACTCGAAGACCATAGAATGAACCAGTTCCTGCAATCTGTAATTTCTCAGATGGAGCATTCGTACCAATACCCACATTTCCATTACTCCTTATGCGCATAACCTCTACTGGGGCAACATTAGTAGTTCCATTTCGATTAGCAAATACTATATCACCTTGAGTATTTCATGCTACAGAAGTAGTAAGAAAACCAATTTCTGCTGCAGAAAGTTCAGTAGAAGTTGCGGATTTACCAAATCAAATAGTTTGAAGATTATTAACTGCTGTTCCACCATTCATTCAAAAACGTAGAAATGGCTTACCATAAGTTGTAGACTGTATATTTCTACCAATATGTAATTGTGTTTGCGCTGTTGTCTCAGTTCATTTTAATTCAACATGATAACTAGGATTATCAGTACCTATACCAACTTGTCATGGTGTACCTGTAGCATTCCATTGACCATCATATCAAGTATCAATAAAAAACCATTCAACATGATTCACTGGTATTGTAAATACTTTCATCCAAGGAGCAGGAGTATTGGTGGCACCAATATAAAGACCACTACCATAATCAGTATTCTTATATTTACCTGAACGAGCCATGAGTGGAATATCTCATCGATATGCTAAGGCTAATTGATATCAATATCAATTACTCGTTGGGGTACGAGCTGACATGGTGAAACTATTATAGGGAGAACCTGGAAGTACTCATCCAGGACAAGCACCAGCAACTCCAGTACCAAAATTTCCAGTCCAATCACAAACAGAAGATGCTCCATTACTCGAAATATATGGTGCACTTTTTCATGGATTTGCACCATCAGTTACAACAAAAGATTGTCTTGCTGGAATATTGAAATACTTATTAAAGTCATATTGAATTTGCTTTGTTGTATTATTTGGATTTGGACTCAGTGCAGCACCAGCAGCACCAGATATTCCATCATACACAATGACATCACCCTTATTTACCGTTACAACATTTCATGACAGATCGAGCCCTAATCCAACATTCTGTCAGCTATATAATGGACTCGCTGCTGTTAGTCGGGTAAATCTGAGTCAACCTGTATTTGGAAGACCACTATCAATAGTTAGTCTTGCTGAAGGTGCACTAGTTCCAATACCAACATTAAAACCATCATCATATATCAAGCCCGTTGTTAACCCTGTTGCTGTAAGCCAACGAGCTATATAGTTTGCTGTACCACCCGTAAGTACCATATCAGACCATGTAGCATTACCTGATGCATCCAAAGCAGTAAGAGCCTTACCTGAAGATGGCAAGCCACCCGTTATCCTTACATTTCAATTCAGTATAGTATTGCCATTTACCTCGAGTTTTGCCCCTGGATTAGATGTACTAATACCAATGTATCCCCCGCTCTCATAGAGTATTGATGCAACAATACCAGATCCTGCAGAGTGAAATTTTGCAAGATAATTATTTGAGCCTGGTGGTATAATAATACCTGTTGCATAAGCATTTCAGGCTATGAAAGTTTGCCAAGTAGCATTACCGAGAGCATCTGTGGCAGTCAATACCATTCAAGGTACTGCTGGAATACGTAGCCTAAATGAACCATTGATATCAAACTTAGCAGTAGGAGCATTAGTACCAATACCAATATTTCCTCCAAGACCATATATCCAATTCCCTATTGAGAGTTGATCATCTGATGCATTATTAGGAACCTGTGCATTTGCCCCAATAGCAATATTTCTTGATCAAGTCACCCCTGAACCAGCATAATATCATAGAAATGTATTATTATCTGATGCATTTATAGCCAATCCTGCCCAATGACCAATTGCCGTATTTCAAAATCCTCACATATTACTAGATAAAGCTGAAATTCCAAATGCTATATTTCAAACTGGACCAGAAGATATGAGCCCCCCTTGTCCAATAGTTACACCATTAACTTTTATATCACCACCAAGGACGTCTAGTCGTGTTAATACAGAACTCACTACACCAGTACCTATTGTTACAGTAGAACCACTATTATCATATATTTGAGAGTTAGTTATACCTGTACCACTTGATCTATACTTTGGAATATAATGCCCTGAACCTACAAGATCCCCAGTAAATCCAGTTGTAGTAGAGGAAACTGTAAAGATACAAAGCAGTAAACCAGTACTTGTAAATCACCTTACCACTTCATTTGGCTGAGTACAGCCCTTAGAATAATCAAGAGTAGTATCAGTAATAGATGATCAAGAAAACATATTATCAAAATACACTGAGAATAATCCACCCGTTGCTTCTCAGACAGGCACAAATCCTGGATAAGAAATAGCATTTAGTGATTGAAAAAGAGAAACAAACACTAGAATCGGTAAAGTGAAAAAAAGATATTTTTTCATAAAAATGAAGTGGAAAAAAAATAGATTATAGAAACAAAGAGTAGAGCCGGTTACATTTCCCGAAATCCTGGAGGAGGATCAGTAAGTATTCATTCATCATAATCAATAATCATTACTGAATCTTGAATAACAGTAGGAAACTCACTATTCCTGATAGTAGGGATAGCTCTTTGGGAAGAGTCGCTTGGATCAAAAATCCTAAAATAATCCCAATCATATCACTTAGCTGTGACCAAGTCACAGACTGATATCAATACAGGACAAACTGGCGTAGGAAGAGATTGCTGTGCTCCACCAATAGTATTTTTTGATGCAGCAAGACCTCTAATATACAATTGTCATTGTGGAATATTAAATGGTCATCAATCAGTATATTTCACAATCAATCCCGTAGCTGACTTCTCTCAAGAGAAAATACTTCATTCTGCATACATATAAGCAGATATCCTCTTTACATTCTCAGAAATTATGATATTTCATCCACTTCAGGTATCATCTTTGAGTGCAATTATTCAAATTGGCTTAGTTAAAGCTACAGGATCAGCATTTATACCAGTTCCAGTCATAATAACATCTCATCATCTTACAATAATTGTTCTTTTTCAACTTGAAAGATATCAAGAAGGATCAAAAGAAAAGTCTACATTTTTAACTATAAAATCAAATGGATTAGCGGTAGTCTCATCAGCTATAACTGCAGGACTAATATTTCTTGTCATGAGAGCAATATTCTTTCGTATCAAATTCAAAATACTTGCATGATTAACCGTCTTATATGTATATCATACGTCCTGATTTGTAATTCAACTATTACTCACAGAGTATACTCTCGTTCCAGCAATATTACCAACAATAGCGATTTTGGATACAAAGTGTAACGATACTGACGCCAAAGGTGCAATAGGAGAAGCAGAAAATGCCAATGATCCACTTAATCCAGACCAAAGAGGAACCCATCATAATCATCTATTCCATCCCCAACCAGATATAGATGCAGTATTTGGATTGTAATATGCTCCGGAACCTGAGCCAAGGGCACCACTTCAAAATATAATCCATCCAGCATTCTTGCTCCAAGCAGCCCCTGAGATATAACAAAGTTGCGTTGCGATATTTAAAATGTCATCTGGGCATTGAATAACCATCTCCTGCCCAGGAATATCATGTGAAAATGATGTCCAACCAACATTCCCAATCCAAAAAGTACCAGAAAAAGATCCAGTAGAAGTAATAATTCCAGAACTAGAGTCAAAATCAACTCTTCATGGCTTTCAAACAAGGTTTCATCAAAGGTCGTAAATACCACCAGTCCATCAATTTTGTGTATTAAAAACCCCTTTAATAGTAAAAGAGGAAGATGAAGCAAGAACTACTATAGAGGCAGTAAGCAATAATGATATGACTATAAATAAAAATGCCTTGCCTTTCATAGAAAATTAATATGATTAATCTGTATTCTATCAACTCGAAAGGAAAAATCAAAAAAAATCCCTTCACAAAACAGATAAAATATTGTATTATATAAATTCTATAGTCATATGTATATATTTGAATTATCTATTTTCAATCTCCATATAGCTCCAACTTGGTATTGACTTTCCTACGCAATGGGATTTATAGTTTGTTACTTTTTTGTGAAAAAATATCTTTTATTTAAGGAAGCTAGTCATATCGACTCACTTCTCTCTTTTCTATTTTTTGGAATTATCATTGGATGACGTATTTGATACGTTATACTCTATAACTTATCGTATTTTATAGAAAATCCATTGAAAATAATATCAATATGGGAATGATGAATGAGTTTTCATGGGTGATTCATAGGCACAATACTAGCAGTCTATCTTTTTAGTAAAAAATATAGTTATAAATTTTGGAAGATCATAGATACAATTGCAATTATCATACCTGTTGCTATATGATTTTGAAGAATTGGCAATTGGATAAATAAAGAGCTTCCATGATATACTCCATATGATGGATATTTTCCGATGACGATACAGGGAATCAAGCACTTTCCTTCACCATTATTTGAAATGATTTTAGAATGAGTATGTTTATCTATAGTAATGCTACTTTTTTTTAAATTTTTAAGAAAAAATGAACCATGAATATTCTCATGAATATTTTTAATTTGATACTCTATTGCTCGTATAATATCGGAACAGTTTCGACTTCCAGATAGCCATATTTGATATCTTTTATGAACTAATTGGGTAACACTAGGAATAATATATACAATACCGATGTTAATCGGGGGTCTACTTTTAGTATACATAAAGATGAAACGAGGAGCATAAACTATAATTCAACCTTTTCCCTTCCAGGCAGCAAATATCCTATGATAGTTATATTTTTAATATAAATAAATCTATTCCAGTTCTTTATAAGACGATTATATTCTGGTAAATTACCTCGCATATGGCGATCATAATCAATAATATAATCTCGTATATATATAAAATATGAATTTTTTTGTAATTCTGGGATTGCCATAGAGAGTCTCATCAAAAATGCGTATTGATCATTAATCCGAGCATTATGTTCCATAATAACTGGTATATGCGTATACTCATGGATTATTGCTTCTGAATGGAGTCGAGTCATTAGTTCAAATGATTTTTTTTCATCTATAACATATGGTCTCATAACCTCGATAAGTGCAGGAACTTTTGATATTTTTTGCAAAAAAATATCTACAACAAAAAATTCTATTCTTCTTATTTTTTCCTTCAGGAATAAAAAAACGCCCAAATAACAGAAAAATAAAACAACCAGAAATACGACTACAGATATAATAAAAAATGAATTCATATAGTTAATATATTATATATAAGTATCTGAAAATCAAGGAACAATTTGCAAAATCTCTTACTTAGATATACTATCAATATGTCACATACATACATTAAAAAAATTCTATTCACAACTATTCTTGAAATCATCTGAGTTACTGGGGCCTTTTTTATAGCATACTCACTTCGAATTATGCGTGATTGGATACCATTTATTCAGCTTCCAATACCATATATCTCTTATGAACAATTTGTACCATTTGTTATATCAGGTATAATTATCTGGTGCATTGTCTTTCTTCGATGATGACTTTACTCATTAAGAGAAAATACTCCTATAGTAGAAGAAATTAGACTCATTCTAACATATAGTTTTTTTTGGTTCTTTATTTATATTGGTTTTATTTATCTTTCAACTGGATTCATATTTAATCATGAAATTCCAAGACTCATAATATTATACACATATATTATCGCAACAATATTTACTGTATCAATAAGATATACTATATATACAGTATATAGTATATTATATAAAAAATGAAAAATAAAGAAACAAAGCATATTACTTATTTCAATTTGAGAAAATCCATTTAATGAAAATGAATTCTATTCGTACATATGCAAAAAACCAGATGAAATAGATACTATCGAACAAATAATTAGAGATAAAAAAATTAATAGTATTATATATACTGATAATCAAGAAAATATATGAAATATATTTAATTTAGCAAAAATATATTGAATACCCCTCATGTATCCAAAAATATCACACCAAACCCCTATTAATACAGTAAGAGAAAATTGGATATGATGAATACCAATGATAGAACTCATACCCGTATCAATAACAGCATGGGGGAGAATTTGAAAAAGAATATTTGATATAGTAATATCTACAGTATCTATAATTATACTACTACCAGTATTTATAATAGTATCTATTTGAATATTTATTAGTGATTCAACTGGTCCAGTAATATATAAAAATAGGAGAATATGACAAAATGGTAAAATATTTGCACTTTATAAGTTCCGATATATGTACTGGAAATACTGTACAAAAGAAGAATATGGGATTATTGATAATGCTATGGCATATGAAGAGGAGTTAAAAAAAGAAAAAAATACTCGTGAATGACCCCTCTATAAAATCTCTAACGATCCAAGAAAAATGCTTTGGTGACGTTGGATAGAAAAACTTTCAATAGATGAACTTCCTCAACTCTACAATGTACTTATTGGGGATATGTCGCTCATAGGACCACGACCTCATCAACCAAGGGAAATAAAGCTATATGATGAGTCCGATAAACAAGTACTTACAATAAAACCGTGAATCACAGGAATGGCTCAAGTATATGGAAGAGACAAGAATACATTTAAAGAAGAGGTTGCACTAGATACATATTATATCGAACACTATTCAGCCTTTCTTGATATTGCCATTCTTCTTCGAACAATTCTAGTTGTAGTTATGCGAATATGGAAATAGGGCGATCCTTGCAAAAGAAAAAAAAATGAATATCCTATAAAAAATATCTACCCCATATCTTCCCTACTATGTCTGATTTTCCAAAACAATATGACCCAAAAATACATGAACCAATGAGTCAAGAACTCTGGGAAAATAAAAAAATATATACCCCAAATGAAAATACATCATCAACATTCTATATACCAATACCACCACCAAATGTAACAGGAAATCTTCATCTTGGACATGCTCTTACGCTTTCCATAGAAGACATTATGACTCGTTACCATCGAATGAAATGAGACTCAACACTCTGGATACCTGGAACTGACCATGCTGGTATTGCCACTCAGGCTCAAGTAGAAAAACGTCTCGAAAAAAATGGATCTTCAAGGAAAATAATTGGTCGAGAAAAATTTTTAGATGAATGCTGGAAATGGATAGATGAATATGGTGGGAATATACAAGGTCAAGTAAAAAAAATGGGGGCATCTGTGAATTGGGATATGGAACGATTTACATTTGATGAGAAAAATAATAAGCTTGTTGAAAAAATATTTGTTGACCTATATAATAAATGACTCATATACCGTGGTGAGTATATGGTAAACTATTCACCATGAATAGAGTCAGTTATATCAGATATTGAAGTTGATCACAAAGAAGTTGATGAGAAAATGTATTACATTAACTACTTTGTAGCATGATCTGACAAAGAGCTACTTGTAGCCACTACCCGTCCTGAAACTTTATTGGGAGATATGGCTGTTGCGGTACACCCAAAGGATAAAAGATATAAAAAGCTTATTGGAAAAAACGTTATTCTTCCAATTATCAATAGAGAAATTCCTATTATTGGTGATGAATCCATTGATATGGAATTTTGAACTGGTGTAGTAAAAGTAACACCAGCCCATGATCCTTCTGATTTTGATATTGCTCGTCGTCATTGACTCAGAACAGACTATCGTGTTATTGATAAAACTGGACTTATGAGTAGTGAAGCATGAGTATTTGCATGATTATCTGCTATTGGTGAAGCTCGAAGTAATATTGTAGAGTTACTTAAAAGTAAATGAAATCTTGTTCGCATAGAACCATATACACATAGTGTGTGATTCTGCTCAAGAAGCCAATGTCGTATAGAATCAGTTGTTTCTACACAATGGTTTGTAAAAGCAAGCGTTATGGCTGAAAAAGTGACTGCTGGATATAAAAAATGAGAATTTAAAATTGTTCCGGAAAGATTCAATAAAACATTTGAAGATTGGATATACAATCTTCGTGATTGGTGTATATCACGGCAACTCTGGTGGGGACATCAGATACCAGCTTATTATCATAAAGAAACTGGTGAACTACTCTGAGTAACTCGAGATCCGAGCTCTATTTTTGAAAAATACGGTGAGATTAATGTGAAACGTGATGATGATGTTCTTGATACTTGGTTTTCATCTGCACTTTGGCCCTTTGCTATTCTTGATTGGGATTTTGAAAATCCAAGTGAATTTTTTAAAAAGTACTATCCAGCAAATGTACTTGAAACTGGATATGATATCCTATTCTTCTGGGTAATACGAATGCTTCTCATGGGATATGAATATACCTGAGAAACTCCTTTTAAGACGATCTATCTTCACGGCCTTATTCTTGATGAAAGTGGAAAAAAAATGAGCAAAAGCTGGGGGAATGTAATTGATCCTTTGTCAGTAATAGATACTTATTCGACTGATGCTCTTCGTCTTGCTGTTACTCTTGGAAATACGCCAGGAAACAATCTAAATTTTTCTATGAAGACAGTGGAAGAATATTCATTATTTCTTAATAAATTTTGGAATATTATTAGATTTGCTTGGATGAATGTGGGATATATTGCTGATTCCAGAAAAGATCTCATAAAAAAAATTACTGAAAATAGATCAGAGCTTCTCCCATATGAAATATGGATTCTTTCTCGTCTTTCTATGATCACTGAGCGCCTTACAGGCGGTATGGATTCTTATAATTTTTCAAGTATTTGATCAGAGCTTATAACGTTTGTTCGTGATGAGTTTGCTGATATCGCCATAGAAGCATATAAAATAGAAAAAGAAAATTCTAAATTTGGAAAGGAGGTTATATCGCTCTGTGTTCTTGATATTATTGCTCTTATGCATCCATATATTCCTCACATTACTGAAACACTCTATTGATATATAACAGAAGGATGAATACTTGCAACAAGTTCTTGGCCAACTATAGCAATGGAACGTGATATGAGAGAGGAAAAAAATCTAGAACAAATATGGGAGATAGTAAGAACTATTCGAAATATTCGTGCAGAATCTTGAATTAAACCAGGAGAATATCATGATACGATATTCAAGGCTAAAACCGATATGGTAAGTAATCTTGAGGCAAATAAAACACTTCTTGCAGGACTTGGACGGATCGATAACCTCATTATCAATCCAAAAGAGAGAGATCCTCAAAATTATGCCTACGGTATTTGTGGCTCCGTAGAAATATATATTCATAACGAAATTGATATAGCTGGTATTCAGATAGAAAAAGAAAGGATTATGAGCCTTATTAATGAAAAGAAGGAATATATACGAACTCTTGAAGTAAAACTATCAAATAGTGCTTTTACTAAAAATGCTCCTGAGAAAATAATTCGTATAGAAATGGATAAAAAAAATCTAGCCCGAGAACAACTAGAAAAACTTGAAGAAAAATATAGTAAACTCAAATAAAAAAATCCCCTAGAAATTAATTTCTAGGGGATTTTTTTATTTACTTAAGTCTAAATTCAAATCCATCTTCAACAAATTCTCATTTCAGTGCAGATAAACAACGAATAGTATTATTATGCCAATTTGAATTTGATGATGCATATATCGAGCCATCAATATTTCACCAACGAGAAAGCTCACTTACTTTGGTATACTTTCAAAGAAATCTATTATTAAATGTTGCTGTCATCCAAGTAAGTCATTCTTGAGGGGAAGCAAAAGAATAGGTTGATCCACTATCAGTATTACCAATATTTCATATATTGAATGGTGTTTTAAGATGATTTCAAAGAGTTGTCTCAGCAAGACCTATACACATCATAAAGCTTGGATCTATCTTCGCATCTAGAGCAGTATCAACCCACATCTGCCAATTCTGAAAATCAGGTGTTGCATATTTTGAAAGAAGGTACTTCTGTCGTTCAATTTCAGTACTTCCATAAATATTAAATTTTTTCTTATATTGTGTAGTATCTGCTCCTGTTCATGAATATTCGATTAAATCAGTAATGAATTTATCTTGGTATACTGATAAAAGTGTAGAGTAGTCAATACCAACGAGGGACAAATGACGAAGCGGGTCGATTGGTTCCCTATTTTTCCATAATTCAAAATGAAGATGAGCACCACTTGTCATTGGTCAGGCTCCTGCTGTTCCTGGTGCACCTCCACTTTTTGCAATCAACTGACCTCTTTTCACAAACTCATATTTTTCTACATTAATCTCGGAAAGATGTCAATATACCGATACATATCCATCTCGATGCTTAATGGCAAGATATGAATATCAACCTGGTAATGGAGGAAGAACAAAGTATACATATCCATCAGCTGGGGCAATCACATCACTTCATTGTTCAGTTCAAATATCGATTGCCTCATGATGACTACGAAGGGCCTGATAATACTCTGAATCATGAAAAAAAGATGTAATTCTACGACTCTCTACTGGCCAAGAAAAAATGTTTGATGTATCATCCTGAAACTGACTTTTTGCAAGTTCTTTTTCATTAATAAAATACTGACGAATTCGAGCACATTCAAGAATCATATCATTCGTTTTCTTTGTTTTATTACAATTATACTTTGTGAGAAGGGTCTCAAATGATTCCTGATATTTATCACTTGCCTCCTGCCAAAGACTCTCAACTTGAGCTTGAGCTTGTTGCTGTGCTGCTATATATTGAACATAAAGAGCCTCTTGTCATTGTGTATACTCGAGAAGTTTTTGTTGCTCAGCTTTTTGTGTAATCAATGTATTAGCCTGTTCCTGAAGTCCAATCTTCAATTCCTGAAGTTGTTTTTCTTCTTTTTTCTCCTGCACTTGAGAAAGATATAACGATCTAACCAAATCACGATACTCATTTACAAATTTCTGTCACATCTGAGTAACAAGTGTTTTATATGTAATGTCTGAAAGTGAAAAATCAGTATCCTCACTTGTTAAGATCATTCACTTTATAAGATCAACTTTCCCAGTTTCATCGATAATATTATTTCATTCTGAATAAATATTAACCAAATATGAGAGGATAATTTGTCGATGTTCACGAATCTTCATCTTTATTGAGACGCTCGTTGCGTGTAATTCTTGAATTTTTTGATCTTTCTGAGTTATAGCGGCTTCAGTATCAGAAATCGATGTTTCTGTAGTTTTAATAGAATCAGAAATATTCGCCAATGCTTTTTCAAGTGAAATTCGCACTTCTCCTACAGCTTCTTTTTTTTCTTGATATAGCGATTCAATTCCTTTCAATCGAGCCTTTAATGAATCAAGTCAATTGAGAGTATATTCTTGTTCAAGAATCTTACTTGCATCAGTAATATCAAGTGGTGCTGAATCAAAAAGAATCTCCTCCTGCTTTTCTTTAAAATTATCAAGTATGCGTCCTGACGTAGCTGGATCTATAGCATTACCAATCGTAGGAGAAAGATACGATATGGAAAATACAATTAAGAAAATGAATGATAATATTTTTTGCATATATCAATCGTAACATATTAAACAAAAAAAATACACAAATTAATACGTATTTGATTCGAAAATAACTAGATTATTATTAAATAATATGTATTAGTATATTTACTACTTCTCTAAATTTTTTAAAAAAGCACCTTTCTTAAGCATCCAAGTATGGGATTGTCGACAAAGCTTTTTGGAATCATCTTTTTCTTGAAGAAAGAATTTAATTCCCTCTTCAAGGAAGATGGTATTTTGACTTCATTTTACATAAATAATTGTATCAATTTGGTTTTTCTTGAGACTCTTAGCGATTTTTTCTCCTGATTTTTGAGATGAAAGATGAGAATAAACAGTAAATTTCTTTGAAAGAATTGGATATACGTATTCTTGCATAAGTGGTCAAACAAGATAAAACTCAACCCGAGCATCATGTGGGATGTTATCCAATATTTCATTTGCAAGTTTTTCATGGATTTCTTTTGATACAAGTCAAAGCTCCCTCATGTCACCAAGAAAAAAGATAATTCTATGTGAATGCAAAAAAGATTTCATTGAAATAACGCCCTCATGAAGACTAAGATACCCCCCATTATAACTTCAATCAACAATAGTTGAGTTATAACTTCAAGAAATAATATTAGATCTTCCTGATTCAGGCATAAAATGAAGAGTATACTCAGATAATAGTTCAGGATTAATATCCAAAATACTGGCAACCGGATAGAGTGGCAATATATTTTCTATCTGAAATGCACCAATTGCGGGAAGTAAAATAGGATAATTCTTATTATTGTAATGTACAATTGCCCTAGTTCCATGGATTCCTATCTCAATTCAAGATGCATCGATATCAGATAATGCTCCAAGGCTATAATATAAAACATCAATATCTATATATTGTCTTAATGATTCATGAACTACCTTATGTTGGGCAGCAAGAATTAATTGTAGTTTACTATTTCGATATGTAGCCAAATTCCCAAATTGTTCGAGATGATTTGATTCAACAGGAGTGAGTATAGCAATATCTGGTTTCACTATAGAAATAAGAAAATCCATCTCACCCGGATGGTCAATCCCATATTCAAGAACAAGGTATCGAGGGTATGATGAAAATAATCGAGTACAAGCAATAAAAAAAACCCAAAGCCATAAAAATGGATTTTTTCATGGAGATTTTACTCCAATTATCGTAAGAGGAAGTCAATATTCTCCATTATAATGGTAAGGAGAATATCCTACTTGCTTAGCTCAAAACTGATGAACAAGAAACCGAGCAATATGAGTTGTGATAGTTGTTTTACCAACCGTACCAGTAACACCGATGACAAATGGTTTGTGCCTTTGTATAATTAAACGGGCAAAAAAACCAAGAAAAAGTAATAAGATATTCTGCATAAGTACCAACTATAGAGAATGGAAAAATAAAATCAAGTTAAATATCTCTAAGAGAATTATTTTTATTTGCGAAACGAGCAACATTGAATACAATTCAAGCATACTTTTTTATAAAACATATGGCACAAATTATCCGAAATAATTTTACCTTTACTATCCTTGATGAAATACAGGTCCAATTTGGAGCCCTTGTTGATCTGATATTGTGAAGTGAATCTATTGATAACAATGAAAAACAATATTGGTTCGATATCCTTCCATCAATGACAAATGAGCAGATTGATCGTCTTTTCAATATTCTCACAACAGAAAAAAATCAGCTTGAAGAGCTCAATGTTAAGTATCAGGATGAGATAAAGACTCTCAATGAGAAACATCTTATTGAATGGCAATCACTTCAATCACAAAAAGCAAAAGAAAAAATACAACAAGCAGAACAATCAGATACATCTAAATCTGATGCTATGGATAGCCTTGGACTTTTAAATATTTAGTCCTTATAATTCAATGATACAAGTTAATTCACTCCACTATAATCACACAGCAAGTGGCCGTTTTACAAGATCACATACACTCACTCCACATGATGCTGTGACTATTTTTTGTATTATAGATGGTCCCAATGAGAGTACGGTAAGTATAATTGAGGACCATATTCTTGAGAGTATTTCTTCAACAGAATGGAATATAAAAGAATTATCTCAAGACTTCTGATACATAACGGAACACTATAATAGCTTCATAAAAAGTTTTGATGAAGCCGATATTTCGAATATCAAAGTTTTAATTGCAATGCTTGAATGAGATAATCTTACCCTTGCAACCATATGAGGTACACATGGAATTTTAATAGAAAAAAATGCCAATATAACCGATATAACTGTCCATGAAAATAAATACTATGAATTTCATTCTATTAGTAGCGGAAAAATAGCGAATGGTGCCACGGTGTATCTTACAAGTAGTAATATTGAACAAATTCTTGGAAAAGAAATACTTGATGAACTTTCCAGACTGGAAGCAAGTGCATGGATTGAGACAACTACAAATCTTCTAGAAAGAGAAATATCAAGCAATCTTCATATTATGAGACTTTCACGAAGATCTCCTGATGCAAGTTTTCCTACATTTTCCCGAGAAAAAAGAAAACAATCAGATATTATACGAGATAAATGAACTCTTTTAGTTGAATACATGCGAAGTAAGAAAATGTGGGAAAAAACCAAAAATTATATAAAAAAACTTCCAACATTAGAAAACAAAAAATATCAATATACCTTCTTAAGTATTGGGCTTATATTACTTTTTGTACTTCTTTACTCACTTATATCAACCCTCCTTGGGGTACTTGAAAATACAAAATCTGATAGTAAAAATCTATTAATACAAGCGAAAATACTTATCGAAGAATCTCAAAAACTCTCCACAAACCCTTCAGCGTTTAACCTTAAGATTGCTGCAGCAGAAAAGATATTATTCGATCTCAGAAAAGAGCAAGTTTATACTGTAGATATACAAGAATTATTGGGACAAATATCTTCTATGAAGAAAGAAGTATACGATATACAAACTATAGATATGAGTCGTTTTACTACGCTCATTCCATTTGATCCATCAAATATATCACCAATTTGAGTTTTTGAAAAAGATAAGAAACTCACCCTTATAGGAAAGGAGTGAGCAATAACTGACTATGTTACAGGTGATAAAACTTTAAAACAAATCAAATTTCCTTGAAATGAAAAAATAAGAACTTTTGACTCTGGAGAAGACGGATCAATATTCCTACTTACAGAACAAAATCATATTCTTGTGCCAAGAAGAGATGAATTTACTTATGTTAACGTAACTTGACAAAATTCTTGGGAGGATTCACTTTGAATAAAAACTTTCAATGGAAATATATATCTTCTTAATTCTCAAAAAAATCAAATTGAAAGACATAAGCCATGAATAAATTGATTTTCACAAAAAGCAAGCATTTTAAATAAAACTCAACCATGAATATTGGACATTAGTATAGATGGTGGAATTTATCTTTATATGGAAGATTGAAAAATCTTACGATATATGGGAAACCCTGAAAAACTCGAAAATATCGTCTTAAATAAAATTCCATGAGAATGGAATATCAATCCGACACTCTGAACAACCTTTATAACAAAGGGGAATTTATCTTATACTTATATTCATAACTGAAATCGTATTTGGATATTTCAACCAAATTCAAAACGTTTTCAAGATATAACCTCATGGGAATATAGGGGTCAATTTGAATTAAAAACAGATGAGATTGTAAAAAGTATACAAGTTCCAAGAGATGGATCTATTTATGTCACAACTGATCGCTGAGTATACGAACTAAAATTTGAGTTTGTTGATGGAAAAATTATTTTCAAATAAAAAAAGTGTATCGTTTTAGAGCTATCATCTTAAATATAACCAAAATACGTGACAATAACACAAGAATTGTCATGATAAGTCGTGAATATTGAAAAATTACGTGATGGTGGAATAAAAAAAATATCACCGGAATAGACTTGTGAGATGTTATTGAGGTACTTCTCGTTAGAGACGACAATAAAAATACTATCAAAAATATTGATCTCATTACTTCATGATGGAATCGAAATTGGAACTACTTACAGATAGCTTCTTTTTTAAAAACACTCCACATAATAGGTCAAATAAGTGTAGATAATCAGGAAACTATACAGCTATACGATGACGCATATTTTCTTATACGCTATGGACTAAAAAATCTACTCGATCATTGTCATTATACTATATTTCAGATGCGAATACTTAAATCACTCTGATCGATGAATCCTGAAATGCTTTGAGATGATCCTATTTTAAAGTACATATACAACAATATATCCAATAGTCCTCTTGAGAGAATTCTTTCGGCTAATATAAAAAATAATCACATTAGTATTATCGAACAAATAAATCTGAACTCTATTTATTCATTGAGACAATAAAAAAATATGATCCTCTTTCTCCTTACTTTTTTTTACTTTGGTGCCATATTCTGAAGTTTTTCTACTGTTTTAATCGAAAGATGGCACAGTTGAAAGTGATGAATTATTTGATGAAGAAGCGAATGTCCAAAATGTAACAATATCCTAAAGATAAAAGATTTGTTTCCTATATTTTCATACATATGGAATAAGTGAAAATGCTCTTTTTGTAAATCAAATATTTCTTTATTTTATCTCATAGCAGAAATAGTTATGGGTATAATATTTATGCTTATTGCATTTTCTGCAATGCGTCTTAATATAGATATATATAGCATCAAATTTATACTACTTCTTGCCTTTGGTTTTACTACTGGAGTATATATACTCTATGATATTCGATATATGGAAATACCTGATCAGATTATGGTACCATCTATACTTCTTCTTCTTTCAATTCCATTTTTTTCACTACTATTCGTAGGGTATACTAAGTATACTTTTCATACTTTTCATATTTCAACATGAAATAGGTTCTTTTGAGCATTAATTCTCTACACTTTTTTCTATATCCAAATACTTATTCCAGGAGGATATTTCTTTATAAAAAATAAAAAATGGAAATATCTTATAGAATTATTCTATAGTTATATAACATTTCCAATTGTTCTAATAATAGATTTTTTTAGAAAAAAAAAGGAGGATACTGAAATAGATGTACCCACCTGGGTGTGATGATGAGATCTTCGTATTGCAATATTCATATGACTTACACTTGGTACATTGCACGGTATTGCAAGCTTTTCATTTGCCTATATCATAGGTAGCGTAGTATGAATACTAATCCTTATAACGAATCTGGTTCGTTGAAAGAAGACAAAATCTCAAATACCATTTGGTCCATTTCTTTGAATCTGATGGATTATTAGTATAGTTTTCTATAGAGAAATAGAAAATTTCTTCATACAATTTTTAATAAATGTCAATTAAAAAAATATCGACTTTCGAAATAAAACCCATATACTTCAATTAATCCTATAATCCCAAATATACATGGTACAAGATAAACAAATAAAGGCTCTCAAAGACCTTATACAATCAGCAGAAAGTTCTATCAGAACTGCAAGAAAAATGTTGGAATCTATCATATGAGATACATCTTCTGATGACTTTGAGGTAAGTACAGTATGACTCAATAGTTATCAATCTTGAGATGAAAAAATTGTAGAATGAGTATTTACTGGAGATTCGATGCTTGGGCCTGATGGCTCAGTATATCCAGTTCCACAAAACTATTCCTCAAAATCACTTCTCGTTCAATGAAGTAGACTTAAGGCAACAATAGATACAAATTGATGAATAAAGTATAAGATAATTGAGGAGATTCCGTTTGATACAAGTCTTGGAATCGTAACAAAAAATGGTGAAAAATATGAAATTACTACAGACTCAAAAACATATAAAGTACTTATGGCTGCCATCACTTTCCATAAATGCTCTGTTGGTGATACGGTAAGCATCAGGACACCAAAATGAAAAGATTGAACCTACGCGGTAATCGAAAGTATTATTCCAAAAAACTAATTCCCTATTTTTGATAGCTATGCGAAATGAATATTCCAGATCTCGTTCACCTTCATTCTCTATCCCATGGCTATGGGTATGAGTACTGAGTACTCTTGTGATTCTTATTATCATAGCCAGATCATTATCAAGTGGGGTAAAAATAGATAATAGTAGACCCCATCTTATTGTTACACCCGATTCCAATGCTAGCACGGTATTTATAGCTATGTCTGAGTCATCTAAGAATAGAATCACAGGAACCTGATGACAAGCATTATATCTTGGAGATAAATCACTTTCCATCGAAACTGGTGGAGCAAAAATCAGTAATAATTCCATGATTATTGACGGGGATGAAAAAACTGAAATTTCCTATATAGGAAATTCGAGTACAGGAGATGTTCTCCATATGACAAAAGGTCGAATATGGCTTAATCAAATTTGAGCTAATAGTGATATTGAGCTAAAAAATCTTACCGTGAGTACAAAGATATGAGATATCATTATGCTTGAACAAAATAATCAAATATATAGCACTGTTTATGTTTTAAAAGGTGATGTCACAATATCAACTTCAATAGGAAAATATACACTCCATGCTGGTAATAGAATTATGATTTCTGGATCTGATCTATCTAATCCTGGTTTGCAGATAGGATCATTAGTGGGTACTATTGATGAGAGTATAACTCAAAATCAACTCTTTATTAGAAATAACTGAAAGGAGCTTCTAACAAACCTTCAATCTTCAGGTTCCACAAATACATGAACATCAAATTCTAGTACTGGAACATCCACTCCTGTAGGAGAATCTTTTGTGACAATATTAGAACCAAAAAATTGAGCTATTATAGAAACGCCGAACATAGTAGTTCGATGAACTATTAATTCTACGGAAGTTCAGAAAGTAACAATAAATAATCAAGAAACAAATCTGAGCCCTGTAAATAAGACTTTTACTATCGAAAATTTCCCTATTTGAAGTAAAATAAATGATATCATATATAAGGCATATAATGCTGATTGAAAACAAATAGAAACTTGAGTTATTACTGTTTTATGATGAAAACAAGCTATTCCAAATGATTCTAAACTTGTGCCAAACAGTTCCCCAATATCAAGTAAAGATTTTAGAATTATAAGTCCTGGAAGTAATCCATTTGTAACAACTGATCGGCTTGTAAAGGTACAATGAACTGTTCCGAAAGGCACTGTTAGTTACATTGTAGTAAACGACTACCGCCTACAAAAATATTCAGCAAATGCAACTACATGGTACTATTTTGCAAATATGGACAATGAAACTATGAGAGATGGTATCAATCTTTACACCATTAAATTTTATGGATTAAAAGATGAAATCCTCTATACCCAGCTTTTTACCATAATAAAAGAATCTAAAAATGTCACTCTCTCTGGTGAATCATCTCGGTAAAAAATGAAGTTCATTTATAGAAATAATGGCAATGATGGCAATACTTTCGGTATCTATCGCAGCTATGTTTTCTACTGTTATATCAGGTATTTACTTTGCAAAAGATTCTGAAAACAGAATTAAGGCTATTAATCTTGCTCGTGAATGACTCGAATGAGTAACTAATCTTAGAAATACGAATTGGCTTCGATTTTCAAGTGACCAAGTAAACTGTTGGAAAATACAAGATTATGATGCAAGATGCATTGGTGATATTGCATTTTCAACATGATGATCTATTGGAAGCTGAGGGACAACACGGTTATACGTACTAGAAAATAATAACTGAGCATGGTACCTTACATGAGTAACTTCAGGGAGCTGACTATGGGTGAATAAAGACTGATTTTATGTACTAACTTGAACTACTGTAGTTGGTCCACCATGTACTATCGAAGTTACAACCAATTGCCTTTCTCGTTTTACTCGGGAAATCCAGATCAGAGAAGGTGCTTCAAGTTGAGAACTCAGCATCACATCAGTTGTAGATTGGATGGAGCAGATGCCTCAAAATGTAATATTAAAATCTACCATAACCAATTGGAAAAGTAAATTTTAATAAAAATCCCTATGTACATAGGGATTTTTATTAATAGTGTAAATTTGCATAGTTTGATTTTTTATGATAGGATATGAACAATATAAAAATAAATATGATTATTGTTCATAATAAATATATTCACTATGCCATTGTGGCCATATGGATATGCAACTGTATCCTTGGGGGACTTATAGCAATCAAGCAATCTTGGCTGCCCTATATTAATGCGGGGAATTCTCTCTATACTGAAGTTAAAAGTGATATATTTGATGGCACCATTATGCCCATACTCTATATTCCAGATTGGACAAAGACTGAATATCAGAATAAAACTGTAAAATTCTCCGATATACCAATATCAGATTTTATACCATTACCAAACTATGATCCGATAGAACTTAGTGATACAAAGAATACTACAAAAAAATCAACTATCATACATTACACATATATAACACCATATATGGGTAGCTATCGTCTTAATTATAAAGAATATGACGGGAGTCATAATGCTATTGATATCCGTGCACCAATAGGAACACCCGTTCTTTCCATTGCAAATGGTGTAGTTATTCGAACTATCGAGGCTGATATGACTGGAAACAAGCTTGTTGTTATACGACATGATAATGTTGATATAAATGGAAAAATACAAGATATATATTCTTGATATCTTCATCTTTCGGAAATCAGTGTCCAAGAAGGAAAAAAAATAAAAAAATGAGATATGCTTGGTCGTGTCTGAATGACAGGAATAGCAACCACTCCACATCTTCACATTCAAATAGATACAGAAAATGCACCATTTCATCCTTATTGGCCATTTAGTTCATCAGATTCAAAAATAAATTGACTTTCTTTTTTTGATTCTATAAATGCTGGTCTCTGAAGAGAAAATGCACTGCAATACAGTATACATCCAATGTTATTTATAGAAAATTACCTAAATTGAAAAAATATAAAACAATGAACTAATGAAAATAGCATAGAACTTTTAAGCGCACCAAATATACCAAAAGAAGACTTGCACGAACTTATTCCAGTAAATGCATCTGTAGAGAGTATTATTGAAAAAATGAATCTTTGATGAACATCACCTGCCCTATCAAAGACAACAACACAAAAAATAGTAAGTAATATTACGTATTCAACCACGTGTGAAAAGAAGAGATTTCCAGATGTAAGTAATACATCAAAATGATGAAAGATACTCTACCAACTCATTGACGCAAAATGTATGTTCCAAAATGGAAATACATTTAACCCAAATGCTACAATTACACAAAAAGATGCAATTGTGATGCTTATGCAATATTACAATATATCACCAACAAATGGAACAAGTCATTTTCTTGATATAAATATTGGTGATCCATTCCAGGGGTATGCAGTAACCTCATATAGAAAAGGTATACTAGATGGAAGCTACGCTTTTCCTGAAAAACTTCTCTCAAAAGAAGAGTTCATCGAACTGCTTGTAAAAATTTGAAAATTTGAAAAAAATCCTAGCCAAATAAAAATATATAAAGATACAAATGCTATGAATCTCAAGTTTCAGTATATTCAAGATTATGGATTCAAGATCCGAGCAAGATGAGGAAACTTTAATCCAAAATCACTCTTAACAAGACAAGGTGCTGTAGAAATTATTGGCAACATTTACTCAAGAGATCAATTGAAAAAATAGTAGATTTTTTTATAAAAATAGTTACTATAAACGTATAATAAAACATTTTATGTCTCAAAAAAAAATAATCTTTCTCGTTATAGTAGGAATTCTTGCTCTATCAATAATAATTGGTTTTACTTATATCTCAAATCAACAACAAAAAAAGAAACCATCAACAGGTACTATAAAAATATGGATTACTGATGGGACAACAGAATCTTATCAAGGAATAATTGATGGATTTAAAAAATATGCCCCAGAATATGCAAGAACTGAGATACTAATAGAAAAACAAACAAGTGATCCGGATAGATATAGAACTCTTCTTCTTTCGACAATAACAGAAGGAAATGGGCCTGATATATTTATGTTAAAAAAATGAGAAGATGATATTTTAGAGTCAAAAATTGAGCCCATTCCAGGTGATGTACTTGATTTCTGAGATTTTGAAAAGCGATATGATGATATTTTTAGAGATCTTGTTTATTCAACTGGAACATGAGAGGATAAAAAAACCGTAATAAAATGAGTTCCACTCTGATTTGAAACTCTTGGAATATTTTACAATAAAACGCTTATTCGTGATGTACCAAAAACTCTTGATGAACTTGACCTCACTTATAGTGAATCAAGTTCTGATGCTTATCCAACAAATATATGACTCAGTCCAACATATACGCCAAATATGATTGATATTTACCCACTCTGGCTCATTAAAGATGGTGTAGATACCTATGCGGATGTCTATGATAGAAAAAGTACTCTCGAATCATACTTAAACTATGGAGCTCTTGAGTCACAAAATAGTAAGATAAATACGGAAGATACAAATACAGCAAACACAAAAGTATTGAATGATGAAAAACCAGCTATGCTAAAAGGGAAAAATACCACATTAGACCTTTTTATGGAATGAAAGATTTCTATGGTTCTCTGATATCCAAGCCTTGTATTGGATCTTGAAAAATCAAGTAAGCGTGTCGAAGAATCTATTGATAGTAATGATATTTTAACAGAAAGAATAATCCAAATATCCAAACAAAAAAAGCAAAATATTGGAAAATATAATTTTTTCTGAATTTCAAAATATACAAACAATGGACTTGCTAGTATGAAATTCCTTGAATATCTTCTAACACCTGAGGCTCAAAGGCTCTATATGAATGAATACCCATATATTATCCCTGCTCAGGTTGAGTTTTATGCTACAACCAAAAAAATAGCACTTTCAGAAAATTTTAGCAAAACAAAGCTTGATTCATTTGTACCGCTTTTAGAAGAAAAATTATCAGTATTCCATTATGGAATTAAATCAAAATTTGAAAGATACCTCAAAGATTGACTTGATACCTCAACTGAACCAGATATTGAGAGTATAACAAAAAACATATCTGTCGAAATTGGTTGTGAAATCAACTGACTTACTGGATGAAGTGTAAGTAGTGATTGCCAATCCAATTAAATAATTAATAAAAAAGTTTAATCAAAACTTGCAATTTTTGCTTTTTTATAGTATAGTAAACATATAAAAACACACATTATGCGAAAAAATAATCTTCCCACCCTTATTATAGGCATCATCTCAGCAATATGTATTCTCTGGACAGGCATTATCTATGCAAGTTGTGGGGGATCTTGGTTTAATTCAACTTGTGCAACTACTTCACCATACAATTGTACTGGTTCTGATTGCTGAATAGATTCTTGACTCACAGCAGCCAAGAAATCTATAGGTAATGAGCTTAGTAGTAAGGGTATAGCTGCGTATGCTCAAGATATTGTTATATATCTTATGGGGTTTGTTTCAGTGATCGCTGTAATCTATGTTATCTATGCTGGTGCTCAATTGATGATGGGTGCTGGGGATGAAGAAAAGATGAAAAAAGCGAGACAAATCATTATCTACGTAATGCTATGAATTGCTCTTATGTGGCTTGCTGTTCCTATCGTAAAATGGACAGTAGATATGGTAACCTATAATTGATCATTCATTCCTCAGACCCTTGCAGCCTATACCGAAAGTGAATCAGATACATTTGCAGAGTACAAAAATAAAATAAAAGAAGCAGCAAATAGTATGGAGAGTGAACTACTGATTAATAAAACAGTAAATATTAGCACCATACAAAATGTAAAAAATCTCATTCAACAATGATTCGAAAGGCTTCCTGATTATGGTGAATCGGCCACCATAAATCAATCAGCAAAACAAGTTGTTGACACATATCTTGATCTTGCTATCAAAAATCCTGACAGCTCAAATCATATCGGCAATGCTATCTCTCGGGTAGCCACTTTTTTGGATAAAGTAAACATCAACGTAATTACATGAGAAATTAGTGCCAACCCAAATGAATGAAACGCACCACTCTCTGTATCATTTCGAGCTGATAATATCAAAGATCCGTCAGGTACAACCCCTTCTGATAATAATTATATATGGTGGACTCGTGAAAATGGTTGAATCAGACGTGAATTAAGTCGTGGACCAAGTATGTCATTTGTTTTTACAAAAGAATGAACCTACACTGTATTTCTTGATGTTATTTCCTGAAGTCGAAACAGTAAAGGAAAAGTCGATGTATTACCACTTTCTATATCAAAACAAATTTCCGTAAAGCCTAGATTAGGAGACATTGTACTCCTAATTAATGGAGTAAATGTAAGTAATATGAGTACCCTCAAGATTTCACCTACTATATGAAAAATGGGAGTTATTCTTGATGCTTCTGCTTCTCGAGCTATATGAAATGGTACAATAACAGAAACAAATTGGGATTTTTGAAATGGAAATACTTCAACAAACAAATGAGGACCAATTGTAGAAAGACAAATATATGCAAATCAAGGATGATATGTATTAAAATTATCGATGAAAACAAATAATGGACAAACTTTTACAAAAGAAATCCAACTTCTTGTTCGTGATCCAGCTGCAATTATAAAAATAGATAAAGATACGGGTCATATAGGAGAAGAGATTGGTATGTCTGCCGTTTCATATTTTTCAGATTCAAAAAATACAGAATATTCATGGCAAATTCAAGATGAAAATGGAAATAAGGCAATAAAAGCAGGAGAATGATCAACTTTTAAATACAAATTTACCACTGTTTGATCTTATATTATTAGTCTTACAGCAAAAAGTCCAAACGGAGGGATTGATACTGATTCAAAAATAATCACCATAGAATCACGTGAGCCCATCATAACCATAGATAACGTTTGACCTATAAATAGCGAAAAACCAAATACTATTATTTTTGATGCCACAAAAAGTTATGATCCTGATAGTAATTCACGAAAAGATCTTACATATGAGTGGCGAATAGATGATGAGAAGGTAACGCTTGATAATATTGAAAATAATTGAGCTCGCTGAACCTATACATTTTCAAATAAATGAAATCATAAGGTTTCTCTTAGGGTAACAAATACTTATGGAAAGATATCAACACTCGAAAAACAATTTGATGTTACCTCGATTCTTGCTGTAAATATTATCGTAACACCAAAAGTTGGAAAACGGGATATACCAGTAACAATAATTGGGCAATCAGCAAATGCTGAATATTTTGAATGGAATATGTGAGATGGTTCACCTATTATTAGCTGAACAGATAGAAGCGTTCAACATACATATAAAAGATCGGGGACTTATAATGTCACACTAAGCGTGAATAGAGAATGATGATCTGAGATCAATACTATCAATAGAAAAATATATATATCAGACTCTGAGAGTCCCTATTCCATCATCGAAGCAAGCAATGCCTCAAGTAGTATTATTGAAGAAAAGAACGCCTGTGAAGAGAATAGTGCCCTATTGATTAATAGAGCAGAACCAACTACGTTCAATGGTGCAAATTCAGTAAATACGGATGGAAATACAAATGGGCTTACTTATACATGGAAATACCTCTGAAAGGCACGAACAACTCCTACAATTTCCGAAAAGTTTAATGAACTTGGATGTTTTCCTATTGAGCTTACTGTTCGTTCAACTAAAAATGGATGAAGCCATACAACAAAACAATACATCAAACTTACAAATCAACCACCAGAGATAACAAGCCTTACAGTAAGTCAGGATAGTACAAAAAAAGATAGCCAAAAAATACTTGTAAAAGTTCAAGCCAATGGTGCCCTTGATCCGGATGGAGTGATTACTTCATATATTTGGTACTACACAACAGAATCTGATCCTGAACCACAAAATATACAAATTACTCAAAAGAGTGATATTACTTTTGTACTTCCAAATATTACTGAAAAATATTACTTTTGAGTAATTCTTGAAGATAATGACGGAGCAAAGATGAATAGTACAGATTCTGGGCAAAATCCAGCCCCCCTCATTATAGATAATGCCAATGGCAATATTCATATTCCACTTATAACCCTTACTGTCCCAAAAACAGTTATCAATATAGGTGAAAGTCTCCGTTTCTCTGTAGATGTAAAAACTATCATTCCTGGGGTAAATATAACTAATAAGTCCGAGTATGCTTGGGATTTTGATGGTGATGGACGCATCGATGAAAAGAGCAATACTCCAACGATAGATCATATCTATACTCGATCTGGTGATTTTAATATGAAGGTGCGAGTTACAAACAATGGTGTATCAAATACCAAGTTTCAAACTATTCATGTAAAAAATAAGTTAAAAGCCGACATTCAGGGCTATAAACTTCCTGATAATCGAATCTATCTATTAAATGCAAGTGAATGAGTATATGACAAGGCTCATTGGGAATTTTGAAACACCACATCTGAATCACTCAATACCCTTCTCTTAGATGAAACTATGTCATCAATGAGTGGTAGACTCACTATATCATATAATGACACAGATGTATCAAATCTTGATATCGATCTTTCAAAAATTGAATCTATTTCAGGAACTGGACTCTTCTATCAATCATTCCCAAAGAGTATCAATGATACTATTACGGTAAAAAATAAGAATGATACAGTAATACTATCTATGTTATGAAATGATGGTACTATATATTCTATAGATACTGATATTCTTATCGATAGTAATCTTGATAGTATACCCGATAATGATGATGATAATAAAGATGATTGATCTTATATGGATGGCTCACTTTATACATTCAAGAATCTAGATAGTCGGAATAAAAGAGAACAAAAAATACGTCTTGCCATAAAAAAAGATGGTGCTATTGTTGCAAGCAAAGTTATTACGATAATTCTTGATTATATTATAGGGTCAGAAGAAAAAGGAATTGATCTAAGCTGAAGTGGGATTGCAGAACTCAGTACTGGCGATAAGGCAAAATTAGAAGAATTATCAAAAATGATACGTGAACTCACTGATAGTGATCGAATAATTCTAATGCAACGATATAATACTCTTGTTGAGAATTGGAACAATCCTTTTGATAAAGCAAAATCACTGATTGATATTCAGGAATGAGTTGAAAGTGGCGAAATGGATGCAAGTACAAAGGGGAAGATATCAAAAGTTATTGATGAACTTCTTATTGGTGACGCTCAAGTAACAGATGAAATAGGTATTGCTGCTATCTTAATACGAGATCTTATCCCAGCTGAAAGTCCAAACCATGATGTTCTACTAGCAAAACTCGAAGAGATTGAATCTCATCCAACTCTTTTAGATGTAAATAAAAAACTTGGAAAAGAAATGCTTGTTCTTATAGAGAATGACACCACCATCCCTGATAAATATAAATGACATATAAAAAATCAACTATTAATCATAATAAATGGTGGTACACCATCTGTAACAACTACTAATTCTGGGTCTTGAGAAGAAACTACACCAAAATCATCAGAAAGTGGAATATTTAGTTTTATCAGTGGTTTTGTAAAAATATTTTTTATTATTATTGGATCCATTTTTGTTATCGGACTTATTGCTTTTATATTTTATAGAATTACAAGAAAATGAGAAAGTATCGGTTTTCAAGACTTTCTTATTGATTCAGTATTTCACGGCTGAAAAGTATCATCTGTAGCCACAAATACACCAACACCTGCAACAAATACTATCATAAAAAATGAGTCTATCGTGACTCCTCCAATAGTTACAGTAACTCCAACTCAACCAAAAATAGACCCTCTTGTGAGTTATACTCCCCCTAGTATTCCAATTGAGACTCAGACTATATCTTCTCCAAGTTTTGATATTTTAAAACCAAAAGAAAATACCTCTGATCCATTGAATACTATTCCTGAAACTATCATAGAAAATACTGAAAAAACAACGACAGATTCTATCCCAGACTGGCTAAAAGTTCCGTCAATACCAACTATTTCTAATGAAATTAAAAAAGATGAAAATAATAGTTCAATAGAAGATAGTAGCGCAGTAAAAAATGAAGAAACTGGTTCAAATAATGAGAAAAATGAAGATATTGAAGAAATTAAGGTAGGTCAAAATAATGATAACGCTCAACTTCAAACTGAAGATGAAAATATTCCTGACTGGATAAAAAATACTTCTATATGAGAAAAAACTAATGAAGGAAAATCTTCTCTTATTCAAGAAAAAAATAATATTGTAGAGGAAGAAAAATTACCTGACTGGCTTATTAATTCGCTTCATACAGAAGAAAATTCATTGAAAGATGATGCAGGCCTACTTACGAGTAGTAGCAATATTGAAGAAAATTCAATTAATACAATTCTACCTGTACAAGAAGAAATTGAAGACTTGGTTACTAATAATAGCCTGAAAGAAGAAATTGAAAAAATCCAAGAAACAAAAACACCAAAAAAGAAAAAAATAGCAACAAAAAATGATGTCATACCAGCGACAGTAACTAACACTGAAAATATACCAAGTTGGCTTAAATAAAAAAAGAGGATAGTAAATGCACTATCCTCTTTTTTTATTCTTTTATTTTTGACGAAAAAGATCAATTTAGGTATACTTACTACATACTATTTATATATAATTATGGATACTCCTGAAAACAAAGATATCTGAAGCAATGAGATCAAAGAAAATACAAGTTCTCTCTTAGATCAGATCATCAAAACATCACATGAAACAACTATAAAAGTAGATACAGAAATAGGTCCTACTGGAGATATTTCAGTTAATAGTACGACAATACCCCCGACGAAAAAACCAAGAGATCCGATGACGGCAGGAATGGTACTCAAACTTATTGGTTCGCTTCTTTTTATTGCAATAATATTTTTTGGAAGCTTTCTTGCTTATATAGTATTCAATCCTGATCAAGCTTCTTTTTTTGTAACCATTTTTGGAATCAGTCCAAATGATATTCAAAAACTTCTTAAAACTCTTATTAATAGTAGTTTTTGAATGACTGTTCTAGTTTTTTCTATGGTTTGGATAACAAGCCTCTTTAAAGCCATCTGGACACCTAAGGAACAAAAAAGAAGAAGACTTATAAGTTGGCTTACTGCTGGTGTTGTGGGAATATTTTTATTTAGCATTTTAGCATTTTGGGCATATCTTTTTAAGATTATTAAAGATACCCCTTATGATAATCTTGGCGGTGCTGTTATTATCTATGATAATGATATATACCCTTATAGTGATTATAAGGACTATTCAAAAATAGAAATAACCAATTCACTCATAGGGCCAATAACACTCAAATATAATCTTGCTACAAACTCAAAAGCCGTAATGAAAAAAAATCTCATAAGCATTAACTCTTATGAAATAGACTTTGATGGTGCGAAATGTGCTAATGGAAAATCTATTGTCAATGGTAGTGATCCTGCGCTCGATGAGTGAATCATCTGTACATTTGATGAAGTTCGAAGTTATCAAATCAAATGAACCTATATAGGAAAAGATCGACTCGATAAAACTCATAAAATAGATATTCCTATTGATCCTGTTGAGATAAAAGGAATAATTGATATTACTAAAAATCGAAATGCCGATGGCAAAAAAATTGTCACACTTAATGCCTCATCAGTAAAAAATCTAGGAAATCCTCGATGGATAAGTTCAGACTCATGAAATGAGGAAACGACTACAAGTACCACTCAACAAATATGAAAAAATCCAAATCTAATATGTTTTAAGCTTTTTAATATTTCTTGTGATAGATACTTTATCATTGTTGATGATGACACTATTCATGATATTGAATGATCGATTCAATTCGAACAAGATTCAGCAAATCTCCTTGGTATGACCATGACATTAAGTGGCCTCAATATCAGTAGCAATGAAATAGTAGATATTGACTGGATTCAAGATGAATGAACTCGTTTATGTCGTTGACCCGGAATAACATGTAAGTATCTCTTTGCGTCATTTGGGGAAAAAAATATCAAAGCCACAATTACATTGGCTAATAAAAAAACATATAAAATTCAAGGCACAGTAATACTTAATACTCCTCTCTCTATAACTCGACATGCTCAGATAAAGGATACCGATAATAATATACTCAATACCCTTGAAACTTTTGATGCTGGGCTTAACGCTTATGTTATAAAAGATTTATCTGTTCCTATGAATCTCATATTTGATGCAAGAGATATCATAATTGAAAATCCTGGATATAAGATGATTAATGTAACATGGAAAATAACTGACTCAAAAAATACAGAAGAAAAAATCTGAGAAAAAATAAACTTCGAAATACAACGAACAGAACGATATAAGATTGAAGCTATATATACATTTGAAAAAGATGTTGCAGCTATTGACTCTAAAATACGTACTGCAAAAGACATAATAATCCTTGATCTTGAACGCAAAGAACTTGATCCGGTTCTAAAAATAGTACAACAATCAAGTGACTATGTTCCAAGTAAAATTACCGTAGATGCGTCAAGTTCTAGTAGTAAAAATTGGAAGATTCAAAAATTCACCTTTGATTTTGATGATGGGCGACCACCAGCAACTGGTGATGCTGTTCAAACATATGAATATACAACTCCTTGAGAAAAAAAGATAACCCTTACTATTACAGATAGCAATAATGAACAAGCAACTATTAGTAAATATATTATATTAAAAGATACTCCAAGAAGTGTGGCATTTAGCACCAGTATGTCACCGTGAATTATTAATAATCCTGTAGATTTTGTTGCTGATAAGGCAACTTGACAGATCGAAGAATGGATATGGAATTTTTGAGATAATACCCCAATTATAAAGGGATATGATGTCTCTCACATATTTACAAAAGCCGGAAAGTACAATGTTTCCCTTACTATTAGATATTCTGATGGAACAGAAAAATCAAATAGCCAAGAATTTACAGTAGAAACTACCCTTGAGCCATAAAAAAACCTCTCTTTAAAGAGAGGTTTTTTTTGAATGATCTTTAGTATGAACATATGTTCCAATGATTTCATCTGTACCAATAAGCTGAATATCTTCAATTCTACAGACAAATATTGGCATATTTTCATCGTGAGCAAGCGCAATAGCGGATTGATCCATAACCCGGAGATTTTTATGAAGAGCCTCCTCAAGAGGGAGGATATCATATCGAACTGCATCATCATGCTTCTTGGGATCTTTGTCGTAGATTCCGTCTACCTTGGTAGCTTTCACTACCGCATCGCATTCGAGCTCAAGGGCCCGTAACACCGCAGCGGAATCAGTTGAAAAATATGGATTACCAGAACCTCAAACACAGATAACCACTCTCCCCTTTTCGATATGCCTGAGTGCTCGTCTCCGGATAAAGTCTTCAGCAACACGATGGGTTGGAATTGCTGACATCACTCTCACATCCACTCCAGCGCCCTCGATTGCCTCTCCAATCGCTATACCATTGATGATAGTGGCAAGCATACCCATATTATCACCAGTAGCCCGATCAAAACCTCCTCTTTCAAGCTCAACACCACGAAATATATTTCCACCACCAACAACAATTGCTACTTCTATTTTTTGAATCTTTACAAGATGAACGATTTTCTCTGCAATATAAGCCAAGAATTCAGGATCAATTCCATATCATTGCTTTCATTGAAGTGCTTCTCCAGAGAGCTTAAGAAGGATACGGTTAGGAGTATGATATTTTTTCATTACTACGATTTATTAGGATTATTTGAGACTATCGCCAAAGAGAACAAATATAACAGAAAAACCAAGAACAAGAATAAATAGAATAACGAGAGTAACCAGTGCTGAATTTCTTTTATTTACTTCTGATTCAAGAGTGGTGATCTTCTTGGTAAGAACTTCAGCATCGGAATCACTCTTGGACTTCGCACTCTCAAGGAGAAATGTTGTCTTCTTGTATTCCATTGCTGGGATAGAGTTAGCAAGCTCTGATTCTATCTTTCAGAGTTTATATGAGAGAGTTTGTATTGTTGCATCTTTTTCAGCTATGAGACTACGAGCATCCTCATATATTCGTACAATTTCAGCGAGGGCCACATTATTTTGTTTTGGATCAATCATCTCTTTAATTGGAGTGACTATCTCAGGTACTTTTCTCTCTTCAGAAGATTCAACTATCGTATAGTCCTCTTCTCTTCGAGCAGGATCAGCCATACGAAGTGCCTCGACATCATCCTCTTCAAGAAACATCTTCTTACCGATACGACGAGTACGAATACGTTCTGCCTGAATATGTCGATCGATGGTACGAGATGATACCCCAAGACGACGAGATGCTCCATCACGATCAAGAGAAAAAGCCATAATTATTTTTTTGAAATATTAAAAACTCTATTGTATAAAAAAGATATGAGCATCTTATAAAAAAGAAGGGAAAAATCAAATATTCTCTAATAAATTTTTCGGAAGAAAAAATAAAAACTCTTTCAAATAAATTTGAAAGAGTTTTTAAAGTTGTTCACGCACTGGTGGAGATGGCGGGCACCGCCCCCGCGTCGAAAAAGGTATATCGTATAATTCTACTCTGCATAGCCCAGTTCTAATATTTCTGAGAATAACGAATGGGCAAAAAGCTCTCAGAAAAACACGATCTCAGATATGAACACTTTGCGAGAACTGTGTCAACGAGACAAAGGTAAAATTGATAAATATGACACTCCCCTATCAATGTCGGAAAATGAAAATTGTAGCAGGCCATCCGGCACTCATCCTATAATAGGAGGCTACACTTTCGAGCAATTACGCAGCGAAAGCGAACGCAGGAGTCACAGACTTCTTGAAAGAAGCAGCAAGACGAGCGAGAGGTGATGTTTTTGCATCTATTGTTTGCCCTTTGATAACGAGGCGAGCCGCCCCAACAGAGCATATACGACGTACGAGTCTTTTCCTCGAATCCTATATCATCCCCAAGATGTTAATGAACGGATGAATAATAGTAAAAATGATGAAAAAAGCAATCAGATTCACCCTTTCTTTACATACTACTAAGAAATATCTCCATTTTGCTTCTTTATTTTTGTGAGTTTTTCTATTCTGTCGACGCAGTTTTCGCAAAAATTCCAAAGGTTTCTTAGTTTTTGGAATTTTAGAAAACAAGTCGCAAACAGAATACAAAACGAGCAAAGACAAAAGAAGGACTTTTGGTACTTTTAGTCATAAAAGTACAGAGATATAATAAAAGAAATATTTTTGTATTTTTGATATCAAAAGTAAAGGGAATATATTGTTACTTTTTACATAAAAAGTAAGTTAGAACTCAGAAAAACTGGATTGCTTTGTACCTCGCAATGACGAAAAAAGAATAAATAAAAAAAACCAAAAAACCTCCCAATGTGACAAAATCCAAAATGTCATGGGAGGTTACACGGATGAGGATGAGACTAACGACTATGAAGTGTTGCTAGAATGGTCTTTGCTCGATTAGATGAGAGATCTCATTCGATCATTGCTATACCACCAGGCAAGCGAGAATAGGTTCGTGGTGTGGTTTGTGTATTTTTTTGCTCTATATCCTCTATTGAGAGTCGAGAATAAAAAGATACCCGAACCGATTGATCGTTATATACTACACCATCTCAAGGATGAATAGTTACCTGATCAACTTCACTACTTCCTGATTTTGCATATGTATCCCCTGGAATACTTGTGAATCCGTAGCCGATGGTATCATTCCAATATTGGGCTGATAATATAGCTGGCTTCGTCGGTATATCTCTGATAGATGCTGTATTACCACTATAAGTAGTAGAAAATACATATATACCAGAGAGCACCAAGAGAGTAAACATAGCTTGCAAGAGCTCTACTCCATTACCGTTGTGTCTCTGTGAGACAGGATGTTTCATAACCTTTACAAAAAGAACAAAACAATTATAACATATAAATAATACATTGTCAATTACTTTTAAATAAATTTTAATAATGTCAAATATAGTGATGCAAGAAAAAAAGCCCCAGCGCAATGCGGGGCTTTGGATTTTCTCGTTTTCCAACGAGAGTCAGTGTGTTGCAAGATTTATGACAAGCATGCTGGCACATACACCGAGCCATGTTGCACTTGCTATAAGCAAATTACGCCATGGAGAATCCGACCTTATTAGTAGCAGAATGCCTACCATAACTCCGAGCGTAAAACCAAACATGACTTTATTCTCGAGTAATGTAAGTAATACAATTACCGGAATTACTGTCACATAACCAGCTGTAAACATCACCTGCACAGCTTCGCCTAATGAAAGACGTTTTTCATGCATAAGTGGAATGAGCTTATTCGGAATAACTTGCATAATGTTAACCTCCGGACTGATCGTCCCAAAAAAGAATTTCTAGAATCCTGCCACCACCGAGGTGGAGCAAAGACGAATTTATCTGAAAGAATCTCAGACTGAAAAAATTATTTTAATTAAAATTATTTAATAGTCAACTATATTTTTTGATATATGTCGATTTTTCTCAGTTTTTGACTATACTCAGATCCTATTCATAATCCTAGACCTATGTCCCTCCAATTCTATAATACCCTCACACGAGAGATAGAACGATTCAAACCCCTCAAACAAGATGAAGTAAAGGTATACTATTGTGGCCCAACTCCCTATAACTACGCTCATATTGGGAATCTTCGGAATTATCTGATGGATGATATTGTGGTTCGTACCCTCAGGTTCCTCGGATACAAAGTCAAAACGGTAATGAACGTAACCGATATTGATGACAAGACGATTCGTGATAGTCAAAAATCAGAAAAAACTCTCAAGGATTTTACAGAATTCTATACAAGAGAATTTCTTGATGATTGTAGAAAACTCGGGATTCTTCCTGCTGACACTATAGCTCCGATATCTACCCTTATCCCTGATATGGGAATGATTATTGACGGACTCATCAAGAAGTGATTTGCCTATCTTGCTGAAGATGGAAGTGTCTACTATAGTGTGAGCAAGTTCAAGAAATATGGACAACTCGCTCATCTGGATATGAAAGGGATGATTTCGAGCGTACGCATCGATAATGACGAATACGACAAAGAACAGGTGGCTGATTTTGCTCTCTGGAAAGCATATGATAGAGAATCCGATGGAGAAAACTTCTGGGAAATCGAGGTAACTATCGAATGAAATAAGAAAATCCTAAAAGGTCGTCCAGGATGGCACATTGAGTGTTCTGCTTGTAATATGAAATTCTTCGGCCCACAGATCGATATTCATATGGGAGGATGTGATCTTATTTTTCCACATCATCAGAACGAGATTGCCCAGAGTGAGGCATATTCTGGAAAACAATTCTCGAAATACTGGATGCATGGGGGCCATCTCCTGGTAGACAACAAGAAAATGGCGAAGAGTGCCAACAACTTTTATACCCTTCGAGATATATTTGCGAAAAATAGCGATACCTCAGAAACATTGATTGCAAGAGGATTCCGTCTCATGTGACTCCAGAATCAATATCGAGAGAATTTTAACTTTACACAGGATCGACTTCAGGCAAGTATCAATACTATCAAGTGACTCGATGAGATGATGAAACGACTTGGAAGATACAAAAATGAACTCATCGGCGATGAAGTAGAATGAACTGAACTCGAAGATCTCCGAGAGCGCACAGCCAAATGACGTCTCAAATTCCATGAGATTTCTCGTGAGTTTCGAGATAATCAACAAGCATTTATGCAAGAATTCATCGAAAAACTCGAAGATGACTTCGATACACTTGGTGCCATGACAATCGTATTCGAGTATCAGACGTATATCAATAGCGGGATCGATGATGAACTCTTCTCACTCGAAGAATGCAAATCTGTTATTGATTTCCTCAAAACTTGGAACGAAGTCGTTGCTATATTTGATTTTGAACTCCTGGAATCCAATGAGATAATACCAAATGAGATAATTGCCCTTCTTGCAGAACGTAATGAAGCAAAACTCCAAAAAAACTATAAGGAATCAGATCGTATTCGTGACGAACTCGATGCAATCGGATACAAGATTATCGATGAAAAAAATGGATCAAGAGTGGAGAAAAAATAATAAATTCAATAACTAAACTATGCAACATCTCACCACCATCATCTCATCTCACATCTCGAATCTCTATGGAGATATATCATTCTCCCCTGCCCTATCAGCTCCACCAAAACCAGAACACGGAGAATACTGTTTTGGAGTTTTTACTCTCGCGAAACCTCTCGGTAAATCTCCGAATATTATCGCTGAAGAAATTGCCAACGAGCTTCGTAAAGACACAGCCAACTTCACACAGATAAATACTATCGGTGGATATGTGAATCTCTCTTGTACTGCGGGAATATGGCTCGATATCCTGAATACTATTTCCCATCCTGAGATGGTAAAACCAGGAAGATGAAAAACTGTCATCGTCGACTATATCGGTGCCAATGCTGGAAAGCCACTCCACATCGGACACCTCTGCACTCCTTCAGTTGGACAAGCCATCTGTAATATCTATAACCATCTTGGATACAAAGTAATTGGTGATTCTCATTTTGGTGATTGGGGAGGGATATTTGGGAAGTTGATTTGGTCATTTAAAAATGATGGAATTGCTGCATTTAGTACTGAATCTGATAAAGTTTCCTATAGGGAAGAATTTTTAAGAAATCTATCTATTTCTAATATCCTAGAACTATACCAATCGTTTCATCTTCCAATTCTTTGAGCAGAAGATGAAGTAATTAAGAAACAAGAAGAACGTGAAAGTTGAGCTCGTGAAGAATTCAAAAAACTCTCCAAAGGAGATCCTGAAAACGTCGAACTCTGGAAACAATTCACTGCAATCTCAATCTCTGAAATTGAGAAAAAACTTGATCTCCTCAATGTTCATGCTAACTATAACATCGGTGAGAGCTTCTATGAAGGACTCAATCTTCCTCGTCCAAACAATGAAGATTATCCAGATCTACAGTGGAATATGAAGGATATTGTTGCGGAACTTATAAAAAATAAAGTTGCCACTCAAAATGAGGATGGAAGTGTTGGAGTAGTTTTCTCAGAAGAATCGAAGCTCCCCTCTTGTATTCTCCAGAAGAAGGATGGAACTGGACTCTATCTCACGAGTGACCTTGCAGCAATCAAGTATCGTCTCACGAATGGTTGGAATCCATCGAAAATCATCTATTCAGTCGATGTACGTCAGCAACTCCATCTCAGACAAGCATTCGCCATAGCGAAGATGGCTTGGCCAGAACTCACCGAGTGAGTCGAATTTTTCCATGCCTTCAATGGCTTTATCAAGCTCAAGGAATGAGCGATGTCGACTCGTAACGGAACATTGATATTTCTCGAGAAGCTCATCGAAGAAGGCGAAGAGAGAACCACTGCAGTTCTCGAAGAAAAATGAAGAACGGGAGATAATAAACTCAGTCCAGAAGATATTCAGGCTATCACTGTAGGTGCTATCAAGTATTCATACCTTTCACAAGATCGTGAGAAAGATGTCACTTTTGATTGGGATAAGGCTCTTTCTTTTGAAGGAAACTCTGGTCCATACATCCAATATGCTTGTGTTCGAGCTGGGAAAGTGGCAAAAACTGAAAATATAAAACCAAAAAATATAGATATACAAAACATAGAACTCTCTCTATACGATACCGCCCTTATCCGTACTCTTTCAGAGATGGAAATGAAAATCCAAGATACCGCAAGTAAGTACAAGCCTCATACCCTAGCACTCTATTGCTATGATCTGGCAGTTTGTTTTAATAGTTTCTATGTACATACTCCGAAGATCCTCGAAGAATGAGATGAAAATCTCAAATATCTCAGACTTGAACTCTGTCGACTCACAAGTGAGAAAATCACTCTCGGATTCAGTCTTCTAGGTATAAAAATGCCAAGCGAGATGTAATTCTTTAAGTTGTCTTAAACTTGAAAGATAGAATAGTCTCCATAATTATTTTTTATATATGCGAAAAATCGTCTATCTCCTTCTCACTGCAATTATTCTCGGTGGGTCGTATTATCTCTATACCAAATTTTATGGAGCTAAAACTACTACAACAAAGAGTTCAACAGTAACTGTATCAAGTGGATCAATCCGTAATGTTGTGAAAGTAACTGGAAAAGTGTACCCGGTTCAAGAATCGAATCTTACCTTCACAAAACAAGGTACAATAACAGCTATATACAAAAAAGTATGAGATGCTGTGAAAGCGGGTGAGCTCGTTGCTGAACTCGATGCCAAGACTACTAAGCTTGATTATTCGAATGCAAAGATATCACTCTCAAATGCTCAAAATAATCTCAATAAGCTTCTCGGAGGTTCGAGTGAAACAAGTAAGATAAGAGCTTCCAATACACTCAGCGAGTCTGAGGGAAAACTTGAGCTCCTCCAGAAACAATATGAAAGTCTGATAAAGCAACAAGAAAATGGAATTGTTACCAGTGAGGCAAATATCAAATCACTTGAAGAAAAACTTGCACTTACAAAAAGTGATCTCACTTATACAGAACAAAATATTAGCACCAACACTAACACGAATAATATCGAAAGAGATGTAGCTAATGCATATTCTCTTATTGAATCATCGTACCAGCTCATCAATCCATCATTGAAGACGCTTCGAGAGACTCTTCTTCTGGATAGCCAAGCAACTTCCACCTATGGGGCAATAGGTGAAAATAATCCATCCCTGAAGTTACAACTCGAAAAACTGTATAACAAAGTTATAGAAGAGGAAAAGGATGTACAAAAAACTATGACAGAAGTACGATGACAGACGAGTTCTCTTACGAGTATTCTCGTAGGTCTCACCGAATTACGAACTACTATCAGTGACCTCTCTGCCCTTACAGCTCTATCTATCTCAGTACTCCGAGAATCTCGAACAGGGATAGACCTCCCTTCTGATTTTCTTGATAAGAAGATCGCAACTATGGAAACTCTGAATTCCAGTGTTTCATCAAAATATTCGAACATCAACTCAACTCTTGCTTCACTCAAAAACTATGGAAATGATAGTATCCAAGATCTTGCCAATAAAAACTCTATAGCGAGCAAAAAATCCTCAGTAACCAATGCTGAAAATGAGCTTGCAAAAGCAAGAATTGCTCTCGAAGAAACCAAGAAAACCAATGAATCCAATCTTCTCTCTGCAAAGCAAAATATTGAAACACAGAAGAATGCCATAAGGCTCAATAGTGCAAGCTACAGAGATACTGTAACAAGCTCAAGTACTGATCTTATCAGTGCAAGAAATAGTGTTCAATCGGCACAGATATCACTCCAAAAAGCAGAACTTGCACTCAAGGATTATCAGATATATTCTACCTTCGATGGAGTCATTCGTGATATACCCTGGGTAGTATGAGATACAGTTACATCTTCGAGTTCTTCCTCTGCTGAAAATATATCTATCACCAATAGTGGCGGATATGAGATACGAGTATCTCTTGATCAAGTAGATATAGTAAAGATAAAACCTGGGATGAATGCTCGGATATCTCTCGATGCCTATGCAAATAGCACATTCACTGGAACCGTATCATCAGTGAGTCCTACCCCTGTCGAATCATCAAGTGTAGTTTCATATACAGCAAAGATACTCATGCCAGCAATCGACAGAGAAGTATACTCGAATATGAGTGCAACAGTTCAGATTGTTGTAGCAGAAAAAAATGATGTACTCATAATCCCATCAAAAGCAATAAAATCAGAAAAAGGAAAATCATATGTACAAGTAATAGACGGCACTAATCCGAATGCAGCATCAATCCAGACTGAAGTAACTCTTGGACTCACTGATGATGCAAGTATCGAGGTTCTCTCTGGTCTTACTCTTGGACAAAAACTCAAGATACAAAGTACTACATCAAGTGGAACGGCTACAAAAACTTCAACTAGCTGATTTGGCTGAGGAATGTGAGCTCCACCGATGTAAAAAATATCTTAAAAAACAACAAATTACTTATCATACCATGCTGGAACTAAAAAATATCATCCGTGAATACCAAGTTGGTGATGAGACCATTCGAGTTCTTAAGGGAATTGATTTAATTATCAACGATGGAGAGTTCGTTGCCATCATGTGACCATCTGGAAGTGGAAAATCTACCCTTATGAATATGATTTGACTCCTTGATAGACCAACAAGTGGACAGTATATCCTCGATGGATTTGATACCAACAAACTCACAGAAAATGATGAAGCAGAATTCAGAGGAAAAAAAATTGGTTTCATTTTTCAAGGATACAATCTCATACCCAGACTCTCAGCACTCGAACAAGTGATGCTCCCTCTCGAATACCAAGGAAAGAGTCAGAGTATATGCGAAAAAGAGGCAATAAAAGCTCTTGAACGAGTATGACTCTGACATAAACTCGCAAGTAAGCCTAATGAACTTTCAGGAGGACAACAACAACGTATTGCAATCGCCAGAGCTATTGCTGGATCCCCTTCGGTACTCCTTGCTGATGAACCAACTGGAGCACTTGATTCAAAAACTGGGGCTGAAGTTCTTGAAATTTTCAAATCACTCAATGATGAATGACGTACCGTGATACTCATCACCCATGATCAAACCGTCTGAGCCAAGGCTAAACGAATCGTAAAAATCCTTGATGGAAATATTGTAGAATAATACCCATACATACTATTGATTAAATCAATCAATGATTAATCACTTATCTTAAGAATCAATATGAATCTTATCCGAACCGCAAAAACTGCCGTAAAAAATATGCTCGCAAGCAAGATGAGAGCTTGACTCTCTTCACTGGGTATTATTATTGGTGTTTTTTCTGTTGTAGTTCTTCTAGCAATCGGGCAATGAGCCACAGATAGCATCCTTGGAAAAATCAATTCACTTGGAACTAATCTTCTCACTATATCACCTGGAGCAAAAAACTCTGGCAATGTCAGAACAATTGGTGGGGGAAATAGAAATGTATTCCTAATGGAACACTCGGATCTTATCTGAAAAATAAGTGGTGTAGCAAATGTTGCTCCAATTATATCAGGATCAAAACAAGTGGTATATGGAAGTGCTAATACCAATGCAAATATTTATGGAGTGACCCCATCATATGAAACAGTAAAAAATGTTACCATAGAACAATGAACATTTGTAACAGAAAATAACTACAAGATGCGGGATAAGATTGCTGTCATCTGACCTACAGTAGTCTCCAATCTATTTCCTGACTGAGATGCTCTCGGAAAAACTATCCGTATCGGAACTACCCTATTTACCGTAGTTGGTATCACAAAAACAAGCGGGATGAATGATAATCTCATCTATATTCCGATTTCAACTGCACAGATTACTATAAGTGGTACACCGTACCTATCAAGTATCTACGTAAGTGTAGCAAATGCTGACTTGATGGATAGTGTACAGATCGATATACAAGAAAAACTCCTGAAATCACTCTGAAAAACAACTGATACAATGAATTTTCAGATACAAAACCAAGCAGATATGCTCGATACTGCAAATAGCATCACTACGATGCTCAAGGCATTTCTTGGGGGTGTTGCTGCCATATCACTCATTGTATGAGGTATTGGGGTGATGAATATTCTTCTTGTAACAGTATCTGAGCGAACCAAAGAGATTGGTATTAGGAAAGCTATTGGAGCAAAAAATAGTGATATTATCGAGCAATTTCTCGTAGAATCTGTGATACTCACCGTATCAGGTGGAATTATGGGTATACTCCTTTCCTATGGTATTGTCTGATTGGTGAATTATTTTGTCACCAGTATATCTGCAAGTATCACAACATTTCATATTCTTTTAGCACTTTCTTTCTCTGTTGGAATTGGTCTTTTTTTCTGAATATATCCAGCATACAAGGCAGCAAAAATGAGACCGATTGATGCACTGAGAAGCGAGTAATTTTCCTTTGATTTTTGGTTTTTTCTCGCTACAATCAGAAATATGTTAAAAGTATTTTTCAAACTATTTTTCCTCATTTCACTCTTCTGCTCTACAGGGGGTGTTTTTGCTTTAGGGATGCCATTTACTGATATTAGATCTTCTGATCCATATTTTGAGGCAGTTGGAGAACTCTATACCAATCGTGTTATTTCGGATAATGGGGATCATCTTTTTAGGCCTACTGATCTTATGAATCGTGATTTTTTCGTATCACTTGCCGTAGGAATCGGCTGTCATGAATGTGAAACACCAAGTATAGAAGATATATTCAAATATCAGATTTCCCCTTTTATAGATCTTCCAAAGACCAATAGATACTACTATTGTACTGCCTATGCGAAAGATATAAACATCATCCAATGATATATCCCTGATACAACTGGACAAGCTACTTGTGAAGATCAGAATAAATATATGAGTTCACCATTCTGTTCTGAGAATACAATAACTCGCATAGAAGCTGCTGCGATCCTACTCAGGCGAGCAAAACTTTGGGATGATACAATGAATAGTGGATTTTTTGATAAAACTATCACTATTCCAGGTACTACCACGTATTGGTATGGCTATGCAAAAAAATGAATTGAGATCGGAATTATAAAGCAAAATTGAGATGGAAGTATAGGACAAGATGAAAAAATAACTCGAGGAGAATTTGCTATTATGGCTGCTCGTATACTACGATATACTCAATGTCAGGTTGTATGAAGTGAAAATAGCGCCCCTTCAGCTATCTGAGTCAAAGACTCTAGTGGGAATATGATTCAAAAGAGTGGATTTGCAAGTGGAGAAGTATTTTCTCTTGTTCCAGTTACTCCGAGTGGGAATTGGGACTTTGGATGGAAAGCAACCAATATGAGCAATGGTAATACTCTCTCAGGAAGTGGAAATAGTTTTCCTGGATCTAAGTTTGGAAATAGTGGAAATTGGTTTGTGACCCTTGATGTGATTGATCCTGCAACAAAAAAGGTAGTATCTCAGCCAACAACAACTATCAGCATTGGAGGAAATACTACAGCAACTATCTGAGTCAAAGACTCTAGTGGGAATATGATTCAAAAGAGTGGATTTGCAAGTGGAGAAGTATTTTCTCTTGTTCCAGTTACTCCGAGTGGGAATTGGGACTTTGGATGGAAAGCAACCAATAT
>JABFSX010000016.1 GCA_013268835.1 Candidatus Altimarinota bacterium | reverse complement strand
GGAGTGAGAACTGGAGCGATGGGAGATATTTTTTTGAACCGTGATTGTACTCGTTGAATTCTTTGGAGTTTTTCATTTTCTTTCATCACTTGTCCGAGTTTTGGAGGAGCGAGTGACTCGGCTTGGAGAGCAATCGGAAGTCCGAAGATGAGTGTAAGGATGAGAAAATATCTGAGAAAGTGAAACATAGTTTATCTTGGGATGATTATTTTGATAGAGAGACCATTTGGATTTTCATTGGTGATACTCAGTGATCCCTCATGAATTCGTACGATGTGGTCGATGATCGAAAGTCCGATTCCCATACTCATGCTGGCATCACGGGTTCGAGACTTGTCGACTCGGTAGAATTTTTCTTTTACGAGATTGATCTCTCATTCGGGTATTCCGATGCCATTATCAGAAAAGATGATAGTGATATTTTCTTTGGTTCGGATATAGCTACAAGTGAGTCGAGTATTCGCTCCTGAATATTTGATAAAGTTTGAGAATACATTGTGGAGAATCTGTATGAACATATTTTTATCCATACGTACGAAGATATCCATTTCGCCTTTTACGATGATCTCTTGTTCATTTTTTTCTAGTTGTGGAATATATTCATATATCAGTGATTCGATCTGTTTCTTGAGTGGGAAGCGCTCAACGTGGATATCTTCCGTATAGTGATGTGTGAGATTCTCATATTCCATGATCTGTTCCGTGATACCTGTGAGACGTGAGAGCTCTGTCTGGAGAAGAGGGATCGTCTTGTCATCGAGGGTCATCATCCCATCTTCGATAGCTTCGAGATAGCACTTGACAGCAGTGATCGGAGTTCGGATCTCATGGGAGATATCAGAGAGAAAATTGGAACGGATATTCTCTTGTACTCTGAGTGACTTATAGAGATTATTGATGGTTGAAACAAGTGGAGCAAACTCATCATTTCGAGTGTAGGAAATATTCTGGAATCTGGCACTATCGATATAGGCCTTGAGTCGATCGATGATGATATGAACCGGGATAAAAACACGACGAATCCAGAGAAAGTAGAGTCCCGTTATAACAATGAGGAAGATAAGATCAGTAACCAAAAGTCGAGTCAGAAGTCCGATGACGAGTCGCCATTCTGGGGTATCTTCATCCCAACCAGTAGGATTGGCGAGTAGAGAACTGATATTAGCAAATGGATTTTCAGTTTTTTTGATATCCGATACTTTGAGTGCATAGCCTCATTCGGTTGCTTGGGTATTGTCAGAACCAGATTGGATATAGAGTTCAGGATTTTCGCTGATATTCTTGAGGGAGGTGGATATCGTTGAGAGTTCTGAGATAACCTCTTTGTATTCATCCTGCTTCTCATCTGATAGAGTGCTTACATCCAAGATAGTGGTGAGTTTCTCTGGGGATAGGGATCACTTTTGCTCTATAGCTTCGATCTCTTCTGTATATGCCACAAAGAGTGTCCCCATAAAATAATGGAACGCTAGAATATTGATAATAATTGTTGCTATGATGGCAATACCAGTGATGATCGGAATCTGATAGGATAATCGCAAAAGTCGATATAATTTAGTATTTAGAAAGAATTTGAGTATTTGTATATAATTTGAGTATAGGCACTTTTTTTAATCATACAAGAATATTTGATGATTTTTCTGTGATTTTTTGAAGTTCTTATTTTTTGCTGTTAGCAATACTTTCCGTATCGCTAACACTTGCATAAGTTGGATATTTTTATATACTTTTTTCGATTTTTTTATTATGCTCGTATGGATTTTTTATCAGGAAAAATAGAGAAAATATTGATATGAATTTTTTTATTATCACTCTTTATCGGTTCTTATCGAATAATAGGGTATTTTGTTTATGATATTCCTTATGGGTATGATCCAGGTTTCTTCCGATATGCAATACAGGTTTCGATTGATGCGCTTCCTTCGATTTCTGCCCCAACGAGCCCGTATCTTCCGTACAATGAGCCACTTTATGGGATACTAACAACGGTACTTACTTTTATTTGATATAGTTCAGACACTATTATCTGACCATTTCTTGGGTTTTTGAGTATCTTTACCGCTTTTTGTATATATTTTTTCGCAAAACAGTCATATAATCGTTCTGTTTGACTTGTTGCAGCTTCGATTTTCTTACTTTCTATTGTACAATTCGAAGAATACTGGTGGAACTATTGGAGAAATATTCTTGGAATTATATTTTTGATCATTTCTCTTGGATTTTTATTACGCAAGTCACCACTTGCTATATTGACGATTGCAGGATTATTTACGATTCATCGTCCATCGGCACTTTATTTTGCTGTTGTTGCATTGCTAGCAATCATTGCTTCAGGAATACAACAAAAAAAATGCCTTGGAAACAAGGATGCATACTCATACTATGATGAATATTGGCACTTCCTTTGTACCTCAATCAACTCTGATTTCTTACAGATATGATCGAACCGCTTGCAACAACATTTGGTGGTACTACCAAGTCAGGAACATTTTTGCAATCTCGGGAATTTTTTATATTGATTTTTCCATATTTTCTGATCCTTATTCCTGCTATATTCCGAAAGATTGAGAAAAAAGAATTTGATATGATTTTTATAGGATTTTTAGTCTGACTCGCTTGGTCGGTTCTACGACTTTTTTTCTACAATAGAATGTTTGTTTTTTTTGATATTTTTGTCATCCTGATGGCTGGATATAGTGTTGTTTATATCCTCATTCATTTGCCAAAAAAAATAGGGTATATGGTGGTGGGTAGTTTTTTTCTTATACAATGATTTCTGTATATTACACATTCGTATGAATATTCTTCTCGACATAGTATCAGTCGGGAAGAGTTTGATATTGTGAAGAATCTTAATATACTCATACCGACAGATGCCACTATACTCAGTACTCATCGTATCTATACTCCATGGCTACTCTGATATGGCTGACTCAGGACGCTTGCCCCATGACTTTTGGAGAATCAAATCTGGGATGAATCCAAATGGAATACATTCTATTATACCGCTGATGATATAACTCGTTGTGAGATGATATATGAATATCGTCCACTAGCTGAGAAGCTCTATATTTTTGTATGAGATAATCAACCTCGATTATTGCTTCCTCCTTCTTGTTTTCGTCCTGTTCTTTCTAATACCTCTCATCCTATTATTTATGAAGTTCTCTGGAAATAACCATTCCCGTTTATTCTTTTTTGTTATACTGATAACAAGTATAGCTTTATTGTGTATAATTTTGCCATATCAAGACTCGATCTTTCTACAATGGCTTCGTATTATTACTGGTTCGATTTTTCTTCTTTTTATTCCAGGACTTCTTTTGGTACAGGCATTTTTTGATAAAAAAGAAGTTGATTTTTTGGAACGTATGACATTGAGTTTTGCACTCTCTTTATCGGTAGTTCCACTTCTTGTGTTTTATGCGAGTTATATTGGGATGAAGATTTCAGCACTAAATGTTTTTGCAGTCGTCTTCCATTTTATATTAGCACTTTGTGTCTATATTTTATTTTTTCAAAAATTATCTCCATGAGTTTGATGAAAATAAAACAAATACAATTTTCTACGATTGTATCATATTTTGTTCTTGGGGTATTGATTCTATTGCTTCTAAATGCTTCATTATTTCAAGAATATCTTTTGTGGATAGTTATCGTCTCTACGTTATTTATTATTCGTGAGATGTTATTTATTTTTAAGATACCAAAAAATATTCACTATACTGTTTTTGATTGGAAAAAATTCTGGAATGATGTTTCAAAAAGAAGGCTATGATTGAGTAAGATAGATTGTATTATTATGTTAATTCGTGAGATAGTGTTCCCATTTTTTCTCGTTATTAGTATGGTTTTATTATTGCTTCGTCAATTAGATATATATAATATTGCAGATTTTTTGAATCATTTCTTTTGGATTGAGTATATTTTTTTTGGGGGATTAGGATTCTCAGCATTTACTATTATTTTTCGTGAATCAGTTGCTCTCGATTATTTTTATGAGAAAATATATTCTCTTTATATGAGGGTATATATAGTTTCAGTTATATTGGTAGCTCTTGCTACATCAGCATTAGTTTTTCATGAAAGTAGTACAATGGGCATCTTTAGCGCTCTTATTGGTATTATTTCTTGAGTTTTTATTTTTTCACTTTGAGTTCTTCTTTTATCAGAAGAAGAAGTATAATTACGTATTTATGAAGCTTATTATTCAGATTCCTTGTAAAAATGAAGAGGGAACACTCCCTCTCGTCGTAGGAGAGTTGCCTCGTCATATTGATGGTATTGATACAATTGAGTATCAGGTTATCGATGATGGCTCAACAGATAATACATCTCAAATAGCTAAGAGCCTCGGAGTACATCATATTGTTTCATTCAAGAGGAATCGATGACTTGGTTTTGCATTCAAGGCTGGACTCGAAAATGCTCTCAAAAATGGAGCAGATATCCTTGTGAATACAGATGCAGATAATCAGTACCCAGGACGATATATTGCAGATTTGGTTCAGCCAATCTTGGAGTGACGTGCAGATATCGTTATAGGAAATCGTGAACCGACCAAGGTTGGACACTTTCGATGGTATAAGAAGTTCTTACAGGGAATGGGGAATACGGTTCTGAGTTTTATTACCTGAGAAAGATTGCCTGATAGCGTAAGTGGATTTCGTGCCTATAGCCGTGAGGCTCTCTACGAAATCAATGTTACGAGCAAGTTCAGTTATGTGATCGATACTATCATACAATCTTATAAAAAATGACTCCAAGTGGCTTGGGTTCCGATTGAGACCAATCTTCCAACTCGCCCCTCTCGATTGTTTAAGAACATTTTTCAACATATCAAAAAATCTACTTTTGATATCTTGCGAGTCTATACAATGTATGAGCCACTCAAAGTCTTTCTAATTATGAGTATTCCATTTTTACTCGTTTGAATATTTGGAATTATTCGTTTTATCTATTATTTCTTTTTTACAGCACTTGGACAAGGAATGATCCAATCACTTGTTATTTCTGGTGCCCTTATCACGATTGGTGTGAGTCTTTTTTCACTTGGTATTATTGCTGATTTGATTGCAAAAAATAGATTCTTATCAGAAGAGGCACTAAAGATCTCAAAGAAGATTATGTATGACAAATAAGCTTCGATAATCAAATACACATTTATTAATTATTTTTATGAAAATCACTATTTTTTGAACTGGATATGTTGGGCTTGTTACTGGCACTTGTCTTGCTGAAGTTGGACATGAGGTGATGTGTATTGATGTTGATGAATCTAAAATCCAAAATCTAAAAAATGGTATTATTCCTATCTATGAACCTGGACTCTCTGAGTTAGTAATTCGTAATCAAAATGTGGGACGTCTGATTTTTTCGACTGATGCGATAGAGGGGGTGAATTTTGCCTCTGTAATTATGAGTGCTGTGGGTACTCCGCCAGACAAAAATCATCGTGCTGATCTCCAATATGTCAAGATGGTAGCAGAAACAGTGGGAAAAAATATCGACAAATATACTGTATTTATCAATAAATCGACGGTTCCTGTCTGAACAGGTTCACTCTGTCGTGAGATTATTCAATCTGAGCTCGATAAACGATGAGTAGCGATTGATTTTGATATTGTGAGCAATCCAGAATTTCTCAAGGAGTGATCAGCTATCAAGGATTTTATGACTCCTGATCGTATTGTATGTGGCATCTCTGGTGAGGGGGCACGAAAGGTTATGGAAACTATGTATAAGCCATTCGTACGTACAAGTGCACCACTTATTTTTACTTCCTTGGAATCTTCAGAGATTATCAAATATGCTGCCAATGCATTTCTTGCTACTAAAATTAGTTTTATCAATGAGATTGCAAATTTTGCTGAACTCGTTGGTGCAAACATATCAGATATCAGTCGTGGAATAGGTATGGATGAGCGTATTGGTTCACGATTTCTTCATGCTGGTATCGGATATGGTGGATCTTGTTTTCCGAAGGATGTTCAGGCGCTGATAGAGACAGGGAAGGATTTTGGGTATGATTTTCAGATTATTCAGGCTACTGAATCAGTGAATGAATGACAAAAAACTCGAGTGATCAATAAACTCATACATCATTTGCCAAACCTTGAATGAAAAAAAATCGCTATCTGGGGATTGACATTCAAGCCAAAGACGGATGATACGCGAGATGCAGCAAGTCATGAGGTTATCAGATCTTTACTCGAAAAATGAGTTTCTGAAATTCGAACCTTTGATCCTGTAGCTATGCAACAGATGTCTCGTATGTATATGAGTGAATCTCGTTTGATTTTTTCTGAAAATGGTTACCACGCTATCACTTGAGCTGATGCATTGATCATACTAACAGAGTGGGATGAGTTTCGTGCTGTTGATATCCAAAAAGTAAAAGAGCTTCTTCATTATCCACTTGTTATCGATGGTCGTAATATCTGGAATCGTTCCGAGCTTGAGTCAATGGGGTTCACTTATGAGGGTATTGGTAAATAATTTTTCTTAAAACTAAAATGAAAACGCTAATTGTCTGAATGTGAGCCTTTTGATTCACAATTGCTCATCATATATCACATCTTCATCCTGAGATGATATTTTTTTCTTATGAGAGAAATGAGACTATTATGAAAACGGTACACAATACTCGTGTACATCCATATTTTTTTCCTGGTATTGCTCTTCCGAACAATGTTCATTGTATAGATGATATATTGCAAATTATCAAGGAAGTAAATATGATTATTATAGCTATTCCGATTCCATTTGTAGAGGATTTCATTGTTTCTATTGCTCCTCATATACAATCTGGGGTAATTTTTTTGAATTGTTCAAAAGGAATAGACAGTAGAACATTGCATACTGTGAGTGATATGCTCGCGGAAAATATAAAAGAAATTCCATATTCGTATGCCGTATTATCTGGAGGGATGATAGCTTCAGAATTGATTTCTGGTGCTCCACTTGGTGCCACTGTCTGATTTTCAGATAGTGAGAAAATCACCTCTATTCGAAATATTTTTGAGAGCCCAAAGCTTGCCCTATCTTTTACGTCAGAATATAAAAATATTGAGTTATTCGGTGCTATAAAAAATATATTCGCACTCTATACTGGCTATCTTGAAGGGAAGTGACTTGGTATGTCAACAGTAGGATATGCTATATCACAGTTGTATCGAGAATTACCAGAGTTACTTGCTTTGCTCGGATGAAGTACAGAGATTCATTTTTCTGATTTTGCACTTGGTGGAGATCTTATCGCAACTTGTTTTTGAGAGAGTCGGAATCGTTATTTTGGACAATTAGTATGAAGTGGAAAAACTTCTTTAGAAGCCGTAGAACAACTAAGGTGAGAAAAAAAACATGCAGAATGATATGAAACACTTCGTTGAATAAGTGCAATTATTCAGAAAAATGATCTGGTAGAATTTCAAAAAACTGTAGAAGTATTTTTTCCTAAACCGATGAATTCATAATTACCCATAGAGTATGTTCTTGAAGCTAAAATGATTTTTTTTTAAAAATACGAGTCTAAAACAAACAATTATAAAAAATACTTTTTGGCTTACAATTGCTGAAATTATTAATAAGTGAGGTGTTTTTTTGGTTACTATTTTTATAGCACATTTTTTGTGAAGGGAACAGTTCTGAATCATGAATTATATGATGGCATCAGTTGGTATGCTGATTGTATTGATGGATTTTTGACTCACTACAGTTATGGTACGAGAGGTGAGTCGTGATAGAGCAAAACTCCCTGAATATATGATAAATCTTTCTTTTATTAAGATTTTATTTGGATTTATAGCATTCCTCCTGGTTCTATGAGTGGGATATTATATCTGAGATTTAGAGATCAGTATTTCTTTGATTCTTGTCTATTGTCTATATTCTATACTGAATAATTTTTCGGAGTTTTTGCGAGCCTTTTTTCGTCCTAGTGAAGATATGCAGCATGAAGCATATCTAAAAGTACTAAATGGTATTGTGTTTATCGGAGTTCTTGGATTTATACTTATGACTTTTCCAAGTTTGGAAAATATTATATATGGATATTGTATAAGTGCTATATTTTGATTAATTTCTACAGGAATATATGTATATAATACATTTGATATCAAAAAAATCCGCTTAGATAAAAATATTATCTTCTTTTCACTTCGACGATGATTGTATATTGGTCTGTGATCTTTTTTTATAGCACTATATATGAGTAGTGACCAGATAATTATGGGAATGTATTCTCAATTTGATGCACTTGGGGTGTATGCACTTGCGTATAAGTGCACACTTATACTTGCTATGGCAAGTGGTATTATTTTTACTTCTATTTTTCCCAGAATATCACAAGATGAATACCTAAAAGGTGGAATTCAGAATTATAAACAATGACTTTGGATGATTTTTCGTTATAATTTCCTCTTGATTCTTACTCTTGAATTCGTATTATTGGCTTCATATAGTCTAAACCTAGGACAATACCAGGCTAGTATTCCTATACTGCAATTCCTTCTAATATACAATCTTATTGAGCCACTTGGTTACTGGTGATATATTAATCTTGTTTCATTATGAAGAGAGGCAATAAATCTGTATATTGTTATGGTAGTATGAATATTGAATGTAATAGGAAATATCTTTCTTATTCCTATTTATTCGTATTACGGGGCAATATGTACTACAATTTTTTCGTATATTTTATATTTTTTATGTGTTAATAGTGTTATTCTATGAAAATATCTAGTCAAAAAGTAAGAAGTAGAGACAAAAAACTCTTAGAATTTTGTATCTGAAAAAAAGTTCTACATATTTGAGCCTGTGATTCTCCTTTTACAAAAGAAAAATTTAATGGTGAATGTTGACCATTTTTATATCGTGAAGTAGATAAGATCTGTAGCGAACAACTTGGTATAGATCTTGATTCTGAGAGTGTAGATTTTTTGAATTCTCATACAGAAGCTTTTCCAAACTCGAGAGCAAAATGTATGGATATGAATATGTTTGGTGAACTTGATTATGCGCCTGATGTTATCATATTTGGTGAAGTGATTGAACATTTGATGAATCTAGAAATAGCTCTCACAAACCTTAAGAAGGTAATGAAAAAAGATACGCTACTTATTATAAGTACTCCAAATTCTTATTGTTTTGAGTGAATTATAGGGAATATATTTTGACGTGAGTCATTTCATGAAGATCATAAGGTATACTTTAGTAATGGAATGTTGACAAATCTTTTGCGACATAATCAAATACAGGTTATTGATACATATTTTTGCAAAATATGACATGAGCCAGATAGCACAAAAAGAATATTGCTAAGTATATTTGGTGATTATTTTATATATTATCTTTTTCCACGATTTTATAATAATCTTCTCTTTGTTGCAAAACTTGATGATTCAAACTAATTTTTATAGAGATGTTACTTGCTACTATCAAACAAAAAATAATGAGCTGGATACAGGAAAGAGGCTTTTTTGTTGCCTTTATTTTATTTTTTGTTGTACTTTTTCTATTTTTTATAGAAAAATCTACAGCAGTTACATATTGGTATCATCTTGATCCTTGGTTTAATAAACCAATATGAGAATTTCTAGAATCTGGAATTGATTGGGAAAAACATATTATGTATCCTTGACTTTGACTTCGCCTTTTTTATGTATGAGTTGCTGGAATTAAGGTGGTCACAGGGATGACATATTTTCAGATTACTCAGTTTTGATTTATTCTCATTTCGCTTCTTCAAGTAGTTCTCCTAGGTCTTGTGATTCGTTCTTTTTACAAGAAGAAGATAGTATCAGGTATGATTATAATTGTTCTCTTGCTTTGTCTTGCGAATCCATTTGTCGTCAGACGACTATCGATGACAGTTCGAGAAAATCTTGCTATTATTGGATATTTATGATTTTTATTGGTTTTTATACGTTATAAGTTTTCCAAAATTTTTCCACTTTCAGTATTCTCAGGACTTGTATACGGATCGAATCCTATTACTTCATTTTTCTTGTTTTTTTCAAATCTGTGATATGGGATTATGTTACTTCTTACGAAGAACTATGGGGAGATACGATCATGGGCAAAACAATTTTGACTCGGACTCATTTTTGGAAGTTATTTTTTCTTGATGTTTATTGATAGTCTTATATGGCAATACCAATATGTAGAAGAAAAAGTAGTTGCAAAAAATCCATTTGCCTATAGTTATTACTATATTGATGATACACAGATCACTATTTTATTTATAGTATTTGCAGTAGTATCAATAGTACTTTTTTATAAAAAGTATGCCCAATCTTTGGGGGATTTTTTTAAGAAAAAAACACACGTATATACGTATATGTTTGTTGTTCTAACGATGATGCTGGTGATATTTTTTGCTTCTTATTCACCAAAAGTATGACTCTATCAAGATAGACTCGTGATGTATATAGTTATTTTTAGTGCGATTGTAATGATGTATTTCATACGTAAAAATATACGATATAGGATAATTTTACTTCTTCTCGCTTCACTCAGTCTTGTTCAGATAACAAAAAATGCATCACATATATACTATAGTCCGTTTGATAATACAAATTTTACCCTTGCCTGGTATCAGGATATAAGTAATTATAAAGGAAAAATACTTGCATATAATTTTGATGAAAATATATTATTTAATATAAATCATACTCTTCGGATTGATGGAGATGGCTCTCTACTTTTTAAGCAAATTGATACATTCGAGAAATTTAATTCATTCAATAAAAGCAATGAATATCTTCTATTTATCTCTAAAGATACCATGAAGGAGATGCAGCAAATTTTTCCAATAAAAGAACTCTTGATTTCTGGAAAAATGTCTAAGCTTGAGGACGGAAATTATCTTTATATTAATCATCCATAGTGGAATAGATGGTATTTTTTAGATTTGTATATATATTTTTCCACTCATATGATTCCACACTATGGATGATATGTAGGGGGGGATATGTTTCGAATTTTCTACGAAATAAAAGGAGTCATTCTGCGAATTCTTCTATAGAGTCATTACAAAGAATCCCATTGGTATTTGTTATGAATACTTCATTTCCATGAGTTTTTGTTCCGATTACTGGTATTCCAATACCAAGGTATTCTATTGTTTTGAGTGGAGGCTGATCCATAAAGTAAGAAGACATTGGTATATATGCGACTCCATAGTTACTCTCAGTAAGATATGATTGGACGCTATCTTGAGCTACGGCTCATAGGAATGAGATATTTTTGGTCGAGTACTTATTCTTGAGCATTTCTATATATGCAATATCTCATCATCAGAGTAGACTCAGAGTATCATTTGGATACGACAAGAGATATTTTGAAAATGCCCCAAGTAGAGTATCTATATCTCTGCGAGGATATATGCTTCCGATATATATGTATTTTCTCAGAGATGGGTTATCGTTTTGAATTGGAAGTTTTTTTGATTTTTCAAATCAAAGTGCCACCTCATAAGTGGATCATTTTTTTGTATAGAAAAAATTTTTGAGAAGATTTTTGTGAATAACAATGGTCTTGGATGCTGTAATGTGTCCAAGTGTAATAAGGGTATAATTCAATATTTTTTTGAAACCTTCCTTTAGTGGTCAGGTACGAATATCGAATATAATATTTGATTTTCGATATGCAATTCTCAAGAAAATATTGAGTATTGAGACGAGGAAAAATGGATTATAAATATGAAAAACATCTACAAGAATTTTATTCTTTCTAAGAATAAAAGGAATGAAAAATATATACTTAAATTCATCAATAATTGAATTCTCTCATCTTGATGATAATCGATAAATAGTTTTGTTTCATAATTTTTCTATGAAAGGTTCTCATTTTCTTCTCTTGGCAAATATCACAACCCGATTATCTATATCTTTACTCGCTTCATCAGATATTTTCATAATATCTACTTTTCCTATTTGTGGTGGATAATAAGATAATCCTATGTAGACAATATGCATAAGAATAAGTTTATTTTTTATATTTAAGAGTTCCATAGATATAACCATACCCATAAAACATAAGAAATAGTGGAAAAAATAGATAATCAAAAATATTTTTCTTAGTCTTATGAGGACTAGGGAGTCATCACTTCATGGCTCTTCCAACTCATAAAAAAACTACTCTTTCGATTAATCAAGTTAATTGTAATCTATCTTGGTTGATCTGATGCAGTACATAAGTTTTTCATGTATACTGAATATTGAATCATTTTAATTTTACCTTGTCACAAAATTCAGTTTCTTCTCATCCAAGTAGTACCCCATTTTTTCTTCAGAGATTTTCATTGAAGAAAATATCCTCAATATTATTCTTGTTTACAGCAAAACTTGCTCATATCACTTTTGAGATATTTAATACTCCATCTCAGAGATCTAATAGCGAATATACAGAAGAAAAATAATTTGATTTTGTTAAAATATTCTTCTTTCCATTCCATTTGGGAAGTATCTTAGTTCCAACTATTCTTGTTTGATTATTTTCCTTCAATAAGTTGATTATCTCATATGACCAATTATCCATAGCTATGGCATCAGAATCAATAAATATAACAATATTATTTTTTGCACTTTTGAGTCAATAGTTCCTAGCATAAGAGAGGCTAATAGGATCAATGAGTGTATATAAAAATGTATGATCACCTGAGGAATTCAATTTTTTACAAAATTGTTCTGTTTCATTATCATAAAATTGATCTAAAATAAGTATTTCTAATGAAGTTCATTTTTGAGTAAATAAAGACTTGATAGTATCAAATAATAGTGAGTTTGGTTCTTTGTATCTTGTTACAATCACTGTGGCTTCTAGTTTCATAATTTTATGATTAATATTTTTTGGCAATAAATCAAAGAGTTTCTTTTATTTTCTTTGCTGGTATTCATCCATAGATGAAATTGCTTTCCAATGTTCATCTTACTACAGATCATGCTGCTATAATACAATTATCTCCAATATTTGCTCAGGGAAGGATTGTACAATTTGTTGTTATCCAGACATTATTACCTATGGTAATAGGACTTGAGAAAAAGGTTTTATCAAGATTTTTGATATTTTCAATATCCTCTTTTTTGTAATGTGAAGTTGTAATAAAAGTATTACTATAGCCTATACTGCAGTTATCTCCGATAGATATAATCTCACTATTATCAAAAATATTTCATCTATTTATAAAACAATTTCATCATATAAACAGCTTTCTTATGTTTGTGATATACTGTCATTTTCTAATTCTTGTTGATCTTCAGATTTTTGATCATGTAAATATCTGTATCAAAAATGTACGAATAGGCGAAAAGATAGTAAAATCAGGTAAAATGATATCTATAAAAGCATAGATTCAAATAAAAGATTGATGGAGGGTTATTATAATTATTTTTATAATTAAATTTATTTTCATATATATAAGTAATTGATTATCTCCATATATTTTTTACTGATAATATCCCAACTGAATTTATTCTCAAGTATTTTTCGTGCATTTTCAGTATCAAAATCAGTATTTGCTATAAGTTCTAGAATTGTTTCTTCTATGGCTTTAGTATTTTTTTCTTTGATAAGAAAACCTGTTTTTCATTCTTCGATAATATCAGTAATTCCAGCTATATTGGTTCAGATAGTTTTGCATCAAGAGAGGATAGCCTCCACAAAAGTAAGTCCAAATCATTCTCTTGCTCCGTCATCTGTATGAATACTTGGTCAGATAAATATATCTGCTGTTGCAAAATATTTTGGAAGTTCCTCATGACTTATTCCTCCCGTAAAGATAATGGAATTATTTATTCATAGTGAGGAAGAGAGATTTTTTAGCTCTTTTTCGAGCGTTCAATCTCAGATAATGAGTAGCTTTGTTTTCGGATATTTATCTATAATTCGTGGAATAGCTTTAATCAAATATTGGATTCATTTCACTTCAGCAAGCCGTCATACAAATAGTAAGAATGGGCCCTCTATGGTATATTTTTTTTTGATATTTTCATCATATTTTTTTGGAGAAAAATATACGGTATCAGTTCACATAGGTAGTATGCTGATAGTGTCAGCATTCATTCCTAATAAGAGGGCATCTTTTTTTATAGCGTTACTTACCACAGTAAGCGTATCGATATTTTTAAGAGTAAATCGTTTCAGATACGTTCCTATTTTTCATTGAAGTCAAAAAATGTCAGACCCATGAGAGGTTCCTATAATTTTTATTTTTGAATGGTATATTTTTTTGTAGATGACAGTTATGAGTCATTGGGGGATGATCCAATGAGTATGAACTATATTAATTTTTTCTTTTTTTATTATTTTTGCGAGATAGATGAATCAAAATAATAAAAGGAAGGGAACTTGAAAATAGAGCCATTTATTTGCTTTTAGATTTGGCATAATGGCTCCATCATTGAGTTTTTCGATTTTACTGGTAAAAAAATATGGATACCTATATATTTTCATTCCATCTCGTTCTTCATATCAGGGGGTTCAAGGAACTCTTGGTGTAAGAATGCATATTTTCGATGAATTTTGTACAAGTCGTTTCGAGAGCTCATAGACAAATCCTGGAGTAGTATCTCAAGTGGTGAAACGAGGAAATGTACTCGTGAATACGAGAATATTTTTCATCATTATCGTATAAAATATCTATATTCGTTTTCTTTTCATTGTTCACTACCTATTCATTCTGTGCTTCTTGCTCTCATCTCATTTTCCCTTGCAGTAGCTCGATAGAATGCAATGTGTGGAAATATTGATTTGCTATCAGGTTGATTATTACAATTAAAGTCCATATGGCTCACCCCCCAACTCATTCCACCTGCATTCATAAGCTGACTGAGTTGTTCAAATCTTATAGTATTGTCGCTACTAAATATAGACCAATTACCATTATTTGGAATAGTATAGCAGCCAGAATTTGTATCTCCAAGGATATCTTTTCAGAGTGCCCAGTTTAGATTTTCACTGGTATCAAATGAGAACTTAAGCCATTTATCATCTCATCCAACACGATTAGTTGCAAGGATTTCCTTGGCACCATTTATTGTAAAATAATTTGTATTTAGGAGTCATGCAAGATTTGGATCATTATAATTTGATAGAACATATATTCATCGCTGCATTTTATCACGCATTGCTATGTAAGATTCTTTTATCTTAGAGCTCGGATGCCCATTGTTAGCATAAAAAAGTGTCCATCCGCCACCATCAGTGGTCATATCGCAGTATACTTTTACTATCTTTCCACCAAAAAGAATAATCTGATTTCCATCTTTTCCGAGGGTATCTGGGAATTTTGTGAGTATATCATAACAATTAGCACCGAGATAGAAAATATCCCCAGTTTTACTAAGTTTTGTAAGATCAATTTGGTCACCCTTAATGAGAATATTAAGAGGAGTATTTTTGTAGGATCATATATTGGCTACGAGAATATTTCCTACTGATCCTACGCTATAAGGAACTCGATTGAGATAATCAATTTTTGGAATGAACCATCGAGAGATAGTCTCGAATATGGAAGCGTTTGATTTGGTATCATTTTTTATTTGCGATGATTCAAGGTATCATATTACCTCATATTGACTCGTTTCTGGTTGAAGGTAATATATATAGTAAGTACCATCAAGTGGATCTTTGAGAACTTTTTTTCCTATTGCATCAAATAATTCTTCTCAGGCGTATCATTGTATGCCAATAATATTATTATTTGCAATAATCTCTTTTTTTTGATAGGCATCTGGAAGAGTTTTTCATTCTTTTCTGAGCTTATCGAGTCATTCTCGTATTATTGCGAGATGACCCATTCTGATATCGTCTCTCGATTGTGTACCATACGATTCATATGATTTATATCAAATAAATAAAAGTATAAAAAAAACACCCAGAATCATAATTATATCAGTAAGACTGATATGAATTCATTTTTTCCTTAATAGAATATTTTTTTTGTTATATTCCCCATAAACAATAACATCATTTTCATTTTTCTGTTCTGTATTCATTTGTTTTGAATTAGGGCGATTGATGCGGTTCATAGTTAGAATTGTGGAGTATAATACAGTATCTATATAGAAATAAAATATAAAAAATCAAATAGAGTAAAAATTTCTATTTGATTTTTTACTTATTTATTGAGCATAAAAGTATGACTTGAGATAGGTCAGCGAATTTTATTTCATCAGTAACAAGAAATAGCCTTTATTATTATTGTATCAGATTTTCTGATAAGTTTAGTGAGTCATTTTCATTGGCAAGATGGATCACTACCATCAGCTGTAAAAAATATTCCAGAAGCTCATTCTGCAAAAAAAGTAATAGATTGATAATCTTTGTATGATCCAGATGCAGGAATAGGTTTGGCTGCGCTAATAACAACTCATTGTAATCCAGTACTTCATCGAGCGTTCTTTAATACTGATTGTACTTCCCAATTATCACTCTTACTTACGGTTTCACTTGCTGATACTACTTGTACAACAATTTTTCCATCCTGGATGCTTGCAGTTGCTCAATTATCCATAGATTCTATACTATTTATCTGTATGGCTCCTGATTCTGCGGTACTCAGGGTTCAAGTGGCTTCTTGTCAGATATTGGCTTGAGTATTTGCATCATTATTCTCAATTGATAACTCTCTAAGAAATGCGAGTTTCATAGCACCAAATTCTGGTCGAGTAAATACTTCACCAGTCGTTTCTCCTATATATGTATTGATAGCTCGAGCAGTTTCTTCATCATAATTCCCATTGAGTGAACCCGTGTAATAACCTTTTTCTGAAAGATATTTCTGTATGCTAAGTACATCTTCACCAGAATTTCCTATACCCAAAAAACGCCCAAGTGATTCCCATGGCATTTTTTCTTCTACTTGGGATTCAACTATCTCTCCGCTTACTGAAGGATCTATGGTAGATAAGATTCCTGTAACTTCACTACTCCTATGTTTCGAAGCATTCGGAACATTAACTTCAGTTAGGGTGTTCCAGATTACAAAAACAATACCAGATGCAAATATCAGTAAAAAAGTACGCAATACCCAACTTCCTATTGAGTTTTTTAATATTCGCAAAGTTATCTTTGATATATACTTATTTTTGGATTCTATATAGGCTATATTTAGTATAGCAAGAGCCACAAGGTATATCACTCAACGATGTTCATCTAATTCATATCTATTAATAAGAAGTGATAGTACAATATATGTAATGATATTTACTCCAGCAAGAACTAAATATTGATGTTCATCAAGAAGATTCTTCTCTCTATTTCTCTTGCTGTCTAATACAAGAGAGATACTCATTGTTACGGAATAGATAGCAATGAAACTAAAAAGATATTTTAGTGGAATGTCTTCTATTATGCATATAATGAAGAGTATCACTATAAGAGGGAAAGTTATTATATTAAATAACCTAAGAAATTTAAGGATCTTTTTTCTTCATTGTGGAGAGACAGTCATGGAAAGGGATATGTTAAGAATGGATAAATATTTGTCGAAGTATATTAGATACAGCTGTGATTATGAGGCATATAATTGCGCTAAGAATTGAATAGTTAGTTCAAATAGATTCTTTTAAGAGATAAAAAAGAAAGAAGTATCAAACAGATATAATTCCAAATACTAGAGAGTATGACTCTATAATTTCAAGAAAAAAATAGAATTGCTTTCTTCTGAATACTCTATTAATAAGACTTCCAGTAAATAAACGATGGTATCTTTGGGTATCCATTTGTAATTGATAGAATATTCATGGAAGCACCATCACACATGTGATAATAAGAATATTTGAATCAAGAGATTTTCAAAAAAAGAGGCTCACACTTATTTCAAATAAAAACAATACAAATGCAATAAGAAATATGAATAGTGAATACATTATAATATGTCAGGAATGGCTTAAATTATATAGAAAATTAAATTTTATCAATTTTTTTGCATTAATTTAATAATTAGTGTAGGATTTATCTCAGTTGGTTTTTTATTTATTATTCTTTTTTATACATATGTATCCTAAAATTAACTATTTTGCACATATTACCTCACTCGTAATTGTTATTTCCGCTTTTGTCTTACTCAGTCCTACTGTTGATAATCTCTCAGGAGCCAAGAGTGTATTTGGTTATGGTGCTGGTATCGCAGTTGATAATACTGCCGTCCTCAATGGCTATGCTGTTGCTGATGATTCATATACCAATGGTTTTCGTTTTAAGATGCGAGTAACTGTCGGTAGTGCTGTTGAGAATCTTCTCAAGCTTCGATTTGATGATTGGTCAAAGGTTGGTGGTGGAGGAACTATCGCTGCAGCATCTAATATGCAAGTAAATCTTGCTAATACAACTGCTGGTGCCGTTCCAGCTGCAACTACATATGGATCAAACCTTCCACTTGGTGCAGATCTTGATCCAGGTACACCAGGTATTCAACAAGATGTATATGTTTGGCTCAAGGTTCCAGTTTCTACTATTGGTGGTGCATACTCAACTTCATATGGAGTTATGAGTTCTCCTACACCGTAATTATTCTTATTTCTCTAATTAATAATCTCTTTCAAGTTATGAAAAAACAACTTATTATCGCATCAGCTCTTGCTCCACTTTTTCTTTCTGGCCTTGGACAAGGTTATGCAGCCTTCTCTGAATCTACTGGTTCACTTGCAACTACCGCTACAGTATCACAAACTGTAACAGTTCCCACTCTTCCATTGTATACAACTATTCTTGGTTCACTCACAGGGGCCACTTCCCTTACAGTTAACTCTGGATCTGATATCACATTCAATCCTTCAGGAGATATCCGTGTAACTATTCCTGCTTCAACGATTGTAACTCCTGCTACTGGAACTGGATTTGATGTAACAGCAATCACTACATCAAGTGTTGTAGTATGAACTGGTCTTGCTCAATATGAATCATCAAATGGTGCGGTCGAATTTGGTATCTCAAGTGTTGGACTCAATTTTGATACACCAATCAAGGTAGAGATTCCAGTTCCTGGAGTTACTACTTCTACAATTTCAGTAAAAGTAAAACATGGTGGAACATCATCATTCGTAACTACTGGACTTACAAATAGCTCATCAGCTACTTGTGCAGGAGGTCTTCCTTCTGTATCTTCCAATGTGGCAACTGTAACAAATGGAGTGGCAACTATCTATTCTTGTGCTGCAAGTACATTCGTAGCATATTCTACTGCTACGCCAAGTAGTGGAATTGCTGCAGGTGCAGGTGGTGCTGGTGGAAATGCTGCCAACTATCCTATCATTGGTGGACTTTCTATGTCAGGTGGCTCTGATCTCACTCAATCACTTCTTGATATGGTATCAGAGAATTTCATCACTCTTGATGATCTGCTCTTTGAAGATATCGATGGAAACTGGGCAATGTCATATATTCAGAAACTCGCTCAACGTGGAATTGTGAATAATACTACAGCATTCAATCCTGAAGGAGATCTTACTCGTGCTGAGTTCATTAAGATGGCACTTAACACTTCGGGTGAGTCGATAGATGATTCTATTGCTTCTTCTTTTGCTGATGTTACAGAATCTCACTCACTTAGTGTATTTATTGCTAATGCTGCTGAAAAGGGTATTGTTGACGCAACAGGTGAGTTCTTCCGTCCAGATGCATCGATTACTCGTGCTGAAGCGATGAAGATTCTTATGAATGTACTTGGTGAAGATGTAAGTGATGTTCAAGAAAATTCATTCTCAGATGTAGATACAAATCTTGATCTTGCTAAATATATCGAAGCTGCTGCTGAAATGGGAATTGTTTCAGGACAAGAAGTTGATGGAAAAATTTATTTCCGACCAAATGATTCTATTACTCGAGCAGAGATCGCAAAAGTACTTGCTAATGCATTCAAACTCTAATATTTAGATTTCAAAAAACTCCACTCTGGTAGTGGAGTTTTTTATTGCGAAGTCAGCCCTTTCCCTTGCATTTTCTCCATTTTTTAATATATTAAATCTATACTTTTATCCATTTTTTTATGTCTATCCGTACCCGTCTTGCCCCATCTCCTACCTGATATGTTCATATCGGAAACTTGCGTACTGCACTCTATTCATACCTTTGGGCAAGACATAATCAGGGGCAATTCATCATACGTATCGAAGATACTGATCGAACTCGTCTGGTTGAAGATGCGGTAGATAAGATTATTGGAACATTGACAGAGGTGGGACTCAGGCCTGATGAGTGACCACATCATGATGGTGGTTTTGGTCCGTACACTCAGAGTGAGCGAACTCATATCTATGGGCCAATGCTCCATAAACTCTGTGAAGAGGGAAGTGCGTACTATTGTTTTTGTACCAGTGAACGACTTACCGAACTTCGTGAAGAACAAGAGATGCTCAAGCTCCCTCCTGGATATGATGGACATTGTCGACATCTTCCACTTGAAGAAGCTCGAGAACGAATTGCGAACGGAGAAAAATACACTATTCGTCTCAAGGTTCCAAAGAATGAAATTCTTATTTTTAATGATCTGATTCGTGGAAGAATCGAGTTCAATACCAATCAGATTGATGACACTATTCTCCTAAAATCTGATGGAATATATCCAACGTATCATGGAGCCGTAGTGATCGATGATGATCTCATGAAGATATCTCATGTAATGCGAGGTGAAGAGTGGATCAGTTCTATGCCGATTCAGATATTGACAGCAAGGGCTCTCAAGATCAAGCTTCCTGAATATGCTCATCTTCCTTCTGTTCTTGGAAATGATGGAAAAAAACTCTCAAAACGAACGGGTGATGCCTTTGTTTCTGAGTATATTGCAAGATGATATCTTTCTGAGGCACTTCTGAATTTTCTCTCACTTCTTGGTTGGCATCCAAAACAGGATGAAGAGATCATGACAATGGATGAGATGATTGCGAAGTTTGAGATTACCGATATTCACAAGTCTGGTGCAGTGTTGGATCCAATCAAGCTCGATTGGATGAATGGCGAATATATTAAGCGAATGGAACTCGGAGAACTCCATACTCGACTCGCAAAATATCTCGAAGAATATAGTCCAGAATTCTATGCAAATATATTCTCTCAGAAAGATTACAATTATAATACTCGTATTATAATAGAACTACAAACTCGTATGAAGCGGTTTGATGAATATGTATCTCTCACGACTTGTCTCTATGGTGATGCTCATATTCGTACGGATCTCCTCGCAAATCCAAAGATGAAAATCGAGACAATTGAGCAGGGGATTGATGCACTTCGATTCGCACTTTCGATTCTTGAAAACGCAGATTATACCAGTCTTGATACCCTTAAGACTCCAATTCTTGAGGCAATCGCCAGTGCAGGTCGAAAAAATGGACAGATTCTCTGGCCACTTCGAGTCGCTCTTTCTGGTGAAGAATTCTCTCCTGGCGCATTCGAACTTGCTTATATTCTCTGAAAAGATGAAAGCATAAAACGAATACAGAACGTAATTAATTCATAATTTTATTACTAAAAATATGCCATATATTTTTCTAAAAAACATTCTCGAATCAATCATAGCGAATTATGTTTGTCCTGATTGTGGATGAAAAACAAGTGCAGAACAGCTTAATATTACTGGCATTAGTTCACGTGGCATTGATGTTCATCTCACTTGCTCTGTTTGCAATACACATTCACATCTTTCTGCTGAAGTCAATACGATGGCTTCCGAGCTTCTCAATACAGAACATGGAAATAAATTCTTCGAAGAATTTATTAAAAATGGTGGTACAATAGGCGCCAAAATGATAAATAAAAATAATACTCAAACGAAATGAATCAATGCAGCTGATATTGCAAAAATCGATGAAGATATTAAAAATGCTAAATCTATCGAAGATCTCATGAAGTAACTATCCATAATTCTCTTTTTAGTTTAATCTTTTATAGTGTATGCTCACTCGTATAGTTTGATTCATCGTGATTCTTGTTACACTCTATTTGATGCTCGTATTTGTTGCACCGAATTTTGCTGATCAATATGGTGACAAAGATATAAATGCGAAAATTCGTAATATAAAAAATCAATCGTTAGACTTTGCATCAGGTTCAGATTCTCCGGTATCTCTTTTTGAGAAGATAAAGGGCTCTACAACTCTATATATTGAAGATACAAAAAATACTGTAAAATGAATCGAGGCCACCGTCAATACAAAAGTAATACAAGCCCAAGAAGCAAAAGTGGCAGTAGAAAATGCGTATAGTGGAGTAGTTGATGCAACACAAAAAATCAAAGCTCTTACTGGAACTGGAAAATAAATATATAATTCGTTTTTTTAATGTCTTCTTTTTCTTCAACACGTGTCTCGTCTCGTATGGATCATCGAGATAAATCTATCCGTACATTGCGATTTTTTATAATTATTGGGATATTCTTTCTTGTATTTGCAAGTTATCTTGTATGGAGTGTTTGATCGGTATCTATTCCGGCTCAGAAATTTATCATAGAAAAATGATATACTGTTTCAGTTTTGAGTGATAAGCTCGGTTTTGGGATTGCTTCATGGAGATATACACTCTGGTTACGTTTTTTTGGTCCAAAAAATATCGATATCCGTACCGGAACATATGAGACCAAGACACCTACTACGATTTCAGATTTTCTCACAAAGACACTCACGAAACCACTCTATATCGATCAAACCATTACGATATTACCAGGATGGAGTTCTTATGATATCGATGCGTATCTTGCAGGTAAATGAATAGGAAAAGTTGGAGACTTTCTTGATGCTTCTCGAATCAATTTTTCACAGTATCAGACTGATTTTCCGTTTTTAGCTGGAGTTACGAGTCTTGAGGGATTTCTCTATCCTGATACCTATCGTATTCGCCCAGAATGAACCGCTGATGACGCTATTCGAGTGATGCTCAAGGAATTCAACAAAAAAATAGGGGAATCCTATAAAACTATAGATACAAAAAAAGCATATGAAACACTGATTCTTGCTTCGATTGTTGAACGAGAAGAGCGAAATGATCTCAATCAACCTATTGTCGCTGGTATTCTGTCGAAGCGAGTCAAGGAGGGGATTGCTATGTGAGCTGATGCAACCGTCTGTTATGGATATGCAAAAACTCAGAAACAATGTACACCCAGTTTCATAGGCAGTGTTATCCGTGAGAAAAATGCCTATAATACTCGAGCAAAACAAGGTTATCCACCAACTCCTATTTCCAATGTTCCATTATCAGCATGGAATGCAGCAGCGAAACCTGAAGCATCACCATATTATTATTACCTTCATGGATCTGATGGGGAGATTCACTATGGTCGAACCAATGATGAACATATAGCGAATAAGCAAAAGTATTTGAACTAGTTTTTTTAAACTTCTCTTAAACTTGATTTATAATATCAAGCGATATAATAAAAATTATGATCAATACCATCAATACATTCCTTGAACCAATAGAATCTCTCGTTAAAAAATATCAAAAATATATTTGATATTTTTTTATTGTACTCTCAGTACTTTCATTCTCTCTTGCTTTCTCACCAGAGACAGTCAAACTCACTGGAGAGCAAGCGATGAATTTTCTCTGGTTTCTTCTATTTTTACCTATTTTTTCTCGTGTTTTTGGATTATCACTTGCACAAACCCTGATGCCACTTCGCAAAGAAATCGGTATATTTATGGGAACACTCGCTGTTGTGCATTCGGTAGGATATATCGTTGATGATCCGAGTATGCTACTGTATTCTTGGTTTTGGATTGAGAATGGATTTTTGGGATATCTTGGATTCTGATTTTTAGCGTTTATCTGTACTCTCCCTCTTCTTCTGACTTCCAATAATTGGGCAATAGATAAACTCTGAAAGAATTGGAAAAGACTCCATAGGCTAGCGTATGGAATCATTATATTTACTGTAGTACATGTGGTACTCCTGAAATTTGCTCGAGAATTTGAGATTGGTTCTGTATTGCTTTTGATTTTGTATTTTATCGGAAAAACACTGGAATGGAGAGATATAAAACTTTTCAAAAAAGAAGAAAAAATATATAAAAAGTGACAAAAATGGCTCTGTGTACCTTGTGGATATATCTATGACCCACTTATTGGTGATGAAGATAGTGGTGTAGCTCCAGGCACTGAATTCGTTGATATTCCAGCAAATTGGAGATGTCCTTGGTGCGGAGTTGCAAAGATTGATTTTGTACCATATGAAGATGGAAACAATGAGATTGCAACATTTTCTGGAGTTGTTGTAGATAAAAATATGCTCAATCCAACAACTATAGAATTCATTGTTGATATTGCAGACTCTTTCAAGAGTCTTGCTGGGCAGTTTATGAGCTTTGTTTGGAAGGATGATGAGTGAGAGTTTGTACGATCGTATTCGATTGCAAAACAAGAAGGAAATAGATTCACATTCCTCATCAAGCTCACTGAGCTTGGTCGCTGAGCTTTTCTCCTTCAGAAAATTGAATCAAATGCAAATATTCGCATAAGTTGAATTTTTGGTAATTTTATACTTGCTGATACGCCGAATCCAAAGGTATTTATTGCTACTGGAACCGGACTTGCTCCAATATATAATATGATCAATTCACTTCCGAGTGAAGCAAAAAAAGTTCTCTATTTTTCAGTTGCTACTGAGTCAGAATTGTTCTATGTAGAACAATTACGAGCAATTCCAAATCTGGAACTCCACATCCATATTACACGAGAAAATATCGAATGATTTGAATCTGGAAGGGTCGATGCAAGTCAGATTTTTGGAGATTCAAGTACAGAATGGTATCTTTGTGGAAATCCAAAAATGGTATCAGAAACTCAAGAAAAACTCAAAAATAGAGGATTTGAAAAAATATATAGTGAAGAATTCTAGAAAATATTTTGACAAAAATTATTTTATCATTAGTCTAATTCAGACATAACGTCGTATTAAAAATGATTCAGTTTACACAAAACATCTTCGTATGTTGTATGTCTCCGGATATTCGGGGATATTTTGTGTAGTTTCATTTTAGGTAATGATGCAAAAAATAAAATCTCCGAAATAATTCGGGGATTTTTTATGTTTTTTCAAACCAATAGAAGGAGTAAATAGATTATGTGCTGCAATAATTTTGAAGTTGGTTCAATTGATTGGCTAAGAAATAAATGGATTATTAGTCAAACCTCATTACCACTCATTGAGTGGATACAAATAAATTATCCACAATATAAAAATACAGTAGTAGTACCTGAGATTGAAACTTCTGAAATATGAATGTTTCTTTCCAGAAAACTAAAAAGGCCTATGTGGCCTTTTTGTTTGCTTTTTTTATATCAATGATTATCATCTTTTTAGATGAACTTCATATTTAGAATTTATACATCTTTACTTCTCAGCATTTTTGGTCTGTTTCTTGCAGGTCCGATATTTGCTATCTGAGAAGAAAATCAGAACACAATAATTCTCAGTACGAATTTTTCTGATACTTGTAATTGGAATATACAATGTGAGACGGCACCTGATGGACAATATATCTGTAGTTCCGCAACAGAGACTCTCTCGGGGCAAGGATGATCGATTCATCATATTCCTGTAGGCAAATATGGAACCGATATTATCGCTACTCGTATCACTTTTTTCCAGTATATTCCTGAGAATATTATCCAAGAAAAAAAGATTACCTATGTATGACCTGATACCTATATATACCCATTTGTCGGAATATTAAAAATACAAGTTTAGAATAAAAAACAATAACTATTAAGCCCTTTTTAAGGGTATATTTTGATTATTTATTTTATCTCTATTTTTATTATGAACCGAATTTTATGATTTCTTTTTGTGCTTCTTTTTTTCATTTTTTGAAGTACGTCTCTTTTTGCAAAACCTATTAGTTCCATACAGGAAACTCCTTCTGTTATCGAATTTTCTATTTTTTCTCGACCTGATTGTGTTCATTGTATCGAGCTCAAGAAGTTTCTCGATACAGCATATCCAGCATGAAGTCCTATCCAGCCGAAATATTATGATATCAATATTCCCGAAAATAATGAACTCTATCATCGGTTCACCGATGCGAATCATCTCTCCAAAGTAACTCCAATCATTCTTGTTGGAAATGAGATTATCGAAGGATTTGGTGGAGCTGAAACAACTGGAAAATTGATCCAAGAAACTACAGCTACTATGGCGAAGAGTTCCTTGTTCGAGAATAAGATCGAAACACTCAAGACTCACAAGTGATGAGAGTGATGTTCTGCGGATGCCCCTTGTGTAGTTCCAGCAAAACGACTCGATATCAATCTTCCATTCGTTGGTGTTATCAATCTTCGAGAATATTCACTTCCGATTCTTGCGGCGCTCCTTGGTTTTGTTGACGGATTTAATCCGTGTGCCATGTGGGTACTCGTGATGTTTCTCACGATTCTGATGCAAACTGGTTCTCGCAAAAAAATGTTCCAGATTGCAGGAATATTCATCATGGCTGAAGCAATTATGTATTATATGATCCTGAATGTTTGGTATAAGACTTGGGATTTTGTGAAACTCGATCATATCATCACTCCGATTATTGGAGTCGTTTCATTCGCTGCAGGTGCATATTTTATCTATGAATTCTTCACGAACAAGGATGGAGAATGCAAGGTAACCAGCAGTGAACACAAGAGAAAAACTACCGAAAAAATCAAGAAAATGGTAAACGCACCAATGACGATTGCTGTATTTTTTGCAACAATCGGTATTGCATTCTCAGTGAATATCATCGAATTTGCTTGTTCGATTGGTATTCCTCAAGCATTTACGAAACTCCTAGAGATGAGTACTATTAGTGGATTTATGAAACAGATGTATATTCTCCTCTATACATTCTTCTATATGTTTGATGATTTTATTGTATTTGGGATTGCCCTCTATGCATTTCACTATCTTCATCTTACAACCAAATATACCAGATATTGCCTTATGATTGGTGGTGTTATTATGTTGATTCTTGGGTATTTTTTCCTCTTTGATCCCGTGGCCCTTAAGATGATTGTTGCATAATTATCTTTTTCAAAAAATCCCTTCAATAGAAGGGATTTTTTTTGAATTATTTCTTTACCGTTTTTCGGATAATTGCATATTCTGCTGGTTTCTCTGGCATATTGATCCAGAGATCAATATGGCCACCATGACCAGATTCACGAGAATCTCCATTGGTTGGAACTGTATCATAACTGGCATCTTCAGATTTTGGATCGTTGAGTAGTATTGGATCAGCAATGATAGATTCAAGAGTGAATGAGATGCGTTGAGAAGGGGAGAGAATTATGAGTGTATCACCAACATCGATACGATTCTTTACTTCAATTCTTGCCATCTTTTTTTCCTCGTCATATCCCTTCACGATTCCAACTGGATCCTCTTCATGGAGATCGACATTTTTCTCAAAATATATTGCCTTTTCACCTGGATTTCCAACGAGGAATCCTGGAGTATAACCACGATTTGATATAGCAAAAACTTCATCAGATAGCTCTGCAATCTCATATGTTTCATTTTTCTCAACAGCATCAAGGGCTGGACGATAGGCTCGACCAACTCCTGCAAGATAGTTCACAGTCTTGCTACGACCCTCAACCTTGAATGATACTACTCCCGCATCAGCAAGTTCCTGCATATAGGAAAGAAGACAGATGTCACGAGAGTTCATAATATAGGTTCCATATTCATCCTCATCGATTGGCATCAGTTCTCATTTACGCTCACGTTCTTCCAGATAGAATTCTCCCGTAAGCTCCTGATAATCCTCTGGTCGACCCGTCGAATCATAGAGCTCCTCTGGACTAGCATCTTTGGCGAATACCTTGTATTCCCAACGGCAACTATGAGAACAGGTTCCTTGATTCGGATCTCGGTGGCTAAAATAATTCGATAATAGGCATCGTCCAGAATATGCCATACAGATCGCTCCATGAACAAAGAATTCGAGCTCAATATCTGGAACCATTTCATGGATTTCTTTTACTTCACGAAGTGAGAGTTCACGGGAGAGGATAATACGAGTGATTCCCATACTCTTCCAGAATTCTGCTTGTGCCCAATTCGTATTATTTGCTTGTACAGAGAGATGAATCTCAGCTTCTGGGAAATCCTTCTTTACGAGATAGATAAGTCCTGGATCACTCATAATAAAAGCATCTGGCTTCATATCCATCATCTTCTGAAAGTTCGCCATAAATGGCTTGATCTTCAGATTGTGTGCATAGATATTGGCCGTGAAGTAGATCTTCTTACCACGAGAATGACAGTATTCTACTGCCTCTGCAAGTGTCTCCCAAGTGAATTGATTCTCACGAGCACGAAGCGAAAACATTGGTACGCCAGCATATACTGCATCAGCACCATAGGCGATCGCCCACTTGAGTTTTTCGAGGTTACCAGCAGGCATAAGGAGTTCGAGTTTTTTCATATTGACAATTATAATTAATTAGTATTATAGAAAAGTATTTTTATTTTTAAAATATTTTATATTATGTGAAATTGAGTAACTAGTTCAATTATTGAGATTCCAATATTTTCAAGTGACGTTATAAGTTGACTGAATCAGCAGTCATTGGCACCATTTCTAGCACATAGATACAATACTACAATGTTTCAGGTTATTCAGAATGCACAAGAGTATCAAAAATTGATTGAAGAAGCTCATAAAAATTGATGGGATGCCAAGATGGTTAGAGAGATTATTTTCTGATCAAATACGCTTCTTGATTCAACACATGTATTATTTTGAACTGAAAAAGATTTTGGGAAGAAATAAATAGGAAACAAAAAATCGCACAGAACTTTCAGAAATATTCGAAAATGAAATCTTGAGAATAGAGCATGGATTGCTTTGTTCTTCGCAATGACAGGAACGAGTTATTTCCAAAGAGGGTACTGCACGACTTCTCTTGTATGTTTTGGATTATAGGGAAATAATAGAAAATGCAAGTTAATTTAACTCTGTTTTTCCCCACTTCCGATGTATGCATTCGTGTGGATATAATATCACCAGATGAGTGCGAGAATCATCAAAATCATCCCGATATAATGGGTGATAATCCCAAAAGTAAAATCATATCTGAGGAGTCCTGTCATCATGAGAAGATTTCCCCAGTCATGAGCCTCTTCACTCATACCACCTATGAGAGGAAGTGAACGAGCTGAGGCATCTGAGATATAGAGTGCCACATCCGTGAGATTCTGTCCGAGCCACCAGAGTCATATACTTGCACCAAATGGATTCTTTTCCTTAAATAAAAAAGTATACATTACAATAATCGGCATCAGGCATTGTCAGAGGCTTCATCCAAGAATCATAATAAAATCCCCAAAAGGTGAAAATATCACATGACCAGCCTCATGAAAAATCAGATTTGGTCCATGGAGAAAATCATTCATTACTGCCGTATTGATCCCAAATGAGAAAAATCGTAATGAGTAATAAATCAGAAAAATCCAAAAAATAACTCGAATCAGTGAATACGAGTCTTTTCCTTGTGATGGGAAGAGTATATCTTTGAACATATCTTGAGTATATCAGGATATAATAAAAATATCAAAAAAAATCCCCAAAATGGGGATTTTAATATTTACCGATTCATTCCTCGTCCACGACCTTGTCACTGTCATTCTCCATTTGATTGCATCATCATTTCGTTATTTTCTCCAGATCCGTTTTTCATCATATGATTTCCTTGTCCATTTCCCATTCCCATCGGCATATTATTACCATAGGTTGGAAGATTATTTGCACTCAGAAGATCAGTCATCTTTGATTGGAGTGGACCAGTTGAATTCACTTCAGTCACTTGCATATATCTCGCAAAGTCTGTTGTTACCACGTAGTTATCTTGTGCTGCAAGTCTCAGAAATGCTCTCAGATGATTGAAACTTCCTCCACCGATATTCTCAAAAACCATTCGAACATCTACTTCATTGATCTTCTTGTATTCTGCAAGGAGGTGATCGATATCACCAGTCTCGATCATAACTCCAGCCTCTATTGCTCCAGTCAAACTCGAATCAACCATCTTGATGAGTACATCATAGGTTCCGCTATATGCTCCATAGTCAGTAGGTCGAGTGATACCTCGTACATCAAGAAGTTTTCCAACTTGTTCTCGATGATTTGCTTCCGAGTTGATAATATTTTTTACTTCGGTGAGATTCGGGTATTTTTCTACCATCTTGGTATAGATATCATGAGCGAGGAGCTCTTCAGAATATGCCATACGGAGAGTTTCACGGGTTTCGAGTGATACGGAACCAGAAGATATGAGTGCGGACGGAGGAGTATTCGGTTGAATATTTTTTCTTGCATCCAGGTCACTCATAGTACAAGACCCCAGAGTAAGGGCGATCACAGGAATAATGAAAAATGATTTCATAGGTGTATAAATTAAAAATAAAGTATGTACAAATATGTACAAGAATAGTGTAGCCTATGAAGTTTAAATCTATTTAAAGATAGTATTTTTATTTAGATTTCACATTTTCCATTCAGACAGTTTTGTCACTTATACTCTTTCATCCATCACTTTCGAACGAGCCAAGCATAGATCGAACAACCAACACAATAACCAACAATAGATTCTGACCACATAAATATAATACAGAGAAGGCAAGCAAAAATAGTAGGATTCATCGGAGTAACGATGAGTGCTCCATTTGCTATATTATTTCGAGTAGCTTCCAGTATTCCTGAAACAGCAGTGAGTTGTGGTCATTCCATCGGTGTGATATATTGTCCAAGAAGGAGGATACAATAGAGAACAAGTGCAGAAAGAACTATTCAAATACTCCATGCAAATCTTTTTTGAACTGCACCTACCCATACTTCGGTTCATTTTTTGAGAAAAAGTCGCACAAACATTCCGAAAATACTCAGCTTTGGAGAGATAAAAACTTTTAAGAAAAAATCCGTCACCATCAGGCTCACGAATATGAGAGGAATAGAATATTCTGCCTTAAGAAGAACAAGACAGAGAGATAAGAGTCAGAGAACGAGCGTAATTCCAGTAGAAATACGAATCTCGGTTTCATTCACAAAACCATATTTGTCTCATTCTTTTGAGATATCTGGAAGAGGAGTTCAGTACATATGATAAAAAGTTATTTAATAATGGTAACATCCTGGATGCTCGTCATACCACCTGCATCAGAGATATTCTGAAAACCAAGTGTTTTGAGTTTTTCGAGTGCAATAGCGGATCTTCTGCCACTTCTACAATAGAGGATAATATGTTTATCTTTTGGAAGAGTTGATATATTTCAGGATTCTATCTCTCATAATCTGAGATGTGTAGCTCACTGAATATGTCATTCACTCCATTCATTATCTTCTCGAACATCAACGTAGATTGATTCCATTTTTTGAGTAGCTAGGGGAGTATTTTCTGTTCATTTTTCAGCCTGAGTAGTACATCATACAAGAAAAAATGAAGAAAAAAATACAAAGAATATAATAATTTTCATTCTATGGATTTTTTAAAAAATTAGAGTCCAATTTTTTCAAGGAGCTTTCCATCTGCGTGAAGTGCTGCTATAGAATCATATCCACCGAGACATTCATCTCACATAAAAATCTGAGGAACGGTTCGCATTCCAGATTTTTTCACGAGCTCCATAATCGTATCTGGAGAATTGGTAATGTCCACTTCTTCAAAAGTAGCACCAAGAGAAGAAAGGAGAGCTTTTGCTTTTACACAGTATGGACAGTAATCTTTTGTATAGACGGTAAGCATAGGAAGGAAGAGTTATAAATAATAAATAAAAGTTTTTTAAAATAATCCAAAGAGTTTCTTTTTTTCTCCATGAATTACTTTGTTTGGAAATGCATCAATGAATTTCATCATCCCTCAATCCAAATTGATGGCCTGAATGTTGGAATTCTCAAGAAAACCACACATATGACCAGAGCGACCACCACTGAGACAAACAAGAATAACTTTCTTTTTTGTGTCAATCTCGTTAAGGCGCATTGGTATGAGATGCATAGGAATATTACGAGCTTCTGGAATGTGAGATTCATTGTACTCTCCAGTTCCACGAACATCGATAAGATCGATTTTTTCTGGAGTCTTTTCCAGGAGAGATACGAGTTCTTTGGCGGTTATAGATTGCATAAGTAGGGGTTAATTTTATTTTTTGCAGAAAATAGTTTGCATCTGATTCATGAGTTCGATAACTCTTGGGTCTGCGATAGAATATGAGACATATTGCCCATTTTTTTCGCAAGTAAGGATGTCTTCATCTTTCATTTTTCCGAGGAATTGTGAGAGCTGAGACTGTCAGATGGCACAATACTCTTCGAGATCACCGACGGTTTTCGGTCATTCTCTGAGTCTACAGAGAAGCATAAATCGTTTTGGATGGGCGAGGAGCTTGAGGAGTCATGCGACTTCTTCTGTTTTCTTTTCGAGTTCTTTGAGGTTTTCCATATGAGAGATAATGAATATATGAGTATATTATAAATATGTAATGTAATGTCAAAGAAAAATACAGAGAGAGGTATTATTGGACTATAAGGATTTCCCCATCGTAGATATTCTCTTTTCCATCGGTGATAATTGTGGCTCATTCTGGGATTCCCATCACTTCTGCGAATTGCATATCTGAGCTCAGTATTTCAACTAATTGAAATCTTGCTGTTTGTTCATCTAAGATATAAACACCAGGTGGACCATATCGATTGATAATCGCAGATAATGGTATAATAGATCAATTTTGGAGATTGCTCTTTTTGTGTTCGAGATGAATTGTAATCTTCTCTCCGATGGCGAGATTTCCATTCATAGCTACTTCTGTATAGTTTTTATTATGGAGTGGATCTTTTTGTCATTGAATCAGAGATATAGTTCCAGTATAAGAATTTTCTCATCCCATCGAACTGAGAATATCTCATTCGGCATATCCGTACATCGTATTATCGATATAGACCTTTGCCATTTTTCCATCAGTACTACTGATTTTGAGAAGTGGGGAACCAGCACCGATAACCATCCCTTCTTCCATATATTTTTCGAGGATTACTCCATCATATGGAGCATAGATGATATTGTATTCGAGAGATTCTCGAGCAAGTGAAGCATTCATCTGTGATTCTCAGAGTTGTACGGAAATCTCTCATTTTTTTGAATCCAGAGCATCAGCATTTGACTTAATTTCTTTGAGTTTTGCTTGTTTTTCTGCTATGAGTGTATTTTTTGATTGCTTGATATTGGCAAGTTCGAGTTGCAATGAAATAATATTCTTATCAGCTGCCGCACTCCCAGATCCACCAGTATTGGTGAGATCAAGAATACCATTTTTCCAAGTGATAAAACTCGCTTCAGATCCTTGATTGTCTGCACTGAGTCAATTCCAAGTAGCAAGCCAACCATTCAGTTTTTCTTCTGGAAGCCCACCACCGATAACACTATTTTGGAGCATATAATTCATCGATTTTGCAAAATTTCTTGCTCAAATATATGAATTCTTCAAATCATTGATAGCAGCATTAATATCAGTGATAGTTGAGCCTGTTTCTGTATAGGATCTGATTTTTCATCTCAAGGTATAGAGGGTATTCCAATCATTATTTGCTAATGATTGAGAATTTCCTACACGAGTACCAAGATAGGGCTCCCATCCATTATTTGCATATTCAAAATTGGTAGTGATTCCAAGGATTTTATCTCCTTCATAGAGCATGGCAGTAGATACTCGATCAAAATCATGAGCAAATGTCTCAAAGGTTACTCCGAGTGAAGAAGTCTGATTTCAGAGTTTTTGTCTTGCTTGTTCGAGCGTATTTTCGAGTGAGAGGATATTGGTATCGAGTCACTTGATTCGTTCATCGTAGAGCTTGGATATTGCATTACTCGTATTCTCGATTCCACTCTGGACTATGTTGGTAGTTTTTTCCAGATTTTGGAGCTCTTTTTGGATATTGATGAGTCCCATATTCTGGATTGATCCTTCATTGTTTCAGAGCTTTGCGAGTACTTGTCATTTTTTGACTCGATCCCCCGGAGAGACGAGGATATCCTCTACGATTCCAGCAGATCTGAATGCGAGTGAACTCGTCTTATTTCACTCAACAGTAGCAATGATATCATCTTGTATAGTGATACTTCCTGTCTGTGTCTGATAGGTTTTATAGTATTTATTAGTTTTTATAGGTTCTTCACTACAACTTGAGAGGATGAGAAGGGAAGTGAGAATAAGTAGGATTGATTTCAACATATTTTGAAAAATAAATATTAAGAATGAGAGTAGAGCTCTTTTTCATGTTCGATATTGTGTTCAGATTGGATCTTGCTTGGATCATCTCGGTGATATCTATGGAGATAGCTATAGTAAAAAATCGGAATAAAATAGAGTGTGAGTACTGCGGAAAGTGAGAGTCCCCAGATAATCGACCAAGCAAGACCACTCCAAACCGGATCACTCGTGATGATAAAAGAACCAGCTACAGCAGCAATCGAAGTGAGCATCACTGGAACGAATCGTTTTTTGGATCACTCCACCACCGCATATTCAAGACTCTTTCATTCTGCGATCAACTGATTGATATAATCTAGTAGGATGAGAGCATTTCCGACGACGATACCCCCGAGAGCAATCACTCCGATCATGGCAGTCGCTGTGAAGTAGACTCCTGAAGTCAGATAGAGAACCGAGAATCCTGGAAAAATTCCAAAGAATGAAAAGAGAAATGTCATCATCACAAGACCACCGACAATGAAGCTCCCGAATTGGGTAACGATAATAAAATATATTACAAAGAGTGAGAATATCATCGCAAGACCGAGATCTCGGAAGGTATCCATCGTGAGTTCCCATTCTCCACCCCATTCGAGAATATATTCTTTTCCATCATTGAGATTTAGGAAGGTGATATTATACGGAGATGCTGATATTTTTTTGTATCAAGATTTCTCGAATTCTGATTCTCCGAAGAGTCCATAGAGTCTGATAATCGGATATACTACCGAATTGGATCCCATCTCACCATAGATATGTATCGTCTCACTTCGTTCATCCGTGAAGATGTCATAGCTTCGAAATCCTGTCCGTATATCGGCGATATCATCGAGATAGACTCGTTCTCAATTGGCATTCATAAATGAGAGTGTACGAATGCTACTTATGTCTTTTTTTGCTTCTCGACTCACACTGACAGCGATCTTCGTGGATCCATACTGACCATCTTCATATCTCGCAATCGAGAGAGGAATCTCTCCGAAGTACGATTGGATCGTTCATTCGACTTGTGATTCTGAGAGTCCAGACTCAATGATACGATCATGATTGAGTTTGATTTCGAGTCATGGAGCACTGGTGCTGTGAGAGGTAGAGATATCTACGATTGATTCTTCATCTTTGATAGATTCTACTGTTTTTTGGACTGCAGTTGAGAATTTTACAAGATCTTCATTACCAACTCAAGCTGATCACTTGAGTTTCATATGGAATGTTGCTTGTGTTGGTGGTCCTGGTGGATCTTCGAGGAGTCTCAAGGTGATATCGTTATATTTTTGTCTGAGATGTTCTGAGAGGAGTGGTCGAAGTTGTATCACAAATTCTTCCGAAGTCATCTCCCGATCATGAGAAGGGATGAGATTGATACGCATATTGATCTGGTGTTCTCCTACTCGATTATTCCCTCAACGGAAAAGATTGGCAAAATCAGGAAGAAACCGATCTCCAATACTCGTATTGATATCTTCCATAATTCTGAGGTTTTCAGGAAGAACTGAACTGGCTTCTCCTGTTCCACTATAATTCATCAAAAATGACTCAATATCTTTTGCAATGACAGATGTTCCGCCAATTATCGTATTTCGCTCAGCATCTACCCAGAGATATACTTGATTCTTATCCGCCTTTGGGAGCATACGAGCTCGGAATACGTCGAGCATAATCGGAGTCACGATAATGAGAAGGAGTGAAATCCAGAATCCCATCTTGAGATATCGTCGAGTCTTCATGGTTTTTGGATCTCGATTGATAAAATTTTGGAGTTTTTTTCCATACCATCTCAGGAGTCATCCTTCCTTTTTTTCATGATGTCAGGCAACACCAGGCTTATAGAGAAAACTTGCAAGAAACGGATTGATGCTGAATGCAACAACGAGAGAGGCAGTGAGTGCAATTGATGCAAAGATCGGAATTGGCTTCATATAGTCACCCATCATTCCTGTCACTGCGAACATCGCTACAAATGAGATAACACGAGTAATCGTCGAGAGGATGATACTCATCCCAACTTCTCGAACCGAATCCAGGATTGCTTCGAATTTGTTCTTTCCTGTTCGTGGCATCATCGCAAGGTGTCGGGCATTGTTCTCAACCATCACGATCGAATCATCAACGAGAATACCGAGAGAGAGGATAAGTGCAAAGAGGGTGATGCGATTGATATCAAGACCGAGAATCAATGCCACGATAAAAACAATACCGAGAACCATCGGAATACAGAATGCTGCATTGATCGCATCTCGAACCCCGAGGAAAATAATCAGAATCACAAGTACGATTGCAATCGACACAAAGAGATGGAGCATGAGTTCATTGGTGGCTTCTTTTGCGGTCTCTCCTTCATCCTGAATGGTGATAATATCGATATTTTTTGGGAGGATTTTTCGAGTTTCTTCTACCACGGTATGGATATTTTCTACAATATGAACTGCATTGGTTCCTTTGAGTTTTGCAATCCCGATGAAGACTGCATCCTCAGTTCCACTCAATGTGGTCATATGATACTGACTCTTGATATCCACAGGTCACACATTGATATGGGCAATATCTTGGAGGAGTACTTTTTTGTTATCACGAGAATACACGACAAAATTCTCTATCGATTTGAGCGTGTCGGTATTGTGATCGATGAAGACATTATAGGATTTGTTATCGCTGACGATAGATCCAACGACTCACTTTCCGAAGCTCTCTCGGAGTTTCGAGATAACACTCATTAGATCGATTCCAAAATTCTCAACTCTTTCAGGAATGAGCTCAATAGAGATGTCATTGGAGTATCATCCGATAATCTCGATACTTGTCGTTCCTTCAACTTTTTTGATATTTTCTCTGAGAGTTTTTGCGATGTTCTGGAGATATTGCCCTCGTTGCTTAGTATCCAAGTCACCTCCAGAATAGACGATTGCATAGGAAACCTGAGGGAGATCTTCTGGATCGATCGAACGAATTCGTACATCGTTGATTCCATATGGCTTGAGATCATAGTTCGAATACATCTTATCATAGAGTCGAGTTTTTGCGACTTCTTGATCGATACCAACTTCGAAGGCGATCATCACATTCACATATCCATCGGTTGCATATCCGAAAACAGTATCTACTCACACAAGCTCACGAACCTTGTTTTCTACAGATTTCACCACATATTCATGTCATTCTTTTGCTGAGTATCCATATGCGGGAATCTCGATCAGAAATGCTGGAGCAACAATCGATGGATTATATTGTTTTGGCAGAAGAATATATGATAAAAAACCAAATATACTAATAATGAGAATGAGTATAAAAGTGATTTTTTCATTTTTCAAAAAAAACTCCGTGAATCGAGCAACCATAGAATATATAATAAAAATGTAATATATGTGAGTATATTATAAAAATGTAATGTAATGTCAAAAGATTTTTATTTCATTGTGCAAGTGATTTTAGGGAATTATATTTTGTAAAATTATTGAAAGTGATACTATAGGGAGCATATTTCTATAACACCAATACCCTTGAAACTATTTAACATTACTGATATATTCAACAATATCATCACGATGAGTCCTGAGACTCTTGAAGCATTCCATGATGAACTCCGTGATAACTACAAGAAACTCGCAAAAGATGCTGATATCGACAATCTTCGGGTCCTTCGTAATCGACTCCAGACCATTCTTGATACCAATATTAGCAAACTCTCAAAGAGGGAACATCGTAAACTTGATAAGCTCGGAAGACTCCTTGAAGAAATCGATGAAACTATCGAAGCGGTGGAGCTCGCCACTCGTGAAGAGATCAAACTCATCGATATCATCAAAAAATACAAGAAAAAACATGAACCACTTACAGAACTTCCTGTAGGAAAGAAAAAGACTCATGTTCTCAACGCAATCAGAAAAGATGAAATCTCATATGAAGAAGAGATGCTTCGTCTTCAGATCGAACTCGTAAAGCTCCAGAGCTATATACAAAGTAGTGAAAAGAAAGTACTTATCATTTTTGAGGGGCGAGATGCAGCAGGAAAATGAGGAAATATCAAGCGTTTTACAGAATCACTCAATCCTCGATACTCGAAAGTGGTGGCTCTCATGAAGCCATCAGAAATCGAAAAATGACAATGGTATTTTGAACGATATATCTCACACCTCCCAAATGCTGGAGAGATGATTTTCTTTGATCGCTCTTGGTATAACCGAGCGGGTGTCGAACCAGTTATGGGGTTTGTTGGAAAACGAGATTATGAAAAATTCATGGATGATGTAGTAGTTCTTGAGAAGATGCTCACTCGTGCAGGAATCAAGATCATCAAGTTTTACTTCTCTGTATCCAAGGAGGAACAAGCAGCCAGATTCCAAGAGCGAAGAACTAATCCTCTCAAGCAATACAAGCTCTCTCCGATCGACCAATTCTCTCAGAAACTCTGGGATCGATATACCCTTGCAGAATACCTCAACTTCTCACAGACACATACGGAACATGCACCATGGACTATCGTAAAGAGTGATAACAAAGAGATGTCTCGTATCAACGCAATCAAGTATCTTCTCTCACAATTTGATTATCCGGATAAGATCGATGCAAAATATCTCAAAGTAGATGGTGACATTGTATTTACTGGTCGAGAAAAAGTAAAAATGCTCGCCAAAGAAATCGATGAATCGAAGAGTCTCTTTGATTAATAATAAATCCCCATAAATTGGGGATTTATTATTTTAAAGTTTAGACCCTATGTCTCTCCCCGCCACATATCCACTAGCCCAACATATCTGGAGTGAGAATCATCCTGTAAATCCATCTACATTCAGAACTTCTCCTGCAAAGTAGAGGTTTTTCTGTATTTTTGATTCCATAGTTTCTGCATCGATCTCATCGGTATTCACTCAGCCAGCAGTTACGAATTCATCTCCAGGACGTCGATCTGTGAGAGTAAGCGGGATTCATTCTCCGAGAAGTTTTGAGATATTTTCACGAATTACTTTTCCGATAGATACTGGATATATTGTCTCAATAGAAGTAAAGTATTCTCGAATAAATGCCTCCGCAAATCTCCTTGGGAGTTTTTCAGTGAGAATACTGATGATGAGTTTTTTGGGATGATTCGCAAATTGCTCTTTCAGAAATGCTTCCCACTCTATATACCCCATTGTAGAAATAGGAGAAAAATGAACTATTTTCGGATGATTTTTATCGATAGTTTCCCAAGCAAATCAAGAAGAGGTCATAAATGCAAGTGGCCCAGATATGCCAAAATGTGTAAGTAAAAGTGGTCATTGTAAATCTCAGATTTTTGCAGATTCAAATGCAAGACCAGAGAGCTCATGAGTCCATTTTTCACTTGTGAGAAAGCTCGAAAGCGAAGGTCCCAGTTGCGTGACAGTATGTCAGAGTGAACGAGCAAAGGCATACCCATCGCCCGTAGAACCCGTATGACTATAGGCATTTCAACCCGTAGTTATAACAACGATATCAGAATCGTAGGTTCATTTTTTTGTAGTGATTTGAAATGCTGAATTTCAGCTAAGAATAGAATCAACCCCTTCTCCATAATGGAGAGTTATTCTATTGCGATATTTTGCAAATAATTTTTCAAAGACTTCTACAATATCATATCCATCATCAGAAACAGGGAATACTCTATTATCCTTCTCGCACTTGAGAGGAACTCCATGGGATTCGAACCATTCTCGACATTTTCGAGGAGAAAACTTTCCGAATGCTTTTCGGATAAAATCAGCACCACGAGTATACTTAGAAAGAAGTATTTTTTTATCCTCTATTCCTGTTGTGAGATTACATCTTCCTCCTCCAGAAATTATTACTTTATTCCCTGGAGTTTTATTTTTTTCAAAAATATGGATATGACAAGATTCGGATTCCGTATTTTCGAGTATAGTTGCAGCGGTCATGAGTCCAGCAGCTCCAGCTCAGATGATAGTTATTTGTTTCATAATTTAATATTGTATATCAAAACAAGGTTCCAATACTTGTTCGTTACCCTGATCATCACGATAAAAACTACATATATTTTTCTCAGTAAAAGTATTTTCAATGAAATTGAATTCATAATTTACTCGATAAAAACATTGAGCCTTTTTGCCTCATGGAGTGAGTCAATTATCACAATATTTTTGGTTATTTGATTTTTTGAGTGGAAGATTTTCTGGATAGGATGGATAGCTATTTTCTGATATTATATCGATAATATCGCCATGTCTTTTTCAAAAAGCTCAAAATCTACCAAACCATCCGACAAAGTGAAAATATTTTTTCTTAAAAGTTGCCTCTTCAATAATATCAATCTTAGAATCATATCTTCCAAATGAAGGGGAAGCTTTATCGCTCGAATAAAATATATATTTCCCATCACCCGTGGAACAATATTCTCGAAGAAATCGTCAAAAAAATGGGCTCCAATTTGCTTGAAGATAATATTCTGATGTGATTATTCCGCTTGCAAGTGCTTGGGCATATTTTTGATTATCCGATTTCTGTGACTCATCAGCGTATACTTCTACTTTTTTTGCTAAATCTACTATTTCCTGATTCAGGCTTTGAGAATCAATAATATGGCATTCAGGAAAACTCAAGTTACCAGACCAAGTTATTTTTTTTGCTACTTCTGGAAGATGAATGACTCCAGAACTCATAGAAGATGTCGATGATTCTATCTTTTCTCAATTCATATTAGCTCAACAAGAGACAAGAAAAAAGAATAGAAATATAATATATACGTATTTCATATTCGAAGTATATGAAAACTTCGATAAAAATCGAATAAATATATAAAATAATAAAACATATTATTGACAATATACTATATTCACTATAGTTGTATTAATATGAATATTATTCATTTCCATATAGATTTTTGTTCTACTATTTAAGTTCATTTTTTTATGTCTTTTCTTGCGAATACTGTTGGAAAATTACGATGAGATCTGGCCCACCGATATGATGTTCATAACTTTCGTACTACTACTCTTGGGGACAGCATTGCTGATCGTATCCAGATTGCCCTTCTTGAAGTCTCTCGTGATCCCACGAGTAAAATTGCATGGAATGCACTCAGTATACTCGCATTTGCTGACGGGGTTCATCCAACACCGAATTCTCATCTTTTTTACTCTGATGACGATGTACAGAAACTTATCAAAAAAATCGAAGACTATCCTCAAGTATATGGAGCAAGTACCCTCGATCGATACTGGAATGAATACATTGCTTGCCATGAAAACCCAAAATTAAAATGGGGAGTTTCGAGTATTATTAGTGAGATTTTTTCAGGTGAAATAATCCATGAATGACCGATCACTATAGGAAAAGTTCATATAAAAAATCAGGTATATCTCTTTATCGGACATGATAAGAGTCACAATCAATGAAGAGCAAGAACAGAGGATCATCGAGCAGTTATCAATATCCTACAACAAAAAAATCATGGTGAATATGACAAGGTAGTTTTTTTTGTAGATACTCCTGGTGCAGATTCAGGTAAACAGGCCAACGAGTCTCATCAGGCTGCCACGATGTCTGAACTCATCACAACCGTTGCAACTCTCAATAAGCCAACTATAACTTTACTCACTGGTGAAGGTGGATCTGGTGGTGCAGAAGTATTTTTTGGGACTGATTTTCGTATTGCTCTTGAGAATACTTATTTCTCAACTATTCACCCATTTGGACAGGCAGCAATAGGAAAGTGACGACACTCTCCAAAGGAGATTGTCTGGATGCTTGGGGTAGATGCACCACATCTCTATAAGAGAGGAGTTATAGATAATATTTCTCATCTTTCATTACAACGGGAAGGGAATTCTCCATCAAATATACAAGAGCAACTGAGTGAAGTTCTCGCTTCAGGTTTTGCACTCATTCAAGAAAAAATCAAATGAGGATGAAATACGAGTGAACAAGAACGAAGACTCCTATTTCGTTGACTCAGACTCCGTGGACAGACAGCAAATATGCTCAATCCAAGAAATCGCGAGATTGCTCAGATGCATCATACTATTGCTGGATTTCCAAAATATCATGAACATGATATCAAGGCCAATTTTGATGCCTTTGTAAAGTGAGATACCGATACTCATACTCGAATACTTGATTTTTTTGCACGAGAATTTGAAAGCCTAAATCTCACCAAATTCAATATCCTCTCAGCAATCGATACACTCATCGAGCATGTTGGAAGTAAAAAATATACATCACAATTGGATCCAAAAAAACGTAATGAGATCGTTGGTACTATGCGAGAAGAGCTCTATCATTATCAGGCATTTTTCTCTATATTTTCAGTACTTATAGATCCAAAAAATTATGATAAATTCTTCTCTACTTCGGGAACTCATGCAGATCGTATGGTTTCACAGAATTGAGGAGGATTGGTATATGAAAAAGTACAAATAGAAAAATTTCTTCGTGAAATATTCGATTCTATCGATCCAAAAAATACGCATAGCTCTTATGAAACTTGGAAAAAATCTCATTTTAGCTGGATGTCTACTGCTTTCAGGGATCAGAAAGATACTATTATTGAACTGGTAAAAAAATTCAAACAAGTTCACTATGATCTCCCTGATACAATAGTCGCACTTGCACTGCTTCTCGAACAAAAGTTCATCGAGGCAATTTCTGATGAAGAATACAATCCTACCCTTGTAAGTAGTGATGATAAGATCATGATTGATTTTCATGCAAAAGCAGTCTATGAGCAAATTCGTTTTTATGAATGACTCCGTTCACAGATCTTTGCAAAACGTTGAGTAGATGAGATTCAGAGAAAATTCATATCTTTTTTTACACCGCTCTATCCAAATTTTGATCGTGTTCAGACCACAGCACTTCAGAATTCTCGAAAAATCAATGAAAAACCACAATCAGCTGCTCGAGTTGGTTGGGGACAAATAGGATATGATTTTGAGCAATGAAATATTGTTGAGCGTCGAGAGATGAATCAATTATTCTGAGTAATTATGCTCGATTTTTCGATCGAATGAGGTGCTATAGACGGGTCTGCAGCGGCCAATATTATCCGACTGATTGAGCAAGCAGCGAGAGAAGAGCGACCAATCGTGATGTTTTTGCAATCTGCTGGTATGTATGTTGATGGTTGACCTGAAGCAGTTTCATCGATGACAGCAATCAATTTTGCTATCGCTGAATACTTCCGTAAAACCGCTGGAAATCCCAAGTGTCAGATTTTTTCTGTACCATTTTGAGTCTGTACTGGTGGAACTATTGCCTCATTTGCTCAAGCGCCAGGAGTAAAAATACTCCCACTTTCTCTCTCAGATATTCCATTTGCTGGACGTATCGTAACGATGGATCAGCTTCCTCTCTCGGCGACTCTTGCAGATCTCCAAGTTGGCAAATGATCTGTTGCTGGAATTGTTTCCAATCCATTTATCTCTGAGAATACAGCAGCCGCTATCTATGAGGCACTACGTAGCAGAGGAATTGCAGTAGATATTCCTGAGAAAGATCTCCTCTCTTATATTGCAGAATATCTCAATATTCCTATTGGGAACACTACTCCCATTATCGAAAGTAGTGAAACAAAAGAGCAGACCAATGCAGAGTTATTTCATCCATACAAAAAAGTTGCCATATTGAATCGGTGAGTGATTGCAACCAAGGCAATCCGAGTCCTTCATCGGATGAAGAAGCCATACCTTGCACTTGCAACGGCAGCTGATAAAGATCTCTCGTATATCAAGCGAGCTGCAAAAAAATGAAATGTGACATTCGTGAATGATTATATGATGAGTGAACTTGCGATCATCCAAGCTATCAAAGATGGTGGATGTGATGCAGTGTATCTCGGATATGGATTCTGGTCTGAGCGTGATAGTTTTATCCAAATGTGTCAAAAATATGGAATCGTAGTTATTGGGCCAAATGCTGCAAACGTAAAACAAATGGGAGACAAGATTGAAGCAAGAAAAACATTCAAAAAAGTACTAGAAATGATAGAGCCTTCTGAAGAAGAGCGAATAAAATATGCTCCAGCAAGAGGTTCTGACGATGTTATCGGTGGAGATGGAATCATCCTAAATACAGATATTGCGATATCGACTGCCAACAATATCGGATATCCAGTGATGATCAAGGCAGTATATGGTGGAGGAGGAAAATGAATCCGAAAAGTACATAGTGATGATGATCTTCGAGCATCTTTTGATCTGATGAGCCGTGAGGCAACAGAGAGTTTTGGTAATGGAGCCATGTATATGGAAAAAGCTGTAGAAAATCAGCGTCATATTGAAGTACAGGTTTTTGGTGATATTCACGGAAATGCTATCTCTCTCGGGGTTCGTGATTGTACTACTCAGAGATCAAAACAAAAAATCATCGAAGAAACAGGAAATCTAGGTATAAAAACCCATCTTCTCAGTCGCCTTCAGGATATTGCTGCAGCAGTAGTTCGAAATATCGGATATGTTGGAGCTGGAACTTTTGAGTTTCTCTATGATCCCGAGAAAGAGATATTCACATTTATGGAGATGAATACTCGAATTCAAGTCGAACATACTATCACAGAAAAATATCTCAATGAAACCATCTATAGCGGTATCAATCTTGTAGAATTGCAATTCCAGATAGCTGAATGAAAAACCCACGCAATACTTGATCCAAAAAATAGAGAAAAACTCTCTCGAGCCATCGAAGAACAAAAAAGACACGTTATAGAAGTTCGCATCTGTGCAGAAGATCCTGCGAAGTGATTCGCCGGAGTGAGTATGGCGAAGATAAAAAGTTGGTATCTAGGACTTCCTCGACACCTGAAGAAACTCGTTCATTTTGAGAGCTTTCTCTCTCATGAAATCGGAGTGAATCATACCTCAAAATATGATTCGATGATCGGTCAGCTCATCGTAAGTGGAGCAAATCGTGAAGAGGCTCGCAAGAATACTATAGAGGCACTTCGTTCTCTGAAGATCGAATGAATTCCAACCAATCAGGAGTTTGCACTTCGAATACTCGAAAGTGATGAATTCCGAGATCATGCACTCCGTATCGATAGTCTTGATTCTCGCCCAGCCAAATTCTTTGATGGCCTTACTCCATTCACTGAAAAAATCGAATCTATCTCTGAACTTCGAGAAGATTCTGTAGTTCTTGAAGAAGGGGAATATGTGGTTCGTATGAACCAAGATGCCAAGATCACTCTTGTGCCAACAGCGTGAACTCAATTTTCTACCACAGGATCAGAGTGACTCTTTGAGATTACTATGAACAAGGTAAATACAGTGATAACTCCAAAGGAGATTTTCGGTGATAATTTTTATATCAAGGATAATACTGGGCTCCTTTCGAATCTTCCTGAATGACGATATGAGGTTATGGAACGTATGACTATTGATCCAAAAAACTATAGTCGTGGAAAGGCAATGCTCGTAATACGACCAGTAGTATAAATATATGTATATCAAAGATTCTGAAACAGCTCATTTTTTTGGTATTTCTTCTTCAGAAAGAGGGGAAAGTATCGAAGGTTTTTCGAAAAAGTTAATTCATGTTCCCAATGAGGAAAAAGGAATAATTCTGCTCTGAGAAGAGCGAACACTCTATGATTATACACCCCCAAAACTATATGATCTCTACAAGCAAATAGGGTCAGATATTTTGATGATTCTTTGTTCTTCTCTCACAGCAGCAAGATGAAGTGGGGACAGAAAATGGATCAATACACAACAACATATTTCGAATTTTAATGTAAATATCTGTCTCTCTGTTCCTCGTGACATCTCTAGTTCTATATGGAGCCTCCAAGAACGAATCTCTGTTGCTATTGCTACGACTCTTGCTGGGATGAATCCTGATGCTCATATACAGATCGCTTATCCACTCCACTATCTGATGGATGGAGGAAAGGTTGCAGGTCACCTCATCCAAAAAGTTCGACTCGACCAAGATAATGATTTTCTCCGAATTGGAATCGGAACAAATACTTCCTCACTTCCACCAAGACTTCCAGTGAATGATCATCTTGCTCAACATCTTTTTTCTGTACCCAATTCTTTGGATATCCCATCTGATCGATGGATTTCTCTCGCAAAACAGTATTGAAAAAATATACAAACATCCCTACAGTGAGATACAATGCATCAAGAATATCTCGAATTCCTCACTCTTAGAAAATGAGATACTATAGAAATATATGAAGACAATGGAACAGCTCAATTTGGAGCATTAATCTCTCGGTGAATATTCCACTCGCTCAACCCTGATGGGTCGATCACCATCGATGATACTACACTAAAAAACAAAGAATTTCATATCAAAAAAATTCCGAAGTAATCGAGTATATTTTTTCTAGAAAATATGTTCGATAAGGATATTAGTTCCGATTCCTGTAAGAACCAATCCTCCGACAATCTCAGATCTTGAGCCAATATGATGTCAGAATTTTTTTCCAAAACCGAGCCCGATATATGAAGCCACAAAAGTAATAATACCGATAACTAGTGCCGGATAGAAAATATTTTCTGTACTCGCTGTGAGCGATACTCCAACTGCAAGAGCATCGATACTTGTTGCAATTCCAAGAGTTATGAGTGACTTCAGTGAGAATACATCTTTTTTCTCTTCTTCCTCATCGGTTCATTTCCATCCTTCATAGATCATATTAGCTCCAATATAGCCAAGAAGCAAGAATGCAATCCAATGATCATAATCGGTTATAAGGCTCGAAAAGAGTGAAGCAAGATAAAATCAGATGATCGGCATAATTGCCTGAAAAAATCCAAATGAGAAAGCCATGAGGAGAGCCTGTTTGATGTGTATTTTTTTCTGAGATATTCCTGTTCCGACCGCCACAGCAAATGCATCAGCAGAGAGGGAGAAAGCAAGTAAGCTAATAGTAAAAAATGACATAAAGAAAAGTGAATATTTGGATGGTATGGAGTATATCGAAAGTACTCAATTTTAAAAAAAGAAAAACGTATACCTTTATAAAGTTGGATTTTGCTTTTTCTCTAGAGATACGTTAGAATAGTAGTCATCTATTCTTAATTTCAATCCTTATGTCTGATATATCGCCCTCACACGACCCTCAAGCAGAAACCAATCGTTTCATGCAACAAGTCTATGGATGGATGGCTTTTGCACTCCTGATCTCAGGGAGTATTGCCTACTATGTATCGGTCAATCCCACCCTCTACGACTATATCTATACAAAAAAACTCTTTCTTCCCCTCTTGATCCTTGAAGTAGTACTTGTACTTGGACTCACTTGGTTAGTCCAAAGAATCAGTGCGATGGTCGCTATTCTGGTCTTTATACTCTATTCGATCACCACTGGTCTCACTCTTTCGATCGTATTTTTGATCTATCAACTCGGATCGGTAGTATCAATATTTGGCGTTACCGCTGGGATATTTGCTGTGATGAGTATCTACGGATACATCACCAAGAAGAATCTTACAGGAGTCGGTGTATTGGCAAAATTCGGACTCATCGGAATTATCGTAACTGGGATTATGAATATATTCTTGTTGAGTTCGATGATACATACGATCGTCTCGATCATCGGAGTGATCGTCTTTATCACTCTCACTGCCTATGATACACAGAAGATCAAGGAGATGAATATCATCGGAAATGAGGGTACAGAAGCAGATACAAAAGAAGCCGTGATGGGAGCCCTCACCCTGTATCTTGATTTTATCAATCTCTTTCTCAAGTTACTGTCACTCTTTGGAAAACGCAAATAATCATCCTACAGAGATCCCCGAATGGGGGTCTCTTTTTTTATATATGTGAGATCGAGAGCAACAATCAATATTCATCCAATGGTATATGCGATGATGTCTATTGGATCATAGACAGATCCAAATATGAGATTCATTGCTTGATTTTTCTCCCATCACATATATATCACAAAGTGAAAATATTGGAGCATCTCTATAAAAAAAGCGAGCAATAGTAATGCAAGAATAAGTTTTCAAGGATTGAACCTATAGATTCATTGTACGAGACTATAGAGAAACATCACGATGACAATATCTCAGATGAATCAGCGAAATTGACCAAGTTCGCGACTATAGAAAACTATACCAACACATATAAGGAAAAATAAAACCGCAAAAATACGATGAATTGCTGGATATGAAAATCACATATGAAGAGATATTAGTTTCTTCCTGCTCGTCACTTGGCCTTATAGAGGCGAGAACCTCATTTTCCATATTTACTTGGACCCTGGAGTCCAATCTTGCTCCGAGTCAAGCTCGTGATATCTTCTGAGAGAATTTGCTCTTCATCTTCGGCGAGATGTGGTGGAAGTGGTGACATAGGGATAATTATTTTTTTTGAAATCTGAGCATACTGAAAAATAAGAAAAAAGAAAATATTATTGTTAAATTACTCTAAATATGTTAGAGTAATTCCATACTAAAAAATACCAATATGAAACTCCCATCATCTAGTAATATTATCCACAGCTACACATCACTTGAGATTCAAGAACTCTATGGAAAAGATGCTTTCTATGTATTTCTCGATACGAACCAATTCGAGATTCAATCCAAGAAAACTACATCCAATAATAGGGAAGTACGGTATGCCTATCGGGAACTTGTGACCATCTGGGAGCCAATCATTCTCGGTCTAAGTAAGAATCCAAAGATCAATCTCGGACAGATGATCCGCAATTATCAGAATCCAAGAAACCATCAAGAACAAAGAAATGAGATCGCAAAAAATCTCTTCCATATCGCAATGAGTGATTACTACAATGGGGAAGAGGTAACCCATGAAGCGATTATGCTCGGACTCGGGATGATCTTCGAAGATGATCTCGACTGGGGAAATACTGAGAGTATTGTTCATCTTATCGGAGAACGAGTCGATGAAGTATTTGAAGAAAAAAGGATACAAGCAAAATAAATCCCCAATATTGGGGATTTATTTTATTTCCTACGATTTGGGATGGTGGCAAGATCAATAGGCTCCTGCATATCTTCATCGAAATCTTTCATCGGAGTTCCTTCAGTGATAGGAAGACAATATTCTTGAATCCAATAACCAATCTTATCAGGAAGTTTATCAACTCCAACGATTTCTACAACCATTGCAGTTACTCTCTCTTTGAGACCCACATGTCACTTCTGAGACTCATCGAAGACAATTCAGAAAACAGTAGAAGGTGGAAATGGTTCTTGCATAATAGGGGTAGCCATACAATCTATAATTAATTATTACTGTGATTATACAACAAGTAAATATATGTCAATATAATTGATACAATTATCCGATTCTTTGGCTCAATTTCGATAAGATATTGTTCGCATGAGTGATCTCTGTTGCCTCCGCAGGATGGATGATATCTGAGCAATATTGCTCCGCTCGTTCGATCGCCTCAGTCAGTTTCGCTTCACCACCTGGAGCAATCGCGATATAGCTCACCCGAGCATCTCCGTCGTGTGCCTCACGCTGTACGAGTCCGATCTTCTCCATCGGGAGTAATAGCCGAGTGATCCCACTTGCTGTGAGTCCGATCGTATCTGCGAGATCGATCCGTCTGAGTCGCTTATCTGGAGCTACTGAGAGCGCATAGAGAATCAGGAAATCTGAGAATCCAAGCCCACCGAGTTTCGCATCCATCTTGCGAGAGAGGATCGTCTCGATACGAGAAAGAGAGACGAAAAATGAAAGTGTAGGGGATATGGTAGACATAAAAATAAACTAAAAATATACTTGACTACTCAAGTATATTGAAAGTTGCTATAGAGTCAAAACGTATTTAAAATTTATTCCATTTTTTGATTAAAAGTCAGAGTTGTTCGATATTATTTTTCAATTTTAAATCGGAGGTTATATCTACTAATTCTATAAATTCAATGATTTCTTGTGAATATTTCACTTTTAAATCAGAGTATTTAATTCAAATTGAAGCTGGGATTTTAGTATCAATTTTATCGAATTTACCTATAGTTAATGAACTTCATGTATAGTTATGTTTTCTACTTAACCATTTAGTCAAAATTCATCAATTTAAATAATTTTCAATTTCAATTCAATCTGTAATCCAGCAAGTATTAATTCAAAGTTCGGCAAGTATTCTAGATTTTGTTGAATTAATCTTTACTCATGCAGTTTTACCATCACGATCAATCATTACGAATGCATTTTGGTTTATCTTTAATATCTCAATAAAGCTATTAACTTCATTTGAATTAGCATTTTTAAATGATAAATGACTCAATAATCTTCATCAATAAAACATTATTGAGTAATGTATTCATTCTTTTAGCTCTGGAAATTTAAGCTGTAACCATTTGTTTATATAAGTTCTATCACTAGGTCATTCAACCCATATAACTCAATTTGTTTGTAATAAATCACTGGCTCTATAATCTAATTCTTCTAAAATTTGTTTTTGTCAGATTTTATCAAGAATAGTTTTTACAAATGAGTTTTTATTATCATTAAAAATATGCAATATCTGAGATTGTCGATATTTAGAAAATATATCGATTACAATATTTGAATGAGTACTTATAAAAAATATGGCTCATGGATTATTTTCAGAATATTTTATGATAAAATCATAAAGACGCCTTTGCATTGCTGGATGTAAATTATTCTCCAATTCTTCAAGGATAAATATATAATCACATATATCTCTATTATGAATAATAGGTATTACAATTAAATTTAATAGAACTAATAATATAGTTTTCATTCAACTTCCCATTTTAGAAAGTGGAATAAAATCATGTTCAGTTGTTTCAAAATATATTTCCCATTTAATTGTTCAGGTAATCTGTTTTATTGTAATATCAATAAAATCAATATCAGGCCTAATTATAAGATTTAAATTTTTGAAAAAAATATTCTTAAGATTATTCAATTCCCTGGTACTAGTTATTGATCCAAGTAATGTTTCACTAAATAATTGTCTAAGAAGTTGGGTTGCATATTTTCAATTTCAAGAAAGGTTATCTTTTGCATCTCCGATATCTGAGGCCTCAGCTTCTATATCTCTTTCAGCATACACATTTCTAATTATTCGATTATGAAATATGGAGTTTTCTGTTTTTCTAGAAAGAATAGTTTGAAAATATACTCATGCATAAGAAAGAAAATCTGGTCAAATTATTGATTGAGCTCAGTTTTGTAACTTATATTTCAATTTTTGTCATACAAATCATCTTAAGTAAGCATTATGACTTGTTCAAGGGATATTTCATCCTGAAATTGAGTCACCTATTCATACGACATCAGATTCTTCAATCTCAGACTCAATAATTATTGAACCTGAATTAGTAAAGAAAGATTGAGGATCTCAACATATATGTTTTATCGAATCAAAAAGACTACTCTTTCAGGAGTTATTTTTTCAAATAACTATATTTATAGGTTTTACTTCATTAAATCACTGAGGCTCTCAATTATTAGAGAAACATTTATGTCATATTATTTTGATAGACTCATTCATAAGATGAATAAATTAATTACAACCCACTCCCCAACTCCAAATACTCCACTTTTTCTAGTTTCCCACCCAACATCCCTCCAAGATCCCCATACATCCCCCCAGTATTTTTGATCACTTGTTCGAGAAGTTGTTCTCTTTTTTTCCATCTCGACTCGAACGCTCGACGCTCTTCGGCTACTTGATCCTGCATCTGACGGAATGCATCGATGATATTCTCGACCTTGTCCTTGAACTTCGCACTCGTGAGATAGTTATAGACGACTTCCATCTTCTCATCTTTGGATACGAGGCTCGTGCGGAGATGTGCCATTGCTTCGATCTGTCCACGGAGCATCGTGGCAATCGGGAGGACATACGCCCACTCGACGAGCCAAACCCCCTTGTAGAGACCGAATTTCTCGACATCTTTCGGGAGGACAGCGGTCACGAGGATCGAGACATCCGCATTCACACGGAGACGATCTTCCTTGAGTTTCTCTACCCAACTATCACTCCATGCCTTCGTATTCTTGGATTCCCAAGCGATGATACCGACGGATTGACCGAAATCATTGCGAACTTCTTGAATGATATCCGCTCACTTAATCCCTTTTTCTACGTCAGTGATATTGTCGATAGGGAAGTTGTGACCGAGGAGTTCCTTGAGAGCATCCTCTTGAATCTCTCATTGGATCTGCATCGAACCTTGTTCCCCCTTGCGCTTGGCATCTTCGATAGCTCGCTGCATCTGAGCAATCTGCTCATCTTTGGCTCGGAGTTTTTTATCTGTTTCGAGATCTTGTTTTTCGAGTTCGAGCTTGAGCTTGTCTTGTGTCTGCTTCGCAAATTCTTCTTCGAGTTTTTTGCGTTCTTCGATACGGGCTCGATCCTTTTCGAGTTCGAGATTTTTCTTGAGCATCTCGAATTCGTTCTGCTGACGAAGGAATTGTTCTTCTTTTTTTCGTCATTCTTCATCTCGCTTACGGAGCGATTCGAGTTCGATCGATTGCTTGCGAGCATTTTCCTCAGATTCGAGACGAGCCTTCGCAATCTGCTCTTGAGCCCAAGTGAGAGCCCGTTTATCTGAATCCGCCTTGATCTCGGCTTGGAGCTTTTTTTCGAGTTCTATTTTCATCGCTTCGAGCTCGTGTTTCTGAGCATCATCGAGAGAAAAATCACGATGACAGTGTGGACAGGTGATAAGATTGGACATAGATATTTTTTATATAGTTGCATTGTAATCAAAAAATCCGTGGAGTCCACGGATTTTTTGTATTAATCACCAGAATCAGCTTCAGCGAAGACTGCTGGAATATGAGCCTCGGTTCATTCGGCAAGAATGGCAGTTACAGAATCTGCTCCAATAGTTCTGACTTCTAGAGTTGGGTCTGTTGGAGATTTTCGAAACCAAGCTTGGAGCTCTCATTCTGCAGGACGAGATACTCCATCTCTCCAGTCATTTTGTGCATTATTTTGAGACATATTTTGAGAGTTAAAGGGTAATTATCTAATCGCAAGTTGTAGGGATACGATTATCACTCGTTGTAAAATCATATCCTACAGTTCGATCTACTGTACGAGTTATCTGGCGAACCACTCAAGAAAGAGTTCATTTAGGATTAATTCTATCTGAATAGTAAACCGTCAAGTCTGTGGTTCATTCTGGAAGAGGGAGTCATTGTCGGAAACAATCAGCTGGAGTAAGTGGTTGTTGTAACATAAAAAATGTGTTAATGTAACTATACATTATATGTTATACCAAATATGTCAAATTAATTTCTGTATTTTTATTGATGGGTATAAGCCTTTTCTATTTACTCTCGCACCTTTTTCTATATACTCTTTTCCAATTGATTCCAATAATTACAAGTAGATCGATGTCCGAAAAAACTACGAGTCTCGACATACAATCTGGAAAGGGAAGTATCCTCGATATTGCCAAGGCTTTTCCTATGACTCGGGCTCAGACACTGGATCTTGCTCGTCATGGGAAGTATATTGATGGGATGCTCCAGTGAGAGAATGTATATAAAAATATAGATTTTTCCGAAGATGCGATTATCCGTATAACTCGGTTTCGTACG
>JABFSX010000007.1 GCA_013268835.1 Candidatus Altimarinota bacterium | reverse complement strand
TACTTACTGATTTCGATAAAAAAACAGAAGATCCAGAAATAACAAGTATGTTTTCTGAACTTGGAATTTCTCCTGGAAATGATACTCTTTCTGAGGAACAAATAAAAAAGCTTCCAGATATTCAATCCAAGAATATTATTCTCTGATTTTTGAAAAATTTTAAGGGAATTTTTAATGAAAAAACTCTTGGAGATGAGCTTCTTTCTGTTCATAATGCTGGAAGGTACACAAGTGGTGCTACCGTACGGGCTGATCTTGCACCAGTTTCTATAAGTTTGATGGATGAGGTTGCTCGAAGTATCCTCTATGAAGCAAATACCGCAATTGAAAAAAAGATAGATGCACTTCTTGTAGATAATAAATATGCTCGACGAATTCCGATTTTTGATGAAATACGATATGCTTCTGGGTATGCTCTTGATTGGAACAGTGCACATACTACTATTTTGCAAAATTATGCATTTGGTCAGCGAAGTACCAGTATAAATGAAGCCCTTGATTGTACGATTGCGAGATGAAATACTGGTGATATTGTTCAATATGGACGAGCCGAGCTTGTTGAGGCGAATGTGGCATTTGATGTCCTTAAGACGGAATCACAGATAAATACTCTCAAAAATGATACACAGATGCTTGTTGGTATGGGGAGGCCAAATTGTTTTCCATGAAGTAAACCAAAGATTGATTCGTATTGGTGAGGAAATAGTATATTACGTATTGCCGCTTGAGGAAGTGGTGACCCTTCTGATGTTCTTGAAAAATTTCCAGCAACCACTCAGTTCAAGGGATTTACGGCTCCGATATTTTCTTTACAAGGAATGAAAGAAACGGATCGGATTACAACAGGATCAGTAAAAGATTGTCTCAAGGGATCCTATCAGTACGTAATGCAACCAGCCCGAGCCATGACGGATACGGATCCAATAACTGGAGATGTCTGTTCTACTGCATATCCAAGTGAATGGGCAAGTGGATTATGTGGCCGAGCAGGGTGAACTCCTCGGTATACTTGTATATCGAATGTATCGAGTACTGCGACAATTTTTGATTTTGAATCAAGCGTAGATGAGTATAAGTCTAATGGTTCTCCAAAATATTTTTCGAATGTAGGAATTTTTGGAAGCCTCATTCAATGAGATTGTATTAATGGAAAGCTCAAGCTTGATGGAGCGGCTATTTTTACAAAAAACAATATTTGTACGGTTACCTATGAATGATATGACGGAAGTGGTAATGTTATGGCTGGTGATACAATAGATATCACAGATTATAAGGATATGGATTTTCATACCATTCCTTCACTTATGAAGCATGTCTCTCCAACCAATAAAGAGATAAATGCCGCAGAATCGAGTGGTATAACTCCAAGTCTTCCTGTTGATATGGTTCGATATGTTGAATTTTATACCCCAAAAGGAAATATAGCTCGTATTAACTATCCGAATTTTTTCGATATTCCAAGTGCAGATATAGTGAGTGCTCGTGTATGGATCAAGGCTCAAGCGGATGCAGAATGGCAAAAGATTATCAATCTAGAAAATACAACAACTAACTCAGCAAAATATACTAAGGCAAATGCATATCTTTCTGCTGGTACTCTTCCTGTATCTCCGATTGACTGGAATCAGTATCTTTCAGATGAAATGATTCTGAAAATAATTCAAGCAAAACATTGGCTTCATCCTGATATTTCTCTCAAATATCGACAAGCTATCGAGGCAATGTTATCGTATTCACATGAAAATACTCTTGTGACACCTCTTGTAGAAACGCCACCAAAAATTCCAACTTCATCACATGAGTATGAAATTGCATATCTTGGACTTCCTGATTCTTTTGCTGCAGATTTTTCACAATCTACCTATAGTAATTCTATGGCAGAGTATGAAGCAAAACTCCGTGAAATCGAATGAGTAAATATTTCTGATGAATCAAAAGCTGATACAGATGCTTCAGGATGAAATTCTGCAGCAGAATGTTGACCACCTGAAGGAGTTCCACTTTTACAATGGCCAAGTGCTATTATGTGTTGGATTGCAGCTCAATTTCCTCCAAAGATTCTTGCAGGTTCTTGTTCTCCAACAACTATAGGGATGGATAGTTCAAACTGAAAAACACAAGAATCTCCACCAGATAAGATTGCTCAAGATCCAAATGCTCTTACGAATTTTTATGCAGGATCACGAGTCATTCCTCATCTTCCGAGATCAAGCATGAATCTAAAAGATTCAATTACAGTAGATCTTTCGTTACAAAAAGATAACAAGATTCTTACATCTATCCCAAATACTATTGCTCATCTGGAGATTGAATCAGTGAGTGTAGGAGGTAAGAATATTAATGCTTCTGAGCTTGGAAATTATATTCTAATATCACCAGAAAATTCAACTGTATGAGAAAAATGAGCAAGTTTCATACTTGAATCTCGCTGAACTGCAGCAATAGTTAAACTTAAATGATATTTTTCTCAACCTCTTCCTGGTGGTTCAGAGCTTCGTATTGACTCAAGTGAATTTCAAGTAGAAATCACCCCAGAATATTATACATTTGGATTATTTCAATCCGGTGCAAGTATCTCAAATATTGATGCAACTTCATCTGATCCTATTACTCTTAGAATACAAAAAGTTCTTAAAGATGAATCAGAGGTAAGTGTAAAAACACCTGTAAAAATAGAGATATTTGATGATGTAGATGGAGCATTAGTGTACTCTGGATCATCATTTAATCCAAGTCAAGATTCTCTTCCTACAGATATAACTAAGAAAATTGGAGTATATCGATTTATTGCAAAAGATAATTCTGGTATCAGTGGTGAATTTACTTTTGCTGTCGAGGCTGGTACGCTTTCTCAAGTTCGTATTGTTCCAATTTCATCAGCATTGGTACGTGGAACACGAACTCTTGCAAATATTCGATTATTGGATCGTCTAGGTAATCCTATCTCTCCAGATGTACATAGTTTAAAGGTTGATATTACTGGTGGATATCTTGTTGATGCAAATGGAGAGAAAAGAACTACCATGAAGATGGATATCATGGAAGGACAGATCCCTATTGTTATAGGATCTGATGATTCAGGTACATTGAGTGTTTCTGCAAGTATTGATGAAAACTTGTTAGTTTGAAATAAAGATATTACAATATATGAATCTGCTCGTATTGTGGTGATGCGAGATTCTAATCCTCGAGTATGAGGTGACCCTGTAGGTGCTCATATTGAAATACAGGATGCTTCTGGTAATAAAATAGCAGGACTTTCTTCTGTGGCTTCTTGGGAGTTTCCTCAAGGAGCGTGATCTTTTTCTAAAGATGCTATTACTATAACGGATGGGGTTTCAGAAAAATTTGATTATCTTCCTGGTACAATAGCAGGGGATCATGCACTTTCCATAGATATTCCTGGTATTGGCTCTCTTTCTGATATAAAATTCTCTTTACTCCCGGGTGATCCACTCTATATTTCTCATACAAAGGATGATGAGAATATTATATTCTCTCTTAGGGATCGATATGATAATATAGCCTCACTCGCTACTCTTGCAGGGACGCTTGCTAGAAATGTAGAGATTCCTCAGGCAATCATATTCGCAAATGGGGTCTATAAGATGCCAATTATATGATGATATTATACTGTGGATGTTCCAGGAATCAAAAATTATAGTATATCATATACAGATGAGTATGGTCTCCATACCGTTCCAGGTGTAGATCGTTATGTGGCATATATTGTATGAAATGATGAAAAAGTTCGATTTGCTCCTGACTATAATGCTCGATATACAGTTCTTGCTGGATGATCTTTTCTTCGGGAAGGGGAAGATATTCTTTATAATGTTACAGCGGGACTCTCTCAGAGCTTGGCAGTAAGTACAGTACTCGATAGTCCATATCAAGAGGAAACCCTTGTTTCAGTATTGCCAGGTGGATCATATAAGATTGGAAGCACAACCCAGGATCTTGCATTGGAATCTAGTATTTCTCTTTCTGATTGATTTCCTCTTTTGACTATTTCTGACCTTGTTACCCGCAAGCAAGCTGCAAGAATTCTCTATCATATGCAGAATGCAACATTGGAAACTTGCCAAGAAGCATCAGAAGTATCTTGCTATATATCAAAAAAATCTCCAACTATTCGTCTTATTCTTCCAGAAAATAGTGAACTTACTACGAGTATTAATAGCGATAAAATACTACTCAATTCTCTTGGTACGAATATTTTTTCAATACAAAATGATGGCCTTATTAACTCTTTACCTGGAATCGCTCTGCTTCCAAAAGATTCCAATAATCTTGGGCTTGGTATACGTGTTATGCAGGATGATATTGAGATTGCAACTTTGATATATATTACGGATGATTCTCTTTCTGTTGAAAGGTCTAACTCAGCAACAACTCAAACACCAAGAAATACTCCAGTAATACTTAGCTCAGGTTTTTCTATAGAAAAAATGAATGGGAAGATTTTTGGATCTAATATCCTTGGATATAAGATTTATCGATCAGCAACATCTAAGGAACTTGATGAAACAAAAAATGGTCCAAGTGATTCAGATTCAATTGGTTCACTTTCAGAAACACCTTGAGTTGGTTGGACGGGTAATAATACTATGTTACTTGCTTATGCTGCTGGTGATACTGTTGGGGAAGCAACAAAATTTTTTCATACCTATACACTTGTGAATCTGGGTGATCCAGTGGCACATATTGATCATGGTCGACCAGGAACTGAGATTGATGGTATTGATAGAACAGTTGGATCTATTATAGCTCGTTGAACTCGTTCTGGTATTGCCAACTTCTTTCATCGGGATATGAATGCAGATGGAAAGATGGATCTTATTGTTTTATATCAAGATGGATTTGTTGAATTATTTTTGAATCTTGGTGGTAAGTTTCGATCAAGAGGAATGATCACTTATAATAAAGATATTGGAACAAGTCAGCTTGAATTTTGAGATTTTACTCATGATTGATTTGCAGATATTGTTGGTATAAACAAAGAGGGTTCACTTATTTTGCTTGATAATTCTGAGCGTAAATTTTCTCGACCAAATATCACTCTTGATGGAGGTGCTCCAGTACCAAAAAATATTTCTCAATTCCGTATTTATGATATGGATACAGATATGTTGGATGATATTGTATATATCACTGCAAGTGGTGAACTTGGTATACTTTATGGGACAGCAACGGCTGGTAATTTTACAAAAAAAGTTCTTGATCCAACTCTTGGTATTAGTTTAAGTGAGGATCCAATAACTGTTGGTGGAGCCATCAAAGCAAGCAATACTCCACAATTTGTGTGACCACTTTGAGTAAATCCAATTGAAAATACAGGATCAGTTGATGATACTATGCTCAAGAATGAGGTATATTATCAATATACTCATCCTGAACCTGAGATTTCTGAAGTAACAGACTCGGCTACTCTTTCAGGGGTATTTGATGATATTTGAGCTGGGAAAACAGGGGAGAGACAGGATACTTTTGTTCGAAGTCAATATGCCGTAGGTCATGGACTTAATGTAGAAAAAAAATATACCAATACAACACATACAACTCTATATCCAGATGACCTTATTCATGCTCAGATCTCAATAAAAAATACTACTAATACAACTATCACTAATGTTGAATATCTTGATGTAGTTCCGAAGATTTTTTCACTTGATGCTACCGAAAAATATACAGTTACAGTATGAGGAAATAGTATTGATCGTCCTTTTGAGGCTCTCACGATAGGGGATTATGATATGTATTTTATTGGGAGAGATATTCCTCCAGGGGCTACTCTCGAGATATCATATGATATGATTGCACTTCCAGCAAGTTATGGGGAGATGATTGTTGGTGATCTTGAGAAAAATACAGTAGGATCTGATATGTATGGTGATGTTGGATTTAAAACATCTACCACTTGTGGTGCTTCAATGCTCCTTTGGAGTTCATGACCAGCTTCTCGTGATTATACAAAGTGAACTCATGAATTTGGAACCGCTGATTTACCAGATGGACTTGATGCTAAACTTGCCGATTCTGATGCAAATGCAATCCCTGATAGTATTGAAAATCAGACACTTGCAGAAAAACAGAAGACATACAATGAGATGACAACATCAAATTCTGAAAATAAACCTTTTGTTAAGGTTACTCAGAGTAATGGATCTATGACTATCTGATTTGATTCAGAGTCAGAAGATGCTATTCTTGATGCAACACAAAATCTTCTTGATGGTCTTGCATGTTGATTTGGATGAGGTTCATGTATGAGCTTTCCGATGAATTGGGCACCTCTTGCACCATGATCTGATCCTGTAATGTTTGGTAAATTATTAGGCGATGGTCTGATCATCGATGAGGGGTTGCCAATTTTTAGTGGACTTACTGGTATCAATGTTCCTACACCAGGTTGATGCTATCAGATTCCTACAGTTTGGCCAGCATCACCATTCGAGTTTACAGGAGTTTGTAATACTACTCTATGAGTGGGATGAATGTTAGGAATAGATTCTGTTTCTAATTTTTTCCGAGTGTTTGTCACTCCTACTCTCACTCTTGGAGTAGGTACAGCAATTTGTCTTTGAGGTCCTGCCTCTGCAATGGGAAAAGTGCCACCAAAGGGACTTTCACCATTTATTCAATGAGGAAATTGTATTGTTATGACGAAGCCAATGGCTGTATGTAAATGAGATGGCTCTATTGCTGATGGTAATGTGGCGCCAATATCAGGACTTGGGACATTGTCTGATACATGGAATGCATCTTCTTGCCGCCCAAAGGTAGGTGGTGGTACTGCTTCAGAAAATCAAGTAATAACTGATGATATTGTAAAATATATTAAAAATCCAGATGTAAGTAAGCTTAATGGAATTTATGCTAATATGTCAAAACGATGAGCACAATCATCGTCATATGGACCTTTGCTTCGTGTAGGAAATTCTTCTGGATGAGGAGGTTCAAGTATAGAGATGGAAATTGATTCCAATACAAAAATCTCTGATATTAGCAAGGTAGTGAAATTAAAAAATATTAGAATTCCTGCGTTTCCTGATTTTATTATGGATTGGTTGACTCGTCAGACAGAGGAAATTGTTACCTCACTCTTTACTCCACCAAATCTTACTATAATTCCTCCAACAGATTTTGGACAAAATGCTCAGGTTGATAGCGGATTTATGGGAATTACTGATAAGCTTGGGAAACTCTATTCAAATGCTAATATTGATAATATTAAACAAGGAATGAGTAACGCTTTGGATGGTAAAAAACCAAATGCAGGTGCAATGTTATCAGATGCAAAAGGGGCAGCAAATACAATGAAGACTGCCTATACAATGATCGGAAAACTTCCATTTATTAAAATTCATCAGGTTAATATTCCATTCAATATTCCTTGGATTCATATGAGTGAGCTTGATAAGTATGGTCGAGCACTTGATGGTTATATGAAGGAATTTGATAAAGCGATGAAGAACTTCTGTATAAGTGATCCATCAGCCGCATGTCTTGATACTAAGGCTAAACTTCAATCTGGTCCATTTGTTAACAGTATTAGAGAAAATCTTAAACGAATTGAAGAGTATAAACGTTTTCCAACGAAAGTACTCAAATATCTTACTTGGAAAGAGCGATATATTACCCAGATTCTCTGTAATATAAACACTATTCAACAGATCACTGGATGATGGCTTCGTGACAATGGAATTAGATTTAGGAAATGGGCAGAGTTATTTGTTCTCATCAAGTCTATAGCTGATGGTTGGCAGCCCCTTCTTGATATTTTTCTTGATACGAGTGTGAGTTGCTGAGTGTGTCGAAATGAACGAGGAAATGCTCAAAGCTGGAAATTCAAACTCTTGTCCATGTTACTTCCTTCTATTCCAGTGATTAAGTTTCCAAAGTGGCCAGATATTATCTTAGATCTTTCAGATATTCGGTTTGCTATCATCTTTGGAATGCCGAATTTCGATATTCGTATCTCTCCAATTCGTCTTCCAGATCTTCCAAATCTTTCTATTGGTTGATTTTCTGCGGGACTTTCACTTCCTCCACTTCCAATACTTCCAGCACTTCCTCCGCTTCCAGACCTCCCAGACCTTCCATCACTTCCTAAGATCAAGCTTCCAGATCTTCCACCTCCACCAAAACTTCCAAAACTTGCAGGTTCACTTCAGGCATTTTTGAAAATATTGAAATTGATCTCTAAGATGTATTGTTATTATCAAAAAACAGTACTAATCCCAGAATGGCAAGCTGGAGATGTTATTGCTCAAAGAACCGAACGTCAATGAACTTCTTTATTTGATTTTCTTACCCTCCAGACCCCACAATTCTCCCTTCCTACTCTTAAGGAAATACGAGTATGAACACATGTTAATTTTGAATTGAAGTCTGATTTTATTGCTGAATTTTCTCGTGCAGCAGTAAAACCAGTGAATAAATTTGGTACTGACCTCAAGAATGTTCTTCCAAAAAAGATCATGCAAGATGTCGGTATACAGAGTACAAAGATTAATCTTAATAAACAAATTCCATATAATATTGAAGAAAATATTCATGAAAAATCAGGAATTATTGCACAGATATTTTCTGAAATTGAGAATGAAAAAGATACATTTCTAGAAGTGGAAGAATTTACAAAATTTATTTTAAATGAGTTAGATTCTCCAGAATTTGGTGATACACGTATAGCCTTAAAGCGAGAACTTGCTGCGGCAAAGATCGAAAGTGAAAAAGTACAAAATGACCTTATTGCGCATAATGATAAGAAATTTGATCTTCTAAAAGAGTACCTCAATGCCGAAAATGATAATAATGCTCAATTGCGTAATATTATTGATCTGCTTGAATCTGATATTTCTGGAGAATCAAGACAATTGATTGCAGATATGAAGAATGGATATTCTCGATCAGCAGGATTACTTAAAAAATTCAATGATTTTCAAGATTCTTCAAGTATTCCAGATTTAGATAGTCCTACATCAAATTCAGATCTAGAATCTACAAAAAAATCCCTCCAAGGAAAACTTGCCCGAGTGGTTGCTGCAACTACTGGCTCTGCTTGATCTAGTACCACGAATATAGCGGAAGGGTATTCATCAAATTATCAATGAGTATATATCCGTACACCAAGTGGTATTCAGACACAATTATTTGACTATATTTCTCCTCTCACTGAAGATACTCGTGTTGATACTATCGATATAGATCAGGATGGGGATATGGATTATATATATCTTCTTGATGGTGTATTGTATGTTAAGTATTCTTGGCAACATACCCCAAATAAAATACAGGATCTTTCCTCAAAAATTTCTGAAATACATAGTGACGATCTTGCTCCATTTGTTCCTGATTATTTCCATGAAAATCGATCTACACCAAAGAATCTTAATTTTTCATTTATTCCCGCATCTCATGATGAAACGGAGTGGAGAGCGGAATTCTATGATAGGTATATTGAATGGGATCAGATTGATATATGAAATCATGATCCTCAAAAAACACCAAAAACAACGATAGATATGTTTCTTTCTATTGGAAGTGTTTCGGCTCAAAATGTACCCTTTACTACTACTCGTATTACTCGTTCACTTAAGAGTGTTCAGGATTCAGCTTCTTTTGTTCTTCAGGGGCGAAATATCGAGATATATACAGGTGCATTATCTATTTCGCTTTCCCCAGGTCGAGTTCTTTATACTGGGAAAAATAGTATAGATATCACATATCAGAATCTAAGTATGACAGGATGAAGTCAATCAATTACGCTAGATCCATACACAGGGTATGAATTTTCTGATATTACAGAGATTACAACATCGAATGGGAAACTCTATTTGATAGGAGCAGAAGATAATTCTCGATATGTGTATTCTGATGACTTAATTGGTATGCCAATACTTCCTGGAATGCAGATGTATGCCTCTGATGGTTGATCGGTAGTTCATAACCATTCAAATTGAAATGACCTTACGCTTGCTGGTTGATCAACGTATCTTACGTATGATCTTGGAGATAAAGATGACGGGTATGAAGTTTCAATACCATATGCTAATGGTTACTATTATAGTCGTGTACATAATCTTACTACTAAGAAGACTGATCGGGCTGGGGTAATTCTTTTTTCTCCTCAAGCCTCATCTGATGATGGTGCCCCATTGATTGATCTTCCAAGTCAGATAAGGCTACCAATTTATTCTAAGAAAGTATTTAAAATAACTGATATTCTAACAGACTTATCAGATGCAACCCTTTCTATAGATAGTGATTTAACTATTGATTCTGATGGTAATGGAATATTTGAAGATGATTTTGCTGTTTCATGAACAGGATTTAGTATTACAGCATATGATCTCGAATTTGGTCAATTTACAACTCCAGGGAATTATGAGATGGCTTTGAGAGCAATCGATGAAATGAATAATGTAACAATTATGCCACTTGTTATTGAGGCATATACCCCAGTACCAAAGATTCAAAATGTAACATCAGCTGGAAATATTGAGGGTTCTATTACGGAACCAGTGATTAAAACTCCAATCCATTTTTTCCGTGTGAGATCTGGTGAAGTACCAAAAATTCTTTCACAAGAATTGACCCCAACAGATAGTTTTTGAGGATTTTTAACAGGATCATTCTTTACATCTATAGAATCTATAGATCTTAAGGCAAACACTGATATCATTTCGATGAATTCTCATGGCGTGTTACAATTACCAATCTGATATACTACTGATATTATTCCGGCAACTGCAGAGAATCCTATGGAGATACTTACTATTAATTCTGCGGGATCTGTATCACATCGACATACTCTTGGTCTTCCCGAAGATGTACGTTTTATAGATCTCTCAAAAGAGGTACCATCAACAAATACAGGTATATATATTACACCAACTCTTTCTTCTATTAATATTACTTCAGTAAGCCTAACAGATGTATCTATTCCTGGATGAATCTATATCACTGATTCGAGTTATCAACCATTAGTTGCTATGGCCCGAGATGGAAATATATATGTTCTTGAAAGTGGAATTACGCTCAAATATGGAACAAAGGATGGATATATTAATATTGGTATTCTTCGCTCTGGTATATCTATAGCATCTATAGAGTATAAGATCGATTTCTTCTATACTTCGAAATAGTGGTTTCATTTGCTTTTTCCCCATTTTCCCTATACTGTGCAGAAAATAACACAAAAGAAAAGACGATTTCATATTCATAATTTTTAATTGAATCACATGCTTGCTCGCGTTACAATCATCGGTCGTCCAAATGTCTGAAAATCGAGTATATTTAACTCACTTTCGGGGCATCGTATTGCTATTATCTCAGATATCGAGAATACTACTCGAGATATTATTGAGTACCATATTGATGATATGGAAAATGAAGTATCCTATATGATGGCAGATAGTGGAGGTATTGTTCAAGCGGACAATGAAACCCTTTTGAATGATGTACGGTCTCGGGCGAATGATGCTATCAATTCTTCTGATTTGATTCTTTTTGTTCTTGAATACGATCGTATGACTGATTTTGACGAGTTTATCGTCAAGCTTCTTCGCAGGTCAAAAAAACCAGTTCTCGTGGTAGCCAATAAGGCAGATAATCCAAAACGAGCAATGGAAGCATATCAACATTTGTCACTAGGACTTGGTGACGTTGTTCCTGTGAGTGCTGTACAGACTCGTGGTTTTGGTGAACTCAAATCCAAGGTTGCGGAGATGCTCAAGGAGCTCGGATTTGGATTTATCAAGAATGAAACCCATGAAGGGATGCTCCGACTGGCGATCATCGGTCGTCCAAATGTAGGAAAGTCATCACTCGTGAATGCTATTGCAGGGGAGACTCGATCGATTGTCTATGATATGCCAGGAACGACTCGTGATGCGATCGATACGGTTATCAAGTTCAAGGATGAAGATATTGTTCTTATTGATACTGCTGGTATCCGTCGAGCGGGTAAGATTGGATCTGCGAACATCGAGCAATGGAGTGTAATGCGAGCCGAGAAGTCTGTAGAGAGATCTGATGTAGTCGCAGTGGTGATGGATGCATTCGAGGGTATTGCTCATCAGGATGAACATATTGTTGGTGAAGCGATGAAGGAGAAAAAAGGAATCATCCTAGTGGTAAATAAATGGGATAAGGTAATGAATAAGCCGGGAGTCAATAAGGACACTATTCTTGAACGATATATGCACTATCTTTCGAAGAAGTTTGATTTTCTCTCGTATGCTCCAGTAGTATTTACTTCAGCAATAGAGAATAAGCGAATCGATCTTGTTCTGGAACATGCTATCAAGATTCGAGAAGAGCGAAATAAACGAGTAAAAACAGGAGTATTCAACAAGTTCCTAGAACAGATTACCTATGACCACGCTCCAACAGGGAATCGGAAGTCACACAAGCCTCGTATCTATTACGGATCACAGGTGGATGTGAATCCTCCGAAATTTATGATTTCTGTGAATAATTCTGAACATTTTCACTTTTCGTATGTTCGCTATATCGAGAACAAGATTCGTGAAATATTTGGATTTGAGGGGACTCCTATTGAGATAGAGCTCCGAAGTCGAAAGAGTATGTTTAAACCAAAAGAACAAGGCGGATCACGAGAAGAACACTTCGGTGAAGAGATTGTAGAGCTTGAGAAGAAAATTGCAGATAAAAAAATTGATACCTTCGGTAAGAAGAAACCAAGAAAAAAACGCTAGTATGTCTAAGTGAAAAATTCTCGCATATATATTTTCCATTATTGCCCTCATTTTTGAGGGTTTTTTTGGTATTATTCCATTTTTGCAATTTGCATTTCGGATTATAATAATAGCCATTGCTATATTCTTACTGAATACTATTGTTCGTTCCATTTTTAAAAGAGGGGTAGTATATTCTTGGAAAGAAATTCTACCACAATATATCCTTACGATTCTTGCTACCATTGGATTTTTCACTGCGATTTCACTTTCTTTTATTACCTATCAGAATGCAACTCCAGGAGTGCTTTCAGATATTTCATTATCGAATTCTGGTCAGGAGGTTGTTTTTATCGAGATGTCTCATATAGCAACCCCAGAATTTTATACGAATAAAAAAGAGGCAATAGCAGCTCTTGCTCAGAGCGGGTATACCATCATTATGGAAGGTGTAAAGCCAGGAACACCAGAAAATCAGGCATTATTTAATCAATCCATCGGTTTTGATTTTACTCCTACACTGTATTCCGAGATTGCGAATATCATAGGACTTCAGAGTCAGGATAATAAGATGCTTTTTGAAGGTATCAATACAGGATCACTTGTTTCGGTAGATCTTTCTATTGATGAGATTATATCCCTGATGTGAACAGGGATAGTTACTTCTACTGGAGAAGTGGTAGATATCGAATCTGAGATTCAAAAAACTCTCTCAGCCCTTACTTCCAGAGAACGTATTTTTACTGGATGGATAGCTCGTGGTTTTATGAATTGGTCATTGAAGCAATCGGATGATATGACTTCTGTCCTTACATCAGGATCAGGAGCACAGCTTTTTACAACTATTATCGATCGTCGCAATGATAAGATCATTGAGTATATTCAGGGTCATCCAGATCAGAATATAGCTGTGGTATACGGAGCATTGCACTTCAATGGAGTATACGAAGCACTTCAGCGTGCGAATCCAACATGGAAAATGAAACAAATAAAAAAATATACCCCATACAATAACACATCCTCTGTATGATTCAAGATATCAGAATTGATCTTTTAGGTATTACAAAACAAGAAGAATTATTTGAGGTTTTTGCATCCAATTTTTCATTTCCTCCATATTATTGAAATAATTGGGATGCTTTTTTTGATGTTATGAGTTCCATATCGGCCCATAATCTTATCTGAATAGAGTATTCTGATTCAATTACTTGAATTCATTTGATTTTGATTCATTTTAACTCGTTCCAAGAGTCATTTTCAGAGTCGGAACAAGAGATTTTTGAGACAATTTTGGATGATTTGGTTCAAAATTCTTCTATTTCTAAAGGCCAATTTTCTTTTACATTTGAGATTCAATATGTCTCATAATATTTGCTTGAGTTTTCATTACTTTCCTTTGCTTTTTACCCTACTTTTTATATAATTGGTCGGCTTAATTTCACATATTTTATCAATTCTCATGGCACCAAAAAATACTAAAAAACCAACTCCTAAAAAACCAAATCTTAATATACCAAAGGACGCAAAGGTGAAGATTATCGAGATTACTCCAAGAACTTTTCTTGTTCCTCTCCTTATTTTTGCTCTTCTCTGAGCATTGTATTCTGTCTGGTCCAATAGTGGCACAGAGAAAATCAATCCAAATTACAAGATTGGACTCAATGAAATCCGTCAGAATTACCAATCTGGTACCTATGAAGAGATTGTTATATCAGGTCTTGAGATCGAAGGTCGCAAGCAGGCTATCACTAATATAGTGAGCGGAAAAGAGGTAATCAAACGAGATGTGGATCGGATGATACTTCCTGCTAATGTTGCCATTACTGATATTGGTCTCTCTGATCCAACGAATCCGACGAAGGTAACTATCAAAAACAATGAGTGGTCCAATGCGTTTTGGGAATTTATCCCGAGTGTTATCATGACAATTCTTTTTGTGGTTTTGATGATATTTCTCATGGCCCGTATGGGTGGAGGATGAATGGGTAATCCGATGCAATTCATCAAAAGTCGAGCTAAGATGTATGATCCTGAACTTGATGAGAAGGTGACATTCGGAGATGTAGCAGGTTCTGAAGAAGAGAAGGCTGATCTAGAAGAGATTGTTGATTTTCTCAAAAATCCAAAGAAATATAAAGATCTTGGAGCTAAGATTCCACGAGGAATCCTTATGGTTTGACCTCCAGGTACTGGTAAGACACTCCTTGCTCGAGCAGTTGCTGGAGAGTCTGAGGTTCCATTTTTCTCTATCTCTGGTTCAGAATTCGTAGAGATGTTCGTTGGAGTTGGAGCTGCTCGTGTTCGTGATCTCTTCCGTGAGGCTCGTGAACATGCTCCTTCGATTATATTTATCGATGAGATCGATGCTATCGGTAAGAAGCGTTCTCCTGGTATTGGTGGAGGACACGACGAGCGAGAGCAGACACTCAATCAGATCCTGACAGAGATGGATGGATTCGATAATGAGACCAATGTGATCATCATGGCGGCTACCAATCGTGCAGATGTCCTTGATAAGGCACTTCTTCGTCCAGGACGATTTGATCGCAAGGTGACTATTAATCTCCCAACTCTCGAAGATCGCAAAAAAATCCTCGAAGTTCATGCAAAAGGAAAGCCATTTGCTGATGATGTACGATGGGATCGTATCGCTGGTATTACGATCGGATTTTCTGGTGCTGAGCTCGGAAATCTTCTCAATGAGTCTGCAATTCTCGCAGGTAAGAAAAGTTCGAAAAGTATAACTCAAGAAATGATCCAGAAATCTATCGAAAAGGTAGTGATGGGAAATGAGAAAAAGTCACTTCGGATGACGGATCATGAGAAATATCTCACTGCCATTCACGAGGTTGGTCATGCTATCGTCGGAAAGATGCTTCCTCATACTGATCCGGTACACAAGATATCTATTCTTCCTCGTGGAGGAGCAGGTGGAGTGACTTGGTTCCTTCCAGAAAAAGATCGCACCTATACTTCAAAAGCGAAGTATCTCGATGAACTTGCAACCCTATATGGTGGACGTGTAGCTGAAGAGATATTCTTTGGTTCGAACTATATCACAACAGGTGCCTCATCAGATATCGAGCGAGCTACAGAGATTGCACGAGCGATGGTCATGCGATTCGGATTTGATGCTGATCTTGGTGCTGAGAACTATGCTCCTGATAGTGTAGAAGGGAATTATCTTGGTGCTGAGGCACAACAGAAGGCTATCTCTGATGAGACTCGCAAACTGATCGATGATAAGGTTCGAACTATTCTCCAGACAGCCTATGCTCTTGCGAATAAGATTATAAAGACAAATCAACAACTTCATGAGAACATTGCAAAGGCACTTCTTGTTCAAGAGGAGATGACTCAAGAAGAGTTCGATGCATTCTTCGAGGGGGTTGTTGGAGTTCCACAAAAGATCAATATGTAAGCTTTTATATTTAAGAATCCCTCCAGAATTGGAGGGATTCTTTTTTAGTAGGCAATAATATTGATAAATTATTTTTTTAAAGTATAGTATATAAAATATTTTTATATACTATATATGGATACGCCCAATTTGGACATAAGTTCCGATAAAAAAATCGAACTGATTGCGGTGGAACTTGGTATCACAAATGAATGTACTCAGGAAATATATGCAAGATATTTAGAACTTAGAAATTATAATCATGAGCGCCGTACGCAGGGGATTTTTTATGAAATCATCTGAGATATTCGCAAAGTTGATCCTTCTTTCCCACATACTCTACAAAATCTCTATAAGATTACTACAGCTTTTTCTAAACAAGGCCTTACTACAAGAAAAAGTCCAAATGCATATACCTCTACTCTCACGGGCCGTCAGAAAATGTTACCCAATGAAGTCATAGAGGTTATCCAAGCTCATCAACACTTACTTCTTCAATGCGTACGAAAAAATTGACTCAATCTTGGATATGGGATTTTTGCTGAGCGAATGAATCGTGAGAATACTCCATGAGATAACAAAAAAGAGCTTCCTATTGATTGGAAATGGCTTAGTAGAAAACTCGGAAATGGGGAATGAAAAAATCTCCATACTGGATGAGGTTTTCAAGCCCTTAAGCTTTCTGATGATGTACGTCAAGAGATGACGCGTATTCTTCAGTGACTTCCGATATATCCTTCTCGATTGCGAATTCGTAGAAATAAGAAATTTTTAGTCCATTGTGCTGATTTTTTGAGAGATTGGCAACAGCAAGAGAAAAATGGGGGATTTCATAGAGCCCTTACTGATGCTATTATTCAATGGAATAATCAACAGGCTCTCATTAAAAATCCATTTATGATTCCGGTAAAGATTTTTCAAAGTGATACTCAAGAGAGCCTGAGTTCTCTTCTCGGGATTTCAACTTTTGGACATGAAGAAATACTTCAAGCTCTAAGTATTCCAATTTCTTGTTGGAATTCAGGGTATAGTAGTCACAAGGCCTCTCTTCGAGAACGTACACTTCTGATTCCTTTATTTCAAAAAGAACTATCGAATGATATTACTTTTCGAGATTTTAGTATTGTGCGAGGTATCGTAAAATGGTCTATACGAGCGATTGAGCGATACCAAGGGAGATTTGATTTTTCAAGGGCGCAAGAGATATATGATAGTGGTGTATGGAGAGAGAAAAATTAATGATAGTATATTAAATATTACCTGTTTTTTTATAGATTTATTTTTTATATTTTTAGATCTTTCAATATTCACTAGAATAGTGAAATAACTTCTTTTTTATGTCTATTTGGTTGATGAAATCAGAGCCCACAGAGTATTCTATAGATCATCTGGAGAGAGATGGGGTATCGAGTTGGTTTGGCGTTCGCAACTATCAGGCTCGCAACTATATGCGAGATAGTATGAAAGTAGGGGATAGGGTGTTATTCTATCATTCCAATTGCAAGATTCCAGGTATTGCTGGATTTGCTGAGGTCGCCTCACTTCCTCATGATGATATAACTCAATTTATCTTCTCTGATAAGCATTTTGATCCTCGGTCAACCCCAGAGAAGCCTACGTGGCAATGTGTGGATGTGAGATTCATAGGAAAACTAGCTTCTGTTATATCTCTTTCAGAATTGAGGAGTACTCCTAGGCTTGCATCTATGAAAATACTCCAGAAGGGGAATCGACTCTCGATTACTCCAGTGACAGATGATGAATATGAGATAATTCAGTCACTTATATAATTTTAGTCCCTTTTTTATCCCATTTATAGAAAGTGTTATTACCAGCTTGTACTTGAGCATTGACGGCAATATATGGTTTTCCATCTTCGGAGAGCCATTTTCGATGTATTGGGCGTACGGAGAGTTCGAGTCCGTAGTTTTTTCTAAAGTAATCTTGTATATATTTCCGGGTTTCTCTGTTTTCAGATGGTGCAAGGATGAATGGAATATAACTATCATCCGATAGAGAGTAATACACCTTATGATCTTGATGAAGTGAGATAATGATCTCTGCATCAGGAATGGGGAAACTATTTGATACTTTTTTCTCGATGATTTCATTTTTTCATTCAGTGAGATAGAATTCACTTTCAGTAAATATATATTTTTCAGAATTGAATAGGGAAGAGGTTTTTGGTTCAGCGAGACGAGCCCAATCCATAAGGGCATTATTGATATCTCGAATAGTATTATTATTTGATATGAATTTTTGAAAATCTCGCTCTATTTCTTCTTTTTCTTCTTCGGTGAGCTTGATATTTTTAGCTCCTTTATGGTATCTGGAGAATATAGTTTCCAGATTGGTATCCCAGGCAAGAATTGGTTCATTGTATCCAAATGCGAGGATAGCTCTTGCTGTATATTCTCAGATTCCAGGGAGTTTTTTGAGTATTTCTTTATCTTTTGGGAATATTCCTTTGTATTCCTCGCTGATTATTTTTGCAGTTTTCAGGAGATTGCGAGCCCGAGAATAGTATCCGAGTCATTGGTAATATGGAAAAAATTCATCATAGCTTGCAGCTGCAAGGGTATGTATGGTTGGGTATTTTCAGAGAATTTTATCATAAAATGATACTACTCGGTCTGCTTGAGTTTGCTGAAGGAGTATTTCCGCAAGCCAGACACGATATCCGATATTATCATTGGATTCATATTGTCGCCACGGGAAATCATGTTTTCCATTTTGTTCATACCAATCGAGAAGAATTTGCCAAGGAAAAGATTTCATTTATGAAATAGTAAAAAAGAAATTTTTTATAAAAAGTAGATCCAGATGAGGAGATTACATATATTTATAATAATAATTTATCTTTTATTTGCAAAAAAAGATTATTTCATATAGTATTGTACTTAACATAACTATAAATAGTATGAATGGCAATATAAAATATTCACCAGAAAAGTGAGAAAAACGTAATCCTGAAAAACAAGAAGATTCAATTTTCCTCTATTTAGAGCAGTTGAGGGTTCTTTTAGCAAAAAATCCAGAAGTTCTAAAGCAGTTAGATGTTATTGCAGAAAAGTTGAAAAGAGTTTCAGAATGAGTACAATTTATTATAGGTTGAATGCTAAAATCAGAACTTGCCCGTATACAGGCAAGTAGTGTGTCTTCTACAGCAGCTATTATGGCTGCAAATGATGAAAGGTTTCAATCGGTTGCATAATTTTACCCTAAAAAGATGCAAAATACTCGTCTCCAATTGCTTCTTGAACGTTCACCGATCACAGATGAGGATCGTCATAATATCTCTCGTATTTTTGCTGTTCTCTCTTCAGAACGTCAGACACATATTATATCTGATTGGGATGGATACATTACCCGATTTGTTGCTATTCGTAATCAGCTTCAGGAAGATGAGGCTCGAAGATTCCTATCTGGACTTCAAGTGATTGATACACTCTTGGATGAAGCAATTGCCCGAGAAAATGAACAACAAGATCAAAAAAATGCGAATAAAAAACAAGTTCGTGCTGAACTCGAATCAACTATTGCTTATGATCAGATGCAGAGATTGCGTAAGATCAAGGAACTTCAGAAGGTTTCGAATTTATAATTCTTATTTTTGACACATTAGAACAACTTTACAAGGGAAATATTAGATATGAAGTTGCAGAATTAAAAATTATCTGATACAGTTTATGTATCACAGTTGGTCATGTGGTAGGCTCTAACCTCGTAGTTGAAGATTGGCCAATTCTATTGGCCTTTTATTTTTTTATTCCTCTCCATGGAAGAAGTTGATAAGACAGAATCTTCTGATATAGATTCAGAAGTTGATAATGGATGAAATCCTGTAGTTATCTCTACTCAAACAGGTCTTGAATGATACCGTCTCAGGAATTTTTATATTACCAATTCATTTCAGTGATTTGTTTGGATGGTATTTCATTTTTCTGTGGTATACTTTTTTGGGTTTTTGCTTGATAATATTGCATTAGTGGGAATATTTTTGGGTCTTGCTAATTTTGTGGCATTTTGTATCGATATTCCACTCGGAATCATCCAACGATATGTTCCTACTCGTCGATTATTTATAATTGCGGCTATATCCCAGCTTATCGCTACTGGTATATTTTTTGCTTTTATTTTTCAGTTATTTGGTATTCTTGAATATGTTGGAACCGCTGTGACTCCAGAGTCATTTGATTCTGCAACAAGTTGGTTCTTTGGAAATGCTATGAACTATGTATGAGTAGTTTTGGCATCAATCTGTTATAGTGTAACAAAAGAGATCAATGATGTTTCTACGTATGGATACGTGCTTTCTCATGCGGATCCGAGTGAGTATTGAACCATCCTTGCTCGTAATAATATTACATTCGGTATTGGTTCACTTATAGGGTTGGTACTTTCATGAGTAATTCTTTCACTTGGTGAGTTTTTTGCTGTTATCGCTCTTGGTATTATTATCGTTGCTTTTCTTGCTTTTACTATCAGATATTTTGATACCTCCCAAGATTCAGTAAGTATCGCTGATATTACGAATTTCAGGGTTTCTGTTCAGCGTTGGAATAGTGAAAATGTAAAAGAGTACATCGTAGAAACAGTTAAAAAGGCAGATATAGAAAAGGTAATAAAAAATGCGAAATACATAATGTTAAAACCAAAACAGAAGTCGACAGAATCAAAGATTCCTTGGTGAGAAGTAGTCACTACGAGTAAAAAAGAATTCAAGATTATTTGGGAAATATGTGGACATAAGCCAATGCATCTTTCTCTTATCTGGGCAATCACTCTTGTGTTAACATTTGGTTTTTGGGATACATTTGCTTCGAGTTTCCTTCTGGATTTTCTTGATGATATGAAGCCAGGTTGGAGTTATGTACTTCTTGCTATTATCGGTGTTCCTGGTATTGTGCTTCAAGAAGTTGCGAGTAAAATCGGAGATAAAATTGGTAAAAAAACCATCGGTATCATTGGTCTTGTTCTTTCGGCTGGTTCATTGATTTTTATGTGAATCTTCTCTTTTGGAGAGCCAAGTCTTGGAGTTATTCTCCCACTTGCCCTTGTTAATTCTCTTGGTTATGCTTGTGGTATGTCAACAGGACAGAATCAATTTTTGGATATATATAATCGTATTTATGCTGAGCATGAGAATCTTTCTGAGATCAATGCCAATGCATCATCTGGTCCAATGAAGGTAGTACAAAATCTTGCCAATGTATTTGGACTTGTTATTGGATGAGCATTACTTTTCTTTGGTTTTGCAGCATTCTTTATTATATTTGGTCTTACTATCTCAGGAATACTTGCTTGGACTATTAGCAGAAAGGATCAGATTAAGCTTTAGTTCCATTCTAATGTTACAGATCTATTTCTTACAATTTCTACCTGAAGTTCTTGAATAATATAGGAAAGGTCAGTATCTTTTAATATTATTTTTTGTTGCCATTCGCCACCATATTTTTCTCGAATTTCTGTATCAAATGCAAAAAATGTACTTTTCTTTTTAAGAATTCCTATCTTATTAATAAGTTTCCCCATAATATCTGCAACTTTTTTCTTCTGTTCATCATGAACCCGGATAGTAGCAAGTTCAGCAAAAGGTGGATAAAGAAAATCTCGTCTCTCTCCCGAAAGGTATCATAAAAATGATTTTATATTTCCATCCATAATTTCCCGTAGAAGGGGATGATCAGGTGTATATGTTTGTATATAAAGAGGAAGGTGTTGTTTTTTGAAATAGGATATTTCATTATAGATATCTTCCTCAATATGATATGAAGGAAGAGAAAGATTAAGTTCAAATGATAACCAAATAACCGCACCAATATCTGGATGAATGAGTGTTGATCAAAAATGAGTTGTAAGAATAATATCAGAGGTAGCTACTTTTCTATAGAGGACTTCAGTTTTTTCTTTTGTATCGCTATCGATTCGAAGTATTTTTGTATTTTCTCAAAAAACTTTATTGAGGTTTTCTTCAATTTGCTGAATTCATACTCATACTGGATTGATTTTTGATCCATGACAATGAGGGCAGACAACAGGAAAAGGTGCAATATTATTGCACTGATGACAGATGAGACACTTATTTGGCGTAGTATGATATGCAAATGCAATATCACAGTGGGGACACTTTTCATAGTGTCCACAGTCTGCACAAATCCAAGCTCTTGCATTTCCTCTTCGGGAGTAAAAAATAAGTGATTTTTTCCCTGTTTTTTTTAGTCATTCAAGAATATTGATAATCTCTAGAGAGATGCAAGGTGCCTCCAATTTGGCTGTTTGAAGAGGAATAATAGTAATAATCGATTGAGATTGCATAGAGATTTTGATACTATCCGAGTTCATCCTCGATAAATTTTACAAACCCCCGAACATTATCATGATTATGATAGATCGAAGCATATCTTACAAATGCAACCTCATCAAAGTCTCTGAGCTTTCTGAGAATGTCTCGACCGATTCTTTTTGATGTGATAGCCTGTTTATTTTGCGCCCATTCATTCTCAAGTGTATTGATAACATCTTCGAGTTTATCAGGATCAAAAGGTCTCTTTATGAGAGCTTTCATCATAGAATTAACCACTTTAGTTCTATCATATGGCTCAAGTTCTCCAGATGATTTTGTAACCATAAAAGAAACAAATTCAAGTCGTTCAAAAGTAGTGAAGCGGGCTCAACATTTTTCACATTCTCGTCTTCGACGAATAGCCTTTCCATCATCAGTAGTACGAGAGTCAATTACACGAGTATCAAGATTGCGACACTTTGGACATTTCATATTGATTTAATTAAGTTATAATAGAGTGTTTAGGTTTTATTGTACGATGATTTTTTCATACTTTCCAGTTGCGTGAATATCTCATTGATACATATAGTATGCTGTTACTGGAGGAAGAAGGTATGTTCCAATGTACTCTGGCCGTATATAGTAAGTGTAGGTATATGGATAGTCCGTTCTCCATACATAGTCTTGGGTTGCTAGAATTCGATCTTCTTGGGCTTCTACATGGGTCCATCCATTCCAGTATCAGTATTCACTTGATGCATCAGTAGTGCTTGAGCTTTCTGTATTAAATACTCATCGAATTGGTCTCCATCCTCCTGGAATAAAATCCTCTAGGGTAAGATAGTATTTTGTATTATTTCCTGATTTTGGAGTTACTTTAATACGAACACGATAGAGGTCTCATTTTTTGAATATACCATTAGTATTTGGTGTTGCTGAAATAAATTGCCCATTGCTATCAATTCCTTTTGATTCATCGATTTTTTCAAATATTCGAGTTACGCCAATTTCAGGATGAGATACTGCAGGAGCCTGGAAGATATTGAGAGGTTCATCTCGTAGGCTTATGTCATAGTATATAGTACTATTTCATTCTATATTTTTTATATCGAGCGTTGATCCAATAAGACTTCTTCGGGTCTCAAAACTATATCGGTGTGTATTTTTCTCTACTTTTACAGGGATCTTGAGTATCCCACTTTCTATCTGCATTCCAGAAAGATTATTATTCTGATTTCAGAATTCTGTAAGTGCCATAAAGAGCTGAATCTTGGTTTGTGTAGAAACAAAGTAAGATTCCAGATCTACTCATTTTAGCATATCACTGATTATTTTTCAGGCATTTATTCTGTCGTTAGACTTGAGTAAAAGTCTTGCATATATTGCACGGTCAGCTGTATCATCCCAATACCAGTATGATTCATTGTTTGGTAAATTCATCCGAGTTTCTAGATTTTTCTTGGTATTTTCATCAAATTTTCCCTCATAAAAGAGACCAAGATGATACATAAGATACCCATGACGAGAAAGTTTTTTGAGATCAATATTCTTTTTTATTTCTTGAGATTTTGGATGTTTTCCTTGCGAGAGGGTTGCGAATATCTCAGCTTGAAGATCATTGTCATCACTTGCTGATCCACCATCATTGATTCCGTTAGTATTATCAAAAGATGCTGTATTTGCTATAAATTCGAGTCCATTAGTAAATACTATATCAGGAATTCTAACTCAGAGATTTTTAAATTCGTACAGTGATCGTATCACGTATGGGGTTACATGTGCATTTACATTTGTATCAGTTTCCCAATATCTCCATCCTCCGCTTGGATCTTGCATCCTGAGTATTTTTGCAACTCCATCTGAAAGATTTTTTTCCGCTTGTTTGAAATCCATTTTTATATCGAGACTTGAGGCAAGCTTGATGGCAACACCATTCGGCATGGTACTTGATATGGTTTGCTCAATGCAGCCATATGGATAAGAGATCATGGAATCTATAACTTGTTTTGGATTTTGTAGAGGACTATCTGATATAGAAATAATTACTTTTGAATCAGGATTAGTATTTTTACTCATTGATGGAATATTGAGAATAACCCCAGTGTTGGTAAATCCAGAAACACGAGACATATTGATAATGACAGGTGGTTCTGCAACATTAAAAAATTTTGTAATACTATCAAGTACAACTCCTTTCTCTTCTATACGAATTGTATATGGAGTATTTCATATCCAATTCTTTCCAATATCAATAACAAAGTCTTGGCTGAGTCCAGCACTTGGATTCAGTATAAGGGTTTCAGATTTCTTAAAAAGAATTCCGCCAGTACCAATTTCGAGAGAAAGGGTGACTGGAGTTATTTTCTTGGTACTATTAAATGCTGATGCAGTAATGGTAGTAGTATCTCAGCCATATACAAGTGTTGGGGCATGGGTTTCAATAGTATAGTCACGGCGTACAGAAATAGTTTTTTCCGCTACAGAAAAACGAGATGACTTGGTTTGTCCAATGGCTATGATTCGATAATCAGTTACATTATCAGGAAGTTCAAATGTGATTTTTGCCTTTCCAGAAGAATCTGTGATAATCGAGGCATTGTAGTATGCTGTATTTTGAAATAGGGTACGAGATGATATCTGAGTCCCATCTCATCATTTGTCTCCACTTCATCCATTGGATCATTTTCGAGAAAGAAATCGATTTCTTTCTATTCCAATTGCGGTGAGAGCCGTCTTCATGGTAAAAGGGTATTTCTGAAAGAATTTTGGTATGATATCGAGATCAATATTTCCAAGAAGTCGAATAAGACTCTCATCAATTACCATCACTTCTATTTCTCATTCCTCGGGAGAATTATTTTTATTACCTAGAGTGATATCTACTGTTACAGTTTCTCGATTTTTATAGGTTTCTTTATCGGTTTTTATATCGAGAGTTCATTTTTTCTCAGTCATATCCATAATGATTTCGCTATATCCAACAGCATATCATTTTTCACTACTTCCATCTTTTGGAAATGCAATAGCTCCAATATATACATTTGGATAAAAACTATCATTTATCTGGTAATCTCGAGCATATGTAGATCCAGAAAATGTAACATATTCATGATCAATAATACCACCTCGTTCTCTCGTTATATAGAGGTGTCCACCACTTGAAAATGGTGTAGTGATAAGTATTGTTGCTGTTTCACTATTTTTATATATGGTTTTTTCAGGAATCACGCGAAGAAGATTGTCTCGACTAATAAAATCTCCAGTAATATATACGAGACTCTCACTAATGGATTCTTTGGGTATCTCGGAAGGATTCTTTGTAATTGGAATAATACGAAGAAAATATTCACCAGACTCAAATCATTTTGTATCTATGGATATTTTATTTTGTTCTATGGTTGCCTTAGCTGAAACATCATCAATAGTATGAGTTATTGGGGTTTGTTCACCTCGGAGGGTTGATATTTTTTCTGAGGTGTAGGTTCGATGAACGAGCTCATATGAATATTTTCATTTCAAACTTTGATCCCATTTTCCATATTTTGGATCAATAGTGGCTTGTATTTTTTCTCCTGGTTTAATTATTTTATCCTGTAGAGTTGCCTGAAGGGGGTTATAGATATCGTACATCTTATATTCAGCACCAAGTCATACAAGAAGAGTTCCTGGAGTAGTAACCGTTTCACCAGAAAGAGGATCAACGATAGTTACTTCGGCAGTATATATATAATCATCTGAAAATGATGAAAATTCAATACTTGTTCTAAAGATACCAAAGCCATCTGAATCTATAGAGCCAGTTCATTCGGTGTAGAATTCAGGAGTTGGTTCATAGTAACATCACCAAAAACAATCAGTCCAATAGCTAAGATCATAATGGGGACTTTTGTATATTCGATAACTGAATGGAACACTTTTTATAGTTGTACCATTATAATATTTTGCCTTTATAAGACCTTCAATATTGAAGTTGGATTTGTAAGTATTTTCATACCAATTAGTATTCGGATCATTATTTTCAGCCTTTCGTATATTACTAAGAATTCCGTTGGTAACTTCGGGACTTGATAATTTTACTTCTGCAGTAAAAGTAGGATTTTTGAAAATTTCTACTTGAAAATTTGCATAAGAATTTGATATCCAGTTATCCCTATCGGTAATAGATTGTATTCAAATAGAATAAGCACCAAGAGGGGAATCTTTTCATATTTCTAGACTACTCGTAACAGATCCATATGCATTAGACTTAACTCGTGTGGTTGATACTATTTTTCATTCAGGATCATTGACAGTAATTTCAAATGTCTCATTTTCTGGAATGGTTAGGGATGTCTCATTTTTTCTGAGTATCGCTTTTATGTGTACTGTTTCTCCAGGAAGATAGAGTCTACGGTCAGTATGTATATAGGCGCTATAGAGTGGTCTATTGTCCCATCAATAATCAGATTCTTTCATTCCAAAATTCCATCCCGTGATCCCATCATTCCAAGTGCTGACAACATATCCAAAATGGTTTCCACTTTTTGATATTGCGACAAATGAATTGTATCTTCATTCATAATCTCCCCACCATTCAGAAGTAAAGCTATAGGGGTCACCATTTTCGAGTGCTATTTTATTTTTCTCTAGTGTTCCATCTGCTTGAGTTCTACCAAGTACAATTCCAGATCCCCACGAAGCAGCGCTAAGAGGAGTATATTCAATATCATAAGTATTTGTGGAGTTATTCCAGTTTTGCTTGAAGAGTTGAGCAATGTTACTTCGAAGTGTTATATCTTGGTTTGGTCTTGGCTCCCCAGTACGAATATCTGTAGCGAGGAATTGCATTTTTCCACTTGTGTCAATTTTCATTGTAATGTGAGTATCTACAACAGAAAATACTCGTGGTGCTACCCATTTATCAAATTTATCGATATCTTCTGAATTTTGAAAAGCAAGTATGTAGAGTCATGGATTTAGTCATTTTGGGAGAAGACTATTGATATCAAAATCTGCTATATATCAATTATCTGATAGTACAATAGTTTTTTTAGTACAATTTGATACCTCATTACTCTTAAGGAGTTCATATAACGCACTAATGTGTTCTTTTTTTCGTACCTCATTCATTCTCTCTACTCTAGAAAAACCATCTAGTGAAATCTGGCAGAGTTTTATTTCAAATTCTTTTTTACTTGGTTTTATGTAGTAAAGTTTACTTGGAATTGCATCCCCATATTTAATTATGGTTTTATTTCCAATTATTTTGAGAGTAAGAGACGGTTTGCTTTCTGGTATTATTTCAAAGCGAGATGATGTTTCTCGTCAATATATATCTTTGATAGAATCAAGGTTGATAGTATATTTCTTTCATTCTAGTAGATTTGCGTATATCACAGCTTTATTTGGGCTGAGTTCAAGATCATTTTCTGTGACTGTAATTCATGGAAGGATAGAGAGTTTTTTAAGGAATTCAATTTTTTGATTGTGGCGGTGATCCATATAGGTGTCACTATAGAGTGTCCCACTATCTGCGAATATATCAGTTGAGAATCTGAATTCGATTCGGCTCTGCATATCATATTCGGGAGAAATAGCATCAGTTATCGCTCCAGTTGCTACAAAATCTTGAATTTTTTCATATCGAAGGTGTTCAAAATCTCCAGCAACTCAAACTACGATACAAGCTGAAGATGGATATTTTTCTATGTTAAGTTGTTCATTACTTGTATATGTATTTTCATTTGAATACTTTAAAAGGGTATTGGTAGTTACTTTTTTCCAGTCTTTTGCATTCCAGGTAGTAATATTACATCCATTACCATTTTCATCGAGATTTTTTATATACCACCTAAGGTCATTTGTTTTAAGATTTTTATAACCAGTCATTTTTACTTGATATGTCATATCTCTTGGTAGTCCTATTTTTTGTATTTCTAATTTTTTTGGTTGCTCACTATACGTACTAGTTATATCTCTAGGAAGCTTCCATCCAGTTTTTTTGTTAATATTGTATTCTGTAGCTGATACAGTAATTGTATCATTTTTCTCCCATTGGTTTGAGACAATTTCCATATATTCACCACTTACCATCATATATCATTCTCCTGATATTGTTGGATTCCAAGATTTTCCATTTTTCTTTATTGATCCTAGTAGAGCATCTGTATCAAGGGCATCTTCTGTTGTGCTAGATCCGAATTGAATCCAAGGTTTTGCTAATGCAACTCGAATTATATTGCTTGTTTGAGATTCCTGTCAAATAAATGAAAAGGAAAAAGTATCTGTCGCAATAGTATATGCATGATGTCCAAGGAGTCATACAGAAATAGTGGCAAGAATAACAAGAAGATAACTAGATAATTTATTCATAAAAATTGAATGTAAAAAAAGAGCATATATATGCTCTTTAGTATAGATTTTCTTGTAGGGTTTGCAAGAGAAAAATTTAGACCTGATACCTGATGGCATCTATCATTTTCATTGTGTGTGGATCGATATTTTGAGGCATTTTTGCATCAACAATTACGAACATGTCTCCTGTATAACCATCGATGGATCGTCATTTTCCACTGATTTTGAATTTGGTTCCTGGTTTTGTGCCAGATTTTATCTTGAGAGTCAGTACTTTTCCATAGACCGTTTTTACTGATATCGATGTATCATAGAGAAAATCGAAAAATGGGATTTCGATTGTTTCGGTAACATCCACACTTGGAATCTCTTTTTTTGGTTCTTCTTGTTTTGGTGGTTTTCTTGATTGAGATCGGCGTCATCCACCGAAGAGGTCACCGATATCAAATTCCACATTTCCTCCACCACCAAATTGTGAAAAAATATCTTCAAATCCTCCTGATTGTTGTCTACTTCCTCATCAAAAAGGATTTCATCCCATTCCTCCAAATGGATTTCATTCGGCTGATCCGAATTGATCATAATTTTTACGTTTTTCTTTATCACCGAGAGTCTGATAGGCCTCATTGATCTCCTTGAATTTTGCTTCGGATTTTTTATCGCCTACATTCCGATCTGGATGGTACTCCATTGCTTTCTTCTTATAGGCTTTTTTTATCTCTGCTTCGGTGGCTCATTTGCTTATCCCGAGAGATGCATAGTAGTCTTTATTTGGCATAATATTGATGATTAATTACTCTGAAATTATATTAAAAAAATAGCACCTGTCAAAGTGAGGTGCTATTTTTTTATATCTAAGTCATTAATGGATTTTCTTATTGCCTTCATAAGGACATGTGATATATGCTCTATGTCTTCTGTAGTATGAGGCTTTGTTGCAAGTTGTATAAATGGTCTATTATAGTGTGCTCTATTTTCTCCAAGTATTTCTCCAATAACTGTTTTTTTCTCATAGCGTAAATACCAAAGAAGATCATCAATAGTTATTGTATTTTTCCCATCTGTTATTTTTTGAAGTTCATCTTTATTTTGTTTTGCCCAAATTTCGTAATGTTCAATAAGCGTACGAATATTGACGGAATATTCGTATCATCAATAGCCTCAGGTAACTCTATCAAATTCCTTTCCATTAAAAACCTTTTCACCTATTCTTAATCTATTATATTCTCAGCTACCATAGTCAAATGCTCAGTATTCTTTTGTACCATCTCAATCAGTTCTTGTTTCAGGTGGGAGCCAAGTATTATCAAGTTGTGTTGGCATATTATGAGAATTTAATATAATCCTATTATATCCAAATATATCCTATTTCAAAAGATAAAAATCGTAGTGATGTCCTCAAAAAATAAAGAACATATCCAAAAAATACTTGATACACTCCCAAAAACACCAGGAGTCTATCAGATGAGGGATAAGGAGTGAGGAGTGATGTATGTCTGAAAGGCAAAAAACCTAAAGAATCGAGTGGGTTCTTATTTTGTGAAAACAAATGAACTGTCAGTAGCGAAGAAGCAAATGGTAGGGAAGATTGAGGATATCGAGATTATCACTTGTTCTACAGAAGTTGAAGCCCTGGTTCTTGAGACCAATCTCATCAAGCATCTGACACCCAAGTATAATATATTGATGAAGGATGATAAGAATCTTGCTTATCTCAAGATCACCAATTCTCCTATTCCAGAGCTTATTAAAACGAGACAAAAATTTCGTGATGGAGGTATATATTTTGGCCCCTATGTTTCTGCGGTAGAACAGTCGGTTCGTGCTTTGCGTCGGATATTTCGTATTCGGAATTGTCGAGTAAAATTTGAGAAGAATCGTCAAAAAACTGACGAGCTCATGATTACTGATAAGGCAGGGAAAACGATTCCTTGTATGGATTACTATATCGGGATATGTCCTGCTCCTTGCCTCTTGCATAGTGATAAGATAGGGCAGCATTCTGAAAATATTGAACGAGTAAAATTATTTCTTTCTGGTGAAGGGGGTTCTGTATTTTTGGATCTGGAGAATCAGATGAAGGATCATGCATCGAAATATGAATTCGAGAAGGCACAAGAAGTAAAAGAAACCATTGAAGCACTTCGAGGGCTCTATGAACGACAAAAAGTTAGAGATATTGTCGATGGCGATATTGATATTTGTATACAGTATGAAAAGTATGAAAAAACATACATAGCACTTACACAGGTTCGTTCTGGGCAGATTATAGGGGTTTTTCGTCATGAGGTTCGCATTGGGATCGATGAAGGAGAAGACATTATGATTGCATTCCTAATGCGACAATATATTGATACAGAGGATCTTCCAGATATTCTCTTGACGATGAATATATTTTCAGATAGTTCATTCTCTACTTTTTTGAACGACAAAAAGATCCAGCATGAAATACCAAAAATCTGACCAAAAAAGGATCTTCTTGATTTTACACTCAATCAACTCCGTGAATATGCCTATAAAAAAGAACTCGCAACACTAGAGAATAAGACGCTCACTCGTGAATATATGGTCAATGTTCTGGAGAGAATCTCGTATCCTGTTCCACCAAAGTGAGAGATTATATTTGAATGTTATGATATATCACATACCGATGGGCACTTCACCTATGCTTCTCGTGTGGTTATCGTGAACGGAAAACCTGATCCAAAAAGATACAAGAAATATAAGATAAAAACTCTTGAAGATGGTATGATTGATGACTTTGCTTCTCATCGGGAAGTGATGATGCGTCGTACGATCGAGTGAATAATAGAAAATAATTTCCCTCATCTCATTATTATCGATGGTGGAAAGTGACAATTATCCTCAGCACTAGCAGGAATTAAGGAAGGAATATATGTAAGTAAAAAGAATTCTATAGATTCGTCATCGCGAACGGAGCAAAGCAGAGTAGAGTGAAGTGTGGAGATCCAGGTTTCTGATAACATGGAAAATGGATTGCTTCATACTTCGCAATGACAGATGCCACCTATTTGTTCCATTGCCAAGCGTGAAGAGGAGATATTCGTCCCATCAAGCAAAGATCCGATTATGTTAGAAAAGGGAAGTGGGGAACTCATGGTACTCCAGAAGGCTCGTGATGAATCTCATAGATTCTCTATCACAGCCAATCGATCTGCTCGAACCAAAGCGATGAAAAAAAATATCCTCGAAGAACTCCCAGGAATTGGTCCCGTAACACGCAAAAAACTCCTGAAACTCGCAGGAAGTGTTGATGGAATCAAGGATATATCTACTGAAGAATTATCCAAAATCTGTAATGTTGCTCAGATCGAGACACTGAGGGATCATGGTATTGTGGGATAATATCTTATGGTAAAAAAATTCATGAATAAAACACAAATTATAATTAATTTTTAATATATACTAATATGAATCATATAGATTTTCGATTAACAAAGAATGAAGCAATTATTTTATTTGAATTTCTATCAAATTTAGAAAAAAATGTTCCACAATTTCAGTATCCATCGGAAGAAGTTGTTCTAAATAACATATTGGTAATTTTAGAGAAACAACTTAGTGAACCATTTCAAATTGATTATTCAGATATTCTTTCCAAAGCTCGTAGTGAATTACGATAATTTTTTCACAAATCCTCATTTTTCACTATACTCCCGTCTATGTATATCCTTGCTTTTGAGACATCTTGTGATGATACATCAGTGGCAGTGATGCAAGATGATGTATGTGTAGCACTCTCGACTCGAACACAGCTCGAACATGATGTGACAGGCGGAGTAGTTCCTGAGGTAGCTGCTCGCAGTCATGCGAATGCGATATTCCCATGTATTGATGATGCACTGGCTGAGGCGGATATTACAATCAATCAGATTGATCTCATTGCTTGTACGGATCGTCCAGGTCTTGCCCCATCACTTCTGACAGGTCTTGTGGTTGCTGATACATTGGCTCTCTCAACTGGAAAGCCAATACTGAAGATTGATCATATTGAGAGTCATATATTTGCTAATTTTCTCGAACGCACTGAGTCTGATATCATATTTCCTGCTGTAGTTCTGACGGTTTCAGGTGGTCATACGGAACTCTATCTCTGGAAATCAATATTTGATTTGGAGATGATTGGGCAGACACATGATGATGCTGCAGGGGAGTGTTTTGATAAGGTTGCCAAGATGATGGGGCTCGGATTTCCTGGATGAAAAAAGATTGCAGATCTTGCAGCCCGATATACTGGTTCATTTCAGTGAATTTTTCCGCTCGTACTTCTCGAAAAAGATTCTCTTGATTTCTCATTCTCTGGGCTCAAGAGTGCCGTAAAACGATATATTGATGTACAGATTGCAACACCAGAATGACTCACAGAAGAGAAAATGATGCAGATTGCATTCGAATTTGAACAGATTGTTACAGATATACTTTCCAAGAAGATTCAGCGGGCCGTTGAGCACAAATGAGCTCATATGATGATCCTTGCTGGAGGAGTGAGTGCAAATAGTACACTGAAGAATAAAATTCAGAAAATATCTGAAACTATTCAGATTCCATTTCTTTCACCAAAGAGGCCAATATATTCGATGGATAATGCAGCTATGGTAGGAATACGAGCCTATTATCAGTATCAAAAAAATATATAAGACATTGTCAAAGCAATTTATTGGTTTCATTTTGCTTTTAATAAGCCTATACATACTATAGTGACGTCTATTTTTTTATTTTTTTATTATGTTTGATAAACCAGAAGCTTCTTATAAGATTTCTCATCTTACGCCAGTACTTTTAATTATATCCATTGCACTCAATGTATTAAGTGTATATCTTCTTATGGGGAACTCACTTACTCTTCCAGAAAGCATATCACTTGATCCTGTTGGAGTGAAGCGAGCATTTCTTGAGATTGAATATGCTAAGGTAGGTGGGAAGGATAATTATGAAATCATGACCGCAGCTCAGAAACTCTCAGTCAATGATCCTCAGAATCCTTCAAATATAAAAGCAATGAAACAATATGTGGATTCATTTGCAAGTGGATGAAAGACAACAACACAGGTAAAAGGAGATACTCCATCAGTAACTGCTAGTTTTACTCCTGATCAGGTTGCTGCTATTCTTTCGGGTGCTGCAATCGAAGGGAATAAAAGTGCTGAGATTATAGCAATTGAGTATAGCGATATGGAATGTCCATTCTGTATCAAACAATATAGTGATACAAAGATCCAAGCATCTCTTATTGCTCAATATGGCGATAAGGTTGCTTTTGCATTCAAAAATAGTCGAGGAGTAAATCATCCAGGTACAGAAGTAAAGGCACTTAGTATTCTCTGTGCTAAAAAACTTGGTGGAGATGAGGCTTATGCTAAATTCTATCATGCAATCATGGACGGAACAAGCCAAGGGAATGTATATCCAGTATCTAAACTTGGAGATATAGCTAAAAATCTTAAACTTGATCAAACTAAATGGCAATCATGTGTTGATAGTAAGGCAACTCTTGCTCAATTTGAAGCAGAGAGTGCTGAGGCTCAAAAACTTGGACTTGATGGAACTCCAGGAACACTTCTCTTGAATATTAAGACAGGTAAATATACAACCGTAGAAGGCGCATATCCATTCACTTCATTTACTGAAAAGATTACTTCAATACAATAATCATTTCCTATAAAAAAATCCCTCAATTGAGGGATTTTTTTATATTGTTTATTTTCTGCGCCATTCATGTGAGAAGGTATTGGAGATAAAATCTCATTTTCTATATTCAAGCCCAAGAATCTGATTTTCAAAGGTAATGAGAATATAGGAATCATCTCCGATATTTGATATTGGTTCTCCTCTGAGATAGGTATCGAGTTCTCAGATATTTGATATGATATATAATTCTGTTTTGCTCGTATCAAGGTATCTCCAGGCTCTATTTCCTGAGATGAATTTTCCATGTTCTATGGTTCATATTTGTTCACCATATCTCATTAGAAATACAGTATCACGAATACGGTCACCAGTATCTGAGTTTCGAATAGCAAGAATCTTTCATTCGTGTTCATAGAGAGTAATTCCATCTTGAGTATTCCAAGGGGAGATATTTCCACGGAAAAGCTTGAGTTCTTTATTATTTTTATTCTGGTTTTTTATTTCAGATTTTCTCCATTCTTTTTCAGTTTTTTCTTCGATATTTTCATTTATTAGAGGTGCATTGAGTGAACTAATTTTTCGTATTTTTGCTACAAAAAACCCACCAGTTTTATCAATATGTGGCCAGAATTTTTTCTGAAATATTATCTCAAAGGCATTTCCATATTTTTCTCTCATAGCTTCAAGTACTCATTCATTCTCAAGGAGATTGAGAGAACAAGTGGAATAGATCATCTCACCTCCGATCTTGAGCGTATGGAGAGCTGCATCGAGGAGTTTTGTTTGGAGTCGAGCAATTTCTTTTATATTTTTGAGGTGCCAGTGTTTTACTGCATCAGTACCCTTAAATAGTGTTCATTCTCCACTACATGGAGCATCGAGAAGGATTCGATCAAAGAGTTCCTCTTGATGACGATAGAGTTGTCCTGGGTAGAGAGTAATCCCGATATTGGCACTTCCCATACGTTCCAGATTTTGTAGTAGTTGTGGGAGACGTTCGCGAGTCGGTTCATTGGCAATGATAAACGAATTCGGAAAGTATTCAGCGAGTTGTGTGGTTTTCCCCCCAGGACTCGCTGCCATATCAAGGATGAGAAATGATTCCGTATTGATCCTAGAGCCCGCAAGGATATCGACTGGATGAGCAGCGGCAAGTTCTTGGATATAAAAATTCCCAAGAAGGTGATCACTAGAAAAGCCAAGACGTCGTTCGAGTGGATCAAAATCTTCTCGTCTATCCATAGCAAATACCCGATTGATATTGGTTGGAGTGAGAATCCAGCCATCTCATTCAAGATTTTTCCGTACTTGTTCTTCTTTTCATGGTTTGATACGAATGGTGCGGGGAATAGAGAGTTCTATGCACGACAAAAATTGTTCCAATTCTTTGGGTTTGTTTTGGAAAAAGTTTTCACGGAAGTATTCGACAAAGCGTTCGTTGATCATAGTTTAAAAAATTTCTCTAGTTTCTCGATCCAAATCTCTTTCTTTGAGGAGATTTTTTTTCTCCCATTTTTTTCGTCATTTTCCGAGTGCGACTCGTACCTTGAAGAGATTTCATTTGGAATAGATACTCACAGGAATGAGTGAAGCACCAGTTTCTTTTACTTTTTGTGAGAGCCTCAGAATTTCTTTTTTGGATATCAAGATGAGTCGTTCTCGTTTGGGGTCATGTATAATTCCAGTACTACCTTTGTACTCAGATATATGACATCCGACGAGTACCGGTCTTCCAGAGTGGACTGTGATATAGGCTCATTTAAGATTAGCACTCCCATTTCGGATACTCTTTACCTCACTTCCGACAAGAACAATCCCAGCTTCAAATTCCTCGATGACTTCATAATCAAAGAGGGCTTTTTTATTTTCTATTATGCTTTTGGTTGACTGTACTGACATGAGCGGGATTATACAAAAAACATATAAAAAGTCTATTTTTTATAAAAAACTAAAATTATTACTTGTCAATATATAAATATATGCTAAAATATAAGTATGAAAAAAATACAAATATATATATTTCTTACTATTTCTTTTTCAATCATTTCTATTTGAAATGTATCAGCAAGTTCTGATAAATGACAAGAAAGAGCGTGAGAAGTAACACCAGTACATACTACACAACATCCGCCGCATGATCACCATGAGCCTGATCACATCAAGAAGCTTGATGAGGGAATGCGACGAAGACGAACAGATGAAAAAGAGTCAGATTAGTTCTGACTCTTTTCGGACAGTATTTGAAAAATATGTTCTGAAAAATTCCCAGTGAGCCCAGATGTATTTGACGGTAAAAGTCCTCTATTCTTGAGATCAATGATACATTCCGTAAATATATTTTTTCGTAACTCTTCATCGGATTCTTTGCTGAATTTTTCTTTGAGGCTATTGCAGTATTGTTCCCACTCTGGAGCACAGATTGAATCTGGTATTTCGCCCATAGAAGAACAGAATTTTTCATAATTTACTCATTTTCCTATATCCTTGAGTTCTTTGAGTCCAGCATAGATGAGAGATTGTATATATTCAGTTTCTCTCGGAGAATATGGTCATTTTATTCTTATTTTTGGAGTATTTTTTCGAGCATTTGGAGAGCTTTTCATTGTTCTATAAAGTAAGGAGATGTAGCAATCGTAACATATTTTACCTTTTGAATCAAGTTTCTTATGATTTGTATTTTTTTATCTTCTGGGATATGATTAAGTTCTGGTGCAAATATATCAAGATCAATATTGAGAATACTGTTAGAATATGGAATATAGTTCATATATTCATCAATCTGGTATTCGTTCTCTATACGAATCATATTCTTGATAAGTCAGCACTTGAGAGCTGGTTGTATATAGTTGCCAACATTACAAGAAAAATTGGTAAAATCCCAGGCATATTCGAGATTTTCTCTAGCTTGATCCAAATCAAGTTCATTATTATTTTCCCAGAGATCAGAATGTTCATCTATATGAATGAGCTCAAAATGAGGTTTTAGGATTCATTTTTTTATTGCTTCACACCAGAAATAGAGGGCATGATTATGATTGTCAAAAACTATGATTTCAGGAGCTTTTTCTGCCTCTCAAACTACTAGTTTATTGCTATTATTTCCTTGTATTCGAATAAAATTCTTGAGTCCTTTGCAAGATTTCAAGATATCATTTTCTACCTCTTCAAATACGATTTCTTCTCCTATTTGTACATCTCAAATATCTCCTGTTATGCAACTTGGAATGGTGAGTGATGGATTTTTGTTATATTTGAGAATTCTTTCTTCCCATGCAAATGCGTTGTTTCAAGCTTTTTCTGTGAGAATATATGGTTTTGTATAGGGCATAATTATCGATGAATAATATCAAGCAATTCTTTGCTTGCTACCTCAAGATCGTTATTCACGATTTTTATATCATAAAAATCCTGTTGTTCGATTTCTGTAAGAGCGGTTGCAAGTCGAATCTCGAATTGTTCTGGTGTCTCTGTACCTCTTCCATGAAGTCTTTTTTTGAGCTCATCGATGGATGGAGGAAGTAGGAAAATCGTCACAACGGTGTATCACTTGTCTTCAAGAAGTGGCTTGAGATGAACCATTCCTTGGGGCTCAATGATATAGATAGGGGATTTATTATCTTGAATGATTCGATCAAGCTCACTATAGGTAGATCCATAATAATTGGTATGAACAATAGCATATTCTATAAGATCACCCGTATGGATCTTGGCTTCAAATTGTGACTTAGTTAGAAAATGATAATGTATACCATCAGTTTCAGAATCTCGAATAGAGCGAGAAGTGGTCGTGATTACTTTTTCGATATTTGGAGCATCTTTTTCGATGGCGTGCCAGAGGGTTGTTTTTCCAACTCCAGCTGGTCCAGAGAAGATGAATACAGTATTTTTTTTCATAGGGGAATTATATGAGAAATAGGGAATTTGCAAGAGTTTCAATATTCTTGACGCTATCTAAGATTCGTGATATTATCAAATAATACTTATTATTTAGTTTTATGTCACTGTCACTCAAAATGGAAGATTATACTGTCCCTGAATTTTGTACGCCAGATAATATTCGATATCTTTCCGAGGGTTCTGGCGCCATATTAGATATGCAGAGATTTTTTATCTCTCCTCAATTGATCCAAGAGATGCCAGAATACCTTTCTCAAGTGAATCAAATTATCTCTGAAGGGTCAGTATATTGATTATCTAATGATAGTTTATCAGAGCTTCAAGAATATCTCATTGCTTTACAAAGTGATATTGCAAATAGTGAAAAATGAAAAAAAGTAAAACTTTTATCTACCGCTCTTAATAATTTTGAATCTCGTGATAGATGAGCTGCTATCTGGCTCTATACATATCTTGAACTTCGAGATCCAACTCCAAATCCAGATGATTTTGTTTGACCACCTACAGCTTCTCAAGTATCTGAACTTTTGGATATTGATGTTGATATGGCTTGGGAGAGATTTAAGGAAAAAGCAACTAAGGCAGGGTTATTTTAATTTTGTATGTTCCATTTTGCCATTTCTTCTTGGCTTATAGTTCAGAAAAAATCAGATCTATAGTAGATTCATTCGCTTGATCGACTCTTAGGACTTTCAGATTTTTTCGTAAAGAGGAGTTCTTTTCTGAGGCAATTAGTATCAAGACATATTGGAATTTGATGAAGGGAAGTTGGTGGAGTTAGTTTTTTATTTTTTATCATTCATCGTTCGATCATATATTCAGCTATTTGATGCCAGATAGGTCAAGCCCCAGATACTCCAGATACATCACCCATTGAGCTCCCATCACTATTTCCTACCCAGACGCCAATAATCGCATCAGAACTATAGGATACTGCCCAATTATCTCGAAAATCCGTACTAGTTCCAGTTTTTACACTCATTGGGATGGAAGTATTCAGGATGCTGGAAATCCCAAAGGTTTTTGCTCGATTTCTTGGATCTTTTAGTATTTGTGCAATTTGCCAAGTATCAGGATCATTTGTTTTGAGAAGTGTTCAATATGTATTGATAATATTTTCCATTGAGACTTCCACCGTTCCGAGAGATATCCCGTATCCATAATATCCAACATCATGATTGAGTGAGAGCCCGAAGTTTCTTAATTCATCATATATATTTGATATTCCGATAGTATCAGTGAGCTTGACGGTGGCTGCATTGAGAGAGTTTCCGAGTGCTTCTCGAAGTCGGATTGGGCCGTATGATTTTGGATTGTAGTTCTCTGGTATATAGTATTTTCCATCGATTTCTGTCTCATAGGGAATCTTATCATCGATAATGTAGTCTTCTGAATCTGCTCCAGACTTCAGAGCAATCAGATATATAAAAGGTTTGAGGAGTGATCCAACTGAACGTGGACGAGTAATCATATCGATTTCTTCCCCTGGATTTGAATTTCAGATATAAGCAAGGATCGTATCTGTTTTCGGATCTTTGATATAGATATTCGCATTTGTTACATTCTTTCATTCGAGAGACTTGAGTACTCATCTTGATATACCCTCTATAGTATCTATAAGATTTGAATCCACTGTAAGTGTAAGGTTCATTTCATTGCTAATACAGAGATTTTTCGGTATATCTTTTGTCCATTGTTTGAGAGTATTTTTTTGATTTTTACAATACAGAGATATCTCTTGATCCACTCGATTGGTAAGTATAGAGAATTGGTTAATTTGCTTTCTTTTTTTTGTTTCAAAAAGATTTGTTTTGGTTCATTTTTTACCAATTTTTTCACTGACTATATTTCTATAGTCTAGTACGGTTCCACTATTGGAATCTGTGATATTTGGATATTTGATTTTGGTTATGATATCGAGTACTGTATCGGTATCATTTTTTCAATGTGCATATGTTTCTATACCATATTGACCATTACCCATATATACTGCTCCAAGATATTTTTGTAAGATCTCATCTTTAGTAAATCGGTTTTCTATAATTATGGCTCCTATGGCTTCTCGTAGTTTTTGAAAAGTATTTCGAGGTGCTTGATTATAAAATGCATTTTTCACATATTGTTCTGTAATAGTAGATCCTCATCGTACAATTCCGCCAGCTTGGATATTCTGATAGAGGCTTGCCATCTTGGCCTCTATATTGATACCACTATGTTCATAAAAACGAGCATCTTCTATTGAGATAATATTTTTGACTATTTCTGAATGAATATCTCATGTATAGGGAAGTGAATATCCTCATGATCTTCATTTATCTGTTATAATCTTTCCATTCCTATCTTTGAGAAGGAGATGACCATATTCTGTACTTGGTCATTTTGAGATCACAAAATATACATCTCCAATAAAAAATATTGAAATAATTAAGAATAAGATGGCTAGAAGTGAGAGGATTTTTTTCATGATTTTTTATAATACTTCTATTAGTTCTCTATTACTTTTTGGATAAAAAGTAACAAAAATCCTTCCAAATCTTCCATGTTTCATTTTATTATCTGTATTCGACTCATTTTCTAAAATTGCAAAATTCAGATACATTGCAATTTTCTCGAAAATCTCGTCGACAGATAAGTAAAACTTACATAAGGAAGAAGAATTCAGATATACGAAGAGCATCTTATTCACAAAAAAACTTTTGACAAATATGATTTTTCACTATAATCCACTCACTTCTATCGCAGACCGTAGGTTTCCTTCTGGAAATAAAAATAGCCTACCGAGATGGACGCTTCAGATATATCTGAGATATTCTCAATTATATTCTTGAATTCGTTCGTGCGATATGGCACGATTTTTTTTGCCATTCGTCGGAAGATTCTAATCCTTAATTTTCACCAAATATGGCTGTAACAAAAGCAAAAAAAAGTGAACAACTTGCCGTTCTCGAGGCTCACCTCAAGGCTGCAACAAGCGTTGCATTCACTTCTAATACTAAGGTAACGGTTCTCGAGATTTCTGCTCTTAAGAAAGATCTTCGAGCTATCGATGCAATCTACCTTACTGCAAAGAAGACTCTTATTCGTATTGCATTCAAGACTGTTTACGGTGTAGATGTAAATCTTGCTGATCTTCCAGGTCAAGTAGGTCTCGTTATCGCTAAGGGTGAAGCTATTGCTCCATTCGGAGTAGCTAACAAGTACGTAAATGAGTGGAAAAAAGAAACAAAGATGGTTTTCGTTGCTGGTTATATGGAAGGTCGTCTTATGGACGCTACTGAAACAAAGAAACTTGCTACACTTCCTTCTCGTGAAGTTCTCCTCGCAAAACTCCTTGGTTCTATGATGTCTCCACTTTCTGGACTTGCTCGATTCTTCGATGCTGCTGGAAAAGATCTTACAGCTAAGTCTCTCACTAAGGTGGGCGATCTCGTTGGATCAGCACCAGCTCCTGCTGAGGCTCCAAAGACAGAAGTAGCTGAAGTTGCTCCAGTAGCTGTAGAAGCTGCTCCAGAGGCTCCAGTCGCTGAAGTAGTTGCTGAAGAGGCTCCTGCTGCGTAATTGTTATTTTGCATCCTATCCCGTCATCGGGATAGGTGCGAGATGAGAATCTCGAATAAACATATTTATTTTTTTATTTTTTTCTATTATGGCTGATTTATCTAAGAATGCTGAGAAAATCCTCGAACTCGTTGAGGCTCTTACAATCGTAGAACTTGCTGATCTTGTTTCTGCAATGGAGGAGAAATTCGGAGTTTCTGCTGCTGCTCCTGTAGCTGCTGCTGGAGCTGCTCCTGCTGCTGCTGACGAAGAGAAAACAGCATTTGATGTTGTTATGACTTCTGCAGGTGGACAAAAGATCGCAGTTATCAAGGTTGTTCGTGAAATTACTGGTCTTGGTCTTGCTGAAGCTAAGGCTCTTGCAGACAATGGTGGTAATGTTAAGGTTGGTGTTAAGAAAGATGAGGCTGAGAAAATCAAGACTCAACTTACTGACGCTGGTGCAACTGTTGAAATCAAATAATTGATCTCATCAAAAAAAAGCTCTCCAATTTGGAGAGCTTTTTTGTTTTTTTGGGATATTTGATGAATGAGTCAATGAGAAATCAATGGATATTTTTGATATTCTCCATCAACTAAGATAGTATGATACTATATTTTATTTACTTTCGTATGTTTCTTTCTCTCCTATTTCATTCTTTTTCTCGAATTCTCTCTCTCAGATATCGAATCACGATCAAGAATCATGAAGTTTTTGATACCAAGAGCCCAATAATCGTATTTCCAAACCATCCTGCTCTTGTTGATCCGATGGTTCTCATATCTCATATTGGTAAGAAGAAGATTCTTTCACCTGTTATGACAGAATCATATTTTCATACTCCTGGTCTTGGTGGTATTATTCGCGCCCTTCGAACCGTTCCAGTTGGCGATATCGCAGCCTGAGGAACTATCGAGGATGTTAAGAAGGCATTTTCAGGAATTGAATCCGCTATGAAGAATCAACAAAATATCCTCATCTATCCTTCTGGACATATCTATGTACAACCATTTGAGCATATTGTAGGAAAGAAGATGGCATATGAGATTGTGAAAATGCTCGAATGAGAAACTCGAATTATAGTCGTTCGCACCAAGTGACTCTGGGGGAGTATGTGGGGGAAGTCCTATACAGGAAGCTCACCAGCCCTTATTGGAGTTGTTTTACGATCTATCTGGTATATAGTTGCGAATTTTATTTTTTTTATACCCAAGCGAGATGTCTCGATAGAGTGTGTGGATATGACAGATACTCTCAGATCTTGGCAGAGTGAATGACTTGATATTTTTAATCAAAAACTGCAAGACTACTATAATGAATGAGGGAATGAAGCGTGTCGATTTATTCCGCATTATTTTTATCATAATGATATCAAAAATAAAATAGAGCCAGAAAAAATATCTGGATCTATTGCAGAGCTCAGTGCCGGAAGTGGGATAGAGAAAGGTGATATTCCGAGTGAAGTATTCGAGCTTGTACGATCCAAAGTTGCGGAAATCAAGAAGATAGATGTTAAAAATATCAAATTCGAAAGCAATCTTATCCTCGATCTTCATGCTGATTCACTTGATATGGCAGAGATGAAATCATCTATTCAATCTCTATTTTCAACAGCTTCCAATCCTCCCATTGCTCTTATTAAGACCGTATGAGATCTTGCGGCAATGGCAATCTGAAAACTGGAAGGAGAGGAAAAGCTTTTACCAGTTCATTTTAATACTATTAGTATAGAGAATATCCAATTTTCATATACACCTTGAGATACAATCCTTTCATCGCTAAAAAAGAATTTCAAAACTCATAAAAATGATCCATTTATTTATGATGCAATGACAGGAATGATGACTCGGGATGAATTTATCTTGAAATCCTATGTAATTGGTGAATATCTGAGAAAATATCAATCTCAGAAAATAGGAATTATGCTTCCGGCACTTTCTGCGAGCTCACTCCTTCTTGTTGGTTCTTATCTGGCCGGAAAACTCCCTGTGATGCTCAATTGGACAGTAGGGGAGAAGTCATTTGCTCATTGTATGAACTTCGCTGGACTCGATACGATTCTCACAAGTCGAAAATTCTATGAAAAAATATCATCCCCATGGCTAGCTGGATTTGAGCCGAAGATGGTATTTATTGAAGATATTATTCGTTCTATTCCACTTTCCATTAAAATCAAAGCAGTCATAAAAAAATCGCTCTTTCTCCTTCCAAAAACTGGAGATGATGCGGTGATGCTTTTTACTTCAGGAAGTGAAAATCTTCCGAAAGCAGTCGTTCTTTCTCACGCGAATATCCTCTCAGATATAGCTGGAGCAATCCAATTGGTGCCATTTCATAAGAATGAAACACTTCTTGGATTTCTTCCTCCATTCCATAGTTTTGGATTCACTATCAATACTATTTTTCCACTTGTTGCACCACTTCAAGTCGCTTATACTCCAGATCCAAGTGATTCTCGAACAATATGAAAGATTCTCAAATATACCTGTGGGAGTATAGTATCTGCAACACCAACATTTCTTCGTATGATTCTCGGGGGTAATGATAGAGAGGTGTTAGGATCACTACAATATGCCTTTGTTGGTGCTGAAAAATGTAATGAAGATATTTTCACTCTTTTTCATGAGAAGTGTCCAGATGGTGTAATACTCGAATGATATGGGATAACAGAGTGTTCACCGATTGTTACCGTGAATCCTCTTGAAAGACAAAAAAAGTGAAGTGCAGGAAAATTTCTCCCTCAAGTTGAATACGTGATACGGTCTCTTGATGGTAATAATGATATGAAAACTGGGGAACAGGGGATGATATTTGTATCTGGTCCGAGTATATTCTCGGGATATCTCGATACTACTCTTGTGAGCCCATTTGAAGAATTTTCAGGAAAAAAATGGTATAAAACTGGGGATCTTGGGTATGTGGATGTTGATGGTTTTCTTTTTATCACTGGTCGACTCAAGCGGTTTGTGAAGATTGCTGGAGAGATGATCTCACTTCCGTTTATTGAGAGTATTTTGCTCGAAAAATATGGAAATCCAGAAGTAACAACAATAGCAATAGAAGCAAAAGAAGAAGATGGAAATATTACAATTATGGCTTTTGCTACTTTTGATATATCTTTGGATGAGATCAATAAATACATTCATGCCAATGGAGCATCAAATCTTGTGAAAGTATCTCGAATTCAGAAACTTGAATTAATTCCAGTCCTTGGGACAGGGAAGACGGATTATAAGCAACTCAAATCAATGATCTAGTTCTCTATGAAACCATACGCTAAAATACTACATTCTATCGATACTGAATTCGAAAAAGCTCTTCAAGAACTGAGGTCTGATCCAGTTTTTCTCCGAACGGATTGACTCTATAGTACTGATGATAAGGCTCGAATTGCTAAGATCTGGAAAAAGATAGTAAAACCATTTGGATTACTGAAGAAGATTATTCGTTCTATGTATTGGAGATCTTTTTTTGGATTTTGAAATAAGAATAGCTTTGTAGTACAATATGCAAGTATCACGACTTATTATAATATGGTTTACGAGCTTCGTGAATGTTTTGGTGATCATGAGGAGTTCTTACGACAATATCTGGATGATGTATTTCGGGAGAACTACTCTACTCTGGCGAGATATATGTATCATATACGATTTTATACAATATTGATCTATCCGAGAGAATATTTCTTGACCCTTCGGGATGAAGTGGATTCAAGTCTTTCCCAGGTTTTTGATCGACCTGAGCGATCCGCTGGAAGGGTAGAAAAGAGATTTTCTCATGACTGGATCAATATATGGTATTATTTTCGATACCGTATCACTCTCGTGATATCCTGGGTATCAAAACGATTTGGGATGTTTATTTCGCATATTTATTTTTCACGACGAGATTCAGGGAGGATAAATCAGGAAAATCTTGAGAAAATATTACCCACTATAAAGCCTGGAGATATCATTATCTCTCGTCGGAATTGGGCAGCTACGAATGTGAGTATTCCAGGTTTTTGGAAACATATGTCGATGTATATCGGAACGGGTGAATATCTCAAAAAAGAATACAAAGAAAGTGTTTCAAAAAATCTGATTGATACTATGCATTATATTATCGAAGCAGTTGGAACTGGGGTACATATTACGCCAATCCAAAACCTCGCTTTTCATAACGATTATCTTGGAGTTATGAGAACTCGATTCTCTTCAGCTCGTATACAGCGAGCGATACAAAAAACACTTACTCAAGTAGATATTCCATATGATTTTTCATTTAACTACTATAGTGATGCAAATCACGTCTGTTCTGCACTCATAACCAAGTCATACCTCCCAGAGTATGGAGATGATGAGTGACTTCATATCACACTGAGTCGAATTGCCACAGGGATTACCTATCCACCACATGATATCCTTAAAAAAATAAATACCGAATACGGTGCCCCACATCAAGAGTTGGACTTCGTTGCTTTCATTGATACAAAAGAGAAAACAGGAGAAAATTTTATCTCTACAGAAAAAGAATTCCTATTAACCATTGATCGATCTCGTCTTAGTTTTTTACTCCCATAATATGTACTATCAAGAATACCATAAAAAATCTCAAGAAGTATTTCATACTATTCAAGATAAGTATCCATTTTTATTGTCTGCAGAATTCTCTGACGAGAGTATTGAGGTACGTTATCACCTTTTTGAACATCTCTTACGGGAATATAACTATATGGGCTGACTCGAAAAAGATCAAAATGGAAGGCCAGTACCAATCAATATCGGATGATGAGTAACTTTGCATTGGTCAATATCCCACTCAGAAAATTATGTGGCTTTTATTGTTTCTGAACGTCCAACAGGTATCGATATAGCAGAACATGAGGAGCGAGACTCATCACTTCTTGAGTCTCATCCTATGAGTGATTATGATATTCTTGGAGGGAAAAATTGGAACAATTTTTATATATTATGGACAGCAAAAGAATCAGTTATCAAGCTTATCTGATGAAAATTGGATACGATGAATGAGATACACCTTCAGCAAATCATAAGCTTGGGGGTATATGAGTTTGCTTATTTGGGTCAAACGTACTGGATTCAGTCAACATCTGAGGATAATATGTATCTCTCTTATATTTCTTCCTAATTTTTTTATCTTATGCGACGATCACTTATTTCTCTTCTTTCTCTTATTGCCTTTTGGAGCCTTTTCTATGCTTGAGTGAAGTATTTTTTCTGGGGAGTGTATGATGGAACTAGTTTTACTCCTACACTTGAATCCATCTCTGGATATGTACTTATCGGGAGTATGATCGCCTATCTTATAGGAGGTATGCTCTACGCGAGATATAGCGAACGATTGATGCTTTTTATTGCTTTGGGAGTTGGTATAACGGCTTTTTTCTCAGCAATATGGCTTCCGAATATCTCACCGTATTTTTTTAATATTTCTATGATTGGTATAGGGCTTGCCTATAGTCTCTATGTGATCGGAAAAAATACTCTTATCGGGCGAGAAATATCAACATCGACCATGGGATCTTCGACTATTGGAGCATTCACTACGATTATATTTATCGTGTTTCTAATTATTGGTACGATAGTTGGTTCAAAAATAGGGGAGACTGATTCGCTTTTTATGGAGGGAATTGTATATTTTGTACTTATTCTTGTTGGAGCATTTTTTGTATTAAAGTTTGCTAATACGAAGCGAGAAAAGAGTGATTTTCATTTTTCTCTTGCACTCTATCGAAAGCTCTTTGTGCGTTTTGGGATATTTATGATTGGCCTTGCATGTTTCTGGCAGATATCCGTTGAGGCATCGCAAGTCGCAATCAACTATTCCAAAGAATTTTTTGGTAAGTCTAATTTTGCCTCATCATTTCTCCTCATTTTTTCTTCAGTTGGAGCAATTCTGGGAAATATTCTTTCTGTGAAAATGTCTGAAAAAAGACTCCAATCTTTTGTATTAATTACGAGTGGATTTGTGCTAATTGTATTTCTATTTTCTACGATTCTTGGTTTTGCTAAGGGTTTGAATCAATATTTTATTGTTCAGATTCTTGCATCTCTCGTTGGATTTTTCTTCGGTGGAGCGGTTAATCTTGCAGAATCATATTTCTTTTCACTTTTGGGAAAAGATCCAGATGAGGCACATATCTCAGCACTTTATGGATTTACTCTCTCATTCGTGGGCGCTATCACGATGTTTATCTCTGAGAAGATACTCCACATGCACTCATATATCGGGATTTCACTCTTTCTCGGATTCCTCTCATTCGTAGCGCTCTATGGGGGATGGAAGGGGATTCAGATAGAGAAATAAAAAACAAGCCACCAACATGAGGTTGGTGGCGAGCGAGGGGGGGGGGATATTTAGCGGAGATAGATAATTCTCCATATCCGGATCTTCTTTCTCATTTTCTCTCCCAGAGGCTTCAGTATCTTTCTGGATACTATATAGATGCCCCAGAGAGTGCCTGCAAGAATAAGCAGGCACAGTGTGATCATGAGAAATGCTTCGGGACTCATCGATATTGCCGGTTCGCAATGAATGCGGAAATCGCAGTCAGAGAAAGTCGCCATCTAAATACTCCACCCCATCCGTATCACTTCGAATAGGGAAAGTTGAGTGTGGCAGATTGCCAGTGATCACTTCCCGCACGATAGTGGCGGACTATCTTAAAATATCACTCACACCCTCTCTTGTCAAATATTAAGTGGATTTTTCAGATTTTTCTGTATAATCTAGTCAATATTTTTTTTAATTTGTCTATGTCTATTATCCTTGCTTCAGAAATCCGCCAAAAATATCTCGATTTTTTCAAAAGTAAAAATCATGCAGTGATCCCATCAGCACCCCTCGTACCTGAGAATGATCCATCAGTACTCTTCAATACTGCAGGTATGCAACCGCTCGTTCCATATCTTCTGGGTGAGCCTCATCCACTCGGTAAGCGTCTTGTGGACGTACAGAAGTGTGTACGAACTGGGGATATCGATGATGTCGGTGATGATACTCATTGTACATTCTTTGAAATGCTCTGAAACTGGTCTCTTGGGGATTATTTTAAGGATGAATCTATCAAGATGAGTTGGGAATTCCTCACGAGCAAAGATTGGCTTGCACTTGATCCAGAGATGATATCAGTAACGGTGTTTGAGTGAGATGAGAATGCTCCTCGTGATGAGGACTCAGCAAATATCTGGAAATCTATCGGAATGCCTGAAGATCGTATTGCATATCTTCCAGCTGAGGATAACTGGTGGGCAGCGGGTCCAACTGGTCCTTGTGGTCCAGATACAGAAATATTCTATTGGATGGGAGAAGGAAAACCACCTCGTGGATCCAATAAAGGAACAGATTCCAAGATGTGGATGGAAATCTGGAACAACGTATTCATGCAGTACAATCGCGTTGATGCGAATACTCTCGTGAACCTTCCAGCACAGTGTGTAGATACTGGTATGGGTATCGAGAGATGTACGGTGACACTCAACAAGATGAAGAGTGTTTATGAGACAGATCTCTTCGCTCCAGTCCTTATCAAGATTCGAGAAATTGTTGGAGAAGAGAACTATAATGAACGATGAGCTCGTATCATTGCTGATCATCTGAGAGCTGCAACACATATGATCTCTGATGGAGTAGTTCCAAAGAATATTGATCAAGGATATATCCTTCGTCGTCTCATCCGTCGAGCGATCCGTGAAGCCTATAAGATGGGATATGAGCAGCCATTTACGACTCAGATTGCTGATATCTATATCGAGCAATTCTCAGGGATCTATGAAAGTGTTCGGAATAATGCAGAAAAAATCAAGAATGAACTCTCTATTGAAGAAGGAAAGTTCAGTAAGACACTCAAGGATGGAGTTCGAGAGTTTGATAAGATTGTAAATGGATTCAAGATTGCATTCGAGAGAAGTGGTCAACAAGTGACCCAGATTTCTGGTGGAAAAGCATTCACACTTTTTGACACTTATGGATTTCCTCTTGAGATGACCGTTGAGCTCGCAAAAGAACAATGACTTACTGTTGATGTAGATGGATTCAATATTGCATTTGAAAAACATCAAGAACTCTCTCGTACTGCTTCCGCAGGGAAGTTCAAGGGTGGACTTGCTGATGATGGAGCTGAGACAACGGCACTTCACTCAGCTTGTCATCTGATGTTGGCTGGTCTTCGTAAGGTTCTCGGAGAAGGAGTACATCAGGCAGGATCCAATATTACGGCTGAGCGTCTTCGGTTTGATTTCACTCATCCTGAGAAGATGACTCCTGAGCAGATCAAGGCAGTTGAGGATTATGTAAATGAAGCCATCGATTCTGGACTCGTGGTGACGATGACGAATATGGATAAAACAGAAGCTAAGAACTCTGGAGTGGAGTGAGCATTCTGGGAAAAATATCCAGATATCGTAAAAGTATATGCTATGGTAGGGACTACTGGTGTCACCTATTCTCGTGAGCTCTGTGGTGGTCCTCATGTCGAGAATTCGAAAGAAATGGGTCACTTTAAAATCCAGAAAGAAGAATCGAGTTCAGCAGGAGTAAGACGTATTAAGGCAGTTTTGGTGAAGTAGTACTAAAATTATTATGACTTTTAGAGTGCATTTTTATGCGGATCAACTATTTTTTGAGCAAGTTAAATTAATTTTGAATTCTCGAATTTGAAAAGAACTTGATTTCAATCAAGAGCTTGCATTATCTGCTAATTCTATAGTTTTGTTACATTCTTGACTTGAAGCATGTTTAAATTTAATATGACTTTGATTATCTGAAATTAATTTTGAAGTCTTTGAGAGAGAGTCTATTCAGGGAAAAATTAAGGTACTATATAAGAATCAAAGTTTATTTTGAGATTGGAATAAGACCCATCTAAATAATATTAGACAACTTTCCATTTTTAGAAATTGGCTAACGCATTATAAAGATCCACATATATGATTGCTAGGCTCAGAAGGATATATTAAAGAAACAGATTTTATTGAAAGTAAGCTCAAACCCGAGGAATTAAAGTTAGATTTGATTACTGAATACTATTCAAGTATTTTATTTATTTTAAAGTGAATCATAATTAGTCTATGAGAAGAAAATAGATTTGATTATCTATTTACAGAAATTTATTCTCCTATTTCCGTTTGATAGTATGCAAAAGTTTCCTCTCCCTCATTCTCACTGGCGTCACTACAAATCCACTGGATGAATGGATCATACATATGAGGTGATTGGTATAGCGAAGCACTCAGAAACTGAGGAAGATATAGTCGTCTATCGTCCACTGTATGAAGTACAACCAGATTCTTGGGTGTATGGATATGGTTTTGCTGTTCGTCCACTCTCTATGTGGTATGATATGGTCGAATGGAATGGAGAAAAGATTCAGAGATTTACCCAAATATAAAATTATATGCAAAAAATCCTCTCTCGCATTCCTGAAAATCCTACGAAAGACGCCAAGTGTATTATTATGCTTCATGGTGTTGGATCTAACCAAGATGATTTATTTGGTCTTGCTCCTAATTTTCCTGAGGACACATATATTTTTTCTTTGCAGTGATGTTTTTCTCTTGGAAATGGTCGATATGCTTGGTATCCCGTTGATTTTTCTACGGGAAAACCTCTCTACAACACGGAGGATGTTAAAAGAGGATATGAGTATATTTTGAATTGTATCAAAGAAATTGCAGGGAAATATCAACTGAGTCCTGAGCAGATTTTTCTCATGGGATTCAGTCAATGAGCCATAATGTCATATTATACTCTCTATAGGTCGCCAGAATTAATCGGTGGGATTATTGCACTTTCTGGTCGACTCTTGGCTGAGATCGATATAGCTCATATACATAAAGAGCCTTATTCTTCAAAAAGAGTATTTATCTGACATGGCGATCAAGACAGGGTTATCTCAGTAGAATCGAGTCATCTCGCAGCTCAATTGGTTCAGGATTTATCTATAGAACCAATGGTTCGGATATATCCAATCGGTCATACTATTTCTCATGATGAGATTTCTGATATTGTGGGTTGGTTATAATTTAGTGTGACATATTTTTCTATGTATTATCTAATTTGATTATTAGTTTCATTTTTTCCACTTATCCAGTCCACTAATCTGACTGATATAATTGATCCCCCAATCCATAATATTATCTATACTAATTCTGGATATAATTCTGATTTTATTGAGGTATCTATTGGTGTTCCTATTTTATTTTGGAATCAGTCAGATTTTCCTATGTGGACAGCATCAGATCCACATCCGCTCCATACGGATTTTTCATCGTTTGATGCTCGTCGAGCGTATGCGCCTGGGGGTTTATTCGTCTATGTATTCAAGACAACAGGAACCTATGCTTATCATAATCATGAAAAATCGAATCATCGTGGAATTATTCGTGTTATTGATCCAAGTAGGCCGTTTATTCCAATTGATAAAACTAAAGAATCACTCAAAAAAACTCGTGATAAATTCCTTGCTATGCTAGATCCACACGATGATACGAGTATATCACATATGATTCGTACCCTTGAATCAGATACTAGACTTTCTAGAAATTGTCATGATATGTCCCATGATCTTGGGCATCGTGCTTATGAGCTTTTTTGATTTTCTCGTGCTATGACATGGTCCAATGGAAATATAGAAAATACTTCTGTAGATGATGTATGTGCTGGGTGATATATGCATGGTATTCTTGAAGAATTATTTCTTCATCATCCTGAACTTCAGAAAAATCCTGAAACTGTTTGTTCGAATATTCCAGAAAAACATCAAGGGAGTTGTTATCATGGGGTCGGTCATGGGGTTATGTTTTCAAACAAGAGAGATGTTGAAAAATCCCTTCTAGCATGTCGTACAATGTCGAATAATATATTTGTTTATCGTTGTTTTGAGTGAGTATGGATGGAGATGTTCTGGGGTGATATAGGCCATGCTGGTTCTAATTCACTCGGATGGAGCATAGATGACCCATTTGCTCGATGTAAGATTGCCAAGAATGATGAGAAGCCTACATGTTATCTCTATGCTCATCTTGGATATTTACGTTCCCATATATGAGATTTCACTGGAGTAGTAAAATTTTGCACGAAATCAGATATATCTTCGCAGGATAGTGAGTTTTGCCTCAAAGGAATTGGAATAACTATGATGAAACATTTTACGAGTCATCATCTTGAAAAATCGGAGAGTCTCGTAAAAAATCTCTCAACATCACAGAAATCCGCTTATTATGAGTGAATTATTGGTTATGCAATATTATCATCAGTTCCTCGAGTAGATCTGAACACATTTTGTTCTGATCTTAGGGTTGATACCCCGGTTTGTTTAAAAGTATTAAAGAACGCTAAATAATATTATTCTTTCTTTCCCATTGCGATAAAATACTCCTCGAAACTCCGGTCGCGGCAAGCCTTTGGTTTGAATCGGCTTACTTTGATGAAATTCTCTTTGAGCGGTAACATAAGATCATTGACGTCTTCTCAGACAAAGACCTTGAGTACGAGATTTCCTCATTTTTTCAAGAAAACCTTTGCAACATCGAGGATGGCAAGATTGAGTTCGACTGATCTATATTGATCTACTCCAGTCATACCTGTAGTTGATGGGGCAATATCAGAAGTGATGAGATCGAATTGTCAGATTTGGAGACTATCGAGGTAGGTTCGAACTTTTTCATATTCAAAAATACTCTCTTGGAGGAGGTAGATATTTGGTCGACCCAAATTCGGATCAATTTTTGTGATGTCTATTCCTACTACCTTGTGTTCGGTGTCGACGATTTTTCCGATTACTTGGAGAAAACTCCCTGGAGCTGCTCACACATCGAGCACATTCATCTTGGAATGGATGATATTATATTTCTCTTGTATTTCGATAAGTTTAAATGCACTTCTTGCTCTAAATCCGAGTTTTTTTGCTTTGTCAAAATAGGGGTCTTGGATAATAAAAGGTTTGGTCATAATGATTGACAGATAAGGAAATCTCTATACACTATTGTCGTGTAATTCGCTTATATCGTAGTCTTTTTGTATGGAAAATCAAACTAAAACATGAACCTATCTCTTGATGGATCTTGAGATGACTGGATTGAATCCATTTCAACATGGAGTTATTGAGGTGGGAATGATGGTACTTGATGATCAATTTGAGATTATTGGAGAGCTTCTTATGGATCTTTGTCCTCCGAATGATGTCACTATTGATCGAGCTGCCTTAGATTACAATGGTTTCACTCTTGATCGTATTGCAGCAGGTCGTTCATATGAGGAATTTTGTGATGTATTTGCAGGATTTCTTGCTACACATTTTGTTCCAGGAACAAAGCCAATTATTGTGGGACAATATGTTACCGCTGATATTGTATTTCTTTCGAGTATATTTGATCGTTCTCGTCGAACAATTTTGATGGAAAGTCTTGGAAATGATATTATCGATACTAAGTCGATTGCAAATCAAGCCAATGCTATCGCAAGATACAATAAAATCAAACTCCCATTTCAGAGTACGAGCCTATCAAAACCAGGAGGAATTAGTGAAGTATTTCATATTACAGGATTTCAAGCTCATTCCGCTAAAGGCGATATGATGGCTACTCGTGCCGCACTCCTCAGATTCCTACATTTCAAACCATAATCTTTCCAAAATTTCCCCTTCCAAAACAGGGGATTTTTTATACAATAAACCTATTATCTTTCTATAATTCAAATATTTTTATGACATATTCAACAGAGTGGAATCTTGCTCGATA
>JABFSX010000017.1 GCA_013268835.1 Candidatus Altimarinota bacterium | reverse complement strand
TCTTTCTTCAGTCCGGCAACGAGATCTCCTTTCTTTCGAAAGCAATCGTACACTTGTTGTTCAACCGGTGTTTCAGTAACAAAATCAGTATACGTGATAGATTGATGGATCTCTGAACCTTTTCGTCGTACTCGTGCTTCACTGTTGGCTCGAAGATCATACGACCAGACATTGGAATAATACAGCGCATAACGTGCTGCAGTAAGTGTGACGGATTCTGCCGCCTTCTTCTGAGTAGCCAATAGAATTGTGTATCTCTTGTCATGTTGAAATAGTTTGACGGAACGATCTGGATCTTCTGTTTCTCCTGTCAACGTCAGCACACCATACTTTAAGCGCGTGAGATATTTCCTCATCTTCTTAATTGCAAACCGATGTGATGCCCATATCACGATCTTATTGTGATACGCATCCATCTCTTCCAACGTCTCCACTAACGCTTCGTCTTTGTTGGTTGGAATGATCGCAATGTTGCCGTCTTTGTCGCGAACATATCCATCACAAATCTCCAACGACTTTGTGATCAATGCAAAGATGTATTGTGTATCGATCTTGACTTTTCCGAGCTCCAATCGAAACGTCGACTTAAACTCGTCCAACGCCTTCTTCTGTTCTGGCGTCAATGGGATATCGATCTTCTTGTAAATCTTTGGCGGTAACTTCAATGAGACGTTTGTTCGATGGATGCAGAAGGACGAGATCTTCTTAATGATCTCTTGCACGCGCTTTCTCTTTGGCAACTTCTTCGTGCCCATCCGAACGAAGTAGGAATTAAGAAATGCGTAGTACGACGAGCCAAGTAATCCATCGTCATTGAGGAATTTGATTTGTGCGTACAGATTTGTCAAGTTCTCCGTCACTGGAAACCCAGTCATAATGTAGCGGCGTTTAATGCGTTTGCCAAGATCCCAAATGATGGCAGTCCGATTGGTATGTGGCGACTTGATCTTCGTCGACTCATCAAGAAAGATAGCATCCCACGGACATTTAATGAGCTCACGATAAATATTCTTCACACCATCGTAATTGACTAAACATACGGTTGGTTTGACAGCTGCTTTATGATACGGCCCAGCACTGACAACTGACGATTTCATTGCATGATGCAAGATTCTCGCCTTCTTTCGCCGAGACCCAACCAATGTTGCCCACTGAAAATTGCTATGTTGGCGAATTTCCGATGGCCATGTCGATTGCACGCTCAACTTTGTCGACACAACAAGAATGCGAGCAAGTCGCAACTTCTCAATGACCATGAGTGCGGCCAATGTTTTGCCAGTTCCATATTCAGAAAAGATCCCAGCATACTGACGTGCTGCTGCAAAGTCTGCGATCGCGGTCTGCAACTGCATCGGTGTTGTGCGAATCATAATTCTTTAATTTCCACTTTTGCAATATATTCTATCTTGAAATGTTCTGTACATATTTATTTCTTGATGCGCGTCTCATTGTCAACTGGGTCGATCTCTACACGGTTGCGAGCGACGATACGCTTCCACACTGTGCGACGATCAGATGCACTATATTCTGGAAACATCTCTGCTAATATATCCTCGTTAAAGAGGAAGCGGTTTGCCTCAGTCAGACGTCTACGACGCTTATCAATCTCATAATCAACCTCATCCTCAAGTTTTTTTATGCGTCGATCAGTCACCGTAAACATGATTGCACCTACCACAATAATACCGAGTAACAACAATGCCACTAACATAAGAACGTCCGACATTACGACCTCCTTTTACTTTAACATGAATTCATCAAACTCTTGGCGACGATTCAACAATGTCATGATCAACCGTTCTTTCTCTTGCTCTGTCAGAAATGAACACACGTACTCGTCCAACGCAACAATGTCCAATGTTGGATCACCGATATCAATGTGCGTATCATTCACTCGAATGAAAATCCCAGTCTCCATATTATACCTTCCCAAATAACCGCCAATGGCCAATGCCAATACTATCACAGACGTTATGATCCAACTTCACCCATTCTTCTTTCGTATAATTCTTCCCCTTTCCAACGTAATCTCGTTCAATGCGATTCTTCATGACGTCTTTCGACAACTGTCCTTTCCATCCTCTCGGTAGCACGAACGTAAATTTCTCTACGTCATTGCGCATCCCATAAAATAATCCACAGATGAATGACAGTTTCGTAATGGATCCACTTTCTCGCGCAGCAAATCCTGCGACTGCCCAGTGATCAGGTAACTCGCAGACAGCGTCAGTCACCTTACATTTCTTCCTGATCATGTCGACTTTTGTATAGATGGAAAACGCCTTGTCGTAGAATTCTCCATCTCTCGATACAATTTTATCCGGATGGATCAGAATGGCATCTTCCAATTTCTTCGTCTTCCGATTGAAGATTGCCACACCACAATTGTTGATGGATGGATCGATCGCCAATAGATAACTCATAGTTCCTCATAATCGGACGGTGGAAACTCATTTACCATGTCTTCAATCTTTGTCAATCGCGCTTCAATATGCTCGATCATCTTCGACAAGAATTCTGCATCAACTATGTTTGCTGCCGGATTATTGAGATGTATCACTCGCACATCAAACAATTCTCCACGCAATGCTAAAAATGCCTCATGACCTTTGCTCATGGTATTGGCTCCTCAAATTTCAATTCCGATTTCCGAATTTGAATCTCGTATAATTCCAAGATCAACTCAAGTTCACGATCTGGCGCGACCCATCCTTCAGGTTTCACAACATCATACTTCGATCCTCGTTTTGAGTCTTCTGCACATTTCACTCGTTGCTTTGTCACATTGGCTTCTTGCACGATCTGCCATCCACGTTCCCATGGAAACCGGCAAATGTATGCTGTGCCCATTGCGACATAGACAAGATCAAGCAATGCATCGAACGCTTGCACACGATCGTTCACCAATAGCGCTTCAACAAATTCATCCAACTCTTCTTTCATGAACTTTACACGAAAATCCATGAGGCCTTCTGCCACATTTAACGTTGGCGTCTTAGCTTGTGGGATTTCAAACTTATTGTGAAAGGTTACAATATCACTCCACATACTCATCGATCACCTACCTTCCAGATGCAGATTTTGCCATCTTTATATTGTGACCATGCTGCGTTACAGTCATTGCAATAACTATCAAGCGCTGTCCGTAGTACTTCATCTTGAACATTTGACGACTTACAGAATGGACATATGTTACGTGTAACACATTCGATCTCATCAGCCAACGCTAACCGCATGCAGTTTCCTCCTCTGATACTGATGCTTGACTTTCTCCCATTCAACAACTGATCCCCAATTTTCCCTCGACACTTTCGCATCCACCTCTAACGGAATCGACAATGTCACATGATCATCCATTGCCTTTTTAATTTCTTTGATGATCAATGGTAATGGTTCTTTTTCATTGACTTCAAAGAGGAGCTCGTCATGTACGCACATCAACATGTTCACATCCATTCCACTTTGTGTGATCAGCTGATCGCAACGAATCATGGCGGTCTTGACAACGTAGGCTTCTGTGCCTTGAATCAAAACGTTCGGTCCTTTATACGCCATCTCTTGTGGCACTCTATATTCACGATGAAAATCCATGAGTGGCGACTCAAACTTCAACGACAACTTGCCTTCTTGATACAACTGCGACGTACATTCACGATTGAACTCTTTGACTGGCACGATCGAATAGTATTTATCCAAAATGGTGCGGGCATCCAACTGCGACATCGACTTCTTCGCCTTGCTATTTTGCAATGAGCGAATTAGCTTGGTAATACCCATCCCAAAAACAATCCCAAACTGAATGTTCTTCGTATCTTTCCGCAGCTCCTTCTCGACTTGTCCAAACAACAACTGACACGCAGCATCATGAGGATCCCATCCATCTTTTACTTTTTTGATGAGCGCTTTCGCTTTGGCGTAGTGGAAGAAGATTCGCATTTGGAGCGCTTTATAGTCAACAGCAAGGAAGACATACCCGCGGCGAGGAATGAATGCTTTGCGAGCAAGCTTCGGCGCATGAGCCGTTCGAGACTCATCAGGTCTTGGAATCGTTTGGATAAGTTCAGCTGAAGTTCTTCCAGTTCGCGCACCAGAGCTGAACAAGAAAAACATTGCTGTCCAGTCTTCTCTCGTCGTGTATCTTTTCCAAAGCGGGTCAAAATATGTTCCTTTCTGTTTCTTCAAGAACCTCCAGAGGAGGAGTCGATTAACCAACGGAATTGCATCATATTGCGCAATGAACTTACTTTCTGTCGAGATATTGCCTTTCTCATTGACTGGCAATGGCATCTTCATTTTATGGAAAATCTTGCCCATTGCTTGTGGACTGAGCTTCGGTGGCATCGCAATGCCTTCTTTCTTGAGGATGGCCTCAATCTCAGCTTCCACGACCACGATATCTTTCGTATAGATCTTCGATTGCTTCCGACAAAACTTCCGATCAACGATCATTCCAATTTCTTGCATCTTCAGAATGATCGCTGCCACCTTCTTTTCCATCTGATAGATGCGATCAAATTGCTTGATCGGCTCACGAAACAAATACCATAACTTCTCAGTGAAAATCGCGTCTTCCGTCGCATACGGCTTCATTACGAACTTTGGAATCTGCGAATAGTCGAACTCAATGCCTTTCTTCTCCGCCTTCTTCTTGTAAATCTTCTTGTATCTGGTCAGCTTCTTAGCACCAAGCGTCTCGGACTTGAGGTAATACTTTGCCATTGCCTTCAGCCCTTTACGCCGGGCGAAGTTCTCATCCAGCAATGTCCCAGCAATGAGTGGATCTTCCCATGGTCCTTTGCACCGAATACCAAGCTTCTTGACCACGTGCGCATCGACCGTATACGGAAAGGCAATCTTCGTAATGGTTGGATCTTCGAGAATGGCCTTAAGTTTGCCAATCTCACGTTCTTTGTGACAGTTGTAGAGCGCCGCCTCCAACCGCCAATCACATGTCGTTGCAATGAACGGCTCCTTGCGGTTACTAAATTCGGTGTCAAAGGCGCAGCATCGATCTCGGTTTGTCATCATCGTTTTGTTCCAGGCATTTCTTTTGCGTACTCGCTGCACCAATCATTTGTGCTGACTTCTGGAAACTTTGATGGCGTCGACTGTGGGAGTACGAAAACTTTTGGAGGATGCCGTCGACATTGGCCAATGATACTAAATTTCGGCGGATGATAGTGCATGCAACTTTCGCATGTAAATTCTTTAGCCATTTGCTACTCCTTGATTCTCGGCCGATTCATCCATAAATTGCCTGATTTGAAATAAAAATACATGACCAATTTTCCTGTCGCTGTTTTCTTTACTGACAAATATGGTTCTGAATCGACCAATAGCGTTGGTGCACCATTTGTCGTTTCGACGTGCGTCTCATTATGGAACACTCGATAATACGCTGATTTCATCATGACTCCATCATAATCTGCCGCAGATGTATTTTATTCCACCATCCTCGCGTAATCGCTTCCTCAATGTAACGATCACGTCTCGCATCCGCGTACGCCTCAATATAATACATGTTGTGGACACCAATTTGCAAGAGCAACTTCAAACACTCACAACATGGTTGATGCGTGGAATAACATTCAATAAAGCCATCTTCTGCCGACCCTCGTACATGGCATTTTAAAATCGCATTCACCTCTGCATGAATGGTCCGAATGCATGTCTCACCACCTTCACCTCGATACTCTGCTGGTACATTGATATGGCCATCAGCATCACAATGCCCATCACCATGAATGCTCCCAACATAGCCAATGCCAACGATCATCTTCTTATGCACCAACACGCACCCAACATTGGCCTTACATGTCGATGCCTTTGCCACTTCTCTTGCGATCCGCAACCAATATTGTGGGTTAATACGGTTATTCATAATGATTCCTAAAATAGACGTTCACTGCCGTCACAATTGCTTCTGCTTGCTCGGAAGAAGGAGGATAGACACCACAATCAGTTTCAACAACTTCTCGATTGTCACAATCAACAATCTTATTAACGAACTTCTCCCCATTATGGTATTCATCGTACATAACTGCCCATGGCAATCGTAATGAATTGTTCATTCAATCTCTCTTCAACTTCCTTCTGCTCCAAAATACGCACACGCAAAGAGCATCACAATGCCAATCGTCATGACACCAACACCAGGCGAAATCATCCATCCACCAACCATGATACACACAACACCAATGAATGCGATTAACTCACTCATAACATTGTATTTCTCTCCTCTTCTAATTCGGAAATGGTCACGAGATACCGTTTGCCCTCTTTAAACCTCGCACATGTGCCATTGACAACAATCGTTGACTTCGTTGACAATGGTACACCTAACACGACATCTGCGTATCCAGGTAATCCACACTCTCTAATGCCAATACATTCAATACTTGCCGTATAGATGTTTGTCATTTTGCATACTCCATTACAATTTCATTGATACTGTCAACTACATGATCCCATTTCGGGGTCAGCTTCATGATGCGCTCTTTTTGTGATGCGGCAAAGTTCTTGAGATACGCAGTCGATAAGCCCTCAATGATCTCAACTGGCTGATACAACTCTTTCACAGATCCGTCAAACTCCGTTGGATCGGCATAGATGACATTCTCACAGAGCATCGCATGACAATAGCGCGCTCTCCACCAACCACTGCCAGATGCCTTGTACTTTGGCATTAGCATGCCGTACGATTCCTCGTACTTTTCTATCAGTTCAACTTCTGGGATGAACGTCTTTTTATTGTAGGCGAGAACTGGCCAGCTGAGATTCAGCCGTGTGTGCCACTTAGCGTAGTCCGCCAGTGCGCCATACACCCACTGTTTCTTTTTCTTCGCTGGAATCTCGATCTCTCGTTTCCATCGATTGAGATAGAAGCTCGATGGATTGAATTCCAAGATATACTTAAATGGTGTGCCATCTGTAATGATTGTTCGATCACCCCATGAAAAGAACGGCCCCAACAAATTATCACCGAACCGAAACATCTGTTGACGACGACGTTCAATGCGTTTACGCCATGTCAGATTCAATGCGTTGCGATGTAAATACTTGCCAGTATTATTCCGTAACACAAACTCTCGAAAGATATCGCCATCACGTAGCAATTTCAACGTCATATTGGCCTTCCAATCATTGACGTAATACACAACGTTATCGTACTGTGTTGCGAGCAATGTTTCGTAGAGTGCTGTACAGCTAAACTCACTCATAGTGCCAAGACCGATAATGATCAACGCGTATTGCTTATCAAGACCTTGCTCATCGAACTCCAACCGTCGCCATTCGACTGTATGCTTTGCCGCTGTCAATGCATGATACAGCGCATTAATCGATGTGTTGTACACGCGTTTCTTAATCCGATTCTGCTGCATGTTCGTCATCCCAGTCAATAAGATTCTCATTGATCATCCCTCAATTCTACCAAAAATCGATCAATTGCATCGCGGACTTTTATAAGGTCATGCTCACTCAGTAACTTCACAAGCACAACATGTCGTGGCCGTTTCGTCACACGAGAAGATGGATAGGTCGATTCAACATGTAATTGTAAATACTCTGGCACTACATGATTACTTTCCATTGACATTGTAAATAATCCGGCTTCATGCTGTGTCATCCATATTCTTTTAATTGCGCTCATTTCATTTCCCTCTCAAGAGCTTCACATCTTCTTTCTTCCACTGCGTCTCCATTGAAAAATCCGTAATCAATCCCGGTTTCAACTTCCTCAATACTGCATTTTCATTGAGCCACAACGACAAAAAGACCATGTTCCCGATCATCCGTCGGCAAAGATCCCTCTTCCGAAAGACCGCAACCATGTCCAAATGCTTCTCCCTTCTTTTAAACTTCACCATCACCAGGCATGGATTATGTTGGCCGAAATTATCACCGATCAATGATGGATCCCATAAGCAAATGAGTTTGTTTGGTTTCCGTTGATGCTCATCGAACTGATCATACCCAAAATGCCGCATCGCGCGATTGGCGTAGGCAAAGTCTGTTGTCTTACCACGATTGCCATGTGGTCGCAATTTATGTTGCGTATATGAGCGTTGCGTATCGCTATAATGCCATGGAAACGCTTTCTTAAAGGCTTTGATCAAATCCAACGTCACGTCATCTGGCGCATATTGCACCAGCAACTCTTCACCTGGATGCATGTTTTCGACCGCGTAACAGAAATGATCCATCGACTTGAGTTGTTTATGTTTCCAGACTTCCATTACTCCCTCTCACGCGCCATAAAATCAAATTGATTGTTATACATTAACTCAATGATCTTGCCATTAGCTCGCCGAAATTCAAGCAAATATTTCCCATGAAATGGTATTTTATAAAATGCTTGACAGCGAATTGTAAATGGCATGTATGGCGTCAGTGCAAAGTCCAAGCTGCCTTCCGCAAACCATCGATATAGTCCTTTATATATAAGCTGATCAGCCATCAATACCTCAACAAATCCAGGTGAAATGGACTCGATCACTGACGACAACGAAAAGCGATCGATAACGTCAACTTCAGTCGATGATGCATGAAAGACTATCTTGTACGGCTCACGATCAATTGCATGTATAATGATCATATTTACCTAACCAACTTATTACGATGCGCCAAGAAAATCTTGTGCATCGTGTTCACATTGATCATCGACATGTCATCCAACATGAGAATATCACCAAGCTCTTCCACTGACAAATCCTCTTTGAAATAATCCTTTGCACGTTGAATGGCATCGGTTAAGCCAAGCCTCAGCGTCAGATCGTACCCATAGGTTTCGATCGCTGGTGCTGCACGATCATACACGACCCACTGCGTCATCACGTCTCGATCTGCCGCATAGACGTGGAGCGAACCAAGATTATAATATATTTTCGATGGCACGATCACTTCACCTAACCGCGACGTTAACTCATTTGCAACCATAATCAAGAGCGCTTGCCAATGGATGGTGTCAATCGAAAAGCCTGTCGCAAAATCTGACGATCTCGATGTCACGTGCAAACACAATCCAGATGGCCGATACAAAAATTGTAGAAAGACATTGCACGGCATGTGTGTTTTATCAGTGTAGAGGCAATCTGTCCGATCGAAGATTGCCGCACAGGCTTGTCGTGTAAAGATGTCGGCGTGCAACCGATCAACGATCGTTGACAATTGTCCATCCAACCGTAAGCCATATGAGCCATGAATGTTCTCATCATCATCAGAATAGTGCAGCATGGCTTTATTATACGATGCAATACTCTTAAGATCAAAGCGCCCAGCCAAGATCCAGCACAGTTCAGCCAATACAAAACGAATCGGTGTCACCCGATGCGATCGATGTGAAAAGACCCCGATGCGCTCATTCCTCACAACAATGACCGATTGATACGCCACAAATTCTTTCCACATCTTCATTCCACGACATGAAAACGTGACGTCTTCCGACTGCATCAGTGCGTCAAACGTTTTCATGTATGTCAATGGAAATGTCATTGGCATGCCGTCACCACCTTTCTAAAGTCGGTTATAAAATCATCACCAGCCCCTTTTCTTAGGTAATAGGCTGGATGATATACCATCCGATGCTCAATGCCAAGTTGGCTGAGTTCTTTCGCCGCAGTTTTCCCAATTGCCACGATCATTGCCTCTGGATTCTTTCGCTTGATCATCCGCATCTCTGCACTCAATTGCTTGATACACGTGAGCTTGCTATGATCACCATACAGATGCAACTTATTATCCTTTGGACAGCATTTGACCGTGTTTGTCATGTAGTAGCGCGTTGGCAATATCCCACAACTATCCAACGTCTCTTGCAGTAAATTTCCAGACATATCGCCAAAGAACGGAATGCCAAGCTTCCCACAACCTTTATGTCCTGGCGCCTCACCAACAAACACATAATCGACGTTATGTGTACCGCCACACGCGAACGTTGGCCGATCGTACACCTCACCAAACTCACAATGCTGTCGATGATCTTTCCCAATCACGCATTTCCCATTGTCAAATTCACGACATGCATAGCGCCTTGCAGAAAACCCTTCTCCCCGCGCCCACACCATTGACTTGGCATTAAAGAACGTCTGCGAATAATTCTCCGCCATCTCATACCGATAGCGTTTATATTCGAGCCATGCCCACACTCGTCGTCGAATGTAATTATTGCGATCATTCAATGACTCGTAATTGGCGCAGTTCACGAAGAGCGTATGCTTGAGTCGCAAGTTTGTGGCCACATCCACGAACTTTGTCGAGATATCCTCTGCTTCTTCTTGTCGCTGGTAGATCAACGTTTCATCTTTCTTCGATGTGATCTTCAGCCGCTTGAACATTTCACCGTCAGTATAGAGCACGATCAGGAAGATCTGCTTCTCACGATTCTTGAGTACATATGATGATTCGACGTGGTACTCAGTATGACTGTATTGACCGCGACGATACATTGGCCCATACACATTTTCACCGATCACTGAGCGATCCCAAATCTCAACGTCACTCCCATCATCAATCCCACACATCTCGCGATCAAGCGTCTTCATTTGCTCGGTAAATGCCTTCACACCTTTCGACACCGGTGCACCAAAGTGGCGCACAGTTGTTGGATGTTTCAGTGTTTGGTGAAGTATCGTGGCGAGGGTGGACTTACCAATGTTATCGCAGCCTTCAATGATCACAACCCGTTTCATGTATGAACTCCCTCAATGAACATTAACGCCTCTTTGTTCTTACACAAGTATTATATCACGTTTTTGGTCATAAATCGTCAATAAATGATCAATTTTTTGTTGATGTTATTTCTTAACCGTGTGTACGATCGTGATGAGTTCGTCTGGCGAGACATTGTGTGCAGTGACGAGTTCTCGAGCAACGTACCAGAGTGCCTTCTTGAGATCAGCGATTGGATTCCCCTTACTCTTGTGACGCCCAATGTATTTGACAGCATTGCCATCATTAAACCCCAACTTCCAATCTTCAATGACATCAATCACTTCATATTTGCCTTCGTTGTAATGTTGCGGATGCATCACTGCTTCAGACATCATCGCTGGTTTTGGTTTCTCTTTCTCGTCAGTATCATCTATATCATTCATTATATTTTCCATTTTCTGTACCCTACTCCCTTTTCCATTACACATTGAACATGTCACAATTGCTAAAGTTCCTGAGACCTCGCCCTCGTGCACACCAAATCCATAACATCTCGTACATTTTATTTCTTCTGATATCACTTCTGTGACTTTTGGCATTCTCGATGTCTCTCCATGAATACTTCTTTTTCCACTTCCACCGCACAATTTACATGACGCAGAAAATAATCCTACAACATCTACACCGCGAATTTCTTTTGCTACTTCTTCCACTATTACGCCTTGTCCACTGCATTGCTCACACCAGACTTTATCCATGACTACACCTCACAAACAATATTTCGTTGGCCGCAATGGCCCATAGAATTTCCCACGGCACTCTTTAATTTCGAGTTCATGGCCATAAAACTTCTTGACGCGTTGCCCACTGCATGTGACATGCACCATCTCCCATCGCCCTCCTGGTAATTGATACCAGTATGGTCCATCCACATTTGGCTTCGTCCGCTTCTCATCATCAGGAATTGGAACACCTGCTAAATCAAAATCAACATCACTCATTGCGCTCAATGCCTCCTTGTTATACTTTACGATATTTTGGTTGCCAGTAACCGTTCACTTTCTCGAAATCTGCAAAGAACAGCGGTTCTGCCTCGATCATTGTGTCCAACATCATTGATGCGACCAATAAAATTTCTTCTTCTGCTGAAGGCGCACACCGCATGGTAAAGATATGTCGCAGTGCTCGTAAATTTCCTGTCCATACCCCACCTGTTGCGACACCCATTGGCACGATCCGCCGAAACATCGACGTCAAATGTTTCTTCTCTTTGAATGACGATGTCGGTGACAATTCCGTTGCCCATAGTTCTTCCAACAACTTATACGATTGCTCAACCTTCCCAATAACTTCCTTGAACACTTCCCATGTGATCCGCTTTCTCTCTTTGATTGGTTCAGGATCGTCATCATTAATGCACAACGATGTCGGCTTCCAGAATGGAATGTTCGTGAACCGAATGAAGCGCATGCTGCCTTCACTAATGGCCATCCCAGCCCGATGCCGATTCATTTCACCAGTGAAGACTCTCGACACGTTTTCAATGGCAAATGTATAGTTGGCATGTTCAATCACTGACCCATGCCCAACTTTCAAAATGTTCTCAATGAACTCAGCCATGTCCGTCCGCACACGTTCAATGTTCGGATTCAGCCCTGGCTGAAACGACATGTAACAGCGTTTCCCAGCCAATTGGACAAGCGACTCACCGCCTGTTGCACTCGCATTCATCTCAAACTCATGGGCCCCAATGTGATCCAACCACTCACGCGCTGCGTGTACCTGAACCTCTGGTTTCTCTAACAAAAAGACTCTCGGCGAGACTACTCTCATTTTCCAACCTCCGGTAATTTCCTTACAATGACTTTTGCGCGCACATCATACCGATCACACAGCCATGTCAATAGCAACTCAAGTGATATACGTTCGAGTGGTTTCATTGGTGCCATATGGCCAGCTTGTACACTTGGCTCGATATGGTTCATATATTTACCAAGCAACTGTTCAGCGTGTTTGGCTGCCGTTGTTGTTTTCGTTCGATCTGGTGGTCGTCCGCTACGCATTGTTAATGGTCTCCACTTTTACAGCCAATTGCTTTGGTTGGCAATTTCTCAAATCGTTCACGATGTACTTGCTCAACGGCAGCTTCAAGCGTAAATGACAATTGCAACGCATCGCCTGATGTCAGGAAATATTCCCGATCACCTGTCTGACTAACGAGCTTCAAGCCAATACTATCGCCACGAAGAAACACAGTCACTGCATACATGCGTTCCATACATCACCCTTGGTATTCTTTAATACTTGCGAGCAACTCTGAAAACTCGTGTTCATCAAACACGGCTCTTGCCATCACATACATGGCATCAAATTCACCACGTGGCATCGGCCCATAGATCCACACTGGCAAATTCCTCCCAATCATGACGCCAGCTTCCATATGCGCAGATTTGCCACATGGTAATACCAATACCACTGCGTCACAGAGATCCAATTGTACTTGATTCATACGCCCAATTTCCTGAACGATTGGCAATTTCAATGCCGTGTTCGGTTTCAGTAAATCAAGTTCAATATACCGTCGCAACTCTTCACTTAATGTATTCGTGGCTTCATCTTTATCACAAAAGACATAACATGATAACCCAGCTTCTCGCAAACGCTGTGCCAATACTCTGATTTTTGCTTTGTTCTTAAATGATCCTGCAACATACACCTTCATATACCATCTCCTTTTGCTCCAGGTCCAAGTTCTTCTGGCCGATCTGGATGGCCTTTCAGCTTGATCCATGGTCCTGGTGGATCACCGCTGCCATCCCACCTAAATAGCGCTATAATCGCGTTGTTATACGTCTCGTAACAATACCGATATTGATATCCAAACGCATCCAACCCAACACATAGCGCTGTTGTATAAAATTGTGGCAACACACCAATCCATCGATCGTTTGGTAATTTACGCACACCAACATAACCCATTGCCAAAAACTCAGTTTCTTGTTCTTCGTCCGTCATATTACTCTCACTTCCCTCTTCTCACATTGCTCAATCAACTTTCGCTGCCATTTCCTCCGTTGTCGTCGATTCAACCTCCACCATCGACAAATTGACGCATGCCCAGCATACGCTTCCTCTTCTGTCGTCCATTGCCGCTGATAAAAATTCTCATGATACATCAAACTCTTCCCGCTACCAAATAACGACATTGAACGAGTGTCACGGCTAAAGACCATTGTCTCAAAGATCTTTGGATCACCGCCATCAAAACTATGATTCAATCCAAGCCACACTGTACTAACATATTTCTTCCCACCAGGCAAACGCGTCAACGCAACTCGTCGATACTTATCATTTTCAAATAGTATTGCCCATTCGTAGATACCGATCGACTCCCCATTTCTTCTATAACACTTGTGCATATTTCACTCATGCTTCGTTTATACGGTACATCACCTCGAATGATTTCTGTCGTTCAGCTTGTTGCATTATATCATTCGCCCATGCATACTTCCATCAATCCCGATCATCACGCTCAACCTCAACCAATTTCACTGGCAGTTTATATGGCCGGTCAAGTGGAAATCGCCCAGTTGTAATGTTCATATTGCAATACTCACAATACACATCGCCAATGCCACACAAATGATTGACCGCTGCTGGACACTGAAAATATCTGATCTTGGCCATATCGCCCTCACTTTGGTTGGATCACGACGTATGGCACTGTGAGATATTGTTCGATCACTGGTCGGACATCTGTCTTCCAATCAAGCCCACCATTGCCACAACCAACATGTGGCAGATACAACACCCTGTACTTCCAGAACTTGGCTAAGAGCGAGATCTGCCGACACGATGATGCGATCAACTCGACATTCGCAGTCTCATGCCATTTGTATTTGACTGGAAATAACAAGAACTGTTTATCTTCCAAAACACGCACAACGTGCTGTTGCTGTTTCAGCAGCTTTCCAAACTCTGTTCGAAGAAACGGATATCGTCGTGCTGCGTCAAATGCCAAGCCACGACCCATGACAGCATCGTTCTGTTGATTTGTTGATCCATTGACAGGAATCACAAACATATGACCATCGGACCGAATGTCATAGACATCCCAAAAGTCCAATCGACACACACTCATTGGTTTCATTATTTACCTCGGATCAAGGCGATTCAATGCGCGGTCAATTTCAGACTGCAATGTCGCCATCGCATCTTCAACTGTCGTCACCGCCTCAGTAAATTTCTCATGCAGTCTTTGCATTTCTTTCGTATTCTTTTCAAGCGCTTCTCTCAACTGTGTCAGATTCGCTAAGACAGCTGTCATATCACCAAACATTAGCTCCTCCCTTCTTCTAGTGTTTTTGGCACTGTGTACACCACTGTTTCCTTGTCGAGATCGGTAAAGAAAATGCCAATGATCTTCATGCCTTCAGCTTGCAGTTTCTGCAATTTCTTATTCAGTCGCGCAACGTCAATCTTACAGACCATATGGTGGTTCGATGCTGGATGGACAAACATCACTTGGACGATCGACAAAATCTTCATTTCTCTCGGAGGTGGAAACTGCACATCACTCATACATCTCTCCTTCTTTATGTTGGCCGCCGCAATAACCCACACAATTCTACCATCACAGTCATGTCACGTTCATACGGCACATCAACATATACCCATACACCAATGCTCAGTTGCTGGTTGGTGCCAACAACCCATTGATCGCAATTTGCACTGCCACTGCTTGTACATACGCGTCATACAATGGATGGTGCTTCATTGGATGATCCTTTTTCGCCCACTGAGGATACGGTTTCCATCCATACTTCATCTCGTATACCGCATACAACGTTCGTGTATCTCGCATTTGTCGAAATGGACACACGGTATTAAACGACGCACCCATGATCTTTGGCCATTTCTCTGCAAGATGCACACAATCATACGTCACACCATGCGACCACATGTAGATCTTCTTCTCTTGTGTTGGCTCAACCAGCGCAGCCTCTGCCATAACCCAATTCTCAAACATTTCAAACACGTCATTAATTGGTCGCGCGTAGATCGATGCCAAATACGTTGCGATAATCCGACAGCGATCATCACTCCCAAACCACCAGTTCACTGTTTCTGGTTCTGTTGTTAATCCGTACTTCCGCTGTCCTGCAATTTCAATTGGTAAAAAGAATCGATTGCCGCTTGTAGAAAATTCATATTCTCCTGGCAATGGTTCAAGAATCGGCGTCTGTATTTGAAATGCCACTGCACCTAATGCCAATACAACACCATTCCGTGTATCATTGCTCAACGTCTCAAGGTCAACCATCACATGGATGTCAGTGGTGTTGATCATGTATACCTTCACTCAACTGTATAATTCTCTGTATGTATTGTTTATCTTTCGCAAGGCTCTTCTGCATTGTCACTACCTCTGCTTGTAACTCTAACAATCGTTGTTGTCGTTCCATATTTTCTTGTTGCAACTTACGAAGATACATATGACTACGAATTGCATTGATACTTACTGCGACTGCAACGATCAACCAGATAATAGCAAGTGCAATATTCCAAGCAAGTTCAATATTCCATGTCATGCGTCCCTCTTCTTAGATCGATCGACCACACGCTTACCCAATAACGCCGCCGCCGCTTCCAATGTCATCACTTTGCATTCAACGTCAGTGGACAGCGGTTGCGTTGGATCGACCAATTCTAATGTGACTGTTTTATTGGCCAACATCTGCTTCAGTTCTTCCTGTGTCAATGTAAAATGTCCGCCGTTAAGCTCCAAAAACTTGACGGCAAGCATTGAAATGATCGCGTGTTGCACATCGAATGGTTTCGTTGGTTGTGTCATACTTCTCCTTATCTAAGATAAATCGGTTCAACTACACACAGAAATGGCCAACAGTGTGCGTGTTCACGATACGTCACCTGTCCCAGGATGCGACCATTGCGATACACTGTCCGCGTCACCGCTTTCGGGAGGCGTGGATCGTTTGCTGCCACTTCACACAGATATATTACGGCATCCATCATTGGTACCCATTAATGAAATGTCACGTTCTTGTATGGCTCGCCATTGCCATCATCGGCAATGCCAAGTTCCTCTGTCGACACCAACATCACTTCACCTTTACTCACTGCCTTCAGTTGTGTGATGGCATCATCCAATGCACCTCTCGATCGTTCGTCAGGATGAAAATCAAAGTCCCTCCATGCGGCGTAGAATTGCACCACCACTGGATGTGTTTCATGCCGCTGAATGAATGCACCAACTGTTGTATCGACCAGCAATGACAATCTCATAGTTATTGCGTCCGTCGAAGATCCGCCTCCTTAAAAACCTCGTCCATAATATGTTCAGCATCAGTCACAAAGTTATCCGTTTTCACACCAAGCGACGTTCTATTGGCAACGAGTAAGAGTGCGACCATCAGACTTTGTGTGAGCGCCTTAAGAAACTGCTTATCGTCTTCTGTGAGCATGTTCTCTGCCATTGGCATCCTCCCTCATGTACGTATTGTCGCAAATTTCTCAAGCACACTCTTCTTTACTGTTCGGACAACTGCACGCAAAATCTCCGTTGCGCCATTTCTATGACTTGTTATCATTGTCCACACGGTCTCTGGCATCTCTCCATCCAACTCTTCCTCGTTCTTGACGATCTCGATCATCACTTGTCGCTGATTCTGCAATGCAACCACTGCGTCTGCACTGGCAATCATTTTCCCTTTTCCAACTGCCTCCTTATAAAGTTCTTCAAGCACTGGCACGACGTCATCACGACCATCAACTGAACACACCCGGTCGACATACACTTGAACACAACGTTCATGAATTTGTGCGTCTGTCATGCTGCCCTCATATCTTGTCATTACGGTCGTTTCCCAGCTTCAAGAATTGGCATGCCGGCTTCCGTTGGCACGTAGATAATTTGCTTGTCATCTTTGGCGAGTGTATCGATCCAAAGATATCGCAGATACGCTTCATTGCCTTTCAATGACTCACCAATGATCTTATTCGCCTTTGCGACGCCTTCAGCTCTTGCAACTTCAGCCTCAGCCAATAATGCTGCTGAATCTCTCTTTGCCTCAGCTTCTTGCACTGCAACCTGTTTCGCATACTTCTGTCGCTCCAATTCTGCCTCACCAACTAACCGTTGCTCATAGACTAAATATTGTGGGTAGCCTGCCATACAACCACCAACTAATCCAAAGCCCGCGATAACTGCGAACACGCCCAGAACCGCCGCCGTATTACCATTCGTACTCATTGTCACTGCTCCTTTTATACGTTCCGATGATATTTGAACCGGCTCTCAAACGAGAGGTTCTCACGATTGACCCATTTGACATGAATATCGCCAGTCTCCTCATTCATGCGAATGAACTCAATGCGCTGATAGTGTTTATCCAATTTCATCAACTTCCCATGCACGAATTTTCTCACGCCCATTTCATCGCCCATACGACCATCCTTTTGCTAATCCATCATTATCATTCACTAACACGAGCAACCAACATGATTGACACAAATACACACTATATTTCCCATAACTCTTTGAAAATCCTTTGGCAAAACGTAACTCCCGATCAAGCACATGTCCAACAACGATACAACGTGTCCATCGTCGCACCTTCTGTTTCCATGTCCGATGCATGATAAAACTATGAATAATTTGTGATCGTACGCATGCGTCATCAAGCGTATATACATATCCACTCGGCTCAAGCGTACACTTCCATTCACAATATGGCGGATCTTTATGGCATGGCGTTGATCGCATATTATTCTCCATTCACGTACTCAGCCAAGACATGCCCATGACACGCATCTGGGACACAATAACAGCCAAGCCGTTTGCCACTCAGTTCTTTTTTGGCATCGTCTCGGAGCTTCCATTGTTTTGGTGCATGAAACCATTCATAGAATTTTTTGACGATGAGCTGCCGGTCATTCCCATAATCAGTCAAACGAAATGGATTTCCCCATTTCCCAGGCCGACCAATGTACACATCATACTCAATGCCCTTCTTGATATTGACAACGACAGTTTGCAGATGCACTTTTTTCATTATATTATCCCACGGAGTCTTCGTAATCCACACACCGTACACGATCGCGTTTGCTTTATACTTATCTGTGCCTCTTTCATGAACAAGATCGTAATCTCAGTCTTTATCAATTCCCATTTTGTCCACTGATGCCACCCGATTCGACACCAATTCATTATCAACCTCATTGATCATGATTCACTGGCAATGCAGTATACGTTATGTCATCACACCACAATGACAGCAAATATGCGACACCTGATGTTTTATGTTCATGTGACAATTCAAATGACTGTAAGAGCATGCGTATATGTCGAAGAATATCCGTCTGTGAGATCGTTGCATCTTTGATCGTGCAGCGAATATCCTTGGCACCATAAAAGAACAAATCATCGACGATGTGCAACCATTTCTTTGCTGCACCCTTTTCATGCCGAAAGTCTTCCGGCAACTCTTTCCATGCCGGCAAATAATCAACGGCATTAGAAACGCCAAATGCCACAGCCACACCATCAATTTGGATTGGTCGTTGCCATTTTTCTTGCACGTTGTCCATACATCCTCCTACTTATATTGACAGGCTGCAATTTCCACTGACGCTGCCAATCCCTCAAGCTTTTCAAGTCGCTCTTTTATTTCCATTAACGCGAACATTATGACGCCAATCATAAACCACAGTGCGATCACATGCCCAATGGGATATTCACTCATAGTTCTCTCCGATATGCGGTCAGTATGGCGTCCAGTCGATTGGCCACGAAATGTTTGATGCGCCGTGTACTGCCAGTGCGTTGATGTGCACTGCGTTTTCTTTTTAAGAACTCATGTTCACCAAGTCGCTTGCGTCGGTACCGCTCTGTCCGTGATGCTGTCAGTGTTGCCATCGTGAGGCCAGCTTTTTTCTTCGGTGCCAAGATCATGATCTTCTTCATCTTCCCTCCTTCATCTTCCCTCCTCAGAACTTCAAGTTCTTCGTTTCAAGCTGCAACGCCTGTTTGAAGCGCATGCGAAACTGTCGTTGTGATGGAACTTCATCTGCACCGATTCGCATCAGCACTGGACCTTCAGTATCATGACGGCGTAAATGTACGATGAAGATTTTCCCAATTTTCGTCACTCTGATCATGGTATCTCCTCTATCATGAATACTATTATATACTTCTTCCTATCCAATTAACATCAATTAACTGTTGATGATTATTGACGTTGTGGCACTGGCACCCATGATAGGTCAGCCATTGGATCTTGCCCAAGTGGGTGCTGCAAATACTTCCGCATGATCGTCCCACCTTGATACGCCGTCAACAATTGCGCTGGTCGTTTCCCATGCGGACAGCGAAGCTTTGGCTCATCGACAGTGCCAAACAACCGACACAACAATGGCCGGTGTTCGTAGATACTGCAGCCACACGTTGTTGCATATTGACAACGCGTGTTCCCATCACGAAATGGCAATGGTGTGATCAACGTTTGTTCTGCCACTGTCATTGGCACTGGCCCACAACAATCAGTGCATCCTGGAATGCACTCAAATGTTGGAATCCTTTTGTACTGATCCTGGATCATCTGCAGCGGTGTTGACATTGGCATCTCCTAATACATATTCTCGATTGACGCGTTCTGCAAATTTTTCCCACTCTGCTTCGTACTCATCCCAAGGAATGGCAGTCTTTCGTCTTGACAAATCAATCCCACTCACAACACACCACGCTTCCCCAGGTGACAATCCACCTCGCTCAGCGATTCGTTGTAAAGATTGATGGTGATTCACTTGGCACATGGTTTCATGTGGTATCATTACGACCCATGGCACAGACGGTCCTTTCATAATTGGAAAGTGACGTTCCATGATCTTTTTAAGCCGTTGTTGTAGCATGTTAATGGTGTTTTGCTGTACATTGACAATTTCCCTACGTTCTTCTTTGAGCCGCGCAATGACAGATCGTTGTTCTTCTATTTTTGTTGTCGCTTCTATCATCAACGCATGTGTGATGTGTGACTGTTTCATATGCTCTTCTTGTAGTCGTTGTGACGCTCTCTGCACGCACGCGCATCTGTATGCGTCCTCAACCATTGCCAATGCATCTCGTTTATAATCTGTGACACCATACGGCTGACATTCTTGACATTGCATTTCGCCGTCATCACCATACAACCCTTTATGGCCATGTGATAACCACAATTGCTGACGATATTTTAATTCGAGATGCACAAACAGTTTCTTCATATCCATAATCTCTGTATGTTGCGCGTCAACACACTGACAATGGTCCTCCCATTTCACCATGTCACCAGTTGGCGATTCCATTATTCGCGGATATGACTCGCCACTTGATCCACTTTCCATCACACCTAATTCATAACGTTGCATTGTCCACATTCCTTTCTTTATTTCCCTTGCAACATGCCTTTAACAATGTCGATTGTTGAAATGTATGATAGTGATATGGTCGTTGTTTCATTGTGCCCTCAGTGCATAGCGTCTTTCACCCGAATAACAATGCCACAGCGATGATGCATGACATCACCAACCTCTGCCGCAGCCTTCATCCATCTGACCAACGTCATATCTTCGATTTGTTGGCGTGCATCCATCCAGCCTGGTAATGTGGCCAATGTCAATAATTCTGTGACGACATGCACACGCATCCCACCATCAGTTTCTTCGATGTACAGAAAGACCTTCTGCTGTAACGATGTCTTCATCATTGTCATGATCTTTTTCCTCGTCATTGTCATCTTCATTTTCCCTTATGTTTCGGTTGTGTCACACTCGTCTATACGCATCGGTCTATACGCATCGGTATATTCTACATCCGCGCATTGATGGCGATGACGATCATCACCACACGGTACACAATACCACCGATCACAAAAATGACATTGAAAGAGATATCGTACCAATAGCGATTGCTCGCAATGTGTACAGTTGGCGACCACGTCAACGTGTGATTCAGTCTGCCGCGGTTGGACCGCTGGATTTTTCCTCTTCTTTTTCTTCCCTTGCTTTCCGTATCGCATTGTGCTTCTCCACTTTTCGATGCCCAATCAACTCCCTCTTACAGGCTGCATTGCCAGTGATTGTTGGCACTGGGCCAGCCAGTAACGTCTCATCACCAGTCACAGTTGCAACGACATCCGCCTCGTAGATGATCTCGTTACCGGCCCAACATGTCATATGATAGACACTCAAGACATGATTGTTTTTCATGATCGACATCGTGATCCACCCACTGATCACACTTATCAAGAATACTGCACACCCGATAATGACTCTTGTTGTCGTGTTCATCGTCGTTGCTTCCTCCGCTGTTTTCTCAGCTTCCGTCGCCGATCGATTTCCGCGTCCTTTAGTCGAAAGCCATCATCTCTGATGTGTGATGGTTGGCCAGCGTCGTGTTCTTCTTCATGCTCATCACTATATTCTGGCACTTTCTTTCCTTTCTTTGCGTCCTCTGCATCGAACGCGGCTGACTCTCGCGCATCCTCTTCGATGATCTCTTGTATCCGCTCTTTTTCTGATTTTCTCGGTTGCGTGTCCTTATCATACGTCTTCTTCACGTGTATCCATTTATCTGCCACTGCCAAATACGCTTTCTTTTTGCTTTTTGTGAGGAGTGTTGATTCTTCGATGCGCTCTCGTTCGATTTTCATGAGATCAAGACCGTCAGGATTTTCGATCCATCGTTCCCACGCTTCCTCATCATCAGTCATCGTATGCGCGATGCGTTCTTTCACCGGTTTGAAGACGATTCGTGTCTTATCTGGTGTGACTTCAAAATTGATCAATGCTGACGCGAACGATGCACTCTTACGAAATGAATACCCTTCCTGTGTTAGCGCATCCAATCCCATACACTCATACACAATCATTTTTGCAACGTACGCTGGCACTCCTAGCATTTCCGCCAATTGTCGTGTGCGTATTTGTCGCGCATTTGCAAAGTATTTCATCAGGCGGGCATACTCAAATCCCTTTTCTTTTGCCATAAACTGCAACTTATTGACAAGTTGTGCAATTGGATCGTGTCCCGAGAAAATTCGTGTCTCATACAAGTCAACCTCAACCATCCCTTCTGGATACGCACATTCGTATTCAGCCTTTCCAAGTGTAATGCGGCAGTGTTTTTTCCCAATTGCCTGTAGCCGTAGCGGAACGATCATTGCCGTTTCGTTATTCCCCATCTCTTCTCCCTCCCATGTTGTGTGTACTGTTGCCTCTCTCCTCATCTCTTCTCACTCTCTCTTCAATCTCTCCTCAATTTCCCCCTCAATCACCGCTCTTACCTGCTCTGTGATGATATTATACACATTTTTTATTCTAAAAGTATATACTCAAACATCAATAAATGAGTCATCAATTGTTCTAAACATCAATAAGTGTGTTGGCTTTACTGTTGCGACAGTTGCGCGGTAGACAATATCGGGTATATATATACCTACCTACTACCATCATCCATCATCCATCCTCATCAATCGGTACTCGTATATACACGCCGATATTCTTCACCGCGCATCTGTACCAATAAGTTCACCAACATACTTATTGATGTTGCGATATTTTGTTCAGTTATTGATGTTTTTGTTCTTGCCTGCGTGCGCACGCGTGTGTATGGTCAGGGGTCAGGTGAGAGTGGTCAAGGGTGCCTGGAGAGTCACATAAAAAGATCAATTGTTGATGAAACGATAAATGCATGGCCGAGGTTGATGGAACCCGGTTTCCGATTGATGTTCAAGAAATGTACAGCGTGTCCTGGTGTGATATAATGATCCTACATTGGAAACACGCTATGCAGGCGTCATCAATTGGTAATTGATGTGATGGTATTGAAAGAACCACAAAAGAAAGCGGGCATTGAGGACATAGCGACAGTGTGCGTGATGTTGATCTTGGCTGTGATCTTGGGAGTGATCGTGGGTATGCAACTCAACGTGGATAACGTCTGTCTCTGGCAATTGCCACAACCATAACCATGGGCACGACACCATACATCAAGGCTGCGCGTTCACTCACAGAATACCCTCTCGTCACATTTGCAAAAAGCATTGGAAAAAATACCGCTGAGCTGGATGGCCGTGATCTCAAGAAATTCTTGAAATGGTTGTGGAAGACGGAACCGTATGCCAACAAACGCTGGCAGCCAGTTGAAGCTGTGCGCTATTTCGGGAAGAAGGGAATCGCAGAGGGGAAAATACAGCAGAATGCAGAGGGGAAATTGGGAGGTGCTGCGGTCGTGACCGTCCACAATGTACCGCCCACACGGTATGAAAAATTCACGCCTCGAAAAAGAACCAGACTTCAACAGCAAACGACGCATCGGCACCGGGAATAGCCATCTTGACGAATGTCCAACCTGTCAGTACAAAATTCCTGATGCGACGGACGTGGTCGTTGGGAGTTCAGTGCCATGTTCTCCATACCATGTGCGGTGTGTGCGCTGTCAATGGCCAGTGGCAAAAACACATATCTCGCCAGTTGGGACCTGCGTCGTGTGTATGGACACGAGCGATCGGAAGCGGTACTACCGTCGGACAGACGGTGATGAAGATCGCGGGCATGGGTCGTTAATGACACCACAGAGGGAAATGATGTCGTTTGGCCGAAAGACACCGTCAGTGGAAAAAGATCGGCGCATGTCAAAGGAACGCTCGCGACAGCGGCGGTTGAGATTGACAGTGGAAGATGCAAGTGACGATGACAGTGACGATGAAAAGGAGATGACGCAATGCAACGACTACTTACACTCGCCATCCTCGGAGGACTTGGGTATTGGGCGTACAACAAATTCAGCGCCCCAACACCATCAGCACAACCTGCCACTGGACCACAGTTGCTTATCAGTGACGGACGCGCAGGGATCATGTACGACCGAGCAATTGGCCCTGGACTTAACGGAAGTACCAACGTCGCCAAAATCCATGTGAGGGATACAATGGACTATCCAATGGGGTCGTTGGCGAAACATTGAGGTGCGATAATGGACGTGATCGTGCAGCGGTTGGTCATGACAGTGGGACTTGTCGGATGGGTGGCGGCAGTGTCATGGGTGGCTGGCTGTGGTGGGAGTCCGCCAGTGATACCGCCACTGCCAGTGGCCAAGACCATCCAACTGACGTGGGAGCCTGGGAGCTGTACTGACCTCTATCGCATCTATCGAGAGACGACTGGTGAACCATGGACCGCTGTTGGCACCACAAACATCCCGATGTGGTCAATGTCCATGGTGCCGATCGCAAGCAACTGGCAGGTGGCTGGAAGTTGTGGGGAAGAAGAGCATCTGTCAGCGGTCGTCCAACTTCGACCATAGGGGTGCTATGCAATGTCAGCGATGTGCTGGCTGGATGTGTCGTACGTGGATGTCAGACGGGACTGAGTGGGAGTTGATGTGGAAGTGTCTGAACTGTGGTCGTGTGCTTGACGCGATTGTGATGATCAATGAACATCGTGTCGATACTGCACTTGCGCATCGACGTGGACACAAACGGCAGTATGATGTACAATAGGTGAGTCATGGCATGGAAAGACACACTAAAAGGTGGTCGTGCAGACCGACTCACGCCGTCCATGTTTGATCAGCAAGAGCTCGAACGTGGTAGACGGCATGAACTTGAGCATACTCGCAGCAAACACATGGCCACTGAAATTGCGATGGATCATTTGGCTGAAGACCCTCAATATTATGTCAAATTGGCCAAGATGGAAGGGAATCCATCGATCACACGGCGACAACAACACTTCATGTGCGCAGATTATGGGCGGAAGAAGCGAGGCCAACGCACACGCACTGGGATGAGCAAGCGGCAACTGCGAGAGTACTGTATGACGCTGAAGAACCCACCAGCCGTATTGCGACGTGCCAAAACACGGCAGTTGATCTGGCAAGTGATGGATCAGTATGGCATTAGTCTTGCAGCGGCAGTGAATGTTGTCTTACAGCAATTGGCCCGTGATCCTGAATGGCAGTTGTTGACAAAGAACCTGACTGAAGGAGTTGCGCATATGCGTGGGAAAAATCCAGCGTCATCGATTCGTGTTGAACCACGGCTTCGTGACAGCGATATGAAAGCGCTCAAATCATACATTCGTGGCTTACGGAAAGCACGACCATCATATTTTCAGGATGGGATGCAATTTGAATATCGTGGCTCAACCGTGACCATTATTGGCCGTGGGAAGAAGTATGCCAAGAATCCACATCTCACATCTGGGAAATGGCGTTTCGTTGGGATGTTTGATAAGCGAGACGTCAAACAGGTGAAGCGGATCTTGCGTGTGCATGGCATGAAAACGAAATTTACTGGCGATCAATTGAAAAAACGGTCCGGCTGTAAAGAGCTCTACGTTGAACGTGGCGCATTCGATACAGCCTATCGTGCCATCAGTCAATTGTTTGTGAGTGAAAAATCGATGCGTGCGGCATAATGGCCAAGAAAATTATCATTGATCGACATTGGTGGTATCAGCCATCATGGTATAAAGAATACGCGACGAGAATTAAAAAGAACGTGGCAGTGCGAATGTTAGTTACATCGTTTGGTGGTCGTAATTATGGACATGATGATGACGATGACAATCGTGCAGCCCGACGGTTTGAAAAGAAAATGGCAGATGGCCGTGCGTTTCCAGTCATCGAGGTTGTGAAAGTCGCAAGAAAAGGACGCACAAAATATCAAGTGACGGATGGTAATCATCGGGTGTTAGCATGGAAGTTGCTTGGGAAAAAGAAACTACCAGTGCTTATCATTGGTCGACAACGAACAACTGTCGATATTGATTTTTGATACCCAACACGGCACACATGGCTGGCCGGGACGCATAGGATACGCGCGATCATTAATAGATGAAATGAAGGAGAAATGATCATGTCAGCACGGTTATTGGGAAAAGCCATTCGTCAAGCAAAGAAAATGGAACGGAAATGCGATAAGGCAGATGACGCGATTGCGAAGCTGAAAACGAAATTGAAGAAGACAGATGATAAGCGCACACAGCGGTCATTGAAAAAGAAAATTCGGACGGCGACCAAACGTTATAAGAAAATGCATAAGCGGTTCGTGCGACTTGATAAGCGCGCCATGAAGGCAGCGGCAAAGCAACGAGACAAATAGGAGCTGAGAGATGCCACAGCGTGGTTGGCAGTTCATTGGTCGTGTGCATGAGCAGCGGTTATTGGTACAAGCAGGTAAAAAGCAACGTGCTGAATGGCTCATGGATCGGTCATTTTATCGATCACGTCATGGGCATGGAGATAACGATTAATCGCTGAGTCAAATTGGAGCATGGTATGGCCAATTCAGTGGGTAAAGGCTTTCCGAGTGCGAACATCCAGATTGGTCACGTCTTTTGTGACATCGATGATCTCACCCTCTGGAAATATCTTGGTGGTGATCCAAAGATCGTGACCAGTTGGTTGTTGATTCAAGGTCGCGTTGGCACTCAACCGGATACGACATTATGGGGTGTCGCACAAGCAGGAGCCGTGTGGTTTTACGAGCCAGAAGGTATGTATTACGGGTGGAATGGCAGTGAGCGTGTGCTCATTGCATTTGCTGGCTCACCGGGTTTGTACGATTATCGGCAAATGTTTACGCTGCAGGAAGAGTTTATTGGTGGTATTGCATCGTCATCGAATGCTGGCATACTTGGATGGACAACAGCTGGCACACTAGCAGTGCAATCATCAGAAGCCCAACGACCTGGGATTTATCGGTTCAGTACTGGTGCGGTCATCAATACGATCACACGACTCAGTCCGCATAGTTCAACATCGTTTGATTCATCATTACCGCACCGTATTACATGGATTGCACGTGTCAATCAAGTTGATACAGATACACAAGTGCGATTCGGTGCTGGAAGTTCTGTCGCAGGCAATCCACCAACTAACGGGATCTATTTTGAAAAACTTGGTGCTGATGTCACCTGGTTCTGTGTCATACGAGCGTCGGCAGCGACAGTTATACGTATTGATAGTGGTGTGAACGTCAGTACGAATTTTACGATCTTTCACTATGTCTATGAACCGGCACTGACACGGATCACATTTTATATTAATGATCAAGTCGTTGTGCAACAGACAGTGACACCTGTGTTTAACGTACCAGGCATTGCGCCGTATGGATTTCTCATTAATCTGGCCGCAGCAGATAAGAGTATGGATATTGATTATTTTCATATGGTTGGGCAAGGAATCGTGAGGTAATGTATGGCTGGGTCGATTGGCAAAGGATTTCCAACATCGAACATTCAAATCGGACATGTCTTTTGTGATAGCGACGACTTGACATACTGGAAGTTTCTTGGTGGTGACCCACGATTAGTTACAAGTTGGGTGTTGGTGCACGGTGTTGTCCAAACGCAACCGGATACATCACTCTGGGGATTACCACAAGGTGGAGCATTTTGGTTTTACGCACCTGAACAAACGTATTATGGCTGGGATGGTCGACAACTTGTGCGGATTGCGTTTGTTGGTAGTGAAAGTCTGTACGATTATAGATATATGGCTATGTGGCAAGAAGATTTTTTGACTGGTGGAAATTCAAGTAATGTTGTTGGATGGTTAGGATTTTCTTCAGGCGCGGGAACCATTGTTGGACAATCTTCTGAAACCAATCGACCAGGAATATTTCGACTCGGTTCGACAGCGGCTGCTGGGACAATCGGACGATTAACATTTAATCTCGCAGCAATTATCATATTTCCGAGTAATTTTGAGCTGATCTGGATCGTGCGATTAAACGATATTGATACTGATACGACAACACGTGTAGGTCTTTCAGGTTCGCCGGCGACTAATCCACCGACAGATGGACAATATTTTGAAAAGCTCACAGGTGATACGAATTGGTTCTGTGTTTCATTTGAGAGCGGTGTTGCGACTCGAACAGATTCTGGCGTACAAATTACAGCGGAATTTATAACCTGCCGAATAAAGCATGTGAATGGCACACGTATTGAGTTTTACCTTAACAACACGCTTGTTAGAACCGCGATAGTTTCATCAATCCCTATTGCTGGACCATTTATGCAAATTGTGAATGCTGTGGCTGTGGCAAAAACGATTGATGTTGATTATTTTCAACTCATCATGGAAAACCTTGAGAGGTCGTGAATGGTTAACTCAATTGGCAAAGGGTTTCCATCGGCAAATATTCAGATCGGGCATACATTCTGTGATATTGACGATCTGACATTGTGGAAATACATTGGTGGTCCTCCGACGAATGTGAGTAGTTGGGTGCTACTGTCTGGGCGGATGAATACGCAACCAGATACGTCACTCTGGGGCGTGAATCAAGCTGGTGCATCGTGGTTCTATATTCCAGAAGGCACATATTACGGATGGAATGGCAGTGCCATCGTGTTATTGGCATTTGGTGTTGGGTTAAACCTGTATAATCCACGAATCCGATTTGCTGTCCAGGATGATTTTGCGACTGGTGGACAATCATCTGGGAATATTGGAGTGTTTGGCTGGTCGTCATCTGGGACTATCTTAGCAGCGTCAGTGAACGATGTGAATCGACCTGGTGCCGTTCGTCTTGAGACGGGCGCAGTTTCTGGTACACAAGCTCGTATCAATGGACCGGTGTCAGCGTTATTTAACTCGAATCTTCCACATGAAATCACATGGATTGCACGCCTCAATACCAATGATGCGAATACAACGATTCGCATTGGTGCTGGAAACGGCGTATCAGCCGATCCACCATTAGCTGGGATCTATTTTGAGAAACTTGATGCCGATGTGAATTGGGCATGCGTCATGCGGGCTGGCGGTGTGCAAACACGTGTTCTCAGTACGGTACCTGTGAATCAATTATTCAATACATTTAAATACGTCCGTAATGCAACAGACGTGCTTTTTTATATTAATGGAGAACTTGTTGCGACAATCACAGCGGCATCGTCATCGTTAATCAGTCCATACGTGTTTATTATTAATAGTGCCGCAGCGAACAAGACAGTTACGGTTGACTATTTTGAAATGATCTCAGACGTCTCGAGGTAATTATGGCCATGGAGAAGTTTCGGTATACCATTCATCGCGTTGGTGTGAAGAAGGCGTTGAAACGCGGTGAGATTCGTAAGAAGAAAATGGTCCAGGCCATCAAGGCCATTCAACGGAAAATCAAGAAGCTTGTCACCAAGCAACACATTCCGTTGTTTGTGAAGGTCTGGAATGCTGAGGATGAAACGGAGCATTTTTCGAAACAGTACGATACCAAAGCTGATTTTCGTGGGCTACGAAAGCCGGCAAAATGGCGGCAGCAGTTGTCAAGGAAGGCGAAGTACTCGCGCACCTTTGACCCAACCCCCATGCATTGGTTCGTGGCGATTGGGAAACGTGGGCAGATTGACTTGACAAAACTCGCCTATACGCCGGCACGGCAGACATTATTAAAGAAAAAGAGGAAACGGTTATTTGGGCCGTTTGAAGATGAAATGGCAGCGGCTGCGTTTCGTGATACAATCGTGGCGCGACTTGATGACCGTCGGAAGACCACTGATTTTACACAAACACGTCGGTACAAAGGCCGAATGGAAGAGGCGTAGTCATGGCAAAAGCACCAGTTGCGCTCATTGGGCAGACATTGCATCGGGCATTGAAGACGTACGGGTTTGCATATAAACGGAAGTATGCGAACGCAGAAGGTGGCGCAACGATTATTTATTATCTGCACAAGCAAGCGCAATTAGAAGTGCAGCTGCGAATATTTCCAGATCGCCGTGTGTCAGTGATCATGATCTTTGGAACTGGCTATGCGCCGAAGACATTAATTTCGCATGGGTTGCAGTCAAAAGCATTACGAAAGCTCAAACGCTTTTTACAAAAGAATTTTCGGGATGAGGAGTAATCATGGCAAGGCCATGAATTCATGATTTTAAAACCGAGGAGATAAGGACGAATCATGCGACGTCGACGAAATCCACCATCATCCAAAGCTGATGTCGTTGAGGCATTGCTGCGACTTGGTGATGTTGCGCGGAATAGTCAAATTGGTGAAGTCCAGACGGCGCTTGGAAAAGCGAAGTTGTTGATTGATAAGTACGGACTCATCCAGTTTGACGGACGCTATCAGCAATTGGTCGAGAAGATGGCTGCGCATCTCCGTGGTGAGAAGGTCGAACGTGATGATACTGGTTCGCAGCAACAACGTCGACAATCTAGCCATCAATCGTATCATCGAGAAACTGGTGGTACTTGGCAAGACCATACACGACGAGGTTATACACAAGAAGAGCGCGAACAAACAGCACGCGCTGCGAGACAGGCGAGACAAGAACGACGCCGACGACAAGAGGCCGCGGAAGATCACTATCGACGAGAACGCGCCGCGAGAAAGAAAGCTCGGCGAGATGCTGTTCGCGCACAGAAGAAAGCACAGCAAGCAGAAACAAAGAGGAGGTATGTGCGGCCAAGTCGTGTCGCACGGATCGTGTGGCTGTGGACGCTGAAAGACCGTGTGCCAAAACGTGGGAAAGCCGGTGAACGGTGGAAGGCATATTATGGCGCTGAGACCGTTGAGGAGATGCTTGCAAGAGGCGGCAAATGGTCAGACGTGCGCTACAATGTGTTACATGGGTATATGAATGTGATTGAAGACTACGAGGCATAATCATGGCTTTTTATGAGACGCACCTTGGCTACGTCGGTCTTGGCTCAGCGGTTGTCTATCGAACGGCGGAACAAGCCGCGGCTGATTTGACGAAATATGGTGCTGAGATTGACATGCCAAAGAATGCTGGCTTATTGGCAAAACAAAGTGTCATGTCCTACGCCGTTAGTCGTGGACGATTGGTGGATTTGCAAGCGGAAGTGTCACGATTGGAAGTGCAATTGGCAGGAATCAAGAAAACGATTGAAGATCGAGTGCAAGAGGTGCTGCGACTTGGTGTCATGAAGCCAGCGGACATTGCTGTCAAGCTCGTGAAAATGGGCGTGTACAAAATGATTCCAGGTATCGGTTGGCTCGTGACTGGCTTGGAATTGATTGGTGTTGACGTTTTTGGTGAAAAGCGGAAGAAAAAGAAAAAGTCGGAAGAGATCATGCGGCACCTTGAGGCATTGGCAAAGGAAGCCGAATTTGTCACTGGCCGATTACACGCGCATAATGAGGAAGGTCGACGATTAACGGCCGCTGCGGAGCAAGGTGAAAGTGCCGTGAGTGTGGCGTTTGTCCATCATGAGAAGCAGACCAAGAAAACATTGGAGCAAGTGACAGCGGCCAGTGATGGCAAAGCGGCAACGTATTATTTGAAGCGCACCGTGACAGATAAGAAAGATCCGTATCTTGCAACCAGTGATGAGCTCGCCAAACGGACGAATATTACGCCAACTGGTGCACGCTTGCCAGAAGGCTTTCAAATGATCTATTCGCCGGTCTTGAAAGATAAGGCCATTGTTGCACAGAGTGATGCACCGAAAGCGGCACCGGAAATCGTGACTGGGAGGAAGTTGGTGTATGGCGGCTTGGCTGATTTGCCATTGAGTGACAAGATCATGCCACTCATTCCAGTGACAATGGCACTTGGTGGCATGTGGTTGTTCTTGAAAATGTTGATGGACATTGATAAAGAACCACGGCGCGTTCGCTATGCGGCCGTACCGAGAAGGAGATGGTGATGCGACGGTATTTTCTTTACGTGGTGGTCGCAAGTGTCGTATTGATGACACATGTTGCATTGGCAGTACCGATTAATGCAATACTTGGTGCCAGTGCGAATGGCCCTGTATCAAATTTTCCATTAGCAATCTCAACACTTTGTACTGTTGGTGTCAATGAAAGTACATGTCCATTGACATTTCACCCATCATGGACGGATGGTGATCGGTTCTGGGGTGTGACTGGCTCTGTTGGCGCATTTGCGTGTGTGACATCATCTGATGTTGGATTGACATGGCAACAATGCCCAACATTACCGTTTGTTGCCAAACAAGCGCAAAATATTGCAGAAACATCAAATGGCAATATTGTTGCTGTTGGTGATGTTAGCAGCGTTTGTCAAATTCGTCTCAGTACAGATGCGGCAGTGTCATGGACAACGGTCTTTAATGGGACAGTGCCATGTACAATTGCTGCAAAGGCGCAATCATTATATTGTCAACCAACAACCGGGCAATGTGATTTTGGATTAATAAGTGGCGGTAACGGATTCATATATCGGACAACTGATAATGGACTGACATGGTCAGAAACAGCTATGGGTGCTGGAGTATCAGTAACTTCTGGTGGTATTGCGTTTGATGGGAACAGCGGAATTATTGGTGGCGATCCAGCATTTGGTGCAAGAGCACTCGTTGCAGCTGGCAATGTATGGGGTGTTTCATCGCCATGGGGCATATCAAGCCTTTTGCGTGGGACACCGTTACTGTTTGGTGGTGCGACACCGCAGATGATTTCTCAAAATGGCGCAGTCAATGAATATCATCGGACGGATGGGAATGGGACGCTGATTCAGGTTCTTGGAACATTGCCATTTGGACTTCCAGGGTTCAGTCAAGGGTTACGCTGTCTCTATTGGGATGGATCAATGTATTACTGTTTTGGTGCAACAACGATTGGCTCTGGTATTTGGGTGACGACAGATAATTTTGTATCATTTATAACATTGTCAAATACAACTCGTCAGGTTGGTTTTTCAACTGGGTATAAACTTGGAACGCGGCTGTTTATGAGTTTTAATGCTGGCGGCGTTAATCCGACGTTTTTGGTCATTCAGTAAGGAGTAGACGTATGGCATTTCTTGGCAATATACAGTATAACGCGCCGATTGGGCCACAGCCAGTGACTGGAGATCCAATGGAAGCGGATCTGGTCACAAGTGCCGTCGTTGGTCTTGCCGTTGCGGCTGTCGTGAATCCAATCGTTGGTGTTGGCGCATTTGCAGCATGGGTGGCGGCTGGGCCAAAGAAAAAGAAGAGTGCAAACGCTGGCGGGTACTAGTATGGATATGGCAATGGCAGTGACGGTGCTATTGATCGTGATCGTGATTGTGTTGACCTGTGCAGAATTTGGTGGGATGCAATGAGGGAAGTTCTTAAGAGGAGGATGTATGAGTAGTAAAAAGCCGCAGCGAAAGATTCCGTTAAAGGATATCATCGACGAAGAAGCGAGGGAAGCAGAACAGGAAGAACTTGGGCGTGATCCGGTCTTTGATCCTGATCGTGATCTTGGCAGTGGGTTCAATCATGGTCCAACGGCGTTCAGACGCACGATGGCCGATAAAGATCAGTTGGTGATTGATGAGTTACTCGCGTCATTGCCAAAGAATCAAGGGTATTATTTGAAGTTGTACCGGGAAATTATGCCCGGTAAATTCGAGCTGAAAGAGCGCATCGATCAGTACGAAACATGGACCGATATGGAATTGGAAATTGCCGAACGTGTCAAAGCAATGACCAGAAAAGTCGGTGCCAAGAAATGGGGCAGTGGGCTCTATCGTGTCATTGTTTGGCGCAATGGAGGCATTCGTGATCGAAACAAGTATCCTCCAATTGATGTGGTCGTGGATGCAGGTGACGATGGCGATGCCAGTGCCAATATGCATACTGGAAAAGTGGATCCCGTGGAAGCTGCGAATGAGCAACTGAACGCGCTTGGCAATATGCTCGCAGCAGTTCAGAACATTATGCCAAAGGCAGTGGATCCGAATACACAGTTTCAATCCATCGTGCAAGCCTATACGGCAGGCAAAGATGAGAAACGAGAAGCTGCCAGACAAGATGCCACAGCCATGACGACTATGATGACGACCATGATGACGAGTATGGTTGGCCTCATGACGGCCATGATGCAGAATAATAACCGACCAGCGGCAGATGCGGCAGTGGCAAAGCCATTTGAAGAGCAGATGGCATCGATGATGAACATGATGAAAAGTTTTGGCTTTGGGCAACAACCACCGCCAAAGACTGTCAGTGAACAGCTGATGGAAATGAAGATGCTGGGTTTCGATCCACTTCATAAGGAGGATACGATCGAACAAATCGCCAAGCTGAAGGCCATGACAGGGGCATTGGTGGACGTCATGCCACAGAATGGACAAGCACCAGAACGACCAGGCATTTTCGAGAAGTTGGTGGATGCCTTGGCGCCACACGTGCCAAAGTTATTCTCAGATATGAAAGCCATCACGGAGAATGCGGCATTGGCGCAACAGTTACAGGCTGCGCGATTGGTGCAGAACCCGCAACCGACGCCAATGGATAATCGACCGCGAACAGCCTATGGACAACCAGTCGGCCCTGATCCAAACCGGATGGGAGTGCAAGATGCCTTCCACGAACCACCAGACATGGATCCATACTCGGGTTTCCAGACGCGTCCTTTCCAACCCCGAACCGGGGAGGACGCTGGCATTGAAATGTTCGGGTCGGTGGAAGGTGCATCGTCAGAAGAACGACGGCTGGCGATGCAGAAAAAGGCGCAAGCGCAGTCACAGCCACCAGCAGATCCAGTGGCTGCGACACTCACAATGCAAGCCAAACAGCAACAGCAACAATCAGTGGCGCCAGTCGCAATCGACTTACCGCCAATGTTACAGCAATTATATTTATTGATTACAGAGAATACGACGGCAGCGTATGGGCAATTGTATGAAGTCTTGGGATCGAGCGCTGATTCTGTGGAGATGATTCGAGCCATTCAGAAGACGGAATTGGATGGTGAGAGTTTGACAGATGAATTGAAACGGACGGGTTTTCCACAACTCCAGGAACCTGGTTTTGTCATTCAATCGAAACGATATTTGGGTGGCTTTGCGGAATGGGTCGTGGCCAATACCGTTGGCAAGGCACATGCACTCTGTCAAGCATGTGCGACAGAGCATATCTTTGAAAATCGATACGAATTTACAAAGACATCGCCAATCTGTGGCATTGATGTCAGCGGGACTGAGACATGCCAAGGGTTGTTGAAGCTCATGACAGAGGCGCAACAGGAAGTGACAAATGCCGCGTAGAGCGGCGGCGATCGTTGTGATCGATGGCAATACACTCGACATCGAACACATTTACGTCAATATGACATTGAAAGCGGCGATGCGCCAATTCGTCTCAGACATCCGCGTCAACGTTGATACGTCATACGACGATATGCGAGATGAATTGGCAGATGCCATTAATCGCTATCAATTCGTGGAAGTGACAAACGTGACAATAGGGAGAAGGTAATCATGGCAAAGCGTGCAAAAGCAAAAGTCAAAACAGTGGGTGTGCTTGTTCGTCAACTTGAGAAGGAATTGTACGAAGAGCTCGGTGAACAAGACAATCAATATCAAGAAGGTTTTGTTGACGGTTTACGTACACTCGCAAAATACGTGAAGCTAAAATAGGAGGTAGTTATATGTTTAGTGGCACCAGAGGTCTTGGCTATCCGCAGAACGTTATGACGACTGATGAATGGTACGATCCATCCGTGGGTCCTGGTGATCTGGATCTCATTAGCATCGCGTATCTGTCACCAGATGCTGGCTATCCGCCGCAACGGATCAATGAATATAATGCCGAGTTGAAACAGCATACGACATTGAATGGCTTGGCAGCAGGTGCAACACAGCGCTACGAAAAATCAATTGCACCAAGTCGTCGGTTTATGGGTCGTGCGTATGCTGGGAATCGCCATCAGAATACGATGACACCACGCTACGCCAAATACGATATTAGCAAATAGCATGCCACATGAGGGAGCATGGGAAAAATCATTGAGACAAAGGCATTTCTTGGGCAGCGGCCGTTTCGCTGTCCACGATGCAATAAAGTTGCGCTGGTCGATGTGCAGGGAACATGTCGATTGGTGCTTGTGTGTAGTCGATGTAAAAGTCGAGTGACATTGGAAACGGCAGAACCATTGCCGGCTGAACTTGCATTACGTACTGGTGAATTCATTAACCCATAGGAGGTATTATGCGCAACATTGGGATCATTGGGATAGTGGTCATGATCATGGCAGTGACTGGCTGTAGTTCGGTGAAGAGCGCGCTTGGGCCGTTGGGTGGTTTCTTTGGCATTGCACAGAATACCATTGAAACGTCATTGGCAGCGGAAGTCGCTGGGACATACGTGGTGGAAATTCGGAAAGATGACAAGGTCCTATTGTCCGAATCATGGGCGTGCACCAAAGGTGCGGATGGGAAGTTGACTGGTTGTCATAAGCAACCGTAAGTGGAGGTCGTATGAACCGGTCGTTCATTGCAATTTTCTTGGGTGTGCTGTTGGCTGTGACACCAGCCGCGGCCATTACTGTACAGAATATCGTTGGGATGGCTGGCAATGGGCCAGTCGTTCTTGGTCCTGGGACACTTGGTGCGTTGTGTACATCACCATCTGTTTGTCCCGATATGTGGGACGTGATGGCGTCGGAAGGTGAAGGGGTCTTTTATGGCGATCATGCGGTTGGTGCAGTACTGAATACGTGTTTAAAATCAATTGACTTTGGACTTACGTTTAGCAACTGTCCAACGAACTACCCAGTCACGACTGTTAATCGCGAAATTGATATTACTGGTGATTCTAGTATCTTGAGTATGCGCTTTGAAGGTGCTGGGTTTGCAGGCTGTCGTCTTGATAAGAGTATTGATGGTGGCACAAGCTGGGCAACAGTGAACATCGTGACTGGCGCCAATCTCAGCTGTAATCCTGTTGGCTCTGGTGGCGGCGTAAATGGCCGTGAACAATTGCGCTGTGTTGATAACGTCTGTTTGGCGTTAGTGAACAATGCAGCAGGTTTTGATCGGATCTATCGATCAAATGATAATGGCGATACATGGACATTGGTCTTTACGAGTACGCTGACAGCGTTTGCTGGAATTTACTTTGATGGGACATATGGTTTTGCGTCGACATTTGATGTGATCTTTGGGCAAGCGTGGTCGACGGATGATGGATTTTCATGGACAGAACAACCGTCAGCATCAATTGTCAACCGGATTTGCGGACCAGGTGTTTTCGCGACAATTACTGGCCTCACTGAAGGTGTGGTCTTTCCATGTACAGATGCAACGCTGACACAATTTCGATTCAACGAATTTACATTTGCGGCAACAGTATTGGCGTCGTCATTTCCAGCATTATCACCAACGTTTAATGGGACGCAAGCCAATCAGCTGGCACAACGATCAGTGAATCGACTCTATGCGTTTGTTTTGAGTAACGCTGCGGTTGGGTCGATTTGGTATTCAGCGGATGGCGCCGTCACATGGTTTAATATTACGACGGGTGTTATTCCAACGATTACTCGACCGTATGAATTTCGTATTGTGAATGGCGATTTGTATTTTACATTTCAATCTGGTGGCGGTATTAATATGGCGAGAATTTCGGGAGGTTGATGATGAAATGGGTGTTTGCGGTCATGTTCATTGTATGGGCAGTTGTGGTCATTGGGAGTTTAGCTGATCGTGAATGGTCAACAGATGGTGATGGCGTCACAGTTGTAAAGATGGGAGCAAAACCATGAAACCGTGGATGAAGAAACCGTTTGCAATTGCAAGTGCGATTGCGGCAAGTTTTGTGCTTGTTGCGAGCACTGCATTTATTGCCATTCCAGCGGTCAGTCAAATTGCTGGCTTAGCCGTGGCACAATCCAGTACGAACTGGAACAGTGTCATTGACGCATCACGCGGAGATGCACAGACACAAGGTATCTTGGGCATGTCACCGTATTTATATAATGGGTTGACGTTTGATCGTACACGGGGTGATATCACCAATGGCATGGACGTGGATGTGACACGTATGAGTGGCAGTATCACGCCAGCTGATGCATATGCCAATCCAACAACTGCCAATCAAATGTGGTCGTTGACTGGGATATTTAATGGAACGACATGGGATCGGTTACGAGAAGCTACGGCTGATGCACTAACAAATGCGACTGGCTTGCTTGCAGCTGCGAACATTGGATTTAATGGCGCAACATGGGATCGATTACGTACAGCATCAGCAACGAATAACACGGCAACAACGTCACTTGGCGCATTGCAAACAACACCGTTATCGACATGGCGTGAGATTGATACTGATGTTGGTGCAACACAAGCAACTGCAACAAAAGCAGCTGGTGGTGGTACTGTACGTCATGTTGCAACGGGTGTAACAATTTGTCGTGGTGATACAGCAGCTGCCGCACCAGCGCTTATTCATTTACGAGATGGTGCAACAGGTGCTGGAACAATCCTTCGATCATGGGTGATTGGTGTTGCGGCTGGTTTATCTCAATGTGAGAATATTACGGGGCTGAATATGCCAGGCAGTGCAAATACAGCAATGACATTAGAGTTTGCAGCAGCTGGTGCAGCAACATCGACATCAACAGTGACATTGACTGGATATAGTACGCCATAGGAGTACGTATGCACATTCCATTGCGAAGTGCCATTGGTGAGGCACTTGATACAAAGCAAGAGGCCGAGATTGGGCACGGTGATCATGCCATTAGTACGACGGTGCAGCATATGGCGCAGATCATTAACTTGTCATCGAAAAATCCACTTGTTCGTGAATGGGCACGAACGATTCTTGCTGGCGTCATGGTCAACGCCAAACATGACGAAGCGCAGGCCATTCATAACTTTGTCCGTGATCATATCCGTTATACACGCGACCCATATGGATGGGAATACATTCAAACGCCACCAGTTTTGCTTGGCGGCATTGAGGAGTATTTGAAACGGCGAGCGGCACGGCCGATAGGAGATTGTGATGACATGACAGTGCTTTCGCTCTCACTCATGAAATCAGTCGGCTTTCCAGTGGTCATCAAAACTGTTGGGTACAATGGGCGCTTCTCACATGTCTATGGGATGGTGCATGTGAATGGCAAATGGATCGTGACTGATACGGTGCGCCCAGATAAATGGTTTGGATGGGAAGCGCCTGGTGTGACACGCGTCATGGAAGTACAAGCGTAAATGAAAAACCATTATACAGCAAAGAGTCAGAAAATTCGTCGAGCATTTGATCGTGTCTATGAGCTCATTGGGTGCATACAACATGAATACGAGCAGACTGGTCGAGATGAATTCAATACGCATAAGATGATCAAAGATCTTGAGCGAATTGTAATGGAAGCGGTAGATATTCATGCGAAGACACGTACATTATTGCAGATGGTGAAGAGGAGGAGGAGATAGTAAACATGAATTATAAGGCGGCAATGGTTAAAGCAATATTTAAGTTGCGTGGGAAATTTGAGAAAGAAGTAAAGAGTGCGGCAAAGCGCAAGAACACAAAGAAATTGAAATCGTTGGCAAAGACGGCGAGCGGTATTCAAGAGATTCTTGCCGATGAATCAAATATGTGGGAAGATGTGTCAGCATCAGCGTACGATCCATTTGATTAAGGAGTTATCATGGCATTTCTTGGTAATACGCCGCATTTGGAAACAGCTGCACCATTTGCGACACCGCCAACCGTCATTGAGACCAGTGTCAATGAGGTGCAGAAGTCCTTATTGTCTGGGGTTGGCGCTGCGTTTGGGATGGCCATTGGTGGATTCATTTTATATCATACCTTTGGAAGAAATTTGATTAAGAAGGTGCTATAGGAGGTGCCATGTTTCTTGGTCAAACTGAACAGGAAGAAGACGCGGCGATTGCTGAGGCAATTAAATCGTTTGAAGACCGTGTTGTAAAGTTGAAGGAAGTAAAAGAGTTTAAGGACAAGTTGTATGAAGAGAATACACATACGCCAATAAAGATCATTGCAATGGGCGTTGGGATAAGCTGGGCCATCTATCACTTTCTGATCAAACGGTAGGAGGCAGTATGTATACGTATCGGCAATTACCAGCGACAATTGATGGCATTGAGTCGTTAAACTTTTCATCGTACTGGCAGAGCATTAAGGACAAGATTGAAGATCTGCGGAATTTGCCAACATGGGCAACGAATCATGCCATGAAACTTGGTGTCACGTATTCAAATTTGCAAAAAGCTGGCAAGCATCAAGAAGCGGCGGCAATGGATATTGAAATTAAGAAGGTGAATGACGACATTGCCAAAGCGTGGAAAGTGAAAGGCTACATCGAGACGTATTTGCCTGAGTGGATGTCGGTATCACAACAATCGGCGAGTAATGGTGCACCGATCGTGCCATCACAACGGCCAGGCGTGTACGTGCAACCAACCACGACGCAAGAGGTGACGGGCTGGCTAAAGAGTGTCGTTGGGCTCAATGGACTTGGCATTGCGCCACTCATTCCATTGAGTGTGGCAGCGATCGGAGCATTGACGTATACAGTAACTGTGGGTATGTCACTGTGGCAGGATTATCGGTTTAAGAAAGATCTGACGCAGCAAATGATTGAGGGAAAAGTGACATCGGGACAGATCGCGCAAGTGTTGACAGCATCACGGCCACCTGAATCATTGCTAGAGAAAGTTGCCTCACAAGCTGGTAGCAATATTGCAACGATCGCGATTCTTGGCGGCATTGGGTATTTGGCATTCATGTATATGACGTCAAAGAAAGCAGCATCAGCCATCGTATAATGAGGGCATCATGGGAGATTTGGGAAGAGCGATCGGTGAGGCCATTGATGTAGTTGCTGGGATTGGTGGTGATCTTGAGCTCGAAATAGAAGAAACGCCAGGTAAGAATACACCAGCCAATCGATTACGGCTAAAAAATATACTGAAGATTGATGACTTGTTACAAAAAGCCATGAAGCTGGCAGATCGCTCACAATTGTAAGAGACCGGCATAGGAGACAGTTATGGCAAAGGCAATTGTCTGCGTCGGTAGTACACAAACAGATGGAACTATTTCTGAGCTTGCGTACACCGTTACGGTACTTGGACCTCCGACATATAGCTATGGGTCGACATACGTCGTCAATACGACGATTTCGCTCAACAATAACTTGATCGCATGGCGGAATAAAGTGATTGAACAAGCAGCAGAACGTGGCGTGACGTTACTTGCAGCAGATGTCATTGTCTTTGGTGGACCGGTATAGGAGGCAGTATGATTGGGTTAGGTACACTGTCAGCGTTTGAGGATGTGCAAGCGTTGCTGAAGAGTAAGCTTGGTGATTTTCTGGCTGCAGAGCAGAAACTGCGACGATTAGCAACGAATCCATCGATTTCAATTCGTTCTGAGGCCAATGGCTTATTGGCAGTACAGAAATCATTGGAAGCTGAATTAGGAACAGCACAGGCCAAGATCGCGCAATTCCAGGCAGGAGCGTGGTCATTTTCTGACGCAATATCACTTGGGGACGTTGGGACTCGGTTGATATCGCATATACAGAATGTGGCCAGTTTGGAAGCGCGAGCAGGAAACGTGGTGCCGTCAGGATTGGTGTCGTCACCAATGTTTCCCATGCTTGGTATCGTATCAGCCGCAGCTGTGTTATTTCTCTTTCTGCGGAAGTAAACAATCTATTACTCTGGCAGTGGGTAATACGCTGTTCACGTGATCGTCACTGTGGTGCATGGGAGTGCACAGGTCAATTGGCCCAGTGGGTACGATCCAGAGTGGGTGCTCTAGTTCTATTATACTCACTCTATTCATTCATAAATAGGAGGTTCTTATGGTCTTGTTAGGGTCATTTATTGATGTGCGGACACTTGCGTCTATCGCGTCAAATGGATCAGCGTCATTTGCGCATGGATTGCCAGCAGCGCCTGATTTCGTGATCATTCATGGAACCAGCAGCGCATCTGGTGCATCGAACGCAGCAATGGCATTGCCACGCTATGCCGCCAACGCGACCAACGTGTCGTTGTTTGGAACTGGCTTAGATGGAGGTCCATTGGTTGTAACGTCGATCGTTGCGCATAGCATTATTCGCTAATGCGATATGAGTGTGGTCGGTGTGGATATCATATCATTATGTTTGTGGGAGCATCGTGAGTGATTGAAACACCGATCATCTCGTAAGGAGTTGTATGGCGATAATAATGTTTTGTCAGTTATGCCGAGGGCGTATGGTCCATACGACACAAGGATTTCGATGTGTGAAATGTGATAGTCCGCCAATGAGGGAAGAGAAAATGAAGCGCCTTTCCAATAACGAATGAAATGTAGTATGAAGTGTTGAAACGAGGGAAGAATATGAAAACAATAGATACTCTTGTTGAGGATGAATCACAAATCGAGAAAGCATTACAAACACAAAAGGTAACTGCTGAAGTCATTGCAGCACAGCGGTATTCTGATGCAGATAAGATGAAGTTTTCAAAGATCATTGCTGAATTTAATGCAGTATACTATACGCTATCACAGCAAACATGGGGTAATACGAAATGGCGCGGTGTACCAGTCTGTAAGGCCCCAACAGATTTGTGGATTTATCAAGAGTTAATCGAAGCGACAAAACCAGATTTGATCATTGAAACTGGGACATTGGCTGGTGGCAGTGCATTATTCATGCGTGATGTCATGCATTTGATGGGCAATTATGGATGGGTCATTTCTATTGATACGAACATGGAACATTTGCATGAAGTGGCAAAGGCGACTGGGATTAAGTATCTTCTTGGATCATCGGCAGATGATGAGATATTGACATTTGTGAAGGCGCACATTGCCGCCTATGAGGCGAAGAAGGTGATGGTCGTGCTTGATAGTAATCATGAATATGTGCATGTCATCAAAGAGCTTGCGCGATATGCGCCATTGGTGTCAGTTGGATGTGCACTCATTGTGGAAGATACCAACAATCATCCCGGACCAAGAGCAGCGGCAGATGAATGGTTCATGCATCATGAGCAGGATCATGCGTATCGATTCCGAAAAGATTATATGTGTGAGAAATTCATGCTCACATTTAATCGTGATGGTTTCTTTGAGCGAGTAAAATAAGGAGATGTCATGCCAAATCCTAGATTACCGGCAGATATGATGCCATCACGGCTGACGGGTACAAATCCACTTGATCCACATTCGACAACACCGTTTGCGCAGATGTATGCGAAGTATCGATTGACGCCAACCGTTGTGTTAGGGACGTCACTCTTTACACAACAGATTGCATTGGCGGCGAATGTACCGACGTTGATCATTGTGGCGACAGTGGCAAAGTTTTATATGCTCATTCCAAATGTGCCAGACATTCGGATTTTCATTGGCAATGCTGGTGTGACGATAACGTCTGGGTTTGGGTTACCAACAGGTACGCCATTCACATTTGCGATGACAGAAAATTCAGTGTTATGGGCAGTAGCAGGGTCGAATACATTGATTCATGTATTGGACATGGGAATTTAATGAGGGAAATGAGGGAGGAAAAGATGAGGATGCCAGTGGAAACAAAAATTGAGGACATTGAAGTTGGGAGCCATCAGCGGTGCCACATCATGTGTACAGTGCTTACATTGGGCATGGTACCAATTGAATTTGTGGTTGGGTTTGGCCGTATGCAGATGCCAATCAATGGGCAAGTATTTCAGCATATCATTAAGGGGATGGAAGTTGGTCAAGCTCGAAATTTGGCAGTTGAGAACTTAATGAAAATACCAAAAGGCCAACGACCAAAATGGTTGTTCTTTTTAGGCGATGACATGATTCCACCATGGGATGGATTTGTGCGTTTGTATGAGGAGGCAGAAAAGAATCGATGGGATTGTTTGACTGGGCTCTATTTTTGGAAAGGCGAACCGCCAACGCCATTGACATGGCGAAATGATCATATTGGTCGGTTGAAGCCAGGTCGCGATTATAACGTTGGTGACGTCATTTGGGTTGATTTAACTGGGCTTGATTTTACATTGATCAGGACGAGTATGCTTGAGAAGATGGCTGAACGATGGCCAGGAGAAAAGTATTTTAAAACGGGTCCATCATTACGATCAGCTGTTCCGTCATCAATTGAGGCGCATGCGGATTCAAAGAGTGTAGTATTGCATACTGAAGATGTTTGGTTCTATAATAAAGTGAAGCAGTTAGAAGGAAAAATAGGCGTACATACAGGAGTACGAGTTGGTCATATCGATGTAAAGACAGGAATGATTTATTGAGGTTGAAATGGATATACGTGATCGGTATTTAATTTTGTTACGATCAGTATTGGCAGGAACGTTGTATTGTAATGATGCTACAGTGCTTGAAAGGAGGCACAAAGGGTTAGATATTCCTGATGATGCGCACACAATGATTGGTGTACACAGATTAAATCATTTGAAACAATGTATTGATGTAATAATGAGTGAAGGTATTGAAGGTGATTTTATTGAATGCGGTGTATGGAAAGGTGGCGCATGCATTTTTATAAAAGCGGTTTTAGAAATATACCAAGATAATAGAAATGTATGGGTGGCAGATTCATTTAAAGGATTTCCAAATCCTAAGTTTAATTGGGACAAAGGTTGTGAGTTTTTAACTGATAATAAATTGTCGATATCACAGAAAGAGGTTGAAGATAATTTTAAGAAGTATGATCTTTTTGATGATAGGATAAAATTTGTTGAGGGATTTTTTGGTGACACATTACCGCATGTGAATGGAAAATTTTCGTTGTTACGTGCTGATGGTGATTTATTCGAATCAACAATCGATATTCTTGTTAATTTATACGATAAAGTTTCAGTTGGTGGGTTTGTGATTATTGACGATATGTTAAGTTTACCAAATTGTTTTGATGCAGTTAAGCAATTTCGTGAACAACGTAATATTGTATCACCTATGTATCAAGTTGATCATACATGTGGATATTGGAGAAAGGAAGAGTAAATGATTACTGCAACAATCCATCAGTCAACAATCAAGATTTTTTACCCGATTGGAAAGGAGCTTCCAAAGAAATTTACAATTAAAGCTGGGAGGTCTTCTGGGGTATATCATTGGGAGTATCCTCTTGATGTACAGGTAAGCAATCCATTGCTGTATGAACGTGAGGTTGCAATTCATCATTTTCTTGATGTTGTGAAGACAGGTGTGTATTATATAAAGGTTTCAGCTACAGGGTATGATGATGTTGAAGTTGCGGCAGATGAAATCATTATTAATGTTGTTGAGCCGACAGAAGGTACCGTAGCGCCAATTGTAGTTATCCGCTAGTATTAAACAAATTGTTAATTGGAGGTAACCGTGGCAAAGAGACGACGTAAAAAGTCACGACGAAGAAACCCAGAGTATAGTGAGGCAGTAACTGACATTGTGATGGATTTTATTGAGGTGTTAGATAAGGCCTCGAATGCAGGATATAAGGCAGTACAGAGAATTCAAACAAAAACTGGTGATGTGCAGGTTGCGTCAGCAATCAATAGAATTGCTGAGATGATTGGAGATGCGAGTGAGGAGTTAGAGGACGTACTGTATTAGTAGTTATTCATTCATTCATTCATTCAATTTGAGGGAGGAAAAGAATCATGGCGTTGGAACCGCGAACAGAATGGGGAACGGCAAAGCAGGATATTACGTCTGATCCAGATTTTACTCGACCAGAAGGTAAGAAGTTGATTAAGGTTGAGCTTGCATGTGGACAGAATAAGAAAGATGGTTGGATTGGGATGGATCGTGTAAAGACTGAAAAAACAGACATTATCCACGATTTACTCACATTTCCATGGCCATTTGATGATGCGAGTATTTATGAAATGAATTGTGAGCATTTTGTTGAGCATATTCCAATTCAATTGGCTGATGGGTCGTACGGGTTGCATAAGTTCATGGAGGAAGTGTATCGTTGTTTGATGCCTGGTGGGACAATACGGTTTGTAGCGCCATACTATACGTCAATTCGTGCATGGCAAGATCCAACGCATACACGAGCCATTAGTGAGGTCACGTTTGAGTATTACAATAAGAAAAATTCTGAGGCAATGCTTGTTGATCATTACGGCGCAAAATGTAATTTTGAGGCCGTAAGTAAGGTCTATGGTATTACGCCAGAATGGGAAGCATCATCAGATGAAGCTCGTCAATGGGCAATGAAGCACTATTTCAATGTGGTTGCAGACATTGAGGTAGTATTACGGAAAGTTGATCTGTAAGGAGAAGCTATGGTAACGATCGTATCACTGACGAAGAAAATTAAGGCGGCTGTGAAAAAGTTATTTGAACATGTCGGACGCAGCCGTGGTCAGATATACGTTAATTGGTCAGATGTTCGACATACCGCAAAATCGTTGCCAAAAAATAAACAACGAAAGTTCTTTTCAAAAGCTAGAAAGCTGATGAAGAAAATTAAAACGTTAGATAAGAGACGACTAAAGCTGATGCAGAAGAAATGAGGGAGGACATAAGTATGAGGGTGCTATTAACCGGGGGCGCTGGGTTTGTTGGGCATCATATTATTGAGCATTTGCTGAAAACGACAAATTGGGAAATTATATTATTGGATCGATTGGATTTGAGTGGGAATCTTAATCGTGTCCATGAGGTCATTCGATCATACGATACGAAAGGCCGATTGAAATGGGTGTATCACGATTTTAAAGCGCCAGTTTCATCAAGTACAAATTCTCAAATTGGAAAAGTTGATTGTATTTTGCATGTTGGTGCATCAACGCACGTTGATCGATCCATTACGGATCCATTAGAGTTTGTGTATGATAATGTAGTTGGGACCGCGAATATCATTGAATGGATGCGCGTGTACCAACGAGATGCAAAGATGATCTATTTCTCGACTGACGAAGTATTTGGGCCAGCAGCAGGCGATATCGCTTATACTGAATGGTCACGATATGATAGTCGCAATCCATACGCGGCAACAAAAGCTGGCGGTGAGGAATTGTGTTTGGCATATGCGAACACATATCAATTGGATATTCGTATAACACATTGCATGAATATCTTTGGTGAACGGCAACATGCAGAAAAGTTTATTCCACTCGTCATTAAGAAAGTGCTTGATGGTGGAACGGTCTTTATTCATGCAAATGCAGAAAAGACAAAAGCTGGGAGTCGGTTTTATATTCATGCACGTAATGTGGCCAATGCTGTTTCATTTGTCTTGCACGTTGGGTGTGCAAGAGAGAAATATAATATTGTTGGTTCTGAGGAAGTTGACAATTTGACATTGGCAAAAATGATTGCAGAAGTGATTGGTAAACCGTTACAATATGAGTTGGTTGATTTTCATTCATCTCGACCAGGCCATGATTTACGCTATGCATTAGATGGCGGAAAGATGGAGATGTTGGGATGGAAGCCGCCGGTTGATTTTACGCCGTCATTAGAACGTACAGTATTGTGGACGATTAAAAATAAACATTGGCTGTAAGGTGAATATATGCTTGTGATATGTGCATGGTGTGAACGCGAAGATAAAATTACGATATTGCAAGAGGGGAATTCAGCAGAAGGCGTATCACATGGAATATGTCCACAACATCAGCAAGAACAGCTGGCAGAAGTGATGAAGTTGTTTCCACCAAAGAGAGCAAGTAATCCAAAGAGGCGAAGGCGACGAAGAAAATAATTCGTTCCCACCCAGACCACAGACTGGGCTGGCTCTGTAAAAAGGAGCTGGATATTTCTGTGGCCCTCACCCTGAAGTTTGGCCATTACACTGGGGAAAAAAAGTAATGGCCACTAACAATATGGAGGTACCATGTATCTTATATTTGCAGTAGCTATTGTTATCTTTGGAATGAGTCAGTCAGCATTTGCGTTTACGGTAACAGCGGAATACGTCGAACCCGGACAGAATGCCGATGGAACACCATTGACAGATTTGAAAGAGGTGCAGTTGAAATGGAAGCAAGATAGTGGCGCTGAACAGACCATTATTGTGCCATCATTACCAGCAGGTGGAAAAGCCGTGACGAAGACATTTACAGCGGCTGATCCTCCAGCATGTGGAAAAACGACAGTGTTCTTGACTGCTGAAGCAGTCGATCTATCAGGCAATCATAGCCCAAAAGCTGGACCAGTAACGGCTGTTCGTGATGCAAGTAACACAGTCGCATGTCAAACACCGAAAGCGCCAACGAATTTACGAGTGACGATTGTTCCATAAATTGTTGAGGTGATCGTGGCACACAAACGAAAACGAAAGAAACGTTTAGCATCGAGAGATGAAGTTGAAAAGGTTATTCGAAAGGTTGTGGAGACTGCGACGCCTCATACAATTTTAGGCGCCATCAATAAGATCTATAAGAAATATCCAAGTTTGAGCCGCTCAGCCGCTGAGCAAGAGTTTTGGATTAAGTGTGAACGATCTACTGGGAATCTCGCAAGTGGAATGGAAAAGTGGTTGGAAGAAATGATTGATGAAGAGGGCTGAGCATGAAGAATAAACCCACAGCATCGCAAGGTGACATCATCTTGCATGTGCACAAAGCGTTAGAGGCAAGTTCAATCAGTCTTGGGCATTTGGCGGTTGTAAAGAACGCAGCACCAGGTTATGGGATCTCGACAAAGAACCACAAGAAAGTTGAGAGAATTTATCGAACGTTAGCGCGTCAAGCAAATGCGTTAGCAATCGTATCGAGAAATTGGATGAGGTAATTATGGCTCGAAAACGAAAATCTCGACGGGATCCTCGACTCGTCGAAATTTATGAGAATCTCGAGGCGATCTATGCGCAGAAAGGTCATCGGTCGCTGTGGCCGAAGAAACCTTTCAAGCATAAGTTTAAGAAAGGTGCTGCGGTGTTTGGAGTAAGTAAAGGTGGAAGTGTAAAACTGAAGAAGGGAGATCTTGTCGTTCGCTCACGGCGTGGAAATCCCTTGTGGCAGTTTTTTGATTACAAATAGGAGGAAGTATGCGAGAACCTTTTTTGATCAATCCGCCTGATTTGTACGAAGGAAAACGTACGTCACACAAGAAAGTATATCGTAGAAGGACGAAGCGGAAGTCAAATCCAGTCGGTGAAACATTAATAACAGTTGGAGGTAATCCTATGCGGTATTTTCATCGGAAAGGCAATCCAGTAAATGTTAGTGCTGGTCTTCGCGGAGCAATGGACGTGAGAGGTTGGGGTCCATTGGCGGTGACTGGCGGTTTGTCAGCTGTTGCAGCTGGGATCGTTCCCGGTGCAATCGGGCGTATGGCCGGCATCGCCAATCCTTGGTTGTTGCTTGGTCTTCGCGTCGGTGTTGCATTTGGTGGTGGGATGCTGGTTGGAAAGTATGTCAGCAGTGAGCATGGGAAAGTCTGGACCGTTGTCGGGACCAGCCTTGTGGCCTATGACTTGTTGAAGCAGTATGTGTTACCGATGATTCTTCCGGGTGTTGGGCTTTCCGGTGTTGGATTTGAGTATGATGGATACACGGAAGAGTCCGATTCTCAGGTGAACGCATTCCCGAATCAGGTGAACGCGTATCCTGATGAAGGTGGCATTCAGGCATTCCCGTTAGGCTCTTATCCGTATGATGGTCAGTACGGTTCCTACTCGACCGCGACCTAATTTTATTAGCGCGGCTCGATAATTTGTGCTCATACGCTTCGGCGTTGTAGCCTAACGTTTTAACGTAAGGAGTTACCGCTATGGCAGGTCAAATGCAAGATCCGATGAGAGCACAACAGTATCGTACGCAGCGCGCTGAAATGCCAGAGGATCTCTAAATTTGCTGGAGATCTAAAATTCTGTGAATTCGGTGAAACACCATAGTATGTCGTAGAGCAACTATGGTCAATACCGAACCAAGCTTTGCTTACGCGCAAAGAAGGTGTAGAGACTATTATGAGGTTAGTTACATCACCGATTCGACTTGCAAAAAAGGCGGTGTTAGGTACTGTGTTAGGCGATTCATATGTAGGTAATCGTGGAGGTTGTAGACAAAAAGCAAGAATTGTTCTAACACAGGGAGCTCAGCAGTTTCAATATTTGTTATGGAAAATGCAATTGTTGTATCCATTTGTTGGATCATACAATATTATATTAGGTACATCAACATCTGGACGTACAATTGTCCATGCACAATCGTTAGGTATTCATGAATTATATCATGTGCATAAAGATTTGTATGCATGGAAAGATAATCGGTGGAAGAAAACTGTACGGTTAAATGTTTTACGCCGGTTATCACCACTTTCACTTGCTTGGTGGTATCAAGATGATGGCCATTTAGATACAAAGAATGGTCAAATTCATAAGGTATCATTAGCAACATGTGGTTTTCCGTATGCTGAGCAAAAACTAATACAGCAATATTTTGCGGAAGCATGGAAGATTCAAGTAGAAGTATATGATCATGCAGGTCGATATTATTGCATAAATATGGATAAGGAAAATGGTGAGAAATTTATTGCATTAATTGCACCATTCATTCATCCAATAATGCGATATAAGGTTGATCCATCTCATAAAAGCGCAGAACGCGAGGTGACTCGCGAAGAGATAGTCCGAACCTTACAGCAATGTAAGGACTTGGTAAGAAATTATCAGGCGTCATCGAAGAAGGCATTGACATTAAATTGGGCTGAGTATGTGAAAGGTCCAAAAGCAATGTTAGCGCTTAAACTTCGAGCGTAACACAAACGGGCAGCCTCTCTACGATCGAGTGAATTATCCAGCCGCTGGAACCAGCGCGCTTGGATTTTTCTCTTCGTCACGTGGTCAATCCGTGACGTTGTTGTCGACAGTCGCTGCTGGCGTATGGACGGCAGCTGCGAAGGTCAAGTCATTCCGTGATACCAACATCGAGAATTCGAACGTCGTTCCGACCAAGATGTTCAAGATCGTTGGTTGTTCGATTGGGTTCCTTTCTGCGAACCAGAACGCGACGAACGTGACTCGTGATCGAGAAATCATTCGTGGTGGTTCGTATATGCAATTCCGTATCGTTGACAAGGATATCATCTTCTTGCCAACGATCACGATTCCAGAAATGAACCCGGTTGTGTCGACTACTGCCAACAGCGCCAATGGCACTGCTGGTGGTGGTGGTCAGAACGTGCCGATGTGGAACTAACGTTTGTGCATCGGCAATAAATAATCTCGTGAATTCGGGGGATAGCCGGTATACGGCCAATCCCGAGCCAAGCCTACGAAAGTAGGAAGGTGTAGAGACTAAGCGCGAGACACTCGTAATGAGTGATGATATAGTCCGATCTTTACAGTAATGTAAAGTGCAAATGGAGAAATCTATTGCAGCGATGATATCATCGTTTAACATAAATGACAAGTTCCCGGTGCCCATCACGATCAATCCTTATGAGAACTTCACGGTTCAATTGAACCTGGACAATTCTCCTCCGATCGATCAGACGATGGACATCTATCTGATGTTGCACGCATACATGAGACGTCCTACCTAAACGTAGGCGATTGCATGTTCGAAATGTAGTACTGCTCGGCGCCAGTCGAAAGGCTGGCGTCGAGTTTTACAAAGGTGTAATTGTGATACCAATTCCATCGATCGCACAATTGAAATCTGCGTTTGATGCGGTAATGAAAGTTGTTGGATTTGTCAAAGAGAAGGTGGAAGAGTTTGAGCCAAAACAACATGGTTCAAGTGAGACGGTATTATATCGGCCAGGAAGAGATGAGATCATTAAAAAGATTTTGCATGGGAAATTTCCTGCGATTCCTGGAACGTACTTCGTAAAGATTGATGGCAATGAGCGAACGATTGCAGTCTATGCAATTGTCATTGAGATGAATGTCTTTTGGCAATTTAAAGATATTGGTGCTGATACGTGGTGGGCACTTGATCCAAAGGATATTGCAGCAATCGAATGGTTGGAGTTAATTTCAGTATCGTACGACTAATTTAACCCTGTCAGTGGGTAACTCCTACTTGGCAGTAGTATGGAGGCGAATCATGGCATGGAAAGAGTATTTCATTTACGACTTTACCAACACCGCACTTCCAGCTGGTACGGCAAATGGGTTGCCGAATGTACAAGCATTTACCGATACGACAACTCGATTGGATAGCGACGCAGATTTTGAGTTGATGAAGAGGTCGCACATTGCGACAGATAGTAAAATATATGTATCATACCGCGATGATGCATTTGGGCGATTCATTAATAATTCACCACTCGATCTCCGTTGCATAAGTGGGACGATTCTATTTACGACTGGAGTTGTTGATGTCGGTATTCATCCAAACAATTTTTTACCATTTATCTTGACCAATCCAATGGTCATTCGAGCAGCGACAACGTTCACCGCGTCATTTGCTGATTTTTCTGGTTCAGCCAATTCTATTCGTCATGCATTTCATGGTGCGAAGCTTCGGAAAGGTGATGCACCATGGGCAGAGAAATGGAAAGCAACACCAAACTTTGATTACACGGTGTCAATGGTATTGCCAGCAAATTCGACAGGATCGGCAAATCTATCCATTAACATTGACTCACATTTCTTGGTCAAGAAGTTGACGGCAACTCGGAATGGTCCAGCACTTATCTCAATTAAGGATAATGCAACTGAGCGGCAATGGATGAACACAAGCATTCATATTGATAACTTGTTTGGGAATTCTCAATTTCCAAATTCATTGCCGGCACCAAGATTTATTTACCGTGGTTCTGTGATTAACGTGACCGCACAAGATTTATCAGGCGCACAAAATACCATTTTCTTTACATTCAGTGGAGAAAAACTGTACTAAGGTTTAGAAGGAGCACGTTATGCGAAAATCAGTATGGGACAGATTAACTGTTGGTCAGGGTGCTTTGCCTGAGAATCTCTTACCTCCGGATATTCGGTCACGTAAGATACATGATCCAATTGGCCGACAGTTCAAACGATTGTCTGGGCACCGGCAACTTGGTAGTACAGCAATTGAAGAGTATGGGCAATTAGAACTTGCGAATGGACCAGCGTCATTGGAATATCCTGATATTCCAGTTGACATGTATCCGCGAATTGTTGATAACTATCAACGAAATGCTGATGGTTCATTGTCACCGACCGGTGAAGGTTCGCAAAGCCCATTGGATGCAATCTTACAACGGATTGCGAATGATACTGGCATTGTCGCATCAACATCGTTACTACGCCGCGGATTACTTGGTCGAACAGTGACAGTGACGACGGTGCCACAGTTGATTATTAATGCAGAGTATCTTCGTGGCTATATCATTTTAAATCCAAATGAATTGGCTGGTGCAACGTCAGCAGGAACGATTCTTGCATCCGCTGTACGGTCCGGTACAGGGAGTTCAGCAGCATTAGGTGTTGCGAACTTCTTGTCTGGACATTTTTTCCTGGATATTACTGCAACATCTGGTGGTGGAACGGTTGCATTGGATTTGGAAGTGCTTGATCCTGCGTCTGGAAATTGGGCAGTTGCACAGACTATCTTTGCAGCGACAGGTACAACTGGCACAACGTATGCGTATGTTGGAGAACTCGGTATTCCGACAGACGTGCGAATTGCGTGGACAATTGCAGCAGGTACTGTAACATTTTCAGTTGGCTTCGTATTGAAGAACGGGTTGATTGGGACAAGTGCAGGAATTTCACAGACAATTTATCTTGGCGGACCAGGCGTAACAACAACATCAGGATTTCCGCTGTTGAATGGTAAAAGTGAGAAGTTCTTTCTTGAAGAAAATTTACAATTATTTGCTGTTGCAGATGCGTCATTACCATTAAAGATTTTTGAACTATAAGCGAGGCATTATGAGGTATGCATTTTATTTTTGCATCCTCGTATTCATGGCAATTTGTTATTATTTTGGATTAACAATTGCAAAATCAATTTCACGGGCAAATGTATCAATTCGTGATATGAATGACAGCCTTGGCAGTTTACATAAGGACGCACAGAATGGCGAACAACAGCAGCGACGTGCAGAGAATACGATTGACCGTCCATGAAGTTATCGGTGTTGGTACAGTAGTTGTTGCAATAACAACATCATTTTTGTTTTTACGTGCTGACGTGTTGGTACTATCGAAAGATGTTTCAACATTACAGACGAATGTACAAAATATCACCGTTGAGCAGGCAAAAATGAAAACGGTTCTTGATCTTGTATATGAAGATGGACAGAGGAATAAGAATCGAAATGATCGTAATGATCAAGAAGAAAAAGATCGTAAAGTGTTAGACAAGCATTAGACAATCATATTAAGTGAGGCTTTATGTTTGCAATTGAAGAACGTAATCGTGTCATTGTCAGACATCGACCTCCAGGTCGCCTCATGCGCCCATCGGATCGTATGATTAGTGGGCATGGGTTAGGAGAGTTGGATGGGTTCTTAGATACATTGAAAAACTTTGGATCTGGTGTTGTGAAGTTTGCAACTGGAGGTATTTACGATCCAACAAAAAATAGGTTTTTCGTACCATTTTCAAGTGGCCATGTAAGAAACTTTTCACAGGGTTTTGTGAATACGAGTACATTAGGACTTGTCAAAACTGATAAGTTCTTTGGTTCACAGACAATGCGAACTATTGGGACCGTAGTTGGCGCTGTTGGCGCTGCAGCAACGGCAGCTGTTGGTGCTAGATTAGCATCAAACTATTTTAGTGGCACACCGACAACAGGCGGTGCTGTGACAGGGGCCGTTGGTACTGCATCAAAGGCGGCAGTTGCTCAAACAGCTGTTAAGACAGTGCAATCGACAGGATCATTATTTTCGTTTGATAACATTACAAAAACACTTGATGTTGGTGCAAAAGTTTTACAAGTTGGTGGGCAAGTGATGGGTGGAGGTCAACCACAACAGCAACAACAAGGCCCGCCAATGATGATGGTCGATGCATCTGGTGGAGGTGGGATGATGTATCCACCAATGCTACCAGGAAGCTTACAACCGAATGCAAGTGGATTATACGCACCAGCAATGTACAACCCCGCTGTTGGTGGTGGATACAGCGGTGGTTCAACAATGTCAGTACCAGGTGGAGGTGGTGGTGGGCCTGTTGGTCCTCCTGGTAGCGAATATTATATCGCTGAAGATGGTACAGCTGTACCAATTGAAGGAGGAGGAGAATCAGGAAATGTGCCAATGTGGTTACTTATTGGTAGTGGTGTCGTGTTAGCGGCTGTCATATTAAGCCCGTCAAAGCGCAAAAAGTAAATTGGAGGTATCATGGCTGAAGCTCAAAAACCATCTCAATCACAAGATGTATTGTATCAACCAGGAATTAGTTTTAGAAATCCAAAGATTGTTCGACCAGCGACGTCGATAAAGTCGCAGCCGTGGTTTGAAGGAGAGCAAGTTCCTGGACCATTGTCAGCGTCAAGCAAACTGCGGCGATGGGATTTACGACCAAATCTTTCTCGATACAGCCCAGTATGGAATCGTGCGATGAAGCAACGAAATATGGAAAAACTTGGTGCGTATTTTCATGATATTCCAACAATGACTGAACTTGGCCAAGCTCCGCCTGCAACAGGTGAAACAGGTTCAGTATCAAGAAGTCCACTTGGTTTCTTGGATAATTTGTTGAAGTTAGGAACAAACGTTGCAACAGGCGTCACAAACGTTTTGCAACAGCGTGCTGAGCAGAAGCAACAGGTTGCACAAGCGCAAGCACAAACGTATTATCAATCGATGATGCGGCCATTTGGTGCAGGCGGCGATAGTACATGGTTGTGGATCGCAGGTCTTGGTGTTGTTGGACTTGGCGCAGTCTACTTTTTGAAGAGGAGGTAATATGAGCCTTGAAGGACTTCGCACATATTTGATGGGAGCTGGTATTATCATTCACCAAGTTCTTATGTTTGCAGGAATCGATGTTAGTAATGAGATGATGTCTCAATCGATTGATGCAATATTGGCTATTGGGGCCATGTACTTTAGGTGGCAAGCCGCTATTACAGCGAAGAAAGATATCAAAGAAGCGTTATATACACCAGTGCCGAAGGATGGAGGAGGAAAATAATAATGTATGTTGTACATGATACATTGCTAGGTCAAGCACCGGCGCCTGCAACACCATCAATTTGGGATAGTTTCATGAATCTGGCAAATACTGGTGTTCAAGCTGGGTTCAACATTTTTAATAAAGTGCAGAGCATTAAGCAGACACAACAGTCAGCTGCACAAGCGCAAGAACAAGCTCGGATATTGATGCAGATGAGTGGTGGTGGCGTTCCAATGGCGTACACACAGCCAATGACTGGTGTTCATCCTGGAATGATTTCACAGTCAAGTTCGTTTAATTGGATATGGCCAGTGGCAATAGGCATTGGTGCAATTACATTAGTTGTTGCATTACGTAAGTAATACAAATGAGGGAGAATCATGTCAAATCGATTGGTTAAGAATGGGAGCAATGGGCAAATCGTAAATCCGTTCGCGAGACCGGTACTGACGTTATCTGTTGACGATCAATTTCAATCTAACTTGCAAGCACCAGATTTGCATCCAACACAGGTTGTAAAGATTCTTATGAATGTGATGTTCGATGTCATGTTCGGGTACATTGATGCAGTTACAAAAAATATGCCACCAAAAGGCGAGGAGTCTGAAAGTCAAATTATCCAATAGGTAAATTATGGATATCAATACGAAAAAGGTAGGAAACATGTATGAGCCTACTTCAGTCGATATGGATCCATATAGTGAGTACGTTCACCCACAACAAACGACAGAGACATTCCATCAAACAGTGGACGTTAAACAACTACCGGAGAAGCCGCAAGATGATGAGTATGTTCCATTGCAAGGTGTCGCTCAATTGAATAGGAACATTGACGATTTCTTTGATGGCGTCGATATGTTCTTTAATTTGACTGATCGAGTCATGGATAGGATTGGAGGCAATAATGCTAGGCGCCGTAAGAATATCAAGTGATACACTCACACCATTGATTGAGAGTATTGCAAGTAAGTATGGCGTCGATCCAGCATTGATTAAAGGTGTTGTGCAACAGGAAAGCGCATGGGACGTCAATGCAAGTCGATATGAAGCTCATTTGAACGATAGTTCTTGGGGCTTAATGCAAGTATTGTTGAAGACTGCCAAATGGATTCTTGGCAACGATAAGCTTACGATCTCTGATCTCGTCAATCCTCAAATCAATGTAGAAGCAGGAACGAAATATATTGCATCGTTGTTGGCGAAGTATGGTGGCAATGTTCGTGATGCGATTGCATCATACAACGCTGGATCGCCGAGAAAAAATAAAGATGGTACGTACGTCAATCAAGCTTATGTCGATAGCGTCTATCGAAATTATATGATGTACAGAACCATGGGATTTCCGATCACGCCACAAACAGCGGCAATTGGGATAGGAACATTGGCAGCGGCAGTAGCAGTTGGTCTTGTCGTGATGAGGGCAAAATGAAAGAGAAGCAACATAGGTTTGCCATAATGCTTGCCAGGTTTTTGCTATGGCTAGATGATCAAGGTTATACAGTTCAGTTAGGTGATGGGTATCGCTCAACTGATAAGCTCTTCGTACCATCAGGAAAAGAAGGATACGAAGATGACGATGCGTACTCATATCAAGAATTATTGTTCTACAATCAAAAAACAAAAGTCACGTACAGTAAGCATAATGATCGGTTAGCGCAAGACCTCGTTATTTCAAAAGATGGTGTGCCATTGAAAGGTGAGGCGTCACGGCCAGTTGGTGAGAAGTGGGAGAGTCTTGGAGGAAGATGGGGAGGTCGATTCGGCCTTAAGATAAACGCGTCAAACAAATGGGTCAATAAAGATGGGCAAGAAGGTATTGGATGGGATGCAGGTCATTTCGAGTATGGGGTAGATCCACAAGCAATTCCTCAACCATCGCAAGTTTAATTCACTGGGCTGCATGACCAACTGGCTGTGCAGCCCATTGAAGGGAGGAGCGACCAACTGCCAGCCTGCCTGCCGACCAATACGCCAATCTGATTGATGATTGATTGATGTTCTGCTGTGTACAACTGCCCATCGTCGTGGTATAATAAGTACCTAATTAGGTACTTATTATACCACGAC
>JABFSX010000018.1 GCA_013268835.1 Candidatus Altimarinota bacterium | reverse complement strand
TATGTCCATCCGTATCCATCCATCTTGGCAAGCAGTTCTTGCTTCAGAATTTGAGAAACCATATTGGGAGAGTTTGACGAGCTTTGTAAAAACAGAATACTCTACGACTCGTTGCTTTCCAGAAGGGAAGAATATTTTTCGTGCATTTGACCTGACACCGTTCGATGATGTGAAGGTAGTGATTATCGGACAGGATCCGTATCATACAGCGTATCAAGCTGATAATTCACCTCGCAATGACGATGACTCACAGTGAGAGAAACCAATCTGTGCAGCAATGGGACTCTCTTTCTCTGTGCCCACAGGGAGCAAGCCTCAACCGAGTCTCAGAAATATTTTCAAAGAATTGGAGAGTGATATCTGAATTCATAGAGAACAGACAGATCTCACTGATTGGGCAGAACAGGGAATTCTCCTTCTCAATGCAGTTCTCACGGTTCGTGAGGCAAGTCCAGCGTCACATGGATGAAAGGGTTGGGAACAATTCACTGATAGAGTGATCCATCTCTTATCTGAGAAAAAAGAATGAATTGTTTTTATTCTTTGGGGGAATTTCGCTATCTCTAAAAAGTCACTTATCGATGCAAGTAGGCATCATATCATCACTTCTCCACATCCATCTCCATTTTCTGCTCATAATGGATTCTTCGGATCAAAGCCATTTTCGAAAACGAATACATATCTTCAGATGGAAGAAAAACCGGAAATTGTATGGGGATAATTTTTTTCTTGCAATTTCTCGTCTTTCGAAGACAATAGGGGGTATATTTTTTTATCTTTATTTTTTCTATGAAAAAAGCATCTTCTCAGGTTTTTCATGCAGTACTCATAACGATACTTGCTTGTACAATTGTATTTGGTCTTGGAGTATATATTTTTGGCTCTAAGAGCCTTATGGAGGTAAACAATATCATCCAAACTCCAGCTCTCACGATGACTTCTTCTACAGCAACAGAATCGGTGTTGATCCCGATTCCACTTGACAATACTGGAATAACTCTCTCTGGTTCAGAAGAGATACTCACAGGAGTAGTCCTCGGAAATAGTGGATCTCTGGTGATTGAAAATACAGGTACAGCAACTCCTTGTACTCGTGAATATATGCCAGTTTGTGGTAATGATAATAATACCTATCCAAATGTATGTGTAGCCAATAGTGTTGGTATTGTTACTCTAACAGAAGGGGAATGTAAAAAAACAGAAACAGTAACTCCAGCTCCAGTAAAAACAGGAGCAACTACTGAAGTGACTCCTCCAAAAAATGAAGATAGCAAAGTTTGTACTATGGAGTATGCTCCGATCTGTGGAGTAGATAACAAGACTTATAGCAATACTTGTATGGCTGGAGAGATTGCCATTGCTCATATCGGTGAATGTGATGGAAGCGAAAAAAAGCTTTTTGATACGGGAGCATATATCATATATTCCAATGCTAGTCTTGGATACTCGATTGCTATGCCAAAATATTCTCATTATGCATGAGCAGGTGCTCGAGATGGTGCCTCACATACGCTTGCCTTGGCTACTACTGCAAGTGGTGTGACTGATTTTGCAACTGCTCCAGTTCAGGTATGGTTTTATAAAAAAGCTCCAGCAAATCCGCCCTCATCTCAATCTGCTCAGGCTGAAAATGGTATCATCTATGTAAAAAATAATGATGCAACAGGAAATACAAAAGTATGAGCTATTATCGAAACAGTTCTCGAGAGCGTAAAATAAGCCTAGTATATATTTTCTCAGCGTTGAGAGAGTTTTATTTCTTTTTCATAATTCGGCATCCAAGAATACACCAGATTCCAAAAAGGTTTCTGGTGATTTTTTTCTATAAGATGAGCAAGTTCGTGAATGATGATAGCATCCACAAAAGCAGATCCAATATATTCAGTAAGCCTGTATGAAAAACAGAGTCAATTTTTGCTACTACAAGATCCCCATCTTTTTTCTGATGTGGTGATTTTTATGCTGGTAATTTTTGGAAGGTTTTTTCAGATTGAGAGTTCTTGTATCCGAGGGATGATATAACTTCATAATATTTCCTTTTGTACCTTTATTTCATTTGGAGTAAATATCTTTCTCTGGGGGATATTTTTATATTTCTCTTGATATTTCTGTATCCATTCTATTTTCTGTTCGATAAAATTTTCAATACTGATCTCTGGGAGTCTCATTGGTGAGCGGACTATCAATTCTCCAGAAGTGGATATCTGGAGTGAGAGACTCTTACGCTTGCTTCGGATGAGAGTGTACGGGATTTTCATAGGATGAACTATACTCAATTATATTTATTTTTCTATTCATTTTTTTACCAGATTTAAGGTTTTTCCATATAGTAGAGCGAACCTATTTTTATTGTTTCATATAAAATTATGAGAAAACTTTTTTTGATTCTATTGTCTTTATTCTTTTGTGCCTTTTTTTCAGGAAATATAATCGTTCCTGTTTCTGCACAGATTGCTTCCAGTGCATTTCGTGATCTAAATATTGAACTCAAAAAAAATATCGCCACTGAGTATGCTGCTGGTGATGGTATACTTATCGAAGGAAAAGTACTCGATAAGAATAGTAATGTTTTATTTTTTCTAAAAAATGTTGATACCGAAGAAAAAATTATGGAAGTTGGAGAAGTGGATGCAAGTGGGAATTTTCGAATTCCTGTTTCTCTTCCCAAATTACCAGGAGAGTACACTATGATTATGACGAGCGGACTCTCTTTTTCTACTACCATATATGAGACAATTACTCTGGTGAAAAAAAATATTTCAGAAAATAGTATAGCATCGTCTTCGCAGATCCGACCCACCATTGTCTATAGTAACTATCCTTATTTATTCTTTTGATCAAATATGTTGGGGGAACTCACTATCGAACAATGAAAAAAATCATATAAAAAATCTGGAGAAATTATCATTTTGGATAATATTGGAATTCAGTATGGCAATGCCCGAGCTACGCTTCGATGATATTCTCAAGATACTCGTTCTTGATTTACTTGGAGTGGCACAGTATATATCGATCGAACTCGTGACCTCGGAGGAAAAAATCTTGTCTCACTCACTACATTACGTTCTATCGGAAAGATGCAATTTCGGGTGAAAAAATGACAAAAAGTAAAACCAGATTATTTCCTTACTACTCCAAGTGGAGATGTGATAGAGTATCAATTTCCAAAAAATTATATAGGATCTGATGGATATCTTCGTACAGATGTTCTTATCAAGCAATCTTTTCCTATTCCTGAAATTGGTGTTTATAAGATTGAAACCGTTCAGAATGATGGATATGCTTATTTTAACCTTCCTATCTCTAGGGTGCCTTTTTGGAGTATAAAAAATCCTCTTAACGAGGATCAAAAAACTACGCTCCGAACCGATAAGAATCGTATCAGTATCGATACAATATGAACAATCAATGCTCTCCGTACTTCGCTCGGGCGTAGTACTCTAGTACAGGATAAAACCCTTACAGAACTTGCTCAGAAAAAAGCAGAGGATATGGCAAAATACAATTATCTTGGCCATGTGACTATGGAAGGATTGGGGATACTAGATTTCGCAAAATCAAAAAATATCAAAATTACATCAAGATCAGTTGGGGAAAATGTAGCAGGATGATGAATCTCTGATATTGGACTCCAGGATCTTCTCGAAGAGTCAGGAAGTCACAGATATAATATGATAAATCCAGAGTGGAAATCTATCGGAATTGGCTATGTCATCCAAGATAAGAAGACATATATTGTTCAGATTTTTGGGAACTAATTATCGTCCTCGTGCTGCTGCTCGACCTGGTCGTTGTTTGAGTTGTGGATTAGTATTTCCTGTTGGTCACTTTCCGAATTTGCTCCCACCTTGGAATCCTGCAGGGCCGAATCGAGAGATTTTTTGTGCAGAAACTGTTGGTTTTGTTTCTTCGACAACTTCCTCTTCAGGGAGTTCATTATTTTGATTATCTTGAGTCATATATGTATGGGTTATAGAAGAGAGGCTATTATAACGAGGTCGAAAATATTTGCAAGAGCACATATGATAATAGGGTTAGAATTTGACAGAATTATAACTTTTATGTTACAATAAAGGCATATAACTTATCATTCTATGTTCTCCCCAAAAATACAATGATTCCTCTATGGAGTACTCATAACTTCATCTCTTGTATCAGTTATCACCTATGCAAATAGTGATGGAATATTTGGTGACTATTTTGAAAATATCATTGATG
>JABFSX010000003.1 GCA_013268835.1 Candidatus Altimarinota bacterium | reverse complement strand
CTACCGTTCCTGAGAGAGAATTAAGACTTGCAGTAAGTCCTACTGTAGAACCAGAAAGTGTAGATACTGTTGTATTGAGAGTAGCGAGTGATCCAGATAAGCTTGTTACATTACTATTTGTTGTAGCGAGATTAGAGTTTGTAGTTCCAAGTGATCCAGATAAGCTTGTTACATTACTATTCGTAGTAGCTATACTTCCAGTAATAGCAGCAATAGTTCCAGAAAGTGCATTCTGTGCACGAGTATTTGTAAAGTAGAGATTACTTCCTTCTGTTACTTGTGTAGTAGTATAGTCACCTGCTTGTGCAGAGATAGCACCAAGACGACCAAATACTGTTGTAACTGGTGCTGTGGCTGCTCCGGGAATTACCCATGTTGGTACTCATCCTGACATGGAGAGTATTTCTCAATTAGCACCATTAATGAGACCAATATGATTTCCTACTCTAGAAATTCAGTTACCAAAAGTAAGATTTGTTGAAAAAGATGTAATATATCCTCAAATAGATGCAAGATTAGCATTAGTTATAGCAAGATCTCAAGAGAGGGTATTGATATTCTTTTCATTTGTCATTACTCTTCCTGAAAGAGTTTCAATGTTTGAGTTGGTATTATTTGTATTTACATTGCTTAGATTTGTATCAAGTGTATTAACTACTCCTGAAAGGGTGGAGAGATTATTCGAAAGAATAGCAATATTCTTTTCATTTGTTGTAAGACGACCAAAGATAGTATTGAAGATTTCTGAGAAAGCACCCTGAAGACTTGCAACAAGAGGTGCAGAATTAAATTCAATAGTTCATTGATTCCCCTCTATAATACTAATAGATTGTTTCCAATCTTTTACCCAGACAGTATTTGCCTGATCTATTGAGCTTGCTGAATTAAGGTCTATAGAATTATAATCTGTTTGATTATTGGAAGAGGTGTTTATTGCTTTATTTGATTTTGTGAAATTTACGAGGGTTCAAATCCAGGAATCATCAATAATAGGACTCGTACGTACATAGATATAGGTTTGTGGTGCTTTAGGTATTTTTGGGATTACCGAGAGAGCAGAGACTTTACCAGATACAAAGAATTGCTGACAAAAAAGAGCTAGCAAAAGAAGAAGAAAGAGAGAAGGATGATGCTCTGGATGTTCACTGAACCTCCTGAGAGAGAGAAAGTGTTGGAATATTTGATTGAACACAGAATATATTTATATATATTCAAAATAACATAAGAAAGTGTCCAGAGCAAAAAAGGGTAAGTTTGGAAATAAAAAATGTATTGACGGATATATATGTTAATGTACAGATACGAAACCACAATAGTATGTATTTTTATACATACTTAATTTTATTTGTCATTTGTTGGAAACTCTACTTGGAATATGATATTGACTTATTCTATATTTTCTATATAAATATGCAGTCATACGTATGGCGAAGATGTTCTTATTCTATACGGTGTACCTGAACATTTTCGAATCAACAATCATTTTTTCTAGAAAGAAAGGTAGGATAAGATTATGACTTCATTCATGGAGAAATTTCGGTCTGCTCGTAGTACAAACAATTCTTTGTTATGTCTTGGGCTTGACCCCGATCGAGATCGTATTCCAGAAATTTTTGAACAGATGGAGGTTGAAAAATGGTGCAAGAATATAATTGAAAGTGCTGTTCACGTAGCAAGTGTCGTTAAGCCGAATGTTGCCTTTTTCTCAGCTAATCGCCTTGAAAATGAGCTAGAGAGAGTAATTGCATATGCTCAATACTGTGACTTACCCGTAATTCTCGATGCCAAGCGTGGCGATATTGGTAACACTGCCCGACAATATGCCCGTGAAGCATTTGAGCGCTATGGTGCTGATGCAGTCACCCTGAATCCCTACTTGGGATTCGAGGATTGCATGGAGCCGTATCTTGAATATGATGGTAGGGGGCTCATCATCCTGTGCCACACCTCCAATAAAGGAAGTGGTGAATTCCAGGAATTGATGGTCGACCCGACCACAGGACGTCTCGTCTATGAACGGGTGGCGGAAGTAGCTGCCAAGTGGGATGAGAAGGCTGGTGGTGGTCGTATCGGGCTCGTACTCGGTGCAACCTATCCGGCGGAACTCGCCAATATCCGGCGTATCGTCGGGCCAGATGTCTTTATTCTGGCTCCCGGTGTCGGTAAACAAGCGGGCGATGTCGAAGCCACAGTGAAAGCTGGTGGTGAAAACATGGCAATCAATGTATCTAGTGGCATCAATTATGCGAAAAATCCCTTTGCTGCGGCTCAGGAATTTCGCGATCAGTTCAATCTCTATCGCTAAGGGGTCATCCATGCAACTTGCAAAACCTGTAACACCTGCCGAAGAATTCCTCGCCTTTGCCTTTTCGATGAAGGTATTGCGTTTCGGCGAATTCAAGACCAAGGCAGAGCGTCTCTCACCCTATTTCTTCAATGCAGGATTATTCAACGATGGCAACTCACTCGGGCAGTTGGCGAACTTCTATGCCGACGCTATTATCGCGTCTGGTGTAGAATTCGACATGCTGTTCGGGCCGGCATACAAGGGTATTCCCCTTGTTGCTACCATCGCTGTTGCTCTGGTACAAAAGGAACGCAATGTTCCCTTTGCCTACAACCGCAAGGAAGCGAAGGATCACGGCGAAGGTGGCAATATTGTCGGCGCTCCACTCGCTGGTCGTGTGCTCGTCATCGACGATGTCATCTCGGCCGGCACTTCGGTACGTGAATCGGTCGAACTGATCCATGCTGCTGGTGCCGAGTTCGCCGGACTTTCCATTGCCCTCGACCGTCAGGAAAAGGGGAAAGGCGAGCTCTCAGCCGTGCAAGAAGTCCAACGGGACTATGGAGGAATTCCTGTGGTGGCAATCGCCACTCGGACAGATCTCCAGAATCTTCTGGGACGAACTCGTGTCAACAAGCAGAATGGTGATTATCTCGCTGAAATTCTCGAAAACATGGAAAAATACGCCGAGCAATACGGCGTCTGTTGATTCGAAACATGTTCAACAATTCAAAACCGGCCCAATGGGCCGGTTTCTTTCGTATTTAGTGAACAATCTTCGAAAGCGTTCCGATAAACTTATCCACATCCTCTCTCGTATTGTAGATATAGAAGCTCGCTCTCAGACTCGCAGGAATACCCATACTCTGATGAAATGGTTCTGTACAATGATGCCCAGAACGGACACAGATATTCGCATCGGCGAGTATCTCTGCAACATCATTGGGATGATGATTCTCGAAAGTGAATGAGAATACGCCGAGTCGATTTTTTGCCTCATGCGAACCGAGAAGCTTCACCGAAGATGGAAGATTCTTGATTTGTTCGAGCATATACCCCATGAGTTCTTGTTCATATTTCTCCACTACCTCAAATCCTCCAATAGAGTCGATATATTCAATTGCTGCAAGAAGAGAAACAGCACCTGCAATATGCGGAGTTCCTGGTTCATGACGAAATGGGAGACCTGCTGGCTCATATCATTCAAGTGTGACGCCATTGATAGCACCACCTCCACAGAATGCTGGATTCATTGCCTTTAACAATTCTTTTCTTCCATAGAAAAATCCGATACCCGTATCAGACATGACCTTGTGCCCTGTACCAACAAAAAAATCAATTCCATATTTCTTCACATTAGTCTCCATATGCGGAAATCGCTGTGAACCATCAAGAATAAAAAATGGTTTTTGAGCAAGCGTATCGAGTATTTTTTTGACTTTTTCAAGATCCAATATTTCTCCTGTCACATTCGAGGCACCCGTGAGAGAAACCACATTTGCATGAGAGATTTTCAATGCGAGATCTTCATAATCAATCGTTCCATCGGTATAAAGGTTGACCCATTCAATAACGATTCCATATTCCTCTGCAAGAATTTGCCAAGGTACTACATTCGCATGATGCTCAACTTTTGAGAGAAGAACAATATCTCATTTTTTAAGAAAACCTGATTTTACGAGTCCTCGTGAGATAAGATTAAATGCATAGGTTGCATTATATGTGAAGACAATCTCCGCATCAGAATCAGCATAGAGTTTTTTTGCAACTGCTTTTTTGGATTTTTCATAGAGCAAAGAACTCTCCATAGAGAGATCATAAGCCCCTCGATGAATATTGGAATAATTTGTTGCGAAATATTGCGATATTGAATCAATAACTATTTTTGGTTTTTGTGCACTCGATGCTGAGTCAAGAAAAACAAGATTAGGATGAGTAGAAAATATAGGAAAATCAGAACGAAACATACGATGTAAATATTATTGTTATCTATTGTTGAATTGATCCACTTTGACTCTTATAGGTCTCTATGGCACGAATATATTCTCATGCTTCAATAGCCCAATCGACTGTAGAATCAAGTTCTTGAATAGCTGTAAATATAGGAAGTGCCTGATCAATATTTCCAATCTCATAAAGAGAAATCGCATGTTCCAACTGAACTAAAGGGTTTTTTTGTAATTCTTCTGGAAGAGTACTTACAAATACTGCAATCTCAGCCGACTTATCATTCAATCGTAATGCTGAAAGATATAATGGAATCAAAATTGGGGAATTTTTAAATTTTTCTATACTCGCATATGACCAAGCATAGGCTCGAATATTTTCTCACTCACGAAGCGCAAGGGATATAGCAACCGCGTAATCATCTTCTGTAACATCAGATTCCTGAATTAAATAAGAAAGGACCTTGAGCATTCAGACTTGATCACCAAGTGCCGCATAATTATATGCAAGACGTCGTTCAATTTCAGCCTTATTCTTATATCCTGCAGCAATAACATTATTAAGATATAGACTTGAACTTGTAAAATCACCAAGTGCCGCATAAATATCACCTAAACGAATAATGGACTCAATATCATCAGGATGTGACTCTAAATAAACGAGAATAATATCACGAGCCTCGGTATAGCGACCAAGCTCAAATAATGAAAAACCCCTAAGTTTACGTATCTCTGTATAATTAGGACGTTTTGATAGTATTTCTTTAGTAAGAATATCCGTAGCTCTAAATGCTCACTGTTTGTAGAGTTCTGCTGCAACAAGAAAATTTCGATATTGGTAATCGGGGGATATTTGAACTGATTTCTTTATTGTTCTCTGAAGTGTAAGAATTCGAGTCGTTTTTCATGTATATGCCTCAATGTTTACTATACAATTATGTATCCCTGAATAACAAGTATCCAATGTCTGGTAATAATCACGGTCAGTCAATGTAAGATCAAATCTTGCAAGTTCAGTAAGACGATCAAGTCTGAGATCATCCAAAAATAATGATTGTAAAAGCTCTTTTTGTTCATCTTCTTTAAGTTCATTAATCGGCACTTGATGATAATTCTCATAAGCATTCTTCCAATCACGAAGAAGATAATACACATGAGCGATCTTACGCCGAATAACAATATCATCCGGAAGCTCTTCCAGAACATTTTTATAGTATAAAAGAGCCTGTTCTGGATTATTCTTAAGTGTCATATAATCTCATTTTCGAATCGTTCGAAGCTCTTTTTTTCGTTTCATGGCAAGATCCACTTTTTCATCATCAGTCAATCCAGTTGCATACTGAATAACCTTTGTGGAACCAGAACCACTAATAAAACTAGGTACAATATCCCGTGTACAAGATGAAAGAAACAATGAAAAAAGAAGGATACATAAAAATATACGAACCATAAAAAGAAAAAATTTAATTATGCTACCAATAAAAAGTATATCTTCATAATACAAAAAACTTTTTTTTTTCAAAATGAAAAGCCTGGAATGATAAGTTTTGATTTTTATGGTGCTTTTTATATACTCAAATTCATACTAAATTCTACTATGTTTTTGCTCTCCGATTACGACTATGATCTTCCTGAAGAACTTATTGCACAAGAAGCAATACACCCACATCATAATGCTAAAATGATGGTTATTGATAAAGAACTTGGAGATATTACTACCGAGACCACTTTTTGGAATCTTGATACATATATCAGTCCAAATTGAGTTCTATTTTTAAATGATTCACGTGTCGTTCGTTCACGAATTATCCTTAAAAATATTCCTTATAAAAAAGCAAGTAGTGAGCTATGAATACTAAATGAATGAGAAATTTTTTACCTTTCTAGCATTTCAGATACTTATTTTGATGCACTAGTTCGTCCTGGGAATAAGTTCAAAGTCGGAACAATTTTTGAAATTGGGAAATACCACCTTGAAGTAAAAGAAAATACCGAAAGTGGAAGAGTAATAAAAATTGAATGATGAACTATTTCTGATTTTCTTATCCAACATGGATCACTTCCGCTTCCACCATATATAAAATATAGCGAAGAAAAAGAGTCTGATTATCAAACCAGTTTTGCAAAAAAAGATGGATCCGTAGCTGCACCAACAGCCTCACTTCATTTCACTAAAGAACTTTTAGAAAAACTCCCATGTAAAAAAGAATATATAACGCTCCATGTTTGACTCTGAACATTTCAAGGAATTAAAACATCTGATGTTCGGGACTACCAAATACATTCAGAAAAAGTAGAAATATCAAAAGATATTTTTTCAAAAATAGTTACTATAAAATCAAATCAACAAAAAATAATTGCCGTTGGAACTACGGCTACTCGTGTACTTGAATCGCTTCCATATCTTTGGATGACACTTCATCAAGAAAGTAAAAATACAATTGATATAAATACTCGCAATTACTGGGATACCATTACAGAAACCATAGAAGATAAAAATTGGATACATTCCACTGAGGAATCAAGAGAAGGTAATTCTATTACATTTGAAACTTCTATATATATTACTCCTGGATTTTTATTCAAAATCGTTGATGAACTTATTACCAATTTTCACCTTGGATGATCTTCGCTTCTCGTACTTATCTCAGCCTTTCTTGGATATGAAAAAACTAAAAAAATATATGAGTATGCCATAAAAAATAAATATCGATTTTATAGTTTTGGAGATGGGATGTATATATGAGGAAAATAAGCATAAAGGGCAAGGGAATTCTCTTGCCAGAAATACAGTCTTTCTTATACTACAACAGTTACATTTACTTCTTTATTTTTCTATCTATGAAGAAAATTATTTTTATAATTTTAGGGCTTCTTATCCTTGGATCATGTACCTTACAAAAATCAACAAAAAATACCTCCCCTGTTTCAAATGATATACCTTCAGTAGGAACTACTACTTATACTGAAGATATCGAAAATACTTCGAGTAAAATAAAAGATACTGATGAATTCAAGAGTTGTATGAAGCAGCAAGCTACCATGTGTATTCAATCTACTGGTATGCAAATCGCTCAAAAAATGAAAGACACTGCCTTCTGTAAAGAACTCTCAACTCCTGAACAACAAGGAAGTTGTGAATTTGCTATCACTATGATTAATGCTCAAGAAAAAAATGATGAAAAACTTTGTGATACTCTCACTGATAAAAACTACATAAAGCAATGTAAAATTCAAATCTATCGACAAGATGCTATCACTAAAAAAGATATTATACTTTGTGATAAGATCAATTCTCTTTCTTCCGGAACTGGAGCAAATGAAACTATTGATATCAATACTCAAAAAGATCAATGTGTAATGCAATTTATTATGAGTGTTCAAGAATCAAAAGAAGCTGATTGTACAAAACTCACGAATGATTCTTCTCTTGAAATGTGTAAGATGATGATCCGAAATAAGGCTCAATCTACACCTCCTCCAACTCCTACTGAAAACTAATACTAACAAATAATATGACTCAGATACGTAAGTGTATAATCCCAGCAGCTGGTTTTGGTACTCGATTTCTACCAGCTACCAAGGCTCAACCAAAAGAAATGCTTCCAATTGTAGATAAGCCTGTTATTCAGTACCTTGTTGAAGAAGCGGTTTCAGCTGGAATTACAGATATTATTATTATTACTGGTCGTGGAAAGAGATCGATTGAAGATCACTTTGATATGTCATTCGAACTTGAGAAAACATTGGTAGAAAAATGAAAGATTAAGGAACTCGCAGAAGTAGAAAAAGTATCCAATCTTGCTCGTATTGCCTATGTACGACAGCCGATTCCTCGTGGTGATGGCGATGCACTCCTCAGAGCTCGTGCACTCATTGGTGATGAGCCCTGTTTGGTACTTTTTGGTGATGATCTTATCAAGTGAGAACAAACTGGTGCAGAACAACTCGTAAAAGCCTTCAATAAAAAAAATGCTCCGATTATTGCACTTGAACGAGTTGCAGATAAGCGAGTAAGTTCCTATGGAATCATTGAGCCAAGTAATTCGGAATGAGGCCTTCATACGGTTGCAAAATTCCTCGAAAAGCCAAAACCAGAAGAGACCACCTCACGACTCGGTGTAATTGGAAAATATATTATTACTCCTGAAGTATTTGATTACCTAGAACAAGATGGAGCATCAGCAAGTAAGGATGGTGAGATACGTCTTGCTGATGCATTCGAACGAATGGTGCAAGATGGAGGAAAAATCTATGGACTCGAAATGGAATGAGATCGGTATGATACGGGTGATAAATTTGGATTTCTCAAAGCAACTATTGATTACGCTCTTGATCGGGATGATCTTGGTCCACAACTGATGGAGTTCTTGAAAAAGAGAATAGAAAATAGATAATTTTTGATTCTGTCGTCATTGCGAGGCACGAAGTAATCCAGTCAATGATGGTGTTTTACTTGATTCTGGATTGCTTCTATATCTTCGTGATGACAGAATCTACTACCAAAACATCTCATCGCAGCATCTGAGATGCTTGAGAAGATATTGCAGTGAGATATCTTGAAAATAAATGATATCGGATAATTGAACGTAATTATCAGGTAAAGTGAGGAGAGATAGATATCATTATGATGGATTGAAGTATTACTGTATTTATAGAGGTAAAATATCGAAAAAATGAGGACTATGGACACCCCCTTGATACTTTTTCTATGACCAAAAGACAAGCCATGAAACGAACGATTATGCTCTATATAAATAAAAATAAAATCGATCTGGAAAAAATCCGGATCGATTTTATTGGCATTATGCCAAATTCATTATCGGGTCATAGAATATGGCATATACGAGGAGTGGAAATCTAATCAGAACCAGATCCATCTCAGAGCTCATGGATTCATACTCCACCAGTTCAAACATCACTGGTATTAAATTCAGGATCTCTATTTCTATCGACATTTCGTCCAGCTCATTGAAAGCCAGTATCATGTCGAGGTGATATTACAGATCGAACAGTATCACGTACTCCTTGGACTTCAGCATTTGAGACATTTCATCATTGATGTCATCCATTTTTCCAAGCAATATAATCTCGTTCAGCTGTTTTTTCTATTTTTTTATGGATCTTTCCTCCATCTTCAAAAATAACTGAAATATCAATTCCCATATCTAGAAGATCTTGATAATATTCCTGTTTTTTGAAATCTTTTGCCTTTTCTCACTTTGATGAGAATGCTTCATTGAAACGAAGCAGAATATCTTTTCGATATTGATGATATTGAGCCTTTGTAAGTTCTTCATTCGTTGAGCCAACTCGAAGATTTTTAACAATCTTTACAAGAGGATCCCAATATCGTTCCTTATGATCTTTATTAATACCAAGCTTATATGTATCAAGTTTTACCTTTCGAAGGGTTCGATCAAAGGAATTCAATGCATGTCCATCATGTTCTACCATATGAATAATTGGACTTCCCGTATATCCATGTTGGATATACCAGCCATTATCATCAGGATGAGCAGTATCTCAACCATTATTCTGATGTCATGAATCCATCTTCTCAAGATATTGCCTAATTTTTGGATTTTTATTTGCGTTTTCAACCAGCCACATGTTCTTTCATTGCAACATATCATGAAGTCAATGTCATTGATATTGTCTCCAAATTTTTGCAAGCCCATTAATAGCTGGCTTAATCTTATCTGCTTTTTTTGGATCATGTCCATCATACGCAAGATCATGAATAAACTTATCTAAATTCGGTACCGCCTCAGGAGCAATAGTTCGAAGTGCCTCTCTGAATGTTTCTCGATAAATGTCATTATCTGTTCTGCTTCGTAAAAATGAAAATGCATGGAGTGAATGTCATTTTCCATCAGCATATGACTTAATCTTTTGATTTGCTTTGGTAGAAAGATATTTACTATATCCGCCCAATGCCCAAACGATAGGAAGTGTTTGAATACTTGGATCTGGAGTTTTTTCTGCAGCCTTTTCCATTGAACCAATTGCAGTATGAAACTCATGAGTTGAAAGTGCCGAAAGACCATGATCAACTCGGGCCTCAGCGTTTACAAGATCTCCAGCTTGCCTAATTCCTTTTTCATATGCCCCATCAAATCCATCCTTTCTCCAAGCATTCTCAAATCCACTTGGTCCACCCATAGCCTTAACAAGGGTAGCTGCGACTGGGTACTTTTCATGATTTCCATCCATCATTTTCATAAATCCCCAAATCATTTCTTCTTCAGAGAGATCAGATCCTGCTTCATTACCAAGGAGTACTTTGCTCTTCTCTCGAGCCTTTTTCTTCATATCTGTAAGTGCCTGACCACGAAACCCACAAGCATTGAGAAGTCCATTGATAAATGACTCACTTCCTTGAGCGTATGCAATATCTTCTGCATAAAGTTGGCCATATCCCTTTACCATATGAAGAATTGAAGCTACCACTTCTTCTGGACGAGCATCTTTTGTATGTGCAATATGCAGTGCTTTTTTACGACCTACAGGACCATTGAGATTTCTGAATTTTTCTTGGATTTTTTCGATTACTTCTTTCACACTTCCCACCTCATCTGCTTGAAGTTGTGCCATGATATCCAGTGGAAGATGGAGTTTTCGTCACATAGATAAAGCAAATCGGGAAGCATTCAGTCGAGAACTTTTTTCAAAATAATGCTCAATACCATGTTGAAGTCATGAAAACCCCTTCATCATATCTGCAATTGACCACCAAGACCCCATTTTACTCAAAAGACTTCATTCAAGATGAGGATCATGTGGATGATACGTATCTGTAGCATCAGGAACAAGAATATTGTCCGTTGTAGCGGAAAGATCATTTTTTTTGAGATATAATACAAAATCACCATATGACATGGTTTGATTTGCATACAATCATTTTTTATTTGATTCTGTGAGCTTTCATGCATTTCCTACTTTTTGTACATCCGCAAGTGTCTTAGATGAGGTATATTCTCCAAAAGAAACCAATCCATCACTAAATCAATTAATACGAATATGTCCACCGCTCTTTGATTGAAAAAATTCATATTTTTTCTTTGTATGCTTATGATGTCCATGTCAATCATCCTCTTCTACTTCTGTAACAAGATCTGTTCAATCAAATTCTGGATGTCATTTTACACCAAAGGATTCTGATAAAACATGAAGAAGATCGTGCTTATTTTCAAGCTTAGCGATTCGACGAAATGTTCGACTCTTTATTGCATTCAAAAAATCCTCAAAAGTAGCCACCTGTGTCCCTTTTCCATTTGATACAGAAATCTGAGAACCATGTATATCGCTGATAGTCCAAGTTCCCTCATATTCTTTTCCATTCGGAAGTACTCACTTTGCAGCAAATGCAACTCCAACTCATAATCATATCTTTTCTCCATCAGGATCAAGTGAATTTATTTCACGAATAAATCATTCAAGTGTCATAATATCTTCAGTCTCAGAGATATCAAGGATTTTGTCCTCCCCAAGAATATGATCCTGTCAAATTCCTTCTTCACTTTTATTTATAGTTCTTTGTTGATTCAATTCATTAGCTGTAATAACCCGACCAGAATTTAATCAATTTAAAAACTTATATACATCATCATAGCTTAAATTATCTTTAGATTTTGGCTTACCTATTGTTCCCTCTTCTTTTCCAGTAATATCTGAGATTGTCACTCCATAATCATAATCACCCACTGAAATATCAGTAGCATCAAGACGAAAATATCGAGCTCGATCAGATTCATCTCGAAATACTAAAATTGATCCCACTACAAAATTCTCAATATTTAAAATTTTTGAACTACCATTTTTCCCTCTGAGATCTTCCTTGAGCTTCCTTAGGAAGCTATTATGAATCTTTGGAATTCCATCTTCACCCACCTCTACCTGCAGATCACGCGTAATACCAGTCCTTTGAAAAGAAGTTTCTTTATTTTTTTCCAGATCTTTATTAACCGCTCGAGTGATGATCTCTTTCATTTTTTTGGAATCAAAATGTCGGGCAATAACATCAGCATCAAATGTAGCAAGTTCTATATCATAGTTATCATCATGTTTCAGTGCTTGAATGAGTGATTTTCTAGTATTTTGATCCAGTGCATCCCAAACATGGGAGAATTCATTCTCAGCAAGAGTCTCAACTTCAGCATCTGAGATGAATCCAGATCGAAGTGCCTCTGGAAGAGAGATGACAATATCAAAAAAATCACATATTTCTTTCTTTTTTGATGTATCGGATGATCCATAAAATCATATGAGTTCTCGTATGAGAGAAAGAGGTGGTGAGATGGCGCTATTTTTATATGCAATTGCTGCCTTTTGTGTTCGATCATAGAGATCTGGAGCAGTAGTTCGTAGATTATCCGTTCAGAATACAGACATAAAATCAGGATCTCGAAATGTAAGTACATCTCGAGAAATTCCAAAATACTCGTATAAAAACTGTATAAGGGTACGATTGCTATGATATACTTTCACGATCTCATTTTCATCAAGCATCTGTATCTTCTGATACAACATTCCTTCACTAAATCCTGGAATTTTTTCCCGTATATTCGGAAAATTTCTTCTCAAATTAATAAATAAATTTCGACGAGCATTTTTGAGTGGTCGGGCATATTGTTCAATTTTTTCGATTATTTTTGCATCAGATATAGAAATAATATCATTATCTTTGATATCCGTAAAATCAGCGTCATTTACATCACGAAGATACTTCATCTTATCCCGAACAGCGTTATATATCTCTGGATATCTCATCTCATCATATGATACCGGACTAATCACATTTGATCCATTTTTCATCTCTTGTTGAATCGATTGCACCAAGAGATCATTTATATTTTGATTCTTTCTATATTTTGATTCATTTTTTGCCTCAGGATCATCTTGTGGAGTATTTGGTGTAGTCATAATAGTGATAGATTACTTTGCTCTGAATTATAGCATAAAATCTAAAAAAGTACAAATAAAAAATCCTGAGATTTCTCTCAGGATTTTTTATTAAATTATTACGAATGGTGCCAATGAGTGGGCTCGAACCACCGACCTCGGGGTTATGAGTCCCGTGCTCTAACCAGCTGAGCTACATTGGCGAATGCCAGAAATGAAAATGAATTGGTTGCGGAGGTATGAATCGAACATACGACCTCAAGGTTATGAGCCTTGCGAGCTACCACTGCTCTACTCCGCGATATAATCGAGATACTATCTTCGATATGGTTTTTGATGCCTCGTGATTATATAGAATTATAGAATCTGTCAATATGTTTTTTCACGGTATGGATCAGATTTTGTGTACGAAACTCGCCAAATTGAGTATGAGACAAGGCTCAAATAATATTTTGATATGAAATAATTCCAGATATTTGTCCGTTTAATATCTGATGTACTCATCTATACTCTTCATTTGCGCCCAGAAATGAGAGAAATTGTTTACTCTGTTCCTCTGGAAATCCGCCGATACCTCGATACATATCCCAAAAAAATGGAACTGATGATTGAATCATATGAGCGAAACTCACCTCTCCACGAATAATCACAAATTCACTCGAATCAAGAAGAGAATAGAATTCAGATGATGGAAGAAAATCAAGGTGAATAATATTGGATTTTTTGGATTCTACTTTTCCAAAAACATATACCAATATATCATCTGGAAACGTATCCCAATCAATATGATTGAGTGTTTCCGTATAACAAAACACCGTAATATGTTTCTGAGATTTATGTAGTTTCTGTCATTGCGAAGAATGAAGCAATCCATGCCCAGATACCTGGATCGCCACACTTCACGTCGTTTCACTTTGTTTCGTTCGCGATGACAGGAACAGTGATAAAAGTCCAGCAGAACCAGAAAGTGGCGAAGGTATCAGTTCGATGATCTGATGATTTTCTGTCGAAGAAATATGTTCTGTTTCATTTTTTTGGATCCAAAGAGGATCGAGAGAAATATAATCAATTCTGAGAATGAGTGCCCGTGGGGAAAAAAGATCCAAATCAGGGATACTTGCATGAAGCATTGAGATGGCAATATTCGATTTTCGAGAGTTTCAGAACTCAGAAATATCCAAAATAAAAATATCCCTCATACCAAATGAACGAGCAAAATCCCTCATTACCTGAGTATTATTGGTCCAAATCACACAATCAAAAATCCCAGGATATTCATGCTCCTGTGCCATAATACACTCACAAGCAAATCCCATATCGCCATAATTATCGACAATATCTACAAAAATATCAATGATGATTGGTGCCTGTTTCATATACTTGTAATCTTATAGCTTTTTTCTATAATGCAATCTATGTTTTGATATATAGACGGAGACATTCTCGCCATAGATGGAATCACTCTCACAGTACAAGTAACTGGAACAGGCCTTGGTTTTGATATCCTGGTTTCGCCAGCCGTACTCGGAAATATTCCTACAAGTAAAAAAATATCACTTTGGATTCATCATCATAAGACGGATGTTAGTGAACTTTTATTTGGTTTTATATCAACCGAAGAGCGTCGACTCTTTCGTGACCTCAACAAGGTCAATGGTATCGGAGGAAAAACTGCTCTGGCACTTCTTGGACTTGGCGAACAAGCCCTCATACAAGCTATCCATATGGAAGATGATAAGCTTCTTTCAAGTGTTCCAGGAATTGGTAAAAAAACAGCACAAAAAATCATCGTCGATCTCAAAGGATCTATCGACTTTTCAAAAAAATCTACAACTCCAGAAGGAAAAAAATTCCAACAAAATGATACTATCCTGATCTCATCCCTCGTTTCAATGGGATATGATAAAATTCGTGTCGAAACTATCATTGGCGAAATCGACAATACTCTCAGTATTGAGGTGCGAACTATAGAAGCTATTCGTAGATTGGCCAAATAATATGCAAAGATACCAGGAACAATTCCATTCACTTCTTTGAATAAAAAATAATCCTGATGAACATGAGGCTTATCTCTTTAAGCGAGGACAAAAATATATCCAAAAACTCTCAAAAATCCCAGGCATTGAAATGATTGCCATTGTCAATTCTCTGTCGATGTACGCTACGCATAAGGATTCTGATATTGATCTCTTCATCATCACAAAACCTGGAATGATCTGGTTTGTGAGATTTTTATCGACACTCATTCTCTGGAAAAAAGGAGTTTGGCGAAAAAATGACGATATTGCAGGGAATTTTTGTCTCTCATTTTTCATCACTACCGATGCCCTAGATCTCTCAAAGATTGCCATAGAAAATGATATCTATCTCTACTATTGGATATACTATCTCAAACCCATTTTTGATAAAAATAATACCTATGAAAGATTTTTAGAAGCAAACAATTGGGTTCAAATAGATGAAAAACCAAAAATAGAAAATCAGAAATACAAGATATCCACAACTTATTTAAGCAAAAATGATACGAATTTTAATACGCATATTAACAATATCATTCGTTTTTTCCTCCTTCCTAAAACCCTGAAATCCTATAATAAACTCTGAAATCCAGAGGGAATAATCATCTCGGATTCTATACTAAAATTTCATAATGAAGATATGCGGATAAGCATCCGAAAGAAAATTCTCGAAAATAATTTTGACAAATAGCGACTCCTCTATATACTCGCCTGCACATCTCTACGGAGGGATGGCAGAGTGGTTGATTGCAGCAGTCTTGAAAACTGCCGTGCCGCAAGGTACCCAGAGTTCGAATCTCTGTCCCTCCGCCATTTGATTTATAAAAATATCCCTTTTAGGGATATTTTTTAAAGCAATAATGACTCAGGGATTCGAAGTTTATGCCCGAAGAGGTAAATCTCTGTCCCTCCGCCATTGAATAACTAAAAAAGTTCTCTAAGTAGAGAACTTTTTTAGTTTTAACTAGTTAATAGGTATTTGAACTTAAAAATTATTCATCATCATCGAGATTCAATTTTGATGGATCTCGCATAACTGTAAGAGCAGTTTTGCTATAAATTTGTTTACTATTTACAAGATTAGATATACATTCATCCATAAGGATCATTCCATCTTTTTTACTCAATTCAAGTACCGAATAGAGTTGTTGCGTTTCTCCACGAATAATCAAATTTCGAATAGAATCATTATTAAACATAATCTCTCTTGCTGCTACTCGTCATGAAGAATCAGCCTTAGGCAATAGCATCTGGGAAAGAATCATTCGCATTGAAAGTGCAAATTGCATACGAATCTGATTTTGTGAAGTAGCTGGAAATGATTGAATAATACGATCAACCGTCTGAACCGTATCATTGGTATGAAGCGTGGAAAATACAAGATGCCCAGTTTCAGCTAAGGTAATAGCAGCCTCAATAGTTTCAAGATCACGCATTTCTCCGATAACGATAATATCCGGATCCTCTCGAAGAATAGAACGAATTCCTTCTGGAAAAGAGTGAAATTGCTTTCCAAGTTCTCGTTGATGAACGAGAGATCTACGACTCTGATATACGAATTCCACTGGATCTTCCAATGTAATGATATGTCGACAAGTATGTGCATTGATATAATCAAGCATTGCCGCCATCGTAGTTGATTTTCAAGATCCCGTTGATCCTGTAATTAGGATAATTCATTTTTCAGCAAATGTAGCTCGCATTACTGAATCTGGAAGATTAATCTCAGCAGGAGTAGGTACAACTGATGGAATCATACGCATAGCAACACTCACTCCACGAATCACACGAGACATATTAACACGAAATCTTGTAAAACCTTGAGAATATGAAATATCAAGAGTTCCTTCATCAAATGATCTTCCAAGAAGAAATTGTGTAATCTGATCTAATTCAGCAGCACTTATAACTCAATAGCTCTCTACAGGAACTACATCACCGACTTGGTTACGTATATATGGAAAAGAATCACTCGTCAAATGAAGATCTGAAATTTTCATCTTAATGATTTCATCAATAAGGGATGTAAATTTTGTATTTTCCATATTTAAAAATTTTGGATTATGAATTGGTACTATCTAACAAATAAAAACTACTATTGTATACGAATTACAAGTCATTCATCTTCAGGAAAGGCAATATTATATTTCATCTTTTCAGTAGTAATCATTCCACGATCCAGAGTGTCTCCATCAAATTCCATACGATAAGCAGTATAAAGAGATAATGCTGTTATTATGTCCTCATTAGACACCTCTTGTGCTGGTATCCATTCTGACGTTTCGGAAGGAAATAATCAAAGATCTTGTGCTAAAGTCACAAATGGCGTATACCATACTTTTGATGCATCTTCCGAATATGGAATATATTCCCCTTGTTCCGTAAATTCTCACTCCAAATCAACTGGTTCTTCAAACATAGCAAACATCATCATAAGAAATTCTTCTCGAGTTGTATATTCTTTTCATTCGAAATATGATCCATAAAATTCTTGTGCACATGATTTGGCAATCAATTTTAACTCTTCTGTATCAGAATCTGAAATACGTTCACCAAGTCAAAATGAGAGATATGACTGATGTTGGATGCATTCAGTATATGTAGTTGGGTCATCAGAGATATCTGAAGCGGAAGGATTTCCTGCTCACATATAATCACGATTATCTGCAAATGGAGTTCCAATATACATAGCAGGGGTGATAAATTTAGCAATCTCACCAATCCACATAAATCCAGCGAGCATCGGAGTACGATGCATAATTTCCCAAGAAGTAAGTACATTATATGCTGCTTCAAGTGGGAGATCTGGACTTATCGGTGCAGAATCAAAAGAAACAGAATCTGTAATAGATTCATTGATAGATGATATCTCGTTATCAATATCACCTGATGACGAACTACTTTGCATTGAGCCCATAGACATAAATGAATTCTGTTCTCCTGAACCAGAATCAACAATACAATTATCAGTGGTAATACAAGTATCAGTACTTGATGAATTCAGTACTCCTGTTGCAGCATCTACCGATAGGGTAGAATATCAAATCATACAAGTAGTAGTAAGAAGGATTGGAAATGCAGTTAATTTCATAGAAAGTAATAATGATGTACTGAGTGTAGCACATTTATGGCAAAAAAAGCAAATTCTCGCATTACTTTTCTATTTTACAAAACCAAAAAGTTCTATATTCTATACTGTATGAAACTTATTATTTGACTCGGAAATCCTGGAAAACAATACCAAAACACCCGACATAATATGGGATATATGGTGTTAGATACTTTTTTTGAAAACTGGAAAACAGATAAAAAATCCAAATGCCTCATCTCAGATCAAACTACTATTGAAAATACAAATTGATGAATACTTGGAATCAAGCCCGAAACTTTTATGAATCTCTCTGGGGATACTGTTTCAGCTCTGGTTTCTTTTTATAAAATTGATCCCAAAAAAGATATCCTCGTCATATCAGACGATATCGATATGGAATTCTGAAAAATACGATACCGAAAAGAAGGAAGTCATGGCGGACAAAATGGTCTCCGAGATATTATTGCTAAACTCTGAACCAACGAATTTGCTCGTATAAAAGTAGGGATTGGAAGAGATGACCGATATAGTGTCAGTGATTGGGTATTATCCAACATCACTCCAAGTGAAAAAAATCAACTCAAAAAAGATATCTTCCCAAAAGTTATAGAATACATTAATGCGTGGATATGAGACTAGATCAATATCTCGTAATTCATCATCATTTTACTCGAAATAAGGCACAGCAACTTATCTCGAGTGAACTTATTGTATTGGATAAAAAAATCTGTACCAAAGCTTCACAAATAGTTCCAGAAAATGCCACTATATCAATTACCCCTGATCGGCGAGTGAATTGGGTATCACGAAGTGCCGAGAAACTTGCTGGATTTTTGGAACATTTTCCTATTGGAATTGATGGGAAAAAATGCCTCGATATTGGATCATCCACTGGAGGTTTTACACAAGTACTCCTCTCATACTGAGCAAGCCGTGTTGATGCTGTAGATGTTGGTACAGATCAACTTCACGAGTCAATTCGATCAGATAGTCGTGTTCATTCTTATGAACAAACCGATATCAGGGATTTCGCAAAAAAACCAAATATCACTCCGTACGATATTATCGTTTGTGATGCTTCTTTTATATCACTCTATGAAATCATCAATTCCATCTTATTCTTTGCAAATACAGATACAAGAATAATACTCCTCTATAAGCCCCAATTCGAAGTAGGACGAGATCAACTTCGAAAAACAGGAGTTCCAAAAGACCCGAAAATAGTAGAACAGAAGATGATAGAATTCGAAACAATACTCTCTCTCAAAAATATACAGATAGTCGCCAAGGAAAAATCTACACTCATCGGGGAAGCAGGAAATCAAGAATGGATCTATATGATCCAAAAAACTATCTCGGAGTCTTCATAAGAAGATTTCAACCAAAAACCATACTTATAAGAGCAAGAACAATCGCAAATATCATTGCTGTGAAAAATCCATTTACTCAAAAACCTGGAACAATTTTAGCCACCAATAGTACCATCAAAACATTGATAATAAGAGAAAAAAGACCAAGAGTAAGTATATTCAATGGAAGGGTGAGAACCTTTAAAAATGGACCAATAGTACTATTTACTATAGCAAGTACAAATGCTACAATAATTGCAGTAAGATATCCATCTACAACCACCCCTGGGGTAATATAGGCAGCAATAACAACTGCCAATGCAGAGATGAGCAAATTGAGTAAAATATTCATATATAAAAATTAGTAGCTGATAGCCCAATCAGATTACTTTTTGCAGAGATAAAAACAACGACAAATTCAAGACAAAGATCGCAATAAACAAAAGATTATCTTTATCTAAAAACCAAAATACTGATAATATCATTTTTTCTTCGATACTGCTCTAGTGGAACTACCTCCTTGTGACTATATGGGTCCGCAAAATACCAACTATTATCTTTACGAAAGGCAAACGCACGATGTCCAAATTCTGGATTTTTTGTAGATTTCATAAATACATCAGCAACAGTATATTCCGATGGAATAGCATCAAATTTGGAAAATCTTGGCATATTCTTCCCATACAAAGAGAGTGAATGTAATGCTGATATTCCACGAGAAAAATTTTTTCATACGGATTCTCCGAGTTCTCGAGCTACCTGTGAACAAAGACGCATTCCCCTAGAATCCACTATTGCCTTAGGAAAAGTAAAACTACTAGTAAACACCATATCTTCTGTATTATTTTGAGGTTTTGAATGAAGCATAGTTGGTATCTCGACGTAATCCCCATGAGACAACATAAGAAATCTTCCTGTTAACTTTCCATCAATCGTCAATTCTGCACATCTTTCATTATCGTATACTCCATACGATCCGTTGATCACAATAGCATGATTTTCTGGAGATATTATATCATATGGCTCTAGGGTTTTATTTTGAATATTTTTTGGAAATACCACTCGATATGCAGTATTTCAGATTGCAACAGGACGCAATAAGACTTCTGAAGGAACAAATATATCTTCACCAGAGAGAATAGATTTCGACTGTGTCGATGTTGGAATAGGAAAATTTTGAAGAAACAGTTTTGTATATCCAACACGAAGCAGGTGTCATTGAAAATGAGAATCACCTGAAAGAAATTGCATCTCTGGAAAAGATTTTTTTATCACAACAAAAAGTTCTTGTTGTTGTGATGGAATCAAAGAAAGGAGGTATCATTCTTGGTATTCTTCCATCTTGGTATGGAATCATTTTTCTATGAAGTTCATATTCAAGAGTTCTTTGATACGAGCAAATACCGTTTCTGAAAAAACAAAAGAAATCCCTCAGAGTATAAAATTCCTTCGTCATACATTCAATGAAGAAATAGTGTTATCAGTAATGGAGTGAGAAATATTCATGGAAAAATAGAGGATATAAGTACTTGTAATCAAAAGATGCGAAAAGTAAATCAAAATTAAAAAGACTTCTGAAAATCAGAAGTCTTTTTAAAAAGGAATAATTAATTTCCCATGCTCATTCCATCAGAACCATTGGACATCGAATTTGAACCATTGGACATCGAATTTGTTCCCATATTCATAGAGCCATTACTCATCGTATTTTCAGTATCACTACTACTCATATCCATATCATCTGACCCATTCGACATATTGCTCGTATTACCCTGAATACTCTTGTTTGAGGTGGTTTTCTCTATTGTAGATTCTTGTTCTTGAAAAGAATCAAGATCGGCTGCATTTGATGTATTTACTGTACCATCAACCTGAACTGATTCATATGATGTACCAATTCCCTGAGTTGCATTTTTGATAGTAGCGTCAACATTACTCATCGTATCTTGCATAATAGTATCGATCATCTTTCCTTGTTCCATCATCAATGTATCTACATCTTGATTTATCTTCTGGAGAAAATCATCATTCTGCATCATGATATTTGAAAGAAGTATCTCTTGTTCTCGCACCACTCCTTCTACCATTTGCTTGGTATCATCGAGTATTTTACCATTCGCCTTCATGATGGAGTCACGGAGTTTTTCTTGATCTGCTAGAACCTGATTGAGAAATACTTCATTTTGTTTCATAGCCTGTGTGTATCCTTCCATCTTCTCATTCAGTACTTTCTGAGTTATATTACTCCATTCTTCTGAAGAAATCTCACCAGAGAGAGCTGAAGAACTCAGGGTTGTTCCAGAAAAAAATGAAATTGATTCTTCTGTTCCGAGTATAGGAAGCGAAGCAAGTATTTCTTTTTGAGCCTTATTAACATCTACGCTACCAGAATAATTCACTATTGCATCCTGAAGATGAATAATATCCTCTTGTGTATTCATGAGAACAAAAGGATCATTTTCATATATGTTACTAACATTAACTGACTTAATAGCACTTGTTCCAAATTCTGTTGATGTCCATTTTGTTTCAGGTTCTACATGGGTCAGTACTCCACTACCATCAATTACATCAATCCCTGATGTTTCAGATCCGCTTGCGGAAGATGAATCAAGTACGGTATATTTTGAGAATAATGGCATCTTAACCGCCTCGAGTGAGGTTCATTGCACGATTGCCTTGGAACTACCAAGAGAAATCTCTAATTTTCCTCTTCCTCCTGCTTCACCGATGATACGAGCCCAGATTCGTCCCTTCTCCACAGAAACAATTATATTCCCTTCAGCTCACTTTTGGAGAGAAACCCGTGTATTGGAATCAAGGCGGACAATGGATCTATCAGCAAATATGAGCGAAGCCCGTGAATCAGCTGTTGTATAAAAAGTTGCCTGTTCCATTGATACAACTTTTTCATTTTTCAAGATCATATCACCTGATCCAGTAACAGTAAAAACATCACCAACAATACCTGAAACTAAAACTTCCTTTGAGGTTGTATCAACAATCACTTTCTTTTCAGTAGCAGAGACTGGAGCAATTTGCTCAATAGCGGCCTCTTTGGAGGTAGAATAGTATTCATATCCATAATACCCACCACCAGCAAGCAAAAGACAAGTAGATGCTACTATAGCAATAGTCTGAATGGAACCCTGAGATGATATAATTCGAGCCATATAAAAGGATAAATAAAAAAATAACAAGATTATCCTATCCTATATCACTTAAAAAGTAAAATATTCACCCTTTACAGAAGTGAATATTTTCTACTAATATATAGCTTGTATACAACTAATAACATCTTTAAGAAGGATTTTCTTTATCCTTTCCCGATCCATTATAGAAAAAGTCCCCACAAAATACACCATTGTCTTCTTAGAAAGCTCATAGGAGCCGAGCTCAATATTAATATTTCCGAACTTCTGTTCATCATGATGATACCTGAAGATACAATTTACCACTCTCCGTATATTTTTCTCATCATCATTGATTCGTATCTTGATCTCATTACCTCCAGCAAGAACAGAGTCAACAACAAAAACCTTTGGAAGTTCTTCTTCGAAATAAAGCTCAAGAATATCGATAGTTTTCTGGAGTTCAGCCCGAAAATCTCACTGGAATCGTATGGTTGATCTCGTTGATTGTTTTTCTGGTTTATTGTAGCGGAGAGCATTTTCGAGCATAGTGTGTGTTTTAATTTTAAAAAAAGTAGCTACCTATTTGATAACTACTTTCAGTATATTCTTGGAAGTCTGTATACTGAGCAATCTTCGAACTTTTATAGAGGATTATGATCGTGTTGCTGAAAAATACGGGAATATTCTTTAATAATTATATTATATCTTGGAGTATAGGTTTATTATGAAAATAGTCAATTTATAGACTAGTTCTCTATTAGAGACTAAAATAGTATTGTTGTTGTATTTCAGAATATGAATCGAACAAGGTTATCTTAAGGGACCCTTATTAGTTGTCTTGGTTTTGTCTTTGCTTGAAAATATATTTCAATTATCCTTTCTATCTGATGAAATATACCTCTATACTATATTTATCAGAGTATTTACTATTATTAACCACCCTTACCTATGGCAACAGATTCAACAAAGACCCCGATAGCAGATGGTATTATATTATGAGCACAGGTGATTGTTGCTTGAGCTGCTCTCTATGCATTATTTAATGGTAAAGAAAATGCTCCTAAAGCAAAAGAGTGGGCTATGAATATGGAGCGAGAAATTGTGGAGAAAATTGATAAGGTCAAAGATATGACAGAACCCGTTCTTGAGAAGATCATAGATGAAGTGAAGGAAAAATATGAACGTATGAAGGATATTGATACAGATGAACTCAAAAAAATGATAGATACACTTCGTGATCATTGGTCTTCAGTTATTAAGGCAAAATAAGTAGCCTATATACAATAAAAAACTCTCTTTTCAGAGAGTTTTTGAGTATTTATTGGAGGTCCTAGAATGGGAAATATATAGAAATTACTATGAATATTAAAATAAACTAATCGAAATACTATTTTATTACATTTCTATATAATAGATTACACCAACACGTTGACTTAAAGGATACACTGCTGCATTACCATAATCTGTATAAACTGAATTACCAGATACTGAATACCAGTTAAATATTTTTTGAAGCGAAAGTGGATTTACTGATGGGATCTTAAATCCATAGAATTCAGCCATTTTATTATTAACAACATAATTCTTCATCATTACACTTTGTGATACAACCTTTCATGAAACATCCGTTTTTACTTTTAGAACTAAATCATAAGATTTTAATACGCTACTATTAGAAACGACATCTCTAAAATTAACCACTGCTATAACTTTATTCAATGTAGGGCTTGTAAATGTTGAAACTTTGTTATTAACAACCGTCATTTGTGCCGTCTTATAATCATTTAATACTGCTGTTTTATTTTTTGAATAATCAGTAGCCATTGTCTCAATATTTGCTATAAAGTTTGTCATAGCAACATCACATATTTTCCAACTTGGTGCTTTTGGGGCATTCTTTTCTACTGTAAACACTGACTTAACATAATCATAATCTTTCTTTTCGGCAGGTGTCAATTGACGACTTGCTTCAATGTCAACTTTCCATTTTTCAACAACACTCATTACTGAATTATAATAATCCTTAGATATTGCCCTAATGAGTCAACCATCTGTTTTACATTGCGGTGTTCTTGCTGTATATGATGCTGGACGAATAGTCGTAATCATAAAATCCGCAACTGCTGGCGTGGTTGGAATTGCTGTATCAGCAAATACTGGAACTGAAATAAGTAGGAATAAAATAGGTATGAGTTTTTTCATAAGAAAAAGTTAGAATTACTAAATAAATTAGTGTTATTGTTTGTAGTATATTGCTTTTTTGACGGGTGGCATTCCAGAATAACATTCAAATAATCATTCAGCGGAAGTAATGATAAAAGTATTATTTTCAATTTTTCATTGAATTTTTAAGTTATTACAGTTCGGGCTTTCAGAAGTTCCATCACCATCAAGAAACATTAACCAACTTCCATCAGATTGTATTTTGAAGGTTCAATCATCCATACCTGCCTTATTATCGTCATTTGATGAAGTCATTTCCACCTGAAAACTTTTATCAGAAACATTTTTTACGACTATGGAATAGTCTTCACTATCTCATTTATAGAGATACATTCCGTTTAGCGATATGGGTTTCTGTATTTCTATTTTTTGAACTTCCTTAGAATTAGGAAGTGATGATAAGTTAATAACTTTAATCCAATACTTTCATTCTTGTTTATATCATTCTTTTATAAGTGTTGATTTCGCAACCATACCCATTCATTCTTCATTTTCAATATTTACAACCTCATCAGTATTTATAATACTTATAGTTGAACTATTCACTTTTACAGTATCAAAGCCTTTATAAACTTCTTGAAGAGTATCTACATTGGAAGTCAGTGGAATTGAATAATATACTTTTTCAACAACACCTCCGCAAGTATTCCATACTTTTTGAACTATACCATATTCACCTGTTGCTTGAAGTATTTTATAGGCTGTTTTTTCTTTTGGAACATCACAACTTTCAACATTTGAAAAGTCTATATTTCCTTTTGTTGTAAGGCTATCTAATTTTTTCCCATCTTCCCAAAGGATAACATTATTATTTTCCATTCATAAAGTGCGAACTTTTGCGACCATTGAACCCGTGGAAATTGTTCCTGTATTTATTGGGACAGAAGAAGTGATTGTATCTGTTTGTATAGTTCAAGATTGAATAACTGGAACTGATGAAATGATTGATTGTTGTTCTTCTGATGTAGAACACGAAGTCAATATCAGGGAAATTAATATTGTTGATAAAATATATTTCATAAAAGAAAGTTAGTGGTAAAAATAGGATTATAAAAAATTGTCCTTGAATTTTCTTCATAGTTCATTCCATTGTTTTCTCGTATATGCTTGCTGGTATGGCATAGTGCTAATAGAATAAGCAATGCCATAAAACATTAAAAAGAAAAACCAGAAATTAAAATAAGGCATCATAAAAGTGAGTTGTAATTTTGCGATAACAAACCCAGAAAACAATAAGTTCATAAACCAAGCAAATGTATGAATGCGTGTATATAAGGCAAATATAAGAGGGATACTATAAAAAATAACAATCACAAATAATGGTACATCTAAATGAATACCAGCAGGAAGCCAAAGGGTTGATGTAATTACGAATATAATTCGATAAAATATCTTATTTTGAAAATACTTCTTGATTGAAAAAGTTGGCTCTACTTGTTTTGTAGTTTTGCTTTTATTGTATTTGATAAACTCATCTTTATGAAATCATTGTCCTTGATAACTTGTTGATTTTTGATATTGGTAGTTATTTTCTTTCTTCTTGCTTTCTTCTGGTATTTGGGATTGGATAGGGCTATTTTGAACTTGCTTCAATAATACTTCATATTCTTCATTCATCGCTATAAAGTCACCCTCCTTTCATCATTTATCTGGATGATATTTGAAAGATAATTTTTTGCGTTCCTTGTTTAAGGAAGTTTCAGTATAGGATGAGTTTTTGAAGTATTTACCCACAGTTTATTAGATATCAAGAAATTTTCTAAAATCAGCCATATTTCATGCATGAACGCAATCAATGGTTCAGCGACCAATAGGACTGTTATGGTTTTTGCTATAAATACCAAAATGCCAAGTCAGTCAATCATCTTTTCTAACCTTATTAGATTTATTAAAACTGCCATAATCTAATCCTTGAAATCCCATTTCTTTCTTTACCCAATCTTCGATATAATTATCATTAATCGCATTCATAAGGTTTGTGGTAATGCTATATGAAATAAGTGGGTATTTTTCAGCATCGTGAAGATACCTGAAATCATCACTATTACTGAACCAGTATGAAATAGTAAAAATAAGCGTCTTATCATCAATGGTATTCATAAATAATAAAGATAAAAAATAAAAGACTTCACATTTTTGATGTAAAGTCTTTGGTTTTCTAATTCTTAAATGGATCTATTAGTAAAAAAACAAAAGGGACTTTATATCCTGAATGTGTTTCGCCAAAAACCATTTACCATCCTGTTCAGTGTTCTGAAATAGAGGTGGGTGGCATAAGCCCTAAATCATTTTTAGAACACATACTTAAACTGTATGTTGAAATGATAAAATAAGACGGAAATATTTTTTGGCACAGATATAATATCATTTTTTCACAAATTACAACCCATAAAGCCTTTGAAACATTTGTGGATAGCATACGCAATAATTTTTATTGTATGAATAAAGGATTGCGGGTTCAAAAAAGAAATACAGATTCAAAAATTGAAAAAATAGAAAACAGAAATCGAATACAAGAAAAAGCAATATTGAAAAATATAATATACTTGCAGGATTTAATTTCGAACTCCTCAATAATGTCCTTTGCAAAGAGGAAATTCCAGAAATACAAGAAGATCCACTTAAGCTCTTTGAATTGACAGTGTCGAACTAGTAGTAAATAACAAAAAGAGCTCTATATAGAGCTCTTTTGAGTACTAGGAAACCTAGTAAAGTATGAAGTGTAAGACTGGAGGCACCACCCGGAGTCGAACCGGGCTACAAAGCTTTGCAGGCTTCTGCATAACCGATCTGCCATAGCGCCTGAGACTCGTGCATTATAGAGAAAATAAGGAAAAAGCAAATCTTTTAGTTGCAAGCAAATGTCTTCGCAAGGGCAATATAAGCATCAGGAGACTTATCAAGTGCGATAGCGAAATGAATCATATATACACTAGTACCACAGACTTTTGTAGTCTGAATAAATTTTAATTTTGGTGTTGATGGGTTATATTTTGCTTCAAATACAATTACACGAGATTCATCACTATCAGAATAAAGAATAGGATCATTTTTTATTCTTACATATTCTAAATAATTTCATTTTGTTTGAGCAGCATTGAGTTCCGCATATCTTGCTGAAGTAATAATACCATTGAGTGTATCTCGAATAATAATAAGATTATTCGAAAATCCATATCGAACCTCTGGTGAGATAAGTGCTAATTCAAGAGAGCCCATCTTGGGATTCCCAAGGAGCACCCCAGTATTTGTTGTCCATATAGCTGGAACTTGCATAGAAAATCAAGAACCCGTGTATACACTCGCATTATCTTGAACCTCCACCTGGGTACCAGGTAAAAAAGTACATGCACTTAAAAAAAACGGAATAAGTAGAAGTAAAAACTTTAACATAAACAAAAAAACAGGATTATTTAATACGTGACATAAGACTATTTATGGTACCACCAAAATCCCCAAAAATACCAATATGAGCAACTAATATAGTGATAGTGACAACTACTCAAACAACAATCGGAATAAAAATAAGTCATTTTTTCTGTGGAAAATATACCATAACAGCATATTCAGAGAGTGAATAAAAAAACCAAGCAGTTGCGATAACAAGAACTGAATACAAATGAAATGTTATCATCGAAAGATATTCGAGAGATATTGGACCAAAATAGAAACCTCATACCGTAAAAAGATATGAAAGATAGTATAGTGTTGCTACAATAAGCCAAACTCGTTTTGAAACAAGTAGATTCAAATCATGGTATTCTGTACCATTTAATTTCATATTCTCGATGATATCCTTGATTTTAGGCATATTTTTATTATATTATGTGCATATTATAATAAAAAATGTCACTCACACAAGCACAAATTGAGCATCTTGGAAAACTTACCGCACTTCACCCATGAAGTAACCTAGAGATATCTAGTGTTCTAGACTCATTTGAATCTCTTTCAAAAACTGACACATCAATGGTAACAGATATTTCTCGAAGTGGGAATCCTATACTCACCCTTCGTGAAGATGTTATATCTAGTAGCAATATTGCAGATAACCTACTTAACTGTTCAAAACAAAAAAAAGCAGCACATCAGATTGTACTATGAGGGATTATGATAGGAGAATAACAAACTATTAGTTTGTTATTATAAGAAATATTTTATCTGGATCATTCGCATCCTTATCAAGGGGTTGTGCTTTTACCAAATCATTAATCTTTGTAGGATTATTTAGATCTACCATTGTGTTATAATTGGCACCAGTAACCTGTAATTCCATACGAGCTGCGACTAATCCATAAGCATCCATCTTGTTATAAAAGTATGAACCTGCCACACTACAAAAAAGTGGATCAAATATATACCCCGAAGGGTCTTTTTTAAGAGAAATTCATGATCCTCATAATTGAGAAAATTGCTTATCTCGAATGTGTGGTAGGGCATCTGGCCATAAAAATATCTCCGAAACACAATTCCCACTAGCAGTGGCATTTGCATTCTCCGTTGCAGGATATACTGAATATATTCTACTGTAATCTTGTATCATGGCAGAAAGATCTTTGATCTCAGAAAGGCGTTCTAGATCCCTACTCCGAGCATAGTAAAAAACTGTCTGTGGATATATTGCAGCTATCATAATTCCCAAAATTGACATAACAATCATGAGTTCAAGAAGAGTGAAGCCACCACGACGAAAAAACATAAATAAAAATTTTACATAGTGTATCTATTTGGTATTGAAAAGCAAGCTAGTTATGTATCACATATCCTGAACCCGATCACTTTTTTAAGAAATTAATCTCACTCATTGTACTATTTGATTTAGCATCACCCTGATACTCATTAATTGATCAGGTATTTCCACCATTTGGATTCTCCAAATATGCAGAAATAACTGCTTTATTTTCTGCAAGAATTTTTCCTGTTCCATAGCCAAACATTCAAGAGAGATTACAATCTCAATGAAGGCTAGTATTAATAGGATCAATAGGGAATTTTTGAAAATAAAAAGCACTAAGAATAGATTGATTAATACATTTATTGCTAGTTCCAGTTCATACTGGAAGAATTTGATTTTTTACCTGATATGCTGTTACTGCTATAGATAGTTGTTTAATTCCACCAATACGTTCCGTATCTCGCCCCCGAACAAGGTATACTATAACTTGAGGGTATATTGAGGCAACCAAGATACCGATAACTGAAATAACTATTATCATCTCTACAAGAGTAAATCCAATACGACGAAAAAGCATAAAAATAAAATACAGGGTAAGTACCCTGTATTTTATAAATTTAAGCAAAGAAATCAAGAATTAATTGCGAACAACATATCCTGAACCATTACCCTTTATGGCAGTATCTACAGATAATACAGTACCTGTCATTGTTCCAACAGAATTTTGATATGCACCGATACTAACACCACCAGTATTACCACCATTAGCATTTTCAAATATGGCAGTTATGATAGCTGTTGTTGTTCAGCTAATTTGTCATGTTCCATAACCATAGATACCAGCAGCAGCACCAACACAAATAAGTGTTGCATTTGGATCAACAGGAAATTTTTGGATGTATGCTGTAAGTGAACCTGAATTAACACAACCACCATTGGTTCCTACTCCAGTAGGAAGTTGTTGCTTATCTACTTGATATGCGGCAACGGCAGTTGAGATCTCCTTAACACCTGAAGCACGAGCCGTATCACGACCTCGTTTAAGATAACTTGTAAGTGATGGGAAGAGAGCAGCAGCAAGGATACCAATAATCGCAATAACGATCATAAGTTCAACGAGGGTAAAACCACGGTTAGTGAGTTTCATAGTTTAGAGAAGAAAAGAAATAATTAATTGCGAACAACATATCCTGAACCATTACCCTTTATGGCAGTATCTACAGATAATACAGTACCTGTCATTGTTCCAACAGAATTTTGATATGCACCGATACTAACACCACCAGTATTACCACCATTAGCATTTTCAAATATGGCAGTTATGATAGCTGTTGTTGTTCAGCTAATTTGTCATGTTCCATAACCATAGATACCAGCAGCAGCACCAACACAAATAAGTGTTGCATTTGGATCAACAGGAAATTTTTGGATGTATGCTGTAAGTGAACCTGAATTAACACAACCACCATTGGTTCCTACTCCAGTAGGAAGTTGTTGCTTATCTACTTGATATGCGGCAACGGCAGTTGAGATCTCCTTAACACCTGAAGCACGAGCCGTATCACGACCTCGTTTAAGATAACTTGTAAGTGATGGGAAGAGAGCAGCAGCAAGGATACCAATAATCGCAATAACGATCATAAGTTCAACGAGGGTAAAACCACGGTTAGTGAGTTTCATAGTTTAGAGAAGAAAAGAAATAAAGTGAGCACATTTTACATATAGCAATCACTAAATCAAGAGATTCAATAGAGACATTTTTATGTGGGTATGTATAACTCGGTGAAGAGGATATCTTATATTTTCGATAATGTCAAATATTGAAATATATCTACGTTCTGTCAATATTCTTTATCATATATTCATTTTTTAGCTCATATCCTCGATTTCTATAGTATTCTCTGGCACCGATTCCAGAGATAACCGCAATCTTTTTGACACTTTTATATTTTTCATTACAGATATCTTCACATTTTTGGAGCATTTTCTTTCAGAATCCCATATGTTGACCTGCCATAGGCACTAAATCATCTCAAATATGAGAAGAAAAACCAGATACTCATACCGGTATTTGATCACCAAATACATGGAGTTCACGAATCAGGGCAGAATTATCAAGTTCTGGAATAAAGTGTGATTCACCTGTAAATATCTGTGAAGGGATTCGCATACGACATACCCCAAAAAGCGTACGATCTACTGGATCAATCATCTGAATGAAGTATTCATGACCATCGCTTGCCTCATAAAATATAACATCTAGGATGGCATCTTGAGGATTATTGGCACGAGCACGGATCTCACGAGCTGAGATATCATGACGAGTGATACCACGAGCTCGCATAGCAATCTCAGTAACTTGTCTCAAGTTGGCAAGTTTGGACCCCGCAAGAATCTCATGAGCTGGAATATCACGATACATACGATTTAAGCGAACATATTCAGGAATCATTCCTTGGAGCTCTGCCATAAGTGGAATAAGTATATCATCTTCATAGGGAACAAATTCTCATCTCTCCCAGAGCTCGGTGAGTTCAGAGTTGGGAGTTACCACCATTGGATAGATCTTGAGTTCATCAGGACGATAAAGTGAATTTGCAAATACTTCATTCATAGCTAATCGATCGAGCTCTGGTGTTGCTCAAACGAGACCTGGCATCATATGTGCTACTACCTTGAATCCTGCATCTTTCAAAAGTCTCGTGGCTTCTATGGATTCCTTATTTCCGTGTCATCTTTTATTGAGTTCATTGATATAATCATGAGTTGTCTGATATCCAATCTCTACACGAGTCACTCCATATTGACGCAACCGAATAATCTCTTCCGGAGTAATCCAATCTGGACGGGTTTCGATCGCCATACCGATCACTCGACTTTTTGCTGTTTCATTTCTTTTTTTTGCTTCTTCAAGTGTCTGTGAAGGAATCCAATCTGGATGAGAATCTATCGATGCTGAAAGAAATGGATTATTTTCACCTCCATTTTCTGATTTTGTTCGAATAGTATATTCAAATGCTGTATGAGCATCATAGATTTGTTTGATAAAATCTTCCTGATATGCAACTGGGTAAACACTCCAAGTTCCACCAATAATCCGAACATCACATTTTGATATTGCATTTCCTGTCATACGAAGTGATTGAAGTCTATTCTGTACTTGACGAAACGGATCAAATGCATTCATCTCCGCTCGTTGAACGGCTGGCTCATCAGAAATATAGCTCTTTGGAAGACCCTCATACGTAGGACAATAGATACACTTTCCAGGACATCCCCAAAACTTGGTCAGCAGTGAAATCACTGAAACTCCAGAGAGCGATCGTACCGCTCTTTTACGAAGCACTTTTCGAATACGAATCTCGTCTGGAATTTCAGAGAGAGTAAGAAGCTCCTCATATCGCTCGATCATCCGAATGTGTGAAGGTCATTCGGAAACTTGGTATTTTGCTAAAACCTCATTTTTTATTTTATGAAAGGCTTCTTTGGTGGTAATATTCTGATTTTTCGCAAGTGAAAAAAGAATCTCATCGATGATTATTGTCTGTTCCATATGCCATAGAATATAGGAATTTTAGGGCGAATAGCAAGGTGAGCGTTGACTTTTTTGACTCCTTGTATACAATGCGGCCCACATCTACACAAGCGGGGGTAACATAAATGAGCGAGTGTACTAAGGCTTCAACCCTTGGGTGTACCGGTTCGAACCCGGTTCCCCGCTCCATATTTTCAAAAAACAAAATGGCAAACAGTCATGGACTCAAATCTAGTATCGTAAAAAAACAAGCAGCCGCTCGAAAGCTTTCAAAATGAAAGAAAAAAGCGATGGTTATTTATACTGGAAATGAAAACAAGCAATCACGATTCAATCTCTCTTACAAGAAACGAACTCGATACTATCAGAACAAAGAAGCATTCCCTAAGAAAAAGCTCCCAACAAAAAATATCGATCAACTCGTTGAGATGGGAATCATCGATGAACGTGGATTTTTCAAAAAAGGAAAGAAAAAAAACTATATCACCAAATCTATGACGGATCTCAAAGGATTCGACTTCTACGGGATGCCACGAAGCTAGAAGAGAAATGATATTTTCTCCTTGCAATTTCTCAAAAATACATACAATCCCAGCGTCCAGAAACATATGCAGTCGTAGTTCAGTTGGATTAGAACGCCTCCCTGCGAAGGAGGAGGTCACAGGTTCGAGCCCTGTCGATTGCACCATAGAAAAATCAGAAACTCATTCGAAAGAATGGGTTTTTTATTATAAGTTTATAGATTTCTATCTAACTTGGCACCACTTCTGTAAGAATACTATTGTTATAGATATCATAGTACGTGCACGTCATATCTTCGAGATCCATAATCCAATATGCGATTCCTGATTCTGCAAAAATAGTACAAAATTCATAAAAATTATTTTTTCATTCTTGATTATCCTTGAGTCATTTTTTAAATCTTTCTACATCGAGAGTGCTATTGATTTTTATAGATTCATACTGTGGTCATGACTGGATCTGAAATCCATCTCCACCAGAGTATACGCTATGACAATCCGTAACAAATGTTTGAAACCGAGTAACACCGAGTTCCTTGATCTCGCGAATATACTGAGGAAAATCAGCTCCAGATTTTGTTTTTGCATGAGCTACTTCGATTTGTTCAAGAGTAAACATATTCAATTGATAAGATAATAAAGTGGATATTATCTATAATATGGATTCTTTCAATATTATAAAATCCCCTCAATTTCTTGAGAGGATTTTTCAAAAAAACTACGCAACCTTCTTCCAGAAGTCTTCATGTGGTGCCTTTGCTCCACCTTCTTCTCCAGCATGACACACAGGACATACAGGGAACTTCACACCATAGGCAAGGTGTTTTTCGAGGTATTCAATAGAGAATCCGCAAACCGTACAAACATATCGACCAGCAGCAGGAACAAGATCACCAACCTTATAGAGAGTTTCTTGGCTCATAATATAAAAAAGTAAAAAATAAATTTGCATTCCGTCGAAGCTGGTATATATTATTAACTAACTTATAAAAAGCAACCACTACTAACTTACTCAAAAGTAACTATGTCATCCATTGTATGTCCTGTTCTCGGACTCATGAATACGCTCTCAAAACGCTGGGTAATGCATACTCTCAGGGTGATTGCAGAGTGAAAAGAAAATTTTAATGAGATTAAACGAGCGATCCCATGAATTAGCGCAAAGATCCTCTCAGAACGACTTACTGAACTCGAAGAAGAAGGATTTATTATCCGAAAGGTAATCGATGGAAAACCGATAAAGATCCAGTATTCTTTTACAGAACGATGAAAATCCCTCAATGAGAGAATAGAGCTCCTGAATGAATGGGCAAGAGCAGATAGTGCAATACAAAATATATAAACCTACATCTTATAGACATCAATCGTATGATCCTTGCCTTTGAGGTGATAGTTTCCTGCGAATTCAAAATCCGTCTCAAAATCAATCGTATCAAAATAGTCTTTTGACACTACAATATCTGATCATATTTCCCTCGTGAGAGACTCCAATCGAGAAGCAATATTCACATTATCTCCGATGATAGTATGATCCATCCTGTTTTCATTTCCGAGAGAACCTGCATATACATTTCCGATATGGATTCCGATTCAGATACTAATCTTATAGCCAGAGTTTTTCTGTAATTGATGAAGTTTTTCTAGTATTTTTAGAGCCGTTGTATAGGAATTTTGTACCTTGCTTTCACCATCAAAGTGACACATAATACAATCCCCGATATATTTATCAAATGTTCAGGAATTCTCTTCTACCAGAGTGGCAAAAGACCCAAGATACTTATTGAGCACCCCGAATATCTCGCTCGCTTCCATATTCTCAGAAATCTTGGAAAATCCACGAATATCCAAAAACATAATTACCAATTCTTTCTCTATTCATCCCTGATTTAGAGTATCAGGATTGGATTCTATCGCTTGGAGTAATCCTGTATCAGTATATCTTTCGAGTTGTTTTAGGTTTGATATTTTTTGTATAATTCGCTTGAGATTGGAGCTACTATAGAGCGATACGAGATAGATAATCGTGATAAAAAAAAGTGGAATAATCGAATACTTGTCCAAAAGTCCATCAAAAGAAAGTAAATACACGCTTACAAAAATACTAAATAATCCTACACTAAACGTATAAAATATCTGAAATAATAATCCAGAAATCACAACAATAGTGAGCAAAAATGGTATAAAATAGAGTGAAACTACAATTCCTTCAGAATAGGTAGTAATGCCATATACCAAAAATAAGATTCATAAGATATCTATACTCGTGGATATATACTTGTAATAATTGAAAAATCGCTCAAATAAAAATCGTAATGCGGTATATACGATTACATAACACACCAAGAAATATGCGATCACCTTTGAGACCATATTTCCATTCAATAAAAATAAGAATCAAAATAAAACAATCAAAATAAGGGAAATCACGATTTTTGAAGTATTCATAAATTTCTGATTCGCCTTCGTTTCATCAAAAATAGATTTTTCTATAAAATTCATAGCAAATACTGGTAATAGAATCCTATACTACCCTATTGAAGGGAATATATCAAATATTGAGGAATTTTTATATTTTTCTCCATCTTGCCTCTTTTTCATTTTTTCATATACTTTTATCATCATTATATTCCTATAACACGCTCATACTATGTGAAGATGACCTACCGTAGCAGGACAAAAAGAAGCCTCTGCAAAAGCAAAATCAAAGATCTATAATATCCACTCAAAACTCATCACTCTTGCCGCTGAAAAATGATCCGATCCAAGCATCAACGCAGCACTCGCTGATGCCATCCATAGTGCAAAACGAGACGGAGTTACTTCTGATGTGATTGAACGAGCGGTCAAGCGATGAGCTGGTATCGATAAAGATTCAAGCAAAGTAGAAGAGATATTCTATGAAGGATATGCTCCTGGTGGAGTTGCTATCATTGTCCGAGCTCTTACCGATAATCGCAACCGAACCGCTCCCAGTATGCGACATATATTCTCAGCTTTTGGTGGAAGCCTCGGAGAATCTGGATCAGTTTCGAACTTTGCATTCGAATACGGAGGAGAGATTCGTATAGCAAAACCCGATGATATGGACGCATTTGAGATGATGATCCTCGATACCAGTGCTGAAGACTACAAGATAGAGTGAGAAGAGATCATTATCACAACCGCTCGAGAAAACTATGCAAGTGTAAAATCAGCCATAGAAAAAACTCCATATACCATCAATAGTGCAAGTCTCGGATATCGAGCAAAAAACTATACAGAAGTCACAGAGATGGATAATGCTCTCAAGATATACAAGATGCTCGAGGAGTTTGCAGCCGATGAAGATGTCGAAACGGTATGGAATACTGCTGATATATCGGATGAACTCTGGAAGCAAGTTACTGAATTCGTTGCGAGTAAAAAATTCCGAACATAAAATCTTTTGTATTTTTTGTTCTATCGTCTATAATAGTGCATAAATCTTAAATTCTATCTATGTCTGATCAAGCTCAACCGATCACTGATCAAGGAGTTACACCTCCACCACCTCGTCCTAAGACCTCCAATGAGGGTCTTGTAGCGAAGTTTATGGTGCATCCTCTCACAACATTCGAAGAAAAAAGTTTTATGGATCTTCTCGAGCATTCTCTTTCACTCTCAACTTTTGAGAAAAAACGAGTGATTGATGCTATTCCAACTCTTTCACAATTTCAGATTGATGAACTTGTAAAGGTATTTGAAGATGAACGAGTAGAATTCCGAAAATTGATGCCAACTGAAGGTGAGATTATCAAGGGTCTTGTGATCAAAGCTCAGAATGAATGGGAACAACTCAAGGATATTTATATCGAGGAAGAGCGGGCCACTATTCGAGCCAATGAGGATGCTATCAAGGCTGAAGAACTCAAAAAAACTCTTGGACTCTAAGCTTGTATTTCAAACTATCTTCCGTACAATACGGGAGATTTTTTATGTTTGCAACTATTATCCCATTCCTACATTCTATAGGTACTGAGCCCCTTCTCTATTCCTGTTGAGATACTGATATAGACCAATTATTTGTTGGTCAGATTGTTGAGATTCCCTATGGAAACAATAGAGAAAATGGCATCATCGTTGCCCTCTATGATACTTCACCGATTGATACCAACAGTGAAGCCTTCAACAGAATTAAGGCTATTATTCAAATAATAAGCTCAAAGGTTATCTTAGATTCAAACCAACTCACGATGATATGCGAGATCTCATCTCGATATATGATTCCTATCCATAGAGTACTAGCTATTTTTCTCACTCGTCCTATCCTCTCACGCCTTGAAAAAAAGAACTATGAACAACTTGAGGGAGGAAAAAATGAAACACAAACAGGGAAGAAAAAATGAAACATCCATATCCTTCAAGATGATATTGTACGTCCAAAATATATAGAAAAATATCTGAATGGAGAACCCACAGTAGTAATACTTCCTGATGATTTCTCGATCATACCCTATCAAGAATATTTTTCAGATACCGAAGGAGTTCTCTTTGTAACCAATGATATGACCGATACTCGTCGTGCTCGGGCTTGGATCGATATCACCAATGGTGTTTTTCCGATAATCTATTGAACTCGCAAGCTTCTTTACTATAATCTCTCAAAATATAAAAATATCATTTATATTGAAGATGCTCTTGGTCCCGATTATTGGCACTATCCAATTCGGATTAATTACAATGATATCCTTCGTATTTTTGAAAAATCACAACAAAATATAAATCTCAATATTATTACTAGCATTCCAACCCTTACTCTTCTTACGCACTTTCGACATTTTGATATAAAAAATATCTTATCTACTTCTCTTGTATAAATTCTCTTCATGAAAAATAATATTGAAATACTTATTACACGACTCATACGATATATAACACACCTAGATAGAATTGGTATTCTTTGGTATGGTCTTGTTTTTTGGATTTTCATAATTCTATTAACAACATTTTGATATACTGTTATTGATCATGCTTATTTTACAAAAGCTGCCGAGAAGCAACAAAAAACAACCATAAAAAATCCTGTATCAAGATGAAATATAGCATCATCAGATGCTTCATTACATGGAATTTTAGCAGTATCAACCAATCTTGGAACACTTGCTATTGATCCAACACAATCAGGATCAATGAGTAAGCTGCTTCCATTTTTATCAGATATCATCTATCAAGATTCCTGTGATTCACATATATTTGCTGATTGTATAGTAAGTGTTGGTAACTATATCAGACAAGATCTTTCAGAAAAAAAATGACTCAATAAAGAACTCCTTAGGGAAATGATTGAATCATACATACAAAATCGAATTAGTACTCCTATCGAAAGTATTCTTCTTAAAGAAGCGCTCGATGAAAGTACGATAGAAAATATCAGTAAACTTAATGATCCAGCCTTATTTTTTGTGGTAAACAATCTGTATGTTAATCCAACAAAAGTTACTAATTCAAAACTCCTTGCAGATACTCTTACAAGTATTATTCAGATACCACCCAATATTCTTGAAACATCTTTTATAGTCAAAAAACGTCGGCATCTTGAGATACTCAGAAAAATGAATATCACCACTCGTGATCTTGTAAAAAAACGTATTGATACGGAAAAATGAGTACTTAGCACTATTCCAACAAAAGATAAAGCAAGAGAAATATGGACAGCCGAAAATGCAATATTTCCATTCCTTAAAATTGAAGATAACCTTGTCAGGTACTATCCTGAATGAGAAGCGCTTGGGCAAATAACTGGATTTGTCGATGGTGAAGGGCATGGTCGATATGGTATAGAAGGCTACTTTGAGTCTGATCTTCAATGAGAAAGCCCGATCCAATATATTACAAAAGATATTCAATGAAGACCTATTAGGGATTATGCATCATCAGGCTCATTGATTCTCAAAAATTGAGTTGATATCACTCTTACAGTAGATAGAAATATCCAAAAAGAAATATCAAAACGACTTGAGAGCGCCGTCACTCGATTTCGAGCCAATCGAGGAAGTGTGATAGTAATGGATCCTATTAGTGGGGCTATTATTGCTATGGTAAACTACCCGCATTATGATCCGAATAATTTCACAAATGTATATGATATGGAACCAGTTCTCTATATGAACTACCCAAATCCAAGTATTGACCTTTTCGGGTATCCACTCTTTGTGATTGATTCAACCAATGGAACTATGAGTACTAATATTGATGGAAAAAGAATAAAAATGAGAAGTGCCCTTGATGATGAAGTTGCTAATTTTGCTATCACCAAATATAAATTCAAAAATGGATTCGGAGTAGGAAATTATAAAAATGATGTAGTAGGATCTCTCTATGAACCATGATCAGTATTTAAACCAATTACTGTTGCTATTGGACTCGATAGCGGTGAAATAAAACCAAATGACAGATACTATGATCGAGGGTATGTAGAACTCGATCTTGGTGGACCGAAAAAACAAAGAATATCCAATATTGCTTCGCAATGTCTTGGAAATAACACATATGCCAATGCACTTAACTGGTCATGTAACGTTGGTATGATTAATATCATTGAAAAAATCTGAAGATCATTATTTGCTCGATATATCAATGATTTTGGATTTGGGAAAAAATCAAATATCACTATTGATGGGGAGGTATTTTCCCAAATTAGTAATTATGAAAAATGGTCACGTATTCAATTTTTTACAATGTCATTTGGTCAAGGTATCAATGCAACAATGCTACAGATGGCAGCAGCTTACTCTGTACTTGCAAATGGTGGAGTATATATGCAACCCTATATTGTTGAAAAGGTTGCTTATCCAAATGGAAAGATTATAGAAACTGTACCTATGCCCATACGAAGAGTAATCAAAGAAGAAACATCAAAAACAATCACTGCTATGCTTGTTGATAGTGTTCGATACTGATTCGCAAAAAGTGGTGGAGTTCCTGGATATAATATTGCTGGAAAAACAGGAACTTCTCAGATTCCATATAAGGGAACGTATGAAAATATCTACTTCAATCAAAATATATGACACACTATTACATCATATGGATGATATGCACCTGCCTATAATCCAAGATTTGTACTAATTGTATCATTAGAACGTCCTCGTACAGGTATATATTCAGAAACTACCTCATCAGCGCTCTTCTCTGAGATTGCAGAATATCTTCTTGGATACTATAAGATACCAAAAAACAAATAACCTTATAAAAAAAATATTCTCAAATTGAGAATATTTTTTTTATAATCGAATATAGCTCGCTATTTTTATAAAAATTGGAAAAGTTTTACTAATAAAAATATCAACAACTGGCCGAAGAAAATAAGCACCAACAGATCCAAATACAAGACCACCGATAATATCACCAGGATAGTGTACGCCACCAATAACACGAGATACAAGGGTGATAAGAGCTACAAGTACTACTATGATAACAATAGAAGAGTTATATCGATAATAACGAAGTAGGGCTACAAGGAATGCTCCCGTAAAAAGCGCATGACCAGATGGAAACGAGTTATCAGTGGGATGAGGAATAAGGGGGGCTATGGCACCTGCTATTTCCATAGCTCCAAGTCGCCACTTTGGCAAACCAAGATTGATGATAGCATAGATTCCAAATACGGCTACTATAGTAAAAAAAATCGTAAGAGCAGTTTTTTTATATTCATTATCTTTTTTATATACTCCATATAGCCATAATCCAATAAGGGTTCCGGCTCAAAAAAATACAACAAGTTCTCCAGTTACCTGAACCAAAGATGCATATTGTGATCAAACGAGTCAACGGGCAGATTGAAGAAGAGAGAGATCGAAATCGAGAAGCTGGTTGATAAAATTCATATGGAGCTACTATATACGAGTCCAGCTGAAAAACAAAGGAAAATAGTATATAAAATTGACAAAATTAAAATAATTAACATTATATGTTTCTATTTACAACTATTATGAAGCTAAATTCTCATACATCACTTGTTACAGCGAGCCTCCTCTCTCTTGCAATGGGAGTACAAGCACAAACTCAAATAGAAATGGAAGAAATACTTCTTCCAAAGCTCTCACCAATATGTACCAAACAAACAACACTTATTTACCCAAAATGAAGCGACTGGTGAAATATTTTAAAATGATTATCCACATGCAGCGTGCCACTTATTATTACAGTTCTACCAGATAATACACTAGAGATGAATGAAGGAAACTCTAAATGGATAGGGAAGCTCAATGCAAATGGAGGTATTCAAAAAATTAAAGATATACGATAATATCAACCTGGAAACAATAAAAAAATCTCTCCAATTTGGAGAGATTTTTTTAAAATTATTATTTAACAAAATCAACGATCTTAGCAAAAACTTGAGGGTTAGTGATTGCCATATTTGAAAGAACTTTACGATTCAACATAACACGCTTAGTGTACATAGAATGAATAAGAGTAGAGTAATTCATACCATTGAGACGAGCCGCGTTATTAAGACGCACTGTCCAAAGTTGACGAAATTGTCTCTTCTTGAGTTTACGAGAGATATATGAATTTTGACCTGCCTTCATGATGGCATTCTTTGCACGAGAATAAACATTCCCGTTCATTCGACGAAAACCCTTTGCAAGAGCAAGGATATTTTTATGTCTTTTGTGTGTCATCACACCACGTTTTACACGAGTCATAAGAGAGAGATTAGATATTGAATTATACGAGGAGGACTATCTTCCGTATGGGAGAGAGAGGCGAGCTTCGAGTTGGTTAGTTACATGGAGAACACGACCGTAAGCATCTCGACCTTTTGCTTTATTGCTCTTGTCTTTAAGAAGATGTTTCTTAGCTGTTTTATCAACGATGTACTTACCAGTTCCTGTGATTTTAACACGTTTTTTTGCACCAGAGTGAGTCTTGAGTTTCATAAGAGATAAGATTATAATTATTTTTTTGGATAAAGAATGAGATTGAACGTATTTCCTTGTTTCAGTACTTTTGATTTTTCATCCTTTCGATAGAATTCTTCCATTGAAGCAACGAATTCTTGAATCTTTGAGATGGCAAGATCCTCATATTGATTCTCTCGACCTCGAAGCTGAAGAAATATTTTCATTGGATTTCATTCTTTGGCCCATTTTTCTGCTTGTTTTCTTCTTACATCAAGGTCATGATCTCCTATCTTATAGGTAAGTTTCATTGTCTTGAGTTCTGTTTTTTTTGTATTGCTTTTATTTTGTGATTGCTGTTTTTGTTGTTTAAAAACAAATTTTCAATAATCAATTATCTTAGCGAGAGGAATTCATTCCTGCATTCCAACTTCTACGAGATCAAGATCTTGCTCTCCAGCGAGAGTAAGGGCTGCATCACGTGTCATCTTGCCAAGTGATTCTCAGCTATCAGAGATAACCATAAGCTCACGTGCAATGATAGCATCATTGATGCGTTTATCATTTTTTTTCTGAGGGAATCCTCGTTTTTGCATAGGAGATTTACGCTGTTATAGATTTTATAGCCTTTGCATATGCGCTTTTCTTTCGAGCAGCATTGTTCTTATGAAGAACATTTTTCTTCTCAAGTGTATCGATACGAGAATAAACAAGAGAAAGTGCCTCATTGATTTTCTTCATATCTTTCTTCTCTTCTACAAGAAGAGCTGAAAACGCTTTTGTACTCTCTTTAAGAAGAGCGAGGAAGTGACGATTACGAGATCGTTTTTTTTCGCTAACCTTGAGAGCTTTTTTTGCTGAACTAGTTATTGGCATAGGAGAAAATGGCAAAATAAAATTATTCTATCTGGAAAAGTGGGTGCATTGTATAAAAAACGGCTCTCTTGTCAAACGAAAATGATTAAATATATCGTCTTCGCATTAGGAAGGCTCCGAGAATCGCTGATATTATCACAAGAACTGCAATCATTCAGGGACCAGACTGAACTCGAGACATTGTTGAATACTCTTTTGATTCAGTTGATTCATCACAAAGAGCCTTTACTGCAAAGTTTTCATACATCACAGCTCCTTTAGAGAGAAATAGTGTATATTTTGCTTCTTTTGTATTTTGGAACAACGTATAATCTCCAGCTGGAGTTATCTTATAAAGATTATAAGATACAGCCTCTGGAATAGCTGTCCAAGATATAACACTTTTACTCGTATCTGTATCTACCACAAGTCCTCCAACATTAGCAATAGTACAAGAATCCTTACCAAGGGTTGCAATAATTGGTTCTGAAACGAGTCCAGAAATAAGGGTTCCTGATTGAGTTCGTCCAAATATCTTAAATGTATATGTTCCTTCAGGAATTTTATTAATATACCATGTATAGGCTCCTGAATTGACTGGTGAAGCGATTCGATCAAGCGTATATGTTGATACCTCTTGCGTAAGACTATCTGCGTTTGTTCAGAAGGCAATCTTAAATCCAGCAAGGTCTGTTGGTGCATTTTCTACACCAAAATCAAACACCACCTTTGATCCTGTTGTAACGGTTTTTATATTTTTAAACGTTGATGGGGGAGGTAGAATTGGCAATTCTACTGGTTTTGGTGTTGTAGTAAGAATTGTCTCTGATTCCGTTGTCTTAGCTTGTCCAAGTGCATCTTTCTGAGAAATCGATATTTTATATGTTCCCGCATTTTGTGGTGCGATAGTACTGATTGTATATTTCCCACTGGTAGTCTCTTTGGTCGTAAGTATAGATCAATCAAGGGAAATAGTAAGTTCACTGAGTCCTGGAGTAGCATCAACTGTTACATCTATAGGTGAGCTCACTTCAACCGTAGAAGAAGGAGAAATTGTTACTCCATAAGTTGCGACATTTGAAACTTGTCGTCCAAATTTAATCTCAGAGGAAGTTGCAACAGGAGCATTTGATCCATCAAGAAGCTTAGCAAGTAAAATATTATTCTCTTGTGTTATACCAGTTATATTTTTTGTAAAAATACCACTCTCATCTGAGATAACCGTTCATGCATCTTGACCATTCAAAGTTAATGAAATTTTACTATTCTTACGAGTTTTACCACTTACCATAACCGTCTCCCCAGCAATCTTTGTACCATTCTCTGGAGTAATAATCGTAATAGTCTGATCACCTCCTGTTGTGGTTGATCCCTCTGGATCAACATTAATAGTTATTTCACCGATGATATCTTCAGAAATATCAGATACATAGAGTTTTTGTTTTCATGACTTCTTAAAAATAAGACCCTTAGAAAAAGTTTTTTCACCATTCATATCGGCAGTAAAAGTAATTGTTTTCCCTGGCGATGGAACTGTATCACCGATATTATCGGTATTAAATATAATCGATCCTCGGTAGCTTGTTACTGTCTTTCCATCTTTATCAATTGCCTTCACAGTGACATCAATTGCTTCTCCAACTCGAGTAGTCGTAGGGGCAATGAGCTCTAATTTTACTGTTTCACTCGCAGCATTCAAAAATGCTACTGGTATAAAAATACTACCCATAAAAAAAAGAGCAGTAAACAAAGAAAGAAGTTTTTTCATAAAAATAATGAATTAACAAAAATGGGATAATAGGGATTTTTTTGTGATATTCTGGCGTATTCTACGCATTCGAGAGATTTATGCAAATAAAATTATGATCTTTTTCGTGATTTGGGAGCGGTTTCTGACTTGTCAAAATTATCTGATATTGCATAAGAGAGTTCAAGAAAATATCTGAGTTGATATCGTCAAGCTCTGCAAATATATCATCAACCAGAAGAATAACTGGTAAATCAAGCTCTGAACTGATATATTCCATCTCAATCATCTTGAGTCCAAGGAGAAGCATTTTCATCTCTCCACGAGAAAGATAGGATTCCACAGGAATATCTTCTCCATTTTTCTCGATGCGAAATCCCCAATCATCTCGATGAGGGCCAATATGCGTATGTCCAGTGAGGATATCTCGTTCACGATTATCCAAAAGATATTTTTCTATAAAAGATTGTGAATCTTCTGTATCTATCCAATTACTTTCATAATGAAAAATTGGCGAATACTTGCTAAAAAAAGTTGGAAAACGAGTCATAGCAGCACGAACATAGTCTCGATATCGACTTCGATAGAGTCAATAGGTATAAGCGTATTCTGCAAACTTATGATCCCAAAAATCGAGATCTTCTCTTTTTGCAAACCCATCTCGAATCTTTTTGAGAAGTGCATTCCGCTGGCGCATCGCCAGATCATAATCTCGCTTGGTATGAGAAAATTGTTCATGGGTACGCGAGAGAATATGATCCATATAGTCACGTCGCATACTTGGAGCAAAGTAGAGCAGATTCATATCAAATGGGGAAATATGCACCGTTCGCCAAGGGAGTGCCTGCATATATTTTGGCTTCGTAATCTTAGCTCCTTGAATCACGAAAAATTCTCGAATATCATCTCGCACGAGACGATAATTCTTCGGAAGATCTGATTCTAAAAAAACTCATTCAAACTGACTCCCCGACTCGAGTGATGACTCCCCATAGAGAGGACGAGATCCTGCGAGCATATGGATCGCATCAAGAATATGTGTCTTTCCAGAGCCATTCGTTCCCATGATATAGGTGCGAAGTCCAAGAGAAATATCGAGAGAATCAATACCACGAAATGATGTAATGGAAAGCGAGGAAAGCATACGATGGAGAATATTGAGAAGCGAATTGAAGTCAAAATAAAAAGCCCCAATTTGGGACTTTTTATATGAATAATTATTCTGAAATAGTTTCTGTAGGAGCTGGTGTTGCTCATTCAACTGGTGGAAGCGTTGTGAGAGAAATGCGATATCCAAGAAGATCTCCTGCAATATTGATATTCGTTCCTCCACGACCAAGTACCTTCGCCTTTTCCTCATCTTTTACTGTTGCTCGAATCGTCGTAGTTGCCTCGTCAATCTCGATATCTTCTACAATACCAGGAACGAGCGCTCGACGAACCATCTCTTTTTGATTGGTAGTATAGTTGAGGATATCGATCTTTTCACCGAAGAGTTCATCAACAATCGTTCGAACACGCATACCCTTTGGACCAATAAGACATCCAGCTGGATCAACATCTTCGTCATCAGAAGCCACGATGATTTTTGTCTTCACTCCTGGCATACGAGCAATAGAAACAATCTCAACTACTCCTTCTTCGAGTTCTGGAGTACTCATCTCGAAGAGTTTTACAACGAGTTCTTTATCCTTACGAGAGAGAATCACACGAGGACCAGTAACTGGATCAATCTCACATCCACGGATATAGAGATTCATACGTTGTCCTGGAATATATTTATCCTTAGAATTCTGTTCACTACGAGGAAGCACCACTTGGTGACCATTGTAATCAAAAACTACACGATTCTTCTCAACGAGTTCTACTCGCATACTCACAATAGAGTCCACTTTATCCTTGAAAAGATGATAGAGTTTTTCTTTCTCTGTTTCTCCGATTTTCTGAACAATTACTTGCTTGGCTGCCTGAGAAGCAATACGTCCAAATCCTTCACTTTCGAGAAGCTCATCAGAAACATCAATCTCAACTGTATCTCCGATGACGTATCCGCTCTCTTCTCCACCAACATCTTCATAGCTGATTTCGATAGTTTCGTCTTCTACTTCTTCAACAATGGTCTTCTCAACAGAGACATCGAGCTTACCACTCACCATATCAAGGTGTACATTCACATTGGCATCTTTACTTGCATAATCACGCTTGTATGCCGTCTTAATAGCATGTTCAATAATCTCAACAAGTTTATCTTTACCGATCTTTTTTTCTGCAGCGATCTGCTCAATGGCAGCTTTGATTTTTTGTATATCAAACATAGGAGGAAATATTAGGAAATAGGGACTTAGGTCAAAAAAAAGACTCGCCAACGGGGGCAGGTCCTTTTATTTACTTGAAGACATTATAGAGGAAATATAAAAAAAGCAAGTTTTAGTAAAAACCTCTTTTCTGAATATCAAATAAATTTGATTTAAGTTAAAAGTTACATATAAATCAATTATGTCAATAAAAACCAACTCAACTCCCAACTTAAAATCTATCTGATGATGAATAGAAGCATTATGAGAATTTTTTATTCCAAAATGAAAAAGGATTATCGAGGAATCAAGAAATATGGTGCAAGCCGTATTATGATTACAGGGTTTGTCTTGAAAGCTTTTTGAAGAATACTCAAAACTCTATAATACGAATACAATTACTGCTACCACTCCATTAGTTTGATCTGCTGATCATGCGGGATTTGATTCGCTCGTATGAACACGCCCAACTTTATCTGGAATAGCGAAAAATATCCGTTCCCTTTCAGAAGAAACCATAGAGCGAAACATCGAAAAAATTCGAGGAATTCAGCCAAATATGACACTTCCAATAATGAAAAAATGGATTCAAATTCGATTCAAACTTTTTCAGATATACAATCAAGATAGAATAGAAAAAGAGCTCATTTGATTTGCAGATCCAGATATTCAATTTGAAAGAGAAAAACATCTGTATGCTCGAAATTTTTCGAGTCGTCTGGAGGAATCCCTTGATCCAAGTAATCCATTTATCCAGAAATATCCTGATCTTCTTGAAGAGATTGAAAAAGCTATATGGCATGAGATGATTTTTATTGCTACTATTATTTCCGATAAAGACCTCTTTGGTAATTCCTTTGTTCCATTGAATTACACAAAAGAAAACCCAAATTATGAATATCTCCCAGGAGAAGAATCTCTATCACAATTAATAGGAAATTATAGAAGAAAATATTTTGAACAATTTCTCATTCATCAAGCAATTACCCTAAAAGGAAGGAAAATTTTTCAGTAACTATTTCCTATACTTCCTCCCCTTGAGCTCTTCTGGAAAGTGCTCTTGTTTGCTTTTCTTTTCAGGAATATTATGGGCGTATTCATATCCTTTTCCATATCCAGCTTCTTTCATAAGAGCCGTTGGAGCATTACGGAGATGGAGCGGAACTCAAAGATTTCAGAACTCTTGGATATCACTATGCATCGATTGCATCGCCAAATAGACACCATTATCTTTTGGTGCATTTGCAAGATAGTATGCGGCATTGAGAATTGGAAGTTCACATTCTGGCATTCACATTTTTTCACAGATTTCATAGACTGAATTCGTGAGAACGATAGCTTGTGGATCATAGATATCTTCACTCGCAAAATTCATCATTCGACGAACGATATACCTTGGGTCTTCACCTCCTGCAAGCATCCGTCCAATCCAATAGATAGCAGCATCTCCATCAGAATCACGGAGAGACTTGTGCATCGCAGAGATGAGATTGTGGTGTTCTTCTCCATCTCCATCATAATTCAGGGATTTACTGCCTGCTTCGAGGATATTTTCTCTCGTAAGTAGTCATTCTCATTGGAGTATACAAGCGGTTTCGAGGAGATTGAGGGTATTACGAAGGTCTCCATTCCCGAGCTTGGCAATAAGCTCAAAAATAGGAGTATCAAATTCAATTTTTGAGTATCGTTCCTTGATTTTTTCTATATTTTTCTGGAGGAATATCACCACTTCTTCAGGAGTAATCGACTGAAGTACATAGGTTCGACAACGTGACAAGAGCGCATTGATCACGGTAAAACTCGGATTCTCAGTGGTGGCACCAATCAGTGTCACAATTCATTTTTCTACCCACGGAAGGAGAACATCTTGTTGTGACTTGGTCCAACGATGAATCTCATCCAGAAAGAGAATCGTCTGTCGTCATTCTTTATAATTATTCTGAGCTTTTGCGATAATCTTCACGACATCTTCTTTTTTGGATAAAACTCCTGAAAGATGAAAAAACTCAGCATCGAGCGAATTAGCAATCACACGAGCCAGTGAAGTTTTTCCACAGCCGGGTGGTCACCAAAAAAGAATCGAAGGAAGTCTCCCTGCCTCGATAAACTTGCGGATAGCCCGCCCAACTCCGATCAGGTGAGTTTGTCCAACGAGATCATCGATCTTCTCAGGACGAAGGAGAGAAGCAAGTGGCGTAATAGAATGTTGGAATAAGGATTGCATAGGAGTTATTGTAGGGAAAATAACAAAAAAGAAAAGCTCCATAATACAGAACTTTTCTAAATAACTTCCTACTTCTCCATCCTTGCTCCGATATTTTTTTGGAATTTGAGAACAAGCTTTGGAGATATGATTTCTTTTGCGGCAAGATCAGCAAGTATAGCTTCTTCTACCACGAGAAGAGATTTTTCTGTGAGTGAAGCACTGAGTTTTTTGAGAAAGTCTTTGTGTGTACGGAAGAGGAGACGACGTTCTCTTTCTGCATGATTTCGGAATCACTCATAGAGAGCTATCACTTGTCTAAATTCTTCTCTCTGTCCAATAAAATCAATATTTCCAAGTTCTGTAAGTCACTCCAGAGCCTTCTCGATAATAATATGGATCGTTCGTATTTCGAGATATTGTTCTTTGATGGGATCAATCTTTGGTTCGAGTCGATCGATGATATATTCGGTAATCTGTTCGAAAATATCGGTTTTTGGTTTGATATTTTTGACGGTCAGAATCTGACTCTCGCCTCGCTCCACACGACGAATCTGGAGAACGACTCGCTTCATAATCCTTTTAAACACTATTTCTGGAATCTCACCTGATTTGTACATATGACGGAGCCAGTATTTTTCTATTCCAAGAGCGTGAAGTGTAGCAACTCTCTGAACCAACATTCAGAAATTCTCTCCATGTTTTTCCATCAATCATTGGGCATCCACTTGTGTTTGGGAAAGTGTTTTTTGATATTTTTTTGTGAGCGTGTCTGCCTCGATACTATCGATATATCCCCCTTCTCTGATTTTTGATATTTTAGCAAGTGCCTCTGAGGCCACCAGAATCCGTCCTTCGACGTACTCAAACTCTTCGATATCATGAAGCTTATCGATTCAGAAGTGCCGAATGAGTGGAGCAATCGTGATTGTTTTTACAAAGATACTAAATATCACGGTACCGAGGGTGAGCGAGAGGAGAAAATCTCGAATCAAGACTCATTGAAGTTGCCATTCTGGAAGGATAATTCCTGTAGGAATGAGGAGTACCATCATCACAGCGAGTCCTCCACGAAGAGCTCACCACGAGAGAACATGCTGCCAAGACCGAGGCACTCGTTCTTCTTTTTTGAGAAAATTCAAAAACCCGAATACCGAATATACTGAGATCGCTCTTGCAAGGATCACAACAGGAATGGTGATGAGAATCGGGAGAAGAAGTGGTCTCCAATTCACCTCCAGATTCACGAGCATCATCCCCACAAGGATAAATACGAGACTATTGGTCACAAAAGCGAAAAATCCCCAGTATCGTTCCATCACTTCTTCCACCTTAGGACTGATCTTGTAACGACCATAATTTCCCAGTACCATCGCCGCAGCCACGGTCGCAATAATACCAGAAACCGGGATAAAATAATGATTGATGAGCTCCGCAACCAGGAATGTTGCATGAGCCAGAGCGAGTGAAAGTGTAATCTCCAAATAGCTATCATTTCGGATTTTTTGGATCACTTTCGAGAAAATAATACCAGCACAAGCTCCGATAATAATCCCAAATACGATCATACTCCCAAGCGAGATTGTTCATTTTATAATCGGAAACCACGTATCTCCGATAGTACCTGCGAACATCCTGATCGTATGTTCATAAAGATTTGTATGAATCATCGGAACTCCTCCGCTAGCATGTGACTCGATCACTCCGAGCACCACGAGAAAGAGAGCAATCGCTGTCCCATCATTGAAGAGACTCTCACCTTCAAATATCAGATTCAATCGTCTAGGAACTCCGAGTTCCTTGAAGATACTCAGCGCTGCAGCTGTATCCGTAGAGGATATCAGCGTACCAAATAGAAGCATCACAATAAAAGGAACCTGGAATCCGAGCCATCCAAAAATATACTGGAGTCCGATTGCAATACAGAATGCTGATATAATGAGGGATACGATCGCAAGAGCACTGATCGATCGGATATTCCTGAGGAGTTCTTTGTATCGGACCGTATAGGCAGATTCGAAAAGGAGTATCGGTAAGAATACATAAAAAAGTAACTCTGGAGTGAGCTCAAAATCATCAATAAAAGGAATAATTCCATATTTTGCACCATAGGCGATGAGCATCCCAGCTGCGACGAGCACCGCCGTAGAGGGGAGTTTCCATCGTCTTGCCAGATAACTCACTCCTGAGGCTACCATCAGGAGTACAATGAATGAAGCAGTAGAGAGAAAAAATATCGACATATAACAAAAAATCATCAAGTATTGATTCTTTTATACTGACTTTTTATAGATTCGTAAGAATGTTTTAGAAAAACTGGTTGACTAATGGTAGGATGTTGGTTTAGGAAAATATTTTAAAAAAATCTTCCGTATATCACGAAAGATTTTTATTATTTTGATGGTAGATTAGAATCTTTTATCAAATTTTTCCGAGACTCAGCAATTTTTGGTTTCATGAGTAGAAAAATAAGAGAGTAAATCAACGTAGAGGAGTATATTGAGGATATTACGATTGTAAAGAAAAGAGTTACGGGTTATAAGTTATGAAACCATCCTATTATCTCTTTAGAAGAATTTCTAACTAATAATACTTTTCTGGATGACTTTCTTAATAACCAACTTTCTATAAAAACCTCTTTATTAAGAAATTTACGTGTTCAATATTTCCAGCCATTACCATCAGCATCAAGATAAATAAACATTAACTTTTCGATAAATTTCTTACCAGTTTTTGCTACTGTAAATTCTATTTCTAGGATATCTGTACTTGTATCAAATTTAAATTTAAGTTCTTTTAAAGGTGATTTACTTCTTTTCATTTGTGAAATTACAAATGAAATGGAAACATCAAATAGAAATCACATCCTCTTTATGTAGTCAAGACTTTTTTCAACATCAGTTTGGTTAATAATTTGTTCATACCAGTTATGTGCGGCTTTATGCCTAGTGCTACCTACTTTAGAATACATTTCCCTATACGCAGGAGTTATTCCTCAAAAGGCTTTGCATATTTCTTGAGAAATCAGATTAGCTATATTTGTGCCACCAATTGCAATCGGATGTTGTATAGTAATTCAGAAGGCTCTTAATACTTTCTCAATCTCATCATATAGAATATTGGAGTTATTATATCAAAATCAGTAAGATGATGGTGACTTATTTGAGAAAAAATTACTAGTTAATTTTGAGAAATCCTCAATCTTATTAATTTTGTCTTTGCATGTATGGTTATGATGTTTCGTACTTAAGTACTTAGAAATTCAAATAATAGCATCTTCCGTATATATTTTCTTAAAAGAGTCTCCTAAATCACTAAAGCTTACAACTGTTAATATATCTCATAAACCAGATGAAATTTCCTCAAAACGTTTTTTTAAAAAAGTCTCTAGACTATTAAAAGTAGATATAGCAAATCAGCAGCTGATAAATAAAGCCCTTCTGTTATCTAAAACCGATTTTTTTGAATTTTGATTTAAAAGTTCTGGATACTCCTTAATTGTATTATGAAAAGTTTCGATACTTTCAAAAAATATCTTTTGAGAATCTAGCATAGAATTATAAATTCTGAGTAAGTATTTCTTTTATCTTTCAGACACGATAATGGAGCTTTGCTTTATCATTAGTGGAAACTCTAACAGATTGTTCAAAAATAGTATCTTGAGTTGATATCCTTTCAAATTCCGCAATGATTCCATCTTTATTATTTGTTAGTGACCCTATTTCAGAATCACTAAATTTTGCCATTGCTAACATTTGAGCATCATACATACCAGCCACCATTTGTTGTCTATACATTCAGTCATAACGTTGGAAAGAATTATTGCCCCATATAGCATCACAACCATTAATGGCTCTATTAAAATCATTAGCATAAATATCTAAATTTTCCCAATTTGCATACTGATTTTCCTCCATAAATTTATCCATTGATCAAGATAAATCTTTATTATAGTTATCACCAAGATTATGTAAGGTTAGAAATCTTAGAATAAATTCCACATCCTCCATTTTTTGAAATGCCGATGATTTATTATTTGCAGGGATTTTTAATGCTGTTCTTAAAATAGGATTAACACTCAAATCTAATAGTAAATCATTAAGTGGTCATTTCCATGCCACGTTTCGAATTTCCTGAGCATTCAATCTTTCTCATTGTTGATTCAGGCGTAAGAAGACCTCATATTTTAATGAGGGATCTGATTGTTTTAAAACAGTTATCACTCTAACAAGAGGACGAATGGTTAATACATTCTTTATATCATCAATAAGATCCTTAAAGAGACAGTCATTCAAAAAATAGGCTTTTTTTAAACCTTTGAGTCGAAATCTTCATTCCATGAATCAATTTATAGCATTTAATCTTTGTTTCCCATCAATTGCAGTATATTTTCAAAATTTGTCTTCTGATAAGTAAATCGCAGGAATTGGTACATTTAAGATAAATGATTCTATGAGTTTAGATTTATCATCTATATCCCATCTTTCCCGTCTTTGAAAATCAGGATTTAGGTCTATCCCGCCGCTTTCTATCATACTAGATAAAGTAGCGAGGGATAAATCGGAAGATTGGGTAATGAGTTCCATTTGACTATTTTCAAAGAACTGACTAATTGAATTGTTATCCATAACTACTATAGTTTATAAAGTAAAAAATAATTATTTACTGTAAGTTTACAGAAACCTGATTTTTATACAAATTTATTAAAAATCCCATTCTTTCGAATGAGATTTTTATTATTTTGATGGTGCCCAGGAAGAGACTTGAACTCTTACACCTCGCGGCAACGGCTTCTAAGACCGTCATGTCTACCATTCCATCACCTGGGCATTTTTTCTGGATCTTCAATTTGTGGTGCTCGAGATGGGACTTGAACCCACACACCCGAAGGCATACGCATCTGAAACGTACGTGTCTACCATTCCACCACCCGAGCTTATTATTCGGACTTATGGGCGAGGTACGTGTACCCCTCTCGACTTCGTCTCGGAGGTATGGCTCTCGAATATTCGCTAAACGCTCATTTCGAACCGCACATCTACCATTCCACCACCCGAGCAAATGAACGAGTGAGGGAAGTATAGAAAAAATGAAAATAAAAGCAAATTTTTGAATAAAAAATTCCAGTTAAATCCTTTTTGACATTTCCCCTCTTTTCCATATTATTCTCGCGATTTCTGCAATATTATTTCTAATTTTTACATTTTATGGCGATTTCCAAGGATCTCAAAAATATCCGAAACTTCGGTATTTGTGCCCACATTGATGCGGGTAAAACTACCACTTCTGAGCGTGTTCTTTTCTATACTGGTATCAATCACAAGATTGGTGAAGTACATGATGGAGGAGCGACTATGGACTGGATGGAACAAGAGAAGGAGCGTGGTATCACGATTACTTCTGCAGCGACAACTACTTCATGGAGAGGGATTCAACTCAATCTTATTGATACCCCAGGTCACGTTGACTTTACTATCGAGGTAGAGCGTTCTATGCGTGTTCTTGATGGTGCGGTTGCAGTATTCGATGCTTCACAAGGTGTTGAGCCTCAATCTGAGACAGTATGGAAACAAGCTGACAAATACGGAGTTCCTCGTATTGCTTTTGCCAATAAGATGGATAAAACTGGAGGTAACTTCATGATGACTTACGAGTCTATCATCAAGCGTCTTGCCGGAAACAAAGTGATTCCTATCCAACTCCCTATCGGACAAGAGAATGATTTCTCTGGAATCATCAATCTTATCAATATGAAGGCGTATACATTTGATGGAAAGATGGGTGAAAAAGTTGTTGAAATGGAAATCCCAGCTTCTCATCAGGCTGATGCAGACAAGTGGCATGCAGCTCTCGTTGAGAAAGCCGCTGAACAAGATGATGAGCTTATGGATAAGTTCTTCGAAAATGGTACTCTTACCGAAGCTGAAATCAAACAAGGTCTTCGAAAAGGAGTTATCGCCGATATGGTATATCCACTTATGTGTGGATCTGCTCTTATGAACAAGGGGGTACAACTCGTTCTTGATGCCGTTGTAGATCTTCTTCCTTCTCCTCTTGATGTGAAGGGTGGTATGATCTCAGGTATTGATCCTGATGATATCGAAAAAGTAATTACTCTCAAACAAGATCCAAATGAAACTCTTGGTGCTATCGCATTCAAGATCATGACTGATCCATTCGTAGGACGTATTACATTCGTTCGTGTTTATGCAGGTACTCTCAAGTCAGGTTCATATGTTCTCAACTCTGTAAGCGGAGAAAAAGAACGTATTGGTCGCCTTCTTCAGATGCACGCCAATACTCGAACTGAAATCGAAGAAATCCCAGCAGGTAATATTGGTGCGATCATCGGACTCAAAGATACAAAAACAGGTGATACTCTCTGTGATATCAACCATCCAGTTCTTCTCGAGCGTATGGTATTCCCTGAGCCAGTTATCTCTATCTCAGTAGAACCAAAAACAAAGGCAGACCAGGAAAAGATGGGTATGGCTCTCAATAAGCTTGCTGAAGAAGATCCTTCATTCCGTGTATCATCAAATCCAGAAACTGGACAAACGATCATGGCGGGTATGGGTGAACTTCACCTTGAGATCCTTGTAGATCGTATGAAACGAGAATTCAAAGTTGAAGCCAATGTTGGAGCTCCTCAAGTGGCGTATCGTGAGACTATTACTGCTACAGTAACTGACGAACGAGGTACTCACAAGAAGCAATCAGGTGGTCGTGGACAATTTGGTGACGTTGTTATCACATTCGAACCAATTACTCCTGAGATGCGAGCTGCAGATCCAGAAGCACTTGCTACTGAAACTGTATTCGTGAACAAGGTAGTGGGAGGTGTGATTCCTCGTGAATATATTCCTGGTGTTGAAAAAGGACTTATTACAGCATATACTCGTGGTATTATTGCTGGATATCCTATCGTTGATGTGAAGGCTACTCTTACATTCGGTTCTTACCATGATGTGGATTCGAACGAACTTGCGTTCCGTATGGCTGCTATCAAGGCATTCCGTCAGGCAGCGAAGAAGGCTCGTCCAGCTCTTCTTGAACCAATTATGCTTGTGGAGGTTAATACTCCAGAAGAATATATGGGTGACGTTCTCGGAAATCTCAACTCAAAACGAGGACAGATCATCGAGATGACTGAACGTGGTATGGCAAAGATTATCCGAGCTCATGTTCCTCTCTCTGAAATGTTCGGATACTCTACAGATCTCCGATCATCATCACAAGGACGTGCAACATACGCTATGGAATTTGCTCACTATTCTCAGGTTCCAAACAACATCACAGAAAAAATCCGTGCAGAACGCGGAGTGAAGTTCGAAGAAGATGATGAAGAATAATATTTTCTGAACAAAAATCCCCTACTGTAAAAAGTGGGGATTTTTTCTTTTTCGAGACCAATTTTTCAATTTGCACTTCTTCTATTCTCGATTATACTCCTGCCATATTCTCTAATGCATCCTAATTTTATGGAAAAAGATATCCACGACGAACAACAGATCAAAAAAATGTCCACCAAACGAGTAACAGCCGTTAGAAAAACTTCTAAAAAAACTCAAGAAGATATTGAAGGTATTACTGATGCAATTCAAGCAATGGGACTAGAGGAATTCATCGACTATATCCATAGTCCATGGAAGATGCTCTGGCCAAACTTCATTGCAGGTGTGGCACGAGGTTTTGGGGCTCTTGTGGGTGCTACAATTGTAATCGGTCTTGTTGGATGGTCACTCACACTCATTATCGATCTTCCCCTTATCGGACAAAGGCTTGAACCATACGTACATACTGTGCAATCAGAATTCAAGAAATATACTGAAACCACCAATTACAAGCCAAATTTTGAAAATATGGAAGAACTCCTTATAGAAATTCGAAATAATACAAAAAAATAAAAAATTATCATAAGGCAAACAATATAAATAATACTATTTTAGTATAATGTACTCTCTTACTGCCTTATTTTTCATCCTTCCCCTACATTTTTCTCATGTACTATCACCTTTTAGGTTGATATTTTGAGAGAATTATTCTTTTGAGCGTCAAAAAATATACCTTTTTCTGATTATTCTTGTATTCACCTATATTGAATGATTGATTCGATTTCCTTTATCAATAGGAAATACTCTCAAAAAGTATGGTTATATTTTTTATATATTGCTCATTATACCATTCCTATCAGGACTCTATTTTTGAGGTGTATTTAATTCTGATTTTTTTATAGGAAGCTATGAGAAACATCATGGATATCTCTCTTATTTTGCTATAATTGGTTATAGTATTGTGCTCATCTCGAATCCAAAAGAACATCTTCAGAAATATCTCAATTGGAGCATCATATCAGCATTTTTCGTAGCACTCATTGCTATAGGAGAGCATCTTGGTGGATGATTTGATATATACAATCGCTCAGGGATGTATAGCATGTACCCAGGAAGATCATCAGGTACGCTTGGAAACCCAAATTATCTGGCAGGTTATATGCTCGTATTTATTCCCATACTTATGGAGTATATACTGAATTGGGATTGGAAAATAAAACAAAAATATATTCCTATATGATATATAGGAGCTCTGCTGATTTTTTTATGATGAATCTATGTATCTTGAAGCTATATAGCAAATACCCTTATATTATTCCTTCTCCTCTGGTATAGTCTTTGATATTTTTTCTGAAAACACATCTGAAAGCAATTCAGTATCTTTTTACTCATTATAAGCATACTATTATCTCTATGATTTAATTTTATTGAAGCAGATAAGTTACTCTCTTTTGAGAGTCGTTTTATTCTTATGAAAGAACTTATTGGTATTCTACTCAGCCATCCAATGGGCCTATTAATTGGATTTGGCCCTGATTCGATACTCTCCTATTTCTCAGATTTCAGATCTGATCTTGTGAATAGCTATTTCCCAAATAGTATGAATATTGATTCCTCACATAATCTCTTCATAGATACCGTCTTTCAATATGGACTCTTGCCAATTTTTACCTATATATATAGCTGTATCAAGAGATGAGTTTCTCTAAAAAATCCATATATACTCTCGATTATTCTACTGATAGTATTCTTAACATTCAATGTATATATCATAACACATATTCTCCTTCTTATACTCCTAAGTATTCTGCTACTAAGAACAGTGAATCCTTAAAAAAATCCTCCAAATTTGAAGGATTTTTTTAAGTTTATTTTGATTGATAGAGATTTCGTCCTACTCGTTCTACATACTTCTTATTCTGAAGATTCATATAGATAGTAGTGATCTTCACTTGTCGGATTTTCAGAACTCGTTCAGTGATCTCTTCAGTTGAAAGAGGAGCACCTGCTTTCTTGAATATCTCAAGGATAACATCAAGAACTGTTCCATCCTTGTATCCCCATTCTTTAAGAACATAGATACCTCGTCCGATAAGTACGAATTCATTATTTCGAATGAGTTCATTGTGGATAGTTGAAGTTTTTACTGGTTCATTGAAGCGCTCTGTAATAGCTGCTGCAATATCAAGAAAATGAAGAGGTTCTTTTTTCTTCTTCAATACATAGATTGCTTTATCTTTGAGAGTTGCTGGATTAAGAATTTTCCATTTTTCAAGACCAATAAATTTCTCTTCCCCCTTAACAATATCAAGGAATATATCCATGATAGAATCAAGGATTACATTGCTAAGGTTTCCAAATTGAGCAAAAAGAGCCAGATGAATTGATTCATAGAGTGCAGTCACCTCCATAATATCTCCTTTTTTCTTCAGTGATTTAAGAGCTTCCTTATGAACCGCTTCTACTACTTTTTTTGTTACTTCCGCAAAGTGAAAATATGTATTCGTTCCAAGTTGAGGCTTGGATCTCTGGAGATTATAATCTGCCTGAAGAAGAACGTCAATAATATTATGATTAAGTGCTCCTTCAATACCGATATCTGCAATTATTGCTGAAATCAAGCGATCTCGTGTCATAATTCCTCCATGCATCTGGAGAATTTTTTCACCAGATTCTTGAATACGCATCAAAGAACTTGTGCGCATAATACGACCAATTTTTTTGATACCAACATCTTCAATTTGACGAACTCTTTCACGAGTAATGCCATATGTATCCCCAATTTCTTGAAGTGTTTCTCGTTCACCAACAAGACCAATACGACGAGTAATAACTGATCGCTCTTTTTCAGCGAGTGATGAGAGTATGTTCTCAAACGTACTCTGGATCTCAGTAGCTACAGTAGACATGAGTGTAGAAAATTAGGAATTTCTTGAGATTTTTTTAAAACCCCTTATGTGATAATAATATAGGTTTTCTAGTAAAGTCAAGTTTAAATCGGTAAGCTCATATTATTTTTTTTCTTTTTACTTTCATCCTTAGAAAGGATATCTTTATATTCGAGAAGCTCTTTATCTGTCTGATGATCGATGTAATAAATTTCTGTATTTATTTCTTTATTTGACTTTGAAAGAAAGTATGTAGCAATCAGTATCGCCACAACAGCTGAAAAGGCTACCTTAAAGCCACTTCCGAGACTCGAACCATGAGCCGCAATCTGAATACTATAAATAGCATTCAGCACTATCAAATTAATCAGAGTTATAAGTAGCATACTAGTAATAAAAACAATTACCTGTGTATCGGAAAGGCGAAATGGAACCATCGCCCGTATACGTTCTTTTTTGGTATGAGAAAGAAGAAAAAATGGAATCATAATAACAGCAAGCACTATCCCATAACCAATATAGAGTGCATAACTAGAAAATCCTGACTGTATTTGAACGGTTTCATTCAAATAGACGAATCGAAACCATGGTAAAAATAATGATCCTCAAAGGATACATTCCATAAAAAGTATAATCCTTCATGAAAGAGGAAGTTTTCCAGCTCAGATATTGATTCGAGATAAAAATAAAAGAATTTTTGTTTTTAATTTTCGATTTTTTGAATTTGTAATATAATCAGACATAGATGTCATATTATGTATCTTTTCTTTTTTTTCAATAGATTCATGCAGAAAAATATATGGATTCATTTCTGAAATATTTGTATAAAATATTTTCAAAAAATAATAGAACTTTTGTGAATTCTCTTTTTAGGAAAAATAGAATATAAAAAAAATAAAGATTTTTCTCTTACTGATGAGATTATCTCAAAAGGACCACAATCATTTATAAAAAACCCAACTGCTATAAAAATAGGAAGAGCTGTATTTGTACCTTTTATTCTACTATCCTGACTATATGATCGCAACAAAAATTCAAAATAATAAAGGATTCACCATTCTTGAAATGATGATATCCATGACACTCTTTGCACTTATCATTACCAGTGTAATAGTAGCTGTAGAAAGTTTATCTGTAGTAAGAATAAAAACCCTTAATAGAGTAGCTCTTCTTGAAGAACTCTATTACTTTTCAGAACAACTATTCACTGGGATAAAAGATGGAGGAACTCTTGATTATGAGGAATATTGGAACCGAATGGCAGTATGAACAACTGGAACAGGTGGACACTATCAAGATCCAACATGAGTTGGTAACTATTGACTCAACTGAGTACTATGAACAATAAACTACTGAAGTGGAATCTATCTTTGTCGCTCCGATAGTGGAAGTACCCTCTGATCAAGTAGTGGATGCCTTACGAATAACAATAATGGTGCTGAAGGATCTCTTACAGGAACTGGATTAAGTTTTATGGGTGAATATCAACGTTATGGTCAATACCTTGCTCAATATACTGACCATAACGGAAATGGGGATGGAGATTATGGGGATGAAAATGCTGATGCAAGTGGAAGTATTATTGGCGATGATGATGATAAGGCACTTGGAAATGCTCCAGAGGTACTTACTGGATCCATTCAGGAACTCTATCTTATAAACAAAATAGCAAAAACAAGAACTTTCTATAGATGGAACATATCTCAGGATCCGAATGCGATAATTGGTGGAGCCCTTATTCCTTGTATTTTTCCGGCATTTGGAAGTGGGATGACATCGACAAATAGTGGATGTATTGGGAATGTTCAAATATTAAAATTAAAATGACTTGATGTATGAGATTATCATACCGGGGCAACTACTGTTTCGACTACTTATGATGGCATTATCGATACTTGGGTATGTACTGAGGATTGGGAATGATGCCGAAGTAATCCTGCACCATTATCTAGTCAATACCTTGCTACTGGATCAGGTGGAGAATGGATTAATCTTTTTCCTAGTACTATCAATGTAAAAAATCTCTCGTTTCAGATTTATCCCGTAAAAGATCCTTGGTTATCATGGGCAGCAAGTGACTGTATACAAGATACACTTAATCCATTATATGATCCTACTTGTATTAGTCCATTCATCCACCCATACGTACGAATGAATCTAGAAATGTGATTTTCTTGGGGAAAAAGAAGAACACTTAGAAATGAAGACCCCACAATATCTATATCAACAAGTGTTTCACTTTCTGACTTTGATTAATTTCGAAAAAATGATTGACAAGTTTCAAGTTTTCTATACAATCCCGAAGCTTTTTTCATAAAAAATATATTATATGATCGGAAAACTTAAGAAGAGAAAACGACTCCGTGTTCACGGATTCCTCGCACGTAAAAATACTGTAGATGGACAAAAAGTCCTTCGTGCACGTCGTAGAAAAGGTCGCCATATCCTTACAGTAAGCTATGCAAACCGATTTAAGAACGTTCGCGGTAAAAGCAAACACCACAATGTTGCTGGTGGAAACGCTCGTATTGTTACTTTTCCTGGACTTACAGAACGTTTTCGCGGTTAATCACAATATAATAACTCCTTATTGGAGAGTAAAATTATTGTTCAATACAATGAAGTAATCTCGTTGAGTTTTATTCAAAATGACCTTCATGGTATGATTTCCAAAGAATATCGTCTTACAGAACGCGAAGTTAAAAAGGTTTTAAATAGAAAAAAACCTTTTTTTTCGTATACTTGTGTGGCAAATACTCTTGATATCAAAAATAAACATTGACGATGTGGAATACTCTTATCTTCAAAATGTACCAAAGGGAGCGTAAATCGTAATTTCTGGAGAAGAAAATTTTATGATATTTCATTACCATTTCTCGATGCAACTCCACTTGATATTGTCCTTGTAATGAAAAAATGAACTGTTCTTAATTATAAGAATGAATGAGATATTCTAGAATTTGAAAAAAACCTACAATTCATTTATAAAAAAATCAAAGAAACTAAAAACTAATTAATCAACAACCTTTTCACTTATGGACAAACTTAAGGTTCTCAATATTTTCGCAATTGCATTCCTTGCTTCATTACTAATTCAGTATTGGTTTTTTCCCAAAACAAATACCACAACAGTTCCTACTGATATATTTTTATCTATTGAGAAAGATAGTATTATTGTTCCAAATATTCCAAAAATAACATTACACAATACAACAACAGGAGCCATTACGGTTAATCCCTGTAATGAGATTTTTATAACAATAGATTCTATACCTCTCAATGGAATTCAAGCAATAGCACCAACTTTCTGTAATGTTATCAGTATACCTGGGAATAGTATAGCTCTACTTCCATTTGACTCAATGTATCGAGTTTTTTCTGCACAACCAGGAAAGTATTCTATTACATTCAAATCATCTCTCTGAGAACGTACCGTATGATTTAATCTTTCAGTACCAGGATGACTACGATCTAGCCTATCTGCTCTTGTATATGAACCAATATATAATCTTTTTATAGCGCTTCTTACCTGGATACCCGGACACTCACTTGGATGGGCAATAATTATTATTACACTTATTATCCGATTGATTCTTCTAGTTCCACAACAACATATGCTGGAAAGCCAGAAAAAACTCCAAAAAATTCAACCAAAAATCAAAGCTATTCAAGACGAATATAAAGACGATAAAGCAGTGCTTGGACAAAAAATAATGGAACTCTATAAAAAAGAATGAGTAAATCCAATGGGTTCTTGTCTTCCTCTTCTTATTCAAATGCCAATACTTATTGGTCTCTATTGGGTAATTTCATGAATTACTGATCCTTCTAATTTTTATCACCTCTACCCTATCTTCAAAGATTTTAATCCAACAGGAATCATTACAGATTTCTTCGGAATCAATCTCTCACAAGTCGGATGAGTTATAGCAGTGATTTTTGGTATCATTCTTGGGGCAACACAATGGGTACAAGCCTATATGTCGATGCAACATACGAAAAAATCAAAAGAAACAAGCAAAGAGATAATAACCCCAAAGGATCCTAATTCACTTGAGGCAGCGCTTGATCCTGAGCTTATGCAAAAGATGATGCTCTATATGCTTCCGCTTATGCTTGCAGTATCTGCTTACTTCTTCCCTCTCGGAGTTGGACTCTATTGGTTCATAGGAACACTCTTCGTGATAGCACAACAATGGTATGTTAACAATAAAAAAGATCAGAAATAATTCTGATCTTTTTTATTGTTACATATGTATTATTTTTTGATAAATTTTTCAATAATCATCATTGGAATTTTTTCAAATTCTGCTGCATATCCAACTATACGATCAGCAAAATTCAAAATGCGCTCAACTCGATCCATCATCGTATATACACGCCAAAGTATCATTGATATAAGTGTTCCTATGGGAAGAAGTATTATAGCAAGAACCATATAGAGTACCTCAAGTGCATTAAACATAAAAAATAATTGTTATAAATATTATTTTGCTGAAAGTGGATCAATATTAGAGACAGGAACATCTACTCACTTTTCTTTCTTATATGAGGGTGTTTTCCACCATTTTTTAATTTCTTCAATATCCGTGATACGGTATGATTCTTCTCATTCAAAACGAACTCGCATATCAAGAGGTCAAACAAGTCATAGATTTCTTGCAAGATCTGGGAATTCATTGATACTCAAAAAACGACACTTTGCTACATCTACAAAAGCTCGAGTAAGCCAAATAGTTGAAAGAAGTTGAATATCCTTTGCAACAATATTTTTATCATCGTATGCAAGAATAATAGCTCGCTTATTAAGAATGAGTCATTCGTAATCTTCTTGGGTTTTAATAAACAATGGGGTAGTTTGAATCTGATTTTCAGCAAATTCCGCAGCCTTCTGTCAATATTCTTTCGCTTTGGTGAGATAAGGTGAAACACTATCGGTAAATTTTTTCCAATCCATTTTATAAAAGTAGTTAATAGAATCCAAATCATTATATCAGGAGAAAGCATTTGATGCAAATCTTTTTTATGAAAGCACCCTTGCAAAATCTATTGGATATGGTGCCTCTATAGAAATCTTCTGATTTGTTTTTGGATGAAAAAATGAAAGTATTCGAGCATGAAGGAGCTGTCTTGATATACTAAGCTCTCTAAGGGCATATGAATTAATACGCCTATCTCCATAGGCACGATCGCCAAGAACTGGGTGTCATATATGTGCCATATGTACACGAATCTGATGTGTACGACCAGTTTCAATACGACACTCAAGAAGAGAAAAACTATGATTGAACTCAACTTTTTGAAGAAAAGAAAAATGCGTAGTGGCAGACTGCCCCCTCTCATCAACTCGTACCTTTGCCTCATTTTTAGCATTCTCTATCCTGAGTAGTTTTGCACGAATAGTATCTTGTTTTTTGGAAGGGATACCAACCACAATCGTGTGATAGATTTTTTCCATTTTATGGGATTGAAGATCTGAGAGAAGTTTCTCAAGTGCTCATTTATCCTTGGCGATAAGGAGGCAGCCACTTGTATCTCTATCAATACGATGTACAAGTGCAGGACGAAATGTGAGACTATCATACTTTCATTTAAGATAATCTTGAACTTGATCAATAATAGAAACTTCAGTAGTTTTATGGTCACCTGGATGCACATTAATTCCAGATACCTTATTAATTACAAGCAAATATTCATCTTCATATAGGATATCAAGCGGTTTTTGTAACTTATTTTTCGGGATCTCTTTATCATTTTTACTTCTATTATCTTCTTGGTTTCATTTTAATTTTTCGATTTCTTCATCTGTCAGCCAAAAATTAACTTCATCATTCAATTCAAGCATATACATTTGATCTTTCTTTTTTCCATTCACCTTTATTTTCCCAGTTCTGAGCATCTTATATACTCCCCCAAGCGGAGCGCCTGGAAGGTATTTTCTGATAAAACGATCAAGGCGTTGTCCAGAGTCAGCAGAATGAGAAATAATTAATGAAATCATCTATTGAAGTACGGCAAAATCTGTTGCAGTGCTGGTAGTTATTTGGGGGATACGAACCTGTCGAGAACGAAGATATCCATATACATATGATGTAGAATCAATTATCATATATTGACTTGGAATGGCAGTTCCTGATGGAAATTCAATTCTATATTCAAGAAACGAAAATGATTGAGGATTTGAGGAATCATTCGTTAAAAATGGACGAATCATTGAAAGTTTCAGAGTACATTGATATCATATACAATGAGATCAATAGGTGTTATAAAAATTTTGAAAATTAATTGAAATTCAAGTATTTGTTAATCAATTTTTTCAACCCAAATATTGAGCACCTCCGTCAATCTCTCATAAGGTAAAGATATTCGTCTCACCACTTGCATACAATGATGCCCCAGAATATCAAAATGTCCAAAGAATTATACCTGATCAGGCAATAGTGGCCAATGCACCAGTATCTCATACCTGTCCATTAATTTTTGGAACTCGAAAATAAAATTTTATATCACCACCACTAAGCCAATCTGTAGGATTTATCCACTCAGGAATAACAATTTGAATTGGCTCTCCCATACCAATAATGTTCCAATCAGAATCAAAGCTACTATTTCATCTTCCAAAATTTGGTATAATTTCACCACCAGTATTTGCAGAAAGGGTTCGTCATGTATCAGAAGTAACTGTACCTTCAGTTTTTGTGAGTATATTCCATGGAGACTCTTTAGTCATATTGGCATCCATAAGTTGTTCTTCAATCAATCATGTGGCAAGTGAATAGGCCTGGGCTGAATTATTGATTCATCCACTTGTTTGACCGAGATTCAAAATCTTCTCAAGAAAACTCGTTGTCATGATAGTCAACAAAACTGTAATTATTAGTCCAATAATTAATGCAGAACCTTTACGAGATGAAATAAGTGTATTCATATATAATGTAGTTACCTAAATATATCTATCTAAATATTCGGTTTTGTTGTAATAATTTTTTCTTCAAAGTATGAGGAAAGAATCTCAATTCCAACATGCTCTCCTCATGCAAAAAATAATCATGTACCAACCGAAGCATTTAAAAGAATATATTTCTCTTGTTCTGTGAGCTTAAATACATTCTGCAAAACATCTATCGATGCAGGAGATTGTTTGAGAAGTAATTGAATCGAGGAATTTGTAACAATTGCCTTTCCATAGGATGATCCCATAAAATCTTCGACATCTTGAGTAATCGTTGTAACACCGAGCCCATATTTGCGGGCTCGTTTCACAAGACCAAAAAGAAATTTTGCCGAATCTTCATATTGCATGATATTCCAAGCTTCATCAACAACAAGAAAACGTTTCTTTTCGCTTGATCTTGCCACATTCCAAACATATGTAAGAAGAATATACATAGCTATAGGACGAAGAATATCATCAAGATCACGTACAGAAAACACTACCAATCATCATTTAAGGTCTACATTGGTGGGACGAGAAAAGACTCAAGCAAAAACACCTGAAACATATTTTTCAAGTCGATTAACTAATCATGTGGCCCCATCCATTGTTTCAAGAACTGAATAGAGATCTTTTAAAAGAGGAATCTCTTTGCCATCAATCGAGTCATCTTCCATGGTAATCCCCTTCAAAGAGTACGTTGTAATAATGGCTTTTTCTAACAGAGCCTCTTCGTTTGGGGTTACAACACCAAGCATCAATCGCAAAAGACCTATCATATTTACGATGGCTCATCTGAGAAGGTCACCAACATGAGTTTCTGAATCCTTCAGGGAACGTGGAAGGTCAAACGGATTAATTTTTTCATCAGAATTTAAACTAATATTTAAATACGTTCCACCTACTGTATCTACAAGCGCTCGATATTCATTTTCTGGATCAAGAACAATAACATCAGTTCCCATCATCAATGCTCGAAGGATCTCAAGCTTAACAGCAAATGATTTTCCTCAACCCGATTTGGCGAATACACACATATTTGCATTTTCACTACGAAATCGATCAAAAATAATAAGAGATTTATTATGAGTATTAATTCAATAAAATATTCCATCATCCTGTGATAGCGAATTAGAGCTAAATGGAAATGTAGTAGAAAGTCCTTTAGTTGAAATATTACGAAATACATTTACTTCGTCTCTAGCAAAAGGACCTGTTGCAATAAAACCTTGTTCAGCCCTTAAAAACGTTTGTTTTGTAAGTATATTTCTTCCTGCAAGCATCATATCTAGGGTATTTGTGAGTTTTTTCATCTCATCTTCACTATCAGCATACGTCGTTACATAGAGAGAAAAATGAAAATATTTCTCCTGCCCACGAGTCAAATACTGTTGAAGTTCTTCAACATCTTGTATCTGAGCATCGAGATGAGGATCAGATATAAGTCATTTTCCATTATTCATTGCTCGTTGTGAACCAAGTTGCGTAAGTCGTTTTCTAAGAAATTTCATCACTCGAGCACTATCAACTGGGTACACAAACATTGAAATATCAAATTTTACATCCCAATTAATAAGCGGCGAAAGCCAATTTCACTCCAGCACATCTGGATATGCATAGGTAAATATAGTACGGATATAGGTATCTCAAATCTGAAGTTTTGTAGCATCAATACGCATCATTGCAGGAGCAATAGCATCTTTGATAAAAGAAAGAGATTCATTATATTCTTTTTCTGTTTCTTTGAGTTCCATCGCCTCTTCTTTTGTGAGCTTTCTATCAGGATCATCTATATATGATGACACTGTACTTACAATAGAGGTTTCCATAACAACTGGCGAAGTTGGCGAAACTGTCGATATATTAGTAATATCCCCAGAAACAGGGGTCACTGAAGGAATAATTTCAAGTCATTCAGTATCTCCAGTATAATTTTTTGAAATAAGTTCTGCAAGTGTGGGGATGGCCATAAAAAGGTAATTACTGTTTTATACGTTTAATCTTATCAACTCACCAGTTCCATTCTGTAATATTAGATCGATCAATACTTTCATAAATATTTAAAAGTGTATTGGGAGCTTTACCTATAGAATTATACTCCACAACAACGAGAGAGATATCATCATATTGGACATACTTATATCCCATCCACGATGAAAGGTCAATAGTAATTTTTCTAAAAATGTTTTCTGCTGTCTTCACTTCAAGCTTAATAATTGATTCGATAATACGATCTACTCCAAAAAGAATACCGTTTTGTTCTGATCGATATCTTGCCTCACTAATACCATCTGTATAAATCAAAATAACATCTCCAGGGGCAAAAGAAATCTGTTGTTCTTTAAGAATTTTTGATGAATCCTTAATCATACCAAGAGCTACTCATCCACTTTTTACTTTATACACTTTATTTTCTTTTTCCTTATATACAAGTACAAATTCATGTCATGCACCCGTATAAAAAACTTTTTTTGTATTTGCATCCCAACGCAACATCACACAGGTCATCATCATATTTTGCTTAATACGAGGTTTTAGAATGCTATTTGTTTTAGCAAGTATCGTCGCACTATTATTTTCTGAAAGAGAAAACGCAGAAATAAGCGCATTTACCATCATCATAACAAATCCCGATGGAACACCATGTCCCGTAACATCTCCAACATAGATATAATAATTATTATCTCGTCCTGGAATAATATCAAATGAATCTCATCCTACTTCTGATGCTGGAGTGGTTGCCATTGCAATAGTAAGATCAGGAACAATTACATTTTTTTGATCAAGGGTTTGCTTCTGAATTTCACTCGCAATATCTACTTCTGAGCGAAGCTTTCGACCATCTCTAAGTTCTTGTTTAAATACTTTCAAAATCTGAAGTGATTTAATGAAAAATTCTGTAACCTTATTCATACCATCACTCCAAGCATTTGCCTTTATTTCAGGCTCATCCTGAATCCCTGTCATAAATCGTGCAATATCTTGCGTAAGATTATCGATTGGCTCAATATATGACTTATAAAGAATGATATATAAAAGAGGAACCTGTATGATAATCAGAAATGAGGCGAGGATTGTATTATGATTAGAGAAATATACAAAAAAGCCAATGTCTCAAAATCCAAGAAGGATAAGTCCATCAAGGAGAATCAAGAAAACAAGAATGATAGGAAGTATTCTGTGGAGCATAGTAATGAATTATTAATTTTGAGTATTTATTTTTAACTATGAAGCTGGATTATCATTATCTCGAACGATACCCATTCGGGCTTCCAGTTCCATATCGACATATTCTTTTTTACGACCATACATCTTACGAGAGTATTCTTTGATAATTTTTGATACTTCAGGATTCTTGTAGGTATTATCCCAAAGCGTCTTGAGATCAAATGGTCGAGTGGTTGCATTATCAATATTGAGTTTACAGTAGGTAGTAAAGTTAGCAATACCAATAATATCTTGCTGAGAAAGGAGTGGTGCATATTCTTTTTCCAGATATTCAGCATCATCAGCACCCACTTTGAATGACATAATCGTACCAGCATTTCCGAATACTGCATCCTTAATTGATGGCTTATCTCATTTTTTTGCACCACTTCCTCCAATCTGTGCAATAAACTGATGTGCCATTATGAGGGCAAGCTTATATTTACGAGCCTCTGAGAGAATCTCACCAAATGTATCCGTTGCAAAATTCTGAAACTCATCTACGTAGAGGTAAAAATCTTTTCGTTGATCCTCGGGCATATCTGCACGACTCATCGCCGCCATATTAATCTTTGAAACCATTATGAGACCAAGGAGCTGAGCATTGAGATCGCCAATCTTACCCTTTGAGAGATTTACCATAAGTACTTTCTGATCATCCATCACTTTACGAAGATTGAAGGCTGATTTTGTCTGTCCGATGATATTTCGCATCGTGGTATTCGTGATAAATGGACCAAATTTCGCTGAGAAGAATGGAATCATTTCTTGTTTTTCACGGTCCCCGGTCTGGGCATATTCATGTTCCCAGAAGGCTTTTACCATCACATTTTTAATCTTTGAAACCTTGTATTTCATAAACGCTTCATCCACAAAAAGTCGTGGTACATCGATAAGGGTTCCTCCATCTTCTGCATCATCCATCAACGTGAGACATCCATTACGGAAATAGTGTTGGATACGAGGACCAAATACCTCATCACCATACATCTTGATAAATATAGAAGTAGCATCGAGTGCGGCTCGATCTTTTTCAATGGCCTGAAGTGATGGTTCTGTAGCAATAATATCTAGCATATTGAGTCCCATTGGGCGCTCATAATCCGATGGATCAAATATGATCATATCCTGAGCTCGCTCTTTCGGAGTAAATGCAACAATATCTTCCACAAGATCTCCATGAGGATCGATCACACAGAGTCCGTCACCATTCCAGAGATCCTGACGAGCAATATACCCAATCAACACTGACTTACCTCAACCTGATTTACCAATAATATAATGGTGTCGTCCTCGATCTTTTCGGTCAAAAAATATCGGGGTTTTCATATTACGGTACTCATTCCAACCAAGGAGCACTCCTTCTTTATAGAGAGGAAATCCTCCGAGTGATCGCTGAGTATCAATCTGAATAGGAGTTTTTCCTGCATCAATAGGCTTACCGATATCTGCTCCTTCTGTAAATACAGATACTGTCAATCCACTCGTTAATTCGAGATTTTTATTCTCATCTCGATAGAGGTTCTTATTTTTATCCACCCGAAGGAGTGACCCGTCTTGCGTAAAAATATTCCCTGCCGTATCTCTCTTGTAATCCTTAAGAATAAGTGGGGTCTTTGGAAACTTGAGGTTCTGTGGAATTGGCAACATCTTATAATCCAACCATGCAATAATCGGTGACTTATTGTATTTGATATCAGGAAAATGAAATATTGTCGACATCTCATCTGACGAAAAACGAGAAACCTTCTGAAAGATACCAATAAGTCGATACTGAAAAGCAAAATACCGAAGTGGAACGAATATAATTCGAAATATATCTTCGATCATCTGTGGATTATCAAGTTGATTATTGTATTCATCCGTGAATATCGATGTTGCTGCCACAAGAGACTGAAGTCCCTGATGTGCAGATTCACGAGTATCTGATGATACCAATATACGAATTGATGCCTCAAATCATGGTTGTCCAGCGGACTCTCCTACCATTTTTTGAGATTCTGTCTCCGCCTGATTGAATATCTTGTATGAATCTCCACTTGACGCCCCGGGAGCGCCACTTCCAGTTTCCTCATTTTTAATTAAACGAAAAAATATCCAAGAAATCGGTGTTAAAATAAAACGAATTCCCGAAACAATCAATCCTCATTTGAGTCATTTTTGATATTCTCATTTTGCTACGAGTCCTGCTGCTTTCTTTGCCTTTCGATTCCATGCGTGTCCAAGTGGCTTCATAACAATCTGGATCGACGCCACATCTGTTTTTTTAAGTGAACCAAAGTTATTCGTAAACGACGAAAGTGGATCATCCTCAAAGTATTTGTAGGTCTTGAGTGGATAAATATCATCATTGCGCTTACTTATTGAAGCAGTTTCAAGAGCATACCCTTTTGGTTTAATTTCTGGAAAATCTGCTCTTTTTATAAGCTTTACCTCTGCATCTGGATAATTTGATGTCACTTGTTGGATAATGAGAGTCATATGCTCTTCATAGGCAGCAAGATAAAAATGAACCTGTCATTGACTATATATCATCTCCAGAGATATTTTCGCATGACAAAATATAAAATTCATAATCGTATTCCATGCACTAATTCCAGAAATTTTATGAACACTCTTGTAAAAGAGTGTCATAATACCTATCTTTTCTTTAAAATCTTTTTTTGTATCCTGTTCTTTATCAAGTTTGGAGTCGGCACGCGGAAGTGCCACCTTCATATATCTCATTCGTGGGGTCATAAGAACTTCATATCCGAGTCGCATCAAACGAATACACATCCAAGCAACAATGATAAAAACAAACACCTCCCACAAAATGGTTAAAATATCCAAAGAATCCCCTCAAACCGCTGATCAAAGAGTTTGTGGAGCTTTTTCTGCAACTGTAGCAGGCCGAGTTACAACTATAGCAAAGGCCTCCTGAAATGTAAATGTAGAAAATATCAAAAAGATACTTGAGAGTAATCTGTTCATAATAGCTATCTTAGCATATAGAGGACATTTCTCAAAAAAAATCTCACTTTTTTACTTTACAACAGGATAAAATCGTGCAAAAGAAAATAAAAATAAAGTGAGTCACTTGCAATTATGATATGGATATCTACAATGTTTAAAAAAATAGCATTTTATATACAAAATATGCAAAAACTCTTCTCTTCCTCCATCTATGGAATATCAGGGCATCTTGTTGAAGTTGAGGTAGATGTCATCACTGGGATGGGGCAATTCACAGTAGTTTGACTCGGCGACGCTGCCATCCAAGAGAGTCGAGAACGAGTACGAAGTGCTATAAAAAATTCTGGATATAGCTTTCCCGGCTGAGCTCGAATCACCGTGAATCTTGCTCCCGCTGATCTCAAGAAAAAATGACCCCTCTATGACCTCCCTATTGCTCTCGGTATACTCGGAAGGGAAATCGAATTCCAATCAAATATCGTGGAAACATCTCTCTTTCTAGGAGAACTCGCCCTCGATGGGATTGTCAGACCAATCGGATGAGCCCTTCCAGCAACGATACTCGCCAGAGAACTCGGGATGAAGCGAATATTTCTTCCGGTAGATAACACTCTTGAGGCCTCCGTAATTCCAGATATAAAGGTTATCGGGATAAAAAATCTCTGTGAAGCCATCGATATACTCACAGGAGATACTCCGATTCCAGCAGGAATCAAGAAAGTAGAATCTCCTGAAAAAGTCGCAAAAACCTATTCACCTGATTTTTCTGATATTATCGGTCAAGAACATGCAAAAAGAGCTCTTCTGATTGCAGCAGCTGGATGACATAATATCCTCATGCAATGACCTCCAGGAAGTGGAAAAACTATGCTCGCCAAAGCGATGGCAGGAATACTCCCTGATATGGAACTCGAGGAACAGATCGAACTCTCAAAAATATATTCGGTTGCTGGACTCCTCTCTCGTGATCTTCCCTTGATTGAGAATCGACCATTTCGAGTAATTCATCATACTGCCAGTGAAGCCTCTATCATTGGTGGGGGACGCGATGCTCGACCAGGTGAGATATCTCTCGCACACAAGTGAGTACTCTTTCTCGATGAATTCCTAGAGTTCAGTAAGTCCATCCTAGAAACCCTCAGACAACCACTCGAAGATGGCGAAATAACTATCAATCGTGTCAATCAATCTTGTCGATATCCCGCTCGATTTTCTCTGGTTGGTGCTATGAATCCGTGTCCATGTGGATATATGTGAGATCCTGAGAAACCTTGTATCTGTTCGCCGATGTCGATCGAAAAATATCGTTCTCGACTCTCAGGACCAATCCTCGATCGTATCGATATATTCATCCAAGTTCCCCGAGTCAAAACTGGAGAACTCGGAGAAAAACGATCTGGGCTCACGAGCAGAGAACTCAAAGAAAAAGTAATGAGAGCAAAAGAAATGCAACACCTCCGATTTGCTGGAAAACATATCCACTCCAACGCAGAGATGTCGAATGTTGACATCGAAAAACTTGCAAATATCAGCCAAGATTGACTCGCTATCGCCATATCTTCGACAGAGAAACTCAAGCTCTCTACCCGTGTCTACTATAGAATTCTCAGGGTTGGTCGTACTATTGCCGACATCGACAATTCGCCAACTGTCGAAGTTCGACATATTCTCGAAGCATTATCCTATCGCTGAAGCTAATACTATATATGAAAACCATCCTCTATATCAATCCACTCTCCACTGAGATAACTTTTCTCATATTTCAGAATGACACCACCATCATCAAAAAAACACTCCTAAAAAATCTCGAAACGGCTACAAGTTTTCCAGTATTATTGGTTGATACAGTGAATCAATATGAGGTAAATGAAATCTGGTGCATCACCTGACCTGGTCCTTTTACACTGATGCGAATTGTAACCCTTTCGATCAACGCTCTTAGGTATTCGAGAGATATAGAGATCAAATCTTGTCACTTTTTTGACCTTATTACCGAAAACTTTATTCCGATTATAGAAGCAAATCCAAAAGAATACCTTATCAAGAAAAATGATGCAGTCGTCCTCATACCAAAAGATTCTCTTGAAAAGTGAAATTACCAATGAATTATTTCAGGAATTTTCTCGACAGAAGATATAAAATATATACAATACAAAGAAGATAAAAACAATATTATTTCTGTTTTTTCGAGTATACCTTGTGAAATCCGGATGTCCCCGATTTATTTCAAAACTCCTCATATCACATGCCCGAAACACTAAAAATACAATCGCAAATGCGACCCGGTGAACAACTCCTTATGATGGTTCATCGACATTGGGTAGTTTTCGCATTCAAAATCGGATATCTTCTTATCCTATTCATTACCACTGCAATAATACTCATGATGAAATGAGGACTTATTACCCTCTTTGGTACTGCGATATTCTGGTGAGGACTTAGTATATACTGGATGTTTTTCTTGACCTTTATTCTTCTTTCTTGGATCAATGATGAGCTCGATCTCTTCTTGATCACCGACCAACGAATTATCGGAATAGAACAAATATCAGCGCTCTCGCGACGAGTTACTGAATGTGGACTCAATCGGGTCCAAGAGGTAAATGCTGAAGTTACTGGAATACTCCAAACAATTCTCCATTATGGACATGTTCATATCCATACTGCCAGTGAACACTCCGATATGATTGTGAGTTTTGCTCCAAATCCAGTCGAAAATGGTAACCGTATCAATACGATTATCAATGAATATAGATCCAGTCATTCATCCACCAAAAATTCAACATTCTAAAAAACTTGTATTTTTAGGTTTTTCCATATAATGAGAATTATTCTCATAAAAGAGTAATACTAAAAAACTTACTCTTTTATTTTTTGAATCCAACTACTATTTCCTAAAACTCTCTCCTATGTCTCAGATCTACAACACCATCATCATCGGCGCTGGAAGTGCTGGTCTCCCAGCAGGTATGTATGCGAGCCGATACAAGCTCTCCAACATTATCATCGGTGAACTCCCTGGTGGAGCTCTCGCAACAAGCCATTGTGTCGAGAATTGGCCTGGTGTACAATCAGATAGTGGAAAATCCATTATGGAGAGTTTTGCTGACCACGCTCGCTCTGCTGGTTCGACAATCATCCAAGAACGTGTCGAAACCGTGACGAAGAATGGCGAATATGACTTCACTGTTACAGCAACCAGTGGAACTACCTATAACTCAAAAACTGTTATCCTCGCCACAGGAAATCAATACAAGAAACTTGGCGTTCCTGGCGAAGCAGAGTTCATCGGACAAGGAGTCTCCTACTGTGCTACTTGTGATGGGAACTTCTTCCGAGATCTTTCCGTGGCTGTCGTAGGTGGCGGAAATACGGCGATCACTGAAGCACTCTATCTCGCCGAGATTGCTCGTGAAGTGCACATCCTCGTCAGAACCGACAAGGTTCGAGCTGAGGATATCTGGGTAGAAAAAGCCAAAAAACACTCGAATATCATATTCCACTACTTCACAGAAGTGGCAGAGATCCAATGAGATATGATGGGGATGAAGTCTATTCTCTGCAAAGATGGAACTACACTTCCTCTCGATGGGATATTCATCGCCGTAGGAAATGTACCCTACACTGGACTTGTCGATCATCTCTCACCAGAGAAAGATACGGAAGGATGTATCGTTGTCGATAAGAGACAAGAGACAACCGTAAAATGACTCTATGCAGCATGAGACGTGACGACCAATAGTAACAAGTTTCGACAGACGATTATGAGTGCTGCTGAGGGGTGTCTTGCGGCGAACTCAGTACATGAGGATATATTGAGAATGGGACACTAAATTAGTAAATAAAATATGAGTAAATTTGAATTAGCTTTTGATATTGAAAGCTTTAACGAGCTTGATACAAAAATTGCTCTACTTGCATGTCAAGATTATAACTTTGGAAATGAAGGTGATTGGTTTGGTGCTTTTAGAGGATGATTATTCTGATTTTATTCAAGAATTGGCTGAGTTAAGAAACATTACTTTACGGTACATGAGTGGATCCAAGCACCCAAAGACCCTGAATATGAACTCTCAGCAATAATGTTTCATATGGATTCAGCTTTAGAGTGTTTAATTTATGCAATAAATGCTCTTTGAAATTGTGTTGATAAAAATATATTTATTGATATTTGAAGTGAAAAATCATTAAGAAAAATATGTCCTACGAATATTTTAGGAAATAATGAACGTTGAATATATCCAATTAGTTGATACTTAAAATATTTTCCATTAACTCAAGAATATTGGAAAAATAATATAGGACTGATAGAAAAATTAACAGAATTACACGACGTTTCAAAACATAGAGAAACCATTTACATATGATGAAAGTGTCGATTAGATTCCCCTAAAGGTTTTTTTGAATCTATGGGAATATATGAAGAATATCACAAATGACCATTTCTTCCGATGGAGGAAATAATATTGATGGGAAATCCAAAAATTCATAGACTTACTAGATTGGATTGAAATTTATGAAAGGAATGAAATATTCTCTTAGAAGATTTTGCTATTGAGTTTACTAATTTCATTAACAAAACATGAGAACTGTTATTAACAGACTCAAAAATGAATATAAAACTAAAATACTCTAACTTTCAATAAAAATTAGTATTCAATCTATTCCTTCGGTACTTTTACTTTATATAATTCTCGAAATGAAAGATTTTAGATGGTTCTTACTGTTTATAGCCTATAAAATCCTCCAAACTTGGAGGATTTTTTATATTTAATCATCAATAAAGAAATCTCAATCAACTTCTTTTATTTCATAAATTTTCTTCTTTTGAACTCAAACATTGTACTTTATCATCAGAGTAACAAGATCTTCTCAATTGATTAATATAATCTTATGATGTCTTGCTTCTCTTGCTTTTATTTTAGCAGATTCACTAAAATCTGAAGTCGTTACAAAAATACCCTTTGAAACTTCATTCATTGATCCTATAAAATTTCTTATTTCTAATTCTCATACATTTCACTTTGTGTATCTTTTTGCTTGGGTATAGATTCGCTCAAGCCCAAGTGTATCTTGATTGATTATCCCATCAATTCCACCATCACCTGATTTTGGAGTCTCAATAAAGTCTCAATATCACATTTCTTTAAAGAGCATAAGAATTATCTTCTCAAAATAATATGGGTTTGTTTCAAACAATTTATCGAGTAGATCTTTCTTTAGTGAATAATCAAATTTCTTATAACCTTCTTCAATTAAATCTTCAGGAGTTAATTCATCATCCGAAATAATCTGAATATCATTACCAATTTCCTTTTTAGTGGGAGTTAAAAATTTTACAAAATTATCATATTTCTTTAAGTAAGAAACTGTTATTTCTGAAAGTCCTTCAGATAAAACCCTTAATCATTCTTCTGTAATTTTTGTATATCACCTTTTAGGGTAATAAATTAGTCATGCTTGTTTCAAGTAAGATTTTCCCCACCCGATTTGATTATCAAACTTATATGTTCCATTTGATATTTTTATTCTCTTTTCTTCTTCGGTGATATTAAATTCAGAATATAATCATTCAACCATATCACCTAATCTATACTCATTATTATCTCATAATAACCTTAAGATTGGCAACATTGTTTCATTAAATTTTGGAATCATTCTATAAAAAATAAATATTTAAAATTCACTTAAAAAGTATATATAGTTATATACAATTCGCAATGTATTTTACATTTCTCATCTATCGACACTCTACCAATACTGGCAATATTCTGGCGAAATTAGATTGAAGTATATATCACAGTTCCCTATTTTATGAGGTTTTTATGGTCGACATACTCATTGTCGATGATTGACGAATATGGCTCAAATCTGGCGAAATAAAGTTCATATATCAGATATTTGACTTTTTTAAAAAAATATACTATCCTATGTTCGTCTTATGTAAAATTCACACATAGGTTATTATTTTTTAATTTTTTCTATAGTTATGACTATAAAGAATTCTCTTGGAGTTGCATGTGTTACTATCCTTGCACTCAATACTTCTGCTTTTGCAGCTATGACTCAGGATGGTAGTGGCATGACGAACGGTTCAAGTTCTATGAGCTCACTCTCAGGACTCAATTCTGATATGTACGATATGAACTCTATGCTCGATTCTGATAATGGTTCAGATGAAGATGGAATTAGTAATCAAGATGAGTATGTTATCGATACTCCTACAACTCATTCTGGTAATCTTGTAATCAATAATACTGATGTGGTGACTATCTCTGATACCCTCTATGTTTATGGAGATATGACGGTGAGCAATGCGGATAGCTTTGTTGTTACAGGGAAACTCCGTGTAACTGGTAAACTCACTGTCAATAATGTAGATATTGAGGTAAAGGGTGGACGTCTCTACTATGGATCTAAGAAAATGATTAATGGTTCTATCAAGAGCAAGGCTATGCGAGTGATGGCAGAACTCACCAAGATTGATCCACTTCTTAGTGCTGAGCTCACAGAAGAAGAATGGAAGGATGTTGTAGCTACTGCTACTGAAGCCAAGAAAGAACTTGCATCACTCAAGAAAGAACTCATGAGTGCTCGTAAGCTCGGAACTGACACAGCGCCAATCGTAGCAAAGATCCTTGCGAATCGTGCAGCATTCTTCGGTGATATCTCTGCTTATGTTGGAGATGACGACCAGGATCTTCTCAAAAAACTCGAGAAAGCTGATCTCACTATGACAAAGCGAGCAAATCGAATCAAATAATTGATTCTTTCTCGAATAAAAAAAAGATCCAAAATTGGATCTTTTTTTTATATTAAAAACTAATCAACTACTTCCCTCTTTTCTCCAGATATTTCTTGAGTGCCTTCGCTGTATAACTATTCTCAACGTTGAGAATCTTATCCCGAGGACCAGCGAAGACAAGATTTCCTCACTTATCACCACCTTCAGGACCAATATCGATAATAGCATCCGCATTGGCAATGATGTCGAGATTATGTTCGATCACGAGTACTGAGTTCCCTTTCTCTACGAGACGATCGAGGATGTCGAGAAGCTTCTGTACATCAGAGAAATGAAGACCTGTCGTCGGCTCATCGAGAATATAGAGTGTCTGTCCTGTCGACCTCTTGGCAAGATCGAATGCGAGCTTGATACGCTGTGACTCCCCTCCTGAGAGTGTCGGAGCCGATTGCCCGAGGGTGATATATCCGAGTCCGACATCAATGAGAACATCGAGAACTCGCTTGATTCGAGGAAAACTCACGAAAAATGCACTTGCATCTTCGATCGTCATGTCGAGAACTTCTGAGATATTCTTTCCCTTAAATTGTACCTGAAGGGTCTCATTGTTATACCTGCTTCCACCACACGACTCACATTCGACATAGACATCTGGGAGAAAATGCATCTCGATTTTCTTCGTACCACTTCCTTCACAGATTTCACAACGACCTCACTTCGTATTGAATGAAAATCTTCCAGGACCAAAACCTCGCTTCTGAGCATCGAGTGATGCTGCAAAAACTTCACGAACATAGGTAAAGAGTCCAGTATATGTGGCGATATTAGAATGTGGCGTTTTTCCAATAGGGGACTGATCTATTATAATTACTTTGTCGATGTTCGACACTCATTCGACACGATCATGTCGACCTATCTGACGACTACTCGGATAGAAAAAATTCATGAGATAGTTCGAGAGAATATCGATAATGAGCGATGATTTTCCTCCACCAGAAACCCCTGTCACTACCGTCATACATTCGAGTGGGATTCTGACATTGATATTTTTGAGATTATTTTCGACCGCTCCATATATTTCGATGAATTTTTTTGGACTCTTGGTTACAGGATTTCTTCGAACGATAGATTTTCTCATCGAGAGATATTCTGCTGTTTGTGTTGATGAATTCAAGAGATCCTCATACTTTCCAGAAAAGAGTACTTCACCACCATGAACCCCAGCACCAGGACCGATATCGATAATATAATCACTCTCTCTCATAATATCTTCGTCATGTTCGACAACCACGACCGTATTACCGATAGCTGCAAGCCGCTTGAGATTGGCAATCAGCATATCATTATCTCGTGGATGGAGACCTATTGATGGTTCATCGAGCACATAGATAATCCCTTCCAGTCGTGTACCAATCTGAGTAGCGAGACGGATTCTCTGAGATTCACCACCTGAGAGTGTTCCAGCTCGACGAGCAAGAGTCATATATTCGAGTCCAACCCCTGAGAGGAATTCAAGTCGTTCAATAATATTCTTGAGAATTGGTTTTGAGATATGTTCTTCTGTTTTAGATAGAACTATATTTTTGAAAAAATTCAGTGATTTTTCGACACTAAATGACGCAAGTTCGCCAATATTTTTATCTCAAATTTTTATACTGAGATATGCTTTCTGGAGACGGTATCATTCACAAGTTCGACATACTTGTTCTGTGGCGAAGTTTGCAATTCTCTTGAAGTACGCATCATGAGCACTATCTGCCTCTGTATATCGACGCTCAAGATTCGGAATGAGTCCTTCATATTTCGCCTTATGAGTTTTTCCATCATTTCCCTTACCAAGATAACTGAGTTCAAATGATCCTGGAACTCCATACAGGATTTTTTTTCTATCTTTTTCCTTCAGAAGTGACCAAGAAGTATTCATGGAGATTCATTCTTGAGTACATACTGCCTCAAGAAGAAGGGTATAATAAGGATGTGCTTGCCAAGGAAGAAGACATCCTTCTGCAAGAGTCAGTTCTGGCTTCGTGATATCAACCTCAAGAAACGTTGTCGATGAACCAAGACCATGACAACTTGGACAAGCTCCTCGATGCGAATTGAATGAAAAATTGGAAATAGAAAGATCCTCTATCTGATAATCACAAACCGGACAAGAAGCATGGAGAGAAAAGTGAACATATGTATCTCATACATAGAGAGAAACTCTTCCATTTCATTTTTCAAGAGCGATACGAAGAGAGTCGACCACACGAGTATCAAAATTCTCATCAATTTTTTTAATCAGACGATCTACCACGATATATACAGTATCTTTTTCCGAAAGGGAAATATCGAGCTCATCTGCAACAGAATAAGCTGTGTCACCAATCTGAAAACGAACAAACCCCATATCAGTGACTTTTTTTGCTATATAATCAATATTCATATCATTCTCATCACAAGGAAGGGGAGTAAGGATATGGAATCGATCTCACTCCTGAAACTTAGAAACATACTCCACAATATTCTTTAGACTATCTTTTTTGAGTGGAATATTTGGATGATTAATACAATACGGCGTACCGATACTCGTAAAAAGGAGTCGATAAAAGTCATAGATCTCTGTGATGGTTCCAACCGTGGAACGTGGGTTATTTGAAACGGTTTTCTGATGGATTGCAATAGTAGGGGAGAGTCCACGAATCTCTCGAACATGTGTTGCCTCAGAGATATCTGAGATAATCGTACGAGCATACGTCGAAAGGGACTCCAGATAGCGTCGTTGCCCTTCAGCGTAGAGTGTATCGAAGGCAAGGGAAGATTTCCCAGAACCCGAGACACCCGTCACAACGGTAAGGGTATTTTTTGGGATAGAGACAGAGATATTCTTCAGATTATGTGTTTCGGCACCGATAATCTCAATAGTTTCAGACATAGTAGCAAGATAAAAATACAATCCTTCTATTCTATCCAATAGGCATTTTATTACAATAATTTCTTAAAAAATAAAATATAAAAATATCCCAATGAAAAATGAGATACAATTATAGTAGTTTAAACTATTGATTTGAAGCAATGAATACTCAATATACTTTTTTGACTCCTGACTCTTTGAGGATCTTAGCACAAGCATTTACCGTCGATCCTGTCGATATGATGTCATCGACGAGTATTACTGTTTCAGGAAGAGACTTTCAATTCTTGATCTTAAAAGCATGGTCTCTATTTTGCATTCGTTTTACTTTTGAGAGTTTTGATTGTCTGTGAGTAAAATTTGCCTGCAAGGGTTTTTCATATGGTATACTTAGTTTATCTGACAATCTTGTCACGAGAAAATCAATATGATTGAATCATCGTATCATATACCGACTCCAGTGCATTGGAACGGCTACCATAAGAGGATCATTGTTATTATTTTCGACATATTTTTCGACAACTTTCGCCAATATATCGACATATCCTCATGCATATTGTCGATCTGATCGATACTTGTATGCTTCGATAGAATCTCGTACATCAGTATAGTGAGCCCCGATATATACTCCGTCCAATTGAAAATTATTGATTTCTTTTTTATAGTGTTCTGTGAGATCTTGTGGAACGAATATATCTTTTTGAGCTTCGCCATCTTTCGACATATCAAAAAATATACTCATCAGAGCTATAAAAAATGATCTCATATACTATGATTTATAGTGTAAAATCTTCTCCACGATTTCTTCTGTATTCTTGGAAAGTCATTCTTTGGTATATATTTTTTCAAGGTAGGGTCGCATAATATTCTGACATTCTTCTGAAAGTTTTGGATATAACTTGAATGCCCCAACCATTCTTGCTGCTGTATGTGGATTGACTATATCAATAGCAAGAATAAAATCAGAAAGTAATCCATATCCTGAACCATCTTTTTTATGGAAAAATTCAAGATTTCTGGAAAAAGTTCCAAAAAGTGCTTTCGCATGATTCGGAAGTTTTTCTTGATAAAATGATGACACCTGAATATTTTTGATGTTTTCGACCACTCGACTATTCGTAGAATTTCCAACCAACGTAAGATATTTCATCATTACAAGAGGATTCTCCTTATAGGTATCGATAAATTTTTGAATATATGGATGTCGATCTTCACTATATTGATCGAGTAGCACCAGAGCCGAAAGCTGAAGGGTCATAGTTCGAGAGTTCCTGTATTGAGTTTCAGCAAGAGTCACCATATTCTCTGTATTCTTTGAAGATGAGAGAATATCAAGAAGACTATTGATATAGGATCGAATCCCTATCTCAAAAGCGGTGATTCATTCATCCTCAGGAAGCATCGAAATTAGCTCTTTATAGAGTTTTACTATTTTTTCCTCATACTGACTCAATATAACCTCCAGAAGCGTCTTACGAGCACCAGAGAGTACCTCAAAATCAATTGGATCACTATACATTCCTGAAAGGGTATTGAGTGTTGGTATTCGCACCAAAATTGACTGATACAGGGCATCATCTACTTTTTCGAGTAAAGTACCATAGAGGGCAAGATACGACTTAGAAACTCATTTCCCATTGATAATATCCTGAAACACGGAACTCGTATACTGCTCCATTGCCTCAAATCGAGCAAAACCATCAGTTTCATTTTGAATGATAAATTCAGGATCAATATCATCAAAAAATACCTTTATTGGTGCTGAAAATCCACGATTCAATGAAATCTTCGGTTCGCTTGCAATATTTTCAAAAACAAATGATTCACTCACCTCAGAAATAATAAGAACACCATCAGAAATACGACTCTGATTATATTTTTGACTAAGTACAAGAGGGAACTCTGTTCCATTTGTATGAAATAATGCAATACGAAATGGGTAAAAAAATGGTTTTTGTTCTTCTCCACGAGTATTTTTCTCTATAATTTGATCACAATGAAGGGTATAGGTTTGTTTTTCTTCATTATATATTCCTGAAACCTTGATTCCTGGAGTACGCTCTTGATGATACCAAGTTTCTTCGAATTGTGTCAGATCTATATTTCCAGCAGTTGCCATCGCCCAAACAAAATCCTGAGTTGTCACTGCTTGTCCATCAAATGTCTCAAAATAGAGATCCATTGCCTTTCGAAACTTCTCTTTTCCAAGCAGGGTAGCCATCATACGTATCACTTCAGAACCTTTTTCATACACCGTTGCAGTATAAAAATTGTTCATCTCCTTGTACGAAGCAGGTTGGATAGGATGTGCTGTTGGTCCTGCATCTTCTGGAAATTGGAATTCACGAAGATCACGAATATCCTCGATTCGCATGGTGTCACGAGAATTCATATCCCCAGAGAAATCATGATCACGAAATACCGTCAACCCTTCTTTGAGAGTGAGCTGAAACCAGTTTCGACACGTAATACGATTCCCTGTCCAATTATGGAAATATTCATGTCCAATCACACTCTCAATACCAAGAAAATCCTTATCTGTAGCAGTTTCTAGGTCGGCAAGTACGTAGATAGTATTGAACACATTGAGACTCTTATTCTCCATCGCTCCCATATTGAAGCTATCAACCGCAACAATATGAAATACATCGAGATCATATTCTCGACCATACGTATCCTCATCCCATTTCATTGATTTTTTGAGTGATTCCATTGCGTGGAGACACTTTTTCTCATTTCCATGTTCAGAAAAAATATGCAAATCCACCACTTTACCACTCATAGTAACGAATTTGTCAGATATTTTCCCCAGATCACCCGCTACAAGAGCAAAAAGATAGGATGGCTTCTTAAAAGGATCATTCCATATAGTGTAATGTGTTTCATTATCAATATCGCCAAATTCTATAAGATTACCATTTGAGAGAAGTATTGGATATTTTTTTGAAGCAATGATTTTCGTTGTGAAGATTGTCATACAATCAGGACGATCAAGAAAATAGGTAATTTTTCTAAAACCTTCTGGCTCATTCTGTGTACAATAGATTCCTGCTGCCTTATAGAGTCATTCCAGGGCGGTGTTCTTCTCAGGAAAAATTTTCGTCACAATATGAAGATCGAATACTTCTGGAAGATCACGAAGTGTCAGTGATTCTTTTGTAAGAATATATTCACTACTCTCAAGTTTTTTACCATCGAGTGAAATGTTCAAAAGTTCCAAATCAACCCCATCGAGCATAAGCTCGGCATTGGAATCTGTATTTTTTTGAAATGTTAAAAAGTTTTCAACTTGAGTAAATTCTTCTCAGAGTGCAAATATAAGATAACAAGATTGAATGGAATAAGAAGGAGGAATATAATTACTCAAGAATTTTTCTTCGGTATGCATTGAGGGGAAGTATAAGTTAAGAACTTATTATCGATATTGAAATCTGAAATAAGAAAGAAGAAATAAAATCGCAAAAAGGAATAATGAACAAGCAAGAAATAAAGTTAATCCAGCTCACCAGGCAATAAAAATCAATGAATAAAAAAGAGTGAAGGCACTAAATCCTATACTTGAATAATGAAGTATAGAAAAATCATATGGATATCGTTCCTCCCAAAAATATGTATTTCCAATAATACAAAGAGAAAAAAAGAATATAAAAAGTAAGCTTGATATCAAATCTGGAGAAATCAATAACGGGAAAAATAAATAACTATATAAGAAAAAAAGTGTAATAATTCCTATTGAATAGGATATATAATTCGAATATCGAATATGAATAGAAAATAAAAATCCTGTAATAATAGGAAGAAACCAAACGAATTGAAAATATGAAATCAATGGAGAAAACATAAATACAATTGCAATTCATAGTAAAATAGTAAGTAAAAGCACTCGAGTTGGCTCTAAAAATTTTAAAAACAGTGATATCTTTGGAGTATACTCAAACAAAAAAATACTCACAAGACTAGTAAGTCCTAAAAGTGTAAAAATATGAAGATTTCAAAATAAAAATACAATACAGGTATCAGTAGTTATAAGTATTGATAATACAAAAGCGAGAAATATATTTACATTTTCATCTATAAAATATGTAAAAAAGAATGTTGAAAAGCCAAGCGTAACCAATGAAAATATGATATGAATATAGTTAATTTCTCATGAAAAAACAAAGAAATACACTAATTGAATAAATATAGTAATATAACTACAGATAAGATGAAATCGAAATGCGTCACGAAAAAATAATGTATTCCAATCAAATGTAAGTATATATCCTGCAAAAATAAAAAATATAAACAAAAGAATATAGAGATGGAGATTAAAATTATCTCAAAAATCCCGTGTTACCGTAAAAGCAAGAATATAAATACCCGCATACGTAAGAATAAGTGGTATAATAATTGATTTTTTTGGAGAAATATTTATATCAAGAATCTTTTGATCTGTTTTTTTTAGCGTTTCTCCTTTTGAGAAAAATATAGGAGAAAAATATAGGAGAAAAAAAATAAGAAATAATACAAAAACTCATTGTAATACTACACTAGAGAGGAGGTAAGCAATAAAAAAAAATACAGCATGAACTCCTATGAGTAAGAGATACATGGATTAAAAATTGATAGAAATAAAGAATATGATTATTGCAATCGATGGAATAAGAATAATAGCACTTATAACCCCTCGTATATATGTTAATAAAAAGGCAATAATGCTTGTTATGGTAACAAAAAGAATCGTTTTATCATTAATTTGACTTGAAAATATATTCAAATTATTAAGTGTATGAAGAATAATAAGTGCGATAGTATAAAAGAATATTGCATATGTAAGCACACTTACTATAAGCTCTATTGTCTTAACAAAATTATTAACATAATATTCAAATCCGTGAATCATCTTCGTATAAGAAACTACCCGATTATTAAGTCGATTATTAATAATTTCTATATTTTGAGAGATGAGTTTTCTTTTAAGAAAAAGTTTTTTAAATTGAGAAAATTGAAGTGTAAAAATAGCCTTTACAATATCCATATCGGTAATACCTAGTTTTTTCTTATATGTATCAAGTTCTCTTTTATTTTTAAAATAAATAAAAGAATTTACATCTTTTTTTTCTTTTTCTGGAGCTGCTTTTTCTTTTACCTTTGAGGCAAAAAAATTATTTATTTTATAGGTAATTGAATTTTTTTTCTCTTCTTCACTTTCCATTCTATTTTTTGAACCTACTTGTTTTAATAATGCATTCGTTTCATCAAGAAATTTTTGTTTTTCTTCCGTCATTCCTGTTTTCAGAAGGGCAAGTTCTGTTTCTCCAATTATTCTTAATCAATTTTCTACTGTGGAACTAATTTTTCAAAGATTTTTTGTTCCTTTTGTTTGTACGAGAAGATTTTCTAGATTCTCTAATCATATCTTTTGTTCATGAGTTATTGTTTCATGATACTTCAAAAAAAGATTTTGGATTTTTTCTATACTAGAATCTATAACAGTTCCATATTTTGCTATCTCTTTAAGAACATCTCATGAAATTTCTCACATCTCCTGCTGATCAGCTGTTTGTAATTTTAATTCTTCTTCTTCATCCATATCTTCCCCAATAGATTCTTTATAGAGTCTATATCCATCCTTTACTTTTGCCGTAATCAGTTTTTTTGATTCTTCAGGCATTCCCTCATTACTATAAATATATATTACATCATATTTTAAGTCTTCAATAAGCTTTTTATAAGATTTAAAAATATCATTGGATTGAATCTTTCCAGATTGTAAAATTCAATTAACTTTAGCATCAAAATAAAAAAAGTTACCACTTAATATATTTTCATCAGTATTTTCATTGATTTCTATAATAGAATACCCTTGTGCATGAAGTATATTTCGAGCACTATCAAGAGTATCCGCATTAAGAGTGAGGGTAAGTTTTTTATTTCATTTAGAACATGTTGCTTGAAATTGCATACTATCTTAGATAAACTGTGAAGTAAGTGGTTCAATACTATATTCTTTAGTAACTACTTTAGAATTACCAAATTGGGATGTAATTCGATTGAAAAATACTGTAAAATCAGAGTCAGATAAAACATCTAAAGAAAGTATGTATAAAGACTTTTCTTCAGGTCAAATAGCTAAAGACTGAATGATTTTCTTAAGTACTTCCGTTTTTTCATCTCGACCTTCGAGAGTTATTCAAAAAAAATTCATACTAAAAGTATATGAAAAATAAGAATTTTACAATACATTTTTTCTGAATTAGATAAAAGTTTTTATATTTTTTATATTTAATTCTTTTATTAGTTACTCATAGTAAAAAATATTTCTTTTCTAAATAGATTTTTTACATATATATTTATATACATCTTGTATGTAACTTACAGCAAAGAATCCTTTATTTTAAAACTAAATCTTAGAGTTTTTTACAGAGATTGTTTTGTAAAAAACTTATTAATATTGATTTGTTTTTTACATAAAAATTCCTACACTAACTCTACATAAAAATATCAAGTTAAAAATATATGACTTTTTCACAAAATCAATCAACAGAAGAAAAAATAGTAACCTCTCATGTAAAAATATATAAATTCATTGTTATTATTTTTTTTATAGGATGACTATTGTTAGGATATATAGCAAATCAATATAAAGTAGTAGATACTCTGAATACTTCAGTAATACAGGATAAAAAAGAAAATCTTTCCAATGAGGATATTTTTGCATCAAAAAAGGTACAAAAAACAATGAATATTATTAGAAATAATTCTTTCGGCTTTGATAAAAAAACAAATATCGACATTGAAGATGCAATGTTAAAATCTATTGTAAACTGACTTGGAGATAAACATAGTACATATTTTACCAAGAAAGAAACTACTGAATTTCAAGAGGCTCTTCGTGGTGACTTTGAATGAATTGGAGCCGTTATTAATGAAAACCCAAAAGGAATAAAAATTATGAAAATAATTATTAATTCTCCTGCTGAAAAAGCCTGACTTAAGGCGGGAGATATTATGACAAGAGTAGGAGATATGAGTATTGTTGGTAAATCTACAGAAGAGGCTGTAAAGGTAATTCGTTGACCAAAATGATCAAAAGCAGAAATCACATATAAACGATGAGAAGATAATACAGATCTTCATGTTACAGTGATACGTGATAAGGTAAATGTTCCATCAGTGGCAGAAAAAATGCTTCCTAATAATATTTGATATATTGAAGTAGCAACATTTGGTGAACACACTACCAATGAATTTATTAAATCATGGAACATACTTGTTTCAACTGGGGCAGAATGAATAATTCTTGATTTTCGTAATAATGGTGGAGGATATCTTGATACTGCAGTTGATCTTGCTTCAATAGTTCTTCCACAGAATTCACCAGTAGTGATAATAAAACAAAATGATAGTAAGAAAAATGAAGTACTTTTAACTCGAGCAAGATCTAAAAGTAATGTAAGTATTCCTATTGTTGTTCTTATTAATGAATTTAGTGCTTCAGCAAGTGAAATATTTGCCGGTGCATTAAAGGATCATGGAAGAGCTTTAATATTAGGTGATAAATCCTATGGAAAGGGCTCAGTTCAAGAACCATTTGATCTTGGAGATGGTAGTATTATTAAAATTACTACAGCTCGTTGGTATACACCAAAAGATACCAGTATTGATGAAAAGGGGATTACTCCAGATATATGACTTATATTAACAGCGAAAGATTATGAAAATATATTTGATCGACAACTTAAAGCAGCAGAAATCATTATAAAAGATCAAATTGTATCATCGGGTTCAGTAGAACAGATGAAAGAAAAATATAAAATAAATACTTTTAATACTCTAACAAAAGAATAATATGTACTATCTCTCCAATCCCAATTGTTCAATTACATAGTCTAAAAATAATATATTTTATTATTTTTTTAATTATTTTATTATGAATCAAACAGCACAAAATATTCTGGATATTGATCCAGAAGCACATAGTTATCTTGTTGGAGAGCAAAATCGCCAGTGTTATGAACTTGAACTCATTGCCAGTGAAAATTATGTTTCTGAGGCAGTTTTAGAAGCGAATGGATCTATTTTTACAAATAAATATTCAGAAGGATATCCAGGAAAACGATATTATGCTGGGCAAGAATTTGTTGATAAAGTAGAGACTCTTGCTATCGAACGAGCTCGAAAACTTTTTGGAGCAGAGTATATTAATGTACAACCCCATTCTGGATCACCAGCAAATTTGGCCGTATTCTTTGCTCTTCTTCAACCAGGGGATACTATCCTTGGTATGAATCTGGATCATGGAGGGCATCTTTCTCATTGACATCCATTGAATTATTCAGGGAAAATGTTTCATATTATTCCATATGGTGTTGATAAAACAACAGAACTTATTGATATGGATATTGTCGAACAGTTGGCGAAAGAACATAAGCCAAAGTTGATTATTGCAGGTTTTTCTGCCTATTCTCGCTCTCTTGATTGGAAACGCTTTCGGCAAATAGCCGATGATACGGGCGCAATTCTTATGGCTGATATTGCTCATATTGCTGGACTTATTGCTGGATGAGTACTGGAAAATCCAGTTCCATATTGTGATATTGTTACTACTACAACGCACAAGACACTTCGTTGACCTCGTGGAGCTATGATTATGGCAAAAGAAAAATATGGCCCAGATATCGCTCGATCGGTGTTTCCAGGTATTCAATGATGACCACATGATCATACTATTTTCGCCAAGGCTATTGCTTTTGGAGAGGCGCTTTCTCCAGAATTCTCGACATATACTCGCCAAGTTATCGCCAATGCTCGCCAGATGGCAAAGGTATTTGGCGAAGAATGAATTCGTGTTATCTCATGAGGAACAGACAATCATATTATACTCATTGATGCATATGGATCACTGGGTCTTACAGGAAAAGAAGCAGAGAAAATACTTGAACATATTGGCGTGTCGACCAATAAAAATATGATCCCATATGATACTCGTAAGCCACTTGATCCATCAGGAATCCGTATCGGAACTCCAGCAATTACTACTCGGGGATTTGATGAGGCTGCAACAGAAAAATTGGCTCATATTATGGTGCGAGCACTCAAGGAACATACGAATGAAGCTCTTCAAATAGAACTAAAGTCACAAGTTCGAGATCTTTGTATTACTTATCCAATACCAGGAATTCATTAGTATATTATGGAATTTGAATCTGAATCTACATCTCTCTGAGAATCTTCAAGTATTTCTACTTCGCCAGAAGCAGTTCGTGAAAAGAGCGAAAAACAAAAAGAGTCCTACAAAAAAGCACAGGCTCAGATTCAACGAGCTCAAAAAGATGAAAAAAAAGCCAAAGGGGATAATAATGAATTATTTCATATTCTTACACGGTTTATACAGAATCCATTTTATGAATCACTCATTCCAAGACTTACAGAATTGCTATCTATAGCACTTCCTTCTCGTCCAATTATTGGTATTCTTGCTTTGGTTTATCCTGATGCTGCATATCACGTATTTCATAGTATTGATCAATGAGACCGTATGAAGTCACTTCAATTATTGTATAGATATGAGATTCCATGGAATTTTAATGAATCAGAACTTGATGAGTCCATTCGACAATGGATGTCAATATGGATAGAAAGCTTTGATAAGTATATTTCTACAGCATGATCATCAGTAATTATGCAAAAAAAATTCTTAAGTATGATTAGTAATTCAGAAATAATTATCCTAGGAGGAATTACAGATTTTGTATACTTTTTCTTTCAATCCCGAAATATTATTATTTCCATTTCAACTACAGAGTCATATGCAAGATTTATACTTAAAAATATTCAAGAAAATCTCCAAAAATCACTCTCACAACATCCAGATATTGATATCTTGAATAGGGAAGATATAACAGATTCAGTATTATTTGGATTGTAGGAGTTTCGATTTTTCCATTATGAGCACAATAGAAATCATTATTCCTATACAAAACAATGAAATTGGTTCTGTCAATTTTTCATCAAGTGTATAGGTATAGTTATTTCCAAAAAAACTCCCCACCCACATAATATAGGCCGTAGGGATATATATTGTCCATCACCAAATATAGAGTACCCATCACCCAATAAGAGCAAATAAGAGATAGAGAATACTAGAAAACAGTATCCAACCCAGTACACCACTGATAAGAATATTAGAAAAGAGAGTGTAGATAGGAATAACACCAAAGTGATAAATGATTGCAATCATGCTTCCGATACTTGCCGCAATGGTGACACTGATAATATCAATGAAGAATTTTGGAATATATTTTTTTGTGATGAGTGATTGTATTGGTGAATGGAATAGAAGGATTCCAAGCGTTCCAGAAAAAGAGAGTCAAAATCAGGCATCGTAGATCAGTGCGAGTGGGGAATAGATAAGAATTCAGAATCCCACAGCGAACAATATAGCAATGCTGGAAGATTTTTTCCCACCCTCTATGGCTATATAAGTAATGAGCCCCATAGCAACCGCTCGAATCACTGGCATATCCCAGCCTACGAGGCTCCCATAGAGAAGTACAAATAGAATCACTACACTTGCTCGAGTCCACCGTCCTATGGGGATATATCGCAGAATACCCGTGAGAATAACAATCACAAAGGCAATATTTGAACCACTTACAACAAGAATGTGAGTTATTCCTGAATTGGTAAAATATTTTTTTGTCTCACTCGAAAGGAGTTCTATATTTCAGATAGTCATTCAGAGAATGATTCCAGCGACATTCTCAGGAAATCATCGAAATATAACTCATTTTGACCAGAGTTGAACTCGGTCTAGTATATTTGGATTATTTTTTGTAATTCTCTGAAACATTGGAACGCTACTTTTTCAGTAGGCTCTATGATACCAAGAATAGCTCGAGAATCATTTTAGTGGATACTTGATTATACTGGTTATTTTTCCACTATATTCTATAGTATCTCCAATACTGATATGGAGATTTTTTGGCACTTCAAAGAGTATTCCTATATTTTTATCTTCTATATTTGTGATATTTTTTGTCGATATATTGGCGATCTTGTCGATATGAAGTCGGTATGTACTACTGAGATCTGTTGTGTAGAGGAGTTTTTCTACTTTTCCAGTAATAGCATAGCTTCCAGAGAATCCGCTGGTTTCTCTATTGAGGAGAGTCCATTCTATTTCCCGAGATTGGTAGTCGGAGCGTCATAGATACCAGCCTAAGAAGGAAATAGTGATAACAAGAAATACTATATACCAGCGTTTCCATCAGCCCAATAAGACCATCAGAAGACCAAGGAAGAGTGAGACTTCAATTCCGAGTGAAATATCAGGAATAATTCCACACATAATACCAATCGTAAAACAAAAAAAGCTCAGAAAAAAGAGCATCCGAGGATGCTCTATGATTTCATCATTTTGAGAAGTCATATGATTACATAAGAGATAAGACCAAGAGCAATAATCTGAGTGATATTGAGATATATTCTTGAACTAAAGAGGTCACTGGCTCCATTCATGAATTCACCAAGAAAGAGTACTCCTGCAAATAATCCCATTCACATATATCCTAGAAATCCTTCTGGTATCGAAATTTTTCGATCTATTCTGTAGAGAAAAAAAGCAATAAGAAGTGTAAGGATTGAATATATAATTGGAAGTGGAAATGTTGGATTTTGAAATGGAACAATACTATCAGGGTTGGTATACGTAATAGAAAAGAAAGTGTTCATAACAATACCATAAATCTGCCCTCAGAGAAGTGTTCCAATATATCCGATACTAGCGGCAATCAAAAATGCTGGAACAACGCTATCCCAATATTTTAGACGATCTTTTTTATTCTGCCGAGTTTTCCAGAAAAATATTATCAAAAATCCAATTACACCACCAGCAAAGGAAAGGCTGTAGTTATCAGTAATAAAAAATTGTTTTAAAAATCCAAAAATATCCCCAGTTTCAAAAAGATCCATAAAAATGAATTTTTCAGTACGCCAATCAGAAAAAATATAGAAAATTCTCCCAAAAAAGAATATCGATAGAGTAAAATCTATAATGGATGAAAAAATATGTTTTGATATTCCCCTTCGAATTGAAAAATAATGTAGAAGTGTAAAAAATACTCCCCATGCAATTATCATACAGAGTCCAAAAGTATATATAGAAATCCAAGGGCCGATGTTTATAAGTGGATACATAAGATAATTTATAGTAAATAACTATATAAGTGGATAATTATTTTGCATATTCAATTACTCGTTTTTCACGAATCAGATTGATCTTCACTTCACCAGGATAGTTACAGTTTGCTTCGATTTGAGTAGCGATCTCTCGTGCTCGTTTCTCTGCATCAAGATCCGAGATGGTATCAGCATCAACAAATACTCGTACTTCACGTCCAGCAGAGAGCGCATATGCCTTATTGACCCCAGGGAAACTCATAGCGATATTCTCCATCTCTTGAATACGCTTCACATAGTCTTCGACATTCATCCGTCTTGCTCCTGGTCGTACGGCTGATATAGCATCAGCAATCTGTACAATCTTCGTCTCTATACAAATCTGTGGAACATCATCATGGTGCCCCTCGATAATATTGATAGTTTTTTCATCGAGACCATATTTGCGAGCAATACGACCCCCGATCTCTGGATGAGTTCCTTCGATATCGTGATCCATCGCTTTTCCAAGGTCATGAAGGAGTCCTCACTTGAGTGCGAGTACGGGATCTGCACCGATGAGTTTTGCAATACCCTCAGCGATATAGGCAACTTCTTTGCTATGCATCAGGATATTCTGTCCATAGCTCGTACGGAATCGGAATTTACCAATGAGTGGGATAATCTCTTCAGGAATACCAATTACTCCCATTTCATCGATGGTTTTTCGACCCAAATCATAGATGAGCTTGTCAGCATCTTTTTGATTTTTTTCTACGATTTCCTCGATACGAGCTGGTTGGATACGTTTATCGAGGATGAGGTCTTCGAGAGATTTTTTGGCGATATATCGTCGAAAGAGATCAAAACTCGAAAGAAATACCGTATCAGGAGCATCATCAATAATAAGTGACACTCCAGTAGCCTTTTCAAAAGCAATAATATTGCGTCCTTCTTTTCCGATAATTTTTCACTTGAGATCATCACTTTCGAGTTGAACCATGGTTTGAGTAGTCTCACCAGTAACTTCTCCAGCGTATTGCTGAAGACTCTTGATGAGGATCTCACGAGCCATATCTCCTTCACGGTTCTTGAGTTCTTTCTTTTTCTTCTCTATAAGCGAGAGGATATCTTTCTCGTATCGTTCTTCGGTATGTTCGAGGAGAAGCGTCTTTGCTTCCTCAGTTGAGAGCTTGGCAATAGACTCGAGCTTTGTTCCCATCTCCATTTGTTTGTGGTCGAGTGCTGCTATCCGATCATCGATGGATGATTCTTTTTGTCGGAGTGCATTCTGCTTTCCTTCAAGTTCTTCATATTTTTTATCGATTTTTTGTTCTTTTTCAGAGAGTCGATTCTCTTGTTCGACGGCGCCTTGTTTGCGTTCGCGGATGTCATTCCGAGCATCGTCGATCTCTTTTCGGAGATTGGTAGCTATTGCCTCAGCTCGGATAATGATATCTTTGGATTTGTTTTCTGCATCCATGAGAACCTTGTCGGCATTTTTTTTATTCCGAGTCGTTATATAAAAATAAGAACCGATACCACCTCAAATACCCCCAACCAGGAGTGAGAGGATTATAAATATATCCATGATAAATAAGTTGTGAATTGTAAAAACGAAAAGTATCGATTACATATGGGGGAGTTTTTCTGATTTTTTTAGTTTCAATTTTTCTTAGGAGGCATCTTTTTTGCATAGCTTGTGTCACTCTCACACATATATTCTGTACTTCTCTTCACACTATATGAGAAAAAATGAAAATTGCGAATTTTTTTCTATTTTTCAGCTCAGGTTCTCTCCTACAAGCCTATAGAAGTATATTGAAAATATTTCTTTTTATTGTGTGATATTTTTCTGGTGTGAAAAGAGTGTGAAGAGCCTCTACTTTGATTTGACTTTGCCTCGCTCTTTCATAATATTTGCGTGTAATCTTCGGATCTTGGTCTTTATATTGGATCCCTGGAAGAGCCCTTTAACATCTCTTTCCATAAATAGCTTGGTTGAAACCTCGAGTATCACTACATAAGGAGAGGACTTGTTTTAGTATTATTCATACTCATACAGGTCCTCTCGTTATGCAAATAACTTGAGGTTAAAGCTTTAACCTCCCTGTCGGTCAACGACAGATGGTTGTCTCTTCCTGACCAGAAGAGAAAAACCGGTATTCTCTGACCAAGAGTATCACAATTGTTCCCGCTTGGTTCCTTTATTTATTTTTTTACCCATATTATATTATGAGTAACTTCTCTACGAAGATCGCTTCTACAGCAAGTGTAGTAGCTCTCGTTGCTACAGCTATGAGTGCTTCACTCGTATCTGCTGCTTCAGAGTTCCTTCCTTATGCAGAACTCCTTGCTGATAACTCAGTTATCGGTGTACAATCAAACGAGTCAGGATATCGCCTTGGTGATACTGTAACTCGTGCAGAACTCGCTAAGATTACTGCAAACCTCGGTGGATATACAGCTACAGAATGTGCTGGGACAACTTACGGTGACGTAGGTGCTAGTCTTGGTGATCTTTGTGGTTACATCGAGTCTCTCGCTGAAGCTGGTGTTGTCTCTACTGCCAACGCTAACTTCCGTCCAAATGCATCTGTAACTCGTGCTGAGGCTGTTAAAATGCTTCTCGGAGCTGTAGGTGAAACTGGTTCTGCTGAAGATGCTGGTTATACAGATCTTGCTAACCTTGGTGATCTTGCTGCATACGTGAATCGTGCAAACGAACTCGGATGTGCTGCTGACGCTACATTCTTCCGCCCTAATGCTACATCATCTCGTGGTGAAGCATTCAAGATCGCTGCATGTGTAGCTGGTCTTGAGGTTGATACAACTACTCCAGTAGTTCCTCCAGTTAACGGTTCAGGAGTTACTACTCCAACTGTAGCTGGTGCTCTTACTGTTGCACTCGATGGTACTGCTGTTGCACAGTATGTTCCTAAGAATGCTTCAAGTGTTAAGGTTGGTGCAGTTAAACTTACAGCTGGTAAATCAGATGTAACTGTTCAATCACTTATCGTATCTCGTTCAGGTCTTGGTGATGCTAAGGGATTTGCAGATTCAAATGCAATCCGTGCTGCTCAGAATGGTGTTGTTATTTCTAGTACTGCTGATTATTACAACGCTACTTCTCAGAAAGCTACTATCTACTTCTCTCCTGCCCTTGTGGTTAAGGCTGGTTCATCTGCTTCAGTAGATGTTCTTGTTAACCTCTCTGGTTCTGAGAATAGCCAACACCAATTTACTCTTGATGCAGTTAATGCTTCAAATACAACTGTAACTGGTGCTCCTGTAACTCTTGGTCTTGTTAATACAACTTCGTATAAGACTGCTACTACTAATGCTAATCTAGCAGTTGGTGGAAGTACTATTACTACTGGTAAAGCAAACCAACTCTTTAGTAAGGTTGAGATCTCAGCTGGTGATCGTGAAACTAAGGTAACTGGTTTTACTCTTACTCGTTCTGGTTCAACTGACTTTACTAAGAGACTTACTAATGTTAAGGTATATAAGAATGGTGTTTCTGTAGGAACTGTTACTCTTACTTCTGAGAAGCTCTCAGTAACTGGTCTTGCTGATGTTCTTTCTTCTGGAAATACTCAGACTTATGAGCTCCGAGGTGATATCCTCGTTGATGCTACAAGTACTACTCTTGGTATGAAAATCGATTCTAGTACTGATGTTAATGCAGTTGAAGTTGCTACTGGGTATTCTACTCAAGTTTCAGTTCCTGCTGATAATACTGTAGGTCGATTTGTTAATATTGACTTTGGTGCTGTAGAATTTACATTTACTAAGTCTAGTACTGGTAATGTAACTCTTGCTCCAGGTACAAACAATGTTAAATTCTTTGATGGTAAACTCTCATCTACAACTCCAGTTTCTGTACGAAAACTTACAGTTTCTACTCCTTTTGTAGGTACTGGTATTACAGCATTTGTAAATGATCAACTTACTGTTAAACTTAACGGTTCTGAGATCGGTACTCTTACTTCACTTGCAGGTGTACAAACTCTTACTGTTTCATTCGTAGTTGATTCTGCTAATCCTGCAGTTATCACTATCGAAGGTTCTACAAAGAACAATGTTAATATCTCTTCTTCAGCGTTCCAGTTTACTGTAACTCTTACTGAGGTTCGTGATTCTTCAAATAACTCTATCACTAATCTTGGTGCTGGTAAGAATCTTATCGGTGATAAGACTACTATCAATACTTCTGAGGTTGAAATCAAGACTGCTACTATAGCTGCTCCTTCTACTTCTCGTATCTACTCTTCTGCAGAGCAAGAAATTGGTCGATTTGCTCTCACTTCTCGAAATGAGGTCGCTCGTCTTCAATCAGTTGTTCTTACTGGAACAGTTGTAGGTGGAACTATTCAGGCTATTGCTAACTCTACATCAAGCGCTAAGCTCGTAGATGTTGCTACTGGTCTTGAGGTTTCTTCTACTGTGACTATCTCTAACAATACTATTACATTCGCTAGTATGAATGATAATATTGGTAAGGATGTTACAAAGAACTATAAGGTTATGCTCGGAGTATCTTCAGTTGATACATACTACGGTATGACTGTATCTCTTGGTACACTTGGTTCTAATGCTGTTTCAGTTGTTCGTGATTCTAATTCAAATACTATCATTGCATCTGGAAACGCTAACACTAAGACTTACACTGTAGGTACTGTTGCTCCAACTGTTCTCGTAACAGCGATCAATGAGAATACATTCAAGGTTCGTGTAACTAACCCTGATACAAACACTGGAATTACTCTTTCTGGAGCTAAGTTTGACTTCAAGACGGCTCTTCCTGGTAACACTACTTACCAAGCTCAAGCTTGTCTTCGAGATCTTGGTAATACTGAAACTTGTGGAGGTCTTGGAACTTCTGGTTCTGGTGCTGTTCCTAAGCTTGGTGAACTTCTTTCTGTATCTGGTCTTACAACAAATAAGACTGCTGATAAGAATGGTGGATATGTTGAATTCGAAGTATATGTTACTTCTGCTAACCTCCTTCCTACAGGTGGACAGCTTCAAGTAGCTCTTACTCAGCTTCAATATACTGTTGCTGGTGCTGCTGATTCTGAGACATACGTTGGTACTACTGGTGCTAGCGCAAGTTTCACTAAATAATCTTTTCTTCTTCGGAAGATCGGTTATAAAAAATCCCCCCTTTACCGGGGGGATTTTTTTTGGTGTTGATTTTATGGGATTTTTTTCTATACTTTCGATATGCTTACACTCAACAATCTATCAGTATCTATTCAGGATACTCCCATTATTCATTCCCTTGAATATACCTTTCAAAATGGTGAAACTATAGCCATCCTCGGTCATAATGGCTCAGGAAAGTCATCGCTTGCACTCTCTATTATGGGGCATCCACGCTATCAAGTGAGTGGATCTATCCTACTTGATGGTGTTGATATCTCATCATATTCGCCAACAGATCGACATATTGCTGGACTATTTTTGTCATTCCAGAATATCCCAGAGATCCCAGGTATAAAGGTATCTGAGTACCTCAGAACCATCTACAATGCACACTTTGCTCGACATCATATCGACACGAAGTCACCATCTCCATTTGTATTTCGTCGGATGATCGAGAAGATGCTCCCCCCACTTGGACTTGATTCTACTTTTCTTGACCGTGATCTTTTTGTTGGGTTTTCTGGAGGAGAAAAACGTCGAATAGAGCTTCTTCAGGTGGCACTGCTTGACCCTTCTGTTATTATCCTTGATGAGGTTGATTCCGGTCTTGATATCGATGCTATAGAGATTCTCAGAGAACAGATACAACACTTTCGAGAACAGAAAAAAACAGTAATTCTCATTACTCATAATTTTCATCTCCTCGACAGCATCGATGTAGATCGTATTGTGATTTTGCGAGATGGACAAATCGAGAGACAGGGAGATCGTTCTCTAGTGGCAGATATTCGTACCCAATGATTCAAGTAATATGACTACACAACCGTTCGGAGACATATCACGAGAGACACTCGATCGGAGTGATGATATCACCTATTCTACAGCTCTAGAGATGGGAATATCAGAGAAGGTAGTGAGACAGATTTGGCTTTCCAATAAGGAACCTGATTGGATGCTCGATGTGCGTCTCAAGTCCCTAGATATCTTCCAAAAATCAAAGATGCCAACTTGGTGACCATCACTGGAGAAACTTGATCTGAATTCCATATACTATTTTGGTAAACCTGAAGGCTCAGGGGATAATAAGTCTTGGGATGATGTTCCTGATGCGATCAAGTCTACGTTTGATCGATTAGGTATCCCTGAGGCAGAACGAGCTATGCTTGCAGGAGTGTGAGCTCAGTATGATAGCGAGGTAGTATATCATTCACTTCGTCAGGAGCTCCAGGATCAGGGAGTGATATTCGAGGATATGTCTGTGGCAATCCATAGTCATTCAGATTTGGTCAGGTCTCATTTTATGCGAGCGGTACCACCAAGTGATCATATATTTGCGGCCCTCCATGGAGCAGTGTGGTCTGGTGGAACATTTCTCTATATTCCTGCTTGAGTTCAGATTGATGCTCCGCTCCAGGCTTATTTCCGTATGAATATGAAGTCCGGAGGGCAATTCGAACATACGCTCATTGTTATCGAGGATGGAGCATCAGCTCATTATATCGAGTGATGTAGTGCTCCAAAATATGGAACAGCGAGCCTCCATGCTGGTTGTGTTGAGATCTATGTGGGAAACAATGCTCGAATGCGATATTCATCGGTTGAGAATTGGTCAGTAGATACATACAACCTCAATACCAAGCGAGCCATTGTGGAAAAGGGTGGATCTATCGAATGGGTAGGTGGGAATCTTGGCTCATGAGTGACTATGCTCTATCCTTGTTCTATACTCAAGGGGGATGATTCACGGGCAATGCATTTTGGTATTGCATTTGCGAACGAATGACAAGAGACTGATACAGGAGCTAAAGTGATTCATATTGGGAAAAATACCTCATCTGAGGTAGTATCGAAGTCACTCTCAAAGAATGGTGGGGCTTCTATCTATCGGGGGTTAATCGATATAAAAAAATCTGCTACGGGTGCAGTATCAAAGATTGATTGTGATGGTCTTATTCTGGATTCCAGGTCGCGATCAGACACTATTCCTGATATTCGGGTTCAGACTGATGATGCTATTGTAGCACATGAGGCAAGTGTCGGAAAAATCAATGAGGATACGCTTTTTTATCTGATGTCTCGTGGAATTCTCGAGACAGAAGCAAAGACGATGATCGTGAGAGGATTTGTATCTCCACTTCTCAAGGAGCTTCCACTCGAGTATGCTGCAGAGATGAATGTGCTCATCGGGATGGAGATGGAAGGAATGTAGAAAAAACTTGAAAAACGGCGAATCTCATCGGCAGAGAAAAATTTTTTTTCTGCCCCTTTGCAACTTTGGCACAATGGAAATACCCTTGAGATATAATTATTGTACATAAATTCACTTCGATAATTTTTTCTTTCTCGAGCTTCTTGTTTTTGAAGATTTTTTCATTGAATCTTGATTCATAGGATGATTCTCCTATACTATCACTATGTCCAATGAAAATCCAGGAGTCTACAATGAGGCTCGAGATCGCATCCGTGAAAAAAAAGAAAAAGAAGAGAATATTATTGAATCCAAAAAAGAAGATTTCGAAAAATCTAAATCAATACTCAGAAAAAAGAAAACACTTGATGTTGGAGAGTTAAAAAGACATATTGAAACAGGAAACTCACTAGAATGACTCAAATCAGAGATAAAAAATGCCCTAAATGAAGGAACCATCTCACTCGATACCTATGATCGTGTTATTGCATCTATCGAATTATGAGATAAAAAATGAGAAGAAGAGAATGGATTTATTGATCCGAATTTATTCCCATTCTCACAGAATAAACTTGCAAAATACTTGGAAAATCAACCCCTTGGAGAAAATATATGATCTGATATGATTTGATTTTTGTACGGATTTCTGATTCAGGGAAGTGCTGTGCTCGTTATAATCGCATGGAAGATCCTCACAGATCTCCTATTTCTTCCGAGAGATATCTATAAGAAAATTACTCAATAAGTATATGCAACGTTTTTTTGTAACATTTCCACTTCAGATAGATATGAGTATCACTGATGCTGATATGGTTCACCAACTTACACGTGTGTTGCGTGTACAGGTTGGCGAGAATATTATCATGTTTTCATGAGATGGCTCGGAAACAGAGTATACTATTATTTGAATTGATAAAAAATCAATCCAGCTTCGAGGGCAATCACAAAAATTCCCCAATACAGAACCAAAAAAGAAAATACATATCTACCAGGCAATGCCGAATAAATATGAGAAAATCGAGTATATCCTCCAAAAAGGCGTTGAAATTGGTATAACAAAGTTTGTATTTTTTCGTTCAGATCGTTCCCAAAAGCTCCTAGTAACTCCTGCAAAAATAGAAAGATTTGAGAATATTGCACGAGAAGCCCTGGAACAATGTGGAGGAATGGTTATGCCAGAGATACGTTGGCTCGAAAAATTACCAGATAATATCTGAGAGACCATAGATCAGGATTGTTCCTCTATTGTTCTTGATACCCTCTGAGAGACAGTTCGTTTATCAGAGTGGAATGATGTCCAATATATGAGTCTTTGGGTATGACCAGAATGAGGATGGTCAGAACAAGAAAGATGAAAAATGCTAGATAATGGTTTTATATTTGCTCGATTTGGTGAGCGAGTACTCAGAACAGAAACAGCAGGTATTGTCATAGGTTTTGGCTTTATTAACTGATAAATAGCCTATGGATTCCCCAGTTTTCTTATAGAGTACAGCATAAATACAAAGTACCACTATATATAGTGGTACTTTTCTATTTCTTGAGCGGAGCAGTAGCGCTATATGATTTTTTTTATAAAAATAGATTAAGTATGTAGATCCAGATGCTGATACTATGTGCACAATAGATGTACACATATACAATATGTATACAGAAATGGTTTTATAACTGTACGATTAATATATTTAATAAAGATGGCTATATAGAGCCAAAAACAAGGGAAAGAAGACTTATAAACCAATACGATACATAAATTGCAATACTAATATTCTCGCAAGTTTTAAGAAATACTGATATACTGCTTATGTCTTCTCGAAAGAGAATGATCCTTAAAAAATCCTGACTTCCCGATCATAGGAAACTCTCCTCAAGAGACCTTCCTGTTTGCAAATCCAAAAACACAGTTTTACAAATATTCCAATACAAAAAGAACAAATAGTAGCGGCATACATACAAAAACAAAAAACACGGATGAGGACCCATATCTTTTTTCTGAATTATTCAGAGGTAGGATATGGGTCCCCACCAAAATAAAAGGACTGAGTGTCCTTTCAAAACAAACCATCAAAAGGGCAGTTAGGTTCACGTTTAATCGTGACGAGTGTGAGAACTCACCAATCACATGATATGTGTTGATTGCCCTCATATGAGTGTACCCTAGCTGTCCTCGAGGTGCCGCACAATCATCTTCCCCTATTATTTCCCCATTCTACCAAGAATTGGGGATTTTTTGTAGATAAAAATTTTATTAAAATAGATTCAATTTTTGCCACCAATGAGGATAAAATAGATAGCTTGGTTTAATCGAGGAATCATCTTCTATAAGAAATATATCTATTTTTTCAACAGAATAACCACTCTCTATTAAGAATATGAATTCTACTCATCATTTTCCTAAATAGGTTGAAAAATATAAAATTCAATCATCTGATGATTCCATATATCAAAAAATATCGTATCCTATATTCTTTATGGGACCAAGTGAGAAATCAAAACCAATAATTGTATTAAATGCTTTGTTTCATTCCATTTTAATGGTATACATTCCAGGTTTTTTATCTCAATTATAGATCCAAGATGTTTGATTTTTATATTTTTTCTGGAAAGATTTCCAGAATCAAAATTTTTTAAAGAGTTCCTTTAAAAGAAATCCTGACAGCGAAATAAATAAAATTAAAAGAATAGTAAGAAGAATAGTCATATTCATTGAATAAAAATATATTAAATATGATGATATCCACTTCATTTGATGATCTCCATAGCTCGATATATTTGCTCGATGAGCACGAGATAGGCGAGTCCATGGGGCATAACGAGAGATGATAGCTGAATGAGTCGTACAGGGGCATTTAATCTCAGATTATCTATATCTACCCCATAACTTCATCCAATAATGAATATTATATTTTCACTTTCATTACGTCATTTCCTAAGAAGTTCTGAAAATTCTATGGTATCAAGGACTTCTCATCTCTCATCACAGAGAATAACGGTTCATTTGAGTTTTTGTATTTTCTCAATCAATTTCTTTGTCTCCTCACGTTTGATATAGGAGATTTCAGTATGCTTGACAGGTTTTATGGTATGGATTTCTATATTTTTCCCGAGTCGTTTCGTATACTCAGTAACCGCTTCACCAAAGTGTTTCTCGCCATCAGAAATGTGAATTAGGTGAATCATAAGTGATATTGTATAAAAAAATTTTGACAAGACAATCATTTTTTATACAATCTGCCTCACGTGCCACCTTAGCTCAGTTGGTAGAGCATCGGTTTTGTAAACCGGCGGTCATCAGTTCAAGTCTGATAGGTGGCTCCACGGGTCGGTTCCAGAGTGGTCAAATGGGGAGGACTGTAAATCCTTTGGCTTCGCCTTCGTAGGTTCGATCCCTACCCGGCCCACCATTATTGGTTTCTGTATTTCACCATAAAAAATACAAAGAGGCATTCGTACCTTTCCCAAATATTGAGATTGAGCGATTCGCAACCAACTCTTAACCATTTTTTTATGAAAGCAAATATTCACCCGAATTATAAGCAAGTTCCAGTTACATGTTCTTGTGGACATACATATACAGCAGGAAGTGCTACAAAAGATCAAGAGATCCGTGTAGAAACCTGTTCAAAATGTCATCCATTCTACACTGGTAAAAAAACACTTCTCAAAACGAGTTCTATGGACAAGTTCTACGCTCGCCAGAAAAAAACTGAAGTTATATCAAAATAATATCAACTCTAAAAAAATCTCTCTTCGAATGAAGAGAGATTTTTTTATTATGATTTATTTGGGTTTTGAGCATTATGTGCCTTTTGATAGATTTGTGAATTAAGGTTCATATACTCAGAAAGAGCACTTCTGAGACGAGTATAGTCATCATAAATAATAGTGAGCATAATATGTACACCATAAGTTTGATCCATTTCGCCAAAGCTTGTAAGGGCTTTCGGTAGAGTTGTATCGGCTCGAATAATTTCTTTTTCAAGATCAATTTTATATTTCATAAAAGAAGCATTCCATTGTCCAGTAGTTTGAGATATACTCGTTCCACTTCATTGACCGACTGCTTTTTCTATATTTTGAATTTCAGTGAGATTGGTATTTATCCGAGTTTCGAGATATCCAAGATAGTGGCGATAATGACAATATTGTCGTGCTGAGGTATTTGTAAGCCCAGTTATCATCTCTTCTTTACTCCCATCACTTCCTTTTGGAACATTACACTTGAGAGTATTGTAGGTTTGATTGAGTTTTTGTGCATCATTTTTCAGTTTTTGTAGAACCTCAGAGTTTTTACTTTTCACTTTTTTTTCTATATTCTTCTGCAGATCCGTGAGAGTATCAATTCTTGATGCAACAACAGCACACGCAAAGAGTGAGTTCATACGACTACGATATCCAATTCGAGCTACCTCAAGGGCCTTAAATCCGGTGTACTCTCCTATAAGTGATGGATTTAAATCGGCTTCTAGTCTTGCTTTTTCATCACCAATAACTCGTGTATCAGCTTTCCACGTTGCCATAGCTTTATTTATGGCACTAGCTTCTAGTTCAGGGTAATCAATTTTTGGTATAAGTGTATTCCATCATTTCCATGATCTATCATTGCTATCACAATAGCTTTCTGCTTCTTTTTTATATGCTTCATATTGCGCTTTTGCTTCATTTGATGTACTTGCTCATAGAACAATATTTCCTTCAATAAAAAGAAATAAAAGAAGTAGAGATGCGAAAATTCGGAGTGACATAATTTATGATGATGAACCAATTCTATAGATAATTTCTTTTTCGACAAATTCTCGTTCTCGTCCGTACTTGAGCCTGGAGAGTTCTCGAAGAGCATTTCCTGTTACGGCATCTCATTTTTCGAGCCATGGAAATGGAACATTGAGAGAAAATCCTGGAGTTGGCTGTCCATCAACGGAGAGCTTGATAGCGGCTTTGAATTTGTCCATATTGACGAAGTCCTGGTCGGTATAAATGGGAGCAAATTGTTTTCCCATCATCTCAGCATCTTCTGGACCAATTTTATAGGTCATCATCGTTCCGACGTTACCAAAGATGGCGTCTTTGAGATTGAGATTGGATTTGGTGAGGGCATCGGATTTTTGGAGTTGTCCAAGGTACTGATGAGCAATCACGAGTCCGAGTCGATATTTTCGAGCTTCGGAGAGGATAGATTCGATAGAGTCGGTTACGTAGTTCTGGAATTCATCGATATAGAGAAAGAAATCACGACGATCTGCGGCCGCCATCTGTTGTCGTTTCATTGCCGCAATCTGAATCTTTGAAACCAATATGAGACCAAGAAGATTCGAATTCAGATCTCCAAGGATACCCTTTGAGAGACTTGCAAAGAGGATCTTCTCATTGTTCATAATATCAGCAATATCGAAAGCACTTCGTGTTTGACCGACAATATTTCTCATCAAGGTATTCGTGATGAATTGCCCGAATTTCGCAGCAAAATATGGGATAATTTCTCATTTTTCTCGATCTCCCATCTTCGCATAGGTATGATCCCACCAGGTTCTTACGATTGGATTTTTGAGGGTGGTACGACGTTCTCTCTGAAAGTTATCATCCGTAAAGAGTCGAATAAGATCCGTGATAGCTCCACCTGTTGGACAATCCATCAGTGTGAGACATCCGTTGCGGAAATAATCCTGAATACGAGGGCCAAATATCTCTCCACCAAAAAGTTTGATCATGATATTCGTCGCATCAGCTACTACCATCTGTTTCTCATCTTCACTATTTGCCTCCAGAAGATTGAGTCCCATTGGACGAGAGAGGTCACCCGGATCGAAGTAGATAAGATCATCAGCACGTTCTCGGGGGATGAAATTAAGCAGATCACGAGCAAGGTCCCCATGGGGATCCATAACAGCGATTCCTCGCTTGTTTCTGAGGTCCTGGCGTGCCATCACTTGAAGAATAGATGATTTACCTGTACCAGTCTGTCCAATGACGTAGAAGTGACGAAAACGGTCTTCATTTTTTACATAGATTCGCTTGGTTTCGCCACGAAACACGTTATCGCCAATATAGAGTCACTCCTTGGCGATATTTACTGGAGCTTTGACGACCTTGAATCGTTGCCAACGAATCTCTGGTTGCTTGTTATATTTGCTATGAGGAAAATGATAGAGAGTGGCAAGTTCTTCACTATTGAGCACTGGAGCCTTTTGCCACCAAGCAAATTGCCTGAAAATATAGTGTTCTACAAGCAGAGAGAGACTCTTTCGTTTCATCGGCTTGAACCTGTTATAGGCAGGGGAAGCAAACTGAGAAAAGGCAGAAATAATACTCTTGAGCTCTGCCTCAATATTGTTCTCATCATTACCAGTAACCAGGATTCGGATGGTTGTTGCGTATCCAGTTTTTTTCACTTTTTCCTTCATGAGTCCCTCTTCATCAACTGGATCATCCTCATTATTTTCATTAGCACCCTCATTATGCTTCATAGAATCCTCAGGATCACGAGCAATAATCTCTATAAAAGCCCCAATCCATTCGAGTGGATTCCATGAAAAATGACTGGAATGTCCAGATTTTTTTTCAATTTTTCGAATCATTTTTTTTATCTTTTCTTGCCAATCATCGTCAACAGGACGTAGAAGTACTTGAATACAGGCCGACTCATCAAAATCAAGACTTCCAAGTGCTGAGAGGAGACCATTCATACTATCTGATTCAAGCTTGGTATAGGTTCTGATTGGGAATTCTTGTCATTTTTTCATCATCATAATATCTCCACGGACGATATTTCGTCATTCGAAAATATTGATCTCAGGAGTTTCCTCAATGAGACAATCAGGATAAAAACCAATAATCTGTTTTTCGACAAGGAGTTTTGATTTTTTTGGTACTACGATATAGAAGTAGAGTTCATTCTGATGAGCAATATACTCTAGAGAGAGGTATTCTTGACCAAAAAACCAACTTTTAAATGCACTGGAATGGAGTGATTTGAGACTCGCAAAGAGTTGCTCCATAATAGATATTTGCTCACGAAAATCTTTCACGGTATCTTTTTTGTCATCCATATCACTATCCTTTCGTGCGATGATGACACGTAAAAAAACCATCCCAAGAGAACGCTCCATGGCGATCTGGCGTCGAACATAGAGATAGAGTATGGTGAGGAGTATGAACGTCGCGATGAATATAAAAAGAATTTGAGACAAGGAAAAGAAGGACTTAGGAATTAGAATTCAGAGTCAATCTTATTATCCTTTGAGGATAAAGAATCGGAATATTGCATGGCTTGCTACAAGAAGAATAAATCCAAGTGCAATATAGAGAATGGTTGATTTTGCCTTTTTGAGCTTCTCCTCATCTCCCCCAGAGATAAATACAAGCCATCCTGCATATACAATTAATATAACACAAATAACAGAAAGAAACGTATTGAAAAAAGTAAACAATTTTCAAATAATTCCAATTCATTTTTCGAGATCAACTGCCTTGATATCACAAGTTCCCATCGATGCAAATCAGCTAGAAGTTCATTCGCATCCAGGTTTTCCATAGAATGCCTTAACGATTTCATAAGGTATTTTTATAAGAACATATCCAAGGACAGCATATAGAATTGTATTTTTTGCTTTTTTTGATTGTTCTTCATCGCCACCAGAGCTTGCCAAGATGAAAAATGCCCATATTGCCATAGCGAGGAACGCAAATGATGCAAGCATCTGAAGTACATTTACAATTGGAGCAAATACGTTTACCCAAAATTCCCAACCGAGAGAGCTTCCTACCCGATCAGAAGCATTTTTGAGGATAAGTGTATTCCAAACTGAGAAGGTTATCTGCATAATAAAGATTCCAACGGAAGTCCAAATAATGCTTGACCGCCATTTTTTGACGCTTTCCTCATCATTAGATGAAAAAATAAGTTTTAATACCGCATACATCAAAAATACTGCTGCAATAGCAATAAAGAAATTTTTAATATTGAATGCGATAGAAGTAAATGCACCAATAATTCCAACATCTCCATAGTCATCAGGACTAAAAAAGAATGCTTTGAGTGGATTTACGAATTCTGCGAGACTACTATTGTAGTTTCCAGTATCCCCAATATTTATCTCCCGAATATTTATATCAGCACTTCCTGCTGAAAATGAGAGTTGTACTGAAAAAAATATAGAAATCAGAATGAGTAGTATTCGAGTAAACATAGGTCAATAGAAAATGATTTTCTCCAGTATATCGAAACGATGCAAAAAATGCAAACATTCTCGTTTCAGTTTGCTTTTCAGGGATGTTTTTTTATACTTTTCTTATGCGTATTTGATTTTTTGGTACCCCGAGTCTTTCAGCTTCAGTTCTTAGGGATATTTTGAATACTTCAAACATTGAAGTATGTTTTATTGTTACAAATCCTGATAAGTCAGTAGGGAGATCAGGAGAGTTGCAACCAACTCCTGTAAAATCTTTGGCTTTAATTCATAATATTCCTGTTTTTACTCCAACAAAAATTCGTGAGAATCAGGAGTTTTTTGATGCACTCAGAGAATTTCAGTGTGATTATTTTATTGTGGTAGCATTTGGAAGAATTTTACCAAATGCGATTCTCAAAATACCAAAGAAAAAATGTATCAATATTCATTGATCGATACTTCCTCTATATCGATGAGCTTCTCCTATCCAATCGGCATTGCTTCATGGAGAAAAAGAAACAGGAGTCACAATTATGGAGATGAGCGAAGGGATGGATGAGGGGGATATATTAAAGATTCATACTATTTCAATCGATCCTACAGAAACTTCTGAAACCCTTTTTGAGAAATTCTCTGAAATATCAGGATCAATTTTGATTCAAACTCTTCGAGAGCTTGAACTTGGCGGAATAACATCACTTCCACAAGATGAAATTCGGGCAACCTATTGTAAAAAAATAGAAAAGGAAGATGGACTTATAGATTGGAATGAATCCGCAAAAAAAATATATCATATGTGGCAAGCATACACTCCTTGGCCTGGAATATATACAACATATGAAGGGAAACGTCTTTTACTTGAGAAGGTTAACTATATAGAAACTTGATTGAAAGGTGATATAATATGAACTGTTATAAAACTTGAAAATGGGAAAGTGGGAGTTATTTGCGGTGATGGAATCTTGACTTTGGATCAAGTGAAATTAGAATGAAAAAAATCACAAAATATTCGAGATTTTGTGAATGGAAATCAGAAATTTATCTGAATAACTCTATAAAAATATGCTAGAATCATATGGAGACTTAACGAATGAAATAGACCCAAGAATCACTCAATCAATAATAGGTCTACAGGCAAAACAGCCTATTCCATCTGATGAAATAGGAAGAATAGCATATTTTCCTGAAGTATTTCTAGGATCCTGAGAACTCTCTCAGGGGATAGGGGATACTGTTCGAAATATCATTCATTTTGCATATATAATCCAATAACATATGTCTACAATATTTTCTCGTATCATTGCCTGAGAGATTCCATCATTCAAGATTTATGAAGATGAGTATGTATATGCATTTCTTGATATATTTCCTCAACAATTAGGACATACTCTTATTGTACCGAAGACTGAAGTGGATCATTTTTCAGAGGTTCCAGAACCATATTATTCAGCGATTTTTCAAGCAGCAAAGAAGATTTCAGTAGCACTCAAAAAAGCAACAGATTGCAATCGAGTCTGTACGCTCTTTGTATGATATGAAGTTCCACATTGTCACTACCATCTTGTTCCAACTAATACTATTGCTGATGTGAATTTTATACAAAAACCCCAAGCGGATATGGAAGAACTAAAGAAGATACAAGAAAAAATCCTAACGTACTTACAATAAATAATTATACATATTCCTATGTTCAATATAGCACTCAATACATTTCGAGAAATGGTCCGAAATCGTTTTTTTTCACTAATTATATTTCTTTCGGTGATACTTATTAGTCTTTCTTTTATGTTAGATTCGCTCGCTCTCGGTGAGAATAAACGAGTGATAGTTGATTTCTGACTCTCGTTTCTTGAGTTGTCATGACTTGCAGTCATGCTTTTTCTTGCTTGATGACTTATTGCTCGTGAGATTGAATGACGAACCATCTATCTTATTCTTTCTAAGCCAATTCGAAGGGGGGTGATAATTTTATGAAAATTTGCTGGATTTTCTGTGGTGCTCTGCTTGGTTATAGTTATTGAGCTTATAATTCTCATCTGAATTATGTTTATGCAAGGACTACAGATAGATAGTATTTTTTTTCTAGCTATTCTTTGAATCCTTCTTAAGTTATTTTCGCTTTTAGCACTCTCTCTATTTTTCTCTACGATTGTATCGCCAGGTCTTGCTATGTTTATGACGATTGCAAGTGCAGTTATCTGACATGGTGGATATGCAGTACTTGAATATGCTATTAGGGCAGGTGATATGCCGTATATATATTTTGCAAAAGGCTTATTGATATTTTTTCCAAATTTAGAATCACTGAATCTCAAAAATCTTGTTGCTACAACAGCAACGATTCATATCGAAACATATCTTATTGCATTCATACTATCAATTGTATATACGTCTGTAGTATTATTTTTTGCTGCTTGGGCATTTGAGAGAAAATCATTTGATTCTGTTTAAAAAAATGACACAAATAAAAAATCCCCAATATTGGGGATTTTTTATTTAAATTATTTTGAAACAGAACGATAGTATTCTCGAATAATTGCTTTTTCTCGAATTTTTCGATATGAAAGTTTGCGAGTATGATTCTGGCTATTTCGAAGTTGGTTGGCAGTACGAGTTTGGAAAAATGCCTTCTTATAGCGAAGAATAAGCTTTTCATTTGTCTCACCGTCTTTTTTGATAGAATAACAGATCATGTTGCAGGGGGAATAAGGATAAAAATTTCCTCGGGATATTATAGATATATACACATTTGTCAAACTTTTTTCACAAGGAAAGTGTTCATATTTTTGCACTCCTATAAAAAATATGCTATCGTTACTACACAAATATTATATATACACATAAATATCGATACTTATGATACACGATCCGCTCCTCCAATACGAACAAATAAAACATACACATATAAATAAGAAATCTTTAAAAACACAGATTTTCCGTCTTCTTAAAATACTTACTATTTATTTTGCGCTTACAGGAACAATTTTTACCATTCTTATGGGGCTTCTTAATTTTAGTGCCTATAGTGCTGTGGTGACGAATTGGGTAAATCCAGACCTTCTTCTTAATCAACAGAGTGATATCGAATGAGCCCTTACAAGTTCAAATATGGCAGTACATGCTGCTGAAACAATCGATTCTCGAGACTCTCTTGAGGCTGTAACTCAGAAGGTGGCACTTACTGATCCGGATATCGTATATGCTCGTTCATATGAATCAGATCGTCTTTTGAGTGGAGTTCCTCGAACATCACTTTCCGCAAATTTTGAAGTAACTCCGTATGAAAATAGAATCATTATTCCTAGACTTGGAAAAAATATTCCACTTGTTGATGTGGAACATGACTCTGATGCAAAATACAGTGAAATGCACAATGTATTCATGGAGGAGCTAAAAAAATGAGTAGTAAGATATCCAGGAACAGCTCGTCCTGGGGAAGTTGGTAATGCATTTATTTTTGGACATTCATCGAATTATCCTTGGATTCCAAGCGAATATAATGATGTTTTTGCCCTTATTGATACTCTCGAAAATGGTGATGAAGTAATTGTCTACTATAATCAACAAAAATATGTATATCGTATTACTGATCGAGCAATAGTTGAACCTGGAGATACAGAGGTACTTGCTGCTCGTGATCCAGAAAAGAAAGAAATTTCATTGATGACTTGTTGGCCAGTTGGAACAGCACTAGAACGATATATCATTTTTGGAGAACTTGTTGAAAAAAACTAATAAAATTTTGTTATGAACAATACTATTAATCAATTCCGTTATATTTACGATAATGTTGATATCTATCAATTTCAATCAACCCAACTCGATTGGATAATATTTGTTGGAACTATTGTATGAGGGGTTATTCTCATGGTATGATTATTTTATTTTATTCGTTTTATTTCACTCTCAACAATGAGCTATTATCTTGGTGGGGCCCTTGCAAGAAAAAAGAAAACACTTGGTGATCTTATCTTAATGAAAGATATTCAAACAGAACTTGAAAAAGAAATTGAACAGGCAGTGCTTAAGGCAGCATTCCATTCATAGAGCGTTTTTCTTTTGCTTTTTCCTTATTTGTGCCTATACTTGGGGCACATTTTTTATTCCTTTTTCTTTAAAATTATGAAAACAGCTATGCAAGCTCGTCCAGGTACAGTAATCAGACTCAATGGAGAACTCCTTATGGTAGTAAAGCATGAGATGAAACGAGGTGGTCGCGGGGCAACTAACGTTGCAATGCGTCTCAAGAATCTTATTCAAGGAAATACTTCTGATCGTGTTATGGATTCAGAAGAGAAATTCGAGGATGTTACCCTCGAAAGATCTAAGGCAGAATTCCTCTATCAATCTGGTGATGATTTTGCGTTTATGAATCAAGATACGTATGAGACGGTTGAACTTCATGCGGATGATGTAGGAGATGCTGCTATGTACCTCACTGAGGGGCTCATCGTTGATCTTCAGACATTTGAAGGGAAATTTATCGGTATTATGCTCCCACTCCGAGTTACTCTCAAGGTAGTTGAAGCTGAACCATCTGTAGCTGGTAATACGGCCGATGGTAAGATCGAAAAGAATGTAAAACTTGAGACTGGTCTTGAACTCCGAGTTCCTGGATTTGTAAATCAAGATGAATCAATCATTATCAATACTGAAACTGGTGAATATCTTGAACGAGCAAAATAGAGCTATTTTTAATAAAAAATCCCTGAGAAATCAGGGATTTTTTATTATATATTTTTTGTCATCCTGTAAGGATCCCTTTCAATATGATCTTATGAGAAAATATACTTACTCTTTCAGATATATTCCCCTTACTTTTTGGATAAAAAGTAACAAAAAGCCTTCCAAATCTTCCATGTTTCATTTTGTTATCTGTATTCGACTCATTTTCTAAAATTGCAAAATTCAGAAACATTGCAATTTTCTCGAAAATCTCGTCGACAGATAATCAAAATTTACATAAGGAAGAAGATAGAGGAAGAATTGTAAAATAATTTTTCTCCCCAAACCCCACTGAGTTCATTGTTTTCAAACTCCTGAAAACCAGAATTCCTATTCACAGATATCAAGATTAAGATAAGGAAGAAAAATTATATGCCTAATCCAATCATCGAAATAAGATTCCTTCCACCTTCAAAAATCCTATTCTCGATAATCTCATATTCAGTTTCTTTGAATAATCCCTCTAGCTCTATAAGAGTAAATCAGTGATAATATCTGAAAAATTCCCCAATCTTGATATCAAAATCCCCATTTTCACGATGAGATTTCTCATATTTTGACTGTTCTCGGAGATTCCAATTGGTCATATAGATTCGACCATTTGGATGGAGGAGTTTTTTTATATCTTTTAGTACCTGCATTCTTTCTTCTTGAGTTTCAAGATGATGAAAAGAAGCAAGAAAAACAATAGCATCATATGTTGTTTCTATTTGCTTGATATCTTGCATTCAAATTACCTCAAAATGAGTCTCTGAGTGCAATTTTCTAGCCTCCAGAATCATCCCTTCTGAATTATCAACTCCGAGATATTGATCTGGAATGTATCAGAGTTTTTCTGATTCCTCGAGGAATCTTCCATTTCCACAACCAACATCAAGGATACTTCTATATTCATTATTCTTGATGTTCTCTATAATATACTCCAGTTCTGGCCAGTGGAGATTTTTTCGACTATTGGAAAATGTTGTAGCAAAAGCATCGTAGGACATGCTTATTTTTTAGGAAACAATCTTTCCAGTGTTTTTTGGTTTTTTCTCCAGTTTTTATCTACCTTGACTCGGAGTGCAAGAAATACCTTTTTCCCGAATATTTCCTCGAGAATCAGACGAGAAGCGGTTCCGATATCTTGGATTTTTTTCCCTTGTTTTCCGATGAGGATTGTTTTCTGAGAATCAGTCTCTGTATTGATATACGCTTGTACTGAGAGCATTGGGAGTTTTCCTTTTTTATTCTTTGGTGCAAAGCTCTCTGGGGTAAATTCACTCATCGTAGGAATAATGAGTTCATCGGTCCCATTCTCGATACTTCCAACCTCTACATAACACGCATATGGGATCTCTTCCCCAAGCGCCTTGAAAAGCTGTTCACGGATCACTTCTGAGATACGGAGCTCCATGGTCTGGTCCGTATACTGATCAGCTTCATAGAGATACTCTCATTCAGGGAGCTTCTCTGCAATGGCATCAAGGAGTTCCTCAAATCCAACTTGATTGGTGGAGTCAATTTTATAGTCGATATTCTTGCCAAGGTATCATTTTTCGAGATCTTGCTTGGTTTCAATACGAAAAATCGGCTTATTGCTAAATGAAAGAGCCTCATCGATTCGTTCATCTTCTGCTCATTGTGGACGAGTTGGATCAATAAGACGAAGGATGATATCAGCATCACGAAGACCTGCAAAGGCCTGAGCATTGATAAGGGTATGGATTTCACCAGATTTTTGACTTCCGAATTGTTCCTTGGCATCATGATGAATGCCAGGAGTATCAAGGAATATGATTTGAAGTCATTTTTCTTCATTAGTATAAATCCCAGGAATGGTTCTCTGAGTGGTCTGGGGGCGTGAGGATATCGCACTTACTCGCTCTCAGATGAGTGCATTGATAAGAGTAGACTTTCCGGCATTGGGACGACCAACGATAGCGACGTATCAGACTTTAGGCATTATATAATTTTAGAGTTACGATGTTTTCTATGTTCAGTTCGATCCAATACATAGTTGGGATTATCTGCAAGTATTTTTGCAACACTTGCATTCACAGGGATTCGTTCTGATTTTGCAATTAACATTACCCAGTATGCTGAAATAATTGGCATTGCACGTTCAAAACCTCATTTGAGTATTTGTTGAGTATGTTGCATGACTATTTTTTAGTATTAATGCGTTTGCGAGCTTCAATAACCTTCTTATGAAGGAGCTCAGATGCTTTGACGGGATTTTGGTAGATCTGTATATCATTATTATAGACCACTGTTGGTCCCTCCTTGCATCTTCCTTGACAGAGACAGGTTTCGATTACTACTTCGTCTTCTTGATATTGGTAGAATTCCTTGTCTGCTTCGAGCCGTTTGATGATATATTCACTATGGCGTTCACCACAGGATCTTCCAGTACAGATTTTTACATTGGTTGCTTGCATAGGTTGGAGTATAGGGAAAACTTGGGATTTGGCAAAAAGAATCCCTAAAATTTAAAAAAAATTTGCCTTTTTTCCAGACTTGTCTATAATCCGCCTACTTATCCAAATAAGGGAACATGCATCCATAGCTCAATTGGAAGAGTAGCGGTCTTCGAAACCGTTGGTTGTAGGTTCGAACCCTACTGGGTGCACCATTGATCTTGTTCGACTAAAGGATAATCGGTCCAGAAAAAATGCCCAGGTGATGGAATGGTAGACATGTACGCTTGAGGTGCGTATGCCGAAAGGTGTAAGGGTTCAAGTCCCTTCTTGGGCACCATTTGAAAAATAAAACTCTCATTCGAAAGAATGGGAGTTTTTAATTGTAAGTCCATATGATTCATTTTCTGAATCATCATTTTTTCTTTCTTTTATCTTCTTGAATTTTTCAAATTTTTTCCAACGAGAAATTGAAATCAGGGATTATTTCTAATAATTTATCTCGATAAAAACTTATTCTTCCTTGCATTCCTATATCATTAATCTCTCCATAAAGATAAATAAGAGTATCATATACCTCTAAGAGATCACATATTTCGTTAGCTTTCTCTTCTCATTGAGCTTTTTGAATCTCTTGATTTTCTTCTTGTATTTTTGCAACGAGAAACCCTATGTGCTCAATTATACTTGCAACTTTTCTTATCTTCATATCCTGATAATCAGGATGAGGAATGAGATGAACATTATCACGAATAATTTTTTCCATACTTATATATGTATAAAAAATAAAAAATCCCTCCAAATATTTGGAGGGATTTTTGAATTATGCTTCGAGAGCTTCAGCAGGGATATCAATAGGAGTCTCACTTGGTACATAGTTTGGATCAAGTGCCTTGAGAGAGAGTCCGATACGTTTTCCTACAGAATCGAAAGTTATGATTCGAGCCTTCATCATTTCACCTGCGTGAACTTTTTCTTCGATACCTTCCATCATCTCAGCAGTAATCTCAGAGAGATGGATGAGTCCTGAAACTCCACCATCAAGCTCGAGGAATATACCGAATTGAGAAAGACGGAGAACTGGAGCCTCTACGATATCACCAACTTGGTATTTATCAGAGAGAACTTGCCAAGGATTTGCCTTGAGTCTCTTGATAGAGAGAGAGATCTTCTCTCCTTCGATACCGATAATTTGGATAGTCACTTTGTCACCGAGTTTTGCGTGCTTGTGTGGATTGTTCACATGTCCCCAATCGATTTCTGATACGTGTACGAGACCTTCGATTCCTTGGAATGATACGAAGAGTCCATAAGTAAGAATACCAGAAACAACACCTTCTACCACATCACCAACCTTGATAGTCTGGAGTGATTGAACTCGTTGCTCTTCGATTGCTGCCTTCTCAGAGAAGATGATCTTCTTTCCAGATGGATCAACATTGAGTACACGAACTTGGAATGGTTTTCCGATAAGCTTGTTGAGTTGTTCAAGAATCTTTTCTGGATTGGCATTCTCAACACGTGGGTAGTGAGCTGGAGTGAGTTGAGAAACTGGGATAAATCCTTTGATTCCATCAAGATCAATAAGAAGACCCCCTTTGTTAGCCTCATTAGGGATAACAGTGATGATCTCTTTCGTATCAAAATTAGAGTGGAGTTTTTCGATAAGTTTTGCCTGGCTCGCCTTGCGGAGAGAAAGGTGGATAAGACCAGAATGAGCATCATCACCAATGATGATTGACTCAATACGGCTTCCTGGAACTATAGTAGAAGTATCTTCAGTTGAAGAACTCATATGATTACCAGTAATAATACCAGTAAATTGACCCTCAAGATCTACGAGGATCATTTTTTGGTTTGATACCACTACGGTACCACCAACAACCTCACCTACTTTATAGGATTGGATTGGAGTCGCATTTGCGAGTGCCTTTGCGAAATCTGACATAAGAAATAAAAGGTTAAAAAATAGGGATAAAAAAGGAATGGGGCGGCCAATGGGGTTCGAACCCACGACCTTCGGATTCACAGTCCGACGCTCTAACCAACTGAGCTATGGCCGCCATATATTGAGCTTTTGTTGAAAAAGCAAGCCAAGTATATGAAATCGGATTGATTTTGCAATTTTATTTTGTCTTTTTTTGTTTTTTAGATAGGATATCGCCTCTGTATGAAAATTTTCTTAGGAAATATTTACTAGTAGATCCTCTTTCAATAAGGTTTTTACTACAAAAATATATCCTATAAATATATATAGAATTCTCAGTTTTTTTGTTTTTATGAACAAATAATATATACTCGTCAATAGAATTTGCTCGACAAATGATAATGACATATGATATAATGTTCCTCGTGACGTAATGATATCCTTTGAAAAAATTGATTTCATTGCTCTCGAATGCTTATAGCATAACGGCTCCCGCAATACTCCTCGAATAACTGAGATATTAATAATTCTCTGTATTCCAGTCGAGTTTTATTCCTAAAAATACTCCATGTATTCTTCTTTCCACAGTACGAGTTCAAATCTTGCCTCAACTATCCGAAGTGATATATTTTCTCTTCTTGGTAACTCCGGTAAGACGTCCTTTTCCTCAGAAACAGTAGAATTCTCTTTTTCCCTTCGATTCTTTTTTTCTCAATCACTCCATCGAGCATTCGATCGTATCGAGAAATATGCATATCGAAAACCTCTCACATATCTTGCAATTTGTTTTACGACATTGATGATATCTCCGAGTGAGACATCATTCGCCAGTGAGATTCCTGAACCTTCTCAACAACAGACTTTTATCGTCACGGCGTATTATTCGCCACTTCTATGACAAGCTGAGTATTATCGGTGAAGCTACGAGGCGGATATCCGTCTCAATGGTAGAGGTACAAATGGTGCAAGTGGCACCCCTGTATTTACAGGTATGATTGCGGCTCCAAAAACATATGCTTTTGGAACGCAGATTTTTTTTGAATGACTCTGACTCGGTAGAGTTGAAGATCGTGGGGGAGCTATCGTAGAGGCACTCGTACGTGGACAAGCCTATGATCGAATTGACCTCTGGGTTGGATATGGTGATGAGTGACTCCGCCGTGCTCGAGCATGGGGACGTCGTGAAGTAAAGGGAACTATCGTAACCAATGATACAAGAGATCCTATCAATATAGAAGGAATTCTCAATGGATCAGTGAATCTGGCTCAGTATCCCCGTCCAGGGGGAACTCCTTCGATTGGAGGACTTTCGAGTGATGTGCTCTCTGCATTTTCTGATCTTGGATATCCAGTATCAGGAAATGATACCAAAGCAATGATTACAGAGTTTCAGCTCGAACAAAAGGTAATTGTATCAAAAGATGATGAAGGAGCTGGTGTCTATGGACCAAAAACCCGAGCAACACTTGCTACACTTCTTGCGAAGCGTAATGCTGAACTCAGTGCCGCAGAACAAGCCCGAAATCTCCTCTTAACGGATCATGCTGCTTGGGAAAAACAGTATAAACAAGCTGAAACAACCGTGACAGCATTTGGTCAGCCACAACTCAAGGAAAAAGGAGATGGAATCAAACTACTTCAATCATTCCTTTCTGATGGAAAACATTATGTTGGAAATCCTGATGGACAGATGACTCCTCGTACTCTCGTTGCTATTCGTAAGTATCAGAAATCAAAAAATATCAAAGCTACTGGAAAGCTCGATGAAAATACGCGAATTGCTATGATTGATGATATTGCTCGAACCCTCTAAAAAATCCTCGATACAAAAAATCCCACCGAAAATGTGGGATTTTTTAAATATTATTTACAACAAAACTTGCAAAAGTAAATATATTATGATAATGTGGTAGTATATTTACTTTTAATAGTTATTTTTATGTCATTTTTTTGACCAAATAAGGCTGATCTTGAGAACGCAAACTGGGTTTTACGTGATAGACTCGGAAAACCAAATCAGCGTACATCAGAGTGGCCTACAAATTTGCCTCGAACACAAGAAGAATTCAATCAACTTATTGCTGATGCAAAAAAAGTTGTAGAAGAAAATAAATGAAAATATCTTCCAACGGAGATTTCTGAATTTGAACAGCTTTTGTCTGAATATTATGCAAAAACACCAGGAGCAAAACTGAGCACCCTTCGAAGTGAGACTGGCCCTGTACTTCCTGCGGTAGCTCCCGTGGCAGGAGTCGAATCTCCGGTAGTATCAAAGAATCTCAAAGAACTTAAGGCAAAACTTGAGCAAGAAAATAATTCTCCCATGACAGTTGAATCACTCTCAAAACTTCTCAAGTCACTTGATACAGAAAAATCTCCAGAGAGTCGAGCTATCGTTATTAATCTTGCTTGGTCTCGTCTTGCTTCACAAAAATATACAATGACCATCCAGGATGGAAAGATAGTTTTGGAAAATCCAACAAATAAAGAAAATGCCGTAGCACTTGAGGCTACCCTCAATAATCACCTCAGTGCCGGAAAATTGCAACTTGCAGAAATGCAGAGCGCTATTATGACTGGAACAGGGAGATTTGGTTCTTATGTGGAAACTCAATCAGCAGATCTTACAAAAGCATCTTTGACTGGATATGTAGGGTTTCTTACTGAAACACTCGGGATTTCATTATCAAAGAATCCTAATGAAAATATCAAATTAATTCAAAATCATCCTACCGCAACAGCTGAAGAAAAAGCCTTTCTTATATCCTATATATCAGGTGGATATGCTGGATATAATGCTGTTCCAGATGTACAGCGAAAAGTAGAACTCAAAAAACAAGATATCGAACTTCGTAGTAGTACGGTATATGTAGCAGCAGAAAAAGCTGTTGCCACAGCAAGTGCAGGATGACTAAAAAGAGAAAAATCTGCAATGAAGCAAGAATGAAAAGCTCAAGAGCTCACCCTTGAGACATTTATGGATAATCCAACAGTAGCTATTGCCAAGTATCCGTGGGCTTCTCTTACACTTCTTATTGGATCTATTTGGCAATTTGGATTTATGAAGACTATTGGAGGGTTGCTTGTCGGAATGATTGGAATCAAAGCTCTCAATGAAATCGGAACTGAAACAGGTCTCGGAAGACAGATAAAAGATGGACTTGGTAAATGATTTAAAGCAGCAGGAGAGGCTGCCGAAGAGGCGATTGATGGATGAGCTGCAGCTGTAGCAAGTGGAACTGCAGCCGTAGCGGAAGCAGCGAAGCCAGTAAAGGCTAATGAAACAGAACCTGTTCTTACTCCAGCACAACAATCAGCACAAAAAGAAGTAATGAAAGAGTCATCAAAATTTGGCACAATGATTCAGTCTCATATAAAGGCTGTTCCAAATCAAAATGCATCTCTTGACGACTATATCAAGTTTCTTCAGTCATCTGGTTTTCAAAACCAAAAACTTGATAATATTCTGTATTCGCAAAATGCGAAGGCATCTATTTTTCAAAATGAAAAAAATTGGGATCTTACTATTCGTATTCCTGGAAATATGGATCCAGTAATTCTCAAGAAAATTCTCCGTCAATATTTAACAGGATCATATCTATTAGACACGGCACCAGAATGATCTCAAGAAGGTGATAAAGAACGAAGTGCTTTCGAAAAAAAATATGCTCTTTCGATAAATGAAAAGAGTAAATCAATTCAGGATATTCTCCCAAATATATATAAATAATTCTAACCTTTAATTAGTATGAACCCAGAAGTTAAATTATCTGACTCAGAAATACTACAACTCAGCAATGCTGGTCATAATGAAATCGCAGACCTTGCTAGTGGTAATAATACCCTTGATATAAAAAAATTGAGAGTTGCATCACAAGTATCTCGTGACACTCTTGCAAAAGAAATTTCACAGATAAAAATTACAGATTCAACGCGGACTTGACTCCAATCACTTCTTGAAGAAGCAGCAAAAAATCCTGGAGTTTCTCAAGTGGCAACAGTAGCATCTGTAGTGCCGTCTTCGGGGTATACAAGAGGCCCTCTCAAGCAAGTACAAAACCCAGAGAATGACTTGGAAAAGCTTACAGGAAATGAGGCTGCTCAAAAAATGGGCGAAACAATCAAGAAAAATATTACTCTATTGCAAACGCGAGTACGTACCAATTATATCCGTCATTTTGACGATGCCCTTCTTGGTTCTGTGGTAAGTTTTCGGGATGAATATGAGCACTATGGACGTGTTCTTACCAATTGACTTGCTCAGATAGGTACTCCTGGATTTACCATAGATGCAGATAAAGGAACGGGTGATAATGTTGTAAATTATAGTAATACGGGAGCATCAGAACTTATAGATAGTCTTGTGTCTCAATATGGAAACGGATCAAAAGAACTTCAATTTCAACGTGGTTTCCAGAAAAAACCATTTAATTCTGCAGCTGAAAAAGATCAAGAGATTCTTGCAAAACTTCAAGAAATCAATGAGTGACTGCTTGATGAGGATGGATGGCTCGGTCTTGCTATCGGACTCCCAATTGGACTCTATATTACAGCAAAAGTAACAGTACCAATTATGAAGTGGTGAATTGGAAAGGTGCCATTTGTATGAAAACCAGCAGTTGCCCTCACGGAAGAAATGTATGAAAAAATCGAAAGAGCAGCAAAGGGGGTCGGGTGAAGTGGAAAATCTCTCGCACAATCAGTAAAAGATCGACTTCTTGCTAAAAAAGCAGAATGAGCCTGAGACAAAGAACTCAGTGACTCTCAAAAAGAACTCAAAAAAGTTCAAACAGAATGAGCAAAAGAGGTAGTGAAGGAGTTTCTTTTTGAAAAATATGGTAGTACCTATTCTAACTATGATGCCTTCATTAAGGATCTTGATTCAGGATGAGTTGCTTCATCTTCTCAGATTCGTCAGGCTCGTCAGGAAATGTCTTCTCTAAATACCACTATTAGCAAACATCTTCCGGTAGATGTATCTCTTATGGATGGATGGGAACTAGAGATGAAACTGAGACAAATTGGTCTCGATATGCCTCTTGGGGTATGGTGACGTATGAAAAATACTATGTATCGATTTCTTTTTGAAAAATGAGCAGTTTCTAATCTTGTTTTTCAGAACAAGTATGTTCGACTCTCAGATCGTACAAATAGCTGAGCATATACAGATAAAGTATCAAATGTAGTAGGAAGTTTATCATCCAAAATTGATCGAGTAGAAATCGAATTCCCAAATGGCGATAAAATCATGGTGCCTCGTGCAGAAGCAAAAATGATAAAAGAGGTAATGCAACATGTTGATGCCCAGGTTGCAGCAGAATCTCTTTACAAGGAGGCTAGTCTTATTAAAGAAATTCATACTCTTGAGGAAGAAATTAAACAACGAAAGGCTCAATGAATTCCAAGTACGGATGCAGGACTTGCAACACTAGAAGAACAACTCGATATTGCAAAACGTGACTTAGGAAAGTATACCGCACTTAATAGTGAACTTGAAAACAGACGAAATCTCCATACTCAATCAAAAGAAGCTGTAGATGTGGCAGAACGAAGTAAGGAAGAAGCTAAGCTTGCATTAGAAAAAGCTCAATCAAATCTTGAACTGTACAATGAATATGGTAAGGCAAAAACAGCTTATGCCGATGAAGAAATAAAAAAGAATACAGCAGAAGGTAAAGTGACTGTTGCTCGAGAGAAAATCCTTCGATCAATTAATACACTTGAATCAACCCTTGGAAGTAAATCTATACAGTTTAGTGCTTTTTCTCAATCAATCACGGATGCTAATTTTACATCTTTAGCAAAGGATCATATAAGGGATCTTAGTACAAGAGTCACAACCTATAATGCAGAACCTAATAGAATGGATGTGGATAAACTTACTCCTGAGTCTATTTTTGGAGGAGTAAATAGTGATCTTACGGTTGTTGATATGGCAGAATGAGAACTTAAGGCAGCCAGTACTGCAGAGAAGTCTGCAAAAGCTGTTTTGAATGAAAAAATTGCAGATATGACCAGTGAAGGGCTTTGGGATACAGGAAGTACTCCACCAAAACCCAATACAGATGGTCGTGCATTAAAGGCTATAGTTGAAACAAAGGCCGCAGAATTGAGAACAGCGGAGTCTGTATTGACAAAAGCTAAAGAAAATCAAACGAGAATGGAAGTTGCTAAAGATGGAAAAAAGGCAGTTGTTAAAGCTGATCCAATCATGAGAGATGTCTTGACTAATCCTAAGAGTGTAGATGCAACAGGAAAGAAAACGTTTACTCTAAAAACTCAAGCTGAGCTTGATGCAGAAAAAGCTAAACTTGCTGAAATGAAAGCGAAATTGGCAGCAAAATGAGAGAAAAGTGCAAAAGTGCCTGCACTAGAAGAAAGTCGAATAAAAAAAGTAGTTCGTACAGGAGTTTCTGAGGATGATGCCAGAAAACTTAAACCAAAATCTGATGGAAACCTTGATGCAGAGTGACAAAAAGTACTTGATGCTATTGTAGCAAAAGCTACTGATACACAAGGATCATTTGATGCAATGAAGGCTCGACTTCCAGCAGGATATACAACAGAAATTCGTGATGGAAAGTTAGTAGTAAAAGATTCTGCTGGTCTTCCAAAATGAACTCTTGATCCAAGTAAACCAGCTGAAGCTGCCAAGTTACTAGAAAAACTCACCAAACGATAAGATAATACATAATTATTATGTCGGAAACCCCTAATACAAATACACATACTTGAGATGTAATTCAGGGAAGAAATTTTCTCTTACGAACAAATGGTCCTATTGATGCTATTGGCACCATAGAAGATCCTATTGTAAAAAAACTTTTTTTTAAGGGTCTTGTAAAGAAGTTTTATGAGACTGAATATAAAAAAAGATCATGAACACCATTTAGTGCTGAGCATATAGAAAAAAAATTGGATATATTTACTAATTATATAGAATCAAAAATTGGAAAATTTGATTCCGTTTTTTCTCTAACTTTTGAGCATGGTATACTGCAATTGTATAGTAAAGATGGAAGCATCTTATATTCAACAAACGCTATAACTCTTTGGGATAATGTCCTAAAATGAACACCAGAAATACAGAAAATAGAAGAAAAAACACGCCGTGAAACAGAGGTTCTTCGAGAGTCAGTTATGACAGAATCAATGTTTGGTGGTTCTGTTATCGTCAAATATGCAGCAGTAACGGGGGCTATTGCTCTTGGGGCCAACTCAGCAATCAATACAGTTGCGGCATGATTAAATGGACAATCAAGAATATATAATTGATTTCAACGAATTAGTGAAATATTACTTCGTACTCCAGAAGGAACCTTTGAGCGTATCAATCTTGAATGAGATGAGATGATGAAAAAGTTGTTTAGTAAAAATCAGATAGAATGAGACAGAAATATACTAAAATGACGTACTCTTAAGATTTTAGAAAATCTTGGGTATGCGTTTGATCCTATTAAAAAAACATTTACTCATATTGATAGACAGGTATTTATAGCCGCAAGTGAACTTATACAAAAGTTGAGCTTACAAGAACTTCGAGACCGATTCGGTCTTACTACTGCCACAGAAGCAAAACTTATCGAAACTCGTAAGGCACTGCAAGCAGCTGGAAAAAATATTAACTGGAAATACTATACTCGCCAATCACTCATGGGAATGCTTTCTCAGAATGTAATGCATGCTATTATGTGGCCTGTTTTCTTTTCGACTTTTACAAAGCGACAAACTAGTGCAAATCTTGCTGCTTGAATGGCAGAATGGTGACTTTTTACTGTGGGAGTAAAAGTGGGAAATAAGGTTTGAAAAATCGGTGGAATAGTTGGGAAAGTACTTGCTCCTCTTGTCATTTGATGAGCTGCTGCTTGACTCGGACATATTGGATTTGATCATCTTGGTGGATCTCAGATAAAGTGGGAACACTTCAATGGAACGGATATGTATGACTACAAAAAAAGCGTCATCTTACATGGACTCAATCTTGGAGCACCAGAGGCATTGGATCAAATTAATAAATCTCGAGAATCCAGTATTAATGCAGCAATTCCAAGATTTAATTGGACTGAATGGTTTGGTAAGTTAGGGAGAAAAATGCCACTCACCGGAGGTACTGGAGTAACTCCAGATATTACTTTTATTCAGTCTCGAGTCCATCTTGGCGTTGATCCATCAGAATGGATGGGATGAAGTGTGAATAATAGAAACAAGAATCAGTGGAATATTGAGGTACAACGATATAGAAATGAACTATTAAGGGCAATTTTTATTCTTATAGAACAGTATCAGAAAAATCAACCACCATTTTTTGCAGATGATTCCAAAGAAAAAAGCTTTGAATTGTTTAGTCAAATTCTTGAAACACATGTACTAAGTGGTATTTGAGCCAATTTTTATCAATTAGAACGATGACAGATAGCTGTAGCAGTTATTTCGGAGATGTGAAAATGGAAAAAAGAAAAAAGTCCACAATTTATTACTGATGTTGTAGATAACTATCTTTCATCTCTATATATGGATGAAATGACTTTTTCCAATGAGCGTTTTCGTCAAGAAGGAGAAAAGATGAGTATTGAATGAAAAATCGCTGAATTTGAACAATATATTCAGAATCCAAATGAGAAGAAATATTTTCAAACAATTTTTACTCGTATGCAAAATGGTGAGAGAATATTTGAGGCCGATGAGGTTGATTCAAATCCATTTAGTGATCGGGTATATATCAAGCAATCCTGAGAACATAAATTATTTAATTCTCTTTTAAAAAATAAAAACACATTGCCTTGGTGACCAGAAAAAAAACAAGTTGAAATAGGAAAAGTTTTTGCTAATCTTCTGGATATTATGAGTGATCATGTTGTTCGAAGAGATTCTATGAAACGATTGTCTCAGATTCCATGAAATGAAAATGGAGGATATTGGGAAGAGAATGAATGGATAAAAGCAAAAGTGAAATAAAAAATATATTCACTAAGTATACTGAAAATCCCTCAAACTTGAGGGATTTTCTTTTGCCTTTTTAATGCCGATATGCTAGTATTAATATGATGTATTTTACTCTTGTGTAATACAGTAAAATACTTATTATTATATACAATTAATGCATATTTATGGCTAATCCAGAAATCCAACGAGATACACTGTCTTGAACTCCAGCGAAAGCTCCAGATAATCTTCTGAAGAATTTTCGAGCAACACTCGAGCAGCGTTGGAACGAATTTGATCGAGCTACCCTACAAGAAGCTATCCAGCAAAATCCATTTGGAAAAATTTGAGCTCAGTCACTTAGGGATGCTGATGCTAATTTTATTAATGCAAAAAATGCTTTTGATCAAGCTAAGGCAATGCTCGCAACTATCCATAATGATGCTGAATTAAAGGCTAATACTCAAGTACTTGTAACTGTTGAATCTACCCTAAAGGCTCTTACGGATCATCTTAAAGAAATCAAGCCCGAAGAGAAAAATAAAGCAATCAATATTATTCTTGCAAAGACTACTGCTGATCTTTCACGTTTCAAAGCAGATATAACAGGTAATGAAGAAGATAAAAAACAAGCAGAGGTCGCTATAGCCGCAGAGAAAGCCATACCACGAGCTGTCCTTGCAGCAACTACTACTGCAGGAGGTCTCTCACTGATATCAAGTGCTGAAGCAAAAGATCTCGCATCAGAATGAACAAAAGATTTAAAAAAATGAATTAAGTGATGGATTGCCGAACAGCTTGGTTTCGATAAGAAAACCATGATTGAAGATATGGCAAAGAAGGCAAAATGAGAAAGTATAGGATTTGGTGCAACTATTAGATTGATGATTTTTTCATTTTTGAATCGATTTGACTTTCTTGGAATGACGGATGACTGGACTCCAGAAGAACTCAAGCTCGCAGGACTCAAGGGTCCAGCTGTATCTCAAAATCCAGTAGAACCACAGACAGGATGAAGGATTGAAAACTTAAAAGAGGATATATCTTATAAATCATGATACAAAGGATTTGTTCGTATGTATTATTGATCTCTTGAGGATACTCAAAAATGATTAAAGGTATCCGATCTTGATGCACCATTTCTATATGCACCATTTCAATCAATGACATTTTCATGAGCCAGTGTTCTTTTTGAAAAATATAAGGGGAAAGATTTAAAATGACTCTTAGAAGAATCAGAATTTAAGGGTATTACAAATGCCTGATCAGCATTTGCTGTATTAGCATTATTCGTTAGTGGGGATGGATCAAAATTCCTAAAAAAACGATATGGAGAGACTATCCAGAATATGACAATTAGAGATATTATAGCAGGAATAAAAGATACTTTTGATATTGCTGAGAATATTCATGACATTGAAATCAATGGAATACAGGATATTACAGGATTTATGGGAAAAATAGGAGATAAAATGAATATTTCATTTAATAATTGAAAAATAAATGAAGAATGATTAAAAATAAAGGCTGAAAAATTGTGAATCACTGATCCAAAACTCATGTCATTTGTATTCATAGAAGCAGCAAAAATGCCAATTTGAAAATTTAATACAACTGATTCTATCGATAAGCTTCAATCAATTGATGATAAAGGAAAAGGAAAATTAAAAGAAATATTAAAATTTGGAAAAGATATCATTCCAGTTCTTACTGCAAATTGTTCACTTGGAGAAAAGTCCAAGTATGAGGCAGAATTTGGAAAAATATCTCCGACACTTGAAGATATAACGAAGATGTATATTACACTTGGCTGAAAAACAGATTTTTCTACCATGAGTGAACCTGAACAACTTTATTGCTATCAGAGAACTTGGCATTTTTTATGAAATACTGAATTTAGATGAGAATATTTTGATCAACCAATGTTACGAGCAATTTCCGAAAAAGATAGCCCGATTATTCCTCCTGGAATAAAAAGAGTAATAGGAAGCTTAATTTCTGTTGCTGCTTCTGCTACTTTTGAAAAAATGAAATGAATTGCATGAGAAATATATGGTGCAATGAAATGGTATCATATTGCCGCAGTTTGAGCAGTATTGGCAGCATATCTAACCTATTGAAAGAGAATAGCATGGGTCTGACAAGGAATAGCTATGGCATCTTTAGTTATGATTGTTTCTGATATTTTTTCGAAATTTGGTTCACCAGGATCCGATGGAAAATATACTCTTCCAAGTGGAACAAAGTTAACAGAAAAAGAATGAGCCGAAGCACTCATAAAAGGAGCTTGAGCTACATTATAGATACTCTAAAAAACAACAATCCCTCCAAATTTGGAGGGATTGTTGTTTTTTAGAACGGAATATCTTCGATTGAGATTGATTCTTCTGCTTTTGCTTTGCTCTTTCGAGGAGCAGTTTGTTCTGCTGGGGCTGCATCAGCTTGGTTGTATGATTCTCCGCCATTTGATCCACCTGCTGTTGAGAGGAGAATAACATTATCTGATACAATTTCTGTTTTATATCTTTTTACTCCGGCAGTATCATCCCAGCTACGAGTCTTGAGATATCCTTCTACATAGACCTTTTTTCCTTTGTGCATATATTGTTCTGCGATATCAGCGAGTCCTCGCCATGCGACACAATTATGGTATTCGACTTCTTCTTGGAGCATGCCAGAGGCATCTTTCCATTTGCGGTTGGTAGCGACTGAGAATGTTGCGACTTTTTGACCATTTGGTGTCTCGCGAACTTCTGGTTCTGCGGTGAGATTTCCGATGATCTGTACTTTGTTGAGTGAATTGCTCATGTGATGAAGGGTTAATATAAGTAAAAAGTACACAGTGAAAAATAAAAATATCACTGTAAAACAATGATATTTATTTTCTAATCTCTGGCAAGTTTTTTAATTTTTATTTTCCAAATGCCTCCACAATACTCACAAAATTCAGAGCAATAATTGCAATAATTCCTAAAAGTATTGAGATTCAGAATCCCATAAATACTCGTTTTCCGTACTCTTTTTCTCCAAATCGGTATGCAATAGAAGCTTTTACAACATTGTTCGACATTACTGCGATGAGGATGGTTGTTGCAGCGATAACTGTAGAGATGAGTCCTGCCTTGGCATTTCCTGAATAGGTCATATTGATAGCGTCTACATCGGCAAGCCCCGAAATGATAGCAAGTCCATAATTTGACACCTCGGGTGGGATGATATTTTCCATGGCTTTACCAACAATAGAGAGGAACTTGATAATCACGATGAGTCCCGCAAACTGTATAGCGGGCCAGAGTTGAAATGGGCTTTCATATTCTTTTTCTTCATTTTCATCTACTGGAGCGGTTGGCTCTTTTCGAGATTGTAGATAATAGTAGAGTGCCGTACCAGAAAGCCCAACAAACATCACCGTAGCAGGAATCCATATACTTGTGAGGATGGTTGGATAGATAATCCCCGCAACCACAATCACACGAATAAACATAATACAAGAGGCAACAAGTGTACCCACAATATATGAATTTCGATTTTCAGGGTGTTCAGTACTTTTTTTGGTCATTGCAACTGTGGTGGCGGTTGATGAGATGAGTCCACCGATCGCACCAGAAGCCATAATTCCTCATTTGGAACCGATCACACGAGAGAGGATAAAGCCGGCATATTCTACACCCGCCATAATCACTACGAAGAACCAGATTCCATATGGATTAAAAAACGGAGCTGTTACAATAGTATTGGTCCAACCGAGCGGTTGATGATAAAACCAGTGAGCCATATCCATAATTGAGAACTTGGCATCCGGAAGAAGGGGGAGGATCACAAGTGCAATAACAGCAAATTTCAGCGAATCCCCAAGTTCCTCACGAGAGAATCGTTCCTTGAGTTTACTAAGATAGTCTTTGGAAGAGAGGACAATGAGTATGAGGATAGCGAGCATCACAGCAATAGTTGCTTGACCACTCATAGCAATAACTCCTATAAAATAGGTAAGAAGTGCAGAGTATTCACTGGTGACACCCATTCGATCTTTTGAAAAAGAGGAGTAGGTATAGGCAATAGCCACAAAAAGTCCTGATATAATAAGTCCACTTATTTTCCAGATATTCGTATTCATAGAGATATCCATCCAGGTGGCAATGGCACCAAGAAGAGAAAGAAGAGCATATGATCTGATCCCACCAAATCCAGCAGCTCAACCCATTTTCACTCCTGTTCGTGGCATCTCTCGTTCGGTTCCTATAAGAGCACCGAGTGCAGTAGCGAGGATAAAATTCCAGAAAATAATATAATCCATAGTGAGCATTAGTAATAATATATTTTACTATAGCAGATATATGATATTTTTCCAAATTGGAACAAAAATTGGGATATAATTTTCCAGAAAAGTATGTATTCTTATGAGAAAATATCAAAAAAAAGAACCCGAAGGTTCTTTTTTATATTATTTGATTATCACATTACCAATTATTTCAATATATTGCTCTTTTCAATTTTTTAATACTAAGCGTATGCGGTTTTTTCATGGAGCATATGATAAATATGCATTTATTACTGGATCGGAAATAGTATAAGTTTCATTATGAACATATTGTTTTACTGATTCTCCTTTTTCATTTAAGACATTTAGTTCACTTCATTCTCTTATTATCTTAACTTGTATTTCTCATAACTCTTCACTTCTTATCACCTCAAATCCACGTCTTTCAAGTTGCCTAATAAGTGGTGGATCGATACCTGGCATTATTTTTGGTTTTTTCAATATATCACTAGATTCTGTTGGTTGAACTGGAAATATATTTTCTGATTGAATTATAGCATTAGGATTGAACTCTTCATGAGCTATTACTATATCTTCAACGGGAGGAGCTATCTCTGTAGTTGGTTCTGTTATTTCTGGAACAATTGGATCAGATCCAAGATCTATACTTTCTTGTACCGCAGGAGCTTCTTCTATAAGAATAACCTTTTCTGTTGGGGTACTAAGTTCTGTATATATTGGATTTTCTGGATCTAGCTCATGTCACCATGCTTTAATTTGTGATAATTCTAACTCAGATAATTTGAAAAAACCAGCTTTTTCCATTTTTTGGGTCGTTTCATAGAACCCATTGAAATGTTTTTTTGATCCTCGTTTATACATAAATTCAACTATCTTCATAAATTTCTCAGTATCTCGAAAATCTTCACCCCAAGCAGCATTAAGTTCAAATCCTTCCTGTAGTAGATCTGTACGCCATTCCTCTATTATCACTTCATCTTTAGGTATATTTCCAGTATCAGCGGTTTCTATTAGCTTTTTGAGTTCAGATTCTGAAAGAGATGATTCAAATTTTGAAAGTATTTCCCTTGAGAGTCAATTTATGGCAGCATCTTCTTTCAGAAGAGTATATACTTCTGCTAATTTGAGATATGCATTTGTATTCTCTGGATTTTCCCTCATCTCTTTTTGGAGCAATTCGATAGCTTGTTCATAACGTTTATAGGCGGCATATACATCGGCTTCGGCAACAAGATCTATTGTATTAGATTCATTTTTAATTTCTTCATCATCTGGCGGTAGAGTCTCTCCATCTCAATCTATCTCTGGATTTTCTTCAAATTGAACTCATAAAAATTCACTATCCCCCAATTCAGCATCAGCAATCTTCTCTTTTTCAATTTTTCTTTTTCTTATCTGAACAAGCGCCACAAGGCTTAGGGCAAGTATACTTGCTCATCCTCCTACTTTGAGCCAAGTTTTCCCACCATCGGTAGAGTATTCATCACAGATTTCTCAGGTTCAATTAACAATATTTTTTCCGAAATTTGGAGTCTTGCATAATTCCAATACACGGTCATGTATTTGATCTTGAGTCATTCCTACACTGCTCTGTTGAGCGAGAGTAGGAGTGGTATTGAGCACTGCAGTAAGCGCCAAAGCTCAGAGTGAAAAGGATTTTGATGACATATATTTATATTAAACAATAATTATTTACTTTTCAGAATTTCTGAGACTTCTGCTAAAATTCGCCTTTCAGTAATATTGAGTTCTCACATACGGAGTCTTCTACCAAAAGTTCTATTATAATCAACATCTTTATCTCGTATAGTTATAGTGAGATCTTTATCTGGATTTACATAGTTTCCAGATTCATCTCTGTCGTATCATTCTCTTCTTAAGAATGTGTCGATTTTTTGCTCAGGAGTTTCTTTTACTGAAACAGCTTCAGCAACTTTTACAGCAGGTTTTTCTGCTGGTTTTGGAATTTTTCATTTGAGTGCTTCTATGAGTTTTTCTACTGTTTTTTCTCCTGGGATACCATTCGGTTTTGCAAGTTTTTGTTCTGTTTGGAATTTTATAAGAGCATCTCGGGTTTTTGTTCCATATATTCCATCAGTACCTACCGAAATCCCAAGTAGATTGAGAGCTTTTTGGTATGCAATAATATGAGCAGCACTATTTTTTGGTGTTTCAGGATCCTCTTTTGAGAATTTTGCAGTTGCATTTTTTTCAAAAAATGTGATAAGTGCTTCAATTGAGAGTTCATCAATTGCTTTTTTAATATCAAGTTTTTTATCGATATCGAGTCAAGTACGTACTTGTTCTTGAACCCATTTTGGGGATTTCTCTAGTGACATATTTTTTCCAGTTAAAGTTATACTTCATATTAATTATAATATAATAAATATAATTTGTCAAAAATATGAATTTTATTCTCAGTGAGAATACTAAAAAATCCCCAATTTCTGGGGATTTTTTAATAGAAAAATTATACTATTGAAGTTGTGCTTCTACCTCACCGGCAATCTTGATAGATGGAGTGAGTGTTTTATCTCCAAGAGCCCATTTTGCTGGACAAGCAGTACCAGGATTGGCTGCCATAAACTGGAGTGCTTCAATCTTTCGGATAAGTTCATCAGAGTTGCGTCCGAGCGGTCCGCTCGTTACCTCGATACCTCGACAGATTCCCTCTGGATCAATGATAAATGTTCCACGACCTGCAATTCCTGATTTTTCATCGAGAATATTGTAGGCGCTCGCAATCTCAGTATTGTGATCAGCCAGCATCAGGTATGGAAAATTCTTCATCAGACCTTCATGTTTTACCCATGCTCTATGAGAGAATACAGTATCAGTAGATGCTGCGAGAACGGTGACTCCGAGTTCATCGAATTTTGCCTTTGCACCTGCCATATCTTTGAGTTCTGTTGGACATACAAAGGTAAAATCAGCAGGGTAATAGAAAAGAACTGTCCATTTTCCATGGAGATCATGAGAGGATACATCCGTAGTATCATCCTTAATTGGATCGTAGGCTGGAAGATCAAAACCTGGAGCTAGAGTATCGATCTTTACCTGCTCAAAAGAGTATTCTGTATCGCAACAAGACATAGTTGAAAATTAATAGAGTATAAATATGAGTTTTTAAAAAACTCTTTCCTGAGTATATGAAAATTGATTTTTAAATCAAGTTAAAATGAGAATTATTCTCATAATAATGATCTCAACATCCAAGATCTTTTATCTATCTGACGTTTTGATCCTACGATGATATCTTGAGTGACAGCATCATCTGCGGTTGTCTCGATCATTGTATTCATTTCTTCAGAGATATATTCATAATCAGCGAGGATATTTTTTTGCATATTACGAGCGGTCATCGGTAGAGTATATTCTTGGAGTGTTGTTGCTGCGAGTAGCTCGGAAAGACGAGACATAGGGAATCCTCTGAGCGCACGAATTCTCTCTGCGAATAGGTCAATCTCGTCAGAGAGTTCAGTATAGAGCTCTCCAAATAATTCGTGATCATCTTCAAAGTGGGGGCCAACCACATTCCAATGGCAGAATCTCGCATTTTGCGAAGCTACAGTATATGCCGCGATGAGTTGATTCATTGCATCGATGGATGGGTGAATTGTATTCATAGGTATTTTGGGTAAAAGGATAGGATATATAGTATGTTTTTTCTGAGAAGAGTATCAAAGAAAAAACCAAGACAGTATATGTATCATCCTATAAAGATCAAAAGATTATGAGAATAATTCTCATAATAATGTATTTGCAATTCTCATATTTTTACTATAATACCGATATGTTATTCCTGTGTAGCTACAACGTTTGCGATTTCTAGAAAAGAAGGTCTTTTATGGCCTTCTTTTTTATTTTTTTTCATCTCTTAGATTTTTGACCGAAGGGAGTGGTGCCCTTGTGATAAGTTCCTTTGTCTCTGATGGATTTGCTCTTACTTTTTGGATAAAAAGTAACAAAAATTCTTCCAAATCTTCCATGTTTCATTTTGTTATCCGTATTTGACTCATTTTCTAAAATTGCAAAATTCAGAAACATTGCAATTTTCTCGAAAATCAAGTCAACAGATAATCAAAATTCATATAAGGAAGAAGACAAAGAAGAAAAAAATCTTGAATTACATCTTCCACATTACCATTACATCCTAACATTAAAATCATGAAAATTATCTTCGTCACTGGCTGAGTCCTCTCAGGAATCGGGAAAGGGATCGCAGCTGCTTCTATCGGAACTATCCTAAAAGGAATGTGATATAAGGTATTTTGTCAAAAATTCGACGGATATCTTAATGTAGATCCTGGAACTATGAATCCAACTCAGCATGGAGAGGTTTTTGTTACGGAAGATGGAGCAGAAACAGATCTTGATCTTGGTCATTATGAACGATTTCTTGATACGAATCTATCCAGACTCTCTTCTTTTACGAGTGGGAAACTCTACGAAGAGATGATTATGAAAGAACGTCGATGAGATTATCTTGGAGGAACAGTTCAGATTGTTCCACATCTCACGGATCTGGTAAAAGAAAAAATCCGTACAGGGTTTGAGACCTCGGGAGCGGATATCTCAATCATAGAAATAGGTGGAACTATCGGTGATATGGAAAACGAGTATATTCTTGAGACGGCTCGTCAGGTACAGCATGATCTTGATCCACAGGATGTTATATTCGTTCATGTAGCTCTCCTTCCATTTCTTATGGCATCAAAAGAACTCAAGAGTAAACCGATTCAACATTCGATTCGAACACTCATGTGATATGGAATTAATCCAGATTTTCTGATTGTTCGTGCTGATACCGATATTCCAGCTGATATGATGGGGAAGATTGCTCGTGCTACGGGCCTCAGAGAGGGTCATGTGATATCCTCGCCAACACTTGATTCGATCTATCGGGTGCCACTTACGTATGATGATATGGGGGTTGGACAGAAGATAGTCCGAAGCCTCTGAATGAAAGAATCTGTTTCTGATCTTTCAAGTTGGAAAACTCTTATGGAGAATATAGATACCTCTATGGATATCCTCTGTATCGGTATGATAGGGAAATATGTATGACTCGAAGATGCCTACTTTTCTGTGAATGAATGACTTAAATCGGCAGGGTTTGCTCATAAAAAACGGGTAAAATTGAGATTTATCGAAGCGGAAGATATAGAAATCAAGTGAAAAAAAGTTCTCGAATGACTCGATGGTATCTGTATCCCATGAGGTTTTGGAAACAGAGGTATCGAAGGGATGATACTCGCTGCGAAGTATGCACGAGAGATGAAGATTCCATATCTTGGAATCTGTCTCGGTTCCCAGATTATGGCAATAGAATTCGCTCGAAATATACTCGGTATTGCAGATGCCTCAAGTGAAGAATTCACTCCAAATGGAGAGCATAACATCATTCATATTATGGAGCATCAGAAGGGGCTCACTTCAAAATGAGGAAATATGAGACTCGGAAGCTATCCGTGTATTATCAGAGATGGCACACTTGCCAAAAAACTCTATGGAACGAATACTATCACTGAGAGACATCGTCACCGATTCGAGTTCAATCCTCTGTATCGGGAAGAGATGGAAAAGGCAGGGTTCGTTGTGTCAGCAACTTCACCAGATGGGACTCTTGCGGAGATCGTAGAACTCCGCAATCATCCATATATGATCGCCACTCAAGCACATCCTGAGTTTGCAAGTCGTCCGACTCGGCCTCATCCGCTTTTTATGGGATTTGTGAAAGCGATGGTAAAGTAAAGAAAAAATCTCCCAAAAATTGGGAGATTTTTTTTAATTGATTGGTATTCAATTTTCCTCCAATATACTCTTCAAATCAGTCTTCAGCGGTGCCACAAAATCATAATCCACTCAAAAGAGCTCAAACATCAATTGTCTCGCATGGAGCCATTGTCTGGTGATCCCATATCTACTCGCAACTTCTATATTTATCTCAGGATTTCCATAGACCTTGTCACCAAGAATCGGATATCCCATATCAGCGAGGTGGACTCTGATCTGATGAGTACGTCCCGTGAAGAGCTCAATCTCAAGAAGAGAATACTTATTATCGATATGTTGGAGAAGTTTATATTTTGTTTTGGCGAGCTTAGGTTCTATTGGATTCTTGGTAGTCATCCTTGTATGATCATTTGCATCATATCCAATATATGATTCGATTATCCCTTCAGTTTCTCATATAATTCCTACTACAACAGCGTAGTAGAGTTTGCGTATTTCTTTTTTTGCTATTTTCGCTTGGAGGGGTTGCATAGCTCTGCTATTCTTGGCGATGATAATCAGCCCACTCGTGTCCTTGTCGAGCCGGTGAATGATCCCTGGACGCTCGATACCACTAATATTGCACTCTTCGCCGTAGTGGTAGAGGATCGCATTCAAAAGTGTTCCAGTTTTTCCATATTGCCCTGGAAATGAATGGGTGTTGATCCCAGGATCTTTGCTGATGACAACAAAATCAAGAGTATTAAAAATAATCTCGAGGGGCATATTTTCGCCATCCAGATAATATTTCTCAGTGGCGAATTGTATATCAATAATATCTCTGAGCCTGAGACGTTTCTCTATTTCGACAGGTTTATTATTCACTTGAATGCTCCCATTTCCTAAAAGCTGGTTGATATACAAGCGAGAAAAATATGGGAATATATGCGAGAGATAGAGATCAATTCTTCTTTTATCTTGTGGTTCGATATATACAGAGAATTGGACATTTATATTCATTTTATTCTTTTAAAAGTCTTGTATGGATTTCTCTGCATGTTGATTCTCTTATACTTGGTTCAATAGTTTTTATATGTCTCAAGATTTCACTATTGAGAAGAAGGGTTTCAGCATGTTGTTCCGTGAGGCCACGAGAAGTAAGATAAAAGAGTGATTCGCCACCGAGCCTATGAATTCGACAAGAGTGTCCACCTTCTATGTCATCTGTATTGATCTCAAGTTTTGGCACTCAACGCACACGAGATCCTTTTCAGATAAGGATATTGGTCTGATCGACACGAGTGAAAACTTGGCGATATGGACTCGCCACCTTCGCCACTCCTTCGACAGATATCTGTATATTATCGGTTGCAAGTGTCAGGATATCAAGATTTGATCTTGTATTATCTCATATTATTTCTGAGATAATCTGGAGATCCAAACTATCGATAACAATGCTCGTTCCGTGGAAAATTGAATCTTTTGCTATCGTGATATGACGACGATAAGAAACTGATTTTTCAGTTTTTTTCGCAATAAAGCAATAATTCACTTCGATTCAGATAGCAATATCGATATCGACAGATGTAATACTTCCATCATCATATATATAACAATTTTCAGTGATTTGGATTTTTTCGGAGTTGATTTTAATGTCTTTCATACGAGAAGTATAGAAATAATAGATAAAAATGCAATTGGCTTTTTTTGATCTTTTATATAAAATAAGCCGTATGAATAATACAGTGATACTGGAAATCGCAGTGGACAGGGCCAATGAAAAGTGAGTTTTTGTGGCCCGTGAGATGCTCTCAACACTTCATGACACAATTCATGACTCTCATGCATCGAAGTGGCATATATTTCCGCATTCACGTCCCCAATTTCGTTTTTTTGTACTGCATCATCTCGGTCGAATCAGGTTTTTTCTTGAGACTTCTGCAAAACATCGACAGTTTCTGGAGAGTCAATTGTATGCTCATTATAGTAGTATTGAGATCACAGAGGCAGTTCTACCATTTGATTCTACTGCAAGAGTTTCAGTTCAAGAGGCTCGTCTCGATCATATCTCGGGCAATACTATCAAGCTCTATGCTAACCTCAAGGATCGCACCGAGAAAGAGAGCATTGATCCACTTTCGAGTATTACTTCTATTTTGGCAAAATCAGCAAAAGACGAAACTGCTTTTTTTCGAGTAGATTTTTCACCAATTTCAGATCATGATTGGCGAGGGCATACGGAGCGATCTATCATAGAAGATACTCGTCTTCCAGATTTTCTGAAGGTATTTCTTCTTGTGAATTGGTGGTGGATTCGTATTTTTATCGTTCCATTCAAGCTCTTGGGTCATATTGTGTCATTTCTTGTTGGAGGAAATCATCCTGAAGAAGAGCATCACATGACAGAAAATCGTGAAAAACAGGAAAACAAATTCGAAACGTATGGATATTCAGTTCAGATTATCCTCGCAAATCTCGGTGAGACTACCCCAACTACTCGAGAACTCTCATCGAGTCTCAATATATTCGCCAATCCGAGTGGTGCTCGATTGGTAGTGAAGCGACCAGTGAATTGTACCTATATAGATACGCTGAGAAAATATTCCAAATATCGAAGTATTCTTTCAGTTACAGAACTTGCTGGACTTGTCCATATGCCCACACTCTATGTAAAATCTCCTGGAGTCAATTGGGTAACGACTCGTCGATTTGAACCACCATACAATCTTCCTGATGCGGTTGAACCTAATACTCCTATCGGTCTTTCGAATTTTCGTGGTTCTACCGAGGCTTTTGCGATCCAGCCGATTGATCGAGCTCGTCATGTCTATATTATTGGAAAGACGGGTATGGGAAAGTCGACACTTCTCGAAAATATGCTCTATTCTGATATATTGAGTGGTCGAGGAATTGCCCTGATTGATCCTCATGGAGATCTTGCTGATACGATCCTGGCGAATATCCCAAAGTCTCGAACGAATGATATTGTTCTCTTTGATCCATCAGATACGGAATATCCGATTGCGTTCAATATGCTCGATAATCCGAATCCAGAACTTCGTCCGATTGTGGCTTCTGGTCTTGTGTCTATTTTTAAGAAAATGTTTGCCGAGAGCTGGGGTCCACGTCTGGAGTATATCCTTCGTAATACAATCCTCACACTTCTTCTGATTCCTGATACAACACTCATTTCTATCCCTTTGATGCTCACACATGAGTCGTATCGAAGGCGAGTGGTATCGAAGATTACGGATCCTATTTTGATCCAATTCTGGACACAAGAATTCGAAAAAATGGCACCAGCACAGATGAGTGAAGCGATCAATCCGATTCTGAACAAAGTGTGACAGTTTCTCTCTTCACCCATTCTTCGAAATATTCTAGGTCAACCAAAGAATCCATTCTCACTCCGATGGATTATGGATAATGGGAAGATTTTTATTGTAAATCTCTCGAAGGGAAAAATTGGAGAAGATGCTTCAGCACTGCTTGGTGCCATGATGGTAACCAAGTTCCAGATTGAGGCGATGACCCGAGCTGATACTCCTGAAGCGAATCGTCGAGATTTTGGACTCTATGTGGATGAGTTTCAGAATTTTGCTACGGATTCATTTGCTACGATACTCTCCGAGGCTCGTAAGTATAAGCTCTCTCTCACGATGGCAAATCAGTATATTTCTCAGATGCCTGAGACTGTTCAGGGTGCGGTTTTCGGAAATGTGGGAACACTGGTTTCGTTTCAGGTTGGGTATCATGATGCAACGGTTCTCTCTGAGATATTCGGAGGGGAAGATGTGATCACTTCTCAGGATCTGACGAATCTCAGAAAGTATGATATTTATACGAAGCTTCTCATCAATGGTATGCCGTCTCCTGTTTTTTCTGCAACAACCTATGCTCCGCTTCACGAGAGGATGGATATCCCTCCTCAACAGGCTCGAGATGTTCTCCTCAAGGTATCTCGTGAAAAATATACGAAGAAAAAAGACTTCGTAGAGAAAAAAATATTTGAATATGCAGCTAAGATAACAGACGATGAAAAGAAGTATAAAAAAGAACAAGAAGAGTACAAAGAAAAGATAAAATGAGAAAAGGATGCCGAACGCAAAAAGAAAATGGAGGATTCAAAAACTCAAGAAAATAAATAAATATAAAATCCCATCAAACGATGGGATTTTATATTTATTCCAAAGTAACCAATTGATGACAAAATAATATTTTTATTTGTAAAATAGTATACAAATATGGTTATATATCTGTACATTAATATTTGTACCTCGTCAATACATTTTTTATTTCCAAACTTGCCCTTTTTTGCCCTAGACACTTTCTTATGTTATTTTGAATATATATAAATATATATGTATGTTTAAACAAATATTCCAGAGATTTCGTTCCAGAATTCTCTCTTCTGGAGGCCTCAATGAATCTTCAATCCATTTTCGTTCTCTCTTTCTTCTTCTTTTGCTAGCTCTTTTTTGTCAGCAATTCTTTGTATCTGGTAAAGTCTCTGCTCTCTCGGTAATCCCAAAAATACCTAAAGCACCACAAACCTATATCTATGTACGTACGAGTCCTATTATTGATGATTCCTGGATTTGAACCCTCGTAAACTTCACAAAAAAACTTCCCATAATAACAGTTCTTACGGGTTCTACACAAACAACAGTACTCAATACTACAAATATTATACATACTACCAATACTCAATGGACAGAGGACTGGAAAAATTCTATCAGCATGATCAATGGATCATCATCAGATACTGAATTCAATTCTGCTCCTCTCCTAGAAAGTATGCAAAATGCTTTCTCAGATATCTTCAATACTATATTTGGTCGTCTCACTACTGATGAAACGAATATCAATATTCTCTCAAATAGTCTTGGAAGAACTAATACTACTCTTAATACCATCAATACATCTGTAGAAGCTCTCTCAGGAAGAGTAAATACCAATGAGAAGAGTATAAGTACTCTTTCTGGTATTCTTGTAGATACTAACTTACGTCTTTCTGCTATTGGAGGAGGAGGTGGGGCTACATACTATGTTACCAATCCTCTTACTTTTTCTCCTGAATTCACAAGAGTAGGAAATAATGTAAGTCTTACTCCTTGAGCCAATGGTGAAATCCTCTCCATGTCAGGATGAGTACCAACATGGGTAATTCCCGGAGCAGCCACAGCACCAGTTACAACAGTATTTGGTCGTCTTGGTGCTATCTCTGCACAAGCAGGTGACTATACTACTACACAAGTAACAGAAGGAACTAATCTCTACTTCACAAATACTCGTGCACAGAATGCACTCTCTGGAACTATTGCTGCTATTACTGGAAGTATAGCTACAACTAATACTAACCTCGCCACAGCAACTGGTAACATTGCTACCCTTACTACCAATCTCGCTACAACAAACTCTAATGTATCTACTCTCTCAGGACGAGTAAATACTCTTTCAGGTTCACTCGATACTACCAACTCTAACCTTGCTACAACAAATACTAATGTAACTACTCTTTCTGGTAACCTTGCTACAGCTAACTCAACAGTAACTACTCTTTCAGGAACAGTATCTGGTCATACTACTTCTATTAGTACTCTTACTACGGGTCTTGCTACAACTAATACTAACCTCGCCACAGCAACTGGTAACATTGCAACTCTCACTACCAATCTCGCTACAACAAATACTAATGTAACTACTCTTTCTGGAACGGTAGCAACAAATAATACTACAACGAATGCGAGTATTGCTACTCTCTCAGGACGAGTAACAACAGCTGAATCTACTATTGCAACCCATACTGCAAATATAGCTTCACTCTCTGGTAATCTCGCTACAACTAACTCTAATCTCGCTACTACAAATAGCAATGTAACAAGCTTATCTGGATCACTCGCTACTCTCTCATCTACTGTAGCTACTAAGATAGGACTTACAGCTCTCTCTGCTGTATGACCACTCACATACAATAACCTTACTGGTGTATTTGGTATCCTCACAGCTAACTCTACAACTACAGGTGCTCTCTCATCTACTGATTGGAATACATTCAATAATAAACTCGGATCAATTGGAATAGCTAATGGACTCTATACTGTAGGTTCTTCTATTAATCTTGGTCTTGCAAATAGTACTACTACAGGTGCTCTCTCATCTACTGATTGGAATACATTCAATGGAAAAGAAAATGTTCTTACCTTTATGTCAGGAGTAACACGAGTAGGAAATACTATTGGACTTACTCTTGGAGCCAATGGAGAAGTTCTCTCTATGTCAGGTGGAATACCAACATGGATGACACCTGGTGCTGTTACTGCACCAGTCACTACCGTATTCTGAAGAACAGGAGATATTACAGGACAAGCAGGTGACTATACTACTACACAAGTAACAGAAGGAACTAATCTCTACTTCACAAATACTCGTGCACAGAATGCACTTTCTGGAACTATTGCTGCTATTACTGGAAGTATAGCTACTACAAATAGTAATCTTGCTACAACCAATACCAACCTTGCAACAGCAACTGGTAACATTGCAACTCTCACTACCAATCTCGCTACAACAAACTCTAATGTATCTACTCTCTCAGGACGAGTAAATACTCTTTCAGGTTCACTCGATACTACCAACTCTAACCTCACCACAACAAATACTAATGTAACTACTCTTTCTGGTAACCTTGCTACAGCTAACTCAACAGTAACTACTCTTTCTGGAACGGTAGCTGGTCATACTACTTCTATTAGTACTCTTACTACGGGTCTCGCTACTACCAATACCAACCTTGCCACAGCAACTGGTAACATTGCTACTCTCTCTGGTAACCTTGCTACAACAAATACTAACCTCACCACAACAAATACTAATGTATCTACTCTCTCAGGACGAGTAAATACTCTCTCTGGATCACTCGCTACTCTCTCATCTACTGTAGCTACTAAGATAGGACTTACAGCTCTCTCTGCTGTATGACCACTCACATACAATAACCTTACTGGTGTATTTGGTATCCTCACAGCTAACTCTACAACCACAGGTGCTCTCTCATCTACTGATTGGAATACATTCAATAATAAAATAAATCTCACTTCACTCTCAGGAACTGGAGGAGTATCTTATAATAACCTCACAGGAGAATTCTCAGATCTTCTTACCTTCACATGACTTCTCTCAAGAGTAGGAAATACTATCTCTCTTGCTCCTCTCACATGAGGAACTCTCACAGGATTTACTACTTGAAATCTCACATTCGGTGATGCACTCGGATGACTCATCCAATCTTCACAACTCTTCTGGGATAATGCTACTGGAAGACTTGGGATTGGAACGAATTCTCCAACAAGTGCTCTCACTGTTTCTGGTGCTATCACTTCGAATACAGATGCGACAATCAATGGGGTGACAGTAGGAAGAGGAAGTGGTAATCAGTCTGTCAATACTGCAGTTGGAGCTCAAGCACTTTATTCTAATGCAGGTGGGCGAAATAATACAGCAAATGGATATGGAGCACTCTATTCTAATACAAATTGATGGTATAATGTAGCAAATGGATGATTTGCACTTACTGCTAATACAATTGGATGGTATAATACTGCCAATGGATATCAATCACTATATAATAATAAAGATGGAAACTTTAATACTGCACTTGGATATCAAGCAGGATATGGTATATTCAATACTTCTTTTTCTAATAATTCTTTATTTGGTTCATATGCTGGTTACGGACTTACAACTGGTTCGAATAATATCCTCCTTGGATATCAGGCTGGGTATACACTCACTACTGGAACAAAAAATATTGTACTCGGATATGACATAGATACACCAACTCCAACAAGTACCAATACTCTCAATATCTGAAACCTTCTCTTTGGTACCAATGTAGATGGAACCAATACAACACTTTCAACAGGTAATGTTGGTATCTGAACATCTTCTCCAAACTACAAGCTCGATGTATTTGGAGGATATATCAATACTTCAAGTGGATATTGTATCGGTGGAAGCTGTGTAAGCGATTGGTCTACACTTGGTGGATGGGGGCTTTCAGGTAATACAGGTATTAATCCTTTGAATGATTATATTGGAACAAAAGATAATGCTGATCTTGTATTCAAACGAAATAATATCGAATCATTCCGTCTCTCTGGTGCGTCTGGTAATCTGGTAACTACAGCTGATGCAATAATCAATGGAATTACAGTAGGAAGGGGAAGTGGTGATATTGATAGTAATACAGCTATATGAAGTTGAACTCTAAAAAATAATACTACAGGAACTTACAATATGGCCATTTGAAGAGATGCTTTGTATTATAATACATTAGGACGAGATAATACGGCGAATTGAGCCCGTTCCCTTTACTCTAATACTACTGGTTATGAGAATGTGGCGAATGGATCCTCGGCTTTAGGTAGTAATACTAATGGAAATTCTAATATTGCCATTTGAGTAAATGCTCTTTTTCAAAATATTGATGGTGATTTTAATACAGCTCTTGGACATAATACAGCTCGTGGAATCACGACAGGATCAAACAATACTATCCTTGGTGCCAATGTCACAGGTCTTGCATCAAATCTCTCGAATAACATCATCATTGCAGATGGTAGTGGAAACCGACGAATCAATGTAGGATCAACGGGTAATGTTGGTATCGGTACCAATACTGGAGCATATCTCCTCGATGTAGCAGGAACTGGATCTTTCTCAGGATTCCGTCTCACAACTGGTGCAACCTCTGGATATGTTCTTACTTCTGATGCTTCTGGTAATGCTACATGGAATAGTATCTCCACTACAAATCTTACAGAAGGAACTAATCTCTACTTCACAAATACTCGTGCACAGAATGCACTCTCTGGAACTATTGCTGCTATTACTGGAAGTATAGCTACTACAAATAGTAATCTCGCTACAACCAATACCAACCTTGCAACAGCAACTGGTAACATTGCTACCCTTACTACCAATCTTGCTACAACAAATAGTAACCTCACTACAACCAACTCAAACGTATCCTCTCTCTCTGGATCACTCGCTACTCTCTCAGGAACTGTAGCTACTAAGATAGGACTTACAGCTCTCTCTGCTGTATGACCACTCACATACAATAACCTTACTGGTGTATTTGGTATCCTCACAGCTGGCTCTACAACATCAGGAATTATTTCATCTACTGATTGGAATACATTCAATGGAAAAGAAAATGTTCTTACCTTCACATGACTTCTCTCAAGAGTAGGAAATACTATCTCACTTACTCCTCTCACAGGAGGAACACTCACAGGATTCACACAATGAAATCTTACATTTGGTTCTGCACTTGGATGACTCATCCAATCATCACAACTCTTCTGGGATAATACTACAGGAAGACTCGGAATTTGAACTAACGCACCAACGGATACTCTTACTATCTCCGGTACTCTCTCTACCAATGCTGATGCAACGATTAATGGAGTGAGAGTAGGAAGAGGAGGTGGAAATATATCTACAAATATAGCCATTGGAGGCAATGCTTTAAATTTAAATACTACAGGTAATACTAATACAGCTATTGGAAATTCATCACTTTACTCCAATACAATAGGTATATGGAATACAGCAATTTGATTCCAGTCTCTTTATTCTAATAATGCAGGATCTGGAAATACAGCTAATTGAATATTTTCTTTATATTTCAATACTACAGGTTCTTACAATACTGCTAATGGAAAAAATGCTCTTGGTAGTAATGCTACAGGTTCTTCCAATACAGCATTAGGTTATTTTGCAGGAAATAATCTCACCTCATGAGACAACAATATCGCTATCGGATCAAACACGAACTTTACCTCTTCGACTGGCTCCAATCAGCTCAATATCGGTAATTGGATCTATGGATCAGGAGGGGATATTGGTATCGGTATAGCTGTACCTCTTGCGAAATTCCATGTGGTTGCCGATATACTCATCAATGGATTGATGATCGGTCGAGGAGGTGGAAATATTGTTACCAATACGATTATCGGAAGCGGAGCGCTTTCGCTCAATACAACGGGAACAGGGAATACTGCCAATGGATACCAAGCACTTCTTTCAAATACTATTGGTTATGTTAATACTGCTATGGGTGCCTATTCACTGATGTCTAATATTTCAGGATTTGCAAATACTGCTATGGGACATAGATCGTTGATAACAAATACAACATGATTTTACAATACCGCTATCGGAGATAACTCGATGAGTGGAAATACTACTGGTGCCTATAATACTGCAGTCGGTGCGAGTTCTCTAGAGATGAATACGACTGGTAACTTCAATACTGCGAATGGTGTAAATGCTCTAGAGATGAATACGATAGGGTCAAATAATACCGCCGTTGGTTTTCAAGCACTTGTTTTCAATATTTCATGAAGTTGGAATACTGCCAATGGTGCTGGCGCACTACAATCCAATACGGTTGGAAATGCCAATACAGCCAATGGATATCAGAGTATGTATTTCAATACTTGAGGCTCTTCTAATACAGCCAATGGTTATCAGGCACTTGCTCTTAATACGGTGGGAAATAATAATACGGCATTTGGTTTTCAAACACTCCTAAACAATAATACAGGAGCCAATAATACAGCGATAGGACTTCAGGCTCTTCGTTCAAATACAGTAGGAGTTGCAAATACTGCCAATGGATATCAAGCTCTCTATAGCAATACTACCGGTCTTCAGAATACGGCAGCAGGTCTACAAGCACTCTATACAAATACAACTGGAACAGGAAATACTGCGAATGGTGCAGGAGCGCTTTTCTCTAATATTTCAGGAAGTAGGAATGTAGCGAATGGTCTTATGTCTCTTTTCTTTAATACTACTGGATATAATAATACTGCGAATGGTGCCGGAGCTCTTTATGCAAATACAACTGGAACAGGAAATACTGCGAATGGTGCTGGAGCCCTTACTACTAATACTACTGGATCAAATAATTCTGCGAATGGACTTGCTGCATTGGGCTTCAATACTACTGGATACAATAATACTGCCAATGGTGTAAATGCACTCTTTGCAAATACAACTGGTTCAGGGAATACTGCCAATGGATTCATAGCACTTCAGGCGAATACTACCGGATATTGGAATACAGCAAATGGATATGAGTCATTATTCGCAAATACAATAGGTATTCAGAATACGGCAAATGGAGTTGGAGCCTTGATGAATAATATTTCTGGTGATTTTAATACTGCAAATGGTGCATTTGCAATGAGTGGAAATACTACTGGTTCTGGTAATTCAGCATTTTGATACTATTCTCTCATTAATAATGCTACAGGTTCTAATAATGCTGTTCTTGGTTTTGCTGCTTGAGGGAATCTTATTTCTGGAAACAACAATATTGCTCTTGGCTCAAACACTGCTTTTGCCTCTTCTACTGGTTCTAATCAGCTCAATATCGGTAACTGGATATTTGGAAATAGCGGATCTATCGGTATCTGACTCTCAAATCCTTCCTACAAGCTCGAAGTCAATGGAGATATCAATGCTATCGGTA
>JABFSX010000010.1 GCA_013268835.1 Candidatus Altimarinota bacterium | reverse complement strand
GATCCATCTTGGATTTTTTTCTCCATAGAAATAACCACCCGAGAGATGGTATCTATATCCGCACAATATTGTTGTATCTTGTTCTGAGAATTCATATATCTCTATCATTGCATATATCAATAATTAAGTCAAAAATAGAAAGAAAAAATCTCCCTACATATATAGTAGAGAGATTTTTAGATCAAAGTGGTGGGCCCACCTGGGATTGAACCAGGGACCAACCGGTTATGAGCCGGCTGCTCTAACCGCTGAGCTATAGGCCCGAAAAATAAAAATATAGATTTTATATTTCGAGTAATACATATTAATGTGATGTTGAAAATCAATGCAATATGTGTGCCGAGAATATATGAAAATGACAGAGAAAGTCAAGTTTCATCTTGATTATTCCCACCCTAGTCCTCTTGATTATTGAAATCAATACGAAACAATGATCACTTTCATTTTGTGCTCTCTAGGGTAATATGGTATCCTAGTTTTTCGATAATTTTTTGAACCAAAAACAATCCAACGCCATAACTCGTAACATCAGTTCTCGCGGAATCAACTCGATAAAATCGTTCCCAGATTTTTTCTTGTTCATTCTCATCGATTCCCATACCTGTATCAGCAATAGAAAAATACTGATTTGTCAGTGTGATTGTGACCCTACCGCTATTGGTATACTTGTAGGCATTCTCGATGAGATTGGCGAAGACGATATGGAGCATATTTATATTGGTTTTTTTGTGGATATTCTTGTGGATATTCTTGTGGAGCTCGATTCATTTTGATTCGTATTTACGAGCATATATCGTGGTTTCTTTTTCTAGGATCTGAGTGATATCTACCGTCTCTCGGGTCATCACCCCATCTTCTACCTGTGCAAGGATCAAGAGAGAATGAATGAGATTCTCAAGTCCAGAAATATACTGTTTCATATGGACGATTCCATCATCATACTGACGAGATTTTTCCATATAATCCAGTTCAGAATTCATCATCATCAGTGGAGTACGGAACTCGTGAGCGATATCTGCGCTCAATTGTTTCATGATACGAGACTGTGAGTCTATATTTGCAAATGCTTTTTCGAGGGTATGTCAGATGATGATGATCTCATCATTTTTCGGTTCAGAAATAGGGAATTTCTGGAAAATTTTCCCAGCCTGAAATGAGGTAATATATTCCAAAATATCATGAACTCGAACGAGGCTCGATCGACTAAAGAAGAATGAAACACCAAAAGTCACAAGAAGAAACAATACACTGAGAATCAAAGAAACAAAAAGCAAACTCGTATGTTCAACAATATGTTCCGTGATATTGTACGGAAAGTAAATCTTGTATCCTGGAATCTCTACCGGGTACTTTGCATACCACTCTCATTCTTTTTTGTAGATTCCCAAAAAGAGTGGATCTGGTTCTGGATTTTTTGGTACATATTTCCCACCATCAGTCATCTCGACAATCCCACCACTATTCGTAATTGCCCGGATAAACTCTTTTTCAAGTGTATACCCTGATGGGTTGTTATGAAAAACTGCCGTTCGCACTTCAATCACATCATCATGAGCATCAAGAGCTTCTCGAATATTCCAACTATAAAAATAGTAGATATTGAAAATACTGATAAATAGAAAAAAGAGTCCGCTCGAAAAGAGAGTGAACAAGAGTGAGATTCGAACGGAGGTTTTTTGTTTGGAAAATAACATAATTATACCGATGGTGAGATCATATATCCATATCCCTTGATCGTCTGTATGAATCAGGGAGTGAGTTTTTTTCTGATTCCTGAGATATATACGTCGAGGTTATCTTTTTCGAAGAGATACTCTCCTCACCAGATATACTCGATAATCTCAGAACGAGGAACTGGCTTTCCGATATGCTGAAGGAGATATTCTACAATCATATATTCCTTGAGATAGAGATGTACTGGAACATCATTCTTGGTAACAGTGCGATGAGTAGCATCGAAAATAATATCTTCAAAAGAATACGTTTCGAGCGATATTGGGAGGGTTCGCTTAAGAATGTTCGACATACGAATCTCGAGCTCCTTGAGATCAAACGGCTTGATAAGATAGTCATCAGCACCACTCTCAAGTCCTACCAAGATGTGATTACGATCATCAAGAGCAGTGATCATAATGATAGGAACGGAGCTATTTTTTCTCACTTCTGAGATGATAGAAACCCCATCCATACCAGGGAGCATATAATCCAGTATCACTATATCATAACGATTATCTCGTACCTTCTGGAATCATACTACCCCATCAAAAACAACCTCTACTACCCAATTATCGAGTGTAAGATAATTCTTAATATTTTTTGCAATCGCTCGATTATCTTCGATCAGGAGAACTTTCATATTATTTTTTTTCTATAATAATATATCGACTAGCAACATTCCCAGCCTTATCACGAGCACTCACAACGATAGAATTGAAGCCCGAGTGAAGTGTATATCCACCATCTCATTCGACGAGGATCGACTCAGACGGAGTAATATCATCATTCACCGAGACCTCTACATAGATAGTGTTCTCTACTACTATATCTCCATCCTTAAGATTTACAAATTCTATAGTTGGAGGAATAGTATCAATTTTTGGTTTTGTGAACTCTCGAACTCCAGTATATTTATTTTCTTCTGAAATACGAAATAAGCCATAAAAACTCAATCCAAGGATACTCACGATCATCAAAATAATAGCTATTTTTGACATAAAATTGGTTTTAAGAGGCTTGAGTTACGGTATTAACTACTGACTTTTTTGGAACGGTTTTCTGTACTGGTGCAACGGTTTTTTTAGGAGTGATCTGTGCTGTTTTCTGAACAACAGGAACAAATTTTTTCTGAACTGATGACGTTGGTACAACAGATGGTTTCTGAGTATTTTGAATCTCTAATTGAGCAGTAGCCTCAGATTGAGCGATAGCTTCAGCAATCTTCTGTTTGAGTATCTTTCGTTCCATCGTACGAGTCTGCACATCTGCCTGGGCAAGGAGTTGTGTCTTGGTAATAATCGATGATTCTGCCATAACTGGAGATGCTGAAGGTCCTGAAAATAGTGAAGCAAAAAACTGAAATACTCGCTCAATAAAAGTCTGTGGAACTGGCTCTGATGTCGTTGCATATGTTATAGCATCAGCCTTGAATTGGAAGGTATGAGGATCTCATTTTCCATTTTTTTCATCCAGAAGTATATATTTTCCACTTTCCAGATCTTTTATGATGGAATAGGTTCTTCCATCTTTTGTTGCTATCCTCTCGATAAGACGAGATGTGGGAACGCTATCTCCACCATCTTGAACTCAAGGAGATACAGGAATATCTTGAATAGTAACATCTGAAAGAACAGTATTTACATCACTTGAGGTGGTACTTGTTTCTGTACTATTTTGATTCTCTGGAAGAGCTGTGACTGCTAATAAAGCATCTGAAGTATATCCTGAAGCAACATCATCTGAACTCTGAATAAGCGTTGACTCTACATATGGAGATACTGTTGATTGGGGTACTGGAGCCACTAGTAAAACTGTTGAAACAACTGGTGATGGAGTTGTCACATTTTCTCATCTTGCTTTTCGGAGAGCAATATTGATGGCATCTTGGATTGCTTGTGATGTACCAGTTGCTCAGGTTACTGTATCGATCGATGCATTCTGTGAACGTACCAATGTAGCGAGCATAGCATCCCCATCCGCACGAGTATAGCGACCATTTCCTGAAGGAGTAAATGCGATAAAATGGGCTTCTGTGATTTTCGAAGATTCAAGAGTAAGAGATACTGAGTAGGTAATACTCCCCCCAGCATATGAATAGTATCCATCACCTCTATAGGTGCCATTGGTATATATACCTGTAATCGGAGCTAGAGGATTCTTTTGCGTAGCGGGTGGAGTTGGTTTTGCTGGAACAACTGGAGCGGGTGGAGTTACTACCTTCTCTGGGGTAACAACTGGAGCTACAGGTGTGGTAGTATCGCAAACCTGACGAGAAACCTGACGAGGTTCTTGCTTCTGAGTTCCAGATGCTGTTGTGACAGTATCATATACTGTCTCGTAGAGAGTTCGACAATTGTTCGAAGGAGGGTTTGCTGGAGTTGGAGTCACAGGAGGAGTCACTGGTGTAACCAGCTTTTGAGTTACCTTCTCTGGAACTGGAACAACTGGAGTAGGAGTCACTGTTTTTTCGGGAGTTGTCGGTGAAGTTGGAGTGGTAGTATCACAAACTTGTCTTGGGACCTGACTTTTTACGCCTGATGCGCTCGTAACCGTATCATATACCGTTCGACAAGTTGTTGAAGGTGGATTTGTTGGAGTTGATGGATTTGTTGGAGTCGGCGTTGTAGGATTCGTAGGAGCTGGAGAAACTGGCGGAATATAATAATAATCCTCGTCATCATCTTCGTCATCTTTATGTTCTTCTCTATCCCTATCTTCATCCTCATGATCTTCTCTTTCGCTCTTTCTCTCTTTACGATCTTCCCTATCCTCATCTTCGTCATCATCAGCATAGGTTGTAGGAATGAACTCAAATCCAACCGATGAATACCAATAATTCTTATGATTTTGATTACTTGTAGGAAATAGTATTGCCAAAAAATTCGTCCCGAGAAGGAAAAATATACCACCGATGAATAATATTCGAAATCATTGAGAACGTTTTTTCATATAAAAATGTTATTATATAGAACAATTATGCCAGATGTATCTTTAATAAAGCTTAAATTTTCTATGCATTTTGTTCTGAAAAATGATATCTTGAAATTATTCCAGAAGTAATGTATTTTTTTCAATCTTTTGCAATAATAATTCATTCCAGAGAATGTGCCTCTATTGCCGCTATTCACTCATTGGGATCAAGATGAAATATCTTTTTGGTCAATACATCGGCATCAATACATTCGTCTGCAATCAGGGTAACACTCATAATCTCATCCATATTTTCCCCCGTATGACCATCGACAATATGATGATGAGCTTTTCCATCAATTTTCCAATTTCGCTTGTATCTCCCTGATGTTGCAACTGCCTGATTCAAGAGAGCAAAAGAACTATCGATTGCACCCGTGAATGGATCTTCGATTCCAATCACCCATGGAACTCCTGAGCTATTATTACCATGAGCAACGATATCTCCTCCAGCATTGATAAAAAAATCTTCATACCCGAATAAACGAAGTATCTCCCCTGCTTTATCAACCGCATATCATTTACCAATTCCACCAAAATCAAGTTCTTGATCTCAACCGATTGAAACCGTATTTCACACTACTTGAATCTGAGACATATCAGTATCGATTGGCGTATTTTTTTCTGTAAAAATACCCGACTCGAAAGAATGACTATATCAAAGGTGTGCCACTTGCACCAATGGATTAAAAAAACCATCAGTACTCTTGTGATATCAGAGTGACAATTGTATGAGATCGATAAAACGAGAAGAAACCTGGAGCGTCTTTCTTTGATTCAATTGACTCAAAGAAGAGTCCAGGAGAAATCGAGAAAATTCAGCCTCAAAACCTCGAAAATAATCAAAAATAATGGCAATTTTTTCTGGAGTTTTTGGATCTGAGGAAACAATAGTGATATCAATATGGGTTCCAAGCAGGAATTGTGAATCAGTATAGAGCATAGAGTTTAAGAAAAAATTTCATGAAAAATAGAAACGTATCATTGAGACTTGAGACTCTCAGAGCTCGTTTGTATCATTGCTGGATTCCCACAAATATAAAACTCGGTATACATCGGAAATCCGATATTTGAGACATCAATTCTTCCAAAATGATAGAGAGGATGTTCTTCACGAGAAAGAAAGATATGAACCTCAAGATTTTCAATGAGTGAAAGCTCCTTCTGATAAAAGATATCTGAAGATTTCTCTACTCAGAAGTAGAGGACTTTTGATACTTCTTTAGGAAGAGATTCTATCATATTGATGATAGGAGAGAGTCATGTTCCTGTAGCAATAAATACTTTTTTCGCTGGAGTATCCCTGAGTACGAATGAACCAAAAGGACCAAGAATCCCAAGTGTATCACCAACTGCTAGAGTTCGGAGTTTTCTGCTTCCTCGTCCATATTCTGTGAGCTTGATAATAAGAGTGATCTCAGTTCATTTTTTATCTACAATAGAGTACGATCGTCTAAATTCTCCATCGTAATCAGAAAAAACAAGACTAATAAATTGTCATGCAAGAGCCTGTATTTTTGAGGAAGTTACAAAAACAAGTTTTACAACGCTAGCGGTGAGCATCTCTTTCTGGATGAGTTTTGCTTGATTTTCTGGGGTTGTATTCTGTGTATCAGAAGCGACTGGTATAAAATCAGATTTTGATACTCCACAAACTGGGCATCGCCAGTCCTCAGGAATATCTTCAAATCGAGTTCCAGGTCGAATCCCTGAGTCGAGATCCCCTAATGTTTCATCATATATATATCAACATGGGACACAGAGATAGCGAGTTGATGAAATATTGGATGATTCTTCTTTTTTACTGTGAAAAAATGCAAAAGTACGTGTCATCACTAGAATCGCCGTCAATAGCATATATACGCTATCGAATCGGGAAGCAAGAGCAATATGAATAAGCGTTATTACGAAGAGTGGATATGCGAGTGTCTGGATATTTTTCCAGAGTTTTCATCCCAGATGCTTCATGGAATACATATTCGAGATCATTCAGAGAACGAACATAATACATCCAGCAAAGAATCAAGAGAGTGCATCATTTCGACTCAAGATATTCTCAAAAAAGTATGTAAAAAATGATATATCTGTATGGTATTTCTGATGAAACATCCACTCAAGAGAACTATACTGGAAAAGATGAAAGAGAAAAAAATAACATCCCAAGAGTCCAAATATTTTTCGTAATCGAATAAAAAGGGCTCGAAATTTTTTGTGAGAAATATATACAGCTATCGGACTGATCATCAATGAAAGAGTCAAATATATCATAGCTACCTTTCATGACATTCTGAGATTGAGATTCACTTCTCCAGTGTAGATAAGAAGCAATTTTTGATACAATATCACTCATAGAATTGCAAATACTATGAGCCAAAAGAGAAAGAGAATTCTTGATTTCATAAAAATACAGAAAAATATACTGCTCAGTATAGCAAATATACCTTAAAAAAAGGTTAAACTCCAAATAAAAAAAGAAGCCATTACTGACTTCTTTTTTGTATTTCGACTATATGGCGGTGGATGAGGGACTCGATCGCTCCTCTGGCCGCGATCCGCCTCTCCTCGTTATAGGTATATGCTTTTCATAGCATATACCGAGTATAACTCGGATTCTCACCCTATCAAACCTGGAATAAAAAACATATGGCGGTGGATGAGGGATTCGAACCCTCGCGGCGTCTTGCGACACCCTACAGGTTTAGCAAACCCGCCTCTTCAGCCACTTGAGTAACCCACCATGAGTTATTGACCGAGCGGATTATAAAAAAAAGGTGAGAAATTGCAAATTAATTTCTCACCTTTCAGTTGTATAAAACTCTGCAACGTTGAAGATCTCTCAAAAACAAGAAGTTCGAGGCAGAAAAATTTTTTCGAAATGAGCTTCCTGATACGGAAGTGATTGAGAAATAAATTTTTATAACAAAGAAATTCGTAGTTTTTCAGAGATCCCCTATTGTACTACTACCACTACTTTTGGTTCTTTTCCTGTCTCATGAAGCATCAGATCGACCACTTTGCGTTCCACATATGATGTGAATGCAGCAGCATCTTTGAATCCTGATAGATCCTTGAGAATGGTGCGAATAGCATTGTCGAGTGAATTCTCAAGTCCAGGTACATGAGCCACTGGAGGAAGTCCAACCACATCATACTTGATATTGTATCCTGATGCTTTTTTGGATATTCCTACCACGAGAACCCCCTGAGAAGAGATCTGGAAACGATCATGGAGCTCTTGTTCCCCAGTATATCCCACCATTCGACCATCAATAGTGATGAGTTTTTTTGAGATATATTGATCTGTCTCTCGCATCGTATCCTTCGTGAATTCAAGAAGTTTACCATTACGAAGCACTGGTACATGATCCTTGGCGTATCCGAGATCATAAGCATTTCGAGCATTTCCACGGAGCATATGAGGAAATCCATAGATTGGAATATAGAACTCCGGATTGAGCATTGTGATCATCTTCTTGGTATCTTCTTCTTTCGCATGTCCACCAGCATGGATCTCCGATTCCTTATAGTGATGAATCTTTGGTCCTTGTTGAGTGATAAGATCGAAGAGTCCTTGAACCGCTCGTTCATTTCCTGGGATTACTGAAGAAGAGAAGATAATTGCATCTGTAGGCTTGAGGGTAGTATCTTTTGATTCTCCTGTTACGATACGCATCAATGCTGCATAACGTTCTCCTTGGGCACCTGTACAACAGATCGTCACTTGATCATCAGGGAGCTTGGCTGCATCAGCCATAGAGATGATAGTTCCAGTCTTTGGGCGAACATATCCGAGCTTGATGGCGATATCTATATAGTTATTCATCGAGCGACCAAGGAGTACTACCTTTCGATTATACTTCTCAGAAGTGGAGATAATGAGCATCACACGATCAATAATCGATGAGAATGTTGCTGTAATAACACGTCCAGATGATTTCTCAAAAATCTCTTCGATAGAGTGGATAACAGCAGATTCAGAGATAGATGATCCAAGAAGATGGGCATTCGTAGAATCAGAAAAGAGACCTCGAACGCCTCGTTTTCCAAGAGCCTCAATCCACTCATAGTTCGTAGAAGGACGATTTGGAAGGGGTGTTTTATCGAATTTCCAGTCACCCGTATGAACAAATCGACCTACTGGAGTCTCGATAAGGAGACCCACCGAATCAGGAATTGAATGATCCACTACGAATGGAGTAATCTGAAAATGTTTACCAAGCTGAATCGGACGATAGCGAACATACTCAGAAAGATGTGTGAGAGTTGCCTTCATATCTCCTTGCTTCATCTTGATGAGTTCATAGGCCATCGCTGTAGCATAGAGAGGAGTATTACGCCCCAGTTGTTCCATCAGGTAGTATATCGCCCCAATATGGTCGATATGACCATGTGTGATACAAGTTCCAACAATCTTCTTCCCACGACAATATGTGAGATCTGGGATCGAACAATTGATACCAAATTGGTACTGATCAGCGAATTGGAGACCCATATCAACGATAATCATCTCATCTTCATATTCGAATCCCATACAGTTGAGACCTACTTGTTCTGTTCCTCCGAAAGGAATCACACGAAGAGTTCCCTTTTCGAGTGGTTTTGCTCGTTCTTCTGGAATATGGAGGAATTTTTTGAGAGCTTGGGTCGGCGTAAGAAATGGGAAAGATTTCTTTGGACGAAAACTATCCTCGAAGATGAATGATTCTCCTGGTTTGACATTGGTTGCGAGTTTCTTTCATGAATCGAAAAAACTACGGAATCCAGGTTTTTTTTCTGAATGTGGCGATTTGCCTGAGTTATTTGGGTGACGTGTATTTTGCATACGTTATAGTGTAAGGTTATAAAATTAATAAAGTTTTTTATTGTTGTTTGTCTTTCTATTTTTCGATTTGCTTCTTTCTTTGGTAAATTTTTCTTTGTTTCTTTGCTTCTTAATTTATGTGAATTTTGAGTATCTGTCAGTGAATATTTCCATGCAAAATTACAAACTGTCTGAGCAAAGCGAGTTTTTGTAATTTAGGAAATAGAACTGCTAACAGATACCAAAAATGAAACATAGAAGATTTGGAAGACTTTTGTTACTTTTTGTTAAAAAGTAAAAGAAATGGACTCAGAAACATAGTGAAGATCCTGAAACAAGTTCAGGATGACAGGAATTATCTCTCGATCACAATTGGCATCACTACCGGTGTACGACCAGTAAGAAGGTAGCAATACTTGGTAATCTCACGACGAAGTCATTGTACAAGCTCTCCACGCTCAATCTTTGGATTTTCTGTGAGGAATTTTTCATAACTCGCCCTGATTCCCTTGAGTATCTCCTTGTGGATATACATCATCTCATAAGCATGAACAAAACCGCGAGAATCAATAAATATATGTCCAGCGATAGTCCGAACTCGAGTATCCTCTTCAAGAGTGAATATCAATACTCCATTCTCTGCAAGTTGTTCTCGATCACCAAGCGCATACCCTGCAACTACCCCAATCGAGAGTCCATCTACATAAAAAGTATCAAAAGTAAATTTCATTGCATTTCGAGCAATTTTCCCACCCTTCAGAGAGAGAACTTCGCCAGTAACAAATGATTCCTTAGCAATCTGAAACCCTTCTGCTCCTGAAGAGAGAACGAGAGGAACTGAAGTTCCAAGATCACTCGATATGAGAGGAATATGAGAAAATCCAAATGATGATCCTCCAGCTCGAAATCCCAATGAAGGAGTCATATTGATATCACTAACAATACATTCTATATCACCAATTCTTCGTGAAGTTGTTCCATCAGCAAAGAGTTCAAAAAATCGGCAAGATTCAAGAAATGAAGTATTTTTTATCTTATTGCGAAACACTGCAATAACATCACGAGTCCCATAAATAGGAGGAAACCCTAGAGTTGGAAGTATGAGTTCGAATCGTGTGACATTGATATTTGCATCGGTGAGTATCCATGCTCGAATATGTTCTTTTTCTGAAAAGATCAATCGCATATCTGGAAAAGTAGGATATTCTCGTCCTGCTCGTTGAATCGAACCAAATCCAGATCCAAGAAGAATCGTTGTATCATCTTGACGAACAAGAAACAATGGATCATTGTCAGTATGATTCGAGAGTGCTACAATACGTACATTCATCGTATCATCCTCTCGAGGCAAAAATGATGATTTCATTCCAGCTATTAAACGAGTTAAAGCTGGTGTCGTATCTACAAAAGCTGGTTCTACCGGAAGCAATGGAGGACGAGCAGAAGTGGGACGAGCATCACGACCTGGTCGAGTTCAAGTATTGGAATTTGGAGTAAAACGAGGCGTATTGTTGCGAACTATATTCTTGTGAGGAATTCTCTCTTGTTTTTCAATTCAAGCATTGGGTTTCAAAATAGTAGCATCAGAAGGTGATCCTGATCAAAAATCAATATCATGGCTATCGCCAAAAATATGGTCCATAAAAAATAAAATAATGCTAATAACTACTAAATTTTAGAGTTTTTGCGATAAATAAAATGTCGTCCTAAATAGTGTGTTTTGTAACCCCTCAAATTCGCTCACAAATGAGAAACATACGAACAACTCATTCTATTGAATACAATTCACGAGAGAGAGTTGATAATATGAAGATATTGAGCTATTTTTTAGAAAACTTTGGGAAAATATATGAGCCATCCCTATTCCTTAGAGTACGTATTGCCGAGAGTATATATATTTTTATAAGGAATACAAATATTTCTGTAGTGAAATTGATACCTTTGTACTATCCCAAACATATGATGGAACTATTCCTATAGAAAAATCAGTTCATTGAAAATTCCCACGACTAAAAATAGAGTTTGAAAAAAAGAGATATTTTTGACGGAGTGATTCACTTCTAAGTGCTCGATCAGCAAATGTATCATTATGGAATACGTAAAATACAAATGACTCAGCAAAATCCTCATACTGATTTGTAGCGGCATATCCAGAAACAAAATCCATAGTTCATTGTTGTGATCTTTTTGCTGTTGGAGATTGCCAACTTATATGATAAAAATCATCTGAAATATCAGCCCTTAGTCCATTTGAGAAAAAAACATAAATGTCAATATAATGAGCAAGTTCATGTACAAACAATTTTGTAAATTCCATATCGCGAGCGATATATGGAGAAAGAGAGATTTGTGCATTTCTCATTCGTCATCTTGGTTCTTTTTGAAATCCATCAATCACAACACTGAGTCGGCTATAATTAAACGGCATGGCATTCGAATATAGTATTCATTTCAATGTATCAATACGCCCATTGGAGTCTATGGAAGTATTCAGGATTTTTATTGGAACTTTTGATGAAGTGGCTGATACTAGCACACTAAAAAATAAACATAAAGCCACTCAGAAAATAATTGATAGATGTCGTATAAAAGATCTCATTATAAATTAATCATCAAATATTAAATCTAAAAAACTAGGAAAGATTATAGATAAAATTAACAATAATATCCACAAGAGGAAATGCTACCAATAAAAGTAATAGCCCAATAATTGCATATGTCCCTGTCATTTTTGCTTTTTTTACCTTTTCATCATCACCATATGATGTTGTATATTTTACTCCTGAAAGAACTATAGCACCAATAGCAAAAAGTGCTCAAAATTCAATTACTCTTTTTGCGATATTTATTACCAATGCCTTTACTGAAGTAACACCATCTCATCATTGATCTGGTTTTAATCCGTCAGTACCACCTCAGCAATTTTTTAAATACGATCCCGCATCCCCCATGCTCGTTGGATCACAATAAGCATAAGAAAAATGACTAGAAACAATTCCTAAAAAAATAATTGTTATAAGGATGACTATATATCGAAATATTTGCATAAAAGTATATTAAAGACTAATTCGTGATATGATACTTACAAGAGCATAAGATAGTGCAATAGCAATAAGCCCAATAGATGTATAGGCAATTGATTTCCAAGCTTTTTTTAACTTTGATTCATCTCATTCTGCTGTAAAAAGCTCATAAGCAATATAGAGTGATGCTCCAACTACTACAATAGGAAGTAGAACCTTAATAAGAAATGATTGTATGATAGTTATTACGGAAATAACTGTCAGAGATCATCCTCAATTTATAATACTTCCTGATGGTGTTCCAAGTTGTCGAATCTGAGATTCAGAAATGGCAGCATACAAATCCCCAAATAGAAAAAACCAAGATGCAAGGATAAAAAATATTCGTTTCATAAAAAATCTTAAAGAAAGTTATCGAGTCGTACATTTGTAAGAAACTGAACTGCAGCATAAGCAAGTCAAGCAATAATAAGTCCGATAAAAGAATATATCATGGTATGTCGAGCTTTTTTCATCTTTTCTTCTTCACCCACAGCAAGAATCATCTGGATTCCAGCCCAAGTAACCGCAACAATAGTAAGAACTGCTGTAAGTCCTATAAGCCAGGCAATAACAGCACCAATAGCATCTCCAGGATCGCCACTATTAATATCTGGAAGATTTTGGGTTGGGGGAATTACATAATAATCAGCATATACGGAAGTAAATCCGATAATAGAAAAGAAAGATAGTATGATGTACGTTCAGAATTTTTTCATAATTTTTTAGAAAAAAGAAGCAATAATATTGATGATTGCCCAGGAAAGAAATGCAACAAGCATAGCGACTATATTCCATTTGATAATTGTTTTTGCTCGTCCTGCTTTTTCAGAATCACCTGCAGAAAAGATATAAAAATATCCAGCGATAAGAAAAGATATCCCCGCAAGAATTGGTATCATAAATAAAATAACATCAGAAACACTTTCTATTAGATCAAAAAAAGAGCCTACACCAGCTTTGGGGCTTCATTTTCAAAGTGGATTCAAAGTACTAATATCAACCTTAAAGTCTGCACTAGAAAAATCACCACTAGCGTAGACGCTAATAATTCATAAGGATAAATACAGTGAATAGAGTGAGAGAAGAATTTTTTTCATAAAATATTTCATATGAATGTATAGTACACGAAAAGATGGGAAAAAGCAAAAAAAATGAGAATTTGCAAAAAAATGATTCTTTTATATAATACGCCCAATTTTATAAACCTATAATATGTCTATTCTTTCTGCAATTCTTTTTATACTTTCAATTTTTATTATCCTTGTTGTAATGATACAAGCAAAAGGATCTGGACTTTCGATCGTTCCTGGAACAGGTGATTTTGGTAAATTTGAACGTCGTGGTGGAGAACTTGTATTACATCGTATTACTATTGGTCTCATTACAATTTTTGTAGTAACTGCCGTCATTGCATACTTTATTGCATAAGACCCTGTTATCCTCCTAATCTCCTACCTCATGTCTGGAACCGGGAAACAAAAAATCATCACCATTGTCTCAAGTATAACATTAGTACTCATCAGTATTCACCTCATTGGTGTATATATTTTTGCTTGAGGTCACTATGAGTGAGTAAAATGATGAAGTATTAGCATTGGCATAGTCAACACTATGCCAAATCCCATGAATCCTTTCCAATATGGAAAGGATTCCTCGATTGATCTTGTTTATCGATTTATATTTCGATGACTTGTTCATTACGATATAAAAACTGGAATATATACTGGTGATCTCACGAACTGTGATCTAACTAATATGATTGCCATAAAATGTACACTAAGAGATGATGCTGTATGGTCTGATGGAACCCGAGTCAAAACTGATGATGTCATTGCCTCTATTGATACATTCCGAAAAAGTGCTCCAAATGATGAAATAAGAGCCTTTCTTGAAACTGTTAAAATAACAAAAAATGGTGATGATATTGAAATAAAATCCAATCAAAAAAACTCTCATATGATTGAGATACTCTCTTATCCAATTGTAAAAGCAGATACTATCCCTGCAATTCGAGATGGAAGTATTACAGCAAAGACATATGTCACCTCTGGCCCATATACATTTAGTGAAACAGCACTCGATCAAGAATATGGTTTTGAACGTATTACACTCATTCGTAATGAAAAATGGTCCAGATCAACTTGGCTTGATAAGATACACTTCAAATTTTTTAAGGATCTTGCAAGTCTTGAAAGAAGCACAGAGGCCCTTACTATAGTTATTCCTCCGGTAAAAAATGAAAGGCTCGATATAGGCCCAAGATTTCGTGAATACACCTACACCAATTATGAATATTTTAGTGTGTTTTTTAATACAAAAACAATGAGTCGTATCCTTCGAAATACACTCCATTGGCAAATTGGAACTTCTTTTTCAGGAAATATTGTAGAAGACCATCAACGAACAAATACCATATTTTTATCTGGAGCAGCACTTCTTCCAACTGAAAACCTGAAATCATTTTCAGACATCCTTAGAGATCTTGGGTATACAAAAAAACCTGAAATCATTTCAAAAATCGAGCAAACAAATACTACCGTAAGTGGAGAGATCTCATTTGAGAGTGCAAAATACTGGACCAATAAAGCAAATGTAACTACTCTATTTATTGATGAATTCAAAGATGAAATCATCCTCACAGGAAATGTTCCTTCTAATACAGAATCTGTCGAAATAAATGGATATACCCTCAAAGAATATATCCCTTGAGGCACTAATTTTGCCTATAAAGTCAATACCGTAGCAGGAACTCTTGTGGACTGAAAAAATACCTACACCCTCAATATCAAACTCAGTACCTGAAAAATTCTCTCTGAAACCCTTACTCTCTATACCTCCACAGAGAATACAAAACTCAATGAATTTAAGAAAAAAATTCAAGATGAATTTGATGCAAATCAAAACACACCAGCACTTATAGCAGCAAGAGAAAGAGCAAAAGAAGAAAAATTAAAGCAGGTACGTGAATTGAGAGATGAATTCTACTATAATGAAAAAAATAATGTATTTACGATAAAAATCTGATATACTGTCGGGCCTCAGAGCACTGAAGAATACGCAAAAAATATAGATGCAGCCCTTCGTCTTTTAGGAGTAAAAACTGAACTAATTGCGTATACTCCAAAAGAGGTACAGGCAATGATAGAAAGCGGGGAAAGAAAATATGATATTCTTGTTATTGGTGTAGGAGTAGAATGAAGTCTTTCAAGCATAGGAAAACTCTTTCTCAGTAGTGAATCTAAATCTGGGGGACTCAACTTCTCAAATGTAGAAAATAAAACTCTTGATGCCCTCTTCATGGAACTCCGTGGAACTACCGAAGCAAGTAAGCTCTGAAAAATAGAAGAAAGTATCAGTAAGATTATGAATAGTGAAAGCTTTTTTGTTCCTATATCAAGCCCAAACCATAGAATTTGGGTGGATCGAAATATAAAAGGTATGCCTCAAGTCGAAGTTATTCCTGATATTGCAAGTTTTGTTGATGTTTTCATCGGAACAAGTATAAAAGAGAATTATATACGAAATATGACAGAAAAGAGTGCATCAGGTTTTTTCCTATGGCTCGCTTCAAAAATCTAAATAGACCCTTATGAAAGAAAATATTGTCCTATCCGCGTGGGAGATGGTCACAGAATTCCATTCACTAAAAAAACTCAATTTCATTCCTTCATTTATGGGAATGCTTTGGCTATTTGTTATATTATTCTATCAGCTCACATTTACCTATATCTATATTTTTGATAAAAAGGATGAGGCATTAGAGGCTCTTGCAAAATTTCTTCATACAGATTACTTTGGTGAGAGCATTACCATAGTTGTTACTATTTTTATTCTATTTATGCTCCTAGAGCCAATAGCTACAGGAGGAATCATCGAAATGATGCGATCATATAAAGATCATAAATGAGAGAAAAATCGGCATTCTTGGCAAGGTTTTTTTGATGGACTTAGACATTTTTTACCAATATTTGAAGCTCAAAATCTTACATCAATATTTAGGCCACTATCTATTATTACTTTCTATATCCTACTTCTTAGAGTATTCTGAAAAGATTTCCTCTTTCCCATAAGTATAATAATGAGTATCTATCTTCTGTTTGCTTTTTGTATCAACATTTGTTTTGCGTATTCAAAATTCTTTATTATTTTTGAACATAAATGAGCAATAGAATCATTATCTGCATCCACCGGGATGGCTATGAGAAATATTGGAATTACTGGAAAATTGTATTTTACGATGATACTCCTCTATCTTCGAACCATTATAGTTGCAGTTATTTTTCTCGTTATTCCTTTTTTAATATCAAGTTTTCTTGCATTTCTTCCAACTATTATTGGGATTAAACTCTTTTTTCTCGTTATATTTCTAGTAATTAGCATTGTTCTTTTTATTTTTATCGTTCACCTCAATTCTACCCTTGAGATATTCGTAGAGGCAACCTGGTATGAGGCATATCTACTCTGTAAAACTGAGGAAAAAACAAATGGACATAATGATCATGGACATCAAGAAGAACATCATTGAACAGATAAACATCATGATACCAACACAACACACGATGATCATGGACATCATCATTAAAAATTAATTATATATATCAATGTCTTCTGCTGATCTTATTATAGAATATTCAAAAAATCCGAGCAATAAAGGAATACTTGAAAATGCGACAATTCGCTATAGAGAACATAATCGTGTTTGTGCTGATGTGGTTGAAGTTTTTCTTATCATAGAAAATGGCGAACTTCGACAATTTTCCTTCGATGGATATATGTCGATTGTCGCCACTGCTTGCGTATCAATCACTGGTGAACTTCTTGAAGGATGGAAGTATGATGATATCCTCAAACTCAATGAATCGTTCATTCATGAGAATATCGGAACCGATATATCGCCACGTCGACGATATGCTTCCCTCATAGGAATTCTTGCAATAAAAAATGCTATCCATGAATTCTTACAAGATGGAAAGAAAGAAGATTTTAGTGATATTGTTATATAAGAATCCTACTACTAAAAAATACTCACAAACATCTCTTTGATAAACTCTGTAATAGGAAGAAGACTTCCTGCAAAACTAAGAGAAACATCAGGGCTTAGAGTTTGAATAGGCATCATACCAAGAAAATAGAATATATTTATTTGGACCGCAAGAACAACAAGGAGTCATATAGTAAAAACGGAAACCCCATGCTTGATATGAAAAGCATGAAGATGCTTCTTAGTATGATGATGTGCGTGATGAAAATGTCGGTGGAGAAGCATATAATATAGATTAATGTAAAGTTACTTTAGCATAAAATATTAATTTATGCAAATTTTCAGAGGATCATTCTATAGAAAAATAGAGTATCTCTGGAATACTATATCTCAGGGGTTACTGATCCTGAATCTACCATTGGGGCTAATTCTGGAGCAGGAATAGTTTCAGTTGGAACTACTGATCCTGAATCAGTAGGAATTATAATATTATTCCCTTCTGGAGCTGAAGTAAGATCAAGAGTTGATCTAGAATCTGTTGTTCCAGTAGAAGTAGATACTGGTGTTAATTCTGTGTTTGTTGTTGGAAAAGTTGGGACTACTTGAGTTATTGGAGTTGATTGAGCTATATTTGCGAGGAGCAATTCAACCTGATCACCATTCAAGCATACATCTATACCATTGGACTTCTTGAAACAAATCTCGTTTGTATTCACCTTCTCTGTCCATACTTCAGAGAAGTATCCATGTACAGCGGTGACTTGGAGAGCTACGAAGTCGTGGATGATATTAGTGCTCTGATCAAAGAGGTTTGAGATGTAGAGAATAGCGTCACGAGGAGTAACCAGTATTCCAGTATAGGTTGATCCTGATATTCCAGATCCTGTGAGTTCAGCGAGGAGGATTCCTGAATGAGTCCATT
>JABFSX010000005.1 GCA_013268835.1 Candidatus Altimarinota bacterium | reverse complement strand
TACCGATAGCATTGATATCTCCATTGACTTCGAGCTTGTAGGAAGGATTTGAGAGTCAGATACCGATAGATCCGCTATTTCCAAATATCCAGTTACCGATATTGAGCTGATTAGAACCAGTAGAAGAAGTTGGATTAGCAAGTAATCAAATAAGAATATTATTCGAACCTGTAGTTATACTATTTCATGCTGAGTCACCGATGGCAATATTATTGCTTCAAGTAGAATTCGACCAAAGTGCATCATCTCAAATCGCAATATTACTATTACCTGATAAATTATTAATCAAAGCATTTCATCAAATTGCGGTATTATAAGTTCCTACGGTATTCTTTTTCATTGATCAGGCACCAAATGCAACATTATAATCTCAAGTTGTATTATCTCTAAGAGATTCATGTCCAAATGCTGCATTTATTGATCCTGTGGTATTTGATTTAAGAGAAAATTGTCCAAATGCTGCATTAAAAAGCCCAGTAGTATTAGAAGATAATGCAAGATTACCAACTGCGGTATTATATATTGAACCTCATGAGCCCATACCCACTGTCACCCCATTGATCACTGCATCGGCAGTTGTAACTAGATTTCCACTAGCACCAGAGAGACGGAATGATTCGATATTATTTCTCTTAAATATGAGATCAGTATTGTCAGTAGTTCCGATAAATTGTATGAGAGGATTCGTTCCTGCATTTCCTATAAGAGCCCAACCGGTACTGGCACCTGGAACTTGCCAAGTTGCATTCCCTGATGCATCACTCGTAAGAATATATCCGGAAGTGGCTCCTGATGATACACGGAGACCAGTAAATGATCATGTTCCTGCTACGCTGAGTTTATAAGCTGGTGCATTGGTTCAGATACCAACATTTCCGCGAACCTGATTACTAGAATCAACTCCGAGAATAACATTTCATTTATTTATAGAAGAACTGTCTCCTCCAATAATATAAACACTTGCTCCCGTATTATTCACTGCATGTCCTCATACAATTTGTATATTTCCTGGTGTACCATTGACTGCTGAGTTTGCACCTGCCAAGAGTGTATTTCCTCCTCACCAAGTAGCACCACCCAAAATAAAATATGCACCTGCTCAACCTTGTAACGCATCATTTCCTGCATAGAGTTTTACTCCTCCTGTTGTTCCACCATTTCCATTTTGGGAATGAACAACCAATCCATCTTTTGCATTTACGGAAGCAGCAGGAGTTGGTGTGGCTGGATTTACATCAAGAATTGCTGCTGGATTATTAGTACCAATTCCGATATTTCCTCCACTTCCATAGATCCAGTTTCCAATATTGAGCTGATTCGAACCAGTAGAAGAAGCAAAATTGGTATTTGATCCAATGGCGATGTTGTTATTTCCAGAACTGAGATTAGATCAGGCTCAACTACCAAAACCTACATTTCCATTACCAGTACCATTTCCAATCAATGCGTTGTATCCAATAGCAGTATTATAATTACCAGTAGAATTAGACTGAAGAGCACTGTATCAATTTGCAGTATTATAGGAACCTATAGTATTAAGTAAAAGTGACCAAGCTCCGTTAGCAGAGTTTTTTGAACCAGTAGAATTGAAGAAAAGTGACCAAGTTCAATAAGCAGAATTCTCAGAACCTGTAGTATTAGATGCTAACGCATCGAGTCCAACCGCAATATTATCCTCAATATTACTACTTCATCGACCCACCGTTATTCCATTGATCACTGCATCTGCAGTTGTGACAAGATTTCCACTCGCACCAGAGAGACGGAATGATTCGATGTTGTTTCGTTTGAATACAAGATCCTGGTTATCGGTTGTTCCGATAAACTGTATGAGTGGATTCGTTCCTGCATTACCAGTGAGTCCCCATCCTCCACCTGAAGCAAGTTGCCAAGTGGCATTCCCTGAAGCATCAGAGGTGAGAACATATCCAGAAGTTGCTCCTGATGAGATGCGAATGTTTTGGAATGCACCAGTTCAAGCGACATCAAGAAGATAGTTTCCAGTATTGGTTCCGATTCATACATTACCAGTAGTACCTACGTTGATTCTACGATTACCAGCACCATCAGCAATGATAATATTATTTGAGAGATTTGAAGCAAGGCCACTAACATTAGCACCAAGGATGGTATTGCCTGAGCCAGTTGTTATGCCACGAGCAGTATGTCGACCAATTGCCGTATTATTTGATCCTGAAACATTATCATAGAGAGACTGATACCCAACGGCAACATTATTATTTCCTGTCAGATTAAATAATAAACTATTCCTTCCGATTGCGGTATTGTATGAACCGATAGTACTATAGTACATGGACGCTACACCATTTGATACATTATCTGTTCCTCAGGTATTCGAATAGAGTGCACGATTTCCATTGGCAGTATTATAACTACCTACGGTATTAGAATAAAGGGCATATCTTCCATTGGCAGTATTATGTGATCCAGTGGTATTATTATAAAGTGCCTGATTTCAGACCACTGCACTCTCTAAAATATTACCACTTCCTCTTCCCACTGTAATTCCATTGATTGTTGCATCGGAAGTGGTAGAAAGAGTACCTGAGATAGTAAGAGTATCTGTTGGGGAGTTAGTTCCAATCCCAAGTCTTCCTGTAGTATTATCCCAGAAAAGCTCTGAAGATTGGATGAGTCATCCGAGTGCATCACCGAATGTGAGATTTCAAGTAGTGAATCCTGTGAGAGTTCCTCCTGTGAGAGAAGTAAGAGATATAGTGTTTCCTATTCTTGAGAGTCCACTTGTGAATGTGAGAACATTTTCTTTATTATTGAATATATTCCAATCAGTAGATGAGAGAGCTCCTGTTGTGGTTGAGTTAGCTGTGAGGATACCAAATACACCAGTAAGGTTATTGTATGTGAGTGGTCATACAGCAGAGAGAGCTGTAAGTCCTATCTTAGTAGCTACAGTAGATGAGAGAGTAGAGAGAGAACCGGAGAGGGAGGATACTGAACCAGAGAGAGTAGATACAGTTCCACTCATAGCATTCTGTGCTCGAGTGTCTGTGAAGTAGAGATTCGATCATTCTGTTACTTGTGTGGTGGATAAACTATTCCAAGTAGCATTACCACTTGCATCACTTGTGAGAACATATCCAGAAGATGCACCTGATGATACACGGAGACCATAGAATGATCCAGTTCCTGCTACATCGAGTTTGGATCCTGGAGAAGATGTTCAGATACCGATATTTCCAGTTGAGAGAGTTGTATTGGTTCCATCTATATTGGCACCAAAGAGGAGGTTTCAGATATTGAGAGTATTGGTACTGGTTGTCGTTGGAGTATCTATATCATATCCGATAATAATATTTTTGTCTCCAGAGACCAATGCCTCACCTGCCTGGGCACCAATAAAAATATTGTTATCAGATCAACCTGTGAGGGTGAGTCCAGCCTTATATCAAAGAAGTGTATTTGCATTATAGATGTAACTATTAAAGAAGTTTCATCTTCCTGCTTCGGATCAAATAGCTGTATTAAATGATCATCCAGAACTCGAAAGTAGTGTATTTGCACCATAGGCAACATTATAATTCCCGGCATTATTTCTATATAATGATGTTTGACCAATTGCTGTATTGAATCCTCCTGTGGTATTAAATTTTAAAGAATTATCTCCTACTGCAGTATTGTTTGATCAGATCGTATTTGTAAAAAGAGAATTATTACCGATTGCTGTATTGCTCGTTCAAGATATATTATTAAATAGAGTATTATACCCATTGGCCGTATTTCACGATCCAATTGTATTGGAATACAAAGATCAACTTCCAATAACCGTATTTGTATTAAGATTCCCACTTCATCTTCATACTGTAATTCCACTAATAAGAATATCTCCATTGATATCCAACTTCGCTAATGGCGCATTAGTTCAGATACCAACATTTCCAAGAGCATCTATATTGATTCTTCTATTTCCATCACCATCAGCAATAATGATATTATTTGAAAGTGTTGATGCAAGGCCAGCTACATTGGCACCAATAATAGTGTTGGCTGAACCTGATATAATACCAAGAGCAGTATTATATCAAACTACTGTATTAAGGTTTCCACTGGAATTATTGAATAAAGACCTATTACCAAGTGCAGTATTGTTTGATCAAATTGTATTAAAGTACATTGAAAGGAAACCGTTTGCAGTATTACCACTACCAAACGTATTTGAGCGAAGTGATTGAAAACCGTTTGCAGTATTATCATTACCTGTTGTATTAGCATTGAGTGACATTAATCCATTTGCTGTATTCGAACTACCAGTAGTATTAAATCAAAGTGATGACTGTCAAATTGCCGTATTACCATTACCTGAAGTATTATTAGCAAGAGTCCAAGATCAGTAAGCGATATTATTGATACCGATGATATTGTTATATAAAGCCTTATAACCGTTTGCAGTATTATCATTACCTGTCGTATTGTTATATAATGCCAGTGCACCAATTGCAGTATTTGATATTCATATAGTATTATTATATAAAGCGCCACTTCCGACCGACGTATTTCTAGTAATATTTCCACTTCCTCTTCCCACTGTAATTCCATTAATAACTGCATCAGCATTGGTAGAGAGAGCACCAGAGATAGTAAGAGTATCCGTTGGTATATTGGTTCAAATTCCGAGTTTTCCTGTAGTATTATCCCAGAAGAGTTGTGATGATTGGATGAGTCATCAGAGTGAAGAACCAAAGGTAAGATTTCATTGTGTAAATCCTGAGAGAGTACCTCCTGTGATAGAGTTGAGTGAGATAGTATTCCCTACTCTAGAGAGGAGTCCTGTGAAATTGAGAAGATCAGAGAATTGTCCTGTAAGGTTATTGTATGTTATACCTCCTGTAGATGAGAGTGACGTAAGGTTAATCTTATTATTGAATGTATTCCAATCAGTAGATGAGAGAGCACCTGTAGTTGTAGAGTTAGCTATGAGGATACCAAATACACCAGTAAGGTTATTGTATGTGAGTGGTCATACAGCAGAGAGAGCTGTAAGTCCTATCTTAGTAGCTACAGTAGATGAGAGAGTAGCGAGTGATCCAGATAAGCTTGTTACATTGCTATTTGTAGTAGCGAGATTAGAGTTAGTTGTAGCGAGATTACCAGAGAGTGAAGCTATATTTGCAGTATGGGTTGCAATAGTAGATTCAGCTGTTGTTACTCGTCCTGAGAGAGTAGCAATACTCGCATTCGTTGTAGTATTATTTGTTGCTACCGTTCCTG
>JABFSX010000004.1 GCA_013268835.1 Candidatus Altimarinota bacterium | reverse complement strand
GCTCGATAAGAATACTATTTGCAATAGCATAAAAGCAAATTTTTTGCTTTAAATGAAAAATTTGCTATATTATGTGTAATTAATAGTGAATATGGTTCGATCTCCTCAGTGTGCCTGTCCACATGCTCAATCGCTTTTTGCACTTCTTGGAAAGAAGTGGGTATTATTTATACTACAAGCGGTTGATAATGGAGCATCCACATTTACGGAAATTCGACATAATATTGGTGAGGCGAATACAAAGATCCTTACAGATCGTCTCACAGAACTTGTCTCCCTCGGAATACTCCTCAAAAATACTCCTGATTCCAGATATACCCTTTCTCCACTTGGTCATGATCTCTCACAGAGACTGATCGATCTTGCTCATTGGTGGGGAGAACAAAAAAAATAACACCAAATTGGTGTTATTTTTTATTTAGAACTTTTTCGATTTCTTTTATTTTTCCTTCCAATAAACCAATTACTTGTTCTATTTGAACTTTTTTTGAGCGATCTCGCTCAAAACCGAGTCCATGCATCAGAAGTGATATCTCAAGACTTACTTTTTTCTGATATTCTTCAGCATTCTCTTCGGTGATAGTCTCTCCAAGAAGCAATGATACAGATGCAATTTTTACCTGATTTCAGATATTCATTTTCTATTTTAATAGAAGATTATTCTATAATAGAATATATTTTTGTCAAATTAATTATTTATTTGAAAGTATATTTTCAAGTTCCTCGATTTTTTCAACTCCATGAAAGTGACCATATCATTTTTCTATTTCAAAAAAATGAGTCTCTGCTTCAGGGAATATTTTTGAAAGCTCCATTCCAATAGAAAATGGAACCACCATGTCATCTTCACTATGCCATATATGCACTGTATCTCCGAGTTTTTGTAAAAAGTCGTAATTGATCGGGGGAGTAAAATCGCCAGCTTCGATACAACTTGCTATAAGATGAATATTTGAAATTGGAAGCGGTTTTGGATTTTCAGAAAAATAATTCAATAAGAAGCATCCACCAAGTGAATTTCCTATGAGGATAATTTCAGAAGTGAGGGGAATCTGAGTGATCCAAGTATCAAAAAATAATTTCCATTCACTATATTTTGCATTCTGAGGATTTGGAAAATTGGGCAGATATACAATATCTCCATTGAGAGTAAGCATATTTGCTATTTCAGTTTTCCATTTCTTTTTCTCGGTTTTTATAGCAAATGGATCAAGATTCCACTCTACTGCAGTTGTCTCTATCCATTTTAGATATTCCTCATGAGTTTGGAAGGATTCTCCACCATGGATGAAAATATATGTTTTCATAAGCTGAAATTATGCTTGTATAAGTACAAAAGTGGTCATATTGTCATCTCGATCCTGAATATCTCGTTCGATAATCGTCAGTCAATATATCTGAGCAAGTGACTTATGTCCGATACTCGCTGTAGATTTTGAGAGTTTTCCACTCGCAACAGATCCAGCAATTGCAGCATTATCTATGAATTCTCCAGTTCCTCAGACTTTTTTGAGATGAGGAAACTTGCTTTCCAGTGTTTGTTCACACTGTCTTATCGCTTGTTCATGCCCCATAATAACATCAATATCTTCTATTCTTGAATCCGGATGGATCATCAAGCAATGTTTCACGGGAATAGCATAATGTGTCTTGTAGTTCCAGCGTTTTGATCCAAGCGTATCCAGGGTTTCTTGTACGAGTCCACCGATGGAATTGGCGATTGCGAATTGTCCATAATTCACTTCTCCTCTTGCGAGCATCTTGAGTACTGCAGATGTAGTATATGCATAAATAATCTCGAACTCTTCACCCGTTCGGGTTATATAGTCTTGGATAGCAATTTCATTAAAACTTCATTTTCCTCATTGGATAGCAATTTTTTTATTTGGATTTTTTTCGAGGGAATACTGTTTTCTTTTTGATGTATCCATCATCTCATCCCAGAGATTTCTATAAGATTCTGGTATTTTCAAGAGGATTTCCTGTTCTCGAGTTTCATCAATTACAGGAATTCATTCAGATTTTTTGTATTCTCCGATTTGATGAGCGACTTCCATTCGTTCATCCAGAATTCGGAGGAGTTCAGCGTCAAGGGAAGATATCTGAGAGCGAAGAGATCAGAGTGATGACATTTTCGAGGGGTTTTATTTTTTTAAAAAAGCAATAGTAACATTATCAAATATATGCATAAATTCAGTAAGTCCAAATTCCATTGTATTGGAAGTATTCCAAGGATTTATGACTGTTACAATTTGAGTTTTTGTATCAAATTTGGTTATTGAATATACGTGTCATCGAGCGAGTTTATATCCCTTGTATTCAAATCGAGGTGGAGTTCCATTATTACGTATTCCTGCTGTTATGATGCTTCATCAAGAATTGAGGATATTGAATCCATGAAGAATAGGAATTTGATATACGTGTGATTTTGTTGAGAGATTACAGATATCAGCAGTATCAAGGAGAAATTTTTGGAGTACTTCCTCAGCTGATCCTCATTGTGATCCGTATCTTCAGAGCTTTTCTCGCTTCCATGGAGCACTATCAATGAGTTGTACATATGCAGATTCAAGTATCTTATATCCAATCGGTCATTTTATAGCAGCAATTTTTTCTTCTGTTTTTTTTATGTTAGAGTATCGTTTTTCGATGCGAAAATCTTTTCTTTGAACAGGGAATGATTTTTTATTTGGAAATGTGTACATCCACTTTTGAGAAAATATATCCTCATTTGATTCATTTGTTAGATTTTCTTGGAGTGATTTTTGAAATGAACCATTTCTCGTAAGGCTCCAGAGCGCTGCAGCAAGATAGCAATTCTCTGATGTTTGTACTACAACATCCCTTGTGTCTCCAAATCGAAACAGTCGATTAATATAGAGATCAACTGGTACTTCGGGATTATTTTGAATGGGATATTTTCCGATTAGATAATTGCTGAATTGGATTCAGATTTGATCTATTTCTCCGCCAATATACTGAAAATCAGAAAAAATCTTTTTTATATCATAGAGAAATAGGAGCGTCGCAGTTGGCTTTTTTGTTTTTAGAATTTCAATGGTATCAGTTTCTTTTATTTCAGTATCAAATTCTGATAAAGGCATTTTTGATCGATCATCATTTGTAATTATTCACTCCTGAATGAGTTGAACAAAGAGAGAATATTTGGAGTCTCACCAACGTTTGATCCTCATCCAATCTTGCGTATCTCAAAAAAATGAAAGTTTTTGTAATTGCTCCAGTCGCATATAGAGAGATTCATCTATCTCCATAAATACCTCTAGATGTTCTAGTCAAATCTGTCGATTTTTTTCTCAAAAAACTGGATCTATTTTTTCTTCAATAAAACGAAGATATCGAGAATAATTTGGATCATCAAGGAGTTTTTTTATTTTATTTTTTCTGATCTTTTGAAATCGAGAGAGATTATGTCACTGAAGAGAGATTCAGTAATCCTTTTTTAGACTTAAAAAGAGATCAATATCAGTATCAGACATTGATTCGATAACTTCAAAATGTTCTTGTCGTATATTAGGGATAGACAGAGATATTTTTTCTATCTTTGAAGATGGACTAACATCTAGAGTGGATATAGCTCTTTTGGCAATTTTTTGAGAGAGATCTACTCATTTTCTTGGAAGCACAGATGGTGTTTTTGAGGCGAGTATTTCTGACATAAGAATCGTTTTTCTTATGATATCAGATATAGAGATATTCCACAAATTTCCCTCTATTTTTTAAAAATCTTGTACCAAAGATATAATGCGATAAGAGGAATGGCTACATAGGTGAGTTCATGTCCGTATTCTTGAGTAAGTTCAATGACTGAGGCTCCAAAATAGTAACCAAGAGCAACAAGAATCCCACACCAGAGTGTAGCACCAAGAAACGTAATCGAAACAAATGGAATCATCTTCATACGAAAAATACCAGCAGGAATCGATATAAGATGACGAACAACTGGGATGAGTCGCCCTATGAAGGTGTAGAGATTACTATTTTTAAGAAAAAGGTCTTCAGATTTCTTGTATTTCTCTTTTGTAATAAGGATATATTTTCCGTATTTTTCGAGAAATGGTTTTCCAAGCCATCGTCCCAGAATCCAGTAATTCAAAATAGCTCAGAGTACAGAACCAATTCATCCTACGAGAGTGGCGATGATCGGATTGATATTTCCTCATAGAGCTGACACCCCAGCGGGTATCATCACGAGTTCAGATGGGACGGGGATGATCGATGATTCCATCGTCATAAGTATGAAGATATCAAGGTACCCAATAGTACCAAAATAGTTGATAAGAGAATCGATGAGTGAATGCATATTATATAAAGTGTTTTCAGTAAAAATCTATTAATGTAAAAACTATCTCAAAGGCAATAAGAAAAATAACTACCCACTCCAATGAGTGTGATTTACGAGTATGAAGAACATCATAGAGGAATGTGATATTTTCATTCATGAAGTCGAGCTTATATTCGATGGATTTGAATCGGTCAGAAATATCAAAAAATCCGTAGAGTGATGTATAGAGTCGTTCGAGTCGGATATCATCCCAGAGGATTTCTGGTTTATCAAAGAGATAGAGCTCATTTACTATTTTATGCTTGATAGAGAGGAGCTCAGCAATGAATTGAAGGAGATCCTTTTCTCGCATACGAATGGATCCGAGATTCTTGATATCATCATAGAAGTTGATCTTCTGGAAGAATTTTTCTGTGATTCTCTCGTAGTATTCCATCGCAACGGTATGTGCCAGTGAGAAAGCAATGATCTCAAAAAATTCAATACTGCTTTCCTTGATGGTGATATAGTCGTCACGGAGGATATAGTCTTTCTCGATCCGAGCGTCGACATAGACTTCATAGTATTGTGTGATATCCACTTTTTCTATGGATTCTGCTGTGATTTTTTCATGATAAAAATTGATCTCTTCATCGCTAAATCCGAGAAATACAATCGCAGAAAACTTGTAAAAAAAGATACTCTTTCATTCGGAAATCTCACAAAAATAACTTGAGTCAATCGACTTAATTAGTTTCACTTTGAATAGATTCTCTATTTTTGAAAGATTGATATCTTTTGGGAGCTGTAAGGCTTTCATCTGGATCTTCAATTGGGTTTCGACGGTGGACATAGAGAGGGGATTATATGGTAGTAATTAATGTTTCTATTTTGGATGAATAATTAATTTTTTTGTAGAAAAAAGAAAATGGAGTATTCAATACGACCGCTATGTGGTAATGGTAACCTAAGTGTTAGTATGATATTGGAGTTAATGAAATCCGGATTTCATCACCTACATTCTGGAATTTTTCAGGATGAAAATCAATATATTGTGCTGCTTCAATTCGACTTGGTCGTATCCAGAATTCACGATTCTTTTTGAGTTGTCGAATAGCAATATTATTTTTATAGAGCGTGACTTCTGGTTTTTCGGTGAATCCAGGGGAAACCACCAAATGAAATGTAGCACTCTTTACTCATAGTAAAGAAGGAATACGAAAATGCACTACTTCTATTCATGTCTTTGAAGACTTGGAAGTAATATTAATACTTCAATACCATGATTTATTTTGTCGAGAAGATATCCCTTTGCCAGCAAGGGTGCCAGTTGCAGAGAATACTCATCATGTATTTGTTTTTGTAAAATTCAAAAATGAATCAACTGAACATTTTCCATATGCTCCAGGAGTTGAGCCATCCCGACACCATACTTTATCTATGATTCCAGTGCCCAATGTCTGAGCCGTGAAAATGTTTGATGGATATACAAGTATCTCTTCAGGGTTACTGATAGTTTGTTCAACTTTCCAATAGGTATTATCAATATATTTTCCCAATGGATGCACTTCATAATTTGTATATGTATACATAGGATAACTATCAATTCCTGAGGTGCCTTTTCCATAATAATCACATTCAGGAAGTGGGATATTATAAGCATCCCAATCGATTCCATAGAGCGTTGATGCATATTTTTCTTTGAGGGCAAAGAGATTTTCGCGTTCACTATTTGCAATATTAAGCCAGTAGCCATACGAACAATCCGTATTTTTAATATTATATTGTATACCCGTAAGGATATCAAGATTCTTGATTGCTACGGTATTTCACGAGAAATCCTGAAAATCAGGGGCTGATATCCAAATTTCATTTGCAAAACTTTTTCACGAATTTAGGAAAAGAAATAGAAAAGTTAAAAAAAGATATTTTTTCATAAAAATCCGTTAAGGTTAGCAACCCTTGTTTCGGAAGAACTCAACAAGATTCGCAATTTTCACAATTTCTTGTCCTCCGCTGTCACGGTCTCGAACGGTCACCTGTCATTGATCGTAGTTCTCAGGTTCTACACAGATAGAGTAGGGAATACCGATCTCATCGGCTCGCTGATAGCGTTTTCCGATTGTTCCTGCTTCATCGTATTCACAGACGAAGTGTTCAGAGAGGAGATCATAGAGCTCATTCGCTGATTCTGAGAATTTTTTCACAAGAGGGAATACTCCGACTTTGATTGGAGCCACTTGTGGAGCAAATCGCATCACAATCTTCGATGTTCACTCTTCTCCTGGAACTTCATCATAGGCATTCGCAAGAGTTGCAAGAAAAAGTCGAGTGAGACCAACAGATGGTTCGATCACGTATGGAATATATTTAGTATTGTTGAATGGATCGAAATATGAAAGATCTTGTTTTGATTCTGCCATATGAGCCTTGAGATCGAAGTCAGTTCGATCAGCGATTCCCCAGAGCTCTCCCCAACCAAATGGAAACTTGAATTCGATATCTGTCGTTGCTGCTGAGTAGTGTGAGAGTTCTTCTTTTTCGTGGTCACGGAGACGGAGGGATTCTTCTTTGATCCCGATAACTTCTATGAGGAATCTCTTACATTCATTTTTCCACTGGGCATGGAGTTCTAGATGTTTCCCTGGTGCAATATTCTCAGGTTCACAGAAATACTCAATCTCCATCTGTTCAAATTCACGAGTTCGGAAGATAAAATTCCCTGGAGTGATCTCATTGCGGAATGCCTTACCAACTTGAGCTACACCGAATGGTACCTTCTTGCGAGAGCTCCGAGCAATATTGGCAAAGTTCACGAATATTCCTTGAGCCGTCTCAGGACGCATATAGACAACCGTTGAGCTATCTTGAGTGATTCCCTGATTGGTCTGGAACATGAGGTTGAATTTGCGTACTTCCGTCCAATCTCCCACCTCACCAGTATTTGGATTTTTTACAGATTCTCATCGCATAACCTCTGCTTGCTTTTCGAGTGACCAGGATTCTGGAACAAGATTTGGAACTCAGTATTTAACTTTAAAATATTCAGTACAAAGTTCATTTCATACCTCTTGGAATGCTGCTCCTGGTTTTGATCTAAAATTGTCACGTAACTGCCCAGAGTTACTTTCTTGGTTTTTACTTATTTCAATAGCAAATGTATTGTATTCAAATGTATTTCCTACATTAGTGAGTGTATCATTGGATATATGTTTTTTTTGAAACTCAGTAAAAAATGATATGAATCTATTTCAGATATTTGATGTAGGTTCTTTCAATTCATTTTCAAACTCTTTCTCAATGGAACTTATGATATCCTCAAGAAGTTTATCTGCACGAAATCGCTCTTTTGTATTTTTATCATCAATAAGCGGATCAGAGAATCCACCAACATGTCCAGATGCGACCCAAACTTGTGGGTTCATGAGGATGGCTGCATCGAGAAGGGTCATATCTTTTCGTTTTTGGACGAAGTTCTTGATCCAGAGATTTTTGATATTTTCCTTGAGAGTGGCTCCCAGTGGACCGTAGTCCCAAGAGTTAGCAAGTCCTCCATAGATATCTGATCCAGGATAGACGAATCATTTGGTTTTTGCAAAGGTGACGAGCGTGGACATTTCGACGTTAGACATATATGAGAAAATTAGAAATAAAAAAGACCCACAAAAAAGTAATGATACTTTCTTGGGGTCCAAATATGAGATATTTTTGGACGGTTCCACCCAAGTTTTCTGAATTTTCAGAACAACTTTATTTTCGTTTTTTCTCCTTCCTCGGTGCCAATCGAGATCGTCAGAGATACAACTGAATACGAGTATAGAAAAAAGTGAAGAAATTGCAAAGAAAAGTGATGAAAATATTTGCAATATTATTAATATTGTGACAGTATGATTTGGTAATCTTATTTTTCTTACATTTTTCACATATGACTCACGAAATCTCAAGTACTAGTCCTGAGGCACTTCATCATGGTGGGGAAACTCTTTCACAGTGGCACAATCAGGCTCCATTTAAGCAAACAAAAATTGCATCAGCGATTCATCTTGTTTTGAATCCAAAAACGCATCTTGTAGATCAGGCGGATAACTTACCTGATGTTGAGAGAATTTTGGGAGTCAAAGGAATGGGACCAAGCCTTCTTTTGGGTGTAAAAAGTTTAATAGGAAAAACTCTTAGCTTTAATGGAAGCTATGTTCTTGTTGTAGAAACAGGAACGAAGATTCCTGTACAAGTTGCAACGAACGAAGATCGTTTCGCGGTAGCAGCATAATAATTATCTAATTACTTAATATGGCAGATACAGAGATTTTTAGAGCCGGAATGAATCCACCAGAAGATATTGATGGTTTTTCTGCTCCTCCAAAATGATTCAAACATTTTCTCGATGCTTCAGGAAAAGATCCTGTACAATGGGCAAAGACAGTGGTGATGGCAAATTTTCCAGCAGTTACTAATATGCAGGTATTTCATGAGGCAAAATCAGATATGGGTGGAAATATGAAAGTGAGATTCCTCTATAATGGAAAACCAATAGAGCTTCCAGTTTCGTACCAACAGACGATGGATACACTTACTCCAACAGAATATCAGAATCTTGCTCCACATATTCAGCGTATGTCTCCTTTGGAGCGATGACTGTTCAATATTACCCTACAACATGTACGAGTTCTTGAGAAAAAACATAATGCCATCAAGAAAAGTACCCACGCAGCACTCGAAAATGAAATTCAATCCGCCTAACGAGCGGATTTTTATTTTCCATTTTCATATTCTCACTTCGTCGATATACTCAGGAGTATGCAACTAACCAAGTCACTTCTCCATACTACTGATGCGTATATCAAGCGACTCCACGAAGCAGGGATCGAGACAATTTCAGATTTGCTCGGATATTTTCCACGGGATATCGAGGATAAGAGTGATGTTTGTGAGAGATTTTCTGAGGTGAGTATTAAGGAAAAACAGGTTATCAAGTGTAAGATTGAGCTCCTGACGAGTGAAACCACACGTAATAAAAAACTCCTCATAAAAGCAGTTATCGTTGACCTGGATGGATCGTATGCAGAGGCTATATGGTTCAATCGAAAGTTCTTATTGCAACAATTTGCATCAGGTGATACAGTGATGATATATGGAATGGCGAAGTATGAATATGGAAAGCTCTCTTTTCCTTCTTGTGAGATCGAACATCTCAAGGCTGGTCGTCGAGAGATTGTTCCAGTATATTCTGATCTGAACTATATTCCAGGAACTTGGATTCGTGAAAAGATAGTCCTCCTCAGATCGTATCTTGCGTGAACTTTTTCTGATATTGTACCACTTGAGATACGCAACAAACATGGATTTCGTTCTCGATCAGAGAATATCGCTTCAGTTCATTTTCCGGCTTCGCTTGAGGATTTCGAACGGTCTCGAACGGAACTCGGATATGAAGAATTATTCCAATTTCAAAAACGATGACTCGAGAAAAAATATGCACTCGAACGAGATTCGCTTGGTCTTGCACCTGAACTCACGATTGATGTTGAGCTAATGAAATCCCTTATCGCATCACTTCCATTTCCTCTGACAAGTAAACAGAAAATTGTACTTTTCCAGATTCTCAAGGATATGGAGCGTCCACATGCGATGGCTCGTATGCTTCAGGGGGATGTAGGAACAGGGAAAACCGTAGTAGCACTTCTTGCGAGTGTCCATAGTATCCTCGTAAGTCGTAATAAAAATCCTGAACAAATAGGCGTTCAAGTGGCTATTATGGCTCCGACAGAGATATTGGCTCGTCAGCACTTTTCAGGGCAAGAAGCTTGGTTGATGCAGTGGGGAATCTCTTCAGATCTTCTCGTTGGCTCGTTGACTCCTCGGATGAAGGAAGATGCTCGTTCCAGGCTTGCAAGTGGTCAGACAGATATTATTTTTGGAACACATGCCTTGATTCAGGACTCCGTTTCTTTTGCAAGATTGGGATTTGTAGTGGTAGATGAACAACATCGATTTGGAGTAGAACAACGCAAAACACTCGAGGAATATTGTAGTCATTCAGTGATTATTCCTCATCGACTCAATATGTCAGCAACTCCTATTCCTCGTTCACTCGCTATGACGCTCTATGGAGATCAAGATATATCAGTTCTGGATGAATATCCAGCGGGTCGTCTTCCGATCCATACTCGGGTAGTAAAAGAAGAAAAAAGATGAGAAGTGTATCGTTGGGTAGATGAAGAAGTAAAAAGTGGTCGTCAGGTGTACTGGATATCTCCACTGGTAGAAGAATCAGATACACTCGATATTGCCTCCGCGACGAATATGCAAGAAATCCTTTCAGGGATATTTCCACATCTGACAATTGGACTTATTCATGGGAAAATGACAGGAAAGGAGAAGGATCGTATTATGCAGGAATTCTACGAAAATAAGATTCATATTCTTTCATCTACTTCAGTGGTAGAAGTAGGAGTGAATAATCCCAATGCAACCGTGATGTGCATTGAAGCTGCTGAACGATTTGGGCTTTCTCAGCTCCATCAGTTCCGAGGTCGAGTAGGACGAGGAAATAGTCAATCCTACTGTTACCTCTTTACTACCAAGGAATACAAGACTGATAGGCTCAAAGCGATGGAAGAGACGAATGATGGATTTGAACTTGCTCAGATTGATCTCGACCTTCGTGGTCCTGGAGAGGTGTATGGGGTACGTCAATCAGGAGTTCCAGATATGCACTTTGCAGATCTGAGAGATACAGATTTGATTGCGGATATCAGATGAGATATAGAAGAGTGGATGCAATGAAAAAAGTAGATATATAATTATATATTGACAATCATATTAAATGATTAATATATAATTATATTAATTATTTTTATGAATCCCCTCAAAGATTCCGAATCCCATTGAGTGCCAAATACTGTAGAATGAGAAAAGGATACACTTCTTTCTCATGGGCTTCTTGCCTCTATAGAGAAGAGGATTTCTGATATTTTTGATAAAAAGAACATTTCCAAAATTCATAAAGGAATTAAATATATACAAAATACGGTTAAATGAATCGTTCGCTATACAGTAACTTTACTCACACTCAAGGAAAAATTTGAATCAAATTATATTGCATGTGCATGAGTTGATTTTATGGATGCTGCTGCACGAGTTCGACATAAGGTTTTTTGCCAAGAAAAAGGTTGGGAAGAGGTCCAAACTGATGAGCTTGAGATAGATGAAAATGACGAGCATGCTATTCCCATAGTTCTTCTTGATAAGAATAGTAGTAATCCGATCGCTTGTGTTCGTCTGATTCTGGCAGATTTATGAGATCTTCCAGTGGAGCAGTATATTGAACCAATTGAAGTGGATAGAAAAAGAAGTGCAGAAGTTTCAAGGCTTGCTGTGATATATGGTTTTAGAAGACGTAAAGTAGAAGTATGAAAGGTATTTCCCGAGGATATACCTGATCCAATTCGATGAAGGTTTCCAATAGTTAAGGTTGGAGTATTTTTGTCACTTATTTCTGTTGCAAGACAGAATAATATTGAACACTTATACTTTTTGGTGGAACCTTCACTTTTGAAGAATCTGAAAGATCTTGGAGCAAAACCAGTCCAGATTGGGGATCCAGTTGATCATAAATGAATCCGAGTGCCTTGTATGATATCAGTATCAGAAATGATCGATAATCTCCCTTGGTGGTCTAGGCCAATATGGAATTCTGTATGCCAACAATTACACGAAAAGTAATACAACAGAAATTGTATTTAATCAAAAATTTAATAGAATTACAGTAATACTTTTATTGAGACTATGACTATAGTACATATCTCTACAAATCCATTATATGATGATACTCGAGTAGTTATTCGACGTATTTTGAGGCTCGGAAATGCTATAAAAAGAGATGTTTCTAGACTTGTGGTCTATCAATCACAAGAATCAACAGAAAAAACAAAAAAGTATATCCTACAGTGTAGGAAAAGAATTTTCGATAGATTGAAGGAGGTAGATGATATTCGAAATCATAAAAAAGTTCATAATGAAGAACAATGGAACAGGATTCTGCAAGAAGCGCTCTCTCAAGTATATAAACATTCAGATACTCCAGATATTCGTGACAAGTTACAACTTCTGAGTCAGATAGATCAAAATGATGCATCTCGGGTTGGAATACATTTTTTGCAGATGTATATGAAAATAATTGCTCGAATTCCAGAAGATAAAATTTATTTACCCTTTAAACCTTAAACAAATTATGGTAAGTCATAGTGCAGCAATGAGAAGAAAAGTAATTCCAGCTGAAGAAGTAGAAGTTGCTTCTTCGAATCAAAGAGAATCTCAAGTATATAATCTTATTTTATCTATAAAGAAGAGTATTTTGATATCTAATTGACAACAATTATGAGAAGATTTGAATGCACTTTCTGCTATTTTTCGTATACAAGCGCATGAGACAATTATCGCCCATAATGGGAGAATTTCAGAGCTTCTCTGATGACTCAGGAAGAATGTATCAGATACAAGCTGGAGTACAAAGATACAAGTTCTTGGAGTATTGAAAGATGTAAAAGGAAGAGCTATAGAATCTCAGGAAAAATTTGTAATTCCAAGTGTTGGTATGTTTATGGAAACTCCAATTTCCCATGATGGAAATGTTGGAAGGATCCAGATTAAGCCTAGTATAGAGAGGGAATTATTGCTTTTAAAAATTTATTGAATTGATATTTGAGAGATTTCTCGTATTCTCGATTCCAAGAAAAATAAGTAATTTTTTATGACTTCCCAGATTATCTCTCTGACTCTCAAAAATCTCAAAAAAATCTGAATGCTACGAGAAATTCCGAATATTTCAGAACAGAATGCAGAATTTTTGAAACAACTCATTCGTGAAAAAAATCCAAAACACCTATTGGAGATTGGTACTGCGAATGGATACAGTACTCTTCATTTTTCGACAGCAATTTCAGATATTTCAGATATCACTACACTGGAACAGGCATGGAATATGCACAATGATGCGGTGACGAATTTTAAGAATTGTAAGATAAAAAATATTCATGCAATTTGGTGAGATGCGAAGTTGGTACTCCCAAAACTTGCAGAGAATTTTTTTGATTTTGTGTATATTGATGCGATGAAAAAAGAGTATCTTCAATATTTACTCTTGGCACTTCCGAAGATGACTCCTGATGCTATGATTGTGATTGATGATGTAGAAAAATTTCGAGATAAGATGGAAGATCTTTTCGATTATTTGGATGGAAACAGGGTAGTGTATCAGTTTGAAAAGACGGATATTGATGATAGCATTATGATTTTATATAAGAAGGATTTTCTCTCTATATGAGAATAGTTCTCATTATTTCTCTTGCTTTTTTCTAATATTTTCTTATATTCAATAGGTGATAAAACTATTTTTTTAATTTTCAAATATATGTCTCTTATCGTTTCTACAGATGGTACTTTTCCTGAAATCACCAGCAAATGACTCGTTCTCGTTGATTTCTGGGCTGAATGGTGTGGACCATGTCAGATGATGCTCCCACGTCTTACTGAGCTTGCTTCTCAAGTAGATGGAAAAGCGGTAATCGCAAAACACGATGTCGATAGTGATCCTACTATTCCAAGTCAGATGCGAATTATGTCGATTCCTACTATGATTCTCTTTAAGGATGGTCAACCAGTTGAAAAATGGGTTGGAGCTCAGGATGTTGCAACTCTTAGTACTGCTATTGCAAAACATGCATAGTATTTCGGTATTTCATTGCATAGATACCAATCAAGATCGATATTTTTCTTGAGAAGCGTCTATGCTTTTTTCTTCTTAAAAAAATTTATAAAAATATGTCTATGCAGTTTGAATACTATTCGATACTCAGTGTAACTCGTGAGGCCACTTCCGATGAGATAAAAAAGGCGTACCGAAAAAAAGCTATGGAAGTACATCCTGATCGCCATGGGGGTGACAAAGAAAAAGAGGCAGAATTCAAAAAACTGAATGAGGCGTATGGAGTTCTCTCAGATCCTCATAAAAAAGCTCACTATGATCGTCACGGAACAATGGAAAATCATGGACAATGAGGATTTGGTGGTGGATTTCAACAGGGATTCGATGTGGATCTTGGAGATATATTTTCGTCATTTTTTGGTGGTGGCGGATTTGGTGGCAGCGGTGGCGGACGACGTCAAAAAGCGGATATCGGAGAAGATATCGAGATGAAACTCAAAATCTCTCTCGAAGATGCTATACATGGAACGAGTCGTAAGATAGAGTTCAATCGAGCAGCTACCTGTCATCATTGTAGTGGAAAATGAGGAAAAACAGAGAAGTGCCAGACTTGTAATGGACAAGGCCAAGTAAAAGAACGTATTCAGACGGTTTTTGGTATTATGGAACAAGCTCGTCCATGTTCTGCCTGTCAATGAAAATGAGAAAAAATCACTGAGAAATGTAGTTATTGTCATGCAACGGGTAAAATTGGTGAGAAAGTAGAGAAGACTATTGATATTCCAAAAGGAATAGAAAATGGTATGACCATCAAGCTTCGTGGAGAAGGAAATAAGTGAAATGACGGGAATGGAGATCTGTATATTACATTTGCTGTTCCAGAGAATGAAGGAGGACTTACTCGCGAATGATCCGATCTCCACTATAGTGTTCGTGTATCTCCAGCTGAAGCAATCCTTGGTGTAGAGCGAACCGTTGAGCTCCCGATTCTTGGTAAGCGAACTATAGATATCAAGTGAGGAACCCAGCATGGTCTGGTGGTGGTATTTCGTGGAGAGGGGATGGAACGACTCGATCGTAAGGGCGGATCAGGAAATCTCTATATTCATATCGAGATTGATATCCCTACCAAGTTATCATCAGATCAGAAGAAACTCTATGAGGCGATCCTTCATTCTGAAGGATGAAAGATGAAAAAATGATGGATTGGAGAATTCTTCGGTGAATAAAAAATACGGAAAACAAAATTTTGTTTTCCGTATTTTTTTGTTATAGTAGGGCAACTATGGCACAAATAGCAATTCGTGAATATGATGCAAAACGGATGTTTGCAGAGTATTCCCCATCTTCATATACCGGATATCTGATTGAATCAGAAGAGGATATTGTATCGTTTTCACAAAATACTATTGATACCACTTGGGTAATCAAACCAGATCAGCTCTTTGGAAAACGAGGAAAATATGGGCTTCTTTGAGTAAATCTCAATAATGCAAATATTTGCAAATGGTGGAAGGATCATTTTCAGAAAGAGACTACCATAGGAAAACAAGTTGGGAAACTTACAACATTCCTTATTGAACCATTCGTTCCTCATACTGAGGAGTATTATGTGGCCATCAAGACAGAACGCGATCATGATGTGATATATTTTTCTCGAGCTTGAGGAATAGAGGTGGAGGAAAACTGGGATCAAGTTCAGTCATTGAATATTTCTCTTTTTGACTCAGTCATCGCGAGGCACGAAGCGATCCAGAACTTTTCAGAAAAAGGAAATGGATTGCTTCATACTTCGCAATGACAGATACGGGAGAATTTACAGAAATTAGATATCGCCGATTCTCGAGTATTGGATTTTATTTCTCAATTGTATTCCTTTTTTCAGGAGTATGGATTTGCATACTTAGAGGTAAATCCTTTTACCTTTGACTCAATTGGAAATGTAGTATGCTTGGATATGGTGGCTCGAGTAGATGACAGTGAGGAATTTCGGCAACGTAAACATTGGGAAAACCTTGTCTTTCCTCATCCATTTGGTCCAGAGAAAACAAAGCGGGAACAGTATATTGAAAAACTTGATGCGGAGACGGGAGCGAGTCTCAAGTTCCGAATCCTCAACCCTATGGGTCGTATTTGGCTCTTGACTTCTGGTGGTGGAGCTTCCGTGATTATTGCTGATACTCTTGCTGATCTTGGTTTTGCTACAGAAATCGGGAATTATGGAGAATGTAGCGGGAATCCAGATCGTGAAAATACTCGAGCCTATACTGCCACGCTTCTTGATACGATGCTCGAAAATGATATTGTATGAAAATACCTTGTTATTGCAGGGGCTATAGCGAATTTTACTCATATTGATAAGACTTTTGCAGGGATTATCGATGCGTTTCGAGATCGGATTGAGGATATGAAAAAACAGGATATTCGGATACTCGTACGACGAGGAGGTATCAATGATACAAGAGGATTGGAACTTATGAAAAATGCCTGTGAAGAGCTCGGACTTCCTTGTGAGATAGCAGATGGAAGTGTGTATATGACAGATATTCTTAAGAAAATTATATTATAGGTATGAATAATATTTTTAAGAAAACAATCTTTTTTTTATCATTATGTTGTATTTTGATTGCTTGTAATAATCAATCTCCATATATAAAAAATAACACAAGATCACTCAATATGAGTGTTTCATGAGAGGTGAAACCTTCTGAAAATGCGAGAAATATATATTTATCGGGTACGTGGTACTATTATTATAACTCTGTATTTCCAGATAGTAATTGGATGCTCTCTTGAGATCATTATAATTATGCGATATCATTCAAATTTCTAAGTAAAAAGAATCTTTTGAAAGATTGTACAGATGTACCAAGAAATAAAGAACAGTGATGGCCTTGTTTTAAAAATGGTGATGAAAAAAAACTTACAGCAATGTTTGATCTCATTGATGGGGAAAATAATCAAGAGAAAGATTTAGTTGAAGGTTTACATATACTGTATGTGAGGGTGCATAATGCAAAAAGAATCGATAAATGAAAAGTTATTTTTACAACTTGATCTCCTCAAGATGCTGGATCAATGTTTCCTATTTATATTGCAAAAATTGATCAAGATCGCTACATTGAGATTATGGCATTTCCTGATATTATTTGTGAGAAAGATATCATTTGCAAATGAAAAATACCAAGACTCAATGAGAAAACTGGACTGGATCCATATTGGGATTTTATTTGGAGTGGTGTTATGTATGGCTCATTTATTGATCCAGTTGTTCGAGAAACATACGATCAAATGTTTTTCGCTGAAAAAAATTGGCAATCAATAACAAAGAATGCAATTGAATGGTAACTATTATTTATTCCCTTTTCTATGTTTACTTCTTCTTCAAAAGCTATCATCTATGGTCGTCATCTTGATGTGGCTCAGCGCATGCTTGATTTTGATTTTCTTTCTGGGAGATCTTCTTCGGTTGCTGGAATCATCGATCCCAATGCCCATCGAGTGAGTGTAACGAAGCTTTTTTTTGGAAAAAAAGAAATTCTGATTTCTATATATCCAAGTATTTCAGATATTCCATCGGATCCCCAGATAGATACCTTTATTAATCTGGCATCATTTCGTTCTGCCACGAGTGCAACCTGGGAGGCCATTCATTCTGGTATTTTTCAACATATAATTATTATTGCAGAAGGGATTCCTGAACGAGATATTCGAGATATTATAGCCTATAACGAATCAAATACAAAAATTCGCATTATTGGTCCAGCCACTGCTGGAGCGATTTCAGCAGGGGCTCTTCGAATGGGGAACTCTGGTGGATCTATAGAAAATATCGTTGCAAGTGGACTTTACCAGAAGGGATCAGTGTGATTTGTATCTCGAAGTGGTGGTATGTCGAATGAGATGTTTCGGGTTATTGGAACTCGAACGGATGGGATTCACACGGGGATTGCACTTGGAGGAGATCGTTTTGTTTGTTCTACTTTTCGAGATATTGTGATTGATTATCAGGAAAATCCTGAAATTGCGATGATCGTGATACTTGGTGAAGTGGGCTCTCGAGATGAGCTCGATATCGTAGAATTAGTACAATCAGGAAAGGTTACCAAACCAATTGTGGCCTATGTGAGCGGATCATTTGCAGAAAAACTTACTACTGAGGTACAATTTGGTCATGCTGGAGCTAAGGCAAATGCAGATGAAGAAAAAGCAAGTTACAAGAATATGAAACTCAAGGAAGCAGGAATCCACGTTCCTGAGAGTTATGCAGATTTTGGGGATCTGATTGAACAGGTATTTTCAGGGCTTTCAATTCCTCATAAAAAATGAGAAGAGAATAATGTTAAAGAGAAATTAATAATACTTAAAGATCGTAGGCTTACGAAATTTACCTCAACTATCTCTGATGAACGAGGAGAGGAGGTTCTCTATAATGGAAAACCACTCACAAGTTATATCGAGGATGCAAGTATTGCTCGTGTGATCGGTGCACTTTGGCTCAAAAGAGAACTTCCAAAGTATGCTCTCGATTATATCAATACGATTATTATCCTTCTGGCGGATCATGGCCCGGCTGTTTCTGGAGCGACCAATACGATTGTGACGGCTCGAGCGGGCAAGGATATTCTCTCATCACTTGTTTCGGGGCTCCTTACTATTGGGCCTCGGTTTGGTGGTGCAATTGATGGAGCTGCTCGAACGTGGTATGAATCGATCGAAAAAAATGAAACTCCTGAAGATCTCATTATCCGCATGAAAAAGAGTGGAAATCCGATTCAGGGAATCGGTCACAAGGTAAAGAGTAAATTCAATCCTGATGGTCGATGCGAGATTCTACGGAAGCTTGCTCAGGATATTCCATCAAGTACCTATCTTGATTATGCTCTGGCTGTTGAGGTATTGACACTTGAGAAAAAGTGAAACCTGATTCTGAATGTTGATGGTCATATTGCTGCTTCTCTTTTGGATATTTTCACTTCTATTGGTATGACGAAAGATGAAATTGAGGTATACTTGGATGCAGGAATATGTAATGCATTTTTTATCCTGGCTCGTTCGATTGGATTTATTGGTCATGCTCTCGATCAGAAGCGTCTTGGTGAACCACTCTATCGAACAGCCTGGGAAGATATCCATTACGGAGAGTAAAATATTGATTTATTATCAAATAATTCTATTATAGAACATATGTCTACAACTTCTTACGCTGACCTCACGAACGTCCCATCTTTTGGAAAAAAACGAGAATCTACCTTCAATCCTGAACGTGGAGATATTGCCTATTGGTGTCGTGACTGCCGAAAACAGGTCGAAGCAATCCATCTTGAACCACAGAAAATCGGTAAAAAACTCAAAGAATTTCTCTATGAATGTCCAATTTGCCATGGTCGAAGAGTCGCTACTGGAACGGTAGAGGGTCTCAAGGAACACTATGAGAGAAAGAGGGTTTAGTTTTTTTAATTTAGACACTATGAAAAAAATAATAAGTTTGATAGTTATCATATGTGTAGTAAATATTCAAACATATGCTGAAGATGTAAAGTTGCCAGCAATATCAATAAATAATCTTTGTGAATCACAATTCCCATTAGAAGCAAGGAATGATTATAATCATCCCCAATATAAACTGGGATATGATAGATGTACCTGAGCTTATAAACAATATATTGATACTATTGAGCAAGCAATTAAGGATTGGAAAATTGCTTCTAATTGAGGAAAAAAAGAAGATTGGGATAGAGCAGAATCATGATATAATATTGCATATGAAATAATGAATATTAATGGTGAAAATTTAGTCGGCTGGTTAAATAGGGATATTTTGTTAACAAACATCATTAAATATATAAAAGCAGTGAAGGAACATGTTATCTTATATGTACCAGAAGTTGCTAAGGAAACCCCACTAATTTTAACTTGATCTATTGTTAAGAAAGATGAAAAAAATCTATGTAATCCTTGATTTATAGTTATTCCAAAAACAGGAAAGTGTAGAAAATTACTAAAGAAGAAAATTTCCAGTATACTAAAATAGTCATATTACAAATCCTTCATTAGAGGGATTTTTTAATTCTTAAGTATGATATATGTATATTTTGTATACATTTGTCGAGGGATTCTTCTAAAAAAATTTGCATTCAATAATTTTATGAATATATATAGTTGTATACTTTGTATGTATACATTTATTTCTCTGTTTATTCTCTATGGAAAATCTCACCCACAAGGAACAACTCGTATTCCAACAAGTTCGTGAGTTTATCTCTCGATGAGAGAAGATAACTATTCGAGCACTCCAGACAATCCTCGGATATGCTTCTCCTCGTTCGATATCAGTTCTTTTGGATCAGATTATGGATAAGTGATATCTCTATCGAGATAATCAAGATCAGATTCGTATATCTCCTACTTTTCGTTCCGATAGCGTTGATGTTCGTCTGATTCCCCTTATTGGTACGATTGCTTGTGGGATGCCGATATTTGCCGAAGAGAATATCGAGACAGAGATTCCTGTTTCTACTCGACTTATCTCTGCTTCGAAGAAATATTTTTTTCTCAGAGCTCAGTGAGATTCGATGAATCAAAAGGGAATCGATGATGGTGACCTAGTTTTGATAGAACAGACTGAGGTTCCTCGTGATGGACAGATCGTCGCAGCACTTATCAATGATGAAGCAACACTCAAAGAGTTCCGTCATGAGGGTGATCTTGCTTATCTGATTCCTCATTCAGATAATCCACGACATAAGCCGATTATTCTTGGAGAGTTTTCAGAGAATTTCTCAGTTCAGGGTATCTTTGTTCGAGTATTTCCAGGGAGTTTGTTCGCGTAGTTATTTACATTTACCATTTCACTTTATGATCACTTATTTTAATCGTATACTCTTCATTCTTATTATTCTTACTTTGATTTCTTTCACTCTTTCGATACTATCTACTCTGTAGTTTTATCTACAAAAAAAATTCTAAAACTTACATTCTAATCTCAATTCTTATGACTGATAATAAAAAAGAAGCACTTGCTTCAGCACTCGCAATGATCGAAAAACAATTCTGAGCTGGTTCCGTGATGAAGATGGGGGACAAGATTCATCTTGATGTAGTAACGAGTGGGTCTGGTTCTATTGCTCTTGATGATGCACTTGGTGGTGGATATGCCAAGGGCCGTATTATTGAAATCTATGGTCCAGAATCCTCAGGAAAGACTACCCTTACACTTCATGCTATTGCTGAAGTTCAGAAGGCTGGAGGAACCGCTGCATTCGTTGATGCTGAGCATGCTCTCGATCCAAAATATGCAGCTTCTATTGGTGTAAATATCGATGAACTTATTATTTCTCAACCTGATTATGGTGAACAGGCTCTTGAGATTGTGGATGCATTGGTTCGTTCTGGTGCTGTTGATCTGATTGTTGTGGATTCTGTGGCAGCACTTACTCCGAAGGCTGAAATCGAAGGAAATATGGGAGATAGTTTTATGGGGCTTCATGCTCGTCTCATGTCTCAGGCACTTCGTAAGGTAACAGGAGTGATTAATAAATCAAATTCTACAGTAATATTCATCAACCAGATTCGTATGAAGATATGAGTGATGTTCGGAAATCCAGAGACAACAACAGGTGGTAATGCATTGAAGTTTTATGCTTCTCAACGACTTGAAATCCGTAAAAAAGAAAAACTTGAATCAGGAACTGGGGATGATAAAGAGGCATTCGGAAATCGAGTAAAAGTAAAGGTAGTCAAAAATAAGATCGCACCGCCCTTCCGTGAAGTCGAGATCGATGTTCTCTTCAATGAGGGGATCTCGCTTGCTGGAGAGCTTCTTGATATTGGATCAGATCGTGGTATTGTTAAAAAAGCTGGAGCATTTTATTCTTATGGAGAAACTCGTCTTGGTCAAGGACGAGATAATTCTCGAACTTTTCTCAAGGCGAACCCTGATATTATGAAAGAGATTGAGATTGCAGTTCGTGCAGCAAAGAAGTAATCTTCTCTTGCATTACATTAAAACTATGATAGAATAATGACATTATATTTTTATATGTCAGAAACACACGATACCACATCTTTGCATTGACTCAATTCTGTTGCGGAAAGACTTAAAGCGGCAGGATTTCGTCAGACGGGTATTGCTAGAGCAGTAACGGAATTGGTTTGAGAATATCTTGGTATTCATGCGAATATTGGTACCAATCTTACCAGAGCTCTTGGTGTTTATAATGCTGCTGCATCGGAGGTTCTTTGAGTTCAACCTAGCTCATTGCCCATAAATGCAGCCAATGATCCACATTTTTGAAAACCAGATGCTTTGAATACTGCCAATGAACTTCATTTTTGAAAATGATCGCTTGCTCCTGCAGCGAATGATTCTCATTTTAAAAAATCAGCATAATTTTTTCTTGTAATATTATAAAATCCTCTCATAATCGAGAGGATTTTATAATGCCTATGTTCAAGACTCGTTTTACTCTCACTTCCAAAAAACAACTTACTCATGATGTCTATGAGCTTATGTATAGTTGTTCTGAATTCCAAGAAAATACAATGATACCTGGTCAATATGTATTGTTTCAACTTCTTCCTTGATTGAATCGTGCCTATTCTATAGCTTCCTATAGAGATCAGAATTTCACTCTTATTATCAAACGAATTCCTGATGGAAAATGAAGTCCACTAATTTGTGATGCCCCTATAGGTACGATATTTTCAGGAATGTTACCACTTGGGCATTTTGTACTTCAGGATAGTTCAGTTTCCAAGTGTTTTATTGGAACTGGGACAGGCTTTGCTCCACTCTACTGTATGATGAATGGATGTGCTAAATGAGAAGCAATACCTGCAAATATAGCATTTATATTTGGAGTTCGAGAGCTTCAGGATGTTTTTTATTCTTCAGAGATTCAGGAACTTGGATCTCAATTTCAGGATTTTAAATATATAACCTATCTCTCCCGAGAAGAACGAGATGGATATCTGAGGTGATATGTAACTGATTGGATTACACCTGAGAGTATAGCTATATATCAAGAATTTTATCTCTGTGGCTCTCCTGTAATGGTAAAAAGTGCCCGAGAAAAACTCGAGGCACTTGGTATAGAAAAAGAGAAAATATTTTGGGAACAGTTTTAGTTTTTTATTCGAAACTTGGTGTTCTGATATCGAACCTATCTTCATCAGCATCCTCATCAAAGTTATTCATAATATCTTGATTCCAACGAGAGAGAGCATAGATATTGTCATTGAGATTCATATTTCTCCAGTCGATGATGAAATCATCAGGAATCTCCTCACTTCCTTCGATATAGTAAGCCATCATCACGGAGTATCCTTGTTCTTCAGCAATCTGATTGATTCTTTTGATGTAGTCTTGTACTTTATCTGTGAATTCTTGTCGAGAGATTTGAGACATATATAGATAAATAAGTAATTATATACGCATAAGTATATAAAAAATTCGCTTGAAAGCGAATTTTTTAGAGAGTTTTTGAGTGCATATTTATTCAAATAATTTCACAGCACTCATTGCAATACATCCAATTATAAAAAGTGTTACGGTTGCATATTTTTTGTTGGTTTGTGAATGAATCACTGGTAAGAGATCAGCCGTCGCTACATAGAGAAGTGACCCCCCAGCAAAAGCGGTGGCAAGACCAGTGAAAGACATTGATACATTCGATAAGATTATATCAGATATCACAAAGCCGATTGGTGCTGCAATAGCAAATAATGAAAGAAATATGAGTTGTATATTCTTCTTGAATTTACTTTCACGGAAAATAGCAGCAAGTGAGAGGGAGACAGGAATTTGATGAAGTGCCACTCCTGCAAGTACAGTATATCCAATTTCTTCTGATATTCAGAAACCTGCACGAATCCCGAGTCCATCAAAGAGGGTATGTATAAAGATTGCTATAAATGAAACAATTGCAACGTGATCATAGTGCTCATGTGGATCTTCATGAATATGATCTCAGTGCCCGTGATCGTGAGCATGCGGAGTAAGTATCTCTTCTATAAGATAGATGATGAGGAATCAAGCAATAAAAGCATAAACAGCATATTCTGTTTGCTCGAGTGCTTCTGGAAATATATGCACGAGTGACACTGAGAGCATCGATCCGGCGCCTAGACCAATAAGAAGATTGAGAGCAGTTTGATTTACTTTTTTAAAAAGAAATAGGAGAAGTCCAGTAGCAGAAATGAAAGAGAGGATAATAAGTGGAAAGAACATATTTTGGAAATAAGTATAAAAAGTAATTATGATATTATATGCATCTTGCAAGATCAATATTGATATGAAATGGACTAATTCATTCACCGATAAAAACAAGTGTATTTCCTTCTATATTTCATGAATTTGCCTGTTCTTCTACCGTGAATCGGGCTCATACTTTTTGTATAAGAAATATCTTATTTGGTTCAAAATCAAGTTTTACAAATCCCTTTATTCGATAGATGGAATAGGGAAGTTCTTTGAAAAATTCAGATAATTTTAAGTGATTAAAAGTGAGATCACTTTTGTACACATAGTGTCACATAGTTTCACTGTGAGTATGATTATCGTTTATTTCAGACAGTTTTTCACTGTCTTCTATTGATATGCGATTAGTATCTAGAAGGAGTTCGAGTGATATTTTCTCAGTGGGGAGATTGATGATCGGAGCATAGGCATTGACTCTTCGGATGATATCTTCGATAGAATTGAGTATATTTTGATTTGATTTTTCTCACTTGGTGATGATGCAAAAATCAGCAAATTCGATCTGATCAAGAGCAGTACTAGTATGATTCGCAATATTGTTTGCAATATTTTCAGCATCAATCAGGCAGATGATACTATCGAGTTTTACTCGTCCATCCATATCATTCATCAAAAATGATTGGGCAATTGGAAGGGGTTCACTCATTCCAGAACATTCGATAATAATATGATCTATCGGTCGTCCACTTGCCAGGAGTTTTTCTATTGCTGTCATGAAATCTTTGCGTACCGTACAACAAATGCAACCATCTGAGATTTCTACAATCTCTTCGGTAGATTTTTCGATGAGTTCTGCATCGATGCTAGTAGAGCCGAATTCGTTTTCAACAACTGCAATCTTTCGGCCATTGGCACTTCGGATAATATGATTGAGGAGAGTGGTTTTACCACTCCCGAGAAATCCTGTGAGGATGGTTATAGGGATTTTTTTCATATTTTTTGTTATTAATTCGTGCATTTCTGACATTTTCCGAGTATCGAAAGAGAATGTTCTTGGATGATGAATCCTTGTTTTTTGGCTTCCTCAAATATTTTTTTGCAGATACTATGAGAATCAAAGTTCATAATATTTTGGCAGACGGTACATTTCATATGTTCATGATGATGTTCAGTTTCGTTGATTTCATAGGTTTCCGAGCGTTCACCAAAAGTGAGTCTTCTGAGGACTCCAATTTCTAGAAAGAGTCGAATGGTTCGGAAAATGCTTGCCCTACCAAGATTCGGAAAGTTTTCACTGATATCTTGAGCAGTGAAGATATGTTTGGTTTGAATAAAAGAAAATACTTCCTTTCGTTCCTCTGTAATACTTTTTCAGTAAGATTTTAGAATTTTTTCTATATTCATAATTGATACTTAGTATCAAAAATATAGAGAAAAATGTGTTTCTGTCAATAAAAAAGTCTGTGAAATACACAGACTTTTTTATAAAATTATTTTTTAGAGAATTACGCAAGCATTGCAAGACTTGGTTTGTTGATAAGTATTGGACATCGTGAGTTGTCCAGATAGACGAGTATGGGTATCATATATTGCACCACAATTTTCACAAAAACTAATAGTGATAGCATCATCGGCACGACCATCAGCACATTGGCAAGTAAAAATAACTCGTTCTCCTGCAATAGTCATCTCATGGATGAGTCCCTGTTCTTTGAAAGTATCAACAATACGATAGAGGGTAGCAAGATTCATTCCAGGCTCTCATTTTTTTCCCACGAGTTCTTTTTTGAGATCATTAAATGTAATGCGGGTATGCTGACCAAGAAGTTCAACAAATCTTTTACGAGGTTCGGTTACGCGAGATTCAGCCATAGAGTAGGGAAGATAGGTATATAAAAATCGAAAAAACGAAGTGCAATATATGAATTATTTCTATAATTGCAAATGTTTGCGAGAGATATTTTTTGATCTTATTTTTGATTTAAAAAATCAATAAGAATGAGTCTTGCGGCCTCAGCATCGATATCGCCATTAACTCCATATTCATCAAATCCAAGCATGGCTTCACTTGTTGAGAGTCGTTCATCGTGAAATTGTATTGGAATATTTACTATTGCTTCGAGTTTTTTTGTGAATTCTTGCACTCGTTTTCCATGTTTTGACATTGTTCCATCGATATTGTATGGCATTCCGATTATTATTTTTTCAGCTTTTCGATCTTGTAGCCACTTGGGAAGAATATCAAGGAGATCTTTTGTGAGTACCGTTTTCCATGCAAAACAAAATCCCTCTACGGAGTAGGCAAGACCAGATTTTCTGGTACCATAGTCTATGGATATATAGTTATGATGGGATTTCATTTATTGACAAATTTATTTTAACTAATATAGTTATTTTCTAATAAAATTAGATTATATGAAATGAAGTATTGTAGAATATGATCTCGATGGTATGCAACGTTGAATTTTTGAGATTCCAGAATACCTTAATACTTCATCATATGAAGTGATGGGCAATATTATGTTTAGTGTAACATGATTACTTTTTCCAAATCTTAATATATCAATTCTAGATATAGAAGATTCTCTTATGGGGATTTCTTCCGATCAGGATAGGGTACTCTGGGGTAAATATTTTAAAGATATTTCCCAAGCAAGCCAGTACACTATTCATTAGTCTGATATACTTACTTTTATAAAAATTTTTGCGAGAGTATCTCGGGTAATATGGAGATAGACGAGATGTTCTCCAGCAGTTTTGATATGTGTATTATTCGGAAGTCTGATATCTTTTTTCTCAAATTTGATATCAAATTTTTCAGCAATTTTGTTCCCGATAGTGTGTTCATCAAGCCCACCAAATACTTTGGTTCATTTGCCTCTGAGCGAAAATTCGAATATTTGTCATTCAAGAATTTTTTGAATTTCAAAAGCCTGCTCAAGGCGTATACGAACTTGATCCTGAGCTCTTTTTTTATCAGCTTCAATTTTTTTAAGACGATCAGGAGTTACTTCTCTTGCAATGCCAGTTGGTATGAGAGAATTACGAGCTTGAGGTGCTGATACCTCTATAATGGCTCATTTTCGGCCAATATGAGCTATATCTTTGAGGAGTTCTACAGTGATCTTATGTACAGGCATAGTTTGAATTATAAAAAATCTTCTCTGAAGAGTATAGAGAAGATTTAAAAAAAAGGAAGTTTTTATGTTAATATTTTAGGTGCCGGTTTTTCTATTTCTTCGTCAATAAGTCATTCACAATCAGGTCAACCTATTATTTGCTTTCATTGGGCCTCAAAACTAAAACAACCACCTTGTGTATCTAATTTTCCAGACGGAAGTGTTCTAACATTAAAAACTTGTGTAACATAGTCTATATCTGTTGGATTTGTAAGATCACTATGATGTGTCAATACTTTTTCTCCTTCACAAGACAATACTGCATTCAGTTTATTTTTAGCTTTTCCAAATATAGTTATCAGACATTCTGATTTTGATGGTAGGGTTATATTTCTTTCTCCGAGTACGTGGTTCATTGCACGTATTACTGAATATCTTTGTTCATCTATACTTTTAGGGGTTAGCTTATCTTGAATGGCATATACTGTAAGTGTTCCTCATATGGCGATGGCAGCTAAGCCCATTTGAATTTTTTCATAAAAAATTATTTAATTTAAATGTCAATTTATATAATTGATGAAAGAAGTCAAATTTTTAAAAGAATAAGTAAACTTTATTGACAAATATGTTTTTAGTTTATTTATATTAAATAAAAAGTTTTGACTTTTTTCAGTTTTCACTATAATCGGCGCACCGAATCACTGGGGTGTCGCCAAGCGGTAAGGCAGCGGACTTTGACTCCGCCATGCGTAGGTTCGAATCCTACCACCCCAACCATTAGTCAAGTAGTTTTTCTCGACTTTTTCTAAAAAATCGATACAATACCGACTTCATGTCACGGAAACAGTTTTTTTCACAAACGATTGTTTCTGGATATGATCCAGATTTTATCTCGCTTCGTTACAAGGTTTTCAAGTATTCACCATTCCAGTGAGTCCCTCGTATGAGCCTAATTTTCCTTTTTATGATTGCAGTAGTAGAAATCGGTGGTAAACAACACATTGTTGAACAAGATATGGTAATTGTTGTAGATCGTCAACATGCTGATGTTGGAAGTACAATAACTCTTCCAGCTCTTCTCGTTGCGAGTGCAGATGGTAAAACTGTAAAAGTTGGAACTCCAACCGTTGAGGGTTCTCAGATCTCATTTAAGGTTGATGAGCACTTCAAGGCTGATAAAATCAGAGTCTTCAAAATCAAATCAAAAAAACGTTATATGCGTACTCAAGGATTCCGAGCATATCAAACTCGCCTTACAGTAACTGCAATTGCATAATTTTTTGAACATAGACTATAGAATATAGAAAGAAGGAATGTCTTTTAAAGGCAATTTATCCCTAAAATACTCGATTGTCCATACGTCCAAATCATAAAGCCCGGCATGCACGAGCAGGAAGAGCCAATATTGATATTCCATCAGTATCGGATACTTTTAAAAAATTTAAATGGTTTACCATTGGATTAATAATAATATTTCCTATATACCCATCTCTCTCGATTATCTGATCGGGGGGGAGTGTTCGTGCTGGTGACTACGATGAATCTACTATTATCACTGCATATAGTGATCTAGGTGAATCAGAGGATGAATGATATATTTCTGATACTGGATTAATTCGTATTGGATGATGAGATCCTTTGGATAATTCATTAGATTCAACATCTGTATCTCCTATTGTTTCAGGAACGGCAAAAAATTCTGTAAAAAAACATATTGTAAAAGCACTTGAAAGTGTGCAAATTATTTCAAATAAATATGGAGTAAGTACTGATGCTATATTATGGGCCAATGACCTTACTATGGATGATGAGCTCAAAATTGGACAAATTCTTAAAATTCCTCCTGTTTCAGGAGTAGTGCATAATGTAGTATCAGGTGATACTATTTCAGCAATTGCATCAAAATATAAGGTTGATTCTGCAGATATTGTTTCTGTAAATATGTTAAGGGATGCTGCAAGTATTCGAATCGGTATGGATCTTATGATTCCTGGGGCAATGAAACGTACAGTATCGATGGCATGAAATGTACAATCATTACCAGTAAAGGCGCCAATATCTAAGGTGGCAACCCAAACACGCGATAGTAATGATGCTAAGATTAGCCCTAAATCTGTTACAACTATTTCATCAAAAACAGGACTCAAAGATCGTTATATTGTTAAATATACGTGAAAATCACGAGGTTTTGTATGATGAAATTGTACTTGGTATGTGGCACAAAATAAGACAGTAACATGGCGATGAAATGCAAATACTTGGATCCGAAATGCAAAGGCAGCTTGAGCAAAAACTTGATCTACTCCAGTAGTTGGTTCTATTGTTCAATTCTCATGAGAATGATATAATAGGTACTATGGTCATGTTGGTATTGTGGCAGGTATTGAGGATGGGAATATCATCGTAAAAGATATGAATTATCGAGGACTCTATGAAGTTACAATTCGAAAGGTCTCAATTAATAGCTCCAGTATTGATGGATATATTTATGTAGATTAGTTTTTTCTATAAAAAAAATGTATTACCTCTGTATCTCATTTGCTTTTCTCCTTATTCTTATATAATCAATCTATTCTTGTAGAGTATCTACTATTTTATTCTTATTTTTAGCAACCTTGGACCCTTTTCCTATATTGATTTTTCTTCTTTTTGTACTTGCTCTTGCTTTTTTCGCTGGTACAGAGATTCCACTTATGTCCGTTGGTGGACATAAACTTGAGGGTTTTCTTCGACAGAAACGATGGTGAGCACGTACTCTTGCTAAGCTCAAAAAAAAGAATGAAAGACTATTGATTACCAATCTTATAGCGACTCTCTTTGTGACGAGTGCACCGATGATTATTGCTGAGCGTTATATTACACCGGAGATGGTGCATATATTTACAAAATTACCTGAAACGACTATCTCATTGATTGTATACACTGTTTCTTTTATGGTTGTACTTCTTTTTGGTGAGATTACTTCAAAGGTATTGGGTGTTCGTTTTAATGATCAAATTGCACTTATGGCGGCCCCTATATATCAATTAATTGTTTGGTTACTTTTGCCACTCACTTGGATTGTAGAACAATTTGTTCGTGTACTATCTTGGGTTACAGGTGGTAAACTCGATATGCATGGGACAACAGTGAGTGAAGAAGAACTGGATGCGTTTATTGATATGTCGCATGCTGGTGGGGCAGTAGAAGAAGATGAAAAGCGTCAGATAAAGAATCTACTCAATCTTTCTGATATGACAGCAGGATCAGTGATGACGCCTCGAGTGAATGTAGAATTTCTTTCACTAGATATGACGATTGATGAAGTATGTGATTTTCTGATGAAATCATCTCATTCGCGTTTGCCGGTTTGCGGTGATACAACGGATGATGTTGAATTTGTGATGACATTTCGTGAGGCATTTCAGTTGCAACGAGAAGGACATGGAGCAGCTCATCTTTCGAATCTTGATCTAGAAAAGATTATGAAGGTATCGCTCACTCATGCGCTCGATGATCTGTTTGAAAAATTCCAAAAATCACGTCGACATATCGCTCTGGTACTTGATGAACATGGTGGTACGGCAGGAGTAGTAACCATGGAAGATGTTCTGGAAGAGGTATTTGGTGATATTAAAGATGAAAAAGATAAAGAAGAAATCTTTATGAAAAAATGAAAAAATGGTGCCATTGAGGCAATTGGATCTGTTTTGATTGATGATATTCTCGAAGAATTCAATCTTACAGCTGAATTGATAGATCTTCCAGATGAGTATATGAGTAAGACACTTTCATATGTTCTTATGGCTGAAGAAGAATGATTTCCTCAGGTAGGGAATACAATATCATTTGGTAAGGTGACACGTCTCGTATTAAAAGTTCTTGAAGTAGATGACAATGTTATCGAACGAGTTGAATGTATAAAAAATATAGAAGAATAGTTTCCTATAAAAAATCCCTATTTACTAGGGATTTTTTATGATTTATTTTTTACTCTGAGTAATTTCTTGGAGGAGCGAAGTGTACATTTTTTTATCTATTTCTGTATCGTGAAGTAGAAGAATTCAGAGTTCTATATTGATGCGAGCAAGGATATTTTCTTTGAGTTCCGTATTTTCAAGAAACTCTATTCTTGTCATAAGTGCTTCTAGGAATTCTGGATCCGGATGGTATTTTTCTGAAAATCGATCCCAATTAGGAAGAGTGAGAGTGATAGTATTCATAGTAAATGATATTTTTTTATATAAAAGCAAGGGGATCAAGGAGTTTTTCTCTGGCAACCTGCATCTCTTGTTCTTTTTGTCTGATATTTGCGATTTTTCGCTTTTGATCATATTCCATAGCAGCAATCATATCAGTATCTTTTTTTGATTTTTCCTCAGCTTCTTGTTGCTTTCTTTGCTGATCTTTGAGATAAGCATCATCAATCATCTGATTAATTTTTGTAAAAGTTTCTTGGATCTGGCGATTCCGTTCTGCTTGAGCTTTTCCATGAATTTGGAGGATTCTATCTAGATATCATCACCAATGATCGATAATATCAAGTTGGCGAATGGGTCAGAGGGCTCCAAATATCACCGTAAGATTGTATTTATCTTCTTCGGAAAGTGGAGTTGCAGCAAGAAGTGATGAAAATTTGAAGTTTTCCATTTATGCTTGCAAAGATTTAGAATTAAATAATCTCTCATATTGAATACTTTCATCTTTTCAGATTTTTCCCATAGATGTATTATATTTTTCTAACTCTAGGAAAATAGGTTCTTGTATATTATTAGGTAGTCATTTAAGATTATTTCTTTTTTCAGGGCTAATTCCCAACTCTAAACATACCTCAATTATATGAGGAGGGAGTTGTGATTCATAAACTTTTTCTAATGATGTGTTACCACTTTCAAAACTCATATGAGATAATTATATATCCATAATAACACATATTTATAAAAAAAGACAATAATCGAAATTATTGTCCTATTTTCTTCAGAAATCTGCCTTTATTTCTCCCCAGACTTTGGTTTCCCATTTGAGGATAGGATTTTTATATTCATTATTCTTGAGCCAGAGAATTGCCTTATCAAGAAGTATAAAAAGCTCAAAATTGGTTGCATTTCTTGGTTGCTTTGTACGAGCATTTTTTGACTTTACCCAAGATATTGCTGTTTGACTATCAGTATAGATTGGCAGAGAGAGTCATTTTTCTTTACAGTAGGCAAGCGCATGGACTATTGCAAGGAATTCTACGATATTATTGGTTCCATCGGCATATGGTCATCCATGGAATATATTTTCTCCAGAATTGGTTATAACTCCTTGATACTCACACCATCCTGATACCGTATTCCATGCTCCATCAACAGAGATACTATCCATAATGGGTTCACCATATTTCTTGATATCTATTTCTGATACTTTGGCTGGTTTCGTAGCATTCCCGATATAGTCATGAGCTGGATATCTGAGTGCAATTTTGGCTTCTTCATGACTGGCGAATGACTTATATTTTGCTCCAATGTATCATTCTACGGATTTTTTGCATTCTTCCCAGTTGCTGAATATGCCAGTATCTCGTCATTCCCAGACGGCGTAGTATTTTTGTTTTGCCATTATGTATTAGAGTAAAAAAATCCAGTCGTTTTTATTGACTGCTTCAGCGCGTACCCGGTCGTCATAGCCTTTTTCTATCAGAATATTGCGAATATAATCGACATTATATGTGCTTCATTTGAGATTTGAGAGCAATGTTTTTCGAGGGTGTGAGAATGCCACTTTCCAGAGTTGGATGAGCTTCTTTTCTTGTTCAGGTTTTCTATTATTCTCGACAGAGAACTTGAGAACAATAGAGTCTATTTTTGGTTGAGGATCAAAACTTGCCTTACCAACATATCTAATAATTTCTATATTCGAACAGGCTTGCTCCATACAAAGCGAAAGAAATGAGTGATGTGGTTTTTTATCTCTTCTTCATTCGAGTATTTTTTCCCCAACTTCTTTTTGCATCATGATAACCATCTCTTTAGGCTTATCCTCAAGCTCATAGAGAAAGTGAAATAATATAGGACTCGTGATATAATAAGGAATATTTGCAATGACAGAATAATGCGTATATGACGGAATATATCTGAGAACATCGATATGATGTATGCTAATTTCTGATGGATTATATTTTCACTCGAGTAGAGCAATCATATCGGTATCGAGTTCAACAAGATCGAGAGAAATGGGGGATTGATCAATGATATAATCAGTGAGTGCCCCATATCCTGGTCCCACTTCAATAATATTTTTATTTTTTATTTCAATAGCATTAGCGATGTCTCATAGGGCATCTTGATCGATAAGAAAATTTTGACCGAGTGATTTTTTAGCTTTTATATTCTCCATTATTTTACAATTTGTTTATTATAGCCAGTCATTTTCCCAGCAGCTCTAGCAAGAATTTTTTGATAGTTATGCCAATCTGCAAGAATTTTTGCATAGGCTCATTTTACCTCCGTTGCCCATTTATCGGTACTATTTTTTTTATTTTTTGCTATACCATCTGACATCATAATAGTACCAAGATTATACCATCATTGAATCTTTTTTTTTGCCAATGACTTACAAAGATCCTGAGGATATGTAGAGGTTGTTTTGATATAAATTTTATCTTTATTTTCATTAAGCCGTTTTTCAAGCACTCAAAAATTACATATATTATCATATATGGATGTAATTTTATCAGTACATGAACGAATATTTTCTATCCATTTTGTTGGATCTGGTTCTCGATTTTTTTGGAGTTCCTGCATATATTTTTTGATATCTTTATCAGCCTTATTGAAGGCAAGATTTGCAGCGATATTATAGGCAAGAGTTTCTGATGTTATACTTTGGTCATTACTTGCCCAAGAATTTCCCTGAGGACAAACAAATTCAGTAATACTGTTTGGACTTTCTCATTTTCCTGATCGAGCCTCTATACATTGGTCTATTTTTCCAGTGAGCTCACTATTTGAAGGAAGTTCACTGGATATCTCGCATCATTCAGCAAAAACGGATTCATTGGTTAAAAGGCCAAAACTAAGAGTAATTATGAAAATAAGCAATAATCGATACATATATATAGTATTAGTGATGATCATTATTTGATGAAGATTCATCATCTTTTTTATCTTTTGTTCGAAGTTTTTTTACTCCATAAAGAGAAGCAATAATACCACCAAGAATAACACCAGTAATAACGGTATCCATAGTTTTTATACTTTTTTTTGCAACATTTTCATTAGGAGTGATAGGGGTATTTTGGGGATTTTTTTTCTTAAAAAAGAACATGAATAAATATAATTAATTATTTTCCAACTTTGATGGTCTTTGATATGAGGGTAAGCTTCGGTATTGTTATCATGATGACATTATGTTCTACAGTTGCTCTAATCTCATCAAACCCAAGATTTTCCGGAAGAATAATAGATCTTGAAAATGCACCATAGAAGCATTCTTCTACAAGCATACGACGAGCATCAAGATAAATCGGAGATTCTTTACGATTTCATGAGATTGTTAGAATGTTTCTAGAAAGACCAATATCAATATCTCCAGGATCAACTCCAGCTATCGGTGCTACAATAATAATCGAGTTAGAAGTGTCGAGAATATCTACTGCTATTTGTCCAATATCTGTTTCATGATCAGCTTCATCACGAATTTCTACATCTACATGATGCTCATCATGCTCATGATGATTATGTTTTTCTTGAGAGTCATGTTGCTTATGATGGCTTTCTGTATCGTGATTTTTTGGGTCTGTTACGCCGTATATTTTGAACATTTTTTTATATAAAAAGATAGATTTATCTTATGAAATATCCTCTGTTTTGCAACTTTTTATGATTTTTCAGCTATAATCTTTTCATATGCTTGCATAATCTTTTCATTCGTAATTTTTTGATAAAATTCTTTTTTACTTGTTTCTAATTCTTGTAATAAACTACCAAGAGTACTGAGATGATTAGGATGAATTGTAATTGAATTATCAAAAAAATCTTGGAATGTTGGAATATGCGAGATAAGTAAGGGTATATGGTAAGTTCTAGCAAGTTCAATTTTTGGACCACCAGCATAGTAAGCACCGATATATATCCATCCATTTGCATTTTGATAGAGAGACTCTATATCCTTAGCTTCAAGTGTACCAATAATTCTTACAAATCCTGTAAGATTCATTTTTTGAATTTGATCACTTATATTTCTAAGTTCCATACCTACCAATAGCCCCATAAGTATAAGTGTATATGTTCCTCAAAGTTCACGATAGGTTTTGTATCCTTGCAGGAGATTTGGAATATTTGCTTCACTCCCATAGCTACCATCATATATCCAGTATTTTCCAGTAATTGAAAGTTGAGAAAGTATATTTGTATAATTTGTATTTTTTTGAAACTCTAGATATGGAATTATTTCGATACTTTCTTCTTTTGTATCTATTAGACTTACTGATTCTTGTCAAACTTGTAATGAAGGTACAATAATTTTATATGATTTATTAATTTTGTTTTTTGATTGAACTTTGAGAATTTTTTGTATCCCAGTAGGTTCTATTTTTGGATATAAAATGTCTACATAATCAAATATATGAGATATTGTTTCTATTTTTGAATCATATGGAGGATATTTTGAAAAATTGACGCATCGAAAAATCTCTGAAGTTCATTTTGAGCGTAATCGTTTTCATCTTCACCACCATGTTGGTTGTGAGACTATTACTGATTGCCCATTTGGAGGACACTCTTGGTGAGAGAAATGAATATAACTAATACGATGTTCGGGGTGTCTGGTATGCCATAAATCTACCCAATTGCTTGCATATAATATTATTATTGGGTTGATTGGAAATGATGAGCGTATATCTACAATAAGGTGCATAAAGAAAAGTATAGGAAAAAATATAAAAAAACCAAGATACTTTTTTATGAAAAATAATCTTGGTAATATTTTTTATATTTTGAGAAATTTATTTCTTGAGAAGGTCTCGAATTTCAATAAGGAGTTCAACATCAGTTGGTCCAGCCGGAACTACTGGCTCTGCTGCTGGTTTTTTCTTTGTAGCTTTATTTATAATTTTAATAAAAATAAATATAGCAAAGGCAACAATAACAAAATCGATCATGGTTTGGAGAAACATTCCCCATTTGAGTTCTACCATCTTCATACTTCCATCAAGTGCTGGAGCTTGGAACTTATATGCAAGATCTTTTACATCAACACCAGCAGTGAGAAATCCAACAATTGGCATGATGATATCAGAAACAAGAGAAGATACAATTTTTCCAAATGCACCACCAATAACTACACCGACAGCAAGATCAACCACATTTCCTTTCATAGCAAAATCTCGAAATTCTTTAAGAACGCTCATATAAAAAATAGTTAGAATATAAAACGTATTCGTATACTATTTATTTTTTAAATGAATTCAATTTTTTATTTTAATATAATTTTAGGTGGATCTCTCATGAGTCGAGGATCAGTTTCGATAATCAGAGGAGCAGTATATATTGCACCAGAGAGACTTGTATGCCCAGTAGTATTAGATAGACTAAGAAATCCATATCGTGAGAGTGGTAGATCAAAATCAGAAGGAGTACAGGTACTAATATAGTATGGGCAAGTACCGGTAGGAATCTCTTGAGGGGTATTGGCAGAGCTTATTAATCATCTGATATAGAGCTGATTATCATCTACTCAGGATCGAATAGACCGCTCACTGATAAGTGAACTGTGAATATCTTTCACAGTTCCATCAATGAAGATATTTCATCCATTTCCATCTGGACCCGTGAGTGCGATAATCGATAATGGACGCATCCTATTGGTAATATCACTTGTTATAGTAGCATCTCAGCCAACTATCACAATAGTTCGTTTATTTATGAAGCTAGAGTCATCAATATTGATATTTAATCCTCCGGTAATAGTATAATCCACATCATTATAATTTGTTCTATTCCGAGAAAGTAGTGTAGTATTTTTTCGAATTGTATTAATAAGATCAATTCGATTTTCTCATCATGTCATATTGAGAAGTGTATTGGATTGACCCAAGAGACGAATTCGTTCCGTAGGACGAGTGGCAGCATCTAGGGATACTTCAGGAGATCCTCTATAGAGAATAGTTATAGTACCTGTTTGATAATAAATATAACTATTAATACTTGAACCTTCGAGATCAGGATTTGCAATATCTCCAACATATGTTCCTGTGAAGGTGAAGCTAGAATTTCTCTCAGTTGCAATGGCAGATTTTCTAAATCCTATCCATTCACAGAGTGTTGGAGGCATTGCATCTGGAAACCAACTTGTACACTTAGTAAGAGGATCACTGGAAAGATTTTTCCATACAGATTTTGAACCATCTCCAATTATTAGTGTAGAAATAATAGTTGGTACTATACTTGGATGTGATCCAGTAAGGGTGACTCAGAAAGAGTAGGGAGTTCCAATCACTGGTGCAATATTAGAATCTACACTTGCAGTATAGAGTGCTGAAAATTCAATGAGAGGACCAGGAATAGTTATTGGTATTGGTGCTAATACTCCTGAGATATATTCAACTGAATTGAGTTGAATAATATTATCCGGTGAACTTGTTGGAGCATTGCTTGCTATGGTATAGTTTATATCAATACCATTTGATATATCAAAAGTATAATTACTAGTTCAGTCTATTTTAGTTGGGAATTTATTTGAGATAAATGCATCTCCAGAAAATGAAGAAGGATAGTTAATATTATCATCTATTTGAATATTTTTTACAGTAGTATCATATAAAATGTTCATTTTATTTCCACTTCCTGTTCGGTTTCCATATTTATCACGAGCCCTGAGACTGAATTGATAATAACTCTCTCAATCGGCTGTAAGTGGTCACATGACAGGTGTTTGTATAAGACTCGTTGCTGATCTATCGGTACCTTCAGGACAATCGGAATATCACGAATTACTAGTACAAAATATTCCTGCAAAGTATCCATCACCTTCGTCCGCTGTTGATAGTTCTCATGGATATATTTCAATTCATCAAAATATTGTCTTACTCCCGTTGGGGTCAGTGATAGTAATATCATATTTACTTGCAAGAGAAAGATCTACACCATCTGAATATATTCAATTATTACCATCGATTTGATAATCGATGGTATCGATAATCTGCTGATATTCTCATGTCCACAGTGATCAAGATCACTGGTATCTCCAGGCCCCTGAAACACTTAAGGTAATGTCACTATCTGCAATAATATTAGACTCATTGAGTTCTATTCTTTTTAGCGGAAGTGCAATTCCTGCAAGATCTATGTTTCCTGCATAGGATGTTGCTATTCATTCGAGTAGTCCAGTATTTGGATTATACTGGACTCATCCAAAGTCTATTTCTCAAATATTCTCATTCCATCAAAAATCTAATAAATTACAATTATTCGTAAGATTATCTAATGATTGAATTCAACAATCTAGGCTCACATGGTATGTTCCGGTTGAAAACATAATCCATCCGATTCATGATCCATAAAATGCCCCAGTAAATGATGGTTTTGGTAAAGTATTAGTTTCAAGAGTTGGTGCTCCTATGTCAAATCAAATTAGTGCGTCTTTAACATCGAATCGCACATCATTATTTGATCCTGTCATAGTTATATATTCACTTGGAATATAGGTTATGCTACCAGCATATACCATCCCTATAGATATATAAGAGATTAGTAATGTTATGATGAGTAGAATGGAACGTAACATGGAGTTAAAACGATTTATTATTTGTATTATATTTGTTGGCAAGATGCAATAATCCCAGTATTACTAAGTCATGAACAGAGAGATGGGTTTTTCTCAATTTTTACACGACTTATGATAATGCTATCATTGCATTTGTTTTTAAGAGTGAGAGTATTTATTTTTTCACAGGTACTAAGATTATTCGATTCAATGGCTGATTTATACAAGTTTATATCTTCTGTTTTTGAAACTTGTGTTTTACAGTAAAGTCTTTTTTCTCGATCACTGATTTTTTCACATAAAATACTATTATTTGTACTTACGGCAATTTTAATACTAATTGTATCAATACAAGTACTTTGAAGTTCTTTATTTTTTATGGTTTTACAGAGTTTTTCATCATTCTTGCTCGTTGCTTCTTTGTAGATATTGGTTTCATCAATTTGTTGTATTTCATTGAGACAATTTCATTTTTGTTCTTCACCAAGCTTATTACAAAGATCTTTTGTAAGAGAATTTTCTTCAGCATTCGCCTGAAGTATGAGTTCATCAATTTGTTCTTTACAATATATTTTTCGTTCAGTATCTGTGACTTTGTCACAGAGAATTTTATTCCGAGTTGTAACAGCCCTATCACTTCTTATGGCATCACGACAAAGTATCACAATTCCAGTACCTGTAAGTGTATCACACGCAGCAATATCCCCAGATTTTTTTGCTTGAGTGGCACCGATCATATCACGACATTCTTGTTGCTGAATTTTTTTTGTAATTCATTCACAGAGATTAGGATTGAGATTTTTCAAAGCGGAATTATAAAAATCCATATTTTTCTTATTCTCTTTCTCTATAAGAAGTTGCTGCTCAGTAAAGGTATTTGGGGTAGTATCGTTACCTATCTTATATCCAATATCCCAAATAGGTTTTTCTTGGAAAAATAGAAAAAATCCGAATGCTCCGAGGAGGAGAATAACAAATATGATTGTAAAAATTGTTTTTTGCATAATCTGATATTACTCTAATTACAAGAAATTTTCACTTTTTTATATTGATTTATCAGTATTTTAAGTAGACAACACAAAATATATATTGTTATATATATTAAAGTAAGTCCTTTAAGAAATCTTCTATAGTTTTCCAGTAGCGTGATTCTATTCGGATTTTTTTCACTGAAAGGAGGATCATTCGATTTTTTGAATCAAATCTTTCCAAAAATCTCTTTGTATCATTTGGGGTAGTATTTTCTTTGAGATCAAAGACATAATTAATTCCAATTTTAGAGAGTTTTATAACTCCATATTCGGATAGTATAAGACGACTTCGCATGAGAAGGAATAGATTTTTGTTAGTATTTCATTCATTTTCTCAGAGCTGAGGAAGCATTTCTTCTTCCAATGTTTCAAGTTCTTCAAGACTTTCGATATTTTCTATTTCTCTAAAAAAGTTGAGTTTATCAGATTCAGAAAGGAAATATTTTTCAGGAAGTACATAGGAGAGATCGAGTTCAATTTTTGTTAGTATTCGTTTTTTCTTTTCATCTTTGAGTTCTGCTATTCGCTCTTCAAGAAGACGGAAGTAGAGGGTAAGACCGATATCCTTGCTTCGTCCAGATTGTTTGATTCCAAGCACATCACCGGCACCACGGATTTCCATATCTCGCATAGCAATCTCGAATCCTGCCCCGAGATGTGTATTATTTGCTATCGTGATAAGTCGTTCTTTTTCATCTTTGGAGAGTTCAGGTTTTCGATACATCAGATAACAATAGGCATCCACATCTTTTCGGCCAACTCGTCCACGAAGCTGATGGAGACTTGCGAGTCAGAATTCTTCAGGATCGACTATAATAATGGTATTCGCAGAGAGAAAATTTACCCCATTTTCGATAATGGTAGTTGAGAGGAGGATGTCATATTCTCCTTTTTTGAATGCATGAATTCGATCTTCAATTTGATCACCGGGCATCTGACCATGTGTGATAATAATCTTTGGTTTTTTTTCTATTTTTGAGATTTGTATGATGGTCTCTATTTCTTTCGCCAGACTCTCCATTCAGCGAATCCGATTGTGGAGAATGATGATCTGTCCATTTCGTTTGATTTCATTCGCAATTGCTGAAGATATAATTTCTTCATTCCATCTCGTGATAATCGTTTCGATGGGTTTTTTCTTTTTTGGTGGAGTGGCGATGATGGAGATTTTTTTGAGTCCTGAAAGGGCAAGATTGAGTGAACGGGGAATCGGAGTTGCTGAAAGAGCAAGGATATCTATTCAAGCTCTGATTTTTTTGATTCGTTCTTTGTGCGTGACTCCGAATTTATGTTCTTCATCGATAACCAGTAGTCCAAGTTTTCGGAATTTTACATCTTCCGAGAGGAGCCTATGGGTTCCAACAATGACATCAATATTTCCATTTTTGAGATCATTGAGTGTTTCGGTGATTTCTTTTGCTGAATTCATACGGGTCATAATCCCGATTCGAACTCCAAATGGAGTGAGTCGTTCCGTAAATGTCTCATAATGTTCATCAGCGAGAACCAGAAGTGGTGAAATGACGGCAACCTGTGTGCCCGAGAGAACCGCTTTGTATATTGCATTCATAGCGATTTCTGTTTTTCAGAATCCAACATCTCCAGAGATGAGTCGATCCATAGCTGATTCTGACTCCATATCTTCAAAAATCTCTTCGATAGCAGTGGATTGATCGTGAGTATATTCGTATGCAAAGGCTTTTTGGAATTCGATTTCTTTATCACGAAATTTTGCAAAAGATCGTCCCTTCGCAAGAGAACGACGTGCATTGGTTTCCAGAATATCGAGTGCAATGGCTTCGATTTCTTCGGTGGTTTTCTCCATCGTTTTTTCCCATTCTTTTCCAGAAAGTTTGGTAAGCTCCACATCGGGTTTTCCGAGATATTTACTGACTCTATAGATCTCTGTGAGTGGTACAAAGAGCTTGTCTCATTCCGCATAGTGGAGTTCGAGATATTCTCGGTCAATGTTTCCAGTATTTTTGTGAATTACAGAATGAAATAATGCAATCCCATGCTCTCTGTGAACTACAAGATCTCCAGGATTGAGCGAAAGTAGAAGATCAAGATGTTTGGCGATTGATTTCTTATTACGATTTCTTACAAAAATCTGACCGATGATATCATCAGTAATGAGAGTTTTTTTGGATTCTAGTATGTTGCCTAATTCAGGAATGGTATGCGATAGTGTATTTTCTTTTGTAAAACTTTCGAGTCATGGTTTCTGAACTTCAAAAATCTCTATATTTTTCAGAGAATGAAATACAACGAATTCTTCAAGAGTTTTCAGAAATTTGGTATAGATATGTACTATTCCATCTTCGGTTTTTTCTCGTAAAAAAGCCAGAAACTCATCAATATGATTGATAGTTGGAATGTCTATCGCCATCGAAAAAGATTCATCTCGATGAAAATCAGTAAAATGAATCTGAGAAATCTCTCTCAAATGTTCTATATAAGGAAGAAAATCACAACCAATCAATATAATTTTTCCTGAAATATTCGATATTCCAAGAGAGAGAATATCCATATTGAGGTTACCAATTTTTCGTTCGATGGGAGTGGTATCAAGTTTTTGATTTTTTATTGTGATTTTGTCTTTGTATTTTCGTTCTTCGGTTTTTCAGTCGATTTCGATGATACTATCGATCTCTATATCGAACCATTCGATATGAATCGTATTTCCTGTGTAAGCATCAGTTATAGAGATTATACTTCCTTCACGACGATAGGTAGCAAGTTCACCAAGGTGACTCGCATGAGTATACCCGAAATCTATGAGTTTTTCGATACTATTTTCTATAGTTTGTTCAGTATTTCGCTCTATTTCATAGAGCGAGTGTTTTTTTAGATATTCTATATTTCCATGGGTTTCCAAGAGGGAAGTTGGGATACAAAAAATACCAGTTCTAGCTTCGTGCATCATCCAAAATTCATCAAAGGTACGAAGGATATATATATCCTGGCCGAGAACCACTTTTGCAAAAGATTGCATCAATGAAATATCAGTAGTATTATCTGTAATAATAATATTTTTTTCTCATATATCAAAAAGACTCTTCATACTGAAGAGTCGGGCAGTAGCACAACTGGAATGAGAAAGGGTTATCATAACGAGGATATTTATACTTTCATAATCTCAACTTCTTTCACTTTGAGCATTTCTTCAATATCTTTGATCCCCTTATCGATATCTTTTTGGAGATTAGCTTCATATCCTTTTGCTTCATCTTCGCTGATTTCTTTATCTGCTTTGGCTTTGTCTATTTTTTTCTTGAAATCTTGACGAATATTGCGGATTCCAACTTTTCCTTCTTCTCCAAGACGGCTTGCTATTTTGACAAGGTCTCGACGACGTTCCTCTGTAAGCGGTGGGATTTTTATCATCAACGTTTCTCCATTATTCGATGGATTGAGCCCGATTTTCGCATCACTGATGCCTTTTTCGATATCTTTGATGAGGGTTTTATCCCAAGGCTGTATTACAATAGTACTTGCATCCATAATCGAAACAGCTGCAATATTTTTGAGTGGTCCAAGACTCCCGTAGGCCATTACGTACACATCTTCGACAATTGCTGGATTGGCACGTCAGGCCTGGAGCTTAGCAAGCTCAGACTTCATATGACTTGTGGCTTTCAGAAGCTCTTGTTGTAGATTCGATAACATATTGGAAAATATAATTATAAGATAAATGTACAAATATTGTAGTCAAAAATTCCGTTTTCACAAAATCTTTTTTGACAAATGCACAGCGAATTATACAATGGTTTCTGACAAGTTTTTTACATTCTAATTATTTTTCTCTTATGCAAAAGGTTCTTTCGTTTTTCGTTGTTGCAAGTTTAGCAATACCTCTTACATTTGCAGCTACAGGAAGTCCTATTGGATCTCCGATTTCTCCAGCAACTCCGACTAATGCAGCACCAGTAGCTACTCCTCAATCAGGAATAGCTCTCTGAGAGAATAAATCAGTAAGTTGTTCATCAAATACTGCTTTTGGTACGAATAGCTGTGACCAATGTTTCGATGGAGGTACAGTTACGGTGGGTAAAAAACTTACAGGACTTTTTGATAATTGGACAAATAACACAACATCACTGATGGTTGCATACCAGAGTGAGCAAAAGAAACCAAATATGGTATCGTTTGGTTCTACAGTTTGGACTTCTACTCCTACTGATGAATCAAAAGTATGGAAAAATAGTAGTGATATCGTCTGGTCACCAGCTCAATCAGGTTCTACAAAAATGCAATATATTCTTGGTGCTTCTCAAAAAGTTCGATTTCTTGAGACTGATCTCGGTGCTGGATATACACTTGATAAAACAGATCGTAAGAATGGAGAACTTGTTGGAATGCTCCGATACCCAGTAGTTTCTCATATTATTGATGCTTCAGCAAGTGAGGGGGCTGCAAAAACTCATTATGAGTGTGTTGCATATAATCTCTCTGCTCCAGTAGTTACTCCAGCTCCAACAACCCCTACTACACCAAAAACTCCAGTTACTCCAGATATTACTAAAACAGCTACGGGTCCTACTGAGACAATCATACTTATCCTTGCAGCATTCTTTATTGCTTTTGGACTTATGTTTTCTCTTAGAAAACGTATCTAATTCCTAACAAAAAATCCTGAGTTGGTCACTCAGGATTTTTTTTGCTTTTTGAGAGTTATTTTGTACAATTCATTTTTCTCTTTTCGAGGGGATATATTTTCTCTATATACATTATGATTCCATCACTTCTGACATCTCGATTGAAAACGGTTCTCTGAATTGATTACAATAGTGTTATTGATTCTTTTGCAAAAAATCGCAAGTGATCATTTCGGCTTAATTTCCTTCAAACTGATGGAACTGAAGTTTTTGAAGAGTTCACTCAAAAGGGGATTGCTATAGAGGAATTTTCAGGAATTTCAGGAGTATATGTGTTTGATCGAGAATATGAATATGCTATGAAGGGGACAAGAGCTTTTTATGATGGTAAGATATATCTCCAATCTATTGCATCAATATTACCCGTTCTTGTTCTTGCTCCAGAATCATGAGAGACTATCCTTGATGTTTGTGCTGCTCCAGGATCCAAGACAACACAACTTGCAATGATGATGAAAAATCAAGGAAATATATTTGCCATCGAACAGAATCAAATTCGATATGATAAATTGATGCACAATTGTAAGCTCCAATGAGCAACTATTGTAGAGTGAATTAAGATGGATGCAAGACATTGGCTTGCTGAAACTAGTGGGAATATTGTGGTGGTAGATGATTTTGCTGATGTTGAATTTGATCGTATCCTATTGGATGCTCCTTGTTCTGCGGAAGGACGTATCTCTCTGGATAATGAGAAGACGTATGGTTTCTGGTCACTTGATAATATTCAAAAAAAATCAGAGCTCCAATGAGAACTTCTAGAAGTGGCCTTTTCACGACTTAAGAAAGGTGGAACGCTTGTATATTCTACTTGTACCCTGGCACCTGAAGAGAATGAATGAGTGATATCAGAATTCCTCCTATCACATGATGATGTAACATTAGATCCAATTGATATTGGTCTCACAGAAAAAGCATGGTGGAAAAATGGACTTTCATCTTTTGGGAAAAATACTAATTATCCAGAAGCTCTAAATCGAGCAGTTCGTATCCTTCCCAGTGATGAAACAGAATGATTTTTTATGGTAAAACTCAGAAAAATTTAAAAATGAATAAAATAAAAAATCGCTTCAAATTTGAAGCGATTTTTTATTTTATTGAACTACCCGTTGTACCTGATAGTTCCTTAGATATTGAGAGAGGAGCGGAGGAGGAGATACGAGAGCACGATTAGAATAATTGAGAATAGTTCCAGTTGTGAGTATATCATATGCACTCGTTGCTCGAGCGTAAAGTCGAGAATTGAAAAGTGGAGTTGCATTTCCATAAAGAGTTCCTTCTACCCGAAGGATAGTTTGAGTAGTAGTATTACCAGTATAGGTAATATTGCCACCATTTACTCCTTCTTTTACAGATACAAATACTCCAGCAATATTGGTTATAGCCCCATCAGAGAGTGTTCCTGTGCCATTGTATACTTGTATATTTCCACCCTTTGTAATCCATGCCCAGCTTGCTGTATTATCATTAGATGCATAAGTAAGATTACACTTGATGATGAGATTACCAGTTACGATGACCGTGCGAACACCACTCATCTCAAATATACTTCTTCCAGGAGAACATGATATTGTAAGATTGCCATTTACTGCAAGAACATTTTTATTTCCATTTACAGCATATGTCTCCAGTTCAGATATCGTTGTAACTGTAGGATTTGCAACAATACCGTGTATTGTAGGAAGAGGTACATTATTATTGACAGTTGTATTGTTATTTGAGTTGGTTGTTGATGTATATCATTTTGTGGATCAGAGAAATCCAGTAAAAAGATTACCAGGATTCAAGAATGTTTCGAGTGATCTATTGGATGATGATCCAATAGAGGATACAGCTGCACTCGATACACGAACCGGAAGACTTACAAGATTCACTACTGAACTAGTACTACAGTCAGATCCAGAACATCCAAGAAGACTAATTACTCCATCAGTTCCAATATTTCTCGCAAAGAAGGCACTATTGAGTGTTGGTCCTGCATTACCATTTGGCATTTGGTATTGAACTGGTCCCTTGAAGAGATTAATACTATTCGAATTTGTTTGCAGGCTATTTACATAAAATGCAGAGAGCGGTCCAGTTTGATATTGATAATCACCATTACCGATAACAACATATTTTTTTCCATCATATCGAGTAAATACATGAACGTTTGATGAAAGTGCAGATGCATCACCAAATGATGTACATATTATTTCAGAATTGAGAGAATTACCAGTTGATTGGAGACAAGTTTTTTTATCTGCTTCAATCATAATAGGCACACGATATTGTGTTTTTATTCCGAAGCCTACAGTGTCAGCAAGAGTAAATGCTTTTGTTCCAACACCGAGAACCATACGATTATCATTGAATGCTACTCTTCACTGAATGCCATCAAGCCAACTATATCCAAGTTTTTGTTGGGTTCAAGCAAGTACAGGTATAGTCATCCAAAGATCTGTAATTGGATTAGCCCCAGGATTAGTAAGATTTGTAATCTTACAACTTGCTGAACAGAATGCACCAATAGTTCCATTGAGTCATTGTACATCACATTCTTCTCCATTTTGGAGAACTCCATCACCACAATAACCTATTGAATAACAACCAGGTCATGTACAACTTGGGCCACCAGGTCCACATGATCCAGGTGTGCTACAAGATGAGTCACAAATAAGTGGTTGATTTTGGCAAAGTAGAACTCCAGCACTATCAGATGAATAACATTTTCCGACACCAATTTCAGCTTCACAAGCAATGATTGAGTTATAAGTTGCACAAGTAGCAACACCATTTACACATTTTTTACCTACATTTGATGTTCCACCAGTACTACCTCCAGGAATACTGAGTACTGCAGGATCAGAATTGGTTGTATCTCCAGTACAAGATGCTGTATCGATAGATGGTAGGAGTCCGCTTGCATTACATCGATTAGTTTCATTTGGATTATCTACTGCTGCAATATTCGTTACTGTCTGATTAGCAGTAGCGGTAACACGAAATGGAACAGTAATATCTGGATAACTTGATCAACTTGCTACAATCTGAGTAGATGTACAACGAAGAGTTCGTGTTGTTACACTACATGTCCATCCAGATCCAGAAGCTGCAGTGTCATATTCTACTCCAGTAGGGAGTATATCTTGAACCGTAGTAATTCCAGATGAGGCCATTGTACCAGAATTGGTAACCCGAAGAATATAGCTCAGCACTGCACCATTTGTTGTTGATATAGCACTTTGTGCATCATTAGTTCCAATATATTTCTTGAGAGAGAGATCGAATCCAGGAGTTAACACAATGATACAAGCAGGATCCTTGAGAGGATTATTGGTTGGAGTACATTGAAATGGCGGTGGTGGAGGAGGTGGATTTGGTGTACCACAGATAAGTTCACCACCTGGTCCTGTTGGCTTAGCTACCATGTTTGCAGCACAAACATATGCGATATTCTGCATACTTACAGATACAGGCGTATTGTTCGCCATTTTAACAGGAATATTGAACGTATAGATTCCAGAATTTGCAGGAAGATCAGTTTTTTTAGTGAGAATCAAATAGATACGAGGAATTGTTTCTGTACCAAATAATTGAGATCCAGTACTAATAATCCAATCATTTGTAACATCTATACCTGAAGGATTTGTGATAGTAATATTGCCAGTAAATGTTAGATATGGGGGAAGAGTATCTTTTACTACAACTCCTGTGGCTGCTACCGCTCCCGTATTTTGTATTTGATAAAAATATGAGAATGTTTCTCCTTGAGCAATAGATATTGGAGCAGACTCTGTATCTCCAGTTGCTATGCTTTTCGCATATTTTTTTATAGATACATTTGTAGTTGGTGTTGTAATAATGATACACGCAGGATCATAGTTTGGATTTCCTGGAATTGGATTACAATTTGGAGGTGGTGGAGGTGGTGTACATGCAGGATTATTTGGATCTATACAACCAGGAGTACAATTAGCATTTGGTGTATCACCCGTCTTACAAGTATAGACAATATTTCGAAGCTCAGTATTTGTAGGGATAACTGCTGCAAGAGTAGCTCCTACGGTAATCGAAACAGTTGTATTTGGTGCAAGAGAAGCAGTAGTACAAACAACAGTAGGATAAGTTATGGTTGCGACAGTTTTTGTACCTGTATTACAAGTCCATCCTGCAGGAGCAGTGACAGTTCCGAGGGTAGTATACTGAGGAAGGGTATCCGTAACAACAACTCCTAGTGCTGCAACATTTCCGCTATTTGTAACATCATATCGATAGTTAAAACTAGAGCCAGCAGTAAGAGAAAGAGCATCACTCACTATTTGACCATCAGCAGTATTTGCATACTTTTTAATAGAAAGGATTGGTATATTTGTAGCTGAATTATAACTTGCAGCACAGGCGCCACCAACAGTAGATCCATTACATGACCACGTATAGTTCGTAAGTGTTCCTACAGTAGTACCAGTAAATCCACCAACTATTTGTGTAGCTGGACAGAGATTGGGGCTTGTGGCACTAAGAGCAGCTACTTGTGGTCCAGTAGTAGTTCCTGGGACACAGGCAGCAAGTACTGGAGGATTAACTGAAACGACTGTCTGACAAGATGGTCATGTTATTGTACCGTTAATGGTACAAATTGGAGTAAACGCCTGAGCGACAGTACTAGTATTTGTATAAGTACAAGTACCTTTATTTCCACTCATTATTGCATTTGTCCCATTACCACAGATGATAGAATATGTTGGATTGGCAGGAAGATTTGATCCATTACAAGTAATTTGAGAAACGAGAGGAGTTGTTCCTGATACAGGATTTGCTGAGACCGCATCACAAGATGGAGTTGGAATAACTGGAATTGGTTGACATGAAGTATTACATCCACCTGCTCCCCATCCTGTTTTAGTGGCGTCAGCTGGGTCACATGTCTCTTTTCCACTATCAAGAATGGCATCTCCACAAAATGCAGGCTTATAAAAGACACATTCATTATGAGAAACTGGGTTCTGAAGGGTGCCGTCGGCAAGGAGTGTTCGATAATTAACATTATATGTTAATTTAAATCCTGGTTGAGAACGATTAGCTCATGAAGATACATTTGCAAGATAAAATCCATCTCCAGCATCAGTTTCTACATATCTTGTAGTGGAATTTGGTTGAAATGTATAAAAACTTGTTCCATTTAAAACTGGATATTTCGTAATAAGACTCGCACTTGGGGTACTGAAAGTTTGTGAAAAATGAAAAAGAGGATTTTTTGAATATGTCCAAGTGAGTGAGGGTTGAAGATTTTCAAATAAAACTGGTTGTGTATTTTCAGATGCAAGAATAATCTGTTTTAGACTAGTAGTATTTAGAAAGTCATCATAGAGAGGAGCCCTACCATAGCCATTATAGACAAATCAACCATCAAAACATTGATTACAACTATTGGCCTGTAGGCCATAAGAAGAACAACTTACCTCTGGATATCAGCCAGCTGAAAATCCTTCTTGAACAAATATATTTCAAGATAATATGAGAAGTAAAAATAAAAAGGTGAGTTTCATAAAAATGAAAATTAAAAAGAATTTACTGAATTATTCGTTGATTCTGCAGGAGTTACTCATGGAGTATCCCCAGAACCTGTAGTTACTAGATTATTTGCCGTTCATTGTACTTCTATTGATTGTATAGGGTTGTTTTTTTTCATGATGAAAACTCATAAGCCTATAACAATCAAACAAAGTAGAAGTATTAAAATTTTATTTTTCATATTTTTTTATTAGAAGACATCAACAGTTCATGGATTTACAGAGGGTGGAGTCACTCATGGATTTACAGGAGTTGGAGTTACTATTGGTTGAGGTGTTACTGGACGAACAACTTCTCCTCAGTCACCAGGTTGAGTTTTTGGATCATTAGGATTATTAGGATTATTTGGATCTTCTGGCTTTTTTTCTGTCCATCTTTGTCCAAGTCAGAGTCCTACTGATCCAACTTCACTTTCTGATGCTCCAACAAGAGTACCTCGAGATTTTCTTGAATCAACAGGAACGTCAGTTTCTCAAGTTGTTTGAGTAATATCACCTGGTTCTGCAACGAATCCAAGATTGAAACATTGTGCACTTTCCTCAAAAGAGAGATATGCAGAAACCTTACCAGCTACCATTTTGGTTTTAATATCATCAATTTTAAGATCCTTAAGAGCTGGATTATTCGTTTGAAATTCTTGAGCTTCTTTGTCAGAGATTTTTGTCTTTACCTGCCCTCTGATTTTATCAGCCATTTTTGTATCAGTAACCTCACTTGGATTTCCTACAAAACGAGCATTGGCATGATCGATCTTATCTACTGTAACAAAATCTTTTCCTGCATTTTTTTGATTGAATGCTACAAGACCAGTGAATCCTTCTTTAAAATAATTCCCAAGAGTAGCAATATGTGCCTTATCGAGAGTTGGTTTAATAGCCTCAAGAATTGCCTTTACTTGAGCCTCCTCGATTCCATACTGTTTTGCAAATGGTTTTGCCAAACGATCATAATATTTAGTAAGTTCAGATTTAACATCTTTACCTTGCTCTAAATCACTACCCATCTTACGGGATTCTACACTTCCTGATGTTTTTCCAAGGAAGAGATCAAAGAATGCCTTTTTAGATTCTGGAGTAGTAAGTTTTTTGAGTGCCTCAAGGAGTCCAATGGCTGTTTTATCCTTAGAAGTTTTGAGGATATTTTCAAGTTTTGTTGTGGCAACATCGTATCATTCTTTTGATATAGCTGTTTCAAGTTCTGTCATTTTTCAATTAGAAAGTCGGAGTTTCTTGGCAAGGTCAGCAACAGCTTTTGGATTACTATCAATATACTCATTTTTTGCTTCTACATTTGTACGTCTGAGTTTTATGAGCTCAGATTTTGGTTGTGTTTTTGCATCAATAAGAGTAGATGTTGCTCTTATAATAGTATCTCGATCTGTAATGATTTCTTCAATATTCCATTGAACTTTTTTTCCTGCTGGTACTGTGAGAATCTCTTTTCCATTTTCCATGTATTTCCCATTTTCTTCAGTGATTCCAAGTTTCGTAAGATATTCCTTAACTTGCTCTTGTGTGAGTGATTCTTTTCCGAGAACTTCACCTTCTATAGTTGCTGCTCCAACTTTGATTTTATCAAAAGATGCAGATGTATCAACGGCAGCTCCAGAGAGTCCAACCATCCAACCTGATAGAGTTGCAGAAGCAAATATACCCTTGAGCCTTGTTCATTGAATAGCTTCCACCTTTGAAAGGTAAGTAAGAGTATTTTTTGCAAGAGCATCTGTTTTGGCTGGAGAATCAGGGAGTTTATTGAGCAGCTCTTGAGATTGAATATAGGCATTACCAAGATCAGTAATCTTATCTAACTTAGCTTGTTCTTTGTCACTGAGTTTTTCTTTTTTCTCTGGTTGTGCTCCACCTCAATATTGCTCATTCATTTTTGTCATGAGATCACGAGAGGCCTTCATTTTATCATCAGCTTCCATAACATAGGCAACACGATTGGAAATACGCATTTCTGGATCGTTCCAATTTCCTTCAAGACGGATTCCAGCGAGATCGATTGATGCTGCTGCTGATGCTGATCCTTCTTTTCCTACACCTGTTTTTGCTGTGAGATTGAGTCCATCACGAGTTGTTTTTCCATTTTTTACATCAAGCTTGCCTTGTTCAATATATCCACCCATTATTCCTCCTGAAAATACAGAGAATCCAGCACTAATACCGATACGAAGGAGTACTGATGCAACTTTTTCGAGGAATGCAGGATCTCGATCAAGAGTTCCATTTGCCTTGAGAGTTTCTTTGAATTTTTCGATTCTTTTTGGGTCACTGAGTGCAGCTTGAAGTGCTTCAGTTTTTCATTCGAGTACAGCACGAAGACCAGTACGGGCATCCTTATCATCCAAGAGAATAGATGACATTGTAGCAACTACGTCAACTTGTTGAATAAGTTCTGTTTGGAACTTGGTAATTTTTGATTGAGTAGCATGTTCAAAATCATATCGATTATTTTGAGGATTTTCTCCATCTCGAAAATTCTTTTTATTTTTTTCAGATATACTGATACCAGTAGTATCCCCAGTAATACGAGTATATATCTCATTCAGTTGTGCCTGATTTTTTCCTTGAAGGAGTTGCTTGAGTTGTTGTTCTCCAACAACTTCTTTTTGATCTCCACCACCAAAAAATGTACGACGGAACCATCCTCGATTGGTTCTCTCTATACCAGATATTCCATCAAGATCAGAAAGTAGCCCCACAATTGAGCTTGCTTTAAGGTCACCATTTGTTTCATACTGGAGATCAAGGGATTCTTGTTCCGTATGAGCTATAACTCTTTCTACCTTTGCCATTTGTTCACTTACTGCAACGCGGGTTTCTGCAATTACGGCCTCAGTTCATTCTCTACGTGTCTCTTTGGCAGCAACTACTGCAGGGGCAATAGCTGGAACATTTGTCTGAAGGGCTGTTGCTGTGACATCAGTAGCTTTTGCCTTGGCTGCTGCCTTGGCATCAAGAGTATTCTGGATATCTTGTCGAAGTATTTCATTATATTCAGGGGTTTTACCTGCCTTTTTTGCTATAGCAAGTTCCTTGAGTTTCTTCAGTTCATCTTCTGATGCTGAATTCAGGAGATCTTTTCTTTTAGTGATGAAGTCAAGTCCATCTTTTGAGTTTTTCCCAATGTCTACAATTTGAGATTGGAGTGATTTTTTTGCTACCTCAGGAGATAGACTAGCATTTGCAGCCCACTTTATTCCTCCTTTTGTTGCACGGACAATGTTTCTGATGTTGAGCGTAAACATATATGGTATGATTAGAAAAATAGATTTACCTTCTCACTGTAGCACATTGGAAATAAAAATGCAAATTTCAAGATACTATATGAGTATGGTTATCAATTTTGTAGATATTATGTATTAATAATATATTGTCAAGTACTTATTTGGTACACATCAACATCAAATTATGGCTTGTAAAAGGACAATTATAAAAAAATTTTGTTTTTTAGAGTTATTCACTAGAATCTAAACTGAAAAATATAAACTATTTTAGTACTTATGAAAAATTTTATTTCCAAAAATATAGAAAATAATCGTCTAGAAGTTTTGATTGATATCAATATTTTCTCATTAAGTATTTCTATGAAGGCAGCATATGTATTTCTTGATAGAGCATATTTCTTCTTTTATATAGAAAATAATCAACTTGTAGTACAAATAACTCCAAAGGAATGACAAAAATGGAGTGCTGAGCATTTTGCACTTGAATATTCTGATGAACTTCTTGCTTATTCTCTTAGAGTTCAGATAGAAAATGAAAATAAGATAGTTCGTGAGACGATTGTACGTCGTGCTCTTGGTTCTTATGCGGATCTTCCTAATTTTAAAAGTGTTGATGCATCACAAAATTCATCATGACAAATAGATTTTGATAAAGATATTGATGAAATACTTCGTGAAATAGAGACTGATCCAGATTTTAAGATTGATGAAGAGGAGATTAATCGGATTCTTGCAGAAATCGAAGCAGATGCACAGGTACTACAGAAACCTAAAATAGATCCTAATAAGCTCAAAGATGTCAAAAAAAACTTTCAACATAAATAAAGATATCTATCCTGAGAATATCATTCAAGAGGCGATTCTGACCTTTGTTGGATATAATATTATCTATTCTGATTCTGTTATTTCAATTGAAGAAGATGATTCACAATATATCTTTGATGAATTAATGAATTATATGCTTTCTATTTCACTTGAAAATACTATATGAGCCTAAGTCTTGAATCCATTCATCATTTTTCTAAAAAAATAGCTCCATTTTATTTTTCTCGTAAAAATAATGGAAATTATCTTATTACTAACGAATTTGGATATTATTCGCATCTTACTGAGAGTGAATTTCAAGATTTTTACCTTGGTAAAATAACTTGAGAAAAACTATGAGAACTTGATGCAAAACTTTTTATTAAAAATGATACGTATGAAGATCGGGCTGTAATTGCTTATAATAAGAAGAATCGGTTTCTTGCATTCTGACCAGCACTTCATATTTTGGTTACAACACTTCGTTGTACTCATAAGTGTCAATATTGTCATGCTGCTGTGGCACCTATGACTGCTAAGGAGTTGGATATGACTCAGGAGACGGCAAAAAAAGTAGTAGATACTATTTTTTATTCTTCATCTCCATGGCTTACTATTGAATTTCAAGGAGGGGAGTCTCTTGTAAATTGGGAGGTAATCAAATTTGTTGTTGAATATGCACAAATGAAAGCTTATGTACTCCATAAGTGAGTAAATTTTGTGTTAGTTTCAAATCTTTCCATCATGGACGAAGAGAAGCTAGCTTGGTTATTAGACCATGGAGTTGATATTTGTACTTCTCTCGATGGAGATAAAGTTACACATAATAGACAAAGAGTTTGGAAAGATGGTGACAGTTTTGAAAAAGTAACGTACTGGATACGTAGAATTACCGAAGAGAACGAAAAAAGATGAAAAATTTGATATAAGGTTAATGCTTTGGCTACTTGGACTAAAGTTGGATTACAGGATTTTAAAAAAATTATAGATTCTTATATAGATATTGGACTTACAACTATTTGACTAAGATGGCTGAATCCTTATTGATTCGCTCTTGCTGAGCGTGAAAAATTGGAATTTTCTCTCAAGGAATATGCAGAACTTTATAGAGATGCAATGGATTATATCCTTGAAAAAAATAAGCAGTGAATTTTTTTCAAGGAAATGATCTCAGTTGTTTTCTTGAATAAAATATTGAATAATGTTGATAGTGGATTTATGGATGTTCGCTCACCTTCAGGTGCTGCAATTGGGTATGTTGCTTATAACTATGATGGAAAGGTATATAGTGGTGATGATGCTCGAATGCTGGGGCGTATGGGAAAGGATGATTTTTTGCTTACACCTTTATTAGATTCTGGAGAGGAGACGTATAAGGCTATGGCGAATTCTGCTGTTACAAAAATCTGTGTTCAGGCGAGTACGCTCGATTGACTTCCTTGATATATGGATTACGTATATAAACCATATCTTGGAGTTGATCTTGTTTATTCTTTCACTCAAAATTGAAATTTATTTTCAAATTTTTCAAAAGATGAAAAAGTTGCTATACAGATTGTTATGTTAGATTATCTTTTTGATAAACTAAGAGATCCAGAAAATGAGAAGATATTTCGATCTTGGCTTGGAATTTAGAAAATTTTACTTTTTCAATAAAAAAAATACAATTACTTACAATTAAATTTTCTATTTTATGTCAGAATCAAAGAAAAAAAATATTCCAAAATTTCAAAAGAAGCTTAACGGGTTTCTTTCTATCGAAAGTGGAAAGTTGGTTTCGGAAGATGCACTTAAAATGAGTATGATTACCATGGGCATTGTAACTACAATGTTATGAGTAGATCAAGTGAGCGCTGCCTGTACTACAAGCTATGCTTCTAATACGGTTTCTTTCTGAGAATTAGCAGGTACACCCACGACGATAGATCGCTATTATAATGGGTGAGCGGATGCTGGATGCGCACTTCCTCAAAGCAGATTGCATGGTACGATCTATACAAATGCGGGAATAGCCCCTTACTATGAAGTAGTAAATGGGCATGCAAATGGTAATGCCACTATACAAGGGGGGTGACTAAATTGATGAAGTCTAACAACGGATGCTGCCTATGCGACTCATTCAAATTCATGATCTTGATCATGATCTTGATCCGGTAGTGGCGGCGGATGGTGCTAATTTAATATATTTATATTATGAATAAAGGATCGCTTCTCTTCATTTTTGTTTTTTTATTTCTTTTAGGAATTTATTTTGGATACTATCTTTTTCAGAAAAGATGAGATTGAATAAATCCTGAGAGGACACAAACTTCTCTCAGTATAACAAATTCAACGATTTCTTGATCAGTAGAAAAAAATGTTCCAGATCTACAATTAAATAGTGTAGAACAATTAGTGGAGAATTTTTTATTCATCCATGATGAATCTCAAGTTAGTAAAATAATCGAGCAAAACTATCTTAGTTCCTATCTTCTAACGACTCAAAAAATTCTTCAAGAAGGGAAGATTCTAAAGACGGAAAGAAGGAAACAAATTGATGATCATACTGATACTTTTCTTAGTTTGCTCTATAAGGCCCTTCTAAAAGATGAGAAAAATAAAGAATTTGTTGAGTCATTTAAGACGGATAAAGAGTTTATTCAGTATTTTCGTGAATCGATATTTACAGGAAAGGCAATAGGACAAGATATGGATATAGCTGAAACTATTGCTAATAATCGAGCATATTGTTCAGATGAAAATTACTTTCCTGTAGAAGCAGATAGAAAGGCTTGTTTGGTTCAGATGGATTTTTTTCATGCAAAATCATTAAGTGATTGCAATAATATAGATAAAAATCTATTTTCAGGTTGGCGAGAAATATGTGATGGTTACTTTAAACTATTACCATAAATATGGTTGATTTTTCTTTGCTCGATAAGCAAATATATTTTGTGAAGATTATTGTTGGAGAGGGTTGTCCTCTTCGATGTTCTTATTGTTTTGTTGATAAAGATAATAATCGCAGTATTGAACTGCCTACCCTTGAAAAACTTATACAACTTCTTATGTACACCCCATGACATAATAAGTTGTTGCATTTGCTTGGGGGCGAACCATTGATATATTTTGATATTATCAAACATGGCATTGAGTATGCTCGAAAACTCGAAAAAGAAACAGGGAAGCAACTCGATATTTCTTTCTGTACTTCGGGTATTGGATTTACTCAAGAACGACTGGATTTTATTCGGGAACACCAGATTTATCTGGCTTGGAGTATTGATGGAACAAAAGAGATGCATGATAAGAATCGAAAATTTTTCTGATGAAAATCATCATATGATTCTGTAATTGTCCATAAAGATCTTATTGTCTCTAATATAATCGATACACATCTCGGGATTGCAATGACCATTGATGAAAATACCGTGGAAAATCTCTACGATTCTTATATTCATCTTACGGTAGATCTCGAATTTGCTTGTACGATTAATATCGCTCCTGTGGATGGAAAGGTCTGGTCTACTGATATGCAGAAAAAATGGATTACCGAATTGGTGAAGATACATGATCACTTATTGGATGAAATCGGAAAATGACACTTTCTCTATCTGAACGCACTCAATAAGGAATTCAGGTTTCATATGATATCTTCAAAGAATAAGTGACGGTGTCTTTGGTTCTATACTGAAGCATTCACCAATGGTGATATCTTGTTTAATCCGTTTGTAAATAAAGAACGAGATTATTCTGTATACGTGCCAGCGAATATTAATGATGGGGATTTTATAGAAAAAGTGAATAAATATATCGGATGTAAGTTTGATAATGATTCAACTCATTGTGCAGATTGTCGATTGGGATATTTTCATGATTCTCAAGAGACTTTGCAAATTGTTCAGATGAACAAACTTCTATGATATCGTGATAGAATCACGGAACAATATGCTAGCAAGATTCGTTTGCTTGCAAAAGCCAATAAAAAATATCAGGAATATATAGATTCTGCTAAAACATATATGCATGTATAATTTATAAAGAATATAAAATTATGTATGAAAAGAATATTATTGTTCATGGAAGTTGATTTGCAAGTTTTTTAATTCAATTTTTATTAAAAAAAAATTTTAATTTAGATACTGTTTCAGTAAATTCAAAATTTGATTTCATTCCTACTTGAATGAATGAAATTGTTATTCCTACTTTAAAAAGTATTTTTCAGTTAGATTATTCTCGTATTTTTAGAGAAATAGATATTTTAGATATGAATAATTCTTCATTTAAAAATAAATGATGTATCCTATCACCTCTTGGTATAGATCAATGTTTTCATGAAATGAAGAATAATTTTCATCCTAAAAAAGTAATAAAGGGTGAAGAAATTAATATTTATGCAAAAAGAGAGGATTTTGTAAAAAATTGGAACAGATCCAGTTCTTTCTTATATAAACTTGTTTTTTGCTCTGCAAAAGCTAGAAAATGACAAAAAAATTTTGAATTTAGTATTAATAAAATGCCAGTATACTGATATTCAGGTTGAGATGGAAATTATTATATTGCTTGGTATATTCCGATAAATGAAACCTATAATTGAATAAATGATGCAAAAAATTTTTTAAAAATAAATCGTATCAATATAGATATTTTTCAATTTAAAGAATTTCATGTTTATAATGATTATAATGATTCTATGGAGTTATTAATTTGATCATGACGTTGATTTGGGCCTATTATTCTATGATTATCTAACCAACTTGCTATCATAGATACGTTGCTAACTATAATGTTTATTATCTCAAATAATAAAGTATATCTAGATACCTTATTAAAGTTTAGAAAGAAAATATTTCTTGATATGGATTCATACTTAAAAAATTTTACTTATTTTAAGTATGAAGAAGCAAATCCTATCTTTAATAGAGTTAACTATATGATAGAAAAGGTTACCTATTTATATATTCTCTTTTTAAAAAATGGATCAATTTATTAATTATTTAAAAAATAAAGATTTCCCAAAAGAATTAAGTATGAATAGCTCAATAATTAGTGCTATAAGAAAATACTTACATCATTCTAAATTAGAGTGATCTTTGCGATTAGAATTTTCTTTGAAAAATGATGAATTTCAGAATTTTGATTTTAACGGGGTTTTATATAGTGATGTTCCCAAAAGGGATTCCACATATTTTAATTATGAATTTATTATCCATGACGTTATTTGATCTAATGCAAAAGTTTCAAATATTCTAAAAAAATTTTATACTGTATATAGTTTATATGGTGCATTTTGGTATTGATTTCATTATAATTCTATATCAGATAAGTTTCATTATAATTACGTGAATTATTCAACACTCTCAGTATGAGAGATATCTGCTTTTATTAATTTAGCTAAAGAATCTTCAGTATATATTGATTTAGAATTATTTAATGATGTACCGACACTCGCTGCTATTCAGTTTAATGATATAGATATAACAGCATATAAGATATATAAAATGTATGATTCATCTGTATATACTCAAAAAAATCATCAAATACACCATGTGCTTATATATAAGATATATCCTGAATATAAATTTAATGGTTTTCATATATTATATAGGTACCTCAGGGATTGAATAGTTACAAAAAAAATTATATATAATATGGTGGCTTCTGATAATTTTCATATTAATGAAAGTAACATATCAATATTTATTTTGATTTGATTTGATGCAATAATTTTACGTACTTTATTTGGTATCCCAATCGTTGCAATTGCTTTTGAAAAAGATATAGTGGAATTGTATTTTGACTTCTTGGCCTAATTAAATCATGATTAATATATTAATAACTTGAGCTTCTTCTTGATTTTGAAGATTTTTAGCTGAAAAATTATCAGAAATAGTTGAGTATAATATTATTGCTTGATTTTCAATTGATAAACATCAGGATATTGTTTCTGTATTTAACAAAAAATGAATCACATCCATTGATATTGATTTTCATCCTGAAAAAGATTATTATTTTAATAATTTGAATAGTTTTGATTTTGATATTTTGATTTTGAATGCATGAAAAATGGCATATGGTTGAACACTTTGATTCTCAACTCAGCAAATTCGTTATCTTTTTGAGAGCAATTTAATAGGTCATATTTGATTATTGTCATATCTATTTCAAAATAGAAATCATGGGACTCAAAAAAAAGTGAAAGTTATATTCATGAGTAGTATTGCTAGTGAGATGTATATACCAGGTATTTCTTTATATAGTGCAACAAAGGCAGGTATTAATGTAATTATTGACCATTTGAGAGAAGAATATAAGGCTATATATGACATATATAATATCATGCCATGACCATTTAATACAAATCTTCATAGGAATATAATATATCCATATTACCCAGATAATATTGTAATGCCAGAGTTGGCATATAATACAGATATGCAATCTTTTTATGAGATTATTAGTAATATAATAAGCCAATCAAATTATTGAGATCATGAGGTTATTATTGATAATACAATTTTTAAATCTAAGATGATAATTATCTTAGCTATTAAAGCCAAAATTAATCTTTTTTTAAAATCTTACTATCATAAAATATGAAAATAGTTTCATTTTATAACAACTCCATTGAGTATCCATTCGTTACTTCTTTTAGTGAAATATATCTGATAGATCATCAAAATAATAAATATGCAGATTTGATTTCTTCTTGAGCAGTAGTCAATATTTGACATAAGAATTTAAAGATGATTTCTTATATTGAAGAGATATCAAAAGAGACGGAATATGTATTTCAAATGTTTAAAAATAAATCCCAAGTACGTCTTTGAGATAAGCTTGAAGAAATTACAAATAATGATTTCTTTTACCTATATCGAACAACAAGCTGAACAGAGTCTGTGGAGATTGCGATACAAATATGATTACAAGAAAAATGAGGTGGGGGGGTATTATTTTTACGTGATGGATATCATTGAAACTCTTTTTTTCTTTCAATTCTTTTTTCTTCTTTAGAAAAAATGAATATTTTTCAAGTGAAAATATATGAAAAAAAAATTTTTTCACTCTGAATTGATTTAGAACTTGATTCAGAGTGAAAATTGAATTCAATTAAATTTCTATCAGATATAGAAAAATTATTTAAATCTTGAAAGATAAGTCTATTTCTTTTGGAACCATTTGTCTCATTTTCTCGGGGCGTATTTTTTTGAAAAGAGGTACTTCAAGAAATTCGAAAACTTTGTGATATATATGGAGTTTTATTAATTTTTGATGAAGTGGTAACTTGATTTGGAAGATTTTGAACTTGGTTTGCCTACCAACATTATAGTGTTATTCCAGATCTTCTTTGTTGTGCAAAAGGAATAACTTCTTGATACGCACAAGCTTGATGTGTTATGGTAAGGGATAGTTTAAAAAAAGAATTTTCTTATTATTCTACTTTTGCTTGGTCATGAATCAGCGCCGAGATTTGACTAAAAAATATTGAAATTCTCAAGGATATTATATCGCTAAATATAAAAAATAAGTCTTCAGAAATCTGGCTTCAAACATTAAAAAATGAGATTACTGATGATAATTTTTTCATTCAATGAGATGGTTTTTTATTTGCGATACATTCAAAAAAAAAGTTTAATCAGTTAAAAATGGAAGAACAGATGTTATCATCTGGGATAATTTTAGCGTATCCGACTGATACAACAATAATAGTATGCCCACCACTTTGTCTCTCAAACGAGCAAATAATATTTTTTGCAAAAAATATTATTGCAAATATGTATAATTTTTTCACTAAAAATTAATTAGTTATGTGTTGATTTACTGGATGCACATCGCATAATGAAGCAATTCTTCAGAAAATGGCTGCAACACTTGCTCCTCGTGCAGTCGATAATTCTTATTTTTATTATGAGGATACCCTCTCTTTTTATCATGCACATCTGAAAGTCTCAGATCTTGATAAGGATACTAGTCAGCCATATTTGTATCAAGATTTGGTTATTGGACTTGTTGGTGAGATATACAACAAAGAATTCCTTCTTAGAAAAATAGGAATACAAGAGAATCCAGATGATTTCACTGAGTGTGAAGTTATTGCACGAGTATATGATGCACTGGGGGAAAATTTTATCAATTTTGTAAATGGGGAATTCTCAATATTTATCCATGATAAGCAGGAAAAAAAATATTTCTTTTTTCGTGATCGTTGGGGAACAAATAATCTCTACTATACAATTCAAAAAGGGGTGTTGTATTTTGCTTCCGAGATCAAGACGCTTATTTTCTGAAAACCAATACTCAACAAGAAAAATTTCATAGAACATATGACGTTCCAGTTTGGAATCAGTCCCAGTACGATAATAGAAGGCATATCAACGCTCTGTTCGGGAACTTATATAGTATTTCAGGATTTCCAGATTCGAACGGAGGTATTTGATTCTTATATTCCTCAGAATCTAGAGATGTCTTTCATTGATACTTTGGAACAAGCAGTAAAAAGAAGAATTCCATATTTTCAAGATGAGATATTTGTATCTCTTTCAGGAGGACCAGACTCGAATTTGATACTCTATTTTCTCAAGAAATACTATCAAGGAGAAATCATTGCCTATAGTTTTGTCACCGAGAAGAATATGGTCGAGATTGAGATTGCGAAGAAGAATGCAAAGTTTCACGGAATTACTCACTTGCTCATCAATATGGATGGACGAAAAGTCCCTAATGAAGTCTATGAGCATGAATGATTGGTCTATCTTCCGAATCTTTGAAAGATATTGAAAGAACAATACCCAGAATACGCACATGTGCGAGTAGAATTCTGAGGTGATGGAAAAGAGGAACTTATTAATTCTAATACTCATTTTCCCTATAATGAAATCATAGGAAGATACAAACACTTTCATTCACGAGGAATGATAAAGGATTTTCAGATTGATCAGGAATTCCTGAATCATGAGATGTTTGACTATAATCTCCAGATGATTGATAAATTAACGCTCCGAAATGGTATCGAAAGGCGTCTACCATTTACAGATTATGAACTTCTTCGATTTAAAAATTATAAAACTTATCGAAAAGAAGCAGAAATGTTTCTCAACTCAAAATGACTCTCAATCGTAGAGGGGGAGTATGGTTATAATCTCTGAATTGATTTCTCCTATGCGTATGATGCCTCATTGCTTGATTATTCTAAAATCCTTTTGCAGAAATTTCATGACAATTTAGTACAATAATTATGTCCATATTCCATTCCTCCATCATCGCATTCCAGAAACTTTTTCGTGATGAAACGGGATATTTCGAATATGCTCATATGCTCTGAGAAACAAGCATTTCCAAGGTGTTGCATTTTTCAGAACCTTCTGATATTCGGATTTTTGCAAGGAGAAAAGATATCATCTTTCGCTATGTTTCTCATAATTTGAGTCAAGAAAAACATGATATTATAGAAAAGATATTTCATCAATTCTCAGATCAACCATTCCATGTTGGATACGATGCCCAGTCTCATCGAAAAAAGTTCTATGTTTCTCTATATCAGCAGAATTCAAATGAAGCAAAAGTATCAATAGAATTTCTCAAAACACTTTTTCCTCATCTTTCAGGATACCAGCTTACCCAAGGATATCAGCGATTTGATTGTTTTGGTTTTGATATTCTCGAAGGAAATATCGTACCAAAAATATATGAGATTATAGATACCTCGTATTGTCCGATGCTCTGAGATATTCATCTCTCAAAAGAGGATGTAGGATATACGGGAGTGATGCGAACTTTCTCTGAAAATGAAAGACAGAAATACTTTATTCGTTTTGCAAAACCCTGAGACATCTCTATACTCAAATCCAGTGGATGGATGTGAGAAATTGACGGGATAGTACGAATAAATCCACACTGGAATATCAAGTATCTCTGCCAAGAAAAAGAAAGAAAAGAAATCTATTTTACCGAGTAAAATCCATGAAAAAAACCATCGAAATATATATCACAAAAGTATGCAATTTCAATTGCGAGTATTGTTATGTGGAACTGGAAAGCAAGGTTCAGGATTTTCAACATGAGGAATTTTCTGAGCGCATCAACCTCTTGGAATATGATATGATCCGATTTATTGGAGGAGAGCCACTCATCAAATGGAAAGATATTGCAAAAATCGTTGAAACGACCCGAGAGAAAAAGCCAGAAATGGAATTCATCATCATCACGAATGGAAGTCTTCTCGATACTGAAAAAGTGGAATTTATTAACCACCATCGAATTCTGGTAGAGAATTCTCTTCATTTTCGTTCGTTCGGGAAATTCTTCGGGAAGAAATATCTGGAAACGATTTTTCCGATTCGAGACCTACTTCGATTTAGTATTATTTTTCAGCCACATCTCATCGATAGCCCCGTTGAGCTTATTTTTCTCTTGGAGAAATATGGCTTCTATCAGTTTGCACTCGCTCCTGAGATCTATGCTGACTGGACAAGAGAAAGCATTATTCAGATAGAAAAAGCACTAGAAAATTTGGTGCAGTTGACTGAGAAAAATCGGAAATTTATTTTTTTCGGGCCTGATATGGATACGCTTGAGATGAAGTCGAGTGATTGTCATAAAACAGTGGTAGATGAACAGGGAAGTACTTTCCTTTGTAATCGAATTGATCGGATTCCAGAATGATTCCAATATCATCATGCATTTGATTATTTCGATCAGGTGAATGGATGTTTTTCTTGCAAACACAAGTGGTTCTGTATTTGTCCGGTTTCTTGGTATCTCGATTACCAAGCAGATAAGACAGTTCTTGAACAAAGAGCAAAAATATTTCATCAGTTGAATGAAGTATTTATTGAATTCTTTATTTCTATTCAGAAGGTTCGTGGGAATAAGAATTTTCTCACTGGTCCATACGACGAGATTCGTCTGAATATGACGAATCAGTGCAATTTGCGTTGCAATTATTGTTATCTGGATTTCAATAATCAAGAGCTTTCTTATGAGACGGCTATCAATATTGTCGAATGGCACCTTCGGTGAGATGGTGAGAAAAAGGCAATATCATTTTTTGGTGGAGAACCACTTCTCAAGTTCGAGAATATTCGCAGAATCGTTGAGTTCTCTGATACTCTTGTAGAAAAACTATGAAAGAAAATGCAGTATCGTATTGCTACCAATGCAATACTCATGAATCCTGAGATTGCTGAATATCTTGCATCACATGATTTTGATATTCATATCTCATGGAATGGGAATAGAGTTACACACAATGAAACTCGGGATCGGAGTTATGATAAGCTCCAAAATGGACTCACTGTACTAACTCAATTTTTTCCAAAAGAACGTATCGTCATTCTTCTGGGTTTTTGACCGAAACAGGCATCATCACTTTTCGTATCATTTCAGGATATTTTCGAACTCTGATATCGGAAATTCAATTTCGAACTTTTCTATGGTGAGAAATATGTGTGGGATGATGATATATGGAATATTGTAGATTCTCAGATGGAGATTATTATGGAACACTATGGTAATGAGATGTATTGTCTAAACTCTGATTCACACAAGGTTATCGACATTTCTGCAGAGGGGAAAATAGACACGAATTCCTTCTCTTTTCATACAAAGGATACGATTGATTTTTCTCCGAAAAAACGGTTACTCGCAATTCTCAACAAATATCAGAAAACAAAGAAATAATTCTCCCAATTATGAAAATGATATACAAGATTCATCCCATCACGAAATTCAATCATACGAGTTTTGTTGAATCAAAAACATCTCGTGGATCAAACAGTAAAATCCAATCCATCCATCTTTCGCCTCAATTTTGGCAATTCCTTTTTTCTCCGAAAAATCTCCTGAAATCTTTCCTGAAGCTGAAATGAGAAGGTAGTCATACTGCTTTTCATCAATTTTTCTTGAAGAATTTCTCATATTTGCTCGGGTCTATGGAATCGGTGAAGAAGATATTCCAAGGTTTTTCTCATCAACCACCAAAACCAGAAGAAGTGATTTTTGGCTACCGAATCATGAATGAACTTATCAAGCTTCATAATGTTTTTGAGAAGAATTGGAAGATCGATCTCGCTCAGTGAGTGACATTTTCGAGTATGAACTTCAATAGTGATAATCCAGATATTTCCCTTATCGAGTCGATCATAGAAGAAGGAGAAATTCATTCTCCCTATCGATTCATCAAGTCGATTCTGGAAGCCGAGGACATACATAATTCGATTGTGATTATCGATTTTTTCTGGCCAGGGGAACTCCTTCAAATACTGATGATTTGTAGTATTCTCAAGAAAAATGGGAACACAATTATCATCGATGCGACCCATGGAAATGAACAGTTTGATTTCACAAAATGGGTTGAGGCGTTTTCACAGAATCCTCATGTATTCGATTATTTTGATTATTTTCTCGTATATCAGGATTATGGAGTCGCCATGAATGCCCTTTTAGAGAAGCTCTCAAATGGATGAGATCCGAGTGATTCTGATATACAAAATATTATCCATCGCAATTCTGAGAATCAGACACAGTTTATTCCACCTTCTCGGAATCCTGATGAGAATGAACTCTATGAGAACTTTACCAGGTATTATCTCTCAGAACAGAATATTACACCGATTGCAGGAACTCCAAGTATTGTTCTCAGGTTGCTGCCGTATAAGTGCTATTGGAGTGCGTGCAACTTCTGTGCTATCAACTCCACACATCTCTATTCTTTCCGTGCTGAGAAAGACGAACAAACACGGAAATATGTAGATCAGTGTGTTCAGTTTCTGAAGAAAAATAATATTGTACATGTCGTTTTTATGGATGAGGCGATTCATCCAGGTGTTATAGAATACTTTGCTGATGTGCTCATTGCGGAATGAATGCATATTCTCTATCAGTTTCGAGCCCGATTCGAACTCGCGTATACGCAGGATTTTTGTGATAAGCTCTATCAGTCATGAGCTCGATATTGTGGAATCGGACTTGAGAGTGCGATTGATCGATTGGAACAGACTATCAACAAGTGACTTGGTTCTATTTCAGTTCAGAAGAAACAAGAGATAATTCATTATTTCAACAATTCTGGAATTGCACTCCATAACTATGCCATATTTGGTTTTCCAACTGAAACGAAAGAGGAATCTCTTATGAATGCGAGATTCCTGATTCAGAATATCAAGACACTTCATCACTATACGTGTACACCGAACGTACTCTCATTGATGCGAGGAACGAACTACTTCACTCAGGCAAAACGATTTGGGATTGAGGTGATTCAAGAGGGAACATCGGATTTTTCGTTGAACTACAATTTTCAGGTAAATGGTATTCCAAGAAACTTTAATTTCTATCATCAGATAGCACAGAAAGTCCATATTACCCAATTCTTATCATGGTTTCAGCCTGGATCGATTGATGCATTTCATTTTTGGACGTTTATCGATCGTACGGCACTATTTTATCTGATGAAACGCCTCTATCGGGAGAATCCGTATTTCACATATTGGAGGCAAAATATTGCCATTATTCCTTTGGGATTAGAGAAAATCAAGGAGCAATATTTTCAGGTTGCTCTCGGGAATCAGTGGATGGATGAAGATGAAAAAGGAAATATTCAGTTGTACAATTGGGTAAGTGATCGTTCCATTATTGTTCCAACATTTTTTAAAGATTTTTTATCAACGTATAATTCTGAAATTTCATTGGAGGCCAATATGAATACTCTATCAAAGGAAAATAAGGATATTTTCTCAAAATTTGTTTTTCAGCTTTTAGAAACACGTATCTTTTTATATTAAAATATAAAAAATTAATGAGTTATTCATTAATTTTTACAAAATAACACTCAAAAATTTGTTTTTTTACTAAGAAATATGTTACTATAAGGTATATAAATTTCTTTTTATGAAAACAAATATAAAAATAGTATTTTTGGGTATCGTATGTATTTCATTTTTTCTATGAAACAATGAGATATATGCAAAATGGTATAATCCTCAGTGGCAAAATATCTCAATAGCGAATTGTCCTGAAGATGAACCACTTTTGCCAGATGCTATATGACCAACATTAGCAGATCTTACGTGACCCTTGGGTGGCTTATGAATTTATTTTGAAACCGCCACATATGGAAGGAATCGTCAGGCTCAGGTAACTACTATCGTGCATCCATTAATGCAGTGTTATTATTGGGATTCAACATCTCCAACCGCATCAAATCTCGAGTTTGCACCACCTACAGCCTCATGAGGTTGGCAGAATACAACTACCATTACATTAAAGTGGAATGCTAATGATACGGGGGGCTCAGGGCTTAAGGATTATGATATTCGGGTTTATCGAATTGCTGGTGCACAGGGAACGCCAGTTACTCTTCTGACAACCCTCACCAATGTGGCTGCAGGTCCAGGTCCATTGTATACCTATAATTATACTTGACTTGATGGGTATGCATATGCATTTGAGGTCTGTCCTCGTGATAATGCACTTAATATTTGTACTGCTTGGACATCAAATTCTTCAGCAAATGGAGTTGTTCGTATTGATACAACACCACCGAGTTCGGGTGATCTTAGTGATACTTCAGATCAAGATGTCCTCGCTACTGATAATCAAAATTTGAATCTTAGCTTCAATGATGCAGCAGCCCCAGTGAAGGTATGGTATCGTGTCGAGAAAAATGGCGATCCATCTAGCTATGATTCATTTGTAACTCCTGATCCTTATAGTTTTGTATATCCATATATTGCCGATGTATCAAATGTAGATATTGATCGCGATCCAATAACTGGTGGTAGAGAAGTAACTATATTGATAGATAAGATTTGTGATCAAGCAGGGAACTGTGTATCTATACCAGCCCCTCTAAAAATTATTCCACATAATGTATATGCAAATCCAAATTATTTACCAACAAATCCACAGGATACTTTAGAATTTGATTCTGCTGTTGCTGATGGTCAACCAAGAAACTTTATTCAAACTATATCTGATGGTTATGGTAATGTTATTATTCCTGCAACAGGTATCAATAGAGACATAAGGATGAATCTCTCAGGAATAATAAATTCAATGTTTTTGAATCAATATACTCGTTCTACAGCATCAGGAACATCAGTATTCGTTATGGCTCCAAATAATGTTTCTGTAGATCTCAGTTTTGGTGCTACACAATCTTTTCCAAATGTTCTAACTTCCCCAGATGGTTCATACCCACTAGAAATAAAGGTATATACTCCTACTGAAAATGGTTATGCATCGGGTGAGCCAATTTCTGATCCATGGGCAGAATTTGGCTTTACGATGAATCTTGTTGTTACGGATGATCTTGGTATCAATGAAACCTTTTCCCAATCATTTGATGCTCCAGTAGGGTCAAATCAGCCAGTTGAACATTATTTTGCTCCACTTTATTTGGCTGATATTAATTGAAATTTGAGAAATGGATGATTCATCGAGGGTACCGAGCAGCAGAGTCGTATTGATGTCAATGATAATAGTCTTGGTGCTGTGGATCCAGCATCTATTCAGCTTCAGCTTGAATTTAGTGGTGCAAATGTGTGAGATTTCAATCTCTTTGGATGAAGTACTTCAAGTAGTACAACTCCTATAACTCCTACAAGATCTGTTATGACAGTTAATCCTTGAAGTGGTGGCACCGATCTATATACAAAACTTGAACAAATAGCCAATAAAATTGTATCAACGGGATCAAGTCTTCAATTATCTACACATTATTCATATTTACTTGATGGGAAAAATGTTCTCTATAACGGTGATGTTATCGGTAAACCATATTATTTTAGTACTATAGTTACAAATATTGGAAATCAGGTAGGTGCTAAGGTAATCGGACCTATTGCAAGTAATACAATTGCATCCATAGTGGATGGACAATTCGCTGACAGTACAAGTATATTTAGTTGATTAACTCGTTCTGTAGTTCGAAATAATATAGCACAGTCTGTGGCTATGGCAACGAGAAATATGCAACTAGTTTCAGCATGAAGTTCGATAACTAATTTTACCTCATTACCTGCTGGAGCATGATCACAATGAGGTGTTGTTGAAAAATGAGCTGATACTTCTATTATTCAATTGAAAAAAACCTGATGAAATTTTACCCTAAGTCCTGCTTCTTGAATTTCATGAAAGAGAACTCTTGTAGTAAAGTGAGCAAATGTATATATTGATACAAACATGTTTTATGCAAATTCAAACTCCATTCTTGGGGTGGTAATACAAAAAGATAAAAATGGAAATGGATGAAATCTATATATTAGTCCAGCTGTTACCAATGTAGTTGGTACTTATATAATTGATGGAAGTATCATGAGTTATGATGGTGCCAATGAAATTGGAGTCGGTAATATTGGTGTATTAAAAAATCAGCTCCATATTTTTGGATCTATCGTAAGTGAAAATACTCTTGGTGGTTCTCGAATGAATCCAATACGATGTCCTTCTCTTCTGAATATTTCCTGCTCGACACCAATTGATGCTCAAAAATATGATCTAAACTACCTTAGACGGTATTATCTATACGGTGGTAAGCCTTTTGGAAATGGTTTGATTATTGGTTGAGAGACTTGTGTCGTGGGTTCATGTACAAATACAAGTAGCCTTCCACAGCTATTCACAACTCCTACAGATGATCTTGCTAAATATCCAGTGATTATCGAATATAATCCACTTATGCGTATGGAACCACCTATAGGCTTTGAACAAGCTAAGGATTAATAAAAGTAAACCTCTTATAATAAAAACCCTGGTTTCCCCAGGGTTTTTATTATTTATTTTTTTAATTAATCTACTGTGATTTTTTTTACTAATTCTGCATCAAGTGCTGTATCTGTAATTATAAAATCTTTTGAAGGATGATAGAATGATAGTGATTCTGTTCCAACTTCAGCGACAATAGCATCAAGTACTGTATCAAGAGGCATCTCTACCTGAGTTCATTTGTCCATATCTTTAAGTTGACATACCATCTTTTTAGCCTCCATAATACCAATTACAATCACAAATCGTGCATTAACCCGATTTGCTTTTTTGAGTTGTACCTTGATACTTGGAGTTCCAAGACCGAGAAGGCTATTGAGTCATTTTTTTCGAGCCTGTATATTGAGAGGAAGGGCAAGTTTTTTCGCATCATCACCCAATTGCATAATATAGAGATGTATTTTATCTTTGTTTTTGAGCTGTACTCCTCGTTCCATCATGGCTTCAATAAGACGTTCTGCACCGAATGCAAATCCAACAGCAGGAACCTCTGTTTTGTATCCTATTGATTTTGCAAGACTATCATATCGTCCACCACCACCAAATGCATCTTGTGTGCGTCCAGATCCATCTACGAGTTCCCAAACAGTATGAGAATAATAATCAAGTCCTCGCACAAGAGTAGGATCTTCTTCATATTTGATACCAAGTATATCGAGATATTCTTTTACCTTTGTGTAAAATTCAAGGGAGTCTTTCTTGAGAAAATCTGTCATTTTTGGTGCCACCTTGAGAAGTTCTCTTACATCTGGATTTTTAGAATCAAGGAGTCTGAGTGGATTTTTTTCAAGACGAGTGAGATCAACTTCATCGAGAAGATGTTTTTTATTTTCAAAAAATGAAGCGAGTTCAATAAGGTATTTTTCACGTTCTTTTGCAATACCAAGTGAATTTATTTTTATGGTGTAGGTATTTGCAAGTCCAAGTCCATCAAGAATTTGAGCCATAGTATGTATTGCTTTGGCATCAAGTATTGGATCTATTTCACCGATAATCTCTGCACCAATTTGGTGAAATTGACGATAACGCCCTTTTTGAGGACGATCATATCTAAAATGAGGTTCCACATAGTAGAGATACACTGGTTGTGGTTCCTCAAGCATAGATTCAAGATAGGCTCGCATAACTCCAGGAGTGCTCTCAGGTTTCATAACAACTTCACGTCCTCACTTATCAGTGAAATCAAACATTTCTTTCGTTACAATATCAGACCCATCACCCGTTGAATGAGTAATAAGAGATTTGAGCTCAAGAATCGGGGTAGTAATACGAGTGAATCCATTCGTTCTGAATTCATGTCGAGCTACTTTTTTGAGAAATGTAAAATATCGTTGATATTCACCGAATATATCTTGCATTCATCTGACTCGTGGAGGAATTTCCATAATTATTAGGTTATAGTCTATAAGTGTAAAGCCAAAAAGCCTCTAAAACTCCCGAACTGTCGGACAGATCGGGAGTTGAGTTAATATAACAGTGAGTATATGCAAAAATAGTAAAAAGGCAATTTAATCTTATAAGGTTTTTTTAAATACCATCAATACTTTCTGATGATATGGTATCAATTTTATTGGCCCCGTAAAGAATCATATTTCATTGGATTTGATCTACAATAGAATTAAGTAGATTTTTTATAGATCAAATATTTCATTTCCAGAATCATTCCTGACTATATTCTATGCCAGAAATTGCTCATTCTTTCTTTAACCACTCTTGCATCTCTGGTCCAAAAATATAACTAGGAATAGACGGTGGTTGTCGCATTGCCTCACCTAAAGAGTAGGTAGGAGCTCATAATATTTCTTTCATATGCTTATTGTTTAATATATTAGTAATAGTACTTATTATATTATTTTGTCAAAACTTGTTTTTAGTTATTTTTTAACTATACTCGCTTGCATTAAGCATTATCTAGTTCTAGATGGATTTTTATCTTCCCTGAATTATTATCTATTTGCGAATAAAATAAACTTATTATCTCTTCATTCAACTGAATTTATGGATTTCAAAAATCTCTCACTTATCGAACTTTCTGAACTTGTAAAAAACTGAAAAACCACAACTTCTGAAATATATAATTATTTTCTAGAGCGAACAAAAGAATATAATTCTGAACTGAATGCATTCAATACTCTTCCTGAGGAATCCTTTGTTTGAGATTCAGAAAAATCCCTTCCTATCGCTATTAAGGATATTTTTTGTGAAACAGGAATTCGTACAACAGCAAGCTCAAAGATGTTAGTGGATTTTATTCCACCATATGAATCAACCATTACAGAACGCATGAAATGAGCTGGATTCATTTCTTTTGGTAAGACAAATATGGATGAATTTGCAATGGGATGAAGTGGGGAAAATAGTGCATTTGGTCCCGCTCGAAATCCTTGGGATACGACTCGTATTCCTGGGGGTTCTTCATCTGGATCTGCTGTAGCGGTTGCGGCCTGACTTGTTCCTGCGGCTCTCGGAACTGATACTGGTGGATCAATTCGTCAGCCAGCAAGTATGTGTGGAGTGGTTGGATTCAAGCCTGGATATGGGCGTAATTCTCGATATGGAGTTATGGCAATGGCATCTTCCCTTGATTGTCCCGGATATTTTACTCGAACAGTACAAGATGCCGCTCTACTCTATGAGGTAACTGCTGGTTATGATTCTAAAGATTCCACATCACTCACTGCTCCAGTAAGTATCGATTCAAATATTTGGAAACGCCAAGATCTCAAGTGACTCAAGGTTGGAATACCAAAAGAATATTTTATTGACGGTATTGATTCCGGTGTTCGTAGTGCTATAGATAATGCTATTGCAAATATTCGTGATATGTGAGCAGAAGTTATTGAGATTTCACTTCCTCATACAGAACATGGTGTTTCGGTATACTATACAATCTGTCCAGCAGAGGTAGCATCCAATCTTGCTCGATATGATGGAATTCGATATGGTGCACTTTCTGGAACGGGTGGAAATATTGTTGAAAATCGATCAGAAGCTCTTGGAAATGAGATTCAACGACGTTCTCTTGTTGGATCATACGTACTCTCATCAGGATTTTATGATGCATATTATAAAAAGGCAACTGCTGTGCGAGAACTTATCCGTCAAGATTTTTCAGAGGCATTTGCTCAGGTAGATGTTATTGTGACACCAACAGCACCAACTGTTGCATGGAAAATCGGAGAAAAGTGATCTGATCCACTTTCTCTCTACCTTGAAGATATATTTACGATTCCTGCATCACTTGCATGACTTCCTGGGCTTACGATTCCTGTTGGGTTTGCGTCACCAAAAGATGATTCTTCTATCGAATTGCCAGTTGGGATGCAGATTCTTGGTCCAGTACTCGGAGAAGAAAAAGTACTTATGGTAGGCCATATTATTGAACAAGCAATGAAGTGAATTATTGAAAGTAAAAAACCAAAAATATTTTAATAGTTTATTCTATGTTTATTTCCTTATTGGGTACTTCGATGATAGTCTTGATTATATCTGTCAGGACTTTGGTGGCCTCACCATTCATTATGAATGGATCATCTATGGAGCCAAATTATCATAACAAAGAATATCTTATTGCTGAGAAATTAAGTAAAAATTTTGATAGATGAGATGTGGTTATTGTAAAACCATGAGTTGACGTGCATAGATCATATTATCTAAAAAGAATTGTTTGACTTCCATGAGAAACAATACGTTTTTCTTCTGGACAAGTAGAGATTCAAGGAATATGATCTTTTGAATTTTCACAAATTAAAGAATCATATCTTTCAGATTCCAATGATTGAAAAACATTTTTACCTGAATACATAGAAGAAAAAGAGTTTATAATTCCTGATGATTCTTACTGGGTTATGGGAGATAATCGTCAGAATTCAGCCGATTCAAGACAGTGTTTCCAAAATTGTTTTGGAAAAGATGTATCAGCTCATTTTATTAAAAAATCACAAATAACAGGAAAAATTCTTAGTAATTAATTTTTACATATGCTTATAATTTCAGATTTTTCAAAGACATTCACAACTTTTGATATGCCAACGACTTGGTCTATTTTTGCTAAAAGTGGGTTACTTGGTGAAGAATATATTTCAGATAGAAATAATCTCTATGATGCAAATATTCATTTTGAAAAAGAGGGAAATATTGAAATGACTGAAAAGTGGTTTTTGTCCCATGCCGAGCTCTTTGTTACGTATTGATTGACTCAAGATCAGATTGATCAAGTAGTGATGAATGATCAGTATTTTGCTCCACGAGAAGGAGTTCGAGAATTCCTCGATTATCTTATAGCTGAAGATATTCCACTAGTGATTGTAACTTCAGGGATTACTAATTTTGTTACAACTTGGTTCCAAAAACGTTATAATTACATCCCAGAGATTGTATTCGGAAATGAACTTATCTTAGAAGAAGGTATTGTTATGTGGGTAGAAGAAGATTCAATAACATGTCCTCTTGATAAGACTATTGATATCGAGTTTGAACATGGTTCTGATGATGTTATTCTTTTGGGTGACAATACTGAAGATACTCAGGTAATAAAAAATCCAAAGATTTCCCTTGGATTTACGGATGAAGAAAGAGGTTTTGCTGTGAAGCTCGGCAAGGATGGGAATATGAAAGATGTTATAGAATATTTGAAATAGGAATATGAATGAAAATATAATCCGTTGTCCTTGGTGTGGAGTGGATCCACTCTATGTTGCATATCATGATAATGAATGGGGAACTCCCGTTCATGATGATTCTATTCTTTTTGAGTTCTTAACTCTTGAGTGAGCACAGGCAGGACTCTCTTGGATTACTGTACTCAGAAAACGGGAGAATTATCGTAAATATTTCCATAATTGGGATATTGGGAAGATCGCAATTATGACTGATGTGGAACTCGAGAAAATACTCTTAGATCCAGGAGTGGTTCGTAATCGTCTCAAGATATATTCAGTGAGGAAAAATGCAATTGTGACACTTCAGATACAACAAGAGTTCGGGAGTTTAGATACTTATTTCTGGGATTTTATCGATAAAAATTCCCAAATAAATTCGGGAAAGACAATATATGATTTTCCTACTGAATCTGATATTTCCAAGAAAATATCAAAAGATCTAAAGAAAAGGGGAATGTCATTTATAGGCTCTACCATTATGTACGCTTTTATGCAGGCAATAGGAATGGTAGATGATCATATTGATACTTGTTTTCGGAAAGAGAAATAGTTAAGTCATTAAAAATCCCTCTGAAATTCAGAGGGATTTTCTAATACTTTTTTAAGATTAGTATTGACGAGCTGGACGCTCCTCACGAGGTTGAGCTTCGTTAACTGCGAGTTGACGACCTTCAACTTCTTTACCATTCATTGCTTCGATAACTGCAGCCATATCAGCTTCATTTACGTCAACAAAACAAAAACCTTTTTTACGACCTGTTTCGCGGTCAGTTGGCCAGAAAAAGTCTGTTACTGGAGCAACTTCTTCGAATAATGCACGAAGATCTTGTGCATCGATGCGGAAAGGAACGTTTCCAACGAATAATCGTTTTGTACCTGCTGTACTCATAGAGAGAAAAGAGAGAAAAATAAACGCCGGTTCTGATAACACTCTTTCGGTCTATGGACACGGAGAGGAAACATAATTCGACAGGACACATTCTATTCAGCTTTTAGAAAAAAGCAAATCTCGATACTTTTCCATTGCTTTTCTTTTCTATATTGATATTCTCTTGGTACTTTTTTGTATACAATATGATTAAACATATCGGATTTATAATGGATGGAAATCGGCGATGGGCTACAAAGCTTTCAAATCTTGCCACTTTTTGACATGAAAAATGAGGAGATAACATAGAAAAAATACTTATGCTCTGTTTGGATAGTGAGATTGAGTTTGTAAGTATGTGGGCACTTTCGAAGGAAAATATTCTTGAACGTTCCGAAATCGAACTTGCTGGAATATTTCAACTTTTTCGTGATAAAATCCCTAAACTTGTAGAAAAACTTATTAAAAATTCAGTTTGCCTTGATATTGTTGGTGATCTTTGGTTAGTTCCTGCAGATATCCGAACGCTTCTTCTTGAATCTATAGAAAAGACTAAAGGAGGGATTAGGATGACTTGTATATTTGCTATTGGATATAGCTGACAAGATGAGATTATTCGTGGGATTAAACGAGCCCTTGCAGAGGGTATCGATCCAAAAAAACTTGATGAAAAGACCTTTCTTACATATTTGGATACGGGGCGATATCCTCCCCCAGATCTTATTGTGCGTACGGGTGGTGCTATACGTCATTCGGGATTTTATCTGTACCATTCTGCATACGCAGAGTATTTTTTTACTGATACTCTTTGGCCTGATTTTGGGAAAGATGACTTTGATCGAGCTCTTGAATCCTATAATTCCACAAAAAGAAATTTCTGAAAATAAAATTATTTATGGCAATACTTTCCTGGCTTCCTGTATATCAAAATCGAGTCAATAATTCAATATTGCGATATTTTGCAAAAAATAATATTTCATCTTCTCAATGATTAGAATCTGATTTTATTCTTGCTCTTCGACATGCAGTCGAATGATGATGAAAAAGACTCCGTCCAATACTTTCTATGCTTGCTTATGAGCAGATTTCATGACAAGAATGCTCAGATGAGGTATTAGATGGATTGATTGGAATTGAGCTTTTACATTGTTATACGCTGGTTCATGATGATCTCCCTTGTATGGATAATGATATCCTTCGTCGTGGGAAACCAACAGTTTGGAAACAGTATGGTGAAACTATGGCAATCTTAGTTGGAGATGCACTTCAGACGATGGCATTTGAACAACTTGCAACCCTTGGTGATATTCGAGTAATAACGGAAATAGCTCATACCACAGGTGATACTGGGGTTGTATTATGACAAGTGCGAGATACGCTTGGGGATCAATGAGGATTCTCTCTTGCAGATATTATGAGGATTCATGATGAAAAAACAGGAGGTTTTATTGCTTCTTGTCTTATTATTGGTGGAATGATATCATGAGCAAATAGAGAACAACTCGATGTATTTAGAAAATTTGGAATTTTACTTGGTCGAGCATTTCAGGTTCGAGATGATATCCTCGATCATGAAGGAGAGAGTGCTACTTTATGAAAAACGGTAGGAAAAGATCAAAATCAAAAGAAGTGACTAGTTACGATGTTTTGAATAGGGGAAACAAAAAAAATCCTTGAAGAAATTGGAGTCCAGATGGATATAATTCTTCAGGATTTAGAGAATCAAAAATTTATAGAAATTAAACAATATGTAATGGAGAGAAAATCCTAATTTAGGAGATATTATTTTGAGAGAGAAATGCCTTCCAAGTATTCTCTATGAGGGTAGCAACAGTCATAGGTCATACTCAACCAGGAACAGGACTAATGGCTTGCACATATTCTTTGAGATTTTCGAAGTCAGCGTCACCTCGGCCAATATTTTCCACAAAAGTTGAACCCACATCGATAACAATTGTATTTTTTGTTACCATTTCTTTTGTAAGAAAACCTGGAGAGCCAATTGCTACAACAACAATATCAGCTTTTTTGGTTATTTCTGAGATATCTCTAGTGCTACTATTACAACTTGTTACAGTTGCTCCAGCATTGATGAGCATGAGTGTCATTGGTTTTCAGACAATATTAGACCTTCCGATTACTGTAATATTTTTTCATTTTACATCAATTCTATAATAAGAGAGCATCGTCATAATGCCTTTTGGAGTACAACTCCAGAGTCCATCATGACCAAGAAACATATTCCCAATTTGAGTTTTTGTGAAACCATCAACGTCCTTGATAGGATCAATGCAATCGATAATATCGTGCGAATTGATGTATTTTGGAAGTGGGGCCTGTACTATTATTCCATGTATTTTTTCATTTTTTGAGAGAGATATTACTGCTTCTTCGAGCTCATTTTGCGATATAGTTTCATCAAAACGATAGAGTCAAAAACCCATTCCTACTTCTCTGGCTCTTTTCTCTTTCATTTTTATATAGGAAAGTGATGCAGGATTATCACCTACAAGAACTACCGCCAGCATCGGTTTTTCATTTGCAGGAGAAAAGGTGATTTCATTCTTGATATTCTCAAGAATAGTGGATGCAACGAGACGTCAATCGAGAATCATAGTTGACTAAAGAGATAATACTAAACAAAAATAGAGTATAGAAAATGGATAAAAAAGCAAAATAATCACTATTAATAGCACTCTATTGTAGAGAAGAATTTTTGATCATTATGGCCTCAGTTTTTTGGATAGTTTGTAAAACAGTATTTAGCACTGGAATAAGTTTTCTTGATTCAGTTATTTCTTTTCCATTTTTTCTTTCGGAAGGTGATATGATACCATGACGATGCCCAATCTTTTCAACGGTTTCATATTCCAATGGAAGATGAACATACCGTCCCATATGTTGTTTCCATCTTTTGTGTGGAGTGGTTCCAAGAATAGGAATTGTTCCTGGAATAAAATCAGGAGTACCATTTGAGAAGTGAACAGTATTCGCATAAATACTACTCAATAGACGGAAATCTATTCCTGTTGCAGGGTGTGAATTTTTCTCGAATTCATCTAGCATATCAGTATCAGGGAATCGATATAGTACCATAAAATCATCAAACAAGGAAGAATATCCTTGTTCTACATAATATTGCAAAAATCGCATAATTTCTATAACTTGAACTCTCGATACGTAGTTGATTTGCGTTGGACGAAAATAAACAACAAGTTTTCTATGAAATTCATCATTTTTTTCTCAAGAAATAACACTTGTACCATTTTGTTGAAGTAGTCAATTTTGTTTATCATTTACCAATAGAATATTCTCTTCTCTTTTTTTTGGATCTATAGGATCTAGTGTTTCTAGTACTTTTTTTGAACTTTTAATGAGTCAAGTTGGTGTCACCAAAGATTTCTCTCAAGGAATAGAGATTGGTGATGGCATATATATGCTACTATTGATAAATGGATTGGTGGTGTTCATTATTATAACTTACACTAATTTTTAATATTTGGCAAATTTCCTATTTTTTAGGAAAAGAAAAAGGCCAGCGTGGGCTTGGCCTTTTTTCATTCCGAACGCTACATTCATACCATCTGTATAAAACAGAGATTCGAAAATAGTGTCGTTGAGAGGGAAGTATTCAAGATCTTCGAGCAAGAATATCTGGTGGTGTAGCGACTCCTTTCTTATTGAGATATTGGATGGCTGGTTGTTCAATACGATTGTTGTGAGCGAGAAGATCTCTCACTTGTTGTGTTGTCGTGACTTCTTCAAGATCGACAATACGAAGATTGCGTTTACACATACAGTTATCCCTCCCTTGGGAATGTGCATCGTAAAAATTACTTGGGTTACAGGTAATATACCTGAACTTGCATCTTACGATGAGGGGCATCCTATACTTTTTTAGTTACATTGTCAAATTTATTTTACATTCATTCATAATGAAATTAAGTCTCATAAAGATTTGAATTTATCAAAGAATAGATATAATAAAAATCTATTTTAGATTCTAAAGTAGAAACTTAATACTTTTATCATGATACATTCACTTCCATTACTCCCATATCTTCTTGATTCGCTTGCGCCATATATCTCTCGTGAGACACTCGAATATCATTATGGAAAACATCATCAGACATACGTAGATAATCTTAATAAGCTCATTCCAGGAACAGAATATGAAAATATGAATCTGGAAGAGATTATCTGAAAATCTTCTGGAGGCATATTTAATAATGCTGCTCAGATTTGGAATCATACGTTTTATTTTGAATCATTAACTCCTGTTTTTGATATCCTCCATCTTGGTGATTTTCTCAATGCTATCAATGAAAAGTGGGGGACTATAGAGAATTTTCAAGTAGAATTCAACAAGGCAGCCCTTGCAAATTTCGGTTCTGGTTGGACTTGGTTAGTTCGAAAATCAGATGGATCACTTGATATTATTTCAACATCCAATGCACTCACTCCAATAACAACAGAGAATACACCACTTCTTACTTGTGATGTCTGGGAACATGCTTACTATATTGATTATCGTAATGCTCGAGCTAAGTATCTTGAAAACTTTTGGCACGTTGTAAATTGGGCAAAGATCGAAGAACGATTTAGTTCTAAATAAAAAATAATCCACCATTTGGTGGATTATTTTTTTCTTACTTTTTCGAGTATCTCTGTGAGAAATATGGTCACTCAACCGATAATTATAAAGAGTATAATTTTTCCTATGGTTGGGAGAAATATGGCCGCAATACCAAAAATACTAGAAAGAAAATATACAATAAATCGAATTTGATTCTGAGTGAGTCCAAGTTCCATGAGGCGAAAATGGAGATGATGTGTTTGATCTCATTTCATCGGATTTTGTCCATTGAGAATACGAGCTGTGATTACGTAAACAAAATCTATGAGATAGAGGCCAAGGACAGACATGGCTGTTGCGATTTTTCCTCCTGCAATGATAGCGAGTGTTGCAATGAGAAATGCGAGCATAATGGTTCAAGAGTCTCCCATAATTACTTTTCTTGAGATATCAGCTCGGGTGAGAAAGTATGTAATAGGTATGATAATCGCAAGGATCGTAAGAAGGAATCGGCTATTTTCCTGACTTGCAAGAGAGGTATCCGTGAGATAGAGTTTGAATGCAAGACAAGCCAAGATAATGAAACTAATGAGAGCAAATCCACCCGTAAGGCCAGGAACCCCATCAGAAAAATTCACAGCATTGAATACAACCACATACCAGATAATAGTTACAAGGATTGGAATCCAATAGATAGTCATAGCGAAATTCTGTATATGAAAACTCCAGAACCATTCATCAAGAGGAATAATTCCTCCGAGAATATGGCTCATATATGAGATTTTTATACTTGTGAGACCGATGATTGCCCCAACACCAATCTGCATAATGAGTCTTGCAATAGGTGGAATTTTTACTTTACTTTTTCCGATAGTATCCAGATCATCGATGAATGATATTATTGATATAATTATTCCAATTCCAAGAATAATAATGAGTCTTTTTTCGAGGAGTGGGGAAAAATCAGCAAAAAGAAAAATCAGCGGACTCATCAGAAGAAGTGTCACAAGGATTGATATCCCAGCGCCATATGGTGCTGGTTTCCTTCATTTCTCACTCTTATAGAGATGAGGACGATCAAAAAAATTAGCTTTTTTCAATAGGTAAGATATACCCCCAAGTATGAGAGGGGAAAGTAATATTGATGCTATAAAGAACACAGCGAATTGAAGAGTGAACATTGGGTGGTATATCAGGATTTATTTTGTTTTTTTATCGATTTTATCTTGGATTTCTTGTTGCTTATCATACATATATTGTTTGAGAGAATCTCTTCGGAAGAAGTAAAAATAAGCAAAAATAAGCCCAAGGATCACCATCATAATCTTCCCAAGATTATCAAGAATAGATTCGTATTGGCTGATAAAAAAGATCCCAAGAAGATTGATGCTTGCTGCCCAGATAATAGATCCAATAGTGTTGTATATCCAGAAGTTTTTTTCTTGCATACCGCTCGCACCAGCTATAAATGGCACAAATGATCTCGTAAAATTATGAAACTTTCCGAGAATAATATACCAAAATCAGTTTTTCTCTATCTGTTTACTGAGGATTTTTTGTTCTGTTTTTCAGAGTCAGATGTAGTCACCGTATTTCTCGATGATCTCATGTCCGTACCATTTCCCAGTCCAATAACCGATATAATTCCCGATCATGGCTCCAAGTGCAGCGAGGAAAATAGTTCCAATCATATGGGTTTTCCCCCAAAATCATCCCACGAGGATCATAATATTCATCCCAGGTATAGCAGTTCCTATAATTGGAAGCGATTCGGCACAAGCACTTGCGAATGCAATCAGATAATTCCAATTACCAAGAGTAGTAATGAGTTCCCCAATCCAAGTAATTCAGATTTTTATCCATTGAACATGCTTGGTATCAAAGAAGAAATGAAACCAACCACGTTCCAATAAAAAATTATTGAAGGAAGAATATAAATCATGAAAAAGCACGATTAACATTCCAAATGTAAGGGCAGTAAGAAAAATGAGTAGTCATTTCGATAAAATAACAAAAAATTTTTTGAGTGTTTGCATACTGATATGGTATGAAAAAAACTCACTTTTGCAATGTAAATCAAGAAACGGTGGTATGTAAATAAATTGACTATTTAGTATATACTATATAATAATTGTATATTACATTACATCTTATGTTAAGAGAGCAATTTGTACGTGAGAATCCTGAAAAAGCAGCTAAGCAAGAAAGAGAATGAACTCAATGAATATTGAGAGTTATTGCAATTGCTGCTCTATGAGCGTCAGCAACATTTGGAACTTATAACTATATTAATAATCCTAGAGTGACTCAGAAGGTGGATGCTACTATGAAAAAGATAGTTGATTGAGCTATGACTCTTATTACAGATATAGAAAATCCTGGTACGGTTCGATAATAGAGTATATTTTTTTGACAAAAGCATTCATATCAGTATATTCAATTCATGAAAGTAATTTTCTCTTCACTTCTCGTGCTTATTATTCTTCCGACTTTGGGAGGTTTTTGAGTATAAGACACAAAATATACTTTTTAGCCCTCCCATTCGGAGGGCTTTTATTTACCTAATTATCATTCTATGGAAGAAGCTCAAATATATGATCCTGAAACAAATCAATACCATACTGTTACCTGAATACAGATGCAGGATAATCATAACTCACTCGAATGAAGCCATAAATTTTTCCCATGAAATTGAAAGACGTTTCGTATTAATGGATTTTCATTTGATATTCCTGAGACTTTTCAGAGTAAAGATGCTCCATTGGATGAAGTAGTTGCATTTATCATAAGAGAATGAAGGTCTACCAATATTGTTGCCTTTGGAGTTACTCGTCGAATAGGATTTGTTATGGATTCTGCTCAAAACTAATTTCTCAGAATCGTTCGATTCCTGCATAATCTGGAAAAAAACTATAATTCCAATCTTTGTATTTTTTGAGTGTTTCTTCTGCAATTTTTCGTTGATCAAAACCAAATTCGAAAATACAATAGAGTGAATCAAGAGATTCTAACATGCAAAGGATTTCAAATTGTTCAAAGAGTTTTTCATAGAGCTCGAACCCAGTTTTTTCTCCACCAAAAAGTGCTATTTTTGGTTCAAAATGAGTGTCTTTGCTCATATTTTTCCAGTCTTCATCTCGAATATAAGGAAGATTGGTAAGAAAGAGAATTGGTCCCCTAAGTGATGAAAAATCAGCTGGTGAAAGTTGAGATAGTAAATCAGATTGTATATATCGACTCTTTTTTTCTGGGAAATTTTCAGTGAAATTTTTTTCTGTAATCAGTAGAGCTTCAGAAGAGATATCAATAAATATTACTTCGTCAACTATATCAGCGATACAAGTTCCAATGATTCATGAGCCAGAACCAATATCAATGACTGTTTTGATTTGTTCTTTTTGAATAAAAGTTCTTGCTCGTTTAATAAGGCACTCTGTTTCAAGACGTGGTATGAGCACGTTAGGGGTTACTACAAATTTTCGACCAAAAAATTGAAGAGATCAGTTCTTGTATTCTTCAGGATAATTTTCAGAATTTTGTGACATAGAGATTATAGTAATTGAATTTGTTTGTATCCTGAAATTGAAAATTTGCAAATATATTCTTGCATAACCTATAAAAGAATATAGAATGCTCACTTCTTATATTTTTATATGTCACATATTCTCTCGGCATGAGTCTATATCGCAGATTCCAAACAATGGGATCTTACGAAAGGGGACTCTTTTTTTACTCTTTCAGATATTATCCGTAATATTATCGACGGCAACTATGCTGATCCTATGCTTCATCTGGAATCAATACAATTGAATTCTCTAGATCAATTTCCTATAAAAACAGCCATACAGTGAATTACTCTATGAGATGGGGAGATTCAAATATTTAATAGATGAGATGTAGAAAAAAATATCTGATGAAAAAAATGAAAAATAGGAGTTATTTGTTGACTAGATGATCAGATATTGATATTGGATTTATCTGAAATTCGTTCTATAACACAAGAAAAAGTACATAAGTTGATTCAGCCAGAAGATATGATTGGAGCATTGATGCAATCTCAACGAAGTTTTTCAGTACAATCGTCTGATTCAGGATTAGCTGTAAGTATGCACTAAGAAGAAGTATTGTCTTTTATGTTTATTATGATATAATATAATTATATTTAAAAAAATAAATGACAGAAGATCTAGAATATAAATATTATCCTCTTATTTTTGCAAAGACAAAAATATTTCCTGGAGCTACCTCTGGGGAAGTTGTCAAGATTCTTGATCTTTCATACTACTATATTGTCTCACTCAGACAAGAGATAGTGAAAAGTTATTGAATAAATACGTATGAATATATACTTAAGGAGTCGATATGGAAGTCAAAATCAGTACTTTCATTTGGTGATTTTTATAAATTCTCTTGAGTAAGAAATAATATCCATTGTTTCTTTTATAACAATTACATAGGAGAGATTTATAGGTCGCAATCTTTTTATAAAAAATTTGCAAGTGAAAATCCCGAATTGGATCAGAAGCTAAAAGAAATATTTTATGAGAAATCTAGTTTGCACAAGCTTCCTCGCATTCATGTAAAGCTACTCTATCAGGCATATGAGATTATGCTCTCATATGATGAGGTAAAAACAAATAATGATCTCTTTGCATAAATAATCCCCTGAATTTTCAGGGGATTATTTTTTAGAGTGCCTTACTCTGTATCTCTTCTTGGATTCTTGCTACGAATTCTGCAATACCTTCTGTTGATTGTCACTTGGTCTTGAAGTTTCTCACGGCAACGGTACGATTCGCCATCTCCTCTGCACCTACTACGAGGATATAGTTGGCATGTTCGGTTTCAGCGTTTCGGATCTTCTTTCCGAGAGAATCTGTAGAATCATCAAACTTCACTCGGAGTCCTGATTTTTTGAGTTCTGAGAATACCTCTTCTGCATATGGGAAGAATGTCTCGCCAATCGGAATGATTCGAACTTGTTCTGGAGCGAGCCAAAGAGGGAATGTTCCTGAGAAGTGTTCGATGATGATTCCCATAAAACGCTCAAGAGATCCAGAGATAGCTCGATGGATTACGACTGGTTGTTCCTCTTCATTCTGTTCATTGCGGAATGAGAGCTTGAATCGATTTGGTTGATTGAAATCACACTGGATTGTAGCAAGTTGCCACTCTCGACCGATCGCATCCTTGAACATAAAATCAAGTTTTGGTCCATAAAATGCCGCTTCTCCTGGCATTGGCTTGTAATTGAGGCCATTCGCAATAGCGGCTTCCTCAAGAGCAGATTCAGCAATCTTCCATACATCATCTCCTCCAAGATATTTCTCTGGAGTGAGTGGATCTCGGATCGAGAGAGATACCCAATATCCGTCCATCAGCCCGAATGTTGTATAGAATTCTTTGATAATATCTACGATGGTAGAAACCTCATCCTTGATCTGAGAGATACGACAGAAGAGATGTCCATCATCTTGAGTGATTGAACGAACACGAGTGAGTCCTGAGAGTTGTCCTGTTTTCTCATCACGATATACGGTTGCAGGTTCAAAATAACGAACCGGCATATCTCGATAGGAGAACTGATTATCAGCAAAAATCTGCATATGATGTGGACAGTTCATCGGCTTCAAGAAGAAGTTTTCTTTACTCGTTCCGCCATATACTGAGAACATATCTTCGAGATATTTTCCAGCGTGTCCTGAGGTCTGATAGAGTTCTTCCTTCGCAAGATGAGGAGTACAAACACGATCATATCACTTACCCTTGTGAAGATCCCACAGATAGTCCTTGATCGCTTCACGGATAATCATCCCGTTTGGTTGGATGAGGGGAAGTCCAGAACCTACCATATCTGAAACCGTGAAGAGCTTGAGTTTCTTTCCGAGGATACGATGATCTCGTTTCTTGGCTTCTTCCATCATGTTTGTATAGGCGGCGAGTTCTTCCGCATTCTCAAAAGCAAGTCCATAGATACGAGTGAGTTGCTTGTTCTTCGCATCTCCTCTCCAGTAGGCTCCTGCGAGTTTGTCGATCTTGAAGCTATCTTCTGGGATTTCATTGGTATTATTCACATGAGGCCCCTGACACATATCGATAAAAGTTGAAGTCGAGAATTCACCGAGATATGCAAAATCCTTGTACACTGGATTCTGGAATTTTCCGATATTGGCATAGAATCCAATGACAACTTCTCACTTTGCTTCGAGATCGTTTACCATCTCGACCTTGTAAACTTCACCGAGTGTCGTGAGAAAATCACGAGCATCAGCAACGGAGAGTGTGAAAGGCTTGAATTCTTGTCCTTCACGAACGATTGATTTCATCTTTTTTTCGATTTCCTTGAGTTTTGATTCCTCAAGAGTCTTATCACCGAAGTCGATATCATAGTACCAACCGGTATCGATATCTGGACCGATGGCGAGTTTGGCATCAGCCCCCATAACCATGCGAGTGGCTTGGGCCATGATGTGGGAGAGAGAGTGGCGTTTTGTAGAAATTGGGAGAGACATAAGGGGGAAAGTTAAAAGGAGTAAGGGTTTTGGTATTTTTGGTTTCTGTCATCCTGAATTTATTTCAGGATCTTCATTTTATTGTATTATTTTTTCATAGAGATCATCCCAATTTGGATTCATTGTTTCGATAAGTTTTATTTTCCATTCACGGTGCCAATTTTTGAGTTGTTTTTCTCTTTTTATTGCCGTTTCGATATCATCACAGTTTTCATAATATACGAGTTTTTTACAGTTATATTTTGCTGTGAAGCATTTTTCATCGATCATTTGTTTGTGTTCTGAGATTCTTCGTATCAAATCAGAAGTGACTCAGATATAGAGTACTCAATCTTTCTGGTTCGTGGTAATGTAGATGCATCAAGGATTCATATTCGGAAAGAAGTGGAAGATCCTGAATCAAGTTCAGGATGACGGAAATAATTATTCTCATTTAATTTCTTTGAGTTTATTAGAATATAAAACCATTAAATCATTATCTTTTAAATCATAAATAGTTTCATCATTAGATAAAATATCTAGAATACGCTTGTGTTCATCTCTTGTAACTCATCATTCCTGAGTATTCCTATTTTGAATAATCCATAGTGAAGTTCATAATCTGATACATGTTTGTTTTGCTGGGCTATAAAAGATTTCATCAATAGTTTCATGATAAAAATCGCCATCTACATTTAAATTTTTCTCTTTCTCTTTAATTTTATTTTCGAGAGTTGGAATGTATTTAGTACATTCCTGTTTTTTCTTAAAAGTATCATCTTGAATTTGCTTTTCGAGTTCCGTTATTTTCTTATCCTTTTCATCATTCCAATCGATCGTACACGACGAGAGGAAGAGGAGGGGAATGAGAATGAGGGTGAGTTTCATAGGTGATATTTTATGGATTATTTTGAGAGTGACTTACAGTACATGATTGCGCCAATTGCTTTTATTCCATCAATTGTCATTCATTCTGGACAAGAGAGACTTCCAGAGGCATTATTCAGAGCTTTTTTATATCATCCCTGTTTCATTATGACGATGCTCTTATCACAGAATGATTTCTCATAACTTGGGAGTTGTGCACATTCTTTTTTTAGATTTGTATAGTATTCATCCTGAATAGGATTTGGTTTTATGGATTCTGATTGATTGACATTAGAAGTGTTTGTACAAGCTGTGATGAAAAGTAGAGGAATGAGGAGGATGGGAGCGAGCTTCATATTTTATATTAAAAGTTATTACATTGGTCCACATTGTGCTTCTGCATCTTTTCTCTTCTTGTTGAGTTCATTGATGAATGAGGTATCGAGTTGGCACTTGTTTGCCTGGATTTCAGCATCCTTATACCCGAGTTCTTTACATTTTTTGATTCATTCTGCAAGATAGGTTTCATGTATTTTTTGGAGACATTCTGTAGTATTTGTTTCCTCAAATGTGGTTCAATCAGGAAGCATAGAGCCATCAGTCATGCTACTAACTCATGGTGGTAGAGCAGTTGGCTGATTTCCATCTGGAGGGAGTCATCCAGCTTTTAGGAGATTGTTTTCTTCTTTGAGATTAGCATTCTCTACTTTTAGGTTCTTATTCTCTGTTTCAAGGGTTATAATTTTTGTCTCTAGGGATTGGATTTTTGTAGTTGTTTCATTGTTACCAGAATTAGTACACGATGATATCAATAATATGGGAATGAGGAGAAAAAATATTTTCATATAATAGTTTTTTAGTTATCTGTTTTTATAAGTTTGCTTTCTGCAAGAATCTTTCATTCTTTTGCGGTAGTATTTTTTCGATCGAGTCCTATTACGGTATCGTAGATTTTTATTGCTTCTTCATACTTTTCTGTTGCCATAAGAATATCTCATTTGGCATTGAGTATGAGTGTATTTTCAGGCTCTTGAACAAGTACTCCATCATACATAGCGATAGCTTCCTCATATTGGATGGTACGCTTAAGTATCTCTCATTTCCCGATATAGGCATCAATAAAAAGTGGGTCGATCTCTATGGCTTTATTATACATTCTGATTGCATCAGCATATTTTCAAGACTTGAATAGGGCTACTCATTTTCCATTATATGCAATACTATCTTCTGGGTCGATCTCTATGGCTTCTTCATAAGCGTCTATGGATTCGTCATATCTTCAGAGATTATTGAGTGCAGATCATTTTCCATTGAGAATATTTATATTTTTGGAATTTATTTCCATTCCTTGAGAGTAGATTATCAGAGCTTCTTCGTATCTTCAGAGCTTCTCTAACGCATTTCATTTTCGTGAGTAAGCATCAATAAAATTTGCATCAAACACTAAGGCTTGATCGTACATCTCTATAGCTCATTTATAATTTCATTTTCCACTGAGGACAATTCATTTATTGTTATATGAAACAGGATCTCGCTCATTCTTGTATTCTTTCGAACAAGAAGAAAGGAGCAAGAGAAATATAAAAAAAATAGAAGTGACTTTCATTGAAAATAGACTAAAAGATTGCCAAGTAGTATTTATATATGTATGTATGTATTTGGAATCTTTATCTTCAAAGAAGATGTATTTATTTGACACAATCTACATTGAAGTAGAGTACGTCCATTGATTTGAGTTTACTAAGTTTTTGATTAAAACTACACTTAAGTTCCTTAAGAGTCCCTCAATCGACATCATCTTTTGTCATAATATTCCAGTCTCCATCTACAGAGAATGATATGAGTACATTGAGGCTAAAGAGATCAGCGATAAGGAATACTCGGGCATTATCTTTTTTATTCCATCCGTCGAGTGCAATCATACAAGTATTTTCTACTTGAGAATAGAATACATCAACAGAGAGATTAGTATAGTTTTTTTGATTTCAGATATCCCAAGTTTCATAGTATTTTTTTGTACAAGCTTCTTTTTTTGCGAAGAGCATATCTTTTTTGTCATCTTGAAATTTTTTGATTTGACCTTCAAGAGTTGCGATTCTTGCTGCTTTTTGATCATCCCAATCAATGGTACAGGATGAGAGAAAAATAAGTGAGACGAGGAGGAGTGCTGTGAGTTTCATATATAATATAAGTTGAAGAGATAAAAATATTATTCTACTTTTTTACTATACCATATTTATTTTAAAATTACCACTAATTGACTATTTATTTTTCTTTTTATACCAGGTACAAATAGAGAGGAAGAATATTGCTATAATAATCACGGTACACATCGCACAAAGTGGACAAAATACGCCAACAATAAATTCTTGATAGATCACATACGAGTTGAAACAAATTCCGCCAAGAGCCATTCCCGTTAGTACCTTTGCAGGGGTATGAGATCGGGTAAACCAACCAAGGAGTGCAAGGATAAAAAGAATTGGATATACAATAGCAGCTACCATCGGAAATGCTACTTTGAATTCTCCGACAGAAAAGATAATGGCTCGAGGATTTTGTAATATTCCACTACAAGAGAGGGTATCAGAAAGATCACAAGGCATCATCTGGAGAGCAAATTTATCAGCTCCATTCCAGTATTCATAAGCAGGAATCGAGAGGTAGATGGCATTGAAGATTCCAATAAGAGCCAATACAGCAATAATCAGGTATTTACGCATAAGAATAGTAAATTAAAAAATAAAAACTCCCACAATTGTTGCAGGAGCTTGATGAAATGATGAAATCAATACAACAAAAACCTACACTTTATTATAAGTGAGAGAAAGTCATGTGCTCGTTCCAAGTTTTGCGACCATTTTGACGGTTGGTGATTGATATACATGAGTATATTGATTTCAATATATGAATCAAGTTTTTTGTTTTGAGTATTTTTTGGGATGATATTTGTGGAATTCATATGATTATGATAGGATATATTATATGTCTGAACAGATATCAAACCATCTCGAATGAGTCATGAAAAAAGTTATTCAAGAATGATCTATCAATTCTGACGTGGCAAAAACTATTTTGAATACCTATGAGGCTCATAAAAATGGTATGCTTGTCTATACAAAAGAGACTCTGGCAGGACTCCGAAAGGTTTTATGAATTCAATCTCATGAGGGTCTTTTTTGAATGTCTGAGGTACTCGCCCTCAAGAAAATAGTAGGTATCCAGGTTTCTAATATTATCTCGAATTCATATAAGGCTACAAATATCTCTCCTTGAGTTCAGCAACATCCCCAGGTTAATTTTCATGGGTGATGAAGCATTCCTCTAGGTGAAGTGATGCTCGCTCGTTGAAATTATGAAAAACACAAAGCCAATATTTGGCCAGTTATCACAAAAATAGCTCCAATTGTTGATATGAATCCAGAGAAAATACTTGCTGTATGTGCACAAGAAAGCCGATTTGATATCTGAGCAAAGTCCCAGGTTGGAGCAAGAGGATTGATGCAAATTATGCCACAAACTCTCTCTTGAGTTAGTAAGCTTTTAATAAACTGAAAAACAGTAAATGCTTGACCAGAAGAAAAATACTATGCACAAGTTCGCGAAACTGCAAAGTCCCAAGGAATCGATATGAAGAATCTTATTAGTTCGAGCGGGCCACTTTGAAAAAATATTATCGTTGGAACAATATATCTCTCCTATCTTTTGAAGAATTTTTGAGAAGAAAAATGACTCCAAGTATACAATGGAGGAACTGGAAAAACTCCTGAAAGTAGAAATTTTGCATCAGGAGTAAAAGCTTGGGAAAAAACAATAGTAGCATCTAATTCTTCAGAAAATAAGGTAGCTTAGTTTATTTTCTGAGGTATTCTTCTCCCTTGAGAGTAATCTGTCTTCATCGAGGAGTTCTCTCAATAAAACCAATCTGTAAGAGATACGGCTCTACAACATCCTCGATGGTCGCTACTTCTTCACCCACTATAGAGGCAAGAGTAGAGAGTCAAACTGGACGACCATGGAATGATTCCATCAGACAAGAGAGGAGTTTTCTATCCAGAATATCGAGTCCATGTATGTCTACTCCAAATTTTGTAAATATTGCTTCACATTCAGATTGTGTTTCGATCGATCGACCGATGATGGCATAATCACGGAGAATCTTGGTATAGCGATTGGCAATACGAGGAGTTCCTCTTGATCTGAGTGCAATTGCCATAATTGCCTCAGAACTGATATTGGTAAATCCAAGAATCTGAAATGAACGCTTAATAATCTTCGCAAGATCAGCTGGCTCATAGAAGTCGAGCTTCATCACATTTCCGAATCGATCACGTAGGGGATTGGAAAGACTTGAGAGTTTTGTTGTAGCTCCAACAAGAGTGAATTTTGGAATATCCATTTTTACGCTGGTGGATCCAGTTCCAGAACCAATCATAATATCGATATTGTAGTCTTCCATTGCAGAATAGAGAATCTCTTCTATCTGAGGTCGAAGTCGATGGATCTCATCGATAAAAAGAATCTCTCATTCTGTGAGACTCGTGAGGAGTGAGACAATATCGGATTGTTTTTCGATTGCTGGACCACTGGTAGACTTTATTGCTGAGCCCATCTCATGAGCAATGATAGTTGATATCGTAGTTTTACCAAGTCCAGGAGGTCAGTAAAAAAGAATATGTTCAAGGGGATTTTTTCTTATCTTTGCAGATTCGATCGCTACTTTGAGATGGAGTTTCATCTGTTCTTGTCCTACATATTCATCGAGTTTTCGCGGACGAAGTGATACCTCAGAGATGATATCTTCTTCTCGTATTTCTGGTTTTACAACTCGAGTGATATCGGGGTTTTTGGATGATTGTATAGACATATACGTTGATTATATATAAAATAGCATCCAAGCAAAATTAAAAATAAGAATAAAAATATAAAAAAGTCAAATTAAATATTGACGTGATTGTATTTATATGTAATATACATTCCAATTTTGGATTTTCATTTGAAAAATACTACCACTCTTTCCACATCTTCTTTGCTACATACTGATGTAGATGCTCTCCATGAATGGATTTGTAAACATCCATATTTTTCTGAAATTTCAATAGAAGTATTTACTGTTATTTTTCAATCATTTCGAGTTGCTGAACATATCCATAAGAAAGATCAACGAAAGGATGGAAGTCCTTACATACTTCATCCAATTCGATTGGTTCAATCTGTTATTGAAAAATATCCCGATGTTGCTGATCCAGATGATAGTATTGTATTAATACTTCATGATACTATAGAAGATCATCCCGAATGTTGGTGGGAGATATTGAGTAAATTTGGTTTAAAAATCTTCACTGATGTACTTCTCCTTTCAAAGATTTCTGAGGCTATAAGAAAGGAAATATTGGAATGGTTTGTTCATAATACAAATCCAGATAATCCAGATCTAACTATTCTTCTACAAATACTCAGTCCTCTTGATCCAATAAAAAAATTCCAGAATTTTTCTAAATATACTGAAGATATTCTTGGTGAAAATTCAATCCGTTTTAGAAATGCACTCCTTATCTATAAGATGGAGATTATTGACAAAGATAAAAATCAAAAAGAAGCTTATGATGAATATATTTCACTTGGAAATTATCTCTACTTTCGTCCAAATGATGCTCGTAGAAAACTTCAGGATATGCTGGATAATATGTCAGATATGAAAAGTATGGAAAGCATAAAGCCGGGATATATAGAAAGACGACGTATCAAGGCATATATACTTGGAGTAAAGCTTAAGAACTTTGGAATGTTAAGTGAATATACGCAATTAGAATACGCATTTCAATGAACCGGATACCGTATGTATACGGATGATGAAGTTTCTCACAAAATTTCCCGAAAAAAATAATCCTTATTTAAGGATTATTTTTTCTCTTTCGAGAGTTTTTATCTGTCTGAAGCTCTCATTGGCAGTTCTGAGAATTTGTTCTTGGTATATCTTGAGTTCGGCATTCACTATCGGCTTTGTTGTACTTATTACAATAGTTTTATCAGATAACTTCACACTTTTGATATATTTTGAGAGATCTCATCGATCCATATTCAGGAGGGTTTTTTGTACTGCATTCCAAGCAAGTGCCGTCTCCATATCTCGAGTTTTATCGTGATAGTCAGGATTTTTTTCACGAGAGGCAAGATTGAGGAGAGTGAAGGATGACATATTATTTTCTTGGGATTATTTTTATGATTTCACGTCCAACCGTTTGATTTTCACGACGATAGAGAAGAGATCATTTCATCGTATTGAGTTTCATCTCCCATGGAAGGAGTGAAACCACTTCAAATCCATTTTTTTCGATAATGTCGTATATCTCGATAAAGTATGAATATGTACCATTAAGATTCCAGAAAGGGAAGGTCATAACGATACTCTTGCAAAATTTTGCCTTAGAGAGTCCAGCAAAGAATTCACTGTACATTCGTTCGAGTTTTCGACGTTCTTCTTTTGCTTTATCGAGAGTGATCTCGTGAGGTCGCATAATCTCACCAAGATATCCTTCAGATACAATGATAAGATCGGAGAATGGGATTCCAGGAATTGCGAGTTTTGTTTTTGCTGTTACCACATCTCGAGCATCGAGCTGTATGATATTACTTTGGAATTTTGAGAAATCCTTGTTTGGAGTTCCTCCAACTTTGAGAATTCGTTCTTGCCAGACTTTTTCTTCTGCTATATACTCTTCTAAGCTTGATATACTTGATCTGGTCATCTCAGGCGAGAGATCACTCCCATAGACTCGAGATATTCCCATATTGGCTGCTTCAATAAGAGTGGTTCCAAGTCCACAAAATGGATCATATATGGAGACTGGGTTAGTTGAATTTTGGATATTTTCTCACCCAAGAGCGATATTGATCATCATCTGTACAAGTTTTGGTGGCATCATCCCGATGATCATATCACGAGATTTTGCAGTATCACGTTTCGCATAGGCATCGATGTCTTGACAGGCAAGAGTCCGTCCGATATAACCTATATTTTCTATAAGGATGAGATTATATTCATATCCTGTTTTTGAGAGCTTCTCTTTTTTGAAGCTCGCAGCATTGATATTCTCATTTTTCACATTTGCAAGACGGATACTTGATCCTGAATCCTGAAGTGTTTTCTTGATTCGGAGTCCAATATCAGAGAGTCGAAATTCAGTCCCATAGACTCCAAGAGCAAAGTCAATCTTTCCAGGAGTTTTTGAACTCCGTAAAAATTCGATAACATCCGTTGGAAATGTTGATACAGAGCTCTCTCCAAGTATCTCGATGATTCGGATAGAACCTCCAATATTGAGGAATTTTCTCCGAAGTTGTTCTGCTGAATATCCAAGAATTTGGAATATTGCAATCGTCTCAGTGTGAGATTGGTAACTCTCAGTGCCAAATATGGCCATGAGTTCAGCGAGTGAAACCTTCCATTCTCGACCGAGAGTGAAGGCGAAGAGATTTTTTGTATTCATAGCTCTGGAGTATAGATAAAAAATGAAAAATAACAAAAGAAAACCTCCTTTTGGAGTGTATTTTTTTGTAGTAAAAAGCCCTCCGAGGAGGGCTTTTTTTGATTGAATCAGAGTGCTATTCACCCGGTTGGGAAAAGGCACTCTGGTATTCTAGTGCTCTTTTTCTTTCTTGTGCTGGGAAAAACCAGCCAGCCCAAAAGAAGAAGAGTATCCCTATGACGAACCAAGGAACCAAGAACCATCCTGGGGAATCAATATCGAATCCCAGTAAGGTCCATCTATTCTTCTCGGTGTTAGCCATTGCGGCGGCTTCAAAAATCATGTGCATAAGGCCTACAAAAAAGCACAAAAGAAGACCGAAGATACCTCTTCGTGAGAAGTGCCAGTGTTTCATGGTTTTTTTACTCCAATAGTATAGATATGCTTAATGTATATAAAAAACAAACTTTGTCAAGTATTTTTAAAGTTATACCTTCACTATTGCTGAAATGGTGAATCCACTTTGGGTCTTGGCCTTGGTACAATATTCTTGTATTGATTCCATAAAGTATGGAGGAAATGCTATTTGGATTTTTCAAACTAGATAATATCCCGCCATCATCATCGCTGCATAACTTGTTCGGTCAAATATAGGAAGATCTACCTGATTTTTTCCATACTGGATTCCAGTCGTATTCCCAAAACAGAGAAATAACTCATTATCATCAGTTACAACCGTTGTAGCGTGCTTCATCTGTTCATAAGTAAATACATCTCGAGCAATCTTGCGACCAAAGAGTTCAATAAACTTGATTTCGAGCATCTCTCGAAGGAGTACAAATTCATCAGGAAGTACAATAAAAAAACTCTTATATTGTATAAAATCAATAGTTGATAGAGTTTCTTCAAGTGTTTTGGTGATAAATGTTTTCAGTGCCGCAAGATCAAGGGTTGGATTCTCAGCAAATATATAGCCAAAATAGGTAGAAGTATTATAGGTATAGGGTTCTTCTATTTTTGGCATCACGAGAGAATCATCTGCTTTGGTTCTACCAGAACTTTGTTCACTTGATGAGATTAAAAAAGTATTTTTCTGATATTTTTTTGCAGTATCAAGAATAATTGGAGCATGTTTCTCTCCTGAGGCAGATATGACTACAACATCTGTGATAGATGGAATATTTGAGAGCTTTTGTTCAATCTCGGATTCAGTAGCAAAAAAAGCACCGAGATTTCGAAAAAGAATCCGACCCGTATAGTATCCATTTCCACTTCCTACCACTATTGGAGTTTGGAACTTTTGAAGATTAATAGGTTGAATATCCTTTTTTGATGTATAGAGATTGAGGGTTCGTAGAACAATCTCATCAAGTGTTGGTAGAAGGATTATTTTTCTTGCCTCCTGAGAATCTTGTTCTATTTGGTTTTTCAGATCAGTAATAGATTCAAATTTCTTATTATTGCGAATTTTTTTAATAATGTGTATTTCGATATTTTTATCGTAGATATCACGATCAAATTCGAATATATGAGCCTCAAAGAGCTCTATAGACTCTCTATAAGTTCATACTCATAGATATTCTGAGTTATCAAATGTAATTTTCAATGAGTATACTCCGTCTTCGATAAGTCATTTTCCAAGTGCAACATTCGCAGTTGGAAAACCGATGGTGCGTCCGAGTTTTTTCCCATGGATTACAATTCCTAAAAAGGCATTTTTCATATGTTATAATTGATTAGCGTAGACTGACATAATACTAAATACACCATATGCTATTGCACATGATCCTGGAATTGTAAAAATCCAAGCCCAAACAATTCGGAAAGTCATTCCCCATTTTACAGCTCGAGCATTCTTTGCTGCTCATACTCCTGATATGGCCCCAGTGATAGTATGTGTAGTACTAACAGGAACTCCAAGAGAAGATGCTGTAAAGAGACTTATGGCACTTGCAGTCTCAGCAGCAAATCCATCAATCGGACGGAGTTTTACGATCTTTGATCCCATTGTTTTTACGATTCTCCATCAACCAGTGAGGGTTCCCGCAGCAATAGCAGTATAGGCACCAATGATAACCCAAATTGGAGGCTCAGCACTTGTCACAAGTCCTACAGAGAGGAGAAGGCTCACAATGATACCCATAGTTTTTTGTGCGTCATTTGCCCCATGCCCGATTGAATAGAGCGCAGAAGAGAGGAGTTGTAAGATTCGAGAGGCCCGATTCATCGTTGTGAGAGAGAAATTTTTTCCTATCCAGGTAGCGAGTATAAGAAGTGTAAAACCAAGAGCTGCTCCCATAAGCGGAGCAAGAAAGATAAATATAAGTGTCTTCGTCCATCCAGAGAGTATCACTACTTGGAGTCCACCATTGGCAACAGCGGCTCCAAGATATCCTCCAAGGAGTGCGTGTGATGAACTAGTAGGAAGCGCAAGCCACCAAGTGAGAATGTTCCAACTTATAGCTCAAAATAATGCACAAAATATCACAAGCGGAGTAACAAAAGAGATATCTATCATTCATTTTCCGATTGTTTTTGCAACAGCGGTTCCAACGATAAATATAGCAACAAAGTTAAAAAATGCTGCCCAAATAACGGCATATTTTGGAGATAAAACTCTTGTGGCTACAACGGTGGCAATAGAGTTGGCACTATCATGCATTCCATTGGTATAATCAAAAACAAACGCAATGAGAATAATAAAAGTGACAAATGGATACTGCACCATCAGATCGATAATGTGTGAAATGAATTCCATATGGTATAATGTTTAGAGGATAGTACTAATTTGCCTTGAGCTTGATACTCTCAACAGTATTAGCAATTCGTTCGAATCGATCCATCGCATTTTCCATATTTTCGATAGTTACTTTCCATTTTATGAGCTCGATAGGATCTTTTTCTTTGGTAAAAATATCTCGAATATTGTTGAGATAGAGGGTATCACCTCGTGTTTCAAGAGTATGAATAGCAATAATAATCTTTGAAAGATTTATGGCATTATTTTTCTTCTTTCCAAAACAAGCTTTGATAAGAAGAATAAGATTCTCAACTGTTTCTATATAGAGCTCTGCAAATTCATCAACACAAACTCTTTTTTCTGAAATATTATATATATAAAATCACTGTAATACATTCTCAAGATCATCAACTACATCATCCATCTGTATTACTAGCGCATGGAGATCTTCACGGTCATATGGAGTAATAAATGCCTCTTGGAGTTCATTGAGTATTTTATGAGTCACACTATCAGCTTGTTGTTCTATGATTTTTGCCTTTCCAGCATATTTTTCAAAGTCTTTGAATTCTTTTGAAAATTCACTAAAAAGTTTGACCATATCCTTGGTACTCTCAGCAAGATCAAGAAAAAGATTATCGAACTTGTTGTTCTCTGGAAATAGAATGCTCATAAAAAAGAAGGTTAAAAAGCCATTAAAGTATAGCCATAAGTAAAAAAAAGCATATCGAATATGCTTTTTTTTATGGACATTTTTTAATTTATGTTTTTACATCTAAAATTAATTGATAGACAATTTATCTTCTATTTTTTCTTCATTTGGAAGAGTTAGAAGCATTCGTATAAGAGATTGAGTTGAATATTGTATACCAGGTGTTTGTGTTACTTGTAATAGGATTTTTGCTATTTTTTCACGACTTGATTGAGCAAATCGGTGTGATATAATCTTCCATGAAGTAGGATCAACTACTCGGAAGTGTTTTTCGAGATTTTCCAGAGAAATAGGACTTGTACCAGATCCTCGCACTAGAATACTAATGGTAGACGCTTCAATATTTGAGGGGGAATTATTTTGGGATAACATAATAGCTGAATAATAGGATTATTTTATTTTGATTTGATTATGAGTAAATCTGAGTCGTATTTGGAGAGAATGAATTATGATAGAGAGTTTTTCTCAAGGACGTACAATAATTGGAGCCTCTTGAAGAGTTTTTATCTCTCCTCAATCAGGATATTGGAGCAATATATGTGCAAATGGATTATTTTTGTATTTTTCTACTTTCTTTTCTACTTTCTTTTCTGTTTCTTTAAGTTTTCATCATTTCTTTTTTCATTGGAGAAGGATATCTATTCTTGCTAGGAATTTCTTTATTGCTTTTCTTCATTTTCCTGCAACAAACATTGCATCAGCAACATTTGCAATTGTCGTCTCATTGATTTCTTTTATATTTACTGATTCAGTTATTGATTCAGGATCCTTCTCTTCCACAGGAAATTCTGCTTGAATGGTCTCTATGAGTTTTTGGAGTTCTCATTTTGCTTCATCAGAAATTGTAATCTCATTTTTTACTGGATCATACGATATACCCTCATGTGCGAATACTATTCGTTTAATTTCACTTTCTGGAGCTGATTCGATTTGATCTTGATTCTTATGCATATATTACTATTAAGAATAAATAACTTAAATAACAGCTACAACTTCAACGATCTTCTCAAGTCCAATTCGTCCTTTTTCTTTATCTACAGAGTAGACTTTTACCTTGATGATCTCTCCGACTTTTGCTACATTGTTTACATTATCGATTCGTTCCTTTACTCCGAATTTTGAGATATGAACCATACCTTCTTTTCCACGAGCAATCTCGACGATGGCACCAACGGTATCGAGGATTTTCACAATTTTTCATTCGTAGATATCACCTACTTCGATATCTTTGAGGATATTTTTGATAAAATCGAGAGCCGCCTTACCACTCACTTGATCCTTAGCTGTAATAGTACAAGTTCCACTATCTTCGAGATTTACCTCTACTCCGAATTCTTTCTCAATACCTTGGATCGTCTCACCACCCTTACCTATGACTTCTCGCATCTTCTCTTCTGGAACAAATACTGAGAGGAGGAATGGAGCATATGGAGAGAGTTCTTTGCGAGGCTCAGAGAGACATTTTCTCATCTCACCCATGATATATCCTGTCGCATCAATAGACTTGTCGAATACTTTTTTGATCACATCCATAGAGAGTCCTGCAATCTTGCAGTCCATCTGAAGTGCCGTGATACCCTTATCGGTTCGAGCTACCTTGAAGTCCATATCTCCGAGGAAGTCCTCTTGAGCTTGGATATCAGCAAGAATCTCATATTTTCCAGTTTCTTCATCATAGATCATTCCCATAGCAACACCCGCTACCATCGCCGTGATCGGAACACCAGCATCCATCAGAGACATAGTAGATCCACAAACTGATGCCATAGATGATGAACCATTACAAGTAGTGGTTTCAGATACAACACGGATCATATAAGGAAAATCTACCTGCTTTGGAAGCACAGGTTCAAGAGCCTTCTCAGCGAGACGACCGTGACCTACTTCACGACGACCTACCCCACGGAGTGGCTTCACTTCACCAACTGAGAATGGAGGGAAGTTGTAGTGGTGGATATATCGCTTGGTATCCTCTTCGAACATATCATCGATGAGTTGGATATCTCCAGGGCCACCGAGAGTGGTGATCGAGAGAACTTGTGTTACTCCTCGTTCGAAGAGGGTAGAACCATGAGTTTTTGGTAAAATAGGTGCAGTAGCACGAACCGGACGAACCTCGTCACATCGTCGTCCATCGAGACGAGTCTGCGTTTCGAGAATCGTTTTTCTCATGTGATCCTGTACCATTCATTTTACACTATCAGCAATATCTCCCATCTTTGGAGTATTGGTTTCTTTGTTGTATTCGAGTTTTACAGCAACTTCTTCTACGAGATCATGGAGAGCATCATGGAATTCGAGTTTACCGAGTCCATAGAGAGATTTGATTTCATCTTCTGTGACAATATCTTGAACTTTTTGAACTGTTTCAGGATCTTTGACTCCAACCGTAAGGGTTGTTTCTGGAAGAGCATGAACAGGAGTATAGAGAGCAAGAAAATCAAGTTGCATATTGCAGAGTGTTTTCACAATACCGTGAGCGTATTCAAAAGCTCGAACCATGAGATCGTTGTTTACTTCTGATCCTTGAGATTCTACCATGGTGATAGCATCGAGTGTTCCTGCAACGGTGAGGTCGAGGTGAGCGGTGGCAATCTGTTCAAAAGTTGGATCAAATATAAAATTCCCCGCTTCATCACTCACAATACGAACTCCAGCTACTGGTCCTTCGAATTCTTTTACACCAGCAAGCATAACAGAGAGACTGGCCCCTGTGATACCATACCAACCAAAATCTGAGAGCCCAGAGGAACTCATAATCGTTGAGATAATCTGCGTATCAGTACGAGTTGCTTTTGGGAACATCGGACGAATTGGACGATCGATCATTCGACTATTGAGTATTGAAGCCTCACTTGGACGACCTTCTCGTTTCATAAAACGATTTCCTCCGATTTTTCCTGATGCATAGTATTTTTCTTGGAATTCTACCGTAAGAGGGAAGAAGTCTCCATCTTTTGGATTACCGATTCCACAAGTCGTGAGGAGGAAGTTCCCAGCTTCGTCTTGGATTGTTACTGATCCGGTTGCAAAGAGAGCCAGTCGCCCTGATTCGAGAGTGATATTTTTGTTTCCTATGGTATAGGTTTTGGTAACAATGGCTCTATCGAGAGCGTTTTTGTCCTTGAGTCAGACGAGCATAATGAGAAAGAAAAAAAATAGAAGCGGGAAATATATCACTCGTCTATCCAAAGAAAATAATTTTATCTCAAAACAATCTTCTTCGGAAGGGCGAGAGGCGATATATCGGCTAGATTATATAAATATGTTCATAAAAATCAAAACTATATAATTTCTCTGTAGAGGAAAATCCTACTAAAAATAGTTATTGATATATAAATATTAAAAATCAGCAATCTCTTTTTGAGAAAATTATTTTTTACGTGAAATTTTTTCTGTATCTGGAATAATTATTTATTATAAAGTTTATAATTATAATTTACATATTCTTTTTGATATCTAACTAATGAATCATATCAATCATTGATTTTTGAATCTAATTTCTCTTGGAGGTCTATATAGCTATTTATTTTTTCACGAATAGAATCATCACTAATAATCAGATCTCATTCTTCATCATATTCAAATTTATCATTAACTTGAAGTATATAATTATAGAATTCAATAGATATATCATATAGTTCTATATTAACTATGATTAATTCCTCTACTTTTTTAATTTTTTCATCAGCAGAATAAGGACGTGGATTAATTAGATTTGGCTCAATTCAGGTATATTTCTTATACAAGGAACGAAATTTATTGTTGTGATCAATAAAGTAAGTCTTAGCATTTTTTGTTTTATCTATAATTTCTTTTACTTTTTTAGAATTACCATAATCACTAATGTCTAGTGAAATATCACCTAGAGCATTCATTTTTTTAGAAAGATCTTCCTCGTTTTGTGTAACTTTAATAGTAAAATCTTTAAGTCGCATTGCTTGAATTGAACTTGTTTCAATACTATTTAATTTTTTATATACTCAGGTATTAAAATTTCAATCATTATCAATATACTCTAGTCATCAGCCACTAGAGACTAAATTAATAATTTCTTTTGTATCATTGTATACTATTTGTTTTTGATTATAAATCTTAATTCATCAATTTACTAGACCAAGTAAAATTAGAATCATTAGTATTTTCTTCCATTTTTTCATTCATGGTTTTTCTTTCTTTAAATTTGTTTCTTCTGATATCAGATTATTTTCTACTGATTCTGATTCTAAAGTATCTTTATTCATAATTAGAATTATATTACTACATAATGGTACAGTATTTCTCTAATTTCGTCAACATATAGCTCATTTAGTATTTTGCAACATTCACTATAAATACATCACATATGAACTCAATATAAACCAAAAAAGAGCTTAAAATAAAGCTCCTTGATGGATTAAATAACCAGGTTTTATTGAATGGTCCCCTCGACAAGAATCGAACTTGTGTCTAAGCCTTAGGAGTGCCTTGTTCTTCCACTAAACTACGAGGAGAAATATTTCCGAGTGGATTGTATTAAAAAAGAGAAAATATGCAAAAATAATTGACCAGTTATATTAACTGTTTATTAAATAAATAAATCCCCTGTGATAGGGGATTTATAGTTTTGCTTTTTCGAATATTTCATCGACGACGATTTTTATGGCTCTTTCCATACTTCGTATTTGTTCTCTTCTCTTCATCCCTCTGGGTTTGAGAAGTCGAGAGAGAAATACTTCAAATCGTTCATTTTCTTTTTCTATTGCCCTGATAAAATCAGGTTTTCCATCAGGAAATCAGAAAATGTACTCTCAGTATTTCATATAGTATTATTGAAATTTTGGAGCGTAGTCCGTCTGGTAGCGTGCCTCACATTCTTTTATGATCTTTACTGCTTCAGTAGTATCAAAGAATCCATTTACTTTACAAGTTCCTGGTTTTTTGAGATCTTTGTAGTGTTCCCAGTAGTAGCTCGTTTCTTTTTCCCAATGTGCTCCGAGATCCGTATAACTTGTGATATGATCCATACGCTTATCGTCAGCAAGGACTCCGATCACCTTGTCATCTACTTCACCTCCATCATCGAACTTCATAATTCCGATAATGCGAACTTCTGCGAGACAACCAGGAGCGAGAGGCTCCGTCACTCCGACAATCTCAACATCGAGTGGATCTCCATCTTCATCCCAAGTACAAGGAATTGCTCCATAAGCAAATGGATAGGCAAGTGATGAGAATCCAACACGATCGAGCTTGAGTTGTCCTGATTCCGTGATGATCTCATACTTGTTGATCGTCATCGAATTGAGTTCTACAAGGGTATTGATTCGAAGTTTTCATTCGTCAGCAAAAGCAGGAAGGATATGAAGGAGATTGAGCATCTGTTTGCTTGGTGCGTGGTCGATATTGGCCATATGAGAATTGATTAGAAAATTGTGAGAGTGAGTCTATAGAAACCATCAAAAAAATCAACCCCAAGATGATACTTGGGGTTGATTGATGATACGATTATCGGATTTCATAACTGATTGACACGTTGGTAGAGATTTCGAGTTGCCCCACAGAAACCGTCCCACCTCACATAGCATCATTTGCCATTTCGGATTTTGCATATTGATTGGCATACATCGGCTGAACATATCATTGACTCTCGCTGATGGTGACTACCTTTCAGAGATTGATACCACTGGCTTTTGCCATATCTTCTGCTTTTTGTTTTGCTTTTGCTATGGCGAGATTACGAGCTTCTGTGTAGAGCTTTGTTTTATCATCGATGTCATATGCAGTATTCTGTATTTGTACATTTGCAATCGTACTTACTCCAGCAAGAATTGTATCGATAGATTCAAGGTTACGGATTTTTACTTGGAGTCCATGAGTCGCCATAAATCCATCAATCGTAGATTTTCCATTATCATAATTATAGTTTGGATTGATGCTAATATTGACACTTTGAATATCTTTTTCTTCGATTCCATTATCTTTCAGGAGTTTTTGCACTTCACCGATTTTCGCGGCTACCTGAGCAAATCCTTCTTTGGTGGTTTTGGATTTCTCTTGGGCCACAACGGTAAGGAGGAATGTGTCTGGTTTTGCAAAAACTTTTCCATCACCATTTACTGATATGCTATTCTGATTTCCATTGGTTATATTGGCGGTATGATTGATATTTTGACCGATGACCCATGAGGCGAGTACTATAGCTATTCCAACGATGAGAGCGGAGAGAGCATTGTTCATAAAAATAAAAATCAAGAGTAAAAAACAAGAATTTTCTTGTAGAAAGAGTATAAGCATAAGGATTTTGAAATCAAATTTTTGCATTTTTATAGATCTTTCATATTATTGCAGTACTTAATTAAAAATTATATGTTTAGTCGTAAACCTAAAAAGCCACAGCCAAAAAAAATTCTTTTTATGACGGCTGCTTGAGCTCATAATTTATGAGATGAGTTGATTCTTAAATGAGAGATTGAATATATCCAAGAGCACTATGGTAAAAATATAGATATTACAGTTTTTACCTATGATATCACTGGAAGTATCATTAATGATGACAAAATTAAGTATGTATCATACTTTCCAAATAATTTTGGTGGCGAACCACTAAAAAATGTTGGATATTTTTTCAAAAATATTCTGCTTATCGCTAAAGCAGATGTACTTATTATCGGATGAGGAGGAATTTTATTTGATAATGAACCTGGGGTAGAATTTTGGTCACTTTTTATGGAATGGTCTTTCCGAGTGAAGATTGCTCGCATGTTTCATACGATTATCTTATTTTGGGGAATTGGACTCGAGATTAAGGAAGTAAAAAATAAAATGAAGCTCAGAAAGCTTTTTAAGCCAGGAGATTTCATCCTTGTTCGTGATGCTCAGAGCAAATGACTTCTTGATGCTCTTGAACTCCCATCTGTACAGGTTCAAGATATTGTATTTCTCCATACCCCACCTGCAAATATCGAAGAAAATACTGATGATAAGCTTGTATGAATTTCTGTTCGAGGGGGTTTCTTGGGGGAAAATGAATCCGCAATTCCTCTTATGTATGATAGACTTATTGAACTTGGTTATAATCCGATATTTCTTGTGTTTTCAACAGAAGGAGAGGAGTCTCAAAACGATACCATTTTTATTCGTAAAGTGATGATAGGGAAGACTTACAATGTAACCAAGAGCATTTCTCAGACACTTGATATATTTCCACGACTTCATTCGGTTATCGGAATGCGGCTTCATGCAGGAATACTTGCTTGTACTCATGATATACCGTTTCTCCCGATATCATATGGTCCAAAAACAAATGATCTTATGGAATTACTTGAGGTGCAACATCTTGGTATTCAGGCAAGAGAATTTAGCATGGATATGTTTGATGCAAACTGGAATGCACTAACTACAAATTATGAACAAGAGAAATTGCATATGAAAATTCGACACAATCATATTGCTGAGACACTGAAAACAAATCTTAAAAACATCTAGTTTTTAATCTAAAATTTGCGATTTTTCCATTTTTTCTTATATTCCTATATACTATTATCTATAACTTTTCTCATGAAAAAAATATTCATTGTTCCTGTTCTACTTTTTACAATTTCATCTTGTACACTTGGTGGAAATAATAAGGATAGTTCCTTTTCAGATCTATATACTGCAAGTACTCACTCGAGTATTATGGCTTTTGATGAGCTATCTTCTTCTCTTGGTATAAACCGTCATGAGAGCATCAATGGAGCTATCCATTCAAATGTAAGTGTTCCTGGTATTTTGAGTGGAAGTCTTTCTAGTGAGTATGTTGGACTTATTGATGGACGTAATTCGGAATCAATATTTAAAAATGTTCAACTCTTTTTTACCTCTCTTGTAAGCTCAGGTTCTCTCTCAGCTGATGAGTTTGGAGTAATGTCTCACGGAGGTGAAAGCTATATTTCCTATAAGAATCTTACAGATGTTGGAGTGATGAGTGATGATATTAAACAGGTATTGAAAAAATACGAAGGTACTTGGATGAATATCATGTCAAAATCTCAGGAGGATATGTCTAGTGAAGAGCTCATGGGATATAATATTGGTAAAAATCTTGTAACAAAATCACTCGATGATATCGAAAAATATATTACTGAATATCCAGTATGGAAAGATACTGCTGATCTTGGTATGAGCGGTTCAGTGCATTATTGGGCAGTAGAAATTCATCGTGAAAATATTGTCTCACTTCTGAAAAAATTAACACTCGATCTTTCGGGTTCTGGAATGACTAATGAGAATATTGCAGATATGGAAAAATCTCTTGGACTTCTTTCATTCTCAGGAAAACTTGGTTTCGAACCATCAAATCCAAAAATTTCTCTTCTTGAGGGGGCACTTTCTGCATCAGGAAAACTCATAGCAAATGTTGTTGTTTCTAAAGATGAAAATGGTGGAATAATCAAACTTTCTAATCCTACAGAAAAAACAGATGTATCTATTGTATATGGTAAAAAAGAATCAAAATATTCTTTTGATATCTCTGTAAAACAAAGTGAGCTTGAAATGGGAAGAGTAAATGCATATATCGAAAAAGTTGATGGAAAATTTCGAGAGCTTTCTCTTGAGGCCTCTGCTCAAGGAATGACAGTTTCACTTAAGCATACGTTAGAAGGAGGTAAATTTATTGGTAAACTTTCCGCAATAGTTGGATCACTTGATTGGTCTGGAGATGCTGAAAATGGTAAACTTAAAAGTCTTAAAATGGATGGAACTGCACCATTTGGTTCACTTTCTGTAAATCTTGTTCCAAATGAAACTGATGGAATGATTCGAGGGCCAATATTACTTAAGGCTGGAGAGGAAACGCTTTTTTCAGCTAATTTTGGACTTGAGATTGCTCCTGAGAAATTTGCCATGATGCTTGATGTGATTTCAGATATGACTCCAGCTCATATTGATTTAGATATCACAGCTAAAGCTAGCTCTTCAGATAAAAAAATTGTAGCACCATCAAATATTAAATCTCTTCAAGATCTTATTAAAGAAATTGAAGCACTTACTCCAGCTGTTCCAGAATTTTCTGAGGTAGATACTACTGAGCTACCAGAAATGTCAGGTGATCCAATTGGAAATGTTGGACTCCCACAATAATTTATTATCACTTTTTTATGCGTAAAACTATTATTATAATAACCGTGTGTGCGCTTATTCTCTCTATCGTTGTACCAGCACTTACGATATTTTTAGTGCCAAATACTCCTACAGATACGGTTACTGTTTCTGGCGAATAATCCAATCATATTATGGGTAACAATCTGACTCCAGCAGAAAAACTTAATGAGGTATATATCTTATTACTTGCAGAAGAAAGTAGGCGAATATCAAGGCTACGACTTCGAGTGTTCAAATGGATAATAATTATCTTGCTCGTAGTTATCGTAGTTACGAATCCAGAGTTTATTGTGTGAAAAATCACAGAAATAATGAAGCCGATTATCCTTTCCACAGCAAGTGGTATGATTGAAAATCAAAAGTCAGAACTGATTAATTCTCTCAAGAATATACTTCCCTGAGGTGCAGAAATACAATAACTATATTCCCCTAATTTTAGGGGAATTTTTACTCTAAATTCATATGATTATCACCCCTCTTGGACACACAGAATTCCTTGTAGATATCAAAAATAAGACAGATGAAAATGTACGAATTCTTGTTGATTCTTGGTTTTCCGATTTTGTAATCGGGGATCTTATGGAGCGATCCACAAAGTTCCGTTTGGATCATGAAAAACTGAAAACGATAGATGCAATCTATCTTTCCCATTCTCATACGGATCATATCGATCCATATATTCTTATAGAGATATATACATATGCAAATCCGATTCTGATACTTCCTTGTACACTTCGTTATCTTGAACCAGTGTTTCGTGAATATATACAAGATATTCATATAGAATATCTTGTTCCAAAAAAAATATTTCATCTCAAGTGAATTGAGATTACTGGATATATGTTTTCTCAGGAAAATATTACCAATGAGGATGATGTGATGATGCTTGGTATTTCGAATGAGACAGAGCTACTATTTGCTGAGATAGATACGGTTCCAGATGAATACGATGAAGAGGTACAGGCTGAGCTTTTTCAGATTTTTGATCGTCGAGAGTATGAGACACGGTGTTATCTTGCGAGTCGTAATGAGCTCGATGGGCAGCTTCGTATCTATGATTTTGAATCTCAAAAACGAAAATCATATCGATCAGAATATATTGCGAACAGAAAAGAAGAGATACGGGCGGGGTATGAGAAATTCGAGTATGAAGAATATATAGATCTCCCAAATATCTATACGCTTCCAGGTTTTGTGAGATGATTTATTGGGCAATGACTCAAGTATCCAGTATTACTTTCTCAGCCACTTTCTGAAGTATCTATATTCCCACTTGATGAAATAGTTTCAATGGAGGCTGATATTGCTCGAGGATTTGGATATGATTTTGCTCAAAAAGCCCTTCTTCCAGGTCGACAATATAAAGTGGAGAATGCTAGCATCGAAACAGGGAGAAAAGAATGTCCTATTGGAGAAATCATTCAGACGAGTGAATCCACTCTGCAAAATCCAGAAGAAAAACGTATTTATGCTTCATTTCCACTTATTCCTCGTGAATCTAGTGAAGAGAATCTTAATAATGCAAAAAAACAAATTTTAGATATTCTCAATCATCGATTTCTTCCATATTGGTCAGCATCATCGATGGCTTCATTCAGGTCGGCTTTGATAAAAAATCCAGACGGAGCATATCGAATCCTTTTTAGGCTAGAAAATACTGAATCAGTTGTTTTCGAATATTCCTTTGCTTCTTCATTGTTTTCTGAAGTTTCCTATATTCCGAAGATTCATATTGATGAAGATTATTGGCTTTCCGATGTTTTAGATTTTTTGGATGGGAAACAGGAGCTCTATTCCAATTTTTGGCATATACTCGATCCTAAGAAAATTTATCGACTTTGGACATGTCTTGGTGCAAATTTTTGTAATAATGATCTCGTACTTGCAAAGTATCATTTTCATTTCAAACAAGCAAAACAATGAGTAAAACCTGAAGATTGGGTAGGAAGTATTCTTCATTGACTGAGTGAACATTAAAATAAAATCCCCATTTGGGGATTTTATTTTAATGTTCAGGAAATGCTTTGGATATTTCTTCAAAAATAATTCTTGATGTATCTTGTATTATTTTTGCATTAGTATCAAAATTATCTCATTTTGTTACTATGCATGCGAGGTATGGATATTTTTCATAATAGATGATTCAACAATCATGAAGTTGACGAATATATTTTCAGTTCTCATCATAATATCCTCTTTCACCAAATTTATGAGAGATAGTAATATTATTTGGAACTCAGACCCGAAGTCATTTATCAAAATTTACCTTTGAGAGGAGTCAGAGGGCGTATTCGGAACTTTCCCTATCAAGATAGGATGCGTTGTAAAGTATCCTAAAGAATGTTGCTACATCTTTCACAGAAAGAAAATTTTCGGGAGTATTTTCATCAGGTATAAAAATACCTAAGTCTTTATTTATTTTAATATATAGGTCGATAGGAATATTTTTTACGAGAACTTGTTGTGATTTATTATCTGAATAGATAATCATCTCTTCAAGAAGTTCTTTTATTAGATATTCTTTTTTATTCTCAAGACTTTTGGATGGTGGAAAATGAAGCTCTGTGCTTTGCTCAATTTCATCAAGAAATATTTTTTTACTTAGGATTGTTGGATCTAGTTCTATCCACTTAAGATAAGTCATTAGAACAGGTATTTTCATAAGACTCGCTGGTGAGTAGGCCTCATTTTCATTGATTCCAAACCATGGTCCATTATTCAAATTTCTTACATAGATTCCAACATTTATTTCAGGATGAAGACTAAGTACCTCATCTTTAATTCTCTTTATAGTAACTTTTTCGAATGGAATATATTTTTGTCTTTCTCCATCATCTTGAAGTTCACATTCAAGAAGAGGATTGATAAAATTGAGTCAGGATTGGCGAACGCTATAATTGGTAATATTTTTTTGTACTTGATTATTTGAAGTATTTCATATCCAGTAAAAGGTAAGAAAAGATCCAATAATTAATCAGAGAATAAATATAATATACAGTCATCATGTATGATTTTTTGGCGAATGCATAAGTATTATTTAGAAGAATTTTCTATAGAGATAGGTCGCATGGTGGGAAATAGTACAACGTCACGAAGATTTCATTGTCCTGTAAAAAGAGTAATAAGACGATCGATACCAAATCCAGAACCGGTCATCGGAGGAAATCCATGTTCCATAGCTTTGAGAAATACCTCATCAACTTCCATAGCTTCCTCATCTCCTCAGGCTTTTGCAAGAGATTGTACCTCAAATAGTGATCTTTGAACGATAGGATTAATCAATTCTCCATAAGAATTTACTACCTCCCAACCATTGATAACCAGTTGATAACAACAAGCGGTTCCATCTCCATTGGGTCGTGCTAGTGGCTTGAGATCTTCCGGATAATCAAAAACAAATGTAGGCTGTATGAGCTTCGCTCGAGCCGTTTTTTTATAGATATCATCAAGGAGATTTGCTCTTCCTACTCAAGTTATTTTCTCTACTCCTACTTCTTTAGCGATTTTCTGAAGTTGTTCCATAGAATCATTGAACATATCAACTCCAGCATATTCACTCAGAAGTTCTGGGAATCTTTTTTCATCAAATTTGGCTGAGAGATCAACATCAATAAGGTCTCCATTTTTATTCATTACTTGAACTATTGGAGATGGAAGACATATTGATGCAATATGATGGAACATTTCTTCAGTCCATTTTTTATTGGTATCGAGATCAGCATATGCAGCATACCATTCACACATAGTGAATTCTTGAAGATGTGATGGATCAGTTCCTTCATTTCGGAAATTTTTCCCAATCTCAAAAACACGTGAAAATCCACCGCCAATAGTTCTTTTGAGATCTAGTTCGAGTGAAATACGAAGTACAAAATCATGATCGAGATCATTGTGATGGGTCGAAAATGTACGAGCCATAGCACCTCCTGCTTGTGCCTGGAGAATAGCTGTTTCTACTTCATCAAATCATTTTGATTCAAAGAACCTTCTCATCTCTCGAATGATATGTGATCGAAGCTTAAATCTCTTGAATGTTTCATCATTTGAAACAAGATCGAGATTTCTCTCTCTATAGAGAACCTCTTGATCATTGAGTCCATGGAATTTTTCAGGGAGTGGACGGATAGCCTTCGTGAGAAATGTAAATTCTTTCACAAATAGTGTGAGTTCTCACTTGTGAGTATAGAAAAGTTCCCCCGTAACTCCGATAAAATCCCCAAGATCGATGAGTTTTTCAGCGAATTTGTAAGCCGTGATAGTTTCATTCGATCCAATAAGTTCAGATTTTAGTTCATCGTTTACACGTATGCTACAATTATCTCTTGAGAAGAGAATCTGGATTCTTTGTATTCCATCAGAAAGAGAGGCGAAACAAATCTTTCAAAAACTTCGATGTAAGACAATTCGTCCAGCGATAGAATATGTTTCTTTAGGATTCGCAATAACCTCTTCCACAGTTGGAAAAGGGCTTACATCCCCATTTTCAGTATTGATTTTTGCTGAATAGGTTTCATTGATTTCCTTGATAAGATGAGTTGTATCGAACCGAGTAGCAAAAGGATCTACTCATAGTGTCTTAATTCGTTCGAGTTTATTAATTCGATCCAGTGATTCGGTTGAATAGTTCGGAGAAGACATAGTAAAAAAGTATAAAAAATCCTGTCTAATATACAAAAAAGAGGGGAAAAGGCAAAAAATTAGTATTTTAATGCAATGAGATTCTCGTGAAGAATTTGTACTCACTTTCTCAGATTATCTGAATGTACTCCTATTGTTACAGCTCGTTGTCCTCGAGATTGTGAAATACATTCGATATCTATGCCCTGTTCAGCCAAAATAGTAGTTATTTTTGATAATAATCATGGATTTCATATGAGATTATCTCCGATACAATAGATCAATCAGAGATTATTTTTTACTTCGATAGTATACTGCTCTCCGAGAACTTCTTCGATTTTCCGAGAGAGTAGCATTTTATTTTCTTGACTAAGTTCTCCATATGCTGTAAATGTTACCTCGGTTTCAGATGATGAAATACTATCTATGGAGATTTTTTGTTCTAGAAAAACAGTGGTGAGTTTTGATAAAAGTCATGCTCATGACATCGCAAATCCAGAGACCGTTATGGTGCTCACATGATCTCTTCCATCTATAAAGAGTATTCATGAATTTGGATTTCCATTTTCAGAAATAATGCTTTTTCCACTTGTTGTATCAAAAGGATTGTAGACCCATACTGGAATATTTCTTTTTGCAAGATCACTCGAAATAGTATGTTCATTGAGAACTTGAGCATTGGCTCATCTTGCTCCAGTTATTTCTGCTGCGGTCCAGTGTGACATATCTGAGATGACTCGCGTTCCTGTGGTGTTTCCAGGATGAGAAGAGAGGAGTGGAACTTGTTTTTGGATATGTAAAATTGGGGAATGTCCTAGATCACTGAGTCAAACCGCAATTCTTTCAGCCATTTTATCAGTATATCAGCGTCCATATTCTAAGATACTTTTATCATCGACAGAGACATATCAAGGCACAATGACTATTCATTCTGGCAAGAGGAGATCTACTTGTTTTCCGACAGAATTTTTGAGAATCTCAGAGAGGGAAGAGGTGCTATTTACATTTTGAGTAAATGCATGTGTTACGAGTGAATTTTTGATCTGAAAACGTGTGGCGAGAATATGAGATAAAACATGTGCTGACATCACTTCTCCATACCCGATAAATTGTTGTTCTTTTTGGATATCATTTCCTAGTTCAAGATCCACGGGGAAATATCACTCAAATAGTTCTCTGAGTTTTCCATAGAGTTCATCATCGAACATTCCAGCTTCTTTCAGTGTTTCGATATGAACCTGAAATAGATTTTCTAGTATCGTTCGAGCAGATTGTATTCCAGTTTTTGAGAAAGCCTCCTGTGCTCGGAGGAGCTCGTCGGTTGTTTTGAGTGATTTGGTTCGAAGTGCTGATATGGCGACTGCGATTTTTTCACCATTTTGAGATTGTGTTGCGAGCCACTCTGCGGTTCGTAGATCTGAAGCGTTTTCACCACCAACCTTGATAACATGAGTATTCATAAGAAAATTAATTAAAGATAAAGAATAGGGCTAGTTTTTTTATTAAAGATAATCATCTGAAATGCGGTTCCGAATATTTTCATTAAAAAAAATCCACTCATTTTTGAGCGGATTGTTTTCTTGTGAAGTTGATATCATCAGAAAAGAACCTGCTCGTAGAGAAGAATCTTCTTGGTGATAATAATAGTGATTGAGTACATAGTATTGTGTTATAAAAAAAACCTCCCCGAATGTTCGGAGAGGCTTGTAGTGTTTGTTTGATTTCACGACAAAGAACCTATCCGAGCGGAGAGATAATCTTAATCGTGATGATAGTGCTGAAGTGATTCATAGAGATGAGTGTATAGGAAGTTATAAAAAAGTCAAAAATAAAGGCCACCCGAAGGTGGACCTAACTGCCTCTTGTGCGGAATTAGCAACATTCACAGTGCCATGCACACTTGAGATCTTTCCGATACCCAGTCAACGGGATACCGTTTTTCCGGAAAATTCTGGACAAGATTTTCCTGAAATCCAGGAAGGAAATCTGCTCTGTTTTGGCAAGAAGTACGGCTATTTGGAGCCAATTCTTGATTTTCTGTTGGACATTGTCCAACATATATCGCAGACTTGTTTTTTCTCTTCTCTCGAAGAGTGTGCAGTCATTACCTCCTTTAATGCTCACGAAAATCTCCTTATTCACATCTTGATCTACCAGCAAGAAGTGAATATTGATTGATGAATTGAGTAGATTGTTTTATCTTAGGCAAAATCTCTATATGTCAAATGAAAAAATTAATTAATAATTAAGAATTCAGATTTTTTAAATCACAAAAAGAAATCCCAGATTGCTCTGGGATTTCAGACGAATGATTGAACGGCATTGGTCGAGCGGAGTATAGAGAAAATTGAAAAGAAGTCAAATTTATCGTAAAAAGATGAGTTGAAGCACATAGAAAATAGTACCAGCAAGAATTATTGTTATAGGCATGGTGAGTATCCAAGCAAGGAGAATATGTTTGATCATATGTGGATCAACTCCACCTTTCCAACCATGTTCTTCTACCATCGTTCCTGCTACACTTGATGACATCACATGAGTTGTTGATACAGGAAGACCAAAACTTGATGCGATTCCTATAGTTCCAGCGGTGATAAGTGCACTTGATGCTGCTTGAGAATAGTTCATTTTATGTTTTCCGATTTTTTCTCAGATAGTTTTTACTATCCGTTTCCATCAAATCATAGTTCCTGAACCAATAGCAATAGAAACCATAAGGATAATCCACCAAGGTACATAGTCAGTTGCCTGACTAAGATTATTTATATTTTTTTCTATAGAATTCAGGCTCATAGTTTCGGATCCTCCAGCATAAGCACTTTCAATAAATGTAATTTTTTTAGAAGTATTGAAAGATTTATAATTATCTTGAATATGAAGTATATTACTTCGTAGTGTTACTTTTTCACCTGTGGAAAGATCGGATTTTTCTGTTAGTGTTTTAAGTTCTGTAAGTTTGGATTGTGTTTGGATAAATTGAGTTTTTTCAGAACTTGATAGACTTTCAACATTTACTTGTGTGAGAGTTTTTTCGATAACTTGAATATCATTATTAAGACCCTTGATATCCATATTTGGGTTAATAGCGAAGTTTGCTGGAAGGAGAGTAATGAGAATGAGCGTAGCTATACCTACTCCTTTTTGTCCATCATTTTTTCCATGCATAAAACTCACAAGTGCAGATGCTCCAATAAGAACACTTCTCATAGCAAATGTAGGATGATCTTCTTCTGTTTTTGGTGCCTTAAAGTAAGATTTTCTACGAAGCACAATATGTGCAATATATATAAGAAGGAATGCAAAACCAAAACCGATAAGAGGAGAGATAAGAAGCCCTACAATAACCTCTTGAGCTTTTCCCCAATGAGGAATGGTATCAGCACCAACGGGTATAAACATAAGAGTGATACTGATTCCAAGAATAGAACCAATAAGAGCATGAGAACTTGATACAGGAAGAGCAAGATACCATGCGCCAAGATCCCAGATAATAGCAGAAACAAGGATTGATATTACAAGAATAATTCCAAAATTTGTTGGTTGACTTACAATCGTTGAGAGAGGAAGAAGATGAATGATACTCATAGCAACAGCAATTCCTCCAAATAGTACTCAGAGAAAGTTGAGGAATGCAGCAATCAGAACAGATTTCTTTGGCTCAAGAGAATGACTATAGATAACAGGTGCAACAGCATTGGCTGTATCATTCATTCCATTAACAAACTCGAATGCAAGAACAATGAGGAGACAAATTCAGAGGATAATATATGTGAAATCCATAATAGATGGTTATTAGATATACTCTATCCTGTCACAATCTATAAAAAAAAGCAAGAAATCAATAGAAAACCCCCATATCTTTACAAAATGCCAATTAAATAAATTAACTGACATTTTGAGAGATTTTCAACTACACCTCAAAGAGGTGTATATATTATATACTAAAGAAACAGTTGAATTAAAAAAAGAACCCTTTCTTATTTAGAGAGTTCTTTTGTATGGATTTTATATAAATCTAGTATTTTATTCAGGTATCAATTAGTTTTTCAAAGGAAGACGATTACTCTTTTTTCCCTTCATTTTACTACTGGGAATTATTTTTCTCTGATTCTTTTTTCATTTTTTTATCGTAATCATTTCCAATAATACTTGGAGAATTTTGCGTTAAAAAATAGAGGAATACTCATAATCAAATACCTCAAAGAACAAGAAGTGTAAAAATTATTTTTAAAATAAGCCAAGTATTCATAATTGCATAGACTATATCTAGAAGTGTATATAAATTACATTACTTTGCAAAGATTAACTAATATTAATATTAATTATCTCTATTCTATAATATTGCTTTTTAGGAGTTATTTTTTATACTTTGTGATGTGTTTAGAATTTCTAATTTTAGAATTTATGTGTTGAGTTTTTGGCTACATCGGTGCACCTGGAAAAGCGGCTCGTGAGGTACTCGCAGGATTACAACGACTCGAGTATCGTGGTTATGATAGTGCTGGAATCTGTGTGATAAATCCAGATAAAAACCTAGAAGTTATCAAAGCAGTTGGAAAAGTAAATAATCTGAAAGTGAAAACAGATAGCATTGATTTTTCAACATATCATGCCGGTATCGGGCATACTCGTTGGGCAACACATGGTGGCGTGACAGAAGCGAATTGTCATCCGCACCTTTCGCAGTCAGGACGATTTGTTGTTATCCATAATGGAATCATCGAGAACTATGCAGAACTTCGAGATGAGCTCATTGCTAAGGGATATGTATTTCATTCTGAGACAGATACGGAGGTAACGGTTCATCTTTTTGAAGATATATTTGATGGAGACTATCTTTCTACTATGACCAAGCTGGTCGCAAAGATGCATGGGGCATATGGTCTTGTATTTCTTGATCGTGATAATGGAAACCAGATTTTTGGAACAAAAAAGGGAAGTCCGATGGTCCTCGGTTTTGGAAAAACAGAACGATACATCTCTTCAGATTATCGATCACTGATTGGACTCATTGATGATTATATTATTCTTGAAGATGGGGATATTTTCTTGGTAACTCTTGACAATTATACCATCCTATCTGGATGACAAGATGCTGATCGTACTCGTCAGATAGTTGGTGAAGATGAGAAAGTAGTAGAGCTTGGGGATTTTCCGAATTTTATGCTGAAGGAAGTATTTGAACAGCCACGAGTTCTCGAAGATGTATTTCGTGGACGGATTGATTTTTCTTCGAATTCACTTCACTCAGATACACTCGAACATATAGCAATGCTTGGTATCAAAAAAGTTACCATAGTGGCATCAGGAACGAGTTATCATGCAGGACTCCTCGGGAAATATTATCTTGAAGAGCTCTCAAATATTCCTGTAGATGTGGTAGTTTCTACAGAATTCAAGTACAAGAAAAAATTTGTTTCATCAGATGAGCTCTACATATTTGTCTCTCAATCGGGTGAGACGATCGATACGCTCGATTCACTCAAAATTGTAAAAGAACAATGAGGACACGTATTCGGAATTGTGAATGTTCCAGGTTCTGCGATTGCAAGAGCAGCTGGACAAGGTCTCTTCACTCGAGCAGGAACTGAGGTTGGTGTCGCTTCGACGAAGGCATTTGTAACTCAAGTGGCTTGTTTTCTATTCCTTTCACTCTATCTCGGACAAAAAAACGGACTCGATTATCGAAAATATCGAGAGATCATTGATTCGATTGCAAAACTCCCTGAGGCGATCTCATCGATTCTTCTTTCGAATGAAGCGATTCGAAAAGTGGCAGAAAAGTATGCGAATTCTACTAATTTTTTCTATCTCGGTCGTGCCCATGAACTCGTGATTGCTATGGAAGGATCACTCAAGCTCAAGGAGCTTGCCTATATCCACTCAGAAGCATATTCATCAGGAGAACTCAAACATGGATCGATTGCCTTGATTGATTCTGATTTTCCATCTTTGATGATCAATGGTGGTGGGATTCTCTCCCCAAAAAATGCATCTTCAGCGGAAGAGATCCGAGCTCGTGGAGGTCCAGTGATTGGTATTATCGCAAAAGATGATCCAAATAAACAAGTATACGCTGATGTGATCGAATTTGATCCACTCATATCTGAACTCAATCCATTCCTTGAGGTAGTCATCCTCCAGCTCTTTGCTTATCATATTGCAAACTTCTTGGGTCGAGATGTGGATAAGCCTCGTAATCTTGCTAAATCTGTAACTGTAGAATAATTATGTCAGATGTAATACTACAGAAAGATAATAAATATCTACAGAATATACTTTTTTGATGGTTCTGACTCAGAGCTGGATATTTGGAGTACCAAAAATCAAAAAAAATGGCTGATGCTATGGCTGACAATGAGGCAAATAAAATAAAAATTGCCTGAGAAATAGAAGAAAGGGTAATTCGCGAACAAATAAGCTTATTAGATGCCCTAGGGCAGGCAGATAGGTATAATGAGTATAGAAATCTATATAACGTTCTAACTAAGGCAATACCTAAAATTAGTTATACTGGAGATGATATGCCAATAGATCCAGATAAATTAAAAAGATTAAAGGATTTATCTAAGGAATTTGAAAGTGATGATTTACAAGAGATAGTTGCTAAAATAATAGCGTGAGAATATAATAATCCAGGTAAATATTCACTACAAACAATGGCTGTAGTAAAAAATCTTACTAAAAGTGATTTAGATCTATTTACAAAAGCCTCCTGATTAATTATTCATTTCATAACTAGATCAAAACTTAATAGTAAAAATAATGTGGGATTTATATTTGGTACATTATTTTCATTATGAAGAGACACTAGACTTAAGATTAAGTCTCAATGATTTACATATAATGATTATCTCCATTTAAGAGAATTATGATTAATTTCATCTATTGAATCTGGATTTGATCTTTGAGCAGGTAAATCTACCCTAATAGTAGGCAATGGAGCGATTAGGCTTAAAAATGAAAATAAAATTTCATTAACATGACCAACATTTTTAACAAGAGCTGGAGAAGAACTCTATTCATTGATAACACCAGTTACTAATCCTGTCTTTCTAATGCTTTCAAAAGAAGAATTTCTTAGACAATGATTTACTGAAATTCTATAACAATATTATTTATGCGTATTATCACTTGGAATGTAAATGGTCTCCGTGCCGTTGAGAAAAAATCTGAGATTCAAAATCTCATTCAAGCCTATGATGCAGATATTGTATTTATGCAGGAAATCAAAGGAACTCCTGATAAGTTTTCATCGTATCTCAATACTCCAGATCCGTATAAAGCATACTATAATCCTGCTGAAAAAGCAGGATATGCAGGAACGGGAGTGTGGATTCATAACCGAATATTGGATTCTTTTGATGTTTCGTTTCTTTCAAGTTTTCCGTGAGATCCGACAGCCAATGAAGGTCGAGTAGCTCACACAATTCTTACGAATAAAATCACAGGGAAGGTTTTTGATATATTTGGAATCTATTTTCCCAATGGATGAAAATCTGAAGAGGCATGGGCTGGAAAACTTGTTTTTTATCGAGAATTTTCTGCATATATGCATTCTCTTCGTGAGAAGTGACATAGTGTTCTCTGGGGTGGAGATATCAATTGTGCTCATCATGCAATCGATCTGGCTCGTCCAGAAGCCAATGATGGAAAAATCGGATTCCATCCAATGGAGAGGGCTTGGCTCGATTCTTGTATAGACGAGGCTTGGCACGATATCTGGCGAGAAAAAAATCCAAATATGCTAGAGGTATATTCTTGGTGGGATGTTGTTACTCGTTCTCGCGATAGAAATGTCGGGTGGCGAATTGATGCACTTTGGTGAGACGACTCTATTTTTGCGAAAACTCGCAATATCGAGTATTTGCAGAATCAGATGGGGTCAGATCATTGCCCGATGATGATAGATTTGGATATATAAAAATCTTGTTGTCGTCACTTGCGAGGTAAAAGGTGAATCTGAGCGAAACGAGGAGAGAAGTCACCCTGGGGTGCGAAGCAATCCAGATTTCTGACACAATTTCTTCTGTACTTTTTGTAGAAAAAGTACCAAAACTATTGGGGAGAGAAAAACTCGTTCGCTTTGCTTACCTGCTTTTTTCTTTTCATCTGACTCAAACAGTTTCTCTCCCCAAACCCCAATAAATTCGCTTTTTTCAACAAATATTTATTAGATGTTTTTATGAAAAGTATTGTCGACAGACATACAAAATTCACATAAGGAAGAAGCAATGAAAATAAAATTTCAAAAAACCTAAAATCTAAATTTTTCCTATGTCCTTCATTATGCGAAATGAGACATTCACGTGTGAACATTGTGGGGCAGGGGTAACTCTCCATCCCACTGGTTCAGCACGCAATCATTGTCCAGCTTGTCTCTATTCCAAGCATGTAGATGATACAAGTCCTGGAGATCGTCTGGCAACTTGTCATGGACTCATGGCTCCGATCGGAATCGATTACAAGAAGAATAAGTGAGATATGATCCGACATAAGTGCACCAAGTGTCAAAAAGAGATGCTCAATATCGTAGCCCCTGATGATAATTTTATTGGATTTGTAAGAAGATTGAATCAAAAAATTGTATAAATATTTTTTTATGTTATATTATAAATAATTTAAATTACTTTTTTATGACTGAAAAAATCTCTTCTTTATCAGAAATGCCTTTAAGAAAACCAAGTAATACTGATATACTTCCAGTTCATCCACAGGTTCAGACTCGATATTTGGAAAATCTTTCTGCATCAACAAAAATATGGAATGAGAGATTCTCAGCAGAATCAACGCATTCTATGCCAGATGGAAAAAGTTATGGAAAATATGAAAATGGAAAATTGGTGCCAGATCTGAATGCTGATTTCTGGATTCATCGTAGTAATGATATAATTGCTCAGATGGAATTGAGTATGAAAAATTCATGAGTATCTTCAGAAAAATTGAATGAACTAATAAGTATTATAAATAATAATATAAGGGCAGATATATCTCTTACTTTTTTCGGAAAGTATCTTCGTATAGAGGCACTTGCTCTGGCATATGCAACGCAGTATTCGAAGAAAAAGTAATTTCTAGAGATATTCTTGTTATTTTTTAATGAATTGGTATGCTTTGAGCAATGCAATCTTTTTTTTCTACATTTCAAAATTATATCAAACCAGAAGATATCATTGTTCTTGCTATCAGTGGATGAGTGGATAGTATGGTACTCTTTGATTTGGTCACTTGAGTTCATCCTCAGGAAAATATAGTTGTAGTACATTTCGATCACTCACTTCGTGGCACTGAATCAGATGGTGATATGGAGCTTGTTGCAAATATTTGTAAAAGTAAAAATATCACATTTGAAGTAAAAAAAATGGATATTGGATCGATGGCAAAAGATGAAAAAATGAATCTGGAGTCGCTCGCAAGACGTGAACGATACGCATTTCTCGAAAAAATTCGAAGTCAATATAGTGTCAAATATATCCTCACAGCTCATCACGCGATTGATCAGACAGAGACTATTATCGGAAATATGATCAAGTGAGCGAAGGTGCGTTGACTCTCTGGGATGATGTGTATTTCTGGAAATATATTTCGACCACTTCTCGCCGTATCAAAACAAGAAATCCGAAATTATGCAAAAGAACAGAATATCGAATATCGTGAAGATAGTTCCAATAGTGATATAACCTATGATCGGAATCGGATTCGTCAGGATATTATCCCCGTTTTTGAATCCCTCAACCCGAGTATTCATAATACGTTCTGAGAACTTGCTGAATATATGCAGGATGTTTCCATATATCTTACTGGACAAGTCGAGTCTTGGTTTCAGATGGCTGAGTGAGAATCTGGAAAACCGAATACGTTTTTGGTTACTACATTTGTAGCTCTTGCTCCATTTTTTCAGGGTGAAATCATATCATACCTCTATGCTCGGGCACAAGATGGTTCGACGCAATGACTCTCTCGTGGACTCATTGATGAGCTTATTCGCTTTATCTCAGATCCAGGATCATATGGTAAAAAGGAGATAAAAAATCTCCACTTAGAGCGAAGGGGAGAGAGGATTTTTATTTTGTAGTATTATTTTTTCTTTCTCGGTAGAGTCAAAGTATGAAAATTCATTATTGCTCTTGCTGGCGGATTACTCGGATAGAGAGATCTGATATTATCTTCGAAATTATGAAGGAAGCCATATACTACCACAGCTTTTTTTCATGGATTCCTATCTAGAAATTCTTTCACAGCTTCTATGGTAAATTGTTCTCTTTTTTCATCCATTTCTGGTGGAACATTGTTTGGATAATTAATACTAATCTCATCTCTGATATCAGATGATTCTGTGATATGTATTTTTACATCAGGATTTTCTAGAATATATAAAAATGCTCATCCTCATTTCTGCAATACAATCTCTCGCCAATTATCCGAGGATCTTATGATATCATCAAACATTTTTCTGAGGGGACTCGAGTCTCCATTTGGGAGAATATATTCATCAGTAACTCACTCGATAAATATATCTTTGGGTTGCATTTCTTGCAATGAATTATATATCTTCTTCTGATTGAGTAATATTTGCTTGTATAGGGGATTTTCTGGAGTTACATGAGGAGTAAGATGAATTTGTTTGATAAATATGATAGTCCCTACTTTTGGATTTCATGGCAAATGTATAATATTACCTTTATTGATCTCAATTTTTAGTTTTTTGAGATCTTCTTCAGGCGTATAGATATCATAATTTGAAGGGAGTTTTTCAGTCATATGAATATTGTATCCTAAAATAATATTTTTGTCATATATTCACTTGCATTTTTCTCATTTTCTTTATAATGCGTGAGCTTCAAACGTTTATATCTCGTTTTCCTTTTCATGTATTTCCCGATCATGATCAGGTTATCGGACTATATCTCAATTACGCTGAGATATGTAATTACCAATTATTATGGCACCAAAAAAACCAACGAAGGTTGTAAAACTCCAACTCAAGGCGGGGATGGCAAATCCTGCTCCTCCAGTTGGTACGGCTCTCGGGCCTACCGGTATTCAGATTGCTCAATTCTGTAAAGAATTCAACGACAAAACTAAAGATCAGATGGGGAAGATTCTTCCTACAGTGATCAATATCTACGAAGATCGTTCATTCGACTTCTATACTAAGCAACCTCCTATGACTTGGTGGATCAAGGATGCACTCCAACTCAAGAGTGGATCTAAGGAATCTCACAAGGTAAAAGTTGGTCATATGACTCTTGCTCAACTCAAGACGATTGCAGAAGGTAAAATGCCAGATCTCAATGCCAATGATCTCGATCATGCTATGTCTATCGTAGCTGGTTCAGCTCGTTCTATGGGTATCACTACTGACCTCAACAAATAATTATCATAATTGCTAGATTTCTAGCAATTATATATGGCGATATCGTCTAGTGGTTAGGACACGGGATTCTCATTCCCGGAACCGGAGTTCGATTCTCCGTATCGCTACCAGCCTTATAAAATAAATTAAAATCCCCCATTCGAAAGAGTGGGGGATTTTAATTTAGGTGTATTTTTGGAATTTTAAATTAAGATCTATACATTTTTTTTCTAAAATTTTTTGAAGATCTTGAATTTCAATTTTATTTAGTGAATGTTTTGGAATTATGTATGCACTTTTTAATGATGTATATAATAGAAATTGTTGCTTCGTTTCTATAATTTTATTAAAAATGTTCCATTTTAATTGAGTTTCATATAATTCTCAAAGAATTTCTATGTAGTCATTATTTAAGATAATTTCTTTTTTTCATGAAATTAATTGATTTGTTTTATTGTCTTTCTTATAGATATAATGAATATATAACTTCAAAAAAATATACAGTAGTCATGCTAGAATAACCGTATTAAATACGATTCAGATAACTATCCAAAATTTTTCTAAATCTGTTGATTGTGATTGATTATAAAATATATCACTATTAGGGATTAATATTAATATATAAATTGGTATTATATATTTTTTTATTCTTTGAAGAGTGTCAAACTTACAGAAATAAAAATAATCCTTAAAGCTTAATTGAGTAGTTAGTTTCATTTTTTTATATTAATGATAATTTATTCTTTTCAAGTTAATTTCTCTATAAAAGTTCTAATACTCTCTTCTGTTGGACTACCAGTCATATAATTCAAAAAAAATCCCCCATTCGAAAGAGTGGGGGATTTAGTTTAATTATAGATTTAAATATTTTTCCAATCATCAGGTACATCGAGCCACACTGCTGGTGTTAGTGATTTAGTATCCTTAAATGTAATTGATTCATTATAAAAATGTAATTCTGTATTTTCAATGAAAGATAGTATATAATCAATAATTTCTTCTTTTTCATTAGTTGAAGAAGCGATAGTAGTTTTTATTTCATTAAAATCCATGCATATTTCAGAATACCAACCATCACCAAATTTATTCTTTGGTCACCCCATTCAATATTTGGGTTCAAATTTATCTCATGTACAGTATTCCCACCAAGTTATATATGTGATTATGAAATTATTGATAACTAATTCATTAATGAGTTGAATATAATTTGATCTAGGAATAATTATATCAACATAACCATTACCAACAATTGTTGTTTGATTTTTCTCTAAAATATTATCAAGCAGTTTTTTTCTTTCTATGTTAGATTCGTTGGATTCCATTTTTTTTAATCAGATTAAGCGTAGAAGGATATTATTATATATAGATGTTTAGTAGATATATTCAAATTGATAAAAGTATCACTCATCTAATTATTTTTTCATTTTTAGATGAATCTTTAAATGAATAGTATCAATACATGATTAGTAATATAATCCCAAATATCGGATTGAATTTTTCAATTGGAATATTATAGAGATATATTGTACACATACAACTTGTAGTGAACCATCTTATTAATGAATTTGCTATAAACAAAATAAATATTTCTAATATTCCATATAAAATAAAATGATTACTTGATCGGCTTTTCTTGATAGTTAATATTAAGAAATTTATCATGATAAATAGGAAGAAAAATTCTGAGATTATTATCCATAAGGACTCCTCCTTACTAAATAAGTTAAATATTCATAAAATAGTAAGAATTCAGAATATATATGCATTTATTTTTAGTCCCATTTTTTTGTTTAAATTATCTTAAGATTATCATAAGTGATAATCTTTTGCAATAGATGTTGCAAGATTATGTTTAATTTTCAACCACTTTCTCTATAAAAGTTCGAATTTCCTCCTCACTCGGACTACCAAACTGTTGGGGCGCTTTTTTGATAGAAAAAATCCCCCATTCGAGAGAGTTGGGGAATTTAGTTTTTAATATTTTCTGTAATTATCATGCAGCAAGTTTCTTAAATAATTGCTCATTAATTTCATTGTATTCTTGTTCATTTATAGCTCATTCTTCTCTAAGAAATTCATATTTTTGTAATTCAATTTCTTGTTCATTATGTGGATCATAAAAAAATAATTTTTCACGTAAAATCTCTCGTTTTCTATTTTGTATATTAGCTAAAATTTCCTGATGTTTATCGTCTTGTATAATAAGTATAGTTCACTCATTGCTACTCAATTTTGAAAATCGTATTCTTCTTACATAAAAAACGATTAAACAAACGAGGCCTATTATTGTCCAGCTACTATTTTCATTGGCTAGAAAATGAAGCCCAATTCATATACAAATCCAAAGTATTCATACGTTTTTGAGCCAATCATTTTGTTCAATTAATTCATCAACATCTTGAATATTGATTTCTGTATAAGCTGCCTTAATGGTGCTACTTCCTGCAGAATGTTTTAACTTATATACGAGTATAGATTCCTTAAAATCAAAAGTGACTTCAAAATCTGCCTTTTTCTGAGTGATCATATCATATAGTTAGAAATGTAATTTTCAGCTTATTATATATAGCTTATTCATAATACAAATTATTATTACAATAATTATAAAGTTTGAAATTATAATTTTTCAACCTATTATATATGTATATATTTCTTTTTCATAAAGTATGAGCCTAATGTTTATTGTGTTTATTTGTTTATTCTTTATTTTATTTTTTCTTTCATGAAATCTCTCTTTTTTAATTATAAAAAGAATTTTTTTGAAAACAGATGAAAGAGTTAATGTAAGTAATAAAACTTGAATTAATGTACTATTGCTTACATTGATCCCAATTATTGGAATACTTTATATCAGTCCAAAATACTTTCTTAAAAATATTAGATTAGGAAAAAATTTTACCATTAAGAAATGATTAGGTATTTATGTGATATTTATTTTAATAGCTTATTTATTTCTTATTGTTTCAAGAGGATTTCTTACGATTTCATTTATATCACCAATGAAAATCATCTGATCTGCAATGTCCCCAACATTAACTGATTGAGGATACTACGCTAGTATTCGAACTTACGCATCAATTAAGAGATGAGATATTGTTTATTATAAAATAGATTGAATAGTACTAATGCCAAGAGTTGGTAGAATAGTATGATTACCAGATGAAACTATAGGATTTTCAGATGGTAATATATATTTGCTATCAAGTACTGGATCAAAGATGGTTCTTAATGAATCATATTTGCCAGATTGAACTAAGACATTTATTTCTTGAACTACATGAACCAAAGAGTTTAAAATTCCATCTGATTCATATTTTGTTATTTGAGATAATCGAGCAAATTCCTCTGATTCTCGATATTGTTTTTATTCATGATGTGATGAAATTCATAAGAATCCTTATCTAAACCAACATAGTATAGTGGGTAAAATATATTAAATATTTAAAGTAATCTCTCTATAAAAGTTCGAATTTCCTCCTCACTCGGACTACCAGCCTGAAAAATAAAATAAATACCCCCATTCGAAAGAGTGGGGGTATTTATTTTAAAAAATATATTCAGATATACTTCCTTGTGTATTCTCTGAATTCCATATACTTCCTATGAAGATATTTTTGATTATCTTATTCCTAATACAAGATTCATGTTAGATAAAGAGCTCTATACACGTTATTTCGATGAATTAAAAGCCAGAGTCACAGCAAAAAACCTCCATCGTTCTACTCCGATATATGGAGCAATTCATATTATTTTGGCATTTGGATGCTATGCAATAGGTATTTTTTTGGTGCCTCAGATGTCACCATTTCTTATTATTCCATATTTTTATATTCTTTTCATCGAGTTGGGATATATGTCCCATGATTTGGCGCATAATCAATATTTCCAGAATAGAAAGTTGAATAACTTCTTCTTGTATATATCAGCAAATATGTTAGTTTGACTCTCTGTCGGATGGTGGATCCAGAAGCATAATGTGAGTCACCATGCTCATACAAATTCAGATATACATGATATCGATATCCGAGACTATGATGAGATATTTACGCACAATGAGTGAAAAATCCCTTTTTTTCATAAGCATAAAAGAGTTCTATTCTGGATGTCTTCAATTTTGGTATATTTTGTATCAGTATGATTATCCTACCAGCATATTATTACTCACAGAAAATATGGTGAATTAATTCTTTCTCTCATATTTTTCCTTCTTTTGCCATATGCACTAGTTATCCAGTTTGGTTTTATTCTTGGAATAGGGATTCTTTTAGCAATATCTATCTTGGTATGAGTTCATCTTGCTTTTGTATTTATGGTGAATCATATTGGAATGCAGGTGATTGATGGGAATACGATTCGAGAATATTCTTGGCTTGATCTTCAGACTCGTACATCGAGAAATATTGTATGAGGACGTATCGTGAATCATATATTTGGTTGACTCAATAAGCAGATAGAACATCATCTTTTTCCACAGGTTTCTCGATATCATATTCGTGCAGTAGCAAAAGAAGTGCAAGAATTTTGCAAAGAAAAAAATATCCAATATCATGAAGTGACTTTTTGTAAGGCTTTACAAGAGATAGCCACAACGCTTAAGACAGGAGCCACTATTTAAAGAAAATATTTCCTTTTTTATATAAATCCACTATCTTGTAATCTCTTTTTAAAATTTGGAAATTCTTCGAGAGTAGCATGGTATTTTCCATCTGCTGGAGTAATATAAGTTTTTATAAATTCTTTCTGGACTCATTTTTCTAAATCCCAGAAGTTTCCGTTGAAAAAGTCTCCAAGATCATTCACATTAAAAAAAGATGGCTCTCATCGTTTGATCATATTGAGTTGTTGCGTAATTCAATTATCAGTGCTTCGGAGATTTTCAAAGAGCATATTCCAGGCAGTTTTTTCTTGGCTTGTTACTCGAAGGAGTTCTGCAATTTTTTCATCACCATTTTGGAGAAAATATGCAATTTTATTGGCTGGGCTATTTGCATTGCGAGCGAGTGCAAGTTTAGTTTTGAGAGTTTCAGCGAATCCTCCAGAAACAATTTTTGATTCTATCATTTTATTGAGGATAGAATCCAACTCTTTGAGATCTTCAGATGAAAGTGTCTTGAGGAGTTTTTCATCTCCGATCATATCCGTGATGATTTTATGTTGTGTAGCATAGTTTTCTCCAAGTGTTTTGAGAAAATTTCATCGAAGATTCCCGCTGAGAAATTTGTTTCGGAGTGATTCATTGGTTTCAAGTGTCTTGAGAAACTCTTTTTTTGCACTTGGATTCCCATTTTGCAAAAAAGCTCGTACCAATTCTTCATTCCATTCGCCTCATCACTTCAAGTGATCGAGCATTGTACTGGATGTAACATCTTTGATTTCAGAAATCAATCATCTAATATGACCTTCTTTTGTATACCTGATAGCAAGATCTAACATACTTGCTTGATCTCCATCATATCCAGAGATATCAAATGTATCTCGTAAGAATGCATCGAGTTTTTTTGGATCGAATCCATGCTCTTTTGAATACTCAGAAACCATTGCATTGAGCTGAGGTTGTGTGATTTTTTTTCATTCAATAGCATCAGCAAGGGAGTCAATTCCATTGATATTGATTTTTTGAAGTAATTTTTTTGTTTCTGCTTGGATCTCACTACTCGTTCAGAGAATCCCATGTTCAACAAGGGTACGGAACTCCGCAAATTTTGCAGGATCTTTCATTGTATTTCCAGTCATTTTTTCCCATGTTTTTGCCATATTCATGAGATTTCCAGTGGAATTATTATAGATTCATTTTGATATATTTTCGTGAATATGAAATATAGCAAGATTTTCCCATGTATCCAAGCTACGTCCGAGGAGCTTTTCGGCTTTTGCTATTCTTTCGGTATCACCTAGCATTGCAGTGAGCTGTATTTTTAGAGGATTCACTCCAGATTTTGCATATGCTTGTTCCATTTTTATTTTATTCGCTCGAATCTCTGGAGTGATGCGTTGACTGATTCGTTTTTCTGGATCATTGAATCTGGCGAGATCTTCGAGTGAAACAGGCTTGAGCCCGATTTTTCCTTCATTACTGATTACTTCGATAAGTGCTCTTCCACTTGGATCCATCGAGTGAAATCTACCAATTTCAATACCCCCATTTCTCTCTATATAGACGAGTGGTGGCTTTTCTGCACCAAGGAGAATGTTATCTCGAAATACTCAGAGTTCTTTTGCTTTTTTTTCTGCGAAGTCGATCACTACTCCAGGTTCTGGTTTTTTTCTTTCTACTTGTGTTACGCTTGGCTGTTTGCTAGCTCATTCTGGATTGGCTCTTCGAGCAATCTCTCCAGCGAGTTTCCCTTCGTGTGGACTGAGGCGAGCATCACTATCCTTGAATGATCGTGAATAGGCAAGTTCAGTTCTGAGACTCTCATCTGATCTTCCAGCAAAATTACCCTCACTCGATGCACGAATGGTATGAATTGGACCATCTGTTCCTGTAGATTTGAGTTCTACAGAGCCAACCGCATCAACGCCTTGAGCGGATTGCTTTCTAGCACGTGCACGATCGAGTTCACTTATATTTCCAGCATCGTTTGCTGCTATTCCCATAGCGGGAGCTACTTTTGTGATACCGCTTGCTACTTTTTTTGTGACTTGTCAGAGGGCTGCATTTCCAGAGATAACATTATCTACTTTTCCAGCTACTTCTGCGACTTTTCCAGCTACTTTTGCAGTATCTCTGAGTCCATTTCTGAGTGTTCGTCATTCTGCTGTACGACCGATTCATCGTCGAGCCATCTCGACCCCAGTTCGTCGACTCATTTTCGCGAGTCATTTTGCAGCGAGTGCACCACCAGTTATGAGTCCAGCAATGGTTACCAAGAGTTTTACTATATCTCATTGTTTTCCGCTTTTCATCATTTTTCAGAGTTCTTGTATCATTTGAACTCATTTTTCACCAAGGAGTTCAACCAATGAGAGGGAACTATTATTTCCAACCATTTCAGCGAGTTTTATCTCTCATTCTGTCTTTTTTTGGAGATCATCAGAGTTGCTATCGATCCGATAGGAGAGATATCGTGGAAGGAGGATGAGTCAAGCAGGGATATTGGTAATGAATTTGATAGCATCCTCGACTCATGCCCCGATCTCTTTCGCGAGAAGGATAGAGAGATCTTTTCATCCTTGTATTGATAGTGAGAATGGTTTCTCACTCATAGTATGGAGTTCTTCTTCTGAAAAATTTCATACGCTTTTTATGGCTCGTTCAGCGAGTCATGCTGATCCATTTTCACCAAATACTTTCTGTGAAAGTTCAGAACTTTTATCTGCAAACCAAATGTCTGGACTTGTCCATCCTCATTTTTCTTTAGTTTCACTATGAATTCGATCAAATGCTCTCGTTCCATCGAGTGCAATAATCTGCTCTATAGCTCATTGGATGGACTTCGAAAATTGTTCAAATTCGAATCGGTCGAGTCCAGCCTCTCCATCAGTATCGAATTTTTTCGCATTGAATTTATCGAGATTTTTTGAGAGCCCATTATTAGCGGCAGTTTCGAGAAATAGAGTGACTTGTTTTTGGATTTCAGGATTTTTGAGTCGACTCTCTTTATTTTTTCCAGAGAGTTTTTCGAGATATTTTTTTACATCTTTGATATCCTCGAGCTGCACTAGGGCATCATTTTTTTCTATTTTTTCTCATTTTCCAGATGTTTCGAGTTGAATAGTATCAAATGACATATTTTATAGCATTGAAGATAGTGTTGTTTGTGTTTCATTTTTTTTATCCTCTTGCTCAAGATTCTGAATTTGTTTTCTTAAGAGTTGTAAGGTAAAATCCTTCCAAAGTGATGGAAAATCAGCATTGCCATTACTAGCAGTATTAATGGCATTATTCATATACCCTGAGGATAGTTCGGAGAGTTCAAAAATACTATATTGAGCTGCCGGAGAGAGTGTATCCCATGTGTTTCGAAGAAATGAAAAATCATCCCCCATTGGAGATCCATTTGAGAGATTTTTTTCGATAGATGCCAGAGAAATAGAATTCATAGTAATAATACTACACTAATGCTCAAAAATATGCAAATATTGTAATCTATTATTCGGTTAGATACCAAGAAAGGGATATCAAAAAACTCTTGCTTTCCTATTTCAAAATCGTATACTTTTTTGTGTTATTCAAAGGTGTTTATATATTAATTTTTCCTTATATGGATGAGATTCTCAAAAAACTTACAGCTGGAGGAGTTTCAGAAGATATTATTAATAAGCTTAAAGTAGGCCTTGGGAATACGTTTGAAACAGAGCTTGTTACCAATGGTCTCAAACTTGCTGCGGAAAAAGTGGGCATTGATTCGACGAATCTTCCTCAGATCGATTTTCATAATATTAGTGAAGCTGCTCAAGAACTTGCTGGAAAGGATACGGATGGTGATGGAAAAACTGGAGTTGCAGAAGCATTGGAGAATGTGGAGGAAGCTTTTAAAAATTCAAATGTGAAGGAAGTAAAAGATACTGTAGTGGAGGGTGCTCAAGGATTTTTTGCAAAGATCAAGGGTTTTTTTGGCGGGAAATAATAACTATTTTTATAGTTAAAAATCTAAAAAGATAAGAACTTCTAGCGGTTCTTATTTTTTTGTATTACGAATAATTTGCGATATTTATTATTCCTTCTAGAATAAGGGAACTTATGTATTAAAAAATTTTTCATATGAAAAAATTACTCCTTATACCAATTTTATTTCTCTCTTCTTGTACACTTCCATGGGCAACAGTAGAGCATAATTTTGAGAATGATTATAGTCGTCATATAGCCTCAGTATTTGATCGTATTAATGATGGTATTGACGCATATTATGGTTTATTAGAGGATTTTTATCCAAGTGGTTATGATAATTCTACAATTCGTTTTTCGGGTATGGTACCAAAAGTAGGGTCATGAGAAATTACGATAAAAGCGGATGCAATCCGTCAGACTCTAAAACAAGCATTTTCTGCTGAATTTGATATCAATGGATTTCTTGAAACCACAGATCAGCTTTTTCGGCTTGAAAAATTGACAGGTGGGATTATGTATCAGATTGGTTCCTACTATTTTCGTCTTGATACTGCTACTATTTCTGGTTCAGGAGATAGTTTTATCGGTATCCAGAAGAATTGGGATGAAACTATCCAGAAGATGCAGCCATATCTTGGAAAATGGGTGACCCTAAATACAGTAGAGATGGTTAAGATTAATCCAGATATTGCATCAACTGAGAATTTAATGGCTCGTATTGTAATTGCCATAGAGATGGATATTTTATCTGGATGAAAAAAACTCCAGAAAATTCTTACAGAACATTCTCCAATTCGATCTATCGCTGAACTTGGAAAAGATGGAAATATGTACAGATACCAAGTAGAACTTGATAAAACTTGATCTCTTGCATTACTTGATGCAATTGTATTGGAATACTCAGGTACGGGTATATCTACTGAGGAACGAGTAAAATATATGGAAAAATTATCAGAAATTACTCTCTCAGGAGTGCTTGCTCTTGATGAAGATACAACGGGATATTATTCTTTCTTATGACAATTGACTGGATCGGGAATGTGAGATGCACTTGATATTGATATGGCATATATTGAGGATGAGGCTCATCTGGTATTTATGGAAAAAGAAAAAGAAGCTCTTTCATTTCGCAGTAAAGTAGATTGAGACAAATCTCATACAACTTTTTCAGCATCAGGGAAAACGCTTATGACGATGGATATTGTAAAAAATAGTAAAAATGCTGAATCTGGCGATATCTCTATAACTCCTTCTGAAGGATCAGGAACTCATATAGTCTATTCACTAGATATGAAGAAGGATTTTTCTCTAAAAGTAGAGGAAATTAATAGCGATATCGTATGGATTGATATCAATGGAAAAATAAATCAAAATAAACTTCAAAATATTATATGATCTTTTAGGGTAGAAAAAGATAATACAGTAAATTTTTCTTACTCTCTTGATGAAGATGGAAAACTTTCTGGAAAGATTGATGGAACAAAATTTCCTATGGGAGTAACTCTTGATGGAAGGTATAAAAAAGATGATATTGCAATTAATATTGCTGTCGGTGGAATGACAACCACACTGAGTCATAAAAAAGAAAAAGATAATACATTTGATGGATCAATCAGGTTTCCTGTAGGGACACTTACATGGAAAGGGAAAGCAACACAAGAATTCTATGATACACTTTTGGTTACTCTTGTTTCTCCTGTTGCCTCAGCGTCACTGGATATGAAAACAGTAGATGGATGGCTTATGGGGCCACTTCAAGTGAGATCATCCCAAGCGCCTATAGATATCCCTTCTATTGATATTCGAGCAAAACGAAAAGGAAAAGATTTTTCATTGCAAACAGATATTGGTATGGGCTCAGGAGTGACAGAAAAGGCTCATTTTGAATGGGACTCCCATATAGATATTCGTTATGATAAAAAGGCGGAAATAAAGATACCAACAGAATTTATTCCTTTTTCTCAAGCATTTTCGGGCTTTCTTGTAGAACCAAAACATTCCTTTGAATGAATAGATTCAGCTGAACAAGACTTCAGTAATATTTAATTCTTATAGTTATTTCTATTTATGTTCAATAATAAGTGATTCCTTTTTATCGAATGATGATTGGTTCTTGTCGCTGGTATTGGTATTTTTTCGGCCGCTCTTTTTCCATCACTCACTAGTTACCTTGCTAGAGGTCGTGATACGGCACGTATGTCTCATCTCAAAGAGATTTCTACAGCACTCGAAACATACTATGTGGATAATACAACATTCCCTGAAGTTGACCCTTCTGGATGTATTCCCCTGACACCTCAGATGAAACGATATTTTCCAAGAAATATTCCAACAGATCCTACCCAAGGAAAATCTTCGACGGGATGTGATGGAACCAATGGTATGACGTATGCCTATCGAGTTTTTCAGGATGCTGATAATCAGCAGCATTATGCTATTTCTGCAAATATGGAAAATCCAAATGGTTGAAATTCGGCTCAAACTATTGATGCTTATACGGCCGAAGATTTCGCTGATCCAAATTTTTACCTCTCTCGATGAGATGGGAAATATTATATACTCTATCGGTAGATATTTTTATAAAAAAACTGTATCAATTATGATACAGTTTTTTTTATTTTTGAGATTATACTTTTTTGTACCAGAACCTGCATTCCTCACCTCCATTGAGGAGTTTTTTATTAGCGAGTTGGTGCTTGGTATCAAGTGGAAATGAAGTGATAAATCCTCCTCATTTTTCTCCGACGAGTCGGATGAGTTTTCTATATATTTCATCGATCTGACTGTTCTGGAGGCGATTCCCATATGGGGGATTAGATATGATGATTCCTTCTGGAATCGGATGATTTACAAAATCTTCTGTCGAAAAGTTGATATCTTCTAGAACTCCAGCTCGTTTGGCATTTCACTTCGCTATCTGTATCATCTCGGGATCGATGTCACTCGCTAGAATCGTATATTTTCCACTTGGATAGATCTTGCTCCTTGCGGTATCTTGTACATTCAAGAAGATTTCTGTATTGAAAAATCGGAGTTCTTCCACACGAAAATGTCTCGAAAGTCCAGGGGCAATATTTCGAGCGATCATCACTGCTTCGATCGGAATCGTTCCAGAACCACAGAGTGGATCGATGAGGGGAGTGGAGTATTTCCAGTTTGCGAATGCGACCAGTGCAGCAGCAAGATTTTCTTTGATGGGTGCTTCTCCAGCTTCTCGTCGGTATCATCTTTTATGAAGTGGATCACCCGTGATATCGAGGAGAATATGAGCAATATTATCAACAATAAGGATCAGTATGTGAACTTCGGTTCCGTTGGTGGTATTTGGAGTATTGAGAGTCGAGAATATAGCTCGTTGACCAACACTTTGGAGGGTTGGAATACTCTCAAGAGTAGATCTCGTCGAAGAAGCTTCGATGATGATTCGCTCTTTTCCGGTGAGATATTCACTCCAGTTGAGGTTCCCAAGAGTATCATAGAGTGTATCAAAATCTTCTGTTTTTTCTCTTGAAAGTTCGATATAGACACGATTCGAAAATCGACTCCAGATGAGGAGTTCGTACATATTTCGATCCGTTCCAGTACAGGATATGAGGCGATCTTGGGCCTGTATTTCCTTGCACCCGAGTCGTTCACATTCTCGTTTTACGAGGGATTCGAGTCCAGATTGGCAAGTGAGAACGAGTCTCCGTGTTTCGGTATTTTGTATATTTTGCATGGCCACGAGTGTATAGGAAAACGTGAAAATAGCAAATTGTCCTAGCGAGCTCTACGAATATGATAGAGGCTTACATAGAAAATCATAAAGAGTGAGAAATAGAGAATGAGAAAAGTCGAAAGACTCGTCATCCCAGCACTATATCGAGTGGCTTCGGCGATACGATGTGACTCAGTAATGATGAGAGAACCACCATTCGTGATCGTCATCATCCAGATCTCTCGAAGAACGAGGAGTGGACTATCGATGAGATCCCAAGAATTGAGTCGGAGAAATCGACCAATATAGACTCCATAGATTCAGAAAATCATCGAAAGACTCACGAGGGTCCAAGTGATTTTTTTGTGGAATTTCTGATTCCAATAGGTATGGAGGATTTCGAGAGAAGCAAATCCACAGATGATTCCAGCAATTGCCATCACAGAGATATAAACGATATCAAAATGGAGCATTTCTGGATGTTCACCAAGATGAACAAAATCAGTCCAGAGATAGAGACTGTTTGGGAAAAATATAAACCAGAGAAATACATTTCCATAGTGGAGGATTCAGTTTTTTTGAACTGCAAATCCAGCAAAAAAATAGGGAAGCAGTGCCAGGATCAGATTCCAGACAAATCCCATATATTCTGTTGTTCCAGTGATACAAACTCGGATAACCGAGAGAATTGCTCAAAAAAGACAAAAGAGCGTAAAAGCTCGAATATGATGTGGATGATGTAACATAGTGTGAGTATATATGATATTTTCCCGTTTTCCAAATTTAGAGCAAAAAAATTTCTATTCAAACATTTTTTCTATATACTTGGGGTATGTCACAAACAAAAAAACATCTTCATGTCATCGGTATTGGTGGAATCGGAGTCTCAGCTCTAGCTCGGTACTATAAGCGTCTAGGATACAGCGTATCTGGTTCTGATGGAGCAGATTCTCCATTTTTGGATCGACTCAGATCAGAGGGATTTGAGATCTTTATCGGACACGAGGCAGAGAATCTCCCAGAAAATACAGAACTTGTGATCTATTCTGAGGCAATTATCACGAAGCCAGACCTCTCTCCAGAAGAGCAAATCTACAGCAATCTTGAGCTTGCCCGAGCTCGTGATCTCGGAATTGAACATTTTTCATATCCAGTTGCTCTAGGAAAAGTTTTCAATGAAAAACAGGGAATTGCCATCACGGGTTCTCATGGGAAGTCGACCACAACAGCTATGACTGCACTGATGCTGGCCAATGACTACTCAAGTAATCCAACGATAGAGCTTCCAGCTGATGGAACAGCATTTTATGCTCCGACATCTCCAGGATGTTCGGCAATTATCGGAACTCAGGTTCCGCAGTTTGGGAATACCAATTTCTATACGGAGCCACTTACCGAGAACTTTGTCATTGAAGCTTGTGAATATAAGCGATCTTTTCTTCAGTATCGTCCACATATTACGGTGATTACCAATATTGATCTCGATCATCTGGATTATTACAAGAATCTCGAAGACTATCTTTCTGCGTTTCAGTCCATTGTAGATCAGACGAGTGACTTTGTGATTATCTCAGCTGGAGATGTGAATTCGGAGAAACTCGATATCCCAGAATCCAAAAAAATCATTGTAGGGAATGGAAAAATCATCTATTTTCCTCGAGTAGAAGAGATGTGTTGTGGTGCAAAGAAATGCTATTATGTAGAAAAAGATATGCCAATTCCTGAGATGAAACTCCAAGTTCCTGGGGATCATCTCTTACAGGATGCCCATCTTGCGTATACCGTTGGACGACTTCTTGGGATGAAAGATGATATCATTGTTCCCAAACTCGAATCCTATACAGGATCTTGGAGACGATCAGAGATCGTAGGAACGACAAAAAATGGCAATATATTGATGTCTGATTATGGTCATCATCCGAATGAGATCAAGCCAACACTCTCGGCAATTAAGGGAAAGTACCAAGATAAAAAACTCTTTGTGGTTTTTCAACCACACCAGTATTCACGAACTCGTGAGTTATTGCAAGAATTCGCAACAAGTTTTGTGAATGCTGATAGTCTCATTATTCCTGATATCTACTTTTCTCGGGATAAAAAAGAAGATGTGGAATTGATGACCGTCGAAAAACTCATTGATACCATTCGCCCGAATCAACCGAATATAGAGAATGGAAACGGACTCGAGAATACAGTAAAACTCATTCAAGAATATGATAAAAAAAATCCAGAGAGTTCAATAATACTCATTCTTGGTGCTGGAGATATAGATGGAATACGGTATGAACTAATTTAAAAAATATCTCATGTATTTTTCTCGAAATGTAACCATACTTCTTGCTCTTCGTGCTGTACGATGGTTTCTTGTGATGATGCCTGTAGTGACGATATTTTATCGTGAGCATGGACTTTCCAATCAGGATATATTTATTATTCAGGCATGTTTTGCTATTGCAGTAGTGCTTTTTGAGATTCCTACTGGTTATTTTTCGGATGTGCTCGGTCGAAAAAAATCACTCATTCTTGGTATGATTCTTGGAATCATTGGATTGGGTATGTATTCGATGACAAGAGATTTTTGGTGATTTTTGATTGCAGAGCTTATTCTTTGATTGGGTTCTAGTTTTATATCTGGAACTGATTCTGCTATGCTCTATGATACTCTTCTTGATGAAGGGAAGACTACGGAGAACAAGAAAATCCAATGATATCTTCAGACGGTATCGAGTATCGCAGAAGCTTCAGCAAGTTTCCTTGGAGGATTTCTCGCGGTAATAAGTATTTATCTTCCATTTTATGTTCAGTTTTGGTTATATCTTCTTGTCTTTCCTTTAGTTTTCTTGCTTCAGGAACCAACACAACACAAGCATGATAATAAAGAATGAATCTGGAAAGGTATTCTAAGTATCGTTCGATATTCACTCCATGAGCATAAAGAAGTAAAGTGGCTTATATTTTTTTCTTGAGCATTTTGAGCTTCGACGCTCGTGATGACCTGGTTGCTACAACAATATTTCACGCATGTTGGAGTTCCACTTATGTATTTTGGTGTTTTATGGTCAATATTTGTACTATCACTCGTTCCATTTTCTTTTTTTGCTCACAATATAGAAGAATTCCTTGGAAGAAAATACTCACTTTTATTTTTAACATTTTTGCCAGTACTTTGATACTTTTTCCTTGCATTTTTTGATGCAATATGGGCACTCTTTTTCGTTTTTTTCTTCTATTTTGCTCGAGGTTTTGGTTCTGTTTTATTAAACGATTATGTAAATATATTGGTACCTTCTCAGATACGAGCAACAGTCCTCTCTATTCAGGCACTTATGTTTCGATTTGTTTTTGTAATTGTTGGGCCGTTGGTAGGATGGATAAGTGATGTATATTCACTTCAGGTAGGACTATTCTTTGCTGGATCTATATTTTCTTTATTTTTTATAGTTTCTCTATTTTTTCTTGATAAAAACAAGGCACTTAATATATAATTATTTTTTCATGGATCTTAGTATTACGCATCTTCTTTGGACAACTATTGTGAGTCTGATTGTTTCTCATCTCGGAGCAAACTATCTTGTTACCATTACTCCCAAGTGATATTGGTTTTGGTTTAGTGTGATAAGTATTATGGTGTGATTATTGTTGATGTAATTTTATTGACAAAAGTAATTATATTTCTAATATATATTCATTCTCATTTTTTGAGATTCCTTCTATTTGTATTTTTGATTATTTTATAGTCAATGAATCCAAACAGAAGGGAGTATCCTCCCGAGCCAAGCTCTCCCTCTTGGTTCATCCCTTCTTTCCCGGCGTTCAACGTCCGGGTTTTTTTATGTTTGATTTTTTCTTGATTTTTTCTATACTTTTCGCTATGAAAAATACACATTTTGCTATACGTATAGCTGGTCCTGCAGGCCTTGGGATGCACTCGATTATGGATATCATTGCGAATGCTTTCGCATCTCTTGGACAACACGTCATCACGGACAGTGAGTATCAATCTATCATCAAATGATGACTCAATTACTATGATGTCCATATTTGTAGTGAGAAACCATATATTACTCGTGGCGTCGATGTAGTGATCTCACTCAACGAGAAAAATATCTACCCGAATCTCTCGGATCTCAAAGAGTGAGGACTCCTTATTGCCAACCAAAAATGGATCACAAAAGTCGAGGTGACTCAGCCCGATATCCGTAAAAAATTCATCGTGATTGATCCACTTATCGAAGAAAAGTATGAGAATACCTATTTACTCGGGATTCTTGCTGGATATCTTGGGCTTGATGCTTCGGTTTTTGAGTCTGCCGTGGAGCGAGCATTTGCAAAAAAATGAGCCGAAACGGTTGCAAAAAATATCGAAATTCTCAGAGAATATGCTAAACTCTGAAAAGAGCAGAATCAATGAATGCAGGCTCAATTTTCTAATACTCAAGAGAAAAAGTCGCTTACCTATGGAAATAAGGCACTTGTATATGGAGCCATCGAGAGTGAACTTGATTTTTTCTCTGCGTATCCGATGACACCAGCTTCGACGATCCTCTCTGAGGTTATTAGTTCCAATCGTGTAAAATATCTCCAAGCAGAAGATGAGATTGCCGTGATGAATGCAGCTCTCGGAGCATCATTTACAGGTGCTCGATCGATGGTAGGGACAAGCGGGGGAGGATTTGCACTTATGACCGAATGACTTTCATTCGCAGCTCAGGCAGAGTTTCCGATTGTTGCGGTTCTCTCTCAGCGAGCAGGTCCAAGTACCGGGACTCCAACCTATTTTGAACAGAGTGAGATATCGTATTCTCTGATTCCTACTTTTGGTGGATGCGATCATGTAGTGCTCTGCCCATCGACGATGGAAGAGGGGTACTATGTGGCAGGTCAAGCGCTCAATATCGCACAAAAATATCAAACTACTGTATTGATTCTTACAGACAAACAATTCTCAGAAGGAAAAGTAACCGTTTCAGAACTTATCCCCGCTCCAGTGAATCGTGGAAAACTCATCGAAAATCCATGAGAGGGATATAAGAGATATGAATTTACCGATGATGGAGTTTCTCCATACGTTCGAGTAGGAACTCCAAATGGAGATTTCATTGCAACTTCGTATGAACATGATGAATATGGGGCTACAACAGAAGATATGGAACTCAAGGTAAAGATGACCGAAAAACGAGCTCGAAAACTTGAGAACTTTTATGAAAAAGAGAGGATTATGGGATATCGGGTCGTGAATCCAACAGCGAAAAAAATGATTGTAACACTTTCGTTTACTGCCTATACGGCTGAGGCATGGTGTGATGAGAATCCCGAATGGGGACTCATTGTGATTACTTGTTTGAAACCTCTTGATGCTCGTCTTCGTGATGTGATCGTATGACTCGAAAAAGTGGTATTCGTAGAATCGAATTTCAAGTGACAACTTGAGGATTATATCACCAAAGAATTTGGTCTGAAATATGTTTCTGGACTCCAAGTGGATCATCTCAGAAAATATGATCTCTTGCCGTTTTTTATGGAAGATTTTAATACACTTACAAAATAAATACTATGCGTTCTTGACTTACAAACATACAATGGTGCCCTGGTTGTGGAGATTTTCTTATTATCATGGCAATCAAAAATGCCTTCAAAGAACTCGGAATCCCTCCTCATAAACGAGTAGTTGTCTCTTGAGTGGGTTGTTCAGGAAAAGCAAGCCAGTATATCGATGGATATGCAGCTGAAACCCTTCATGGTCGAGCGGTGCCATTTGCAACGGGTGTGAAGCTCGCTGATCCAGATCTGACGGTAGTGATTGTCGGTGGTGATGGTGATGGATATGGGATTGGTATGGGACACTTCATCCATGCGTGTCGTCGAGACCTCAATATGACGTATATTGTTTTCAACAATGAGAACTATGCTCTCACAACCGGTCAGGCATCAGCAACTACTCCGATTGGTGCTGTAACAAAAACTACTCCAGACGGGAATATTACTGCTCCGATCAATCCAGTGGCATTGGCGACTGAAGCGGGATGCAAGTTCTCAAAACGAGCACATTCCAAAAAATTTGCAGAACTCAAAGAGATTATCAAAGAAGCCATCCAACACCAAGGTTTTTCTCATATTGACGTAGAACAAGATTGTCCGAGTTTTAGACGATGGGCTGAATAAATCAACTATATATGCTTTTTATACTTCCGACAGATACGTGTTATGGGATTGCTGGAGATCTTTTCTCCTCGGAGGATTATCATATGATCTACGCTTTGAAGGATCGAGATTTTTCGAATCGACTTGCTTTTTTGGTTCGAGACTTTGATTCGCTTAGGGAATATGCTGAGATCACAGAAGAACAGATAGATTTTCTGGTTCATTATCCACATTCTTGGAGTGTAGTATTGAAGAAAAAATCAACATGGAATCTTCCAGAGTTTCTCGATCCAGAAATATACAACAATATATCTTTTCGTGTTGCGGAAATATGCGTTCCTGCGAATATTTGCAATTGTATACAATATCCACTATTTCTTACATCAGCAAATCTATCTGGAAAGATAGAATCCAAAACTTTCGCAGAAGCAAAAGAATCATTTCCGTACATGGAAGGGTACAATGGATGAATTTGTGATCGTCCCCCATCAGATATTTTTACATTTTGAGATAACAATGAGGTTTTCTATTTTCGAAAAAATTCAATGTAATCATACAAAAAAATCCTGAAATTAATCAGGATTTTTTTATTAAGTTTGTTTTTATTGTGCTTCTAATTCCAGAAGAGTTTGAATTTCTTTTGGTTTATTTTGTTGAACAACGATAAGATCATATGTATCAATAAGTCAGAATCGAACAGTTGTATTTATTGTATCATCATTTCTCTCAAGAGTAACTACAAGTAAATCTCGAGTAAATTGAGGATTCGTCATAAGTTTCCTCATTCTGTGATAGACCATAGTATTATCACTGAGTCCAAGTTGCACCTCTTGTGCGAGTACAAATAATGAATTAGAGAGAGCATCTTTTCGAGCCTCATCAAGATTAGTTGGTTGGTTCATATCTTTTATTCCAGGTTATTTGTCGCTTGGCATAGTTACGAGATCGTTGTTGGATGAGAGATTTTGCTGCTTCGAGAGTGGTTTTTCATTCCAGAGCATCAACTATTTCTCTATACCCAATCGTCGTGAGACCAGGACAGGTTGAAGTAAATACTTCTATAATATACTCTATTTCTGATATAAGTCAAGTATTGAACATTTCTGAAACACGAAGATCGATAGTATCATAGAGCTTTTGTCTATTTGTATCTGAATAGGGCGTTATAAATAATGGTGAAAATCGAGGAATTTTTTTTCATATGGATTCGATTTTAGATCGACCCGTTTCTTTCATTACTTCGAGTCATCGCATTATATATCGGTAATTATCTACTTCGAGTGTACGTGCATATTCGGGATCTACTCGTTCCAGCATATTCCAGAGTTCTTGGTTTCATTTTTCTATTCGGATAGTTTCGAGTTCTTCTCTATATTCCCAATTTGGTGGAGTATCTGGATACGCCATCTCAAAGAGAATCCCATCGATATAGAGTCCAGTTCCACCACAAAGAATTGGGATTTTTCAATCTTTTTGAATCCGATCGATAATTGGAAGTGCCATTTTCGTAAAATCCACAACAGAAAAAACCTTACTCGGATCGATAATATCGATCATATGGTGAGGGATTCACTGTGTCTCTTCTGGGGTGATTTTCCCCGTTCCGATATTCATATTTCGGTAGATCTGACGACTATCGGTAGATATGATTTCACTCTGAATATATTGTGCTACTTCGATAGAGAGGGCTGTCTTTCAACAGGCCGTTGGTCCATATATGACGATAATCTTTGGGAGTTCCGTTTCTTTTTTTAGGAATATGTCTAGCAAATTACGTATACTATCCTGCATGGAGTTTTTGTTTTATATATGAAATATGTGCATCTATATCGTCAATAAAGCTAAGAGTAATAACAAAGAGTGGAACTCCGATAAGAAGTCCAATAAGTCCAAAAAAGTGTTCAGAAACAAGAAGTATCAAAAAAGTAATAAAAACAGGAATATGTACATAGGATGATACAATTCGAGGATTGAGATAGTATGCCTCAATAGCATGAACAATAGCAATCATGGCTATACAGAGAAGAAGAGAAACGCCTCATCCATATCCATATGCGATTATCAGTATAGGAACTCCAGAGATAAATGTTCCAAAAACAGGAATAAATCCAAATATCAAAACAATTAGAGAAAGTGTAAAAATATATGGAAATACGTTTCAGCCATGGACAAAGCTAATCACAAGAAGTCCAATAGAAGTCAAGACAGCATTGGTCATGGCTATCAGTGATTGAGCCTTAAGAATAGCGCCAAATCCATATCATATTTTGTGAGCAATAATAGCATACTCTTCATAGATAAATGAAAAATTTCCTCCTTTCATTTTGGAAAGGAAAGTAATAATTGTTTTTCTTTCCATAACAAATATATAGGAAAGAATGAGTCCAATGAGAAATTTTGTAAGTATAATTCCAGTATTTTTGAGATATCCGAGGGTGGTTTGTCAGATGGTTTCGAGATTTTGAGTATTTACTATGTCACCTACAATTTGATTAAGACCAAGATCAACATTGAGTATTTTCTGAATTTCATCAGTGAAGCCTTGTATTTGTGATGCAATTCTTGGCGCACCTGTGATAAATTGTCCAATTTCACGTATAATCTGAGGAATAATATTGGTGAATAGGAGTATAAGAATAGTTACAAAAAGAATATAAAGTATTGTAACAACAATATTTGTATTATTATACCTGAGAGCAAGTTCTGATGCTTTGGTTCTTTTTCCATGAAGTCACCAAGCGTGAATTGTACCAGTAAGCCAAGATCCTGCTTCAAGAAATAGGTATGAAAATAAAAAGGTAATAAAGAATAATATGAGAAAATCAGTGAGGATATAGCTGATAAAAAATAGAAATCCAAATGCAAAAAGTTTTTCAAAAAAAGAACTGGAGAAAATAAGCGGAATGAGTTTTCGAATCATAGTTTCAATATTATATATTGGAATTGTACCTGAAAATTAAAAAAAGCAAGAAAAGTACTATTCTCCTCGGGTCAAATTTGCAAAAATAACTCAAATAGAATATACTCATCGTATGAATGATGAAACTACCATACCTGCTGTTGTTGCTGAAGAAGTATGAGTTCCTGCTATTAGAGATGAGGAACAATTTCAAGATGCAATCATAAAAGCAAAAGAAAAAACAGGGAAAATAAAAGACTCTGATCGTTTTATTGCACTTTCAGAAGAGATTCATAGTGCTCTTTCAAGGCAAGATAGTGATGCAACCTTGACTCTTATAACGAAATGAGCTCTTGGATTCGGATCTTCTGATATTCACTATGATACCGGTGAGATGGATATTCGTATCCGTCTTCGTATTGATGGAGAGCTTGTAGATGTTGTAAATCTTTCTCGTCCAGAATATAAGCTTCTTCTCGAGCGACTGAAATATAAATCAGATCTCAAACTTAATCTTACAGATATTCCACAAGATGGTAAATATCGCATTACGAGTGATAGTGAACGGATTGATGTTCGTGTATCAACACTCCCAGTTCGCTATGGAGAGAATGTTGTTTGTCGTATTCTTGATTCCACTAAGGCAATTCCACAAGTAGGAGAGCTTGGTTTTATGTGGACTTCCCGAAGACAGATCGATAGAAGTCTCAAGAAAAAAAATGGAACTATTCTTGTGACGGGTCCAACGGGAAGTGGTAAGACAACCACACTCTATTCGATGCTTACTAGTCTTAATACAGAAGACCGAAAAATTATTACTTTGGAAGATCCGATCGAGTATGAGCTTTCAGGAATTGTGCAAAGTGAAGTAGATGAAAAAAAGAACTACACATATTCCACAGGTCTCAAGGCTCTGATGCGTCAAGATCCTGATATTATCATGATTGGTGAGATTCGTGATCTCGAATCAGCGACGATCTCTATGCAAGCGGCAATGACGGGGCATCTAGTTTTATCAACTCTTCATACAAAGAGTGCAGGTGAGACGATCGAACGACTTATGAATATGGGGGTTCCAAATTATATCCTTGCTTCTGGACTTGATGTAATTATTGCTCAACGACTGGTTCGTAGACTCTGCCCTCACTGTGTTGAAGCATATGAGGCAGATACAAGTCAGATTGATATTATCAAGTATATGCTCAAGGATCTTGGTATCGAGGCACTTGCTTCCAAAAAAGATGGATTTAAGCTCTGGAAATCAAAAGGCTGTGCTGAGTGTGGAATGACAGGATATAAAGGACGTATTGGTATCTATGAAGTGATGAATTTTTCTGATGATATTCGTATGCTAATCAGAAACTGATCAAGTCCCCGTGAGATTATCACGGCTGCTCGAAAGTGAGATCTTATGTTGATGCGAGAAGATGGAATACTCAAGGCTATGCAATGAAAAACAAGTCTGGAAGAGTTATTCAAAGTAATTGAATAAAATAATATAAAATCCCTCAATTAATTGATTGAGGGATTTTATATTCTAACTTAGATTATTATTTGATTCGATTTTCAAGAAAAGTCTTAAATCCGTTGAGATCTCGGAAGAGGGACATATCTACCTTCATTCCATCGATATAAATCGTCGGAGTAGCATTTACTCATTTACTATCACCAAGAGCTATATCTGATTCTACTTGTTTCTCATAAGCCCGAGAAGAGAGACAGCTTGAGAATTTTGTTTCATCAAGACCTTTTTCTTTGGCGAGACTAACTCGCTCAGCATCAGTAACGCTCTTTCCAGCTTTTTCTCTTTCAAGAGAATAGAGTCCTTTTTTATAGTCCATATACTTTCATTGTTCAGCGCTACAGAGCGCCGCAATGGCATCAGATTTTGCATTTTTATGCATTTCAAGTGGATACTGTCTGAAAGTAATAGTGAGCTTTCCTGAGGCTGCATATTCTTCGAATATTGGTCCAACATTTTCTGAAAATACGATACAGGCAGGACATTGGAAATCTGCAAATATCTCTACTTGAGTTTTTCATGAACCAAATGTTGGAGTGGCAACAGTATGATTTTCTTTTACTGTAGGCGTTGTAGTGGTAGGAGCTGTAGTAGGAGTTTTATTTGTATCGGTGGTATTAGTGGTAGCTGTACAAGCTGAGAGAAATAGGAGTCCAATAAGAATAGCAATTCGCATAAGATAGAGTTATATGATATATATTCTCAGTATAGAGAAGTGTTGTTTTTTTGCAAAAAATACTCAAAAAATCTTTTTATATATGCTTATTCCTTCAGGGTTTCTTGGGGTGTTTTTCTTTTGCATTTTTTGGGAATTTCTAGTACAATAGTTGGTATGAAGCAGTATTTTTTCATATTTGGTTTCTTTTGCATTCTTGTAGTGCCATTTTCTGGTTATGCGGATTCTGTAAAAATAGCAGATGGAAATACAGTTAATGCTGAGTATGAGGCTAAAAGTGCTGCAAATAACTCTGAAGGTTCTAATGATAGTATTATTGGATCTAATCTCTGATTGGATTTTTATTCACGGATTGATGATGCGGGTGATGCTCTGGCTCAAGGTATTACGGTAAGGCGTCTAAATGAAAAGGGAACATATGGATCTTTTGGATGTAATGCTCCTTGGTTGGCGAGTGAAAGAATCGACCAAAAGTCGCTAGATAAACTCAAAGAAGGAAATACAGCCATACTAGTACAATTGGCAAGTAAAAAAAATATTCAACTGACTACAGTGAGTGAATCAACACTCCGTCAATGTCTTGTAGAAAAGTACAATGCAGTACAAGATGCTGCTTATAAGGATCAAAATACACTAGAATCAGTTGGAAATACAGGACTCTATTCAGATGGTGACGTTGTGAATTCGGATTATGATATTCTTCACGATATCAGTCGAATCAATGGTGTATTATTTAAGTGAAAAAATGAATATAAAGGCACAAAGAATGCAAGTGCCAAGGCTCTTTCAGATATGCTTGCAGGAAAACCGATAGCACCACTTTTTGGCTGAGCTGCTGCCGCAATTGCAAATCCTACAAATCCTACAGCTGGCAATAATACATCTCCGATAGCTATGAATTCAGGTACAACTAATTCAGGTACAACTACTCCGCTCCCTTGGGCATGAGTTTGTGAGGATACTTCTGTAGCATCTTGATCTGTGGATATTGGTGGTTTATTTGGGGAAGATTTTTTTGAAAACATTGACGCATCACTCGCAGGAAATACGAATGATACAGGATTTGTATTCGATACAAGTACCTGAAGAAAATGAGGATATGATGCAGCAGCAAGTGCTGCAAGATTTGGTACTTCACAGAGCAAGGATTTCTCACATACACTTCCTTGCGAAGGGATATTCTGTATTACCATTAATATGAAATGAGGAACAATGAATCTCCTTGGAGGATCACCGACTCCTTCGATCGAGCTCTTGCTCGAAAAACACTCAAAGATGATGGAGCCAATATCTTGGTCTGATCTGTCCCAGCAAAAGATGACAAACAATACGTATCAACTTCCTTTTTTGAATGTAAAGTTCAAAGAAAAAATTGCTGGAGCTCGAATTTTTATGCATGAAACACCACAGCCGAAAAAAATTGTCGAAAAGGAAGCTACACAAGTTATTTTGGATGCAAAATTCGATCGAGATCTTCGTTGTTCTATGAATGAGGTCTGACTTGCATGAGATCTTGATCTTGCAAATGGATCAATTGGTGCTGGATTCAATCAGAATCGTTGACAGACAACTGATAATGCCTTACTCGCAAAAAAACCACTTTGACCAAAAGAAATGGAGAATCTTGCCTGATGTTATGATATCCGATTAAAGGATGGGCAAAAAGAATGATACAATTGAATTTCAACAGATTTGACGGAGATTCAGGCCTTTACACGAGCAATGCTCAATATCATTCTTGAGATTCTTGAAATAGATCGAAAATTTGATAATCTTCCAAGTAAATAAATATGTATAAAAAATTAGCATATACATCTTGTATCTATATGGGTTTGATTATCTTATGAAATCAGACTTTTTCAGCATGATGAGGTTGTTCAATTCAGAACGGTCCGATTGCTGAGCTCGCCGAATATACACGTTCTGTTGATACAAAGCTTACAAATATAAAAAGCCAAGGAAATCCAGCATCTTGTGGTATAACTAAAGCAGGAGCAAGTTCATCAGCTGAACGAACATTGGAGGTTATTGATAAGGCGTTTCTTGAGGTTCCAATTTTTGATAATACGTTTCTTGATTTTCAATACAATATCAAGATTGCAGTAAATGGAGAAACTCGGGCCCCAGTTTCTCGGGATGGAACATTGTTTACTCAAACAGAAAAAAAGATTACTGGTGCTATATCAAATATGGCAAATACTTGTAATCTGAATGATGATATCAAATGAGAATTCAAAACTTTATTGATCGAAAATCAGGCACTTGAAAATATCTTTAAGCAAGCAGCATTGGGTGTTCCGTCTAATCCAATTGGACTCTCTGAAAAAAATATTGAACTTGCCAATGCGATCAATGCAAACTATAATCCAACAGCCACTGAATGATGTAAAGATCAGAATGGACTCGAAGAAGGTATGGCGAAGATCATGAAGTGAATAGAGAAAATCTGACAAAAAAACGATTCAGCATTGGCTGATTGGAAGAAGGCTATTGCTATGTTTCAGTGAGGATGAAGTAAAAAAACGATCGAAGAAAGAATCAATGATAAAAGAAAACAGCTTCAATCCCAGCTTTCTAATCTTGGACAATCAGTTCGTATGTCTGATCGAATTGTGAAGAATTTTGATTGTTTTAAGGCAAAAACTACAGGAGATGATAGTGTCGCTGCTGCGGTACGAGCCAAGGCTCAATGTATGGCAAATCCAATTCTAGGACTAGAAAATATACTTACCCCTTTTAAGAAAAAAGTAACAAATGCTCGAACAACAGATGAGCGAGTCTATCATGTCAATAATGTTATAAAAGAGGATACAGTAAAGAGATCCGTTATTGCTATGGATAGTCTTTTACGCTCAAGAACAACTCCTGAGATAGAAACAAAATCAACAATGATGCTTGATCTTATTGATCTACATATTTCTCTTCTTTTTACGGCTGAGGCCGTCGAAAAACGTGTTCCTAAAATGGCAAAAAATTGTATGAAGGGACAAGTGAGTGTTGCTTGTCCGACACCTTAGGTTCTAAAAAACCTCATCAAGAATATTGAGATTATTTGTTCCATCGAGTCGACATTCGATTTTCCAACTTCCACTATAGAGTTTTTCGAGTTGTTCTGCAATTATGGTCTTCATACTTGGATCATTGGCTCTATTATAGTGCCACTCTTTAGAGAAAATAAATGTCAGGGTATTATTATTGATTTCAAATCGAGCAGTCTTGAGGTCGAGAACGAGAGTATTTTTTATTTTTTTGATTTCTTCGAGGAGACGAATATAGGAGAATGTATTTGTTGAAGTTTTATCTTGTCATCCTGTAGGGATTGTTTCGGTTTCGGTATTTTTTACTGAAACAGTATTCTCTATACTTTTTGTAGAAAAAGTATCAAAAGTCTTTATTTCTTCTGATTCTATTTTCTTTTTTCATTCCGTAGGAATCTCTTTAATTTTTGTATTTTTTTCATCATTTTTAGAAATCGTTTCATCATTTTGTTTTTTCTCTCATCGCATCACAGCTCGCATCAGGGTGATCTCGATCAGGAGTCCTCCATCAGGAATGGTCTTGGTATAGCTGTATGCAGATTCGAATATTGCAAATATCTCACTATATGTAACAAATTCCAGTGTATCAGTTGTATTTTTTGACTGGAAAATCTGCATCATCTGGTCCCTGAGTCCCGAGAGAATCTGATCGAATAAACTGCGAATTTCAGTATGTTCGGTTCGGAGCTTTTCTAGAATATTTATCATCCCATCTCTATCCATACTTACTATAGTAGCGATGATATGATCGATCAGTGACTTCTCAACGAGTGAAAGTGTTGATTTTACATATGCTGTATTGATCTCTCCATTGACGATATTCTGTTCTGTGAGTGTGAGAGCATCTCGAAGCGCTCCACGGGCGGCACGAGCAATGATCTCAAGGGCTTCTTTTTCGGCGATTATATTCTCTTCTCGGCAAACAAATTCGAGCCTTTTTATGATATCTTTTTCAGTGATTTTTTTGAAATCAAAACGAAGTGATCGAGATCGGATGGTTTCAGGGATTTTATCTATTTCTGTAGTAGCAAGGATAAATTTTACATGATCTGGTGGTTCTTCGAGAATCTTGAGAAGTGCATTGAACGCTCCTGTCGAGAGCATATGGACTTCATCAATAATGTAGATCTTATATTTTCATTGATTTGGTTCGAATCGAGCCTTCTCGATCAGGTCTCGCACATTATCAACTCCATTATTAGAGGCTCCATCGATCTCGATACAATCGAGCATATTTCCTTCATCAAAAGCAATACAATGAGTACACTTGTGACAAGGATTTCCATTATCTTGGAGATCGAGACAATTCACACCCTTCGCAAGGATACGAGCGCTGGTAGTTTTACCAGTTCCACGAGACCCCGTCAAGATATAGGCATGCCCAACTCGATTCTGAGAAAGGGAAGTACGGAGTATAGTAGATACAGAATCTTGTCCGATGACAGAGTTCCAATCACGAGGTCGATATTTGGTATAGAGAGACATTTTTTGATGGATGAATTTACTCGTCTATCCTATCGAAAAACGTGAAAAAAACAATTAAAAAATCCTTCACTATCTGAAGGATTTTTTAATAAATTTATTTATTAAAGATATGTTCAAACATATTTTTTTCGGCTTTGAGTTCTTCTTCTTGCATTTCTCAGAGGAATTGTTTCACAAAACTACGAGTCAGAAGCAGTATGAGAATCCCAAGAAATAGTGATATAGTAGCACTGATTCCAGCATGATCTGGATAGAGATAGGTGTCACCAAGAAGCCAGATTCCACGCCAGAACATAATAATACCAGTTCAGACAGCCATAGCCTCTGCAATCTTCTTGAAACGACGAATATGTATTGAATCTTTACGTTTGAATACCATACTTTGATATTACCATATTTCCTTTTCTTTTGCAAAAAAATTGAAAAAGAATCGAGATTTTCTATAATGAAAACCATATTTACTCTATAAGTCCAAATTGTTCTATGATCGATATCAAAATTCTCCGAAATAATCCAGAAATTATCAAAAAAGCTCTTCACGATAAAGTAACCAAATGAGTGGATCTCGAACGTGTGATCGAACTCGATGCGGCTCGTATTGCTCTTGGTCAAGAACTCGATGCTCTTCGCATGCGTCGTAACGATATCTCTGCGAGTATGGGAAAAGGGAAGCCAGAACCAGAGAAACTTACAGAAGCCAAAGAGCTCAAGGAAAAGATCCAAATTGGAGAAAAGGAGTTTGAAACCATCGAAACAGAGTTCCTTGCTCTCTATAAAAAAATCCCAAATATTCCAACTGCAGATACGCCACTTGGACTCACAGAAGAAGAAAATGTGATTGTAAAACAATGGGGAAAGATCCGTGAATTCGATTTTCCAGTAAAAAATCATGCAGAGATAGGAGAGATTCGTGGATGGATCGACAAGGAACGAGCAGCCAATGTGGCGGGTTCACGTTTTGCATATCTCAAATGAGATCTCGTGAAGCTCCAATTCGCCCTCATCCAATGGGTGATGGATTCTCTCTCAGATTCTACGGTCCTTGCTGGAATCATTGCTGAACACAAGCTCTCTGTCTCAGATAAGCCATTTCTCCCTGTGCTTCCTCCGTATATGATCAAGACCGCTCCGTACGATGCGATGGATCGACTTGAGCCACGAGAAGATCGTTACAAGATCGAGGGAGAGGATCTCTGGCTCCAGGGTTCTGCAGAACACGTTCTCGGTTCTATGCATGCGGGTGAGATATTCGCTGAATCTGAGATGCCCGTTCGATATCTCGGATATGCTACATCATTCCGTGGAGAGGCTGGAACCTATGGGAAAGATATGGAAGGGATTATCCGTGTACACCAATTCGACAAGCTCGAGATGGAGTCATTCTCGACCGCTGAGACCTCTCACGATGAGCACCTCCTCTTCTCAGGAATCCAAGAGTGGCTCATGCAACAACTCGAAATCCCATATCAGAAGCTCCAGAAGTGTACGTTCGATATCGGAAAGCCAAATGCAAAAGGATCAGATATCGAGGCGTGGCTCCCAGGACAATCTCAATATCGTGAGACACATACGGCTGACTATATGACTGACTACCAATCTCGTAGACTCCAGACTCGTGTTCGCCGAACATCAGGAGATGTAGAACTCATCCATACCAATGATGCTACTGCATTCGCCTGTGGACGGGCTCTTGTAGCGATTATGGAAAACTATCAGAATGAGGATTGCACCGTAACTGTACCAAAAGTATTGAGGAATTATATTGGAGGGAAGGAGAGAATTTAATTTTATTTCAAAATGAAAATTAAATCACTTTTAATAAAAAAATTTAGACACCTAGAGAATATTACACTAGAAATTTGAGATAAAATTACGGTAATTTCTGGGCCAAATTGAACTTGAAAATCTTCAGTTTTGGGACTTATAGGACATATGTTTTCTTATAGAAGTTGAAAAGGCTGAACAATTTGAAAATCCTCTCTTGATAATAAGATTTTTGAGACTCAATTTTCTGAGGTTTTTCGTTTTTCTCCAGATAAAGATTATCTGAGCGAATACTTATGGAGCATTGAGAATGATGATGGATCAAATAAAGAAGCAAGTTCTCGATATATTGAAGCAGATAAAAGATATCGAGTTGATGTTGGAGAAAGACAAAAAGATGAATGAAAAATTAGAAAACCTGTGCGTTATCTTGGATTAAAAAGATTATTTCCACTTGCTCAAGAATCTGATTTGAATTTTGTTAAATCATTTTGAATAGAAGATAATATTACAGAAGAAGATAGGTGTTTATATGAGCAATGGTATAATAAGATTTTATCTTCAAATAAAAGAATAAAGCCTACACATACAAAAACAAGAAATAAAGAATCCTACCTACCTACAACAGATAATTATGATGTTTTATGAAATTCATCCTGACAAGATAATATTGCACAGATAATTTTATCTATACTTTCTTTTAAAAATCTAAAACAAGAACAATGAGAGAATTATAATTGATGACTTATTCTAATTGATGAAGTAGATGCTACTCTTTATCCTCGAGCACAGCTCCAATTAATGGACTTATTTCTAAAAACAGCAAGAGAGTATAATCTTCAATTTATATTTACGACTCATTCAATAGAAATCTTATGATATCTTCTTGAGGAGAATAAGCGAACTTTTGAATATTCAAGTAAGATTGCTTTTCTTGATGATAGTTCCGGTACTATTATTAAATTAGATGATGAATCTAGTTTTGAAAAAATGAAAGCAGGACTTATGCACTCAGTGATTCCAACTAAAGTAGTGAATAAGTTAAATCTATATTGTGAAGATGAGGAGGCTTTTTTATTCCTTGAGTGTATACTCAATTCTGATTTAAAGAAAAGACTTACACTAATGAAGAAGGTAAGTCTGGGTAAAAATTTTTATAAAAATCTTATAGAAGCAAAAGTTCCAGAATTTATACAAAGTATCATAGTTCTTGATTGAGATTCAAGAAATGATTTCCGTAGAGTTAAATGATATAAAGTGGCATTTTTGCCATGAAACGAAAGTCCAGAAGTTGTTCTCTATAATTTTTTGTCTTCTTTGGAGGACAATGATTATTTCTGGTGATGAATTTGAGAATATAATAAGCGAGTATTTCTTACAAAAAGTCCAAATACTACTGACCGAGTCCAAATGAAATCATGGTTTAATGATGAAAAGAAATTTTGGTGAAAGTGATGAAAGAAGTTAATAAAAAGATGGCAAGAAAGTAATGAGTGATTAGTAAAAGAATTAAATGAAAATATTCGATCATTTATTATGTAATCAATAACTGTGTTGGGGCTATGGGACTCGAACCCATGACCTTGTCCTTAGCAGAGACCTGCTCTAGTCCAACTGAGCTAAGCCCCAAGACAATCATCGATTTATTAATTATAAGATTTCTTGATTTAAATGCAAAGGATTTAAACTCTTTTCTTAACTACTAGTATACTCATCCTTCCATGCTCTCCACTTTCCTCAATACCTTTTTCCGACTCCCACTCTCCAATCGCTCGATGATATACCTGATGTGGATCTACTCACTTGGTGGGGTGATCACGGGAGTTTTTCTGAATATCTACGTCTTCAAGATTCACTCCTCGATAGAGGATCTGATTATCTATAATCTGGTTTTCTATACGGCGAGTTTCGCATGATTCTGATTGCTTGGTTGGCTTATGAGCCTACTCATTGCAAATATTCGCAATATGTACTACATATCCTATGTACTATTTATCGTGGCATATTATGTACTCCTCGCTTTTGATGGGACACTCTCTGCGGTGTATATATTTGGGATATTGTTTGGACTCGGGAATGGGAGTTTTTGGAATGCAGTACACACGCAAGAACTCAAGAATATCGAGAATCAGAATCGGGATTTTTACTCTTCTTCGATATCGGCAGGACAGAACATCATCTCTATTGTCGTGCCTTTTGTGGTTGCCTTTATCTTCTATATCACGGATTTGTATCAGATGGATGGATATTGGGTACTCTTTGAGACGTTGCCTATTGTGTATCTTTTTTCATTTATTTTTATTCACCATATTGATTCGTATTTTCCACCGAAAATCACTCGAAAAGATGTCTCGAATTTTTTTGATCTCAAGAAGTATAAGTTCGGACATCTGTATTTCCTCATTCGAGGAATATCTCATGGATTTGTGATTACTACGATGCCGATTATCACGATAATGATGCTCAAGAATGAGGTAAATATATGATTATTTCAGGGAATACTGACACTAGTTTCCACATTTTTGATCGTGTATCTCTCTACTCGTCGGATGAGTACGAATCGGATGCTGTATTTTAGTTGGATTAGTACAGGACTCTGCCTGATGTATATATTTTTCTGATGGCAATTTCATTTTGTTGGATTTTTGATTTTTTCTCTCCTTGGATTATTTTTGAATCCACTCTTTCGGATATCGGAACATGTGTATGACCTGCATCTCATGGATGGAATTAAGACAGAGGAGAGTGATTTTTATCCGGGGATGATCTTGCGAGAAGTGATACTCTGGACAGGAAGATTGATTTCGATAGTATTTCTCCTGTTCTTCTTGTATGTACTTCAGTTTGATACCGAGATGATCATTCGGATATGATTGTTTGGTGCTGGGATATCTTTTCTTCTTGGAATTGGTTCGATATTTTGTTGGGAAAAGTATGAAAAAAATTCCCTATAGATTCTTTGTCTTGGATTTTTCTTTGTTTATGATGAATTTTAACATATGATGAAATTCATTAATTTTTCATTATGATTTCTAGATTTGGCATATTTTTTAGTATTTTTGTACTCTCATCTTGTACCTCCTCAGATTTGATCGTACCATCCAATAATACTGGTAGTATAGTTATATTTTCTCCAGTTGTTATGACGGGGACTACTATCACTCCTGGTAGCGGAGATATTCAGCCACCTCTTGTTGAGAATCTTACTGGTAGCGGAGATGAATATAATCCCATCTTCAACGGAATAGAGAAAAAAGTTATCCACATCAAGCATACTTCTGGAAAACCAACAACTATCGCATTTATCAATTCAGAAGCAAAATCTGTCGAGATTGCTATCACTTTTCCGAGTGCCTCATGAGCCAATCTCCGTTGGTCACAAGTTGTTTTACCTGATGGCACTATGGATGGTCCTTTCGGGCAAATAATCGGATATAATCTCAAACAATTCTGAGGATATCAATTTATTTTTAATGAAAATATGATGGCAGGGAATCGCTGGTCTGGAGAGGCGGATATTACTTTTACTCTTCGGGATACAACCTACAAAACAGATGTGTTAATCTTGGATTAATTTTCTAAATAAAAAATCCTCTCAAATATTTGAGAGGATTTTTTTGATGTATTTCAAAATGTAGAATTATTAATTTTGAGTTAATAATTTAAAATTAATTTTTCAATTCTATAATTTTATATATAATATATTTTATTAATAATTAATAGGTACAATTAGTCGTATAGAGTAGATAAAAACCGAATACATATACTATTCAGTTTTATACATAAAAAATCATATCAATATATATACACATAGGAAGAAATATTCTTACTCTATACAATTATGTATTCTTCTTCTCATTTTTTTCGCTCTATTGCGATGTTTTTGCTTTTCGTATTAGTATTTAATACATTTGGATCATCCTATGTTCTTGCAAGCGAAAGTGAAGCAGTAATATGATCTGGATCAACTGAGATTGCATCATCAACAACAGGTGATATTATCGAGACTCCTTCTCTGATTGCAGATACTCTTTCAGGAACTGAATCAGTGGGTGATATTTCAACAGGTGAAACTCTACCAGTTGATACAGGTTCTATCGTGGACACAGCATCAGGAGTTATGTTTCCGAGTAGCGGAGGAACGATGAGCGGAGAGATCGAAAATATTGTTTTACCAGTAGATCCAATTGTTGATACAGGTGTAACTTCTCCAGAATCTCCAGAAACAGCGACAACAATCGCTATCAAGAAATATATAGAAAATATCGAAACAACTGATAGTGTTACGGAGGTGGCATCAGGAGTAGAGATGGTTATCACACCAGAGATCAAAGAAGAAATATTGGATGAATATATGGATCAAGCAGAGAAAACCAAGCTTTCTGATGATCAGCTACAACCATTTGTTCCCGTTACAGAGAGTGAGATTACTTCTATTTTGCGAGAGGCAATTGCGAATGAGTGAGGAGATACTATTCGGCTCCTTATCAAGACGAGCTTAGACACTTCAAAACTTCAAGAATTATTTGGATTTTTTGATGCAACGGATGTATATGTTTTCACAGAACAATATAGGGATATCTATGATGAGAAAACAGTCTATGAGATGACATTTTCTCGTGAATCCACCTTTGGAAAGAGGATGGTAGAATATCTTGATGCAGGAGTTGTTCCTGATGATTTTTTTAATCAGGTTGAGATTATTCGGCCAGGACTCGTATATAATCTTGCTGGAAGTGGTTATCTTGATGGAGAATCAAGTACTCTCAATTGGGGAATCCAGAAGATCAAGGCAGATGTATATCAGTACCTTTTTACTGGAAAACCTCGGATAAAAATCGGAGTGATCGATACGGGTGTAGATATCACGCATCCAGATCTTGTATCGAATATCTATACAAATTCTGCTGAAATCGCAGGAAATAATCTTGATGATGATAACAATGGATATATCGATGATGTGAATGGATATAGTTTTGTCTACAATACTGGAGTAGTTCGGGATGTACATAGCCATGGAACGCATGTGGCAGGTATCATCGGCGCATCAGTAAATGCGAAGTGAATCTATGGAGTCTATTCTCGTGCTCTCATCGTTCCACTCAAGGCACTCGGTGATACGGGATTTGGATCAACATATGGTATCTCAAATGCAATCCGATATGCAGCAGACAATGGAATCCCAGTTATCAATATGAGTCTCGGAAGTGCTGGAACTCCGACTCAAACCGATATGCTCTGTGCAGCGATCACTTATGCTCGTTCGAAGGGAACCGTGAGCATCGTTTCAGCAGGGAATAGTAATATCAATATTACAGGTTTTTCTCCTTCTGGATGTCAGGATGCTATTGCGGTTGGTGCGGTAGATAGCAATACTACGAAGGCTTCTTTTTCTAACTATGGTGCTGGAGTACTCATCTCTGCTCCTGGTGTTTCTATCTATTCTACTCTTCCAGGAGGAACCTATGGATGAAAAAGCGGAACCTCTATGGCAGCCCCTTTTGTGGCTGGTGCTGTGTGAGCGATATTTGCTATGGCAGGAACTATGGATACTGATCAGGTACGAACACTCCTTTCAGAGAATGGAGATAATGTCACTTCAGGAGTGCCAATGGGAGTATTTCTGAATATGGAGAAAATATTCACAGCTCTAGGAATCTCTCCGAATCCGATGAATCCAATAATTACCCTCTCTGGATCAAGTATGATGAATGTTGCACTTGGTGGTACCTTCGTAGATCCAGGAGCGACTTGTACCGATGATGTAGATCCAACTTGTATTGTTACGGTATCTGGATCTGTGAATACTACTCTCTCAGGAACATATCTTCTCACTTATTCTGCGGTAGATGGTTCTGGTAACCTTGCTATCCCACTAGGGCGAACGGTTCGAGTTTCAGATCTGACCCCTCCAGTAGTTACTCTTTCGGGTGCAGCGATGATGACCCTGGTAGTTGGAACTCAATTCGTAGATCCAGGAGCTACTTGTACTGATAATTTTGATCTCACTTGTACCGTTACTGTTTCAGGTTCAGTGAATACTTCGGTTTTTGGGGCTCATATACTTGAGTATAGTGCGAAGGATTTTTCAGGAAATAAATCTGTAATCTTACAGAGAACCGTGAATATTGTAGCAACAGCTGGTTCTCCCGTGATTACCCTCTCTGGATCAAGTATGATGAATGTTGCACTTGGTGGTACCTTCGTAGATCCAGGAGCGACTTGTACCGATGATGTAGATCCAACTTGTATTGTTACGGTATCTGGATCTGTGAATACTACTCTCTCAGGAACATATCTTCTCACTTATTCTGCGGTAGATGGTTCTGGTAACCTTGCTATCCCACTAGGGCGAACCGTTCGCGTCTCTGATATGACTCCTCCTGTAATTACGCTTTCAGGTGCCTCTGTTATCACTATTTTGGTTGGAACCCAATTCGTAGATCCAGGAGCAACCTGTACAGATAACTTTGATACTGGATGACTTGATTCTCCTGGTGGCACAGGTCGTGGTTGTTTTGTAAATCGAAAAGGAGAAGTGCTCACAAATCAAACTGGCGCATATCTGCTTACTTATAGTGCAATGGATTCTTCAGGAAATAAGGCAATCGATGTACTGAGAACCGTGAATGTAGTTGTATCGATTTCAGTTCCTCCAGTGATTACCCTCTCAGGATCAAGTACGATGAATATCGCTCTTGGTAGCACCTTCGTAGATCCGGGAGCCATTTGTACCGATGATGTGGATCCAACTTGTACCGTTACTGTGAGCGGATCAGTGAATACAAATCTAGCAGGAACCTATATTCTTACCTATAGAGCAGTTGATACTTCTGGAAATATAGCTACCCCAGTTATTAGAACCATCATTGTATCTGATTTTACTCCACCAACTATTACTCTCTCTGGATCGGTTGCGATGAATATTGCCCTTGGTAGCACCTTCGTAGATCCAGGAGCAAGATGTGCTGATGATGTGGATCCAACTTGTGTTGTTACCGTGAGTGGATCAGTGAATGTAAATATCCCAGGATCATATATCCTTGTATATTCTGCAAGAGATATTGCCTGAAATCTTGCTACTAGTGTATCACGCACAGTGATCGTAACGGATATGACAGCACCTATTATTACGCTTTTGGGTTCTGGTACAATGAATATTCTTTCAGGTAGTACTTTCGTAGATCCAGGAGCTACTTGTCGTGATAACTATGATGTAGTTTGTACTGTTTCAAGATCAGGAAGTGTGAATACGAGCCAGACAGGAACATACCTTCTTGTATATTCTACAAGAGATATATCAGGAAATAGTGCAATTATAGTAACTCGAACGGTTCTTGTGTATCAAGTTGTCGTAATACCTCCTCCAGTTACTCCACCAATTACCCCTCCAGTTTCCCCAACTCCTTCTATTATTAGCGGGCCAGGTGGATGAGGTGGTGGATGATCTTCTGGAAACCCAGTTATAGTTACTCCTCCGATTACAATAATACCAGAAATTCCAGTTGCAAAAAAGACATGAAATCTTAAAAATTCTACTAAGATTTCTCCAGTTATATGATCAAAAACTATTGAACTTTTAAAAAAATTCCAATTAGGAAATTCTCAAAATATTTTTGAAAAAGCGGTTGTATATGGAAAGATTCAGAATACAAAAGAATTGATGTTTCGAAGCTCTAAGACACTTTCCGAAAAGGCAGTAATAGGAAAAATTGCACAGTGAGAAAAAGTCCTCATCGGAAGTATGGATAAAAATGGTTGGTCATTTATCAAGACTCTTTCAGGATATTGGGGATATGTACGATCATATTACATTCGTATTGAGAGTGTAACAAAATAATAGATAAAAAAATAAAACCCAACATTGGGTTTTATTTTTTTATCTTCGTTGGATTGCTTCTTGGAATCTGACAAATTCTGTATAGGTCCAACCGAGTTCATGGAGCCGCCTGGCAAGGGTAGTTCCGACATATCGATAGTGCCAAGGCTCTACATCGTATTCATCGATTTCTACTCATTTCTGATAGCTCTGAGTCCATCCGTATTTATAGGCATTTCATTCGAGCCACTTGATATATTTTCTGAGTGTTGGATTAGTTTGAAATTCTTTTTCTGTAGTGGCATCGAAGAGATCAACTGCAAGACCGAGTTGATGTTCACTATATCCTGGTGGTGCACAGAGCGAGTCTCGACATCTTCCAAGGTCCCAGAGTCGTTGTTGATATGCTGCACTCCGGTAACCACTAATTACAGTGAGTGGAGTATTGAATTTTTCTTGAAATCCTTCTGCTAAATTCCAGAGAGTATCTCGAGCCTCTTTTCGAAGAAGGCTATTTCGACCAGCTTGATTTATTAGTGCTCATGATATTGAAACAAGATCTGTTGGAGCATAGGTAGTTTCAGAAAGAGGAGTAGTACGACTGACAAATCTCATATAACTCGCATCATCATAAAATATCGGAAGTCGAATTGGTGCTTTGAGCCCAAGAATATAAGAGGCCCGAGTCTGTGGGCTAATATCGGCTGCTGATACTAAACTGGCATTAGAAATAATGAGAGTCAGAAGAATAATGAAAAATCTGAAAATATACATAAATAGACAGGGTCAACGGTGTAAGTGGGAAAAATATTTCTCTTCAAAAATGGAATTATATTATTTTTTTCTTCCCAAGGAATATAGTGAGTATAACTAAAAGAAAGGTTACTCATATGATTGTTCCTATGACAACCCAATTACTAAAGAGTCAAGATTCTACATTCATCCCAAATGCTCCCGTAACGAGGGTAAGAGGGAGCATAAATGCTGAAAATGTAGTGAGGTATTTGATGGTGGTATTACTTTCGAGTTCGAAGATACTCTTGAGGGTATCTTCCATAGAGTCAACATTTTCCTGAAGGAGTTGGATTTCCGAGAATATTTTATCGAGTTTATCCTCGAGGTTTTCGAAGTAGAGCTCTACTTCGTCAGAGAATCGTGCCTTCATCTGGTTTTCTATCATTCGCAGTACGAGAATCTGTGGTTTCATCATGTGCTTGAGCGTGATGATGTTCCGTTTTTTTGTCATGATGTTTCGGATGGTATCCGTTCCACGAGCTGAGAAAAGTTCTCTTTCGAGAGTTTTGAGATCTTTTGCAAAACGTTCCAACATCTTCATTGTCTTATCAAGGTATCCTTCGATAATCGCATAGAGGAGAATAGCAGGGGATTCTTGTACTCCAGCCTTGAGATCAGTTTCATATTTCTCATAGAGTCGACGCATCGTTGTCGATTGGTAGTAGCGAAATGAGATAAGGTAGTCTCGACTTACGAATATATTGAGTTCATTCTGAATATATCGTTCAGAATTAGAATCATATTTTGGAAAATGAAGCACGAGAAATATATAGTCATCGTACGCATCAAGACGAGCATATTGATTGGATTCTAGGATTGCATCACGATCCAGTTCATGAAAATCATACTTCGTCATAACTGCATCAATCTCATCGAGTGGAGGATTGACTCTATCGAGCCAGAGGCCAGTTATGGGAGTTACTTTTGTTCTAACCATGAAAAGAGAAAACTTATTATTGAACTTTTTTATGTTGTTTTATTTATGGTGCCCAGAGCGGGACTTGAACCCGCAAGCCGTGAGGCAGAGGATTTTGAGACCTCCGTGTCTACCATTCCACCATCTGGGCAAATATCAATTGTATATTCAAAAATATACCGAGATAGTATAGAAAAATGATTTGAAGTCAAAGCGAGTATATGAGATTGTATAGACAAAAATCGGAGAAGTGTTTTTCGCTCGACTTTTTTGATTTTTCTATATAATGCACTTCATCAAAAACATAAAATAATATACATTTGTATTTTGTGAAACAAAATACATCGGACTTTGTCCTCTTGATTTTATGTTTTTGGAAAACTGCGTTCATTCGAAAAAGAATGTGCACATTCTTTTTCCTCACTTCACTTGTTTATGAAATTCTCACTCGACAACATCATCACTGAATACGAAGCCCTAGAAACAGAGCTCACTGATCCAACTATTTATTCTGATCTCAAGCGTCTCAAGGCGGTGAATCAGAAGAAAAAATCTATGCAACGTACCGTAGAACTCTACCGTGAATACAAACAATTGTATGCGAATTATGATGAGGTCAAGTGACTCGTGAGCAATGAGAAAGATCCTGAGATGCTCGAGATGATGAAATCTGAGATTGCTGATGCAGATAAGAGAATTCCAGAACTCGAAGAGGAGATCAAGATTGCACTCCTTCCCAAAGATCCAAATGATGAGAAGGATATTATCCTTGAAGTTCGTGCTGGAGTTGGATGAGATGAGGCAGGATTATTTGCTCACGAACTCGCTGAGGCCTACAAGGTATTTGCTCGAAAAGAGGGATATTCACTCGAGGTGATGAGTGAGTCTTGGAATGATGCTGGAGGATACAAAGAAGGAATATTCAAAATCCAATGAGGCGCTGGAGCATATGCTCGGTTCAAGTATGAGTCAGGAGTACATCGAGTACAACGAATTCCAGAAACAGAGAAAAATGGTCGAGTACATACTTCAACAGCAACCGTTGCAGTGATGATCGAGGCAGAAGATATCGATATCGTGATTCGAGAAGAAGATCTGGAGATTACTGCTTGTCGAGCGAGTGGAGCAGGAGGGCAGCATGTAAATAAGACGAATTCTGCGATCCGTATCGTCCATCTTCCGACGGGGGTAGTGGCAGAATGTCAGAATGAGCGATCACAACTCCAGAACAAGCTCACGGCTATGTCGGTGTTGAAGTCTCGTATCTATGCAATAGAAGAAGAGAAAAAGGCCCAACTCGAAGGAGCGACTCGACTGGCACTGGTAGGAACTGGGGATCGAAGTGAAAAAATCCGAACCTATAATTTTCCACAAGATCGTCTCACGGATCATCGTATCAATATGAATTTCCCAAATCTTCCTGTGATTATGACAGGAGATCTCTGAGATATCCTTGATGCTCTTGCTATTGCGGATCAAACAGCAAAACTCGAAGCAGCTGCAGGAAGATAATACTTATAAAAAATCCCTACTTGGTAGGGATTTTTTTTGGACAGAGATTTGCCTGTATCTTGATATGTTCAGCCATTCGAAATTCTGGAGTTCAATTCTTATAATTATGTAATGTCACTTGATTGACAGCCCATATAAGTTCTAGGATTGCAACTTTATCTTCAGCGATTTTTTCGAGGATTCATTTCACATCTTTTACTTCAGGTCTCTCTGTGGGGATGTTATATCAAATGAGGGACCAATATCGTTCATTTCGTAAACATGCTTGGTACATATTTTCGAATCCATGAATGAGAAGGATTTTTTCGCTTTCCCACGATTGTTCCATATGTTGAAGAGTTTGCAAGAGTGTATCACGATCTTTTTTTTCAGAAGATATTCTCCAAGGAGAAAAAACATTTCAATTTTTACTGATATGATGTGCTTGGTTTGTATTCAGTTCTGGTTGTTCCAACAACGTTAGATATTTATCCAAAAAGCGCCAATATCTTTTTAGATACCGAGGAAAAATACGAGTAATGATAAAAAAATTATGTTTGTAGTCATTTACTATTTCATCAAAGTGAATATCCAATTCATGTCATGCATATTCTCTATATGCCTCTTCATTCATACGACGGTGATGAGGAAAATCCACATAACTAATATCATCATCTTCTATTCAGTGGGCTTGTGCTCTATGTGGAGGGATTTTTGGGAAATCAAGTATTGAGGAAGGAGAATTCTTTCGTTCTCATTCTTTCTGAGGCTGTAAAGATAACGCTCATTCAGTCCTTTTCTGAGTTTGATTTGTAACAGTCGGAATAGATACTCAAAAGAATTTTAACTGCTCGACATAGGATTGATTGAGTGCATCGATGGTTGCAAAGAAATTATACATAGTATGATATTGTCATAAGTATTCTTTTACTATATCTTATTTTTGACAAATGCAATTAAATTTGCTTATTATTTTTTTCTTAAAATTTAGTTGACAAATTAAAATATTAGAGTATATAGGATTCACCCTAATTCATTTTTTATGAAAAAACTCATTTCGTTTCTCATCACAATTTGTTTGATATTTGTCATGCTCGCTCCTATGGCAGATGCAAGTACACGTGTTATCAGAAAGACTCGAAACGTTCAGGCGAATTCAGTATACGCACCATACTATTATCAAGCTCCTCAGGTATATCAACCATCTCAGATGTACCAACCAACGCAGGTATACAAGACCTCTATAGGGGATACATATTATTATTCTCCAACATATGTCCAGGGATATACTTACTATTCTGTTCCAACTCCAGGATATTACTACTATAGTTCTATCCCAACACAGACAAATACTACAACAAGTACACAACAGGGGCAGTATTATTTTTCTCAGAATTATATACAGGGATATACATATTATTCTACTCCAAATCCTGGGTATTATTACTACTATAATACTACTACCACTTCAAATAACAATTATTACAATAATCATCCATACTACAATCCTACTCAAAATACTGGAAATATGATCTGTACGATTATCGATGGAAGATACCAATGTAATCAAAATGGATATACTCAAACAACGTCTACATATCCTGGATGTTCCAAAGCAGATATCATAATTGGTGGTCAGATTTGGGCATCATGTAATGCGCTGGATCGTAATGCTGGATCAATATCAAAGTCTGGATGGTTCTTCGCAGGGGATAGAGAGTCATCATTTACTTCGTATAATGGAAGTAATACTTCACTGGAATGGATGGGAAAACAAACTCGAGAGAGTTCATGGAATATCGGTCCATGTGCAAGTGGATATCGACTCCCAACTCGTGGAGAATGGGAAACACTCCAATCATACGCAAGAGCGAATGGAACGAGTATGGCGAGCCTCATCTCTCTTGAACAAAATAGTGCCTATCAAGGATCTCGTAATACTAATGGAGATATTAGTATTACTGGACGACTCTCAGTTGCTGCTGCATATTGGTCGAGTTCTGTAGATGGTGGTGTTCCGATGGTGATGCATATTGGCTCATCATATGCTGGATATTCGACGAATGGAACTGATTACGGATATGTAAATACTGGAAATAGATGGACCTATACTGATACAGGATTAGAACTTCTTCGTTCAACAACAGGAGAACTTGCGAACGTACGATGTATCCGTCAATAATACCTTTATCAAAAAAATAACCCAATAGAAGTTGTTGGGTTATTTTTTATTTATGAGTCATATGATAGACTCCATTTTCGACGAGAATATTTCACTTGATGATCTCTACACACCTGAGTGCCATAACTGTAGATACAGGATCTTTATCCATCTGTCATTCCCATATTTTTCCTGCCTCTATATATTTTCATTCTCTATAGAGAGCAAGAGCTTTTTCATATGTGTCATACATCGTACGATCTCATACATCTCATTTGAATCCAAGAAGTTCAAATATTCGTATTCCTTCAGTTTTTCATTTTACTGCAATCGTATCGAGTTCACGGAGAGCAAAGAGGTCTCCAATCTGTTTTCGAGTTCACTCAGAGATGATAACAAACATATTGTATTCTTTTCCAGTCGCCTCAAGTCGTGATGCGAGATTCACAGTATCACCGAGAACGGTATAATTGAAGTGGTCTGTTGATCCAATGTTTCCTACCATTACATCACCACTCGCTATTCCTACACGGAAGCTCACTGCTTGGATTCATTTTGCAGTGATTTCTTTGTTAAGTTCTGGGAGAATTCGCCTCATCTCTACAGCAGTTCTACAGGCTCGTATTGCATGATCAGATTGGGCTATTGGTGCTCAGAAAAATCCCATCACCGCATCACCGATATATTTATCGAGCGTTCCTCATTCTTTTTTGAGGATTTCAGTCATTCGAGAGAGATAGAGGCTCATAAGCCAGAAGAGGTCTTTTGGGGAGAGTTTTTCTGATATGGTAGTGAATCCAGCAATATCAGAAAAGAATACAGATAGATCTCTTTGTTCTCCACCAAGACTCACAGAGACTTCTTCCATATCGATCATCTGAACCATCTTCGGATCGATATAGTGGCCAAATGCGTTCTCAATATACCGTTTCTCATTATCTACAACAAAGAATCGATAGATGAAGGTCATCGGAAATGTTGCAATACAAACAGAGAGAAGAAGTGGAAAAATATCCATAAGAGTTCTATGAATATCATATATATAACGAGATATCCATATGATTCCTGTCATCACGAGTATTGCAAATACTGGTGAGAGATAGTTTGGAAGATAGAAATAGAAGAGAATAGTAATAATTGTAAGAAATGCACTAATGATCCATATATCTATAGGAGGTGCTTTTGTAAGCATCTTATCTTGTATGAGTCCATCAAGAAAATGAGCATGGAGTTCTACTCCATCCATAGCGGTACCAGTTACTGGTGAGGTAATCGTGTCATGAATAAATGTTCAAGATTCACCAATAAGCACGTATTTTCATTTGAATATTTTTTCAAGTTCACTCATATTTGTCATATTGATGACATCAATAAATGATATACTTTTATATGATTTTGGGCCACCAAAATAAGGATTAAGTAATGAATTATTTCTAAATTCATTTCTTTTAAGTAGATTTTTATCCTGAAGACGTAACATTTCGGTTCCAAGACTATAGAGGGTAGTATCGAGTCCGAGATTATTTTTCCACGAACCTGCGATGGTTTCTGTTCCACCAAGATTATTTTTTGTATAAATATCGAATTTTGTAATTCGAGAAAAGGCACCTGCATTTTCCGTGAGGATATTACGAGAATTCGGCATACCAACATCCACAAGTCACCATGGAACACTCACATAGGTAACTTGAGGAAATCATTTACAGGTAATTCATCAAGATGTTTCATCTGTGATACAGGTTTTATTTTGATCTTCATTTGCAGAGTAATACGAAGCACCAATAACTATATTTTTATATTTTTTGAGAGTTTTTGCGAATTCATTTTGATCTGGATCAGAATTTTGAAAGATAATATCAAATCCTATTCATTTAACTCATGCTCATTCAATTTTGTCAACTAAATTTGCATATATTTTTTTAGGAATTGTAAGCATCTTAAGATCACCATTTGCCTGAAGACTATTGATCGATTGTTCATCGATATTTACAAGGATAATATTATCAGATGTCTTAAGTGTATGTGTATATATGGTATCTTGCCAAATATTATTTCCAGTACGATAGATAAAAAATCCATTCATAGAATTCGTAAATTCCTCAGAAAATAATAATATCCCTCAAAATAAAAATGAAAGAGAGAGAAGAATAATTATGAAAATATGTTTGAAGTTTTTTAGCTTTCTCATATACTCTACTCTATCATTTATTCTCAATATATGCAAAAAACTCCGCTTTCTCGTATTTTTCGAGAAGAACTTATTCGGGCTACTGTTTTTGGTATTGGTTTTTTCACTATTCTTGCTCTTGGATTTGTCTCGGTTGCATATGCAGCAGATGGAGGAGCATTTGGAAGAGTTATTAATCTGATACTTACATGAAATCCAGATGGTCTCCCTGGGAAAAATTGGCAAAATCCAGGTGATGGAACTGTCCAAAATGCACTGAAAATTGGTGGTAATTCAGCTTCAGATTTTGTAAAACTAGGTACAATTCGTTCTTGTGCACCAAATTGCATTATGTGATTTGATAATAATGGCGATGCACAGTGTAGTACTACACCGTAGTATGTATATCAATAGTAGAATCAATATATAATCTTTAATTTATTTTTCATTATGAAAAAAATAGTCATTATTCCTATATCGGTAGTTGTTTTTATTGGGATAGCTGCGGTAGCGGCTGGAATACTATTTCCAGATAGTTCTCCATTTACTCGCATGCCAATCGGGCCAGGAACTCTTGGGCAGGTTCTCACTGGTGCATTTGATGCTAATGGAAATGCACTCAACGCAAATATGCTCTCATGAGTAAGTGCAAATGACTATCTCAAAGATAAGGATTGTAGCGGTGAGCCAATCGATAATGTATGGGTAGCTGTTGATGGTAGTGGTAAATGACGATGCGGACATCTTGGAGGAGTTCTTGCGGATCTCTCTATTGGTACTATTAGTGAATTCTATGGTACAGTCAATGTTTATAGAAGTGGAAGCTTGACTCCTATTGCTGCAGGAGTAGGGATGCCTCTATACGAAGGAGATGTGGTAGATACTGCTGCAGATGGAACTGGTACAATTATGTTTGTAGCTGATAATTCACTTCTTCGTTTAAGTACGGCTACAAATGTGGAACTTAAATATTGAGAACTTGATGGTAATACTGTTGCTGAAGTGATCCTCTCTGATGGTCGACTCTGGGGACGTATTCTTACCGGTACTGGTATCAATCTTGGTGGTGGTGGCGTGGTAACCTGAGTTCGAGGAACAAGTGTAGATCTCCAGAAAATTGGATGAAAATATATTATTAATGTAATTGATTCAACTAATCTAGCAAATCCAATTAAGCCAATTCCAAAAACAACCTCATTATGAGGAGTAAAAACATTTACAATAGCTGCTGCTGCTATCGCTAGTGTTGAAGATATTGATGGTGCTGTCGCTCCTGTGGTGAGTCCATGAAATACATTAACATATGATGATGGTTCTGCAAATATAGTAATGGCTACTAAGACTCCAGTAACTTCATATGTTGATACTTGGATCAAGAGGAATGCAGAATCTGATGTAAAATATATGTCTCAGCTCCTTTTGGCATGAGGGCTGTCAGCTCCAGCAAAAGTATTATTGAATGATGAATTAAATAATACATTACAATTGGGTAATACCGCAGTATTATCACTTTTCATCGAAGGATGAGATCTAGTATCTGCTCCTGACATTGCAGATGCAGCCACTATGATTGATGAAGAAAATGTAATAGACTTGGATGAAAATACTGATGAGGTTATTAATTCAAGAAAATTTGCAAGATTGGAATGTAAAAAACAAAATAAGACTTTTATTCCTTATTTCTCAATGTGTAAGGGTGGCTCCTATAAAACGGTATGAGTAACTCAATTTACAGGACTTCCTAATACAAATAATGCTATTCGTGGATCAAAGAGAAAGTATACCTTTAATGCAAGTGGAACAAGAACGATAACTTGAACAAATAAGCTTATCTATACAAATCCTGATTCTTCTTGGCTTTGATTGAAAAATAAGACTATTAGAATTGAGTTTGATTCTTTGCCTGCGAATGGTTATCTTGTGGATTTTTGAGGTTGAATAAAAATTCATCGAACTGGCTGAAGTTGGGATAATGATCTTGACTCATACGGTACTGTGACGAGTTATGGTCCTGATCATGTAGAATTTGTGCTTAATAATACTATCTCTCCATCTCAGTTCTTAGTTTGAAATAAGAGTGATTGATCGCAACCATTTACGGCAACGTTTACTTCTATTACTATAAAGAAATAGTTAATATAAACCCCCTGGATTACCAGGGGGTTTTTATTTTTGATGCTGATAGAGATGGTTACCCACTCGTATCATGCAATCGAACTCATTGGCAATCCGATTTTCTTTTTTCGAATCGTGACAAGGGCAAGGAGCCCGCTCGCCATGAGTATCCAGCTCTGCGGTTCAGGGACGGCTGATATTTGGACGTCCCATTTTGCGTAGCCTTCAGGAAAGCTCATCCCGCCATCCATCGGGTTACCGCTCCAGAATGTATAGCCAGTTCCCATAGAGGTATCAAATATGGATTCACTTCCCCTGATTCTATCCAGGGAGACAGGAGCGAATGTGGTATCTGATCCCATCATCGGAATGAGCCATTCATTGATTTTTCCACCCGAGTTATGGAGGATCGATTCCCACGGTGACACGGATACTTGGAATAAGTTTTCCAAATTGGAGCCTCCATCGTAATAGTGGATGGTAGCACTTCCGCCGTTTTCAGGGGTTGTGCCAATGTCCCAAGTGAGATAGAAATCCGTCAGGGTTACAACCCCAGCTTGAGCCGTGAAACCAGACAGTGTCAGTGCGATGAGCACAATAAGACGCTTAAACATGATGAAACCCTCCGAAAAGAAAAATATGGACGAATTGCCACCTGAATAGTTTACTATATCCTATAAAAAAAGCAAGACTAAAACTCGTATAGTGTCAAGTTATTTTTTTAATATCTAATATAGAGTTAGGTGTGTATTTTTTTTAAAAAATGAAGTCCCCCTGTAGTTCAGGGGGACTCAATGTTGCCGTCAGTATGAGATGATTTCTCACGCACACCGTAAAGCTTGTGGCAACTCAGTTTTCTTTTTCTTCATGCGGATCATCACAGCAAGTCCAGTCAGCATGAGTATCCAACTCTGAGGTTCTGGCACCGGAGATACCGTCGATTTTATGTCGATATCCCAACTGGCGAGGCCATAGGGGAAGGTCATAACACCATCCATCGGAGTTTGTCGCCATGATGCAACGCTCATCCCCAATGAACTGATGTACAGAACATCTTCAGCAATGATGCTGTAGAGATCGACCGGCTCAAATGTGATGTTTGATCCATCCATCGGAGTAAGCCAATCATCAGTAGGATGATCGATTGTGGCGAGGCTATCTGCGAATGGGGCTACGTTTACCTGGAAAGATTTCAGCCTATTGTCGCTTTCACGATAGTAGACCGTAGCACTTCCGCCGTTTTCAGGGGTTGTGCCGATATTCCAATCCAGAAGTGCATCGTAGATGGTGACTATCCCAGCCTGAGCCGAGAAGCTAGACAGGATAAGCGCTGCAGTTGCAAGAAGTCTCTTGAACATGATTGAAGTCCTCCAAAAAGAAGAAAAATGGACGAATTGCCATAGGAGTAGTGTACTACATCCTACAAAAAAAGCAATACTAAAACTATCATAGTGTCAAGAGAAAAAATAGAATTTATTGCTCTATTTGGACATATTCTTGCTATAAAAGTAATATTTATGGGATTGTGAAAATATGAATAAATTATAAAGAAATAAAATTCTGAACAATTTTTGTTTTCGAGATTATACTTTTTTAACGAATTCTGTTCGGAGAACGAGCCCCTTGATTTCAGGTATATTTGCAGTGATCTCTTCGATATCGTCGGTAGTACGAATATTTTTTACTTTTGTACCTTTTTTGAGTACAACCTTTGTACCTTTTACAGCGAGTTCCTTTGTGAGCTGAACCGTGTCACCAGAGGTGAGTGTATTACCGAATGCATCGACAGTAATGAGAGTGTCTGACATAGATGAGTAGGTTAGTGAGTATTATTTTCTGTCATCTTGAATATATTTTCAAGGTATATTTCCTTACTTTTTGATATAATTTCTTGTACTTTTGTAACCAAAAGTACCAAAAGTTCTTCTTTGATTTGTTCGTTTTATCATCTGTTCTCGACTTGTTTTCTAAAATTTCAAAAACTAAGAAACATTTGAAATTTTTACGAAATTTTCGTCGACAGAATAGTAAAACTCACAAAAATAAGAAGCAAAATCTAAATGTATAGCAGAAAGAAAATGAAACTATTTATTTTAATTTAAAAATTATTTGTATTTTTTTTCGTGCTCGAGAAGCCACTTTTTTCTATCCAAGCCACCCCCATATCCAATGAGTTTTCCACTTTTTCAGATAACTCGATGACAGGGAATTATTATAACAATTGGATTGTTGTGATTGGCTCAACCAATAGCTCGGACAGCTTTTGGATTCTCTATCATTGTTGCTTGTTCAAGGTAATTTCGAGTTTCTCCGTAAGGAATATTTTCAAGTCATTTCCATGCTTTTTCTTGGAATTCAGTTCCAGAAAATTCTAGAGGAATTGAGAATATTTTTCTTTTTCATTCAAAATATTCATGGAGTTCTTGTTCAGTTTTTTCTAAAATTGTATTTTTTCAGGATTCTATTTTTCAATAGACGTTTTCTAATTTTATCTTTTTATAATCTAATTCGATAGAATCAGAAAATTCAAGAAGGACAAGTTCCTTGCTATTTGCTATAGCCATAATATCGCCAAGAGGAGATGCAATGAGGTATGATGATAAAATCATAGGTATGAGTATAGAAAATATATATTAATATTCAATATTTTTTATTTTTAATGTACTTTTGTGTATTTAAAACTCTATATTAAATACGTCAATATATTTTTATTCATTAATAGCAGTTGGTTTTTGTTAAGCAATATCGATTGTGCTAGTATTATACTAATACATATACCAATGGTTTCCACTTATTTTCATCGTTGCATCAGTATAGTTCTTATTCTTATTCAGGTAGTTTCACCACTATCGGTATTTGCTTATTCAGGAATAGATTCTTCTGTTGCATTTGATTCAAGAGAAAGCATTCAGACATTGGTTCAGGAGAGAGAAAGATATGATAAAGAAAGATCAGGATTAACAGATGTAACCATTTTTGATTCTCATTCAGAGCTTTTGGGATCGACTTATGTTATTGAAAGAAGCTCAAGAATGTCAGGGGAAATAGGGGATCGTATTGTCACGAGTGATCTCTTGTATAATACACTTATCCGAAATATATCTCAATCAAATATTGATCCAGGATCAATCGCAGTTCGCCCTACAACAAACCAACAGCATACTATCGCAGAACAAAAGTTCTGAAAGTCTCAATCAAGTCGTGTGATTACTTTTGAATTTTGAATTCCAGATAATCATCTTATTTTTTCTAAACCGGTGCTTCTTTCGGTTGATGCAGGAGATATTCCTGATGGATCTTGGGTTAATCTTCTTGTTCATCATGCGAGCGAATCTGATTATAATACCAGTGGATTGATGACGGATTCACAAGGAGAGTGTCTTCCTGACTGAACAGCAACAAAGCCGATTAGTCAGGCTCAGGTTATTGATTCCAAGGTTTCTTTTTACACTTGTGGGGCTTCAACATTTGCACTCGGGTATGTACCAGCTTGGGATGTTCCGAATTCCACAGTATGGACTCTTTCTCCAACGACAGATAATCAGTTTATTATTGGATGAGCATTTACTACTGTATGAGGAGTTGCTATGTGAGGAGTTGCTCGTATCGGAGTAGGATGAATGTTAGACACTACTTTTATAAATCCAAATATTACTGGTGGTATTGTCTATACAACCGCTATTCAATCTGATGGAAAAATTCTTATCTGATGAACCTTCACAACCGTATGAGGAGTGGGTCGAAATCGTATTGCTCGTCTCAATATCGATGGGACACTCGATACTACCTTTATTCCAAATATAACCACAGGAACCGAGGTTCGATCGATTGTCGTTCAACCTGATGGAAGGATTCTCATTGGATGAGCATTTATAGCTATAGGATGAATTACCTATAATTGTATTGCTCGTCTCAATATCAATGGATCCGTAGATGCTACATTTAATCCAAATGCTAATGGTACAGTATATGCTATAGCACTACAAAGTAATTGATCCATAGTCATCGGATGACAATTTACTACTATTTGATGAACTATACGAAATCGTATTGCTCGAGTTTCTTCTGCTTGACTCCTTGAAGCATTTAATCCAAATGTTTCTGGCGGTATTCCGATCATTTATTCGATAATTATCGAGAGTGTAAGTGGGAATATTATATTCGGTGGAACTTTTACTACTGTATGAGTTACCGGAAGGAATAATATTGCTCGAGTTTCTTCTGCCTGAGTTCTTGATGCGTTTAATCCAAATGCTAGCACAACTGTACAGGCCCTCCTCCTAGAATCGAGTTGAAATATTGTTCTTGGATGAGCCTTTCTCACTGTCTGATGAGTAGGACGAAATCGTATTGCTCGAGTTTCTTCTGCTTGAGTTCTTGATGCTACCATGAACCCTGGTGCTAATACTACAGTATACACTCTCTGATCACGATCAGATGGCACTATTGGAATCGGATGACTTTTTACAAATATATTTGGAGTTGCAAATCGATATATCGCATACGCTCATCCAGTTGGAAATGTAGATACCACATATCATCCTGTTCCAAATAATACAGTATGGACTCTTTCTCCAACGGCAGATAATCAGATTATTCTGGGATGAGCATTTACTACTATGGGATGAATAACTCAAAATCGAGTTGCTCGTGTGAGTACTGGTGGATTTATAGATACTACGTTTAATCCGAATGTTGCCAATGGTATTGTCTATGCAACCGCTATTCAATCTGATGGAAAAATCCTTATCTGATGAACCTTCACAACCGTATGATGATCTCCTCGGAATTATATTGCTCGTCTTAATATTAATGGAACACTCGATACTACCTTCAATGCGAGTATAACTGTAGGAAGCCAGATTCGGGCTATCGCTATTCAGCCCTCTGATGGAAAAATCCTTATCTGATGAACTTTTACCACACTTGGCCTACAAACTCGAAGAAATATCGCTAGACTTAATACTGATGGAACAGTAGATCTTACATTTATAGATTCTAATGCTGGTGGTAATGTTTATGCAATAGCAATACAGTCAGACAATAAGATTCTTATCTGATGAACATTTACAACGATTACAGGAAATCCAAGAACGAGAATTGGAAGATTGAATTCTACCTGAACATGGGATAATACTTTTAATCCAGCATTTACTGGAACAGCAGTATGGGATATAAAAATTCAAACTAATGGATTTATTGTATTAGGATGACAATTCACAAATGTCGCAGGTGCAGGAAGAAATAATATAGCAAGAGTGAGTCCTGTTGGTGTTATTGATAATACTTTTAATCCAAATGTTACTGGTGGAACCCCAGTTGTGTATACTATTCTGATAGAAAATTCTGGTAATATCATATTTGGTGGAACCTTTACTACCGTAACTTGAGGTACAAGAAATCGTATTGCGAGATACTCTTCTGCGGGAGTATTAGACACAACTTTCAATCCCAATGCAGGAAGTACGGTATATGCACTTGGGAAAGACCAAGAATTAAATCTTTTAGCTGGTGGATTATTTACTACTATGGGTACCAAGATAGCTAGATATTTTTCATGGATTGGGCTCAATACTGATTTGACTCCACCAACCATTACTTCTATTTCTCTTCTTTCAGGATCATTACTTCCTATTGGAAATTTTTCTGTTACTACAAATTATACGGATGCGGATGTAGGAATTAATACATCAACTGTATGAGTGACACTCGAAAGATGGAATACGTCTGTTTGGTGACCAAATATAGCATCTTCATATATTTCAGGTACTCCAAGTATCACAAGTACAACAAGTATACATACGCTTGCAGGAGTTCCATATGGAAAATATCGATTTCGTCTCTATGTATCTGATTTTGCAGGAAATCAGAGTTTTATCGAACGAACGATATATATTGATGCGATTGAGTGGAGCGTAAGTCAACCGAGTGTTGATATTGGGAAAGTGGTAGGAAATATACAAAAAAATTCTTCTCCAGATGAATTCGTTATTACGGTTCAAACGGTTGGTGCCCCATTTACTCTTACCCTATCTGGATCAGAATTGGATTCTCTTGGTTCTATAGTTTCTCATTGGACTGGAATTGATGGTTTTGGATATGAAAAATTTAATTGATCATATTCAGGAACACTTTCGACGATTCAAGGTTGAGCATTGATCACAAATCAACCCCAGCTTATTAATACAAATGGTGATAAATATGTTTATACGTATCGAGTTCAGTTTGGTGCAAAGGTTGGCACAGAACAACCAGCAGGGAATTATGCTGCCCCAGTTTCCCTTCATATCCTAACAGGATATTAGAATATATATTGACATAACTACTATTATAGTATAATAACATCTTATTAATTTAATATACTATGTTATCTGCAATCAAAGGGTCAGCCGATGCTCATTGATATGAGGAATTTGGAATGAGTGATATGTTGTTAGTTGCAACATTTGGAAGATTGATTACTGAAAATAAAAAAGGTTTCGATCTTATGGAAAAAATGTTCCATCGGCTTGATCCTCTTTTAAGGGCATGAAATTCATGAGGTGCAACGGTAGTGTTGGATGCATTTTTAGATGGATATGAGTTTGAGAGACCAGGAAATTGTGATGTTATTCCAGCATGGTTTAAGGAATTCATAAAACTTGCTTCGAAAAAAATTCGTGATCTGAATGATCATATGGAAAGACAGAGAAAAAATACTTCAGGGAATTTAACAAGTACTAGAGCATCAATTATTGCTCTTGTTGATCCAAAGGTATAATAAGTATTATTTAGAGTGTATAATTATTTAAAAATTTCTTCCTTCTTGGAAGATTTTTTTTATTGTCTTTTCTGATCTTTGGATATACTACCGGCATGACTCAAGATCAGGCTTTCGACATACTTGCAATGGGGCACAATGTATTCTTGACTGGTGCAGCTGGAACAGGAAAAACATATCTTATCAACCGATTTATCAGACATGCTCGTGAGCATGGGATTGTTGTTGCAGTAACTGCATCAACAGGGATAGCAGCTACTCATATCGGAGGTATGACGATCCACTCTTGGAGTGGAATGGGGATAAGAGATACTCTTACTGATGAGGATATTGATACGATTGTTTCACGGGAATATCTGGCAAAACGATTTGCAAAGACGAATATTCTGATTATCGATGAGATATCGATGCTCTCTGGTGCTTTTCTTGCAAATCTCGATCGACTTCTTCGATCGACTCGATTTTCACAGGAACCTTTTGGGGGGATTCAGGTAGTACTTGTTGGAGATTTTTTCCAGTTGCCACCGGTTTCACGAGGGATCGATATAGAATTTGCATTTGAGAATTCTGCTTGGAGAACATTTCGTCTTGCGATCTGTGTACTCACGATACAGTATCGACAAGTAGGAGAAAAAATAGGAGATGAACTCTACTCTCCAGAAGATCCATTATTGCAGATCTTGAATGAGATTCGGGCTGGTGAAATCAGTGAACAGTCACATCAATTGCTCGTTTCACGCAATATCCCTGTTACAACGGAGGATCATACAGAACTTTTTACTCGAAATATCTCGGTTGATACCTACAATTCTGATAGACTCAATCAGATTAGAGATGATACATTCGTATTCGAGATGCAATCCAAGTGAGCTGAAAAACTCGTAGAAGCTCTCAAAAAATGATGTCTTGCACCAGATACACTCGTTCTCAAAAAATGAGCCCGAGTGATGTTTGTGAAGAATAATTTTGAAGCGGGATACGTGAATGGATCTATTGGCCACGTGGTCGGAAGGTATGAGTCTCTGCCGATTGTAGAGCTCCAGGATGGAACTCGGATTATTGCTGACCATATGGATTGGTCGATCGAAGAAAATGGAAAAATCAAGGCGACAATTGTGCAGATTCCACTTCGTCTCGCTTGGGCTATTACCGTCCATAAGTCACAAGGAATGACACTTGATACAGCCGTGATGGATCTTTCAGATGCATTCGTTCGGGGGCAAGGATATGTAGCACTCTCTCGAGTTCGTTCTCTCGAATGACTCGTTCTTCGTTGATACAATACAACAGCACTTCAGATAGACTCCAGAGTTCGGGATTATGATGAAGTGCTCCGAGCCACATCAGAAAAAGTAATAGAGCGTCTTGGTCTCATCACTGAAATAGAAAAGCAAGAAAAAATAGAATTAACCATCAAACGATTGGGTGGTATTCTTCAGAAAATTGATCTCGAATTTATCGATCCAAAGCGTCCAAAGGTTTCTACACATGAAGAGACATACGCATTTCTCCAGGCTGGAAAATCTCTGGAAGATATTGCAGAGATTCGAGGAATCAAGCTCTCAACTATATTTTCTCATATCGAAAAACTCAAAGAAGAAGGGAAAGAAATCGATCTCACTCCATATCTTCCTGCTGATTCAGATCGGATTCGTGATATCCATGCAGCATTTGTCGAGATTGGCACCCTTTCACTCTCTCCAGTGAGAGAATTTCTTGCAAGTCTTCATGATGAAGATTATACATACGACGAACTTCGTATAGCTCGCCTCTTTTTATCTCAAAAAGATCGAACCAATATCGAGGCTGCAATGCTCTATGAAAGTGAGTGACTTTAGTTGTTTGAAAAAAGCTCCCGAATGGGGAGCTTTTGTACTAAAATTTTACGACACAATTTTAGTGTTTTTAGTCGTAAATTTCCTTGAAATTATTCTTGGCACTAAACCATAGGAGGATTCCTACTATGGTCCAATATCCAATGAAAGCAAACCAGAAGGGATGATGTTCCCAAAGGTTTACTACTGCCATGAAAAAAGATTCTGGAAGTGAAATGCTAATCAACAACAAGAACGTTGCTACTGCTACATCTTTCATTTTCAAGCCTTAGACTTTCTCTCATCTTCGATCCAAATAGGATAAGTATGAGAAATCAAACAGTACGTACACAGAGTTGAACCTGATACGGTCGAGTAAAATTATATTAATAAATATAATATAATTGTCAATTTTTTATCTAAGTATAATTTGGATAATTTCGTTTGATTTATGAATCTTACTTTTTAGATTTTTGCTTCTCTGCTTTTATTGTGATAGAATAGTATTCTATTAATAGATAGGATGCAATTTTTCTCTTTTCATACATTCCAAAAAATTCCTTGTTTTTATAATTCGACTGATTCAGTATCGAATGGGATTGTAGAGGGAAATATCTGAGCGAAAAATAAATCTCAATGAGTTATACAAGAGAATGATGAGAAGATTGATCGTATTCTTATGAATGATGAATTAGAATCAGTTTCTTCTATGGCAATCACAAGTGTAACTATCGATGCAATTCGTCAAATGAGAGATGTTCCACTACTTCTAAAAATAAAACAAGATACCTATATATCAGTAGTATCTACATCAATACTAGATGATGGAACTGAATTTTTCACGGTTCGATATGGGATAACAGCTGAGGGTAAATTTCCAGAATTTTCATGAATCTCACTTTTGGAACTTCGTACCAATGGAATACTTTCCCAGCAAGAGGTTATAGCTCAATCAGATAATAGAAATGAATTTGAGATATATTCCAAACAACTCATTCAGGTGCTTGGATGATCTAAAAAAGAACCATTTTCTTTTTTAGAGAGTCAGAAATTGAAACTCGATAATACCCCTTTATTTGATGGAAATTGTGGTATATATAAGATGGGATATAATTACATGAATAATCCGGTATATATTTTGAATATATCAAATCCTTGAGATACAAGGGTTTGATTGCAGTGTGAACTCAGAAAATTCAATAATGAGGAATCCTCATCTCAGCAGATGAATTCGATATATATTGGATCTATGATAAAGTGATCTGATATTAGTATCGGAGAATTTCTGATGTGGGTTATATCAGAGAAGAGGGCTCTTGGAATTGATGATAGCTGGAAAGTGTACTTTTTCCGAGATGATGCTCATAATAGAGAAAGCAAGGTAAGGACGGTCGCACAATATAAAAAATTATTCCCATCTCATTAATTTATACGATATATGTCTCACAAGGTTACACATCATACGGGCTGATCCAATATAGATCATTCAGGATTATTACAAGAAATAAGCCGAAAAACTCCAGAGATATATTTGGAATTTGAGGTATTTGAATCATCTCAGAGCCTAGATGAAAGAGTTGAACAATTTATCCTGGAATCTATTTCATGAAATGGAAAAAATGGAGTTGCATATTTTCAGTGACTTCTTCTTGCTTATTCAGTTCTTGAATACCATCGAGAATCGAATAGGATAGAACTAGATAATCCATGGTATATTTCTCAGCTAGAAAAACTCTTTGTTCTTATAGAAAATCAGGAAGAATACCTTATTGGAGAAGAGTTTATCGATCGTAATTCTCACCTAGGAATGGGAGAAAAAGACCAATGGGGATTTCTGTGAGAAATTACCCAAAGAGTACATGAACAATTAAGTTAATTAATATTTATAAATATAAAATAATCCCTCATTTGAGGGATTATTTTATTAACGAGTTCCTATGCATGATCACCGGCATTCCATAGTATTGTAGTCATAGATTGAGCCATTTGATATATCTCAACGTATTGTTATTCATTTCGGTACATAGAAGGAGAATTTCCAATACATTCCACCTGGAAGTGTAAAATCTTTTAGTGCTACATAGTAGTTACTTCATCATTGTGGGGTATATTTATTCCGTAATAGGGCAAGGTCATCAGGATCAGTGATAGGGTATCATTCTTTTTTAGAAAAATAACTTGAAGGATTTTTCGTGAGTTCTTCGAACCATTTTTTTGCATCTTCTTGAGTTGCGACCCTGAGTATTCCTTTTTGAACTAGAAGCTCGAGTCCTGCCTCTCCTGCAAGATTATCTCACTTATTATAGTATTTTTCTGGAGTATTTTCAGGATCTTGGATTATCCATTTGATATTTTGACTTGGAGGATTTCCGATAAGGATTTCTCCATTGTTCTCATACGATATTGATTGGATATTTCCCCATTTTTTGAGAGAGCTTTTTGTTGTTTCTCACTGTGAAATATAGAAGTAATCATTTGTTTTTTTGTATTGGTAGATATGTTCTTCTATTGGGATGTTTTTTGAGATACTGGCGACCTTCTGTCCATAATATCAACCGAGTATAATCTTGCTAATCTTGGTACCTTCAGATACTGAGATGTTCCAGATTCCTGGATTGTAGGAGCCGAGGACGAGTACGACAGGTTTTTCTGTATAGTTTACTTTTACGGTATATATTTTTGCAAAATAGCCACCATCATCAATCTGATATTTTGTCTCTATTCCTTGAGATCCTCCTGCTGCAAATACAACACTTTCGGTTGTTGAGAGTTGTTCTATGGATGGGATTTTTGGATCGTAGCAAGTACATATTCCAGCACTGAGTATACAGCTATCGGAATATTGTTTTTTACAGATCATCTCTCAAGATTGACACTTATTGTTAGCATGTATTCATTCCATATTGGAATGACCTGATATATTGTAGTCATCTCCTGCACAATTTCCAGAATCCCAGAGAAAGTGTGTAACAAAATATCCAGTAGGGAGATTGGTAGCAGTATTAGTTACACATTGTGTGGCATGTGTTTTATATTTTCAAGATTCCAAACATGCTGTTCCATTCCAATATTCAGTTGGTCAACAACCATTGTTACAGCTCCCATCAGTACAGATATCTGGAACTATTACTTCTTGAGATGCCATTCCAGGATAGTCTTGATTTCTTGATGCAGTGAGTGTTTCTTGATTTTCTGGAGTAGAACTTGCTTCAGTCATATTTTCTCCCTGTATGAGATTTGTCTCAGTTCAGGTTTCAGAATCTGGTAGAGTTCATTCAATTCAACTCTCTGCATTAACTACAATCATCTCAGTTCATTTTTCAGAATCAGAAGTATTTATTGTATTTGTACTTTCTCTTGTTTGGCTTATTGGTTGTTGTCCAAATATACTCTTAGAGAGGGTGCTAAGTGTTTCATTATTAGATATTTCTTTCGGAATTCCTTTATATGTATATGCCGCATATCCGAGTGCCACACTCAGAAAAATAATAATTCATAAAAATATATATAATCCTATTTTTATCGTATTTGGAGTGTTTATTGTATTATTTCCAATAATTCCATCAGTTTGTGCTGATAGGGGTTGAAATTGGTCTTCCGTCTGAGGCTTTTCAGATATTGGTTCCATTGTAGGTGTATTAAAAAATTATTACAAAAATAGTACCATAAATATGTGTTTTTCGCAAATACTGTACTGTCATAGGGTATATTCGAGATTTTTTTCGGATTTGTGAGATTTGTTTATATTTTTTCTATTTTGAAGTTGGACCTTGAAAATATTTCTATATTTTTTGACTACTACTCTAGTATCACTACGGGTTTGGTTTTAAGATTGGAAAAATTATTCTGCAAAATCTGTTTACTTTCGCACGTATCTGGTTATAGTTCTATAACTTTATTTTTTACACTAAAATATGTTTTATCAAACCACTATTACTCTCCCAACACTCCGCCTTAAGGCACTCCTCTCACTCCTCATCAAGGTTGGGACACAAGCAAAAGAAAAGGGAATTGATGATGCTACTATTCTCGACTATCGTCTTATTGCAGATATGTTTCCGCTCGTAAAGCAGATCCAGATAGCCACAGATAATGCCAAGGGTATGGCATCACGACTCGCACATAGAGAAATCCCACAGTATGAAGATACTGAGACAACGCTCGCAGCGCTCCAAGCACGACTCCAGAAAACTATCGACTATCTTGCAACATTTACAGAAGATGATTTTGCTGATGCAGCTACGGCTGAGGCACATTTTCCATACTTCAAGGATGTTCATATGGTAGGTGCCGATTATGTGATTGGGTATGGCCTTCCGAATTTCTTTTTCCATGTCGTTACAGCATATGATATCCTTCGTCAGCATGGGTTCGAGGTCTGAAAAGGGGACTATATGGATGGATCATTGATTCCATTTGTTCCAAATGCTGTATAAAAAATTTTAATAAAAAGAAAAACGAGTACAATACATTTCTATGAAAAAAAAGCAACTTGCTCTCCAGATTACCGACCTCAGAAAAACCTATCCAAAGGGAACTGAAGCACTCAAATGAGTATCATTTGAGATTGAAAAATGAGATTTTTTTGCACTCCTTGGTCCAAATGGAGCTGGAAAATCGACAACAATCGGAATCATCTCATGACTCGTGAATAAGACGAGTGGACAAGTGATTATCGATGGATACGATCTCGATGATTCTGGTGCTGAGGCCAGACTTGGAGTAGGGGTAGTTCCACAGGAATTCAATTTTGGTATTTTCGAAAAGGTATACGATATCGTACTTGCTCAGGCAGGATACTACGGCATCAGTCCAGAAAAAGCGAAACCAAATGTTGAGAAATATCTCAAGGCACTCGGTCTCTGGGAAAAACGAGATGTTGCATCACGTACTCTCTCAGGAGGTATGAAGCGTCGACTCATGATTGCACGAGCTCTTGTACATAATCCGAGTGTCCTCATTCTCGATGAGCCAACCGCAGGAGTTGATATCGAGCTCAGACTCGGTATGTATGAGTTTCTCAAAGAGCTTAATGCCTCTGGTGTGACAATCATCCTCACAACACATTATCTCGAAGAAGCAGAGAATCTCTGTCGAAATATCGCGATTATCGATCGTGGAACCATCGTGAAATACGGTCCCATAAAAGAACTCCTCGCATCTATGGAAGATGAAGTGGTAAATATTGAGATCGATAGGGTATTTGAATGAGATATGCTCAAAAATTATAATCCGATTGCAATTGAAGCCACAATTGATCTCACGATCTCATCAAAACAAACCCTCGATGCTGCGATAAAAATCCTGCAAAGTGAATGATATACAATCAGATCAGTAAAACCAAAAAGTGGAAGACTCGAAGAATTCTTTCTCAAAAGTACTGGAAAATAATCATAAAAAAATGCCTCAATGAGGCATTTTTTTATTTGGTTGGATCGATGAGTTTTTTCTTATCGATCATTTCACGTTCTTTTTCCCAAGTTGGTTTTGGGGGAGTATATTTTGGTTTTTTATCGAGAGACTTTTGGGCTGGAGCTGTATTTTTCTCATAACTTGGTTTCGGAAATGTTTTAGCATTTTTTGTATCAAAATCCCGAGTTAGCGTCTTTGAATTCGCATCTCTTTCCCAAGATATTTTTTTTCATTTATATCCTCATGCTTTTCATTCGCTTTTTGTCTTTGCGATTTTCTCAGCATCGGTATCCCACTTTCGAGTGGTAACACGAGGAGCTGTGGACTTATCCCAGGTTGATCCGACTCATTTGTATCCTGTTTTACTTTTTTCGAATCCAGTTCCTGGTTTTACAGAGTTCTTATCCCAACTCGATTTTCTTTCAGTTCCTTCTGTAGATTGTTTTTTATCAAAGATATTTCCAAATGGTTTTCTCGAAATAGTGTCATCAGCTTCATATCTTGGCTTGCTTCCATTGTAGTCTCGCTCTTTATTTTTTGAGAAACTCCGCTCAGACTTTTTGGTTACTTTTCTCCATTGGAGTTTGGATTCTTCTCATTCCTTTCGAGCTGGTTTTTTTTCACTGGATTCTCGCACCCAAGTTGGGATTGTGTCATTTCATTGCTTTTTATCATTGGTATGCTCTTTTTGAGGCATTCGATCCAGAGACTTTCGAGATTTTTTCTCTTCCGTATTAGTGATTACTTTTGTCGCTTTGACTTTTGGAGATTTGGTTTTAGTTTTCTTTGTGCCAGTTTTTGCTTTGCCGATATATCCACCGAATCCACTCTGGGGTGTTTTTAGAGATGCTTTGTTTTTTTGACCGAATTGAGATTCCATAGGAATTTGATTTTATAAAAAATATGTACTGATAGTACGTTCAAAACGTTCTTTTGCAAATGGGAATTCTATTTACTTATTTTTATATAGATATAGCAGAGTATGAAATATTTTTTGCTATTACGGAGTATATTTCTATAATCCGTAACAATTACTTCATTTTATAAACTCCATGAATCCATCACAACTCTTTGTTTCTTATATGACGATTGTACGCAAAGAAGTTAAGCGGTTTTTTCGAGTTTGGAAACAAACCATTGTGCCTCCTGTGATTACAACGACACTCTATTATGTGATCTTTGGACAGTTTATTGGATCTAGAATTGGAGTGGTAGGAGGATTATCTTATATGGAATTTATTGTTCCGGGACTTGTGATGATGTCCGTGATTATGAATTCATTTTCTCATGTAGTATCATCATTCTATATGGCGAAGTTTCAGAAAACTATCGAAGAGATCCTCGTCTCTCCAACGCCATACTGGGTAATCATCTCTGGATTCATCACGGGTGGAGTTATCCGAGGAATGCTCACTGGGGCCATTGTAATGGTGGTGGCGATGTTTTTTACACACCTTTCATTTGCACATATTGGACTCACGATTCTATTTGCTTTTCTCACTTCACTTCTTTTTTCACTCATTTGACTCCTCAATGGACTCATTGCAGACAGCTTTGATTCTACTTCGATCGTACCGAATTTTGTTCTAACACCACTCACGTACCTCGGTGGAGTATTCTACTCGATCTCCATGCTCCCACCCGTTTGGCAAATGGTCTCTCATGCGAATCCAATACTATATATGATAGATGGATTCCGCTATGGGATGCAAGGAACATCGGATATCAGTCCATTCCTTTCATTCTCAGTTTTGATTGGATTCTGTGCAATATTTTTTATGATTATTTGGTATATGTTCTCAAAGGGTCAGGGAATCAGGAGCTAAAAAAAGAGCCGAACGGCTCTTTTTTTATTATTTATTTCGCACATAGATAATCTTGTATCTGCTACTTCCTCATTCACGTTCCGAGATATCAAATACTCATGTAGATGCAAGAAGCGGAGTGAGCTTGTTGAATCCGTAGTTTCGAGGATCAAAGTTAGGTTGCTTTTTCTGAAGGAGTGCACCAACATCTCCAAGAAATGACCATCCATCATCACCCGAGAGATCATAGATAGTGCTTGAAATGAGTCGAATAACTTCAGGAGTTATAACATCGATCACTTCGCTAGGATTATCTATGATGACATTGGATGGGGCTTTTTCTTTATTCTTTGTCTTTGATTCTTTTTTAGTGATTTCTTTTTTTACAGGATGGAGTATCTCAATATAGATGAACTTATCACAAGCGACAATGAATGGTTTGGGAGTTTTTTTCTCACCGATACCATAGACTCGCATACCAGCTTCTCGAAGTCGGGTTGCGAGTCGTGTAAAATCCGAGTCACTCGATACAATACAAAATCCATCTACTTTTTCAGAATAGAGGATATCCATCGCATCGATGATCATCGCTGAATCTGTCGAGTTTTTTCCAGTCGTATATCCATATTGTTGGATCGGGGTGATAGCATTCTCGAGAAGGAGATCTTTCCACTTGGCAAGTCCTGGGCGAGTCCAATCGCCGTAGATACGCTTGATCGTCGGATTCCCATATTTTGCAATCTCTTCCATCATCTCTTTGAGATAGGCAGATGGAATATTGTCTCCATCGATGAGTACTGCGAGCCGAATATCAGTTTCCATAGGTTCAAATAAGAGGATTTTATTGTATGCTCTTTTTGACTGATTGCAAATACAGAACCTTATAACTTCTCACTCCAATCTACCGACCAAAATTCATTATCTTTTTTATAAAGTGCATTTGTATCAGAATATGAAAGAATATCTCCTTCCACAATCCAATGTATATCATTACTTCATCGATAGATGAGGATGATTCAACGGGCTGTTTTTATGATTATATTTCATTCTATGGAGTGAAATTCAATATTTGAATAAGAAAGATGTCCTGGGAATTTTATATTTTGTATTCTTTCTATAGGCTCTCCAGCTCTCCATATAAGTAGTCGGAGCTCTCATCATTTTGAGCCGATAAATACCATATCATCCTTGAGTTTTGAGATGTGAAGTATATTTTCGAGGGGAGTTCGGATGATTTGTTTTGTTTTATCTTTTGGAATGAGGGAACCTGAATTATTCAAATAGAGAATATCATCAATAATATTAATTTTTCGGAGATTGATATCTCCTGTGAGGGTCCAAGATTTTCCTATATTTCCTGATACAATCTGTATGACTGATCCACTCCGTTCGATAAGAGAATCTCGGATATCAATAATCCCTGTCATATATTTTCCTCATTCCGTGAGAAGACTTTTTGTTTTTGGGCAATAAAAGAGATCATATTTCCATTCGACATTTTTGCAGGTTTGTACAAAGTTTTTTATAGATAGGTCTCCATTTTCGAAGGAATTGTTCTCCCAAATGAGGACTCAGGTTTCAGTCGAAAAGTATTTATCTCCAATAAACTTGAGGGGGGCAGTGTATACAAGTTTACCAGAAAAAGTTGAACCAGAAAAAATGATTCCACTAGCAGTCCTCATAAGCACTCATCCATTTTTCATAGGAAAAATATCCTCAATACTATTAAATTTTTTATATTCAGGACGAGGAAAGAGTGAAACTTTTTCGATAAAGTATGGCTTTTCTCGATCAATAGTGAATTCGAGATGATTCGATATATATCCAGATTTTTGAATATCCATGGTATAATTTCCATAATCACTCATTCGTTTTTCATTATTTGCATAACTTCCACTTCCAAGAGTGATGTTCGCATCAAGTTGAGTGGTTCGCACATTGATAATACCAAATGATCGCATAATATCAGTAGATCCGGTGAAATTATTATTTCCTGGTTCCATAAATATTCGTCTCATACCTACTCGTATATCAGGATAATATCCCTGAAAAAAGAAATATAAGAAGAGGGAACACACAAAAACAATGAGCCAAAATATTCGAGCAGATTGGCGTTTTCTCTTTACTTCTTGTTGATAGGATTCTAGCATTTTTTCAGTATTAGTGTTTTTTTCTTTCCATCTTTTCAGTGGTATCAAAAGAATCAATTCGTTTTCAGAAAAAGAGTCGTATCTGGGATTCTATTGCAGGAATAGAAAAAAGTGTCAGGGTGAGCACAGGAACAGCAATCCATTGGAGCATATTCCAAATATAATCAAATGGTCAAAATTTTGTATACCTTCTCATAATATGGATAGAGAGAATACTCGGAATTATGACTGTTGCAAACAGGATGGTGAATATAATTGAACTTGCAATTGGAACCGTGAAGGTTGCAAGTGAGTGATCGATCGATGAGAATACTCCCGGTACATACCCAATAAAAAATAACATAAATGGTCCACCAGCCCAAAAGAGGTGATTATAAACAAGATATATAGTTTTTCTGATTTTTTCTCAGAGTGATATTTTTTTATTTTTGATAAACGCAGGAAGTACATATTCTATATCGGTACATCCCCATGACCAACGACGGAGTTGTTTGTATTGTGATCTGATAGTGCGATAGAGATTTTTTTCATCGACGAGATCCATCTCACAGATGGCTGGAGTATGAATAATACGAAAAAATCCATCCCATCCAAAGTAGCTCCTCCAGTATTGCATCCCATCTTCTACGATCGAAGTGAGTGACCAGTAATTTGCCTTATGCAGACAGGCAAGGGACTGACCATATACGGCAAAATTGCGATAAAATTCTGGATTTTGGCTTTCAAAAAATTGCCACATAGTTGTTCCTACTCCGATGATTCGAGCAAAAAAATGTCATTCTCTCCAATTGTTGGAATATATAGGGGTATATTGGTAGATAGCATGATCTCGTGCATCGGTTGAGAGAAATGAATTTGTAACGATATTAAAAAAATTCTTTTCTACCTTGGTATCGGTATCGATCGTGGAAACAAAAGTATTCTTTGGATCAAGAGTGATTATTTTTTCATATTCACGTATTGCATAGGTAATATTGGCTCATTTTACTTTTCATTCTCATTCTATATCTGAAGGATGAACAATATTGATAATATCAATTCATTGATGTGCATATTCTTGGATGATTTTTTCTGCATGATCTTTTCCTGCCGGTGCACGAGATTCCGTTGCAAGGAGGATAGTTATATTTTCTTTATAAAAATATTCAGTACTCTGAATTGCAATAATATTTTCTTCTATGACATTGTATGGTTCGGTATAGATGGGTACAATAACAATATGTTTGAGATGTTTTGCTCATTTTTCTATTGTGTGATCTTCATTCCAATTTTTCTTTTCAAGACTCAGAAGATTCAGATAGGAACGGAGTACATAAAAATAGGATTCAAATACTTTTACTGACCAATAAGAAATATAGAATGCTATAAAAAAAAGTCCAGTCTCATAGTGAATTTGCATCAAAATAAGCGGAAGCATAAAAGTTGCAATGAGCGAAAGGAGTGGTATTTTTGGGAGCCAGTATGTGAGAGTCGTATATTTTGACATTTGGTCAGTATTATAGAGAATTTTTGAATTTTGCAATCTCTTATGAGAAAAAATATGTATATTTTATTTTTTATATGAGCATTCCTTGGAATGTTTTTGCAAAAAGGAAATATTCGTGTATATATACAATATACTTGTTTTTACTCCTTGGTCGTATGCAATCACTTTTTTCTTCTCACGGATTCGAACTTTCTGATTCTGAGCTTGCTCAATTTGAGCAATTTCTTACTCTTTTTATGGAGTACAATGCTCATACCAATCTCTCTGCAATTCGGGATAGAGAGGGGATTATAGAGAAACATTTTGTTGATTCGCTCTATGGGGTGAGCATCATCAATGAAGTGATCCGTTTTTTTCATCATACGTACAAGGGGAGAATCCAGTCTTCTGGACTACAGGATCCATCAGGGGCACAGGATCTCAAAAAAGTTCGTCTGCTTGATATTGGTTCTGGTGGTGGTTTTCCTGGAATTCCTCTCAAGATCGTGATTCCAGAACTCGATATCACTCTTCTTGATAGCGTTGGGAAAAAGGTAAAAGCGATGAATCATTTTATTGAGAATCTCGGACTGACTGATATTCAGGCGATCCAAGATCGAGCAGAGAGTCTCGCAAAAAATCCAGATCATAAGGGGAAATATGATATTGTTGTCTCTCGTGCTACTGCATATATCACCGATATTCTTTTTTGGTCAGCTCCTTTTCTTACAAAAACAGGACGAATTATTCTCTATAAGATGCCAGGGGAGGATGAGCGAAGAGATATCGGACAAGCATGCCAAAAATATCGACTCAAACTCACTGGTGAACTCGAATACGAACTCGCATGAAAGGCAAGAATTGTGTATGTATTCGCACGTATATAGTTTTTTTGAAAAAAGTTTTGACAACAAGCTCGGTTTTTATACAATGCCTGAGCTTTGAATATCTCAAGCGGGCGTAGCTCAATGGCTAGAGTCTCTGCCTTCCAAGCAGACTGTTATGGGTTCGAGTCCCATCGCCCGCTCCATTTTGATTCATTGTATGAAATTAGGTTTGGGGTACTAGGAGAAGATATCTTTCTACGTCCTATACCTACGATTCTAGTTTCTTTTTTTTCGGGCGTATAGCTCAGTTGGTTAGAGCGCGACACTGATAATGTCGAGGTCCATGGTTCAAGTCCATGTACGCCCACCATTCATATTTTCGGAGACTGGCGCAATTGGCTAGCGCACGTGCTTTGGGAGCACGGGGTTGTGGGTTCGAGTCCCACGTCTCCGACCATTTTAGTATCAGGACTCCAAGCTTCAGGTCTCATATTTTCCCTAGATTGCCCTTGACGCCATCGTCCAGTGGTTAAGACAACGGGTTTTCATCCCGTAGACCGGAGTTCAATTCTCCGTGGCGTTACCATACATATCTAAAGCCTTTTAGGGGTAAAAAAGAACCTACTTTCATTGATTGTAGGTTTTTTTGTTTCTTGAAAAGTATAAACTTGATTTATTTGCTTATATGTTATGATATTCTTTAATTTGTGTATATGGAATTGCACTTACATCACAATAGAGTAGATGTCATGTGTTATATGGGTTTATTTGTTCTTCGAACTCTGCTTTTGTTCATACGGCCACTAACTTATTAATTCAAATTGATCAATTTCTTTTTATTCCAGACTCTATAACTAATACCTCTCAATCTCTGAGTCGAGCATTGAGCGTACTATAGTTTAGTCAACTTCCGCTTATTAGCCTTCAATTTTGAAGTATTTTGTCCTTGTTCTCCCATGGTAGATAAAAGCGACCAAATTTTGGAATTGGCTCAATAGCTTCAAGTAGTTTATTATGAGACAGGGTTGTAAGTCTTTCTGTTGAGGGGCTTAATAATGTATTTGGGGTTACCTGATCTAAAATAATTGGAGAGTCTCACTCTCTATATCGAACATATACTACATAAGATCATTGAATATACACTCCAGTTCCATTTCAAATTCGATGAACAATATTGGATGTATCAAGTACATCAGCAGTTGTTTCTTTTGGGAGCTCAGTATATCATCTCTTGTTTAACTCGTCCAAGATTGCTTGTTTAGCGGTTTCACCATCTAAGTATGGATAACGAAGGACTACGACATCAGAACTAGGAATATCAGGTGATCAATGAGGTGTAGAAATAGACATATTGTTTTATTATTTTTTTTATTATATCATACTTATATATTTAGTCAATTATTCTATCAAAAAATTTCTTCCTCACTCAGACTATTCAAGCGTTTTAAGGGATAAGAGATCTTACTTTCATTGATTGTAGGCTCTTTTTTTGTTGGAGAAAAAAAGATTTTTTTAATCCATTCATTAGTAGTCAATCTTATTTTTTGAAAAATCCTAGACTTTATGCTAGAATAGTCTCATGCAGAACATTGTATCAATACATAAGTGAGATTATGATAATGAGTATCCAAGAATCAAAGATAGAATCCCAGGTATGCGATCTCAGGATATTTTTCTCCATGAAAAGATAAAATCTCCACCAATCATAGAGATGATCTTAAAAAATAATTCCTCAAAAATTGAGAATACAATTATCTTGAATCAGACGATACTATTGGATAGTTTCAAGAATTATTTTGAACCTACTTTTGAGCCAATACCAAGGTATAAAAAGAAAGAATGGATCTACAACGATGAGAATAATATTCCTTATTTTCCATATCCAGACACAAAAAAATCTAAGAGAAAATCAAAATATAATGAATGAGATCATTCTGTACAAACAGCAAATTTATGAAGATTTATGGATATGGCAATTGCAATGATTTCTCAGATTTGGGAAAGGGAAATTCAAGCAGCTTTTGGAACAAAGTATTATCCTCCCAATCTTGAGGTCTTCGATGGAATTGTGGCGAGTATACGATGAAAAAATGGTAAAATAGCTACGATTTTGAGTCCAATATTTCATCTTGGATCCACAGATACCATTCATATGAGTCGTGACATCCTTGAGATGATAGATTTTTATACCACTCCAGAGAGTGCTATCTGACTTACTCTTGCGATTGCTCATGAATTCTGACACTCTATACAAAGACAGCTTGGATTGATTCAGGATCACTGACAGGCAGAGGATATGGCTGATTTTGTAGCATGATATACTATGAAGGTATTGTGATCTATGTGACTCCTGTGAGAGAGTGACGTAGTGACGGCATTGCGTTTTTTTGAATCTATCGGAGTTCCTGAAGATCAAAGAGATGGATTAAAAGTTCATGATACCCCAGAGGGGAGAATGTCTCATCTGATGCGTTGATATATGTGTGATATACAATGATTACGAAAAGAGATCACTCAATATTATCCTATATTGAAACTTAATTCAAAAGTATTAAAAATCCTTGATTATAACTAGTTTTTTAGGAGCATTCCTCAAAAATTTCAGACCACCATCTCAAATCCTAAGTCTTTTGGGAATTAAAAAGAACTTACTTTCATTGAAAGTAAGTTCTTTTTTTGTTTTACAAATTATCATTACTCGATATAGTAATCAATTACTTTTTTAATCAAAAAAATATGGAAAATACAATAAGACAAACTACGCTCAGTTTAGATGAGATACAAGTACTAGGAGCCACATTGATCTCTACTTGATTCGAGTCTCGGATAGATGAGATCGTATCTCGCATCAATACGCTCGAGTGAATCGACGCTATAAAATCAATGCTTCAGATACCTTCTCAGAATATTCCACAATGGACAGAGAAGAAGCGTTTGGTGTTATTTTTGGTTAAAAAAATTCTTTCAAATAGGTAATTCAGTTATTTTTTGATTAATCCAAAAAATATGGTATATTAAAAATATGAATTATTGAAATCATTCATCAGAATCAAATTCCAAGAGAGATCTTGGGAGTTTTGCATGAGAATTGCTCGTAGAAATATGAGCTGATTATCGTTTGATGCCCTGAGTAAGAACTTATTTTAAGGCAGTTAAAGAAAATTGATGATTTTCAGTTGATAATGTTAATAGGTTACGAAATGCCGCAGGAGCAAATATCTACTATCTTCTCGGAAAACACAATCCTCATCTTGTATCGAGTCTTGAGAATGTTGAATGAGTTGAACGGAGTCCTGTAGAGGCATTTTTATGAAAAATCTCTGGTTCTTTTCGTTGATCGAAGGGGACGATTGCTGAATATGAAAAAACGATTCGTTTTTCAGGGAATCCAAATGCTTATCCCATATCAATCGGGAAACCACTCCTCCATTTTCTCTGTGGGCAGTTTTTCTCTGAACACTTACAGAATCGATATATTACTCTTCCATTGATAGAAGAGCTATTGCAATTGCAAGATATAGATCCAAATATGCTAGACATCCAACAGATGCATATATTTGATATTTTTGATGATTATGATTCACTCACAAGTGACAAGGGACAAATTCTCAAAAAATTATTGGAAAACTATTGAGCTGATTGGGATAATTCTACCAGATGGATGATCTCAACTGCTGGATATATAGTACCAAGACAAGAAGAAGGTACGGATGTTGATCCAGGAATTCAAGAAGAAAATATTTCAAATGAAGATATATGAGTATGATCAGCAGATCCGTATCTGGATGTCTATCAGGGTCATCCGAATAAAATAGGGAATATGATTGATGAAGTACATTAAAAAAACTCTCGAAATTCGAGAGTTTTTTTGTTAATTTGTTTGAAAGTTCATAACTACAAAAGTTCGTCTAAAAAAATCTATAAGGATAGTATGATCATCTGGATTATTGGATTGGTTGAGGTATTGTATGAGTTCTCATACTGTTGAATAGTATACTTCCTGATCTCTACTTGTTACTGAAATTCGAGTATGTTGATCTATTTGTTCTTCTGTAGAATGGATCTGAACCCGACATTGATTGATGAGTTCTCTGAGAAAATCATCAAAATTATTTTTTTGAGGAGTTTGCAGTCTATCTTGTACCAGTAATCCTGTATGGCAAATAACTCTTCTATTATCCCGAGGCGGGATATCTTTTCGGCTATCGGAAGATGTATGGATATTTCGTTCTATCATAATTTCATATTTTATATTCATTAAAATAATATTGTCAATTACTTCTTATTTTACATCAGATATTTTCTTGATTTTCAGATATTTTTTTCTATACTTTTCTTATCGCTTTATTTTTTAAAACTATTTCTATGAAAAAGCTCACTCTTCCTCTTGTTATGATAGCATCTCTTGCTACTCTCGTATCTTGTGGAGAAAAAACTGCTCCAGTGACTCCTCTTGCTCCAGTTACGAGTTCTGCAGTAACCGGTGCAGTAGTGACAAATGAGACTCCTGTTGTTGCAAATACTGGTATAGTAGTTACTCAAACTGAGACTCAATCAGGTGCGACTGCTACCCCTGTTATGGTAACTCGTAAGGAGACAGTGACATACCAGATTCCACCTGGAGATGAGTTTGTTGAATTCGATGTTACTCTGACTGATGGGGTTATCACTGCGGTGGCAGCAACTTCAAAGGCTCCTGCAGATCATGCTATTTCTATAAAACTCCAAGAAGCATTTGCTGCTGGAATAGCTGAAAAGGCTATCGGAAAGAAGGCAAAAGATCTTGATCTTGATGTGGTTGGCGGAGCATCACTCACTACAGCTGCATTTGAGAAATTCGTTCAAGCTATCTAATTCTCGAATATAAAAAGTATATCCCTTAGAAATAGGGGATATTATTTAAAGTTTTCTTAAACTTGGACTATATAGTATTCCTACATTTAACGTATCACACTTTTGCATGAATAAAAATATTTTCTCTCTTTCACTTATTGCTGTATTTGCACTTACATTTCTCTCGGCCTGTACGAATACCGCATCAGATACAGTGAAAATCACTCCAACTTCTACTACAAATAGTAGTACAGTGAATTCTTCTATCCCAACTTCTTCAACTACAACGAGTCAGACTGTCACTAAGACCGTCTCATATGGAGTAGATCATGGCAAGCATCAAGTAACGACAGATTTCACGATCAGTACAGATAGTACTGGTAAGATCCTCTCAGTACGAGCAAATATGACTCAAGGAGATCATGAGAGTATGCAATATCACAATCGATTCAACAATGCAGTGAGCAAAAAAATCGTAGGAAAAAAGGCATCCGAACTTTCTCTCTCTGCCCTTGGGGGTGCTAGTGATACGACTGATGCATTCAGTGAAGTGATCGCTTCATTGTAATATTTCGGAGGTACAAGTTGCAATCAGAAAGACTTCATTCAAGGAGTCTTTTTTCTTTCTTTTTTGGTATTTTTCCTTATATTTTCCCTATGCAAAAATACTCTCTCGATGTTATCGGAACACATCTGGATATCTATGTAGATATTACAGAAGATATCTCTTCTCTTTTTGAGAGTATCTGAAAAAGACTTCAGGATTTTGAGAATAAATATTCCCGATTTCTCGAATGAAATTGGCTCTCAGAACTCAATACGACTCGTCGTGGAAAGCTCGATATCGATGCTCGGAATATGGTCGAGTATGCCATAGAAGTGGCTCAAAATACGAATGGGTACTTTGATCCGACGGTCGGTAAGCGACTCACAGAACTCGGATATGGGAATAAAAATAATCAGTCGGTCATTGCGACGAAGGAAGCAATCCACGTTTCTGAAAACTGAGACTATAGAGACATCGAGATAGTGTGAGATGATGTAATATTGCACGGAGATATCGAGCTCGAATTCGGTGGTGTCGGGAAATGATATCTGATTGATGTGATCAAGGGATTTTTGGAAAAATATCCAAGATTTCTTATCAATTTTGGTGGAGATATGTATGGTCGAGGAGATTGGAGAGTGTGACTCGAGAGTCCATTCGCTGCGGATGAAGTGATTGGACTCATTCATCTTTTAGATGACTTCTTGGCGTGTAGTGCTGGAACCAAGCGAAAGTGGGGAAATCATCATCACCTGATAGATCCGCATACGGGAGCCTCTGCTACAGAAGTAGTGGCAACGTATATCGAGGGAAAAAGTGGGATTTCGGTGGATTCGTATGCGACTGCACTCTCTGTGATGCCATGGAATATGGCGTGTGAAGTATTTCAGAAAACTCCAGAAATCACTGGAGTCATCGTGTCAAAAGAGGGGAATATTTTTCAAAAAGAGGGAAGTCGAGCGGAGGTGTTTGAGTAGTTAATTTATCATCATTTTATGAAAATTTTTATCATATCCCTCATTTTTTTATCTACTCTTATAGCTTGTAGTAAGACAGATACAGCATCAGATACGATTCCATTAGTCCAAACCCAGAAGACTATCCTGGCACTTGGAGACTCTCTCACAGCGGGATATGGACTCCCCGAGACGGATAGCTACCCATCACAACTTCAGAAAAAACTCAAAGAAAAAGGGTATGATTATCAGATTCAAAATGCTTGAATATCTGGAGATACGAGTGCTGGACTCCTCTCACGGATGGATTGGATTTTGGATTCAACGGGTTCTTCTGCTACGAGTGCCACTGAATATACTCTTGCAATCCTCTGTATCGGTGGGAATGATGCGTTCCAGGGAAAATCTCCTGAAGATATCGAGAAAAATATCCGAGCCATTGTCGAAAAACTCCAAGCAAAAAAAATACCGATTCTCTTCGCTGGGATGAAGGCTCCCCTCAATCTTGGAGCGGAATATGGGAAACAATATGAAGCGATATTTCCGAAACTCGCAAAAGAGTATAATCTTGTCTATATGGATTTCTTTCTTGATGGGGTAGCACTGAAGGCAAATCTTAATCAAGATGATAGGATTCATCCAACTCGAGAGGGATATGTTATCATTGTGGATAATCTGATGAAGATACTCGAAGATGAGAAACTTATCATAAAATAATATGCGATATACAGCACTTGATGCTATTCGGTGAACATCGGTTCTCGGTATGATATTTTTTCATGCGAATTATCTCCTTGAGTATATCTTCATCCAAGATATTATCCCTTTTTGAGATGGATTCTGGAATATTCTGAGATATATGATCGTTATCACCTTTATCTTCTTGGCTGGATTTGTCTCAGTACTCTCATTTCAGAGGAATTCTATAGATACGATTATACAAAAAACCCTCAAGCGAGCAGGGATTCTTTCATTCCTGGCACTTAGTGTGACTATTGTTACATATCTATTTATTCCTGAGTTTGGGATATCATGGGGAATACTTCATTTTCTAGCACTGGCGAGTCTCATCGGAATCTTCACAATACGCAGTTGATATCTCGCATTCATTCTTGGTATTTTTGTACTCTCATTTCCATATATTTCATCCTTGGATATAGCCTCAGTATTTCTGATACCGATTGGATTTCCACCTTGAGACTATGCTTCGGCGGATTACTATCCACTTATTCCATGGTTCGGATACTATCTTATTGGTCAGGGGATGGGATATATCTTCATAAGATATCAGCTTCTTGTATATCTCGATTGGAATCTCTCTGAAAATAATTTTCTCACTTTTTTCGGTCGATATGCACTTATCATTTATATGATTCATGTGCCTATTTTGTATGGAGTATTTTGGATACTGTGGAGATAAGAAGATCAGTTTTTTATCTTGAGTTAATTCATCTTTCTTCCTTGTTTTCTCATTGAAATCCGTATAATATTTTTTCACGAGAACTATTCTCATAATATTATGATCACACTCAAAAATATCTCCAAATCGTATACGTCTCGTGGTGAGACAGTGACACTTTTTACTAACTTGGATTGGCTTATCGACCAAGGGAGTTTCGTAGCGCTGATGGGTGCAAGTGGGGCGGGTAAATCAACACTCCTATCTCTGATCGCTGGGATACTCTCGCCCGATCTCGGGAATATCACACTCGATGATACAGATATCACAACCCTTTCGAGAGATGCGATGATCGAATATCGTGGTCAACATATTGCGTTCATATTTCAGGCTTTTGAGCTCATACCGAATCTCACCGTCGAAGAGAACATCGATCTCATCCTTGATATCTCCCATGCCCCACGACGATATGCGACGAGTGAGATTCTCGATAAGGTATGACTCACAGGGAAGTGACTGAGATATCCGACTGAGCTCTCAGGTGGTGAACAACAGCGTGTGGCTATCGCAAGAGCCTTTGTTGCAGATGTACCATTTCTTCTCGCAGATGAGCCGACGGGGAATCTGGATGAAGGGAATGCATCTCGGATTATGGATATTATCGATACGCTCCATAAAGAAACCAAAAACACGATTGTGATGATCACTCACGATGCGGATATAGCAAGTCGTGCTGATATGATCTGGAAACTTCACGGAGGAAAACTGATAAAAAAATAGTTTGGTTTCGTCATTGCGACGAAGGAAGCAATCCAGCCACTAAAATATTCCATATTACATTATGCTTACCCTTTTTCGTCTTATCATCTTTAGGAATTGGCAATCTCTCCTGATACTGTTCGTAGTGATACTTGCTTCGACCGTTGGATTCGTCACACTCGGGCAACTCAGCTCCAATATCAAAACCAGTGTTGCAGCCGAGACACGACCATTGTTTGGTGCTGATATGATCATCTCTCCACAGGGCTATACAGGAATATCTCTTCATGATGTTTTTTCTCCGTATCTTTCGGGGGAAGTATATACTTGGGCAGAACGACATGAGTTCTCAACCACTCTCTTTGATCGTGAAGGGAAGACAGGACTCGTAAAAGTGATCACTTATACGGGTACCTACCCACAACGAGGAATCCTCAAAACAGAAAAAACAGGAAGTGGAGATAATCCTCAAAAGATATCCGCAACACCAGAACTCATCACTCGATTTGCATCATGAGGAATTATTTCTCTGGATGGAAAAGAAATCAAGATAACCGATAGTATCGTAGAGTCGAGTGATATGGGATTTTCTCTTGGAACTGAGAATCATCTCCTCATCCTGCCTGAGTCACTCCTATCGGGTTCGATGCTCCTCTCGTCGGGATCAAGACTCAACTATGATCTTCTTATCTCATTTTCTGATGAGCGTCGTGCCAAGATACTCTCATCTCAACTGGAATCCATCGATTCGCTCTCGTCCTATCGAATCCGTAATTATGAAGATCGATCCGAGAGAAATCTTGAAACTGTAGAAGAACTCACAGACTATATCCTCCTCATTCTTGTAGTATCGAGCATATTTGCCCTCGTGATACTCCGGTCCGCACATGATACTTTTTTTGATATGCTGGCTCGAACCCTGAGGATTGTTGAGACGCTTGGATTTTCTCGATGGCGTCAGACGATACTCTTCTTGATTCTCTATACGATCATCATCCCTCTGGCGTTCATACTGGGAGGAATTATCTCTTATTTTCTCCTTGTTTTTATCGGAACATATCCTGGAGCGGAGAACTTTGGATGGGTTTTTTCATCATTTTTTGTCTCTCTCGTTCTCTTAGTTCTCCTTATCTTTGCTGGATTTTTCCCTGCTTGGCAATCACGATGGGGAATACTTCCTGAGTGGAAAAAGTGAAATAAAATCATCCAAAAAATCCTCGAACCGAGTAATCTGGTTAATCCCGCAGTGGGCATAGTCGTGATTGTGGTAATATTTGAAGATATTATTTTTTCACTGAAAGTGGTGCTCGGTATCGGTGTAGTGTTCGGGATTCTTGCGACGCTCTTGTGATGACTGTATGCTTGGATATTCCGACTTGCTAGCTCTACTCGGGAGAAGAATTTTCTCATCTATGATGCTCTGCGGACACTCGTAAGACCACTTACTCCGACGATTCCCATCACGATATCACTCTTTTTTGTTACAACATTTCTCACTATATTTATCCTGTTTTCACTGGCGTTTCGCTCGGAGCTCACAGTCGACGCAGACAAGAATGCCAATATATTTGCCCTGAATATCCTCGAATCCGATAGAGAAAAAGTCGAAAAAGTCCTCTCGGGTGGTGAGATGTATAGTATCTTGCGAGCTCGTATCTCTAACATCAATGGTAAAACTCTTGCTGAACATCTCGGAACCGAGAATCCGAGTGGCGAATTTACTCGAGAGTTCAATGTGACACTGAGTCCACTCGAAAATACAATTCTCAAGTGAAAAAATACTATCAATGCTGATGAGGTCTCGGTCGATGATGCCTTTGCTCGGCGACTTGGCGTGGATATCGGAGATAGGATAGACTTTCTCCTCTCAGGAAAGAAGATATCTCTGACGGTAGCCAATATCCGTGAGAGTTCGAGACAAGGATTTCGTCCATTTTTCTATTTTTCATTTGATCCTGAGGCGTTTCGCTCAGCACCAAAGACCTACTTTGCTTCGGCATATACGCCTGATTCTGAGAGCTGGAAAAAGACCATCATCGAGAATTCTGGTCCTCATGTGACCTTTATCGATATCGAGAATATCCTCGCAGTAGTACGAGATATCTCGAGTAAGATATTGGCTGTTATCGGACTTTTTCTCGTTTTTATCTCTGTATTTGCCCTGTTTGCGATTGTATCTTTTTTCTCTCGGATGAGGGGAGTGGAGTCGATGAAGCTCCGCCTCTATGAGCTCTTCGGTCTCGTTCCAGAGAAAACTATCACTTCGCTTCGCTCGAGCCGGATGGTCATCTTCGTAGTTTCATGGATATTCTCTGTGATAGTCGGTGTGGTAGCTCTCTGGTTTATCGTGCGTGCCAGCACTATCCTCACGATGCCATGGGTATCAGTTGGATGGGTGATCCTCGGAGTATTACTAGTATATATAGTTCTCGTGGTGATTCTCAGACCGAAGCGGTAGGAGATTTCTTAAAAAGATGTAGAAATGGTTTGGATAAGAATTAAAGGAAAATAATACTAGGATGTAAATATTTTACGTACTTTTTTAAATTCTTCATAGTCCACCTTTAGTTCCGCAATTGTCGGTGTTGTATTGATTTCTTCTGGACTACTATGACCAACGATTGAAACACAACATTTTTCATAAATGTCATTTATCTTTCCTTTGTTTGTGTCGATTTTGCTTCATTCGATTCTTAAAAGAGATGGAAACGCAACTCCCTTTTTATATCTTTTAACTGTCTTTTTAAGTAAGTCATCTTCTACCGAAATTTCTATAGCAGAACGTAGATAACCATAACCTTCGGCTGCAAGTTTAGCTTCATCATGGTCTGGAGATGGTTTCGTATCAATTACTGCTTGAAGTCTTTTGGTGTAGTAAGTAACTCAATGCATTTCCTCTACTTCATCAAGTATTCCAGTTATTCCAAAATTGTTTTTCACTTTGTGAAATTCAAAATCAACGTTAGCTTGTTTATTTGTGTCTAATTCTGATTGTTGAATTAAGCTGTGAAGCAATAATATACTATGTGTGAAAATAATTACTTGTCGTTGCTTAGAAAGTTCAATAAATCTCTTTCCTACTTCATCTATTATTCTATGATCTAAACTATTAACAGGATCATCAAAAATCACTGGTGCCTTGATATTATCCAATTGTAATTCAGTTAAAAACTCGGCTAGCGAAATTGCTTTTTGTTCGCCCTCACTTAAAATATCTGCAAGAGTGTAACTTGATTTAAGTCTATGTGAAATTTTAGATTTTCCTTTATCCGTTCCAAAATTTAGTTCAATTTTTAGATCTGATTTTTTGAATAGTTTTAATTCGGCTTGAAACAAGTCATTAAAGTTTTGCTCAACCAATTGTTCTCTTGCATCTGTTGTTTTTCTGCTTATTGCGTTAGTTGAAAAGCTATTTGATTTTGATTGAAGTGCTTCAATTATTTTAAGGTTTGAGATTATTCCTTTAATTTCAGTGGTTTTAGTTGAAAGAAATTTACGATCCTTTAACTCAGAAATTTTATTTTTTAGTTCGGTTTCTTTTGTTGAAAGATTTGTTAGTAATAATTTCTTTTGTTCAAGAACTTCATTAATAACTGTCTTTTTATCGGTTAAGAATTTAATATATTTGTTATAGTTAAAACTAAATAATGAACCGTCAACAATTTTATTTGTTGTAAAAGTTGATTTTAAACTTTCTAAATTCGTATTGTATTCTATTATTTCTGTCGGTTGAATTGCCTTTTGATTTTCATCAATTCCAAATGTTGGTTGATGAAAAAGTAAGTTAGTTTCAATTTTTAAAACTTGATTTATTAGATTAGTTTTCTGTTGTTTTAATTCAGATAAATTTTCTTGCGTTTTGTCGTTTAAAAGTGTTCGGTAACTTGATAGCAATATTTTTGCCTCATTTTCAAGTGGCTGTAAACAATAAATGCAAGTGTCTTGTATATTCGGATATTCAGGTTTATTGATGACTTTTATATAATCCTCCGCTGCTTTTATGAAAGATTGGAATTGTGGAGTTTCGTAAAACTCGATTCCATTACTCTCTGCTATTTCTTTAATTCCTGTTTTAGTTTTGCTTTCTAATGAGGCTATTTTCTTATTTAAGTCAATAAGCTTTTGCCAATTCTCTGAAACAAAATTTTCCTGAGAAGTTTGAATTTTGGAAATAATTATTCCAAGCTCTGCTACTGAACTGTTAAGATTTTGTATTTCTGTTTGAAGTAGTGCTTTATTTAATTGCGATAACTCTGTTTGTTTATCTATTAATTCTTGCTCTTGAGCTGATGTTATACTTGAGAGTTCAGTTAGTTTTTGTTCTGTCGATGTCGCTGAAAGTCCTGAAATGAAAATTTGCTGTGGTGTCCCTAAATTTAAACTGTCCGACCAATTAATAGCAGTTGGATGTAAGGCTAATTTAGCGTTTAGTAATTGTGTAAGTTCGTTGAGTTCTGATGATATGATATTGAAAAGATGAAAGCCAATTGGCGAAACGATTAGTTGTCTGTCGGAAAGTGAAATTTGAACACAATTATTATTGAATACTGAAATGTTTTGAAGTTCAATATTTTTATTGGCACCAGTCCAATTAAATGTTTGAGCTGCTCAATTTGATTTGAAATTTATGGTTGCTGTTTTTGCTTCAACTGCTCCATAAATATTTGGATGAACTGTATTGTTTGGGTCATAGCTAAAGCCTAAGCTTTTAAGTATTCTGCCGTAACCAGTTTTACCAGTTCCGTTTTCCCCATAAATTATAGTTAAATTTTTACTAAATTTTAAGGTTTGATTTTTTGCAAGTTTATTTACTCCTGTTATGTCTGATAAAGTTTCCAGCTCTATTATTTTATCAGTTGGAACATAGTTTGGTTTTGTTGTTGTAAGTGCAGGAAGTCCTGTATGTAAATTTATTGATTGCAAAAAATAGTTGAAAACTTGGCTTCTGTCGGATGGCAACAAATTACTTTCAGTACTTACAACTCTGTCAATTAGTAGTTTGCTCCATTCTCCATTACTTTCAGCCCACTCCCACAGGAAGTCTACAATCTGTTTTTTGTTTGTTGTCGTTGAGGCCATATTTTTTCATTACATATTTTCATATAATTCTCTCTTTTTCTCACTTCAAGTCAATCCATTTTTTCTCCTCGTACTATTTTCTTAGAATTTTAGTGAAATCGAGGAGATATTTTTTTGTGACTGATTTTTTATTTCCGAATTATATATAAAAATTGTCCACTAAAATAAAATGGCTTCAAATTCTTCACGAAGTCTCTTTATGATACCCTGTATCATTTTTGTGATCGTTTTTTCTTTACATACATGAAATAAACTATATGCTGTGTTCAGCTAGTAACTACTATAACTATATATAGTGTTTATATTTTTTTAATCTTTTTATGGCTATCTATAAAATCCGGAAAAGAAATGGGACAATTGTCACATTTGACCGTGCTCGTATCGAATCCGCAATTCAAAAAGCGATCGAATCGGTTGGGGGAAATGATTTTTCAGAAGTGGGGAATTTTACTGATGAAATCATCGATATCGCAGAATTCCGATATCCTGTTGAGCTTCCCAGTGTGGAAAATATTCAGGATATTGCGGAAGAAGTACTCATCAAGCATGAGCACGATCAAGTGGCAAAATCATATATTCTCTACCGTGAGAAGCGAGCGGAGGCTCGTACGGATCAGGCAGTGATGCTCGAAGTCGGAAAGACGATGGATGAATATCTCGATCGTTCGGATTGGCGAGTGAATGCGAATGCAAATTCTGGCTATTCTCTTGGGGGTTTGATCCTCAATACTTCTGGAAAAGTGACAGCAAATTATTGGCTCTCACACATCTATCCATCAGAGATCGGGAATGCACATCGCAATGGGGACTACCACATCCATGATCTCGATATGTTCTGTGGATATTGTGCAGGATGGTCACTCCGTCAGCTCCTCGAAGAAGGATTCAATGGAATGCCGAATCGTATCGAATCCGCTCCACCCAAAAATCTCCAAGCCGCCGTGAATCAGATGATCAACTTTCTTGGAACACTCCAGAATGAGTGGGCTGGAGCACAAGCATTTTCATCGTTTGATACCTATCTTTCTCCATTCGTTCATAAGTACGAACAAGAGATTATCCAAGATATCGAGACGTATCATACAACTTTTGCAACCGAAGAACTCAAAGAAGCCTATATCGCCGATAAGACGTACAACTATGTACTCCAGCAGATGCAGAACTTTGTCTTCGGGCTCAATGTTCCATCTCGTTGGGGGACTCAGACTCCGTTTACGAATATCACACTCGATTGGTCTTGTCCAGAAGATCTCGTAGAGAAAGGACTCCATCTCGGAGGATATGATCTCGGTGAATATACCAAAAAATATGGAGAACTGGACAAGGAGCGAGCTATCATCAATCAAGCATTGATCGAAGTATATTCAGCGGGTGACTATCGAGGAAGAGCATTCACATTCCCGATTCCAACCTACAATATTACCGAAGATTTCCCTTGGGAAGATCCTGCAGTAGATCGGATATTCGCCATGACAGGGAAGTACGGACTTCCGTACTTTCAGAACTTTATCGGATCACAGTACAAACGAGTTAAAGACGAGAATGGAAATATCACTCGGGTTGAAAATGCAGATGCCTACAAGCCTGGAGCAGTTCGTTCAATGTGTTGTCGTTTGCAACTCGATCTCCGTGAGCTTCTCAAGCGTGGAAATGGACTCTTTGGTTCTGCCGAGATGACGGGATCGATTGGAGTCGTGACGATCAATATGGCTCGAATCGGATACAACTATCAAGGGGATATGGAGGGATTCAAGAAACAAGTCGAACACTTGATGCTCCTTGCTCGAGAATCACTCGAACTCAAGAGAAAAGAGCTCACGAAGTGGCTCAAAAGTGGTCTCTATCCATATACGTATCGATACTTGAAGTCATTCCGTAATCACTTCTCTACTATTGGACTCAATGGGATGAATGAAGCAATTCTGAATTTCACAGGATGAAAAGATGATATTTCATCAGAAACAGGGAAACAATTTGCTACAGAGATCCTCGATTTTATGCGAGACATCCTCAGGGTATATCAGGAGGAAACAGGAAATATGTATAATCTTGAAGCAACTCCTGCCGAGGGAACGACGTATCGATTTGCTCGAGAAGACAAGAAGCAACATCCAGATATCATCCAGGCTGGTACTCCAGAAAATCCATACTATACGAATTCCAGTCAGATTCCCGTGGATTATACCGATGATGCCTTCGAGGCCCTCGAAAGTCAGAATGACCTTCAATGCAAGTATACCGGAGGAACAGTGCTCCATCTCTATATGGGAGAAAAACTCGAAGCCGAGCAATGCAAAAACTTCGTTCGTCGAGTTATCGAGAACTATCAGCTTCCGTATATTACGGTCACTCCGACATTCTCAATTTGTCCAAAGCATGGATATATCACTGGAGAGCACGACTATTGTCCGAAGTGTGATGAAGAAATCGGGTACAAATGACAAAAATTCGATATGTCGATTCGTGCCAATTATACGGCCAATTCTGAGAAACTCGAAGAATTCGCTTCTGTAACAGTTTAGTTTTATTTTTTATTCTTTCTTTTTTATGGAATCATTTGTGGATGCAGCAGGGAATGAGGTGAGTCGAACCAAGTGTGAGATCTATACTCGGGTGATGGGATACTATCGTCCAGTGACGCAGTTTAATAATGGGAAAAAGTCAGAGTTCTATACTCGAACGTGTTTTGAAGGAAATACGGTTTCTGCGTAATTCATGTCTTATTTAAGATATCCTCACGAGAGTGAGGATATCATTTCTTTTTATAAAATGATACTTTCAGGGCTTCAAAAAAGCACTCTCATCGATTATCCAGGTAAGATTGCGTGTGTAGTTTTTACGGCTGGTTGCAATCTTCGGTGTGGATTTTGTCACAATCCTGAGATGGTAATTCCGAGTCAGATCCAAGCAAATCAAGATGCTCATATTTCAGAGAAGGTTTTTTTCAACTTTTTGGATCGAAGAAGGGGACTCCTCGATGGGGTTTCTATTTGCTGAGGAGAACCGACGATTCACCCAGATCTTCCAGATTTTTGTCAGAGAATCAAGAAAAAATGATTCCTTGTAAAACTCGATACCAATGGTAAAAATCCAGATATGATTGCTCGGCTTATTCGTGAAAATCTGGTGGATTATTTTGCTATGGATATCAAGCATACTTGGGAGTGATATCCATCTCTTGTCGGAGTTTCATTCGAAAAAGAGAAGTATGAAAAAAGTATTAAGTTGATTATCAATCAGGCAAAAGATTATGAATTTCGATCCACCGTGATTGAGTGAGTCCATACCGAAAACGATATTCGTGAGATGGCTTCGTATATTGCTGGAGCAAAGAAATATTATATTCAGAATTATCGAGATAGTATCACACTTGATCCATCTTTTATATGACATTCCTTTCATGAAAATTATCTGAAAAAATTCCAAGAAATAGCCCTGGAGTCCGTGAAAGAATGCAAGATTCGTTTATAAAAAAATCCTCTCAAAATTGAGAGGATTTTTTTATATGAGGGGAGATTAATTCACAACCACTCATACTGGGGAAGAGCTTCGAACAGAATTATCAAATGAACAACTGAGTGTTGCTGAATATGTTCCAGTAGGAGCATTGGCAACTGGGATAGTTCCCGATGAACCACTCACATAACCACTCACATTTCCATTTACAGAAGTATAACACTGAGTTCCTCCATTGGCATTCCAATAGAATGTAACTGTACTACCAGCAGTTGCTGATGACTTATCTACAGATATAGATGGAACAGAATTATTTACTACTACAGCTGGATTTGTAACTGTTACTCGTACTGGAGAAGAGGTTCGAATAGAGCCATCAAATGAACAACTAAGTGTTGCTGAATATACTCCAGCAGGAGCATTAGCAACTGGGATAGTTCCATACCCACCACTTACATCACCAGTCTTATTTCCATTTACAGAAGTATAACACTGAGTCCCTCCATTGGCATTCCAGCTAAATGTAACTGTACTACCAGCAGTTGCTGATGACTTATCTACAGATATAGACGGAACAGAATTATTTACTACTACAGGAGGAGTTGGTGCACCTGGAATAGTTATATTCTCAGAAGTTGTGGTACCATTTTTATTTGGACAAGAGAGTTGATAGGTAGCTCCTACTGAACTTGTTTTTAGTTCTCTGTAGGTATTTTTTGCTGGATATGCTACTTGGAACTGAACAGCACCAGTAGGACCACTCTTTTTAAGAGTACATAATTCTGCACTTGTATCCGTAGCAGACCATTCGATTACAGTTTCGTCAGTACTCTGAACAAGTCGGAAATATTCAACAACAGGTTTCCGTGTTATAAGGGTTACTACCTGTCGATCTTGTACATTCGTATATACTCCGTTTACGAATCATCCACATTTAGATTGAATTACAAAAGAAGGAGCATCAGCATTTATACTTGCTGTATCAATATCAAATGAGTCGCTTATTTTTGATGAAGTATTTGATTGTCAATTTTCTATAGCAAATGTAAGAAAATCTCCGAGAGAACTTGCGGCATTTTTTGAATACCAAACCTGACAAGATACATTTGATGCATTTGATGAGAATACATATTCTCCATGAATCTTTACTCATCGAGTAATGCTATAACCAATATTGGCTCCATATGGTACCCCATAGAGTCTTGTGACTACGCTTGCAGTAGCAACAGGATTTTGAGTTGTTGCACCAGTAGTAGTTCCTGTTGTTCCAGTAGTTCCTGTTGTTCCAGTAGTTCCCGTTGTTCATTCCTCAGTAAATTTAAATTCTTTAAAGACAACTCATTTACAAGTAATCTTTACATAGCTTCCATTCTTGACGAACAATTGTTCTGAAACTTGACCACCAACTCACTGTGATCCACCTGATGAAGCAGACGAAAACTCCATTCTACACTGATTTCCTGCTGGGAAGTTTCAGTAAAATGTAATCGACTCTCATCATGCTTTGACTTGTTGTTTTGTTACTTCCGCAAATAAGACATCTTTTGATACTTGCTTTGCTGCATCTTCCGTAGATTGTATGATTTTAGTAGAACAAAGTTCATTAGCTAATGAAGTGGCTCCACAATATGAGCTACAATCCTTATTTCTTCCATCATATCCTATAGAGTTAGATCCCCAATTTCCTCTTGTATAGAGGGCTATTTGCATCGGGAGAGTTTTATATGTTCAACATGTTCAGTATTGAACTACTCGAGAAAAGTTTGATGTATTAATAGAAACATTAGTAGCTGAGGCAGTAACAGGATTTTGAGTTGTTACCGTAGTAGTTACAGGTGCAGATGAACATGCTTTCCAGCCAGCACCAATATGACCATTCCAACTTGTAGCTGATGATGAAGTCATATAGCTAAAGGTTGTAGATGTACAGTCAGAAATGGCAGTTATATTTTCAGTATTACCATTTGCAAATTTTAATTGCTTATACTTACCATTCATTGCTTGAGTACATTGAAATTCATACTGCAAATCTACACAAGTAGGAGTTGTTGTGGTAGTAGTTGTGGTAGTAGTGGGTGTAGTACCTGTATTTCCAGTAGGAGTTGTTCCTGTTTGTGAAGTATTAGTATTACTTCCAATAGTTGGCTGAAGGTTATAAGTCTGATTGCTAGAGTGATCTTTCGCAAGTTTACCCTCGTAATGACAATACATTTTTCATATACCACTAAAATTGAGCTTATAACTTGTATCGCAATATTGAAGACATTTGTTATAGGTATTTCCTATTCATAGTGTTTGTGAGCTTGATCCAAGGCCTCATTGATATCCACCATTAACAAGATTGATTTTATCAATATTTGTTAATGCGCAGGCTCCAATTCCAAGAGTATAATCTGTGGTGGTAGGGGTTATGGTTGAACCTGTAGTAGTATTACTAGTGCCATTATTTGCTCCAGTTGTTGTACTGGTATTTGTTCCAGTTGTTGTACTAATATTTGTATTGAGTACTAGCTCTTTTCTATCATTTTTTTGAGTTGCTGAATTATAGCAATCTGCAAGTAGAACCACTCTTCCGTCAGATCTTAAATATGATTTATCAATCATAAATGTTTTTGATCCTATAGGGTTCTTCGGCCCATTATAGTAATCATATATTTTATTACTATTATCAAGGCCAAATGTCCCCCAAGCAGTATTTCATACAGAAATATGAAGTGAACAAGTCTTGTAATCTGAACCAATATCAAAATTAAATGTTACAGATTCTCCTACTTTTGCATTAGACTTATTGATTGAAAGGTTTAATTTGCTCATAGCATTCGTACTAGTTCATTGAGAACTACTATTTGCAGCTCCTGCTTGGGAACTGGTGCTTGAGTTTTTTACGATAATTTTATTTGGCCAAGTACATCGTATCGATTTTCATGGATTTTTATTTTTATCAATTCTACAATTTGTTGCTGCTTCCATTCGGGTTATTCCACTGATAGTACTGAAAGGGGTTCGATTTCATCAAACATATGATATGTATGTACCAGTAGGGAGGTTTGTTCCAGAGACACTAGAAAAGGTTACATTACTAGAAAATAAAAATCCTACTATAGAAAGAATAGTAACAGATGGTATTATGACGTTTTTTCTTCTCAAAAGATTAGTGAGATTGAACATAAATAAAAGGTTAAATAGATAATAGTTAGAAATTTTTTTACTATAAACAAAACCCCAAAATTGGGGCTTTATTTATTATGGTACAGGGAATGTTATTGTTTGATTTTCAGTACTTAAAATAGTTGTAATTCGATATAAATCATCATTGTTTGCTGTCCAGGTAACCTTATATCATTCAGATCCACTTATTGATACAGAACATGAATTGATTCATGTACAACTAAAATTAGAGTTAATAGTTCTACAAGTTGATTCAGTTGTGGTAGCTCATGAGAATACACAAGTTACCTGAGAGGTAACAATAATACGGGAATGAATTTCTGTATCATTCCAAGTACATACAATGGTAGTATTTGCATCAATGCTTGCTTCGGTTGCTATACAGCTTGCAAGGGCATCATCTTGTGTTATGTTAGTCTTAGTAGTAGTTGGAGTAGTACTTCCACTGAGGAAGAGCTTATATGTTCCAGTAGGAATTGGTGGAGGAAGGTTACTATTACTAAAAGTGATAGTTTTATTTTTTCCATCAAGAATAGATTCTTGATTTGCACCAAATGTACTTGTCCAAATGAGTTTTGTTCATTTTTTCCCAACTATTTCAACCTTACAGAAATTGGCTTTTGTGTTCTTACAAGAATATAACTTGCTATTAATAGTAGTTGAACAAGTATTTCCAGTTGTTGTAGATCCAGAGAAAATACAACTTACAGTTTCTTTTACTGGTGGTTGGTATGAAAATATTTCTACATCATTCCATGTACATCGAATAGAATGATGTTCATTAAAAATAAGACTTGCCTTACAATTAAGATAAGCATATGTTTTTGTAACATTTTTTATTACTCTTGACGGAGTAGTTTTTTCATCGAAGTACTTGATATAAGTTCCAAGAGTTGTACTTCCTGATAAGGCTCCAGGAATAGAGCAAGAAAGAATATCTCCTCTCTTAAAGATGTTGATATCTTTAATATTTGTTGGTTTTCCATTACATACTATCCAGATATATTGTCATTTTTTATGACAATCATTTTTTTTGATACTTATTTTATTATCTTTATGAGAATATCTGATATAGTCTTTTTTATCTGGATTTCCACAAGCAATAATCCCACTTCGAACACTAAAAGTTATTATATCATCATCACTACTTCCAGTTTGAGCTATTGTAGTCTTCTTATTTTCTTCCCATGAACATTTGATGCTTGTTCAATATTTTATTTTATCATTTTTACAATTTTCATTGGATTCTTTTTTTGTTGTATTTTGAGTTGTGATAATGGCATTTTTATTTCCATTTCTATATACACGATATGTTCCACGTTCAGATGTGTCAGGGTCTCTCGATACATCGACTACTTCGGCTCCTTGAGCAGGCAAACTGGAACTACTAGAAGTAGAAAATGTCGTATTTGCTGACAGGGAAAAGAGTACTATTGCAAGTGCACTGAAGAATGTCGCTCAGACAATCTTTTTGCTCCGTAATAAAGAAAGAATAGCCATAAGGTAAAAATTAGGATATAGGAAAACGGGGATATTTTATGTATTGTATATGCCTTGTCAAAACTATGAATATAGACAATTAATGGATTATATTTACTTTAAATAATCTTTAATTTCAGTTCATAGTGTTATCTTGCTTATTATTTTAATTTTTCATGAAAAACTTGCTTTCATTTTATTATTTTATAAAATGATAAAGTAATAAAAAATATTATGAAAAATCTTACAGAAATCCAAAATGAAATGTTTCAGAAAGAAGATATACTTATTCAGATGGCTGATGTTTTTGGTGCCCTTGCATCGGATTGTCGACTTGAGATTATCTATCTTCTCTTGAGAGTTGATTCTCTTGGATCTGGCGAGATTGGTCGTCTCACGAATTGTTCTCCATCGCAGGTCTCCCAATATCTCTCAAAAATGTATGATGCTGGTATAGTCAAGAAGTCGAGAACCTGGAGGGAAGTGCAATATTCACTCAATGAATCAGATCCATTTGTTCAGGGGATTGTCTCAATTCTTTCAGCTTTTATGAAGTAATTTATTTTATCATGTCTTCACTTATAATCATCTCATTCATCGCTGGGATTCTAACAATCCTTGCACCGTGTGTTCTTCCGGTACTTCCTGTGATTCTCGCAGGATCTCTCACAGAAAAAAAGTGGTGGTATCCCTATATGATAACACTTTCGTTGGCACTTTCGATTGTGTTATTTACGGTACTCCTCAAGGCTTCTACTGTATTTATCGATATTCCGAGCTCTTTTTGGAAATATGTTTCTGGAGGTATTCTAGTGTTCTTAGGACTTGTCTATATTTTCCCAGATGTTTGGTCTCGGATTGCAGAGATATTCCAGTTTTCAAAATCAAATACCAAGCTTGATAACGCTCAAAATATCTGAAATCCATTTTTGAGAGCGATCGTCACGGGTGCTGTACTCTGACCAGTTTTCTCCACCTGCTCTCCAACATATACCCTCCTCCTTGCTACGGTTTTTCCAGTATCATTTTTCGCTGGGGTTGGATATACGCTGATCTATGCTCTCGGACTTTCATTTATGCTGGTGTTGATTGCTCTTGGCGGACGGAATATCGTGAGAAGATTTCAGGGAATTTCTGATGAGAGAGGAAGATTCAAGAGGATTCTTGGAATTATCTTTCTCTTGGTGGGACTCGCCATCGTCTCTGGACTCGATAAAAAACTTGAAACCGCCATTCTCGAAAATTATGATGTGCCGAGCATAGAGACGAATGTTATCAATTATCTATCCCTTAATACAACTCCTATGAATACTACTATCGATTTTCCAGTTTCTCACATATGAACTTCTCAAAAAGCCTATTTTGCTGGAGGGTGTTTCTGGTGTATGGAGGGGATTTTTGAGGCACAACCTGGCGTCATTGGTGCTATCTCTGGTTATGCAGAGGGAACTCTTGCAGATGCAACCTATGAAAAAGTCTCCGCAGGAACAACAGCTCATCGGGAAGCAATCGAAGTCACCTATGATCCTACAAAGATATCATATTCAACTCTTGTTGATCTCTACTACACGCAGATTGATCCAACCCAAGTAGATGGTCAATTTGCTGATCGTGGATTTCGCTATACAACGGCGATATATTATCAGAATAATGATGAAAAATCAGTCATCGAAAGCGCTCGGAAAACTCTCGAAGCCTCAAAAAAATTCGATACACCGATAGCCGTCAAGACGGTTCCATTTACGACATTCTTTCCGGCTGAAGAGTACCATCAGGATTATTACAAGAAGTCAGCATTTCGCTACAATCTCTATAAAAAATGAAGTGGACGAGCGGATTTTATCGATGAAAATGCTCAAATTGGAATCACACTTCCTTCAAATAGTCAGTACAGAGAATATAGTGATGAGATAATTGCTACACTTACTGGCTCTCGTATTCTTTTATTTTTTCATGCTGATTGGTGTCCAACGTGTCAGAATTTTGAAAAACAGATCCTTGTTTCAAATTCCATTCCGAAAGACGTTGTTATTTTGAAAGTGAATTATGATATTGCCACTGAGCTCAAGAAAAAATATTCTATTCTCAGTCAATCGACGTTTGTGCAGGTGGATGGTCAGGGAAATATGTACAAGCGTTGGCTCGGAAAATCGAATCTCTCGGATATTATCTCAGACATGGTTACTGCTCAGGAACTCCTTTCAAAAAAATTGACGCCACTACAATTTCAGGTAACTCAGATGTGAGGAACGGAGAAACCTTTTGATAATGCGTATTGGGATAATCATGAAGCAGGGATCTATGTTGATGTGGTTGATGGAACGCCACTTTTTTCATCACTTGATAAGTTCGATTCTGGAACGGGTTGGCCGAGCTTCACTCGTCCCATCGATGAATCTATAGTGGATTCCAAGACAGATACCAAGTTATTTATGGAACGAACTGAGATTATCTCAAAAAATGCTAATTCTCATCTTGGACATGTTTTTGATGATGGACCAAAAGATCAATGAGGAAAAAGATATTGTATCAATTCTGCTGCTCTCAGGTTTGTCCCCGTAGCCAATCTTGAAAAAGAATGATATGAAAAATATATGTATTTATTTCAATAATATTTTATATGTATTCTGGAGGATCGAGCTTATATTCGATTTGACGGATTATAGTTCTAAATCTATGTATCTGAGCAATTATACTTAGATAGTGTTCATGATTTTTAGGAGAATATTCTGAATTCATATGGGTAACTATTCTTTCATATTCTTCAGGATTACTATATCGTTTTCTCTGTTGTATCGGGATTCATCTTACTCTTGATGTATTTGGAATATTCATTTCTGACAAACAGATATTTCCTTCAAGTAGCAGTTCTTTAAGTTTTTTTTTGGCTATAGTATACTCATCATAGAGATCATCATCTTCGAGTAGTGGTATCCACCAGGTATCCTGTTTTTTTACGATAGGGTCCATTTGTGGTGCTATTCTTTGGATATGTCACTGGATAGTTTTTTTATTACTAGACATATGATCAAGGGCATATTGCATTCTTTTTTTAAGTTCTGCAATTTTTTGTTCTGCAAAGTAATCATCTCGTATTTGAGATAGTTCATTTTCTGAAAGTGAGCAGTGTAAGTATGGTTTTGATGAATTCTCTGACATATATTTTGATTATAGATTTATATCAAAATATGTCAATATCCTGTTTATTCCTTTTTTTGCTAAAAAATAGTATCTCTGATATGATTTTTATACAATTCTTTCTTTTATGACAAATATTATCTCTACTAATCCTTCTGAGAACTATAATCCTCTTGGTTTCATTGAATCCACTCCAGAATCAGATATTCCACTCATTATACAAAATGCTAGAAAAGCTCACAGGGTATGGAAAAATACTCCATTGAATGAGAGAATTTTTTTTCTCAGGGAAATCTATGATACCTTTGTACAGCAAAAAGAAATACTCGCTCAAAGTGTGGCAACTGAGATGGGAATGCCAATCAAGTTGGCTCGTGATGAGGTTCAGTATGGGCTCAATTATTTTCTCTGGTATCTCGATAATGCGGGGAGATATCTTGCCACTGAAGTGGTTTTTGAGAGTGAAACTGAGCTTCATACGGTTCACTATGAGTCCAAGTGAGTTATTGCTGCGATTACTCCTTGGAATTATCCAGTGATGCTCTGTATATGGGCTTGTGTGCAACCACTCCTTGCTGGAAATGTGGTAGTTTGGAAAATATCAAAAGAAGTAATCTTAACAGGAAAATTGATTGGAGATATTCTCAAGCAATCATCACTTCCATCTGGAGTATGGACAGAGATCTATGGTGATGGAAAAATGGGTGATATCCTCACAGATCAAGATATTGATGGGATCACATTTACTGGAAGTACGAATGTAGGGAAGAGTCTTGCACGAAAAGCATTCGAAAAATGAATCCCAGCCCTCATGGAACTTGGAGGTTCTGCACCTGGGATTGTCTGTGAAGATGCGGATATCGATAGTGTATTAGAGACGATATATTTTATGCGATTCTCGAACTCAGGACAGATGTGTGATGGACTCAAACGACTCATGGTTCATGCTTCGCGATATGATGAATTGGTTCAGAAGCTGGGCGAAAAACTCCAATCCAAAAAACTCTGAAATGCTATTCAAGAAGATATTGATATTGGCCCACTCGTTTCTGAGAGTCAACTCAGGAATATCACTGAACAATATGAAGATGCTATGAAAAAATGAGCAGTTATAGAATCTGAATTGATCGTTTCAGAGAAATTATCATGAGCCTATTTTGCACCAACCATTCTCGGGAATATCTCTCGTGATATGCATGTTTGGAAGGAAGAAGTATTTGGCCCTATTCTCCCGATCCTTACATTCTCAACACTCGAAGAAGCAGTTGAGCTCGCGAATGATACGACCTATGGACTTGGAGCGTATGTCTTTACTGAAAATAAAGAAACTTTCTTATATCTTGCAGAGCGAATAGATAGTGGAATGGTACAACAGAACAATGTGAACTATTGTATTCCATCAGATCCATTTGGCGGATATAAGGCATCTGGAACGGGTCGTGAGCATGGAAAATGGGGATTTCATGAGTTTTGTAATGTGAAGGTAACGAGTATTCCTAAAAAATAAATATGACTCTTTCTGAATTTTTTCTCATTCTCGCTATTGTTTTTTATCTGATTGGTGCTATTCCATATGCGTACCATATATTTCATGGAAGAGTCGTTCCACATCCATTTAGCTGGACAGTGTGGTTTCTTTTTTCCCTTGTGAATGGGTATATTATCTTTGAAGGATATGGATATTCTGCTCTATTGATTCTTATGATTATCCGTTCTCTTGCTCTTGGGGCTTGAGCAATAACTGGTTGGGCATATATATCCAAGATTTCTATCGGAAAGATGGATATTATTGCACTTATTTTGGCTATTTCTATGATTTTTGTGCTCAAATATTTTGGGCTCAATGAAGCGATAGTATCGATGATTATTATTGATCTCTTAGTATTATTCCCAACGCTCAAAAAGATTTGGCTGGATCCAAGATCAGAAGATGCACTTATATGGCTTACGAGCACAGCTTCATTTATATGCTTTATTTTGGCTCTTCCGAGTCTGAATTTTGCAAATTCCGGCTACTGGATATATGGCATTATTGCAAATGCTCTTGTGGCTCTTCTGATATATCGTCGGACACTTTATCTCTCGAATTGGAAAAATATACTCAAAAAGTACATCGAATATTTTGCTTTAAAAAAGAAACAATGGTAGACTTTGATACAATAGACAAAAACTTAACTTATTACTCATGAAACAATCAAAAGAAACCGCTCTCGAATACACACACAAATGGCTTGAAATTATCAAAGAAAAACAAACTCCAACCACCGAAGAAGCTGATTGGATAGCGAACGAATCTCTCTATAATTTTCGAGAGCACTTCAATGCTGGATGGCTCGAATATCGCAAGTCGGTGACACTCGCGGGACAGCATGCTGCAATCGAGTGGAAGGGGAAGTGAGCAAAAATCGAGGATATCTATGGGCGATCGTATATTGATTGGCTTGGTGGTTATGGACTCCTCTCGCATGGTTGGTCGAATCCAGAAGTGATTGAAGCAGTTCAATCCCAACTTCTCCATAATCCGATGCCTTCTCAGGAGCTCATCGATCCACTTCGAGGAGTGCTCGCTCGGATGATCGCAGATATAACTCCCGGAGATCTCAAGTATTCATTTTTCTGTGGAAGTGGTACAGAGGCCAATGAATGAGCTATCAAACTCGCGAAGATGTATACTAAAAAAGCTGGGTTTATCGTAGCAGTAAAGTGATTCCATGGAAAAACGATGGGTTCACTTTCTATGATTGGAAAAAAAGATTACCGAGAACCAGTTGGACAACTCTATAGTGGTCCAGTATATCATGTTCCTTTTGGTGATGCGGCTGCCGTCGAGCGTCAACTCGAAATCTGTGAGACCATCGGAGTTGGTATTGCTGCAGTAATGATGGAGCCAATTCAGGGCGAGGCAGGAGCTATCGTTCCACCAGATGATTTCTGGCCACGGATTCGAGCAGCAACCAAGAAACACAATGTCCTCCTCATTGCTGATGAGGTACAGACAGGAATCGGTCGAACGGGGAAGATGTGGTGAGTAGATAATTGGGGAGTAGTTCCAGATATTATGACGCTTGGAAAGTCTCTCGGTGGTGGTGTGATGCCGATATCTGCATTTGTATCTACTGAGGAGATCTGGCAGTGTATGATGCATCCGAATCCATTCATCCATACTACGACCACTTGAGGGAATGCACTCTCATGTTCGGCAGCTATCGCTGGACTCCATATTGCACTTCGGGATGATTTTCCGAAGATGGCACAAGAAAAGTGAGAATATATGATGAAAAAACTCCAGAAACTCGTAAAAAAATATCCAGAAATCTATGAGTCTATTTCAGGAAAATGACTCCTTATCGCTCAACACTTCCGCTCTGCAGAGATCGGATATGCAGTGACAGCAGAGCTCTTCCGTAATGGAGTACTCATCGCTGGAACTCTCAATTCGGCCATCACGAGTCGTATCGAACCACCGATTGTGATCACGTACGAAGAGATCGATGCGGGGCTCAAGGCACTCAAAAAATCCCTCAAGACGGTATCGGAATCACTCAAAAATTCTATAAAAACTCACCTAGAATCTCTTGAGGCTATTCCGCCACAGCCGTACAATTCCGATAAGGATCCACTCAAAAAGATGAGAAAAAATCTTTCAGTAAAATAGTTGCAATTCCAGAGTTCTTCATATAATGAGAACTTGTCTCATTATAAATTAATTAATTTTTATTAAAATATGTCTACTAATAACCCATTTCTTTCCGCTCAATCTCAGATGCAAACTGCATATGCATTTCTCGCTGGCAGGTATGATGAACAGTTTCCAAAGATTCTTAATCCTGAACGGATCATCGAAGTAAATATTCCAGTAAAAATGGACTCTGGTGAAATTCGTAATTTTGTTGGATATCGTGCCCAACACAATGCAGCTCGTGGCCCATACAAGTGAGGAATTCGCTATCACCAAGATGTAACAAAAGATGAAGTAAAAGCTCTATCTACTTGGATGAGTATCAAGTGTGCCACCCTCGATCTCCCACTCGGAGGAGGGAAGTGAGGAATTATCGTCAATCCAAAAGAGCTCTCAGAACGTGAACTCGAACAACTCTCTCGTGGATGGGTACAGAAACTCTACAAATATATTGGACCTCTTGATGATGTTCCAGCACCAGATGTGAATACTAATGGAAAGATTATGTCCTGGATGGTAGATGAATATTCTCGTCTTGTTGGACACTGGACTCCGGGGACTTTTACAGGAAAGCCTCTTTCGATTGGTGGATCGCTTGGTCGTGATACTGCGACAGCACAGGGTTGACTCTATGTTCTTGAAGCATATCTCACAGCCAAAAAAGATACACTCCAAGGTAAAAAAATCGTGATTCAATGAGCAGGAAATGCTGGACTCAATATGATCGAGCTTATCGATAGAACTGGGGCTATATTGATTGGGACGAGTGATTCTCATGGGGGAATCTATGATGAGTCAGGACTCGATATTGCTCAGATTGTTGAACTCAAGAAAAATAAAAAGTCTCTCACGGAATATAAGTGAGGAAAACAGATTTCCAATTCTGAACTCCTTGAGCTTGCTTGCGATATCCTCATTCCTGCTGCTCTCGAGAATCAGATTACAGGAGACAATGCAAAAAATGTAAAAGCTCATCTCATTATGGAACTTGCGAATGGTCCTATTACTCCCGAAGCAGATACGGTACTCTTTGCTCGAAATATCCCAGTGATTCCAGATATCCTCGCCAATGCTTGAGGTGTGACGGTATCATACTTCGAACAGGTTCAGAACAATGCAAACTATTTCTGGTCACGAGCAGAAGTGCAAGAAAAACTCAAACTCAAGATGGAAACAGCACTTGCAGGAGTACTTCATTCGGCAGAAGAGCATAATGTAATGCTCCGAACGGGTGCGTACGTCGTTGCTATGGAAAGAATCCTCGAAGCTATGAAAGTGAGAGGAGAATAATAGTATTTGGTAGGAATAGTAAAAAATCACCGAATTCGGTGATTTTTTATATTATTTTCATTTTTAGTAGAAATATGCTATAGTTATTTTATATATTTCTATAACCACTCTACACATGTACAAGTTCCAAATTCAAGATGAAAATACAGGAATGATCAAACATATCAATGACTTCGTATTACATACTGATTCTACTACAAAAAAGGCCATTACATTATTCACTAATACAACTACACTTGTAACAAACCTAGAAAACAAAAGTTGATTGAGCTTCATACAACTTGAGTTCTATACTGAAGATCTAGAAATAATGCTAGCATTTTTGGGTGATGTAAGGGAAGACTACAAACGCTCCCCATGGTTAGTGAGCTATATGGAAGTCAATCTAGTAAAATAATATTTAAACAGATACTATTATAAAGTAATGCATCCCCTGAAATATGGGGATTTATTATTTAACGTACGTTTTTTAAACCTTAATTGTCTTATTTAGTAAATTAATATAGCATTAGGAGTGGTGCTAAGATGGCTATAGTCGGTAATAGAAAAAATATAAAAATTGGAAAAAGAGTAAAAGTAAGGTATTGGAGAGTTTTTTTATTACTTACCTTTTTATTATATTGGTACGATTTTATCATAAATGAACAGTTATTAATATATATCTGTAATAAATATAAAGTAGTTAATATATGAATATATAAAAAAAGAACAGTTATAATATTATATATGATTAAAATAATATGATAATTAATCTATACAAGATATTGATCCCATAGAATGAGTCTAACCTAGAGACACTTTCCTAGATAATTATTAATTAAATAGGTAATAATCATATTGACAATTATCTATATTAGACTATATATAATTGATATGGATGAAAATAAAGGCATTGATTCTTGTCCAACAAATAAAGTTCATTTGAATTCTGTTTCGGATAATGCAGATCAAGATTCTCTTACATGAAAAAAACCAGATACTATTACTCAAAAGGTAATAGGATTTTTTCAGGCAAAAGTAGAAAATCTCATTTCTTTTACAGATTTAGGAATGATTTCTAGAATTGGAAAAAAGATTCCAATATGACTCTCTATTGTATCAATATTAACTACGATCAATGTTTGGTATATGGAACGAGGATCAATAATACAGAACCTTTCTAACCAAATCGATAAACAACTTTCGGAAGTAACTTTTCCTATTCAGTGAAGAATTTTGGCATATGAACAAATATTGCTTTGAACTCGTGGACTTTTTGATTCTTCAAATAGTATTACAAGGGATGAATATAATTCATACATAAGCTCTTTGAACCTGAAAAAAAACTTTCCTGAAATTCAAGGTATTAGCGTTTCATTTTCACTTACAGAAGCGAATATTTCACAACATATTGAGGCGGTTCAAAAAGAATGATTTTTTGACTATGGAATGGGTATCAATTTTGGACATTCAGAATATGCACCAGTTACATATATTGAACCATTTTCTTGAAATAATCTGAATGTTTTTGGTTTTGATAACTTCTCTGATGCTACGAGAAAATCGATTATGAAATTTTCTCAAGAAAATGATGAACCAGCAATATCTGATCCAGTTTGTTTAGTGCAAGAAAAAGATGGAGTGATTCATTCTAGCTTTCTTATGTTTCATTCACTGTATGGAAAAAAAGTTCCACATACAACAAGTGACGATCGTAAAAATAATATACTTGGTTGGTCTGCGGTGGCATTTCGTTTCTCCGATCTTATATATCAGATATCTCCAAACTGATTCAAGGATATAGATCTTCGTATTTATGATGGAACTGAAGAGGATGCAAAAAAACTTCTCTTTGATTCCTATGCTTGAAAAACATTACAATCTCGATTTTGAATTAAAAAATTAAAAACAGTTAATTTGGCAAATCGAGAGATGACTTTCGTGATTCGTTCCACTGTGGAGTTTGAGAAAAGTATGCATCATCAAGAATATTTAGATAATATTATTTATACCTGAGGACTTGCCACTTTTTTGATTACTATTTTTAGTTTTATTTTCCTACAATCGATTATTAGGATCGTAGAATGAGCTACACATGATGGACTCACAGGACTTCATAATCGTATATGATTCTTGAATTGATTAAAGGCTTCACTTGCTCATGCGAATCGCATGGGGACATCAGTGGCACTCATGTTTATTGATTTGGATCGATTCAAACATATAAATGATACATACTGACATCATATTGGTGATGAGCTTCTTCGTCAGGTGGCAATCCGAATGCAAGAATGTATTCGAATAGAAGATAATATTGGACGTCAAGGAGGTGATGAGTTTTTACTTGCAATATCAGATCTCAAAAATTCAGATGCAGCTTCCAGTGTTGCTACAAAAATAATAAATTTTCTAGGGAAACCTTTTGTAATTCATGGACATGAGATGTTTATCGGTTCGAGTATAGGTATCGCACTCTACCCTGAAGATACAAGAAATATAGATGATTTACAACGACTTGCAGATCTCGCTATGTATAGTGTGAAAAATAATGGAAGAAATGATTATAGTTTTTATTCGATTGAAATGCAAAAAAGCTCTCAAGAATATCAAATGATTATCACAGCACTTCATCATGCCATAGAACGAGAGGAGTTCTCTATGGTGTATCAACCGATTGTGAATGTAAGAAGTGGAAAAATAGAAGGTATGGAAGCATTATTGCGATGGAATCAGCCAGAATTATGAGAGGTGTCACCAACAAAATTTATCCCAATTGCTGAATCTGATTCGGAGATAATAGGTTCTATCGGTAAATGGACGTTACGTTCTGTATGTGAACAGATTGTATTATGGAAAAAATCTGGAATTGAGGTTCCGAAAATTTCGGTCAATCTTTCAGCACAACAGTTTTTATCAGAAACACTTGTGAGTGATATTCTGGATATTCTTGAAGAAACAGGAGTTTTTCCTCATCAGATTGGACTTGAGATCACTGAATGAACCTTTTTTAAAAAAATTGCTTCTGCTATTACTATTGTTGATACGTTATCAGATTTAGGATTTGAGATTTCTATTGATGATTTTGGAACAGGGTATTCAAGCTTGAGTTATCTTCGTCATTTTCAAGCTTCAAAACTTAAGATTGATCAATCATTTATCTTGGATATTGATACAGAAGATGGTCGAGCAATGATTCGTGCTATCATAGCTCTTGGACACAATCTTCGTATAAAGGTAGTTGCGGAAGGAGTGGAAAATTTGTTACAAGTTCTTATTCTTAAAGATCTTGGTTGTGATTATATCCAAGGATATCATTATGGAAAACCAGAGAATGCTGATAAAATATTTCCAAGATTAGTATCAACGAACGTAACTTCAATCATAGATTGAAATAAAGAAATCTAAAAAACGGACTCCAAATTGGGTCCGTTTTTTCGTTGCATCGTCATTTCCAATACCAGCCTAATACCCCATTTTCAGGGATAGCACCTTTTGGTATAGATTTTGGACGATTTTGATGTGGGAGATAGGAGACTGAAACTGGTCCTTGGATTCTTCCAGGATCATCGCTTACCTTCTTTCCAGAAAACAACCAGATACAGACTCCAATCATTGCAATTATGCCCCCTATTATGGGGTAATCTTTTTTTATCAGGATACCTCCGATGAGGAGTCCGAGAACTGGCAAGGTAATACTTTTTGGATATCGTGAAGTTGCTGTCACGAGTTTCCCTCTGGAATTATAGAGAGTTTTATGTTTTGATATTATTTTTGTATCGTTGATGACGATGCCACGACGAGCCTGTTTTTGAGGGGATGCTTGCATGATTTTCTCCTGTATTGGGATGTTGTTTTCGCTTGCATATAGTAGTATATAGTAATTATCTGTCAATAGAATTGATTATTCAGCATTTTGTAGATAATTTTTCTTGAGATTATCATAGCTCTGGGTTCTAAAAGCAATAAGAGTGACTATGAGTCCAATGAATCCCGCAAGAACAAATACAAGGGCCATGGCTCGATCTGGAGTTGTCCCCCACCATCCACTAAAAATATCATTTCCAGCTGGACTTGCAAGCCAAGGGATAACGAGGAATTGTGTGAGTGGCCCAATCATAAAAGCGGTAAGTGGGGAAGCGATATTTTCCATCGATTGCCCAAATCCAAAAACTCTTCACTGGCGTTCTAGGGGGACAACCTTTTGCATAATAGTTTGTTCTGCTGATTCTGCTATCGGAGAGAGCATCATAAAGCCAAAAAACCCAATTCCAACGAGCCAGATAGAAGAGATAACAGGAAAAATCATACAGATGATCCACATAATCAGATTCACGAGAAGCAGAGTTCTGACGGGATTTTTTCCGAGTCCATACTTTCCAACCACCGTTCATCAAACGATGAATCCGATACTTGTGATAGCAAGAACGGTTCCCCAGATTTCGACCAATACGAGTGAGAGTCCATAGGCATCCATCAGCGACATGAATACTCCACCGAGAAAGTTGTTGAACATCGCAAAGAATATCATCCCAAAAAGCCCAGATATCCCTGCGATAATCTGTATGGTTCACTTGAGATCGATTTTCTTGTCTTCTTCATGTCGATCATCGAGATGAGTCTCAGCTGGAAATGAGAGTGAAAGAAGATGGAAAATAACCAGGAGTGTCGAGAATATTCCGATTCCTACTGCCCATTCCATCCCGAGTCGTCCAATGATCAATCCCGAGAAAACTGATACTACCGTAAAAACGAGACCATTCACTGCTCCAATCTGTCCATTTGCTTTATCTCGTCCATCTTCTGGAATCAATAGGGTCACGAGCGTGGATAGTGCTATCATACGAATATTCCCCACCACTATACCGATAGTACTGATCAATATAAAAAGCCAAAGCCACGGATTCCACATATCTATCCAGGTTGATGCAGGAAAAATCCAAAGCATCAAAAATGAGATCGAATAGAAAAAGAGGGAAGTAACTGATGATATGAGCATAATCGGCTTCTTCTTGTTGTGATCGACGAGTGAGCCGAACCAGATTCCACCGAAGAGATTCAGAATCAGATAGACTCCTCCGAGCGTTCCTGTCATGAAGACGGAGTGTGTCTCCAGATAGAGCCAAAAGGTGATAGCAAACCAGATGAGCATATTGGTAAATCCTGCTATTGCGGTGTTGATGAGGATGTGGGGGAAGAGGTGAGGATTTTGCATTATAAGTTTCAATTCTTGATATTCATAGCTAGAGCATATCATGTTTCTGCAAGCATATATTGTGTTCTATTACTAATATAATTATTCAACAGAAGTCATTCTTCTAAGTCGTTGAGATTAAGGCTAACCTTACAGTAATCTGTTTGGAAATTTAGTTCCAAGGATAGATTATTTTTAATTCTATATTCTACCATTTTATCATAATCTTTTTTCTTAATAATTATATCGTTTTGTGAAAAATAGGTAAAGTCATGAGAATAAATATTTCGTAAAAGTTTAATGCAAGTATGGAATGAATCATCATCATTTCTTAATAGTTCTATATTTACTTTATCTTTAAATTGAGAATTATTCTCCATTCATTCGCATAAAGTAGCAAAAATTGTTCGTAGTGAATTTATGATGACAAAGTTTTTTAAAACTCATTCCTCTACCGCAAGAATTTGCCATTCTTTGCTAAAGTGAGCTACAAAATCATTTCCCGCATAGAGTGATAAATCAGCAATATTTGTTTCAATAAGTTCTTTATTTATAACTGCAATGTGTGATAATCCTAAGCCTGCACTTAATGACAAGTATGCAATTTCAATATTTTTAACGAGGAACTGTTCAGTGTATATCATCTTTTACATATTTAAGATTATAGAATTATATTTTTCCATATAAAATAAATATCTTCTCCATCGCTTTCCTTTTCGCATTAATCTTTCGGGAGCCAATCAGGATTATATACTATTTCCCATAGATGTCCGTCTGGATCTTGGAAATATCCTGCATAGCCTCCATAAAAAGTATCTTGAGCTGGCTTGATGATATTTGCTCCTGCTTTTTTTGCAAGATTCATCACTTCATCAACTTCGTTTTTACTCATAACATTGTGTCATATAGTAAATTCTGTTGCAGAGAAGTTTTCTATGGTGATACCTGTATCATTTGCGATGCTTTTTCTTGGCCAGAGTGCTAATTTGAGTCCATTTTGCAAATCAAAAAATGCCACACTTCCATATTCAAATTCTTTTCCGATAATTCCCTCTGTAAATAATCCCAGCCCATCTCGATAAAATCGTATCGATTTTTCTAAATCCGATACACCGAGTGTTATTACTGAGATTCTTGGTTGCATAAGTATTAATTTTTATAGTGTAATTTTGAGTTAATTCCTCAACACCTTCTTCATCGATTTTCCTTTTGCGAGTTCATCCACGAGTTTATCGAGATAGCGGATTTCCCGCATAAGTCCATCTTCCATCTCTTCAATACGATACCCACAGATAACACCCGTTATGCTAATGCGAGCAGGATTGAGGAGTGGAGCATCTCGGAAGAAAGTCTCGAAATCAATTCATTCATCGATAATTCTCTGGAGTCATACTTCATCATATCCTGTGAGCCAATAAATAACTTCATCAACTTCGGATTTGGTTCGTCATTTTTTCTCTACTTTTGTGATATAGAGTGGATATACTTTTGCGAATGGCATCGAGAATATTTTGGTATTTTGCATAAATGGAATATTTTTTGAGTTGACTGGATTGTTTCGTACCTCGCAATGACAGAAACCGATTTCTATTTTTGGTCATATTCCACCATCCATTCGATACCATACTTATCTCGAAACATAGCAAAGCATGAGTTTCCAGAATCCTCATCCATAGGTACTTCGACCTGTCCACCAGATGAGAGTCCGTTATACAATCTGAATGCTTCTTCACGGCTTTCTGCACTGATCGATATCTTGCTTCTGTTTTCGTTTTCATTCGTTCGTCCCATGCTTTCAGGAACATCATTCGCCATCAGGAGATTGTTGCCAATGGGTAGGGCAACGAGCATTATTTTATTGGCTTCTTTTTCTGCTACTGGATATTCCTCACTGGCTATGTCTTTGAAACGCATAATTTTGGAGAACTCTCCACCAAAAACTGATTGATAAAAATGGAATGCTTCTTCGGCATTTCCGTTGAAATTGATGTGTGGATTGATCTGTGCCATGGTATAAAAGGGTTAGTAATTATTATGGATAATGAGAATATTTTATTTTAGTCTTTCGAGTTTTCATTTTTTCTTCACGATATTTGCGTAGTCCCACTGGATATCTCGGGATTTTGTGAGCCAGCGAGAGAGTTCTATTGTATCTATTTGTTCGAGTGTGGTATACCGTTTTTCGGCTGCCTTGAAACCCCCGTTATTCATGAGTCACACCTCATCGAAAGATTGTCCGCTCCAGAAGAGGAGCTGAACAGAATCCTTGAGTTTTGAATATCAGACAATCGGATTGTTATCCAAAAACCAGACAGGATGCCCATGCCAGACTTTGGATGTAGCTTCAGGAAGTGAGGATTCTATCTCATTTCGGAGAGCTTCACAAATCATCCTTTCTCACTCTGTGAGTTCGGATTCGTAGTCGAGGATGTCAGATGAGGTTGTCATATATTGGAATTATTGTTTTGGCATCTGACTCACATCCATCCAGAATGCTTCCCAGATATGTCCGTCAAGATCTTCGAAGTCTCGACCATACATAAATCCATGATCATAGGCCTCAATCGTTTTCTTACCACCTGCAGTGATTGCTTTATTGAAAAAAGTATCGACCGCTTCACGTGAATCGAACTGGAGAGCATTGAGTACTTCTGTGGTGGTATATGCATCCGAGATCGTCTTTTTTCCGAGGAAATTCGCACAAAATCAAGGAGTAAGGAGCATAACAGAGAGAGTATCATCCCATACCATCGCAGAAGCATCTTCATTCGAGAAGTCAGTATTTTTGGTAAATCCGATTGCTTCATAGAATGCTGTTGCTCGTGGAAGATCTACAACCGGGAGATTGATATAGAGTTTTGCCATAGTGGTAAAAATAAAATAGTAGTAAGCTAAAAGATGTAATTATATCCGCACACTTCCTCGCCATCCTCGTGCAGCGTAGTAGGAGTCTGCTCCATTATGATAGGTAAATATCGTATCATATCGTCGGTCAGAGAAGAGGGCTCATCCGAGTTTACGGATAGATTCTGGAGTTGTTATCCAACTCGAAGTCTTGAGATCAACTGCTTCGAGTGATTGCAAGTACCTGTATTCATCTTCGGTCAGGAGCGAGACTCCCATAGTTTTCGCCATCTCCTCGGCAGATCAGGATGGCTTGTTTTCTTTTCGTGCATCGAGTGCTATTTGGTCATAGCAGAGACTCCTGCGACCGATTGGACTCTCTCGAGAACAGTCCATGAAGATATATTCTTGAGTCTTAGTATCAAAATTAACCACATCGACTTCGCCTCCGGTAGATTCCATCTTTTCGAGAATGGTGAGTTTTTCAGAGTTTTGGAGTTTTTTCTCGACATCTGACCACTTGATATTAGGATGACGATGAGGATTGTTCTCAAATCGGTCTTGAAGAAGTTGAGTGAAGGATTGATTCATTTTTAGTAAAAGTTATTGTTCGAGCCGTTTTTGTATCATCTTTTCGAGGAAATCTCTTGGAATCGGTTTTTCTACGGTGAAGTGAAGACTTGATTTGGTATGCTTCCACTTTTTCATCTCATCTGGAAAATATTCGAAGATGGATCCAGAAAAAGGGAAGAATGAGAGGTGATTCTTGAACCAGCCAAATCCAGCCACTCACTTGCCACCAACCTTGAGTGTCGGTATTCCATAAGAGATACATTCGATAGCACCAGGGAGGAGTTCATGAAGTGTTTTTCTGAGACTCTCGAGAGCATCTCGCTCAAGAGGATTCTCGATGCCCAAGATGTAAGAATCGATTTCATTCATAGAAATACTATTATATGGGCTACAATGAAAAATCAAGAGAGATACAAAATAAATCCCTAGAATTCTAGGGATTTATTTTTTGTGATACTAGCGATGGTTCGAAAACTTTTTTTCGATTTTTTTGATTTCTTTGAAAGATTTTTTTAGATCCTTCATTTGAGATTTGTTTTTATCTTTTCATTTTTGCTTGTCATCATCACGATCATCATCGTCATCATTGCTATCGTGTCCGATTTGTTCATTGTCCCCACTGTGTTTTAGTTTTTTATCATCATTTTTCTTGTTATTTTTGCAGAGCATCTTGTCACGGAGAAGGCTTGATTTTGCATCTTTTTTTACCGTATTGCGTATTTTGAGTGCTGCTTGATGTCCAGTTTTGAATTTGAGATTTGCTGCCTTGATAGCGTCCACTTTTGCTGTTCCAGTGAGAGTCATTGCTACAAGGAAGGCAACTTTTTTCTCAGTGATGAGTCGAGTGAGTTCGATAGAGTATTTTTCTTGTGCGACGATGAGATCCATCTGGAATCCAGTTCCAACGGTACAGCTTGTCCCAGTTCCTGTTGATCCAGTATTCGTAGTACCCGTATTAGAAGTTCCTGTATTTGTAGTTCAGGTACTTACTACTCCAGTATTTACAGTAGTTCCTGTTCCGGTAATAGTTCCTGTTCCAGTAGTTTCTGCGAAGAGTGCCGGGGCTGCAACAAGAGTACAGATGGTGGCATAGAGGGCTAAGTATTTTTTCATAAAAAAAGTGAAAGAAAATAAATCGACGTGAGACAGTATCTCATAAAAAAATATTTTTGCAATCTTCTTCACCATTATTTCAGGAAAAACTCACACATCCTTTACGTATATTTTGAGGGGAATTTTTGAATTATTTCCACACACTGAGGATATATCCAGCTATAAGGAGACTGACAAGTCGATAGCTTGATGAGATAACTATTTTTGTGAGCATATATTTTTTTGCATCATTTCCCCAGAGAACAACACTGGTCATCGTTGGAACTACAAATCCTATCCAGACAAGGAATGCGAGATGTATCCCTGAAAAGACAGGAAGCATCACTATGAGAAATGCGAGTGTCATAATCATAAAAAGGCTCGCAACGAATTCTGCAGTCATAAGTTTCCACATGCCTTCCATCATTTTTTTCATCTCGTCTTCCGAGTATTTCTTGTCTCCGTGATGTATCTTCATCCAGATTTTTCCGAAGAGTGGACCGTGCCAGAATGCTCCTCCAAAAAATGTCACAAGGGTAATGATGATGATCGCCAGCCAATTGAGTGAGATTTCCATAAGTAAGAAAGTGAGAAAAATTAAAAATTATTTATTGGTTAGTCTTTTTTTGATATATCAATTACAATTGGAGTTGTATAGTATTGATTATTTATAGTGGCAACAAATGATTGTTTAGGTTTAAGTAGTATATGGTTATCATCAAAAATGATTTTATCAACAAGATAATAAATATGCTCCCAGTATTTTAAAGGAAGATCAAAAGTATAATGTAAATTTCATTGTAATAAATCAAAATAATCTACAACTAAAGTAGCAGGCGATAAGTTCGCTCATATTTGATAAGATATTATAATTTTGTATTTTTTTGTTTCCTTTTCTTTATATTTAATTTTTAATGCTTTTCATTCAGATTTAATAAGTTTTTCAACAGCTAAAACTTTTTCTAAATTATCTTGAGTGCTTATTTTCTTAAGGAGATCAAATGTAATAGATATAAATATCTCATCTTTGCTTATGTCATCAAGTGAATTAAAGTAATTTACATCTAATCAAAAATTGAAATTTCTGATTCCCTTATATTCAGGAAAATCGTAAGTCTTTCAATCTACTAAGATGCCATTTTCTAAATTATTAATAGGATTTATATATAAATGATTATATTCTCAGTACGTATAATCTAATTCATTTAATTTTCTTGCAATTCTATCTCAAATATAAATAGTATCCTTTGTTGCTATGTATAAAGGATCTTTTCATGATATTCAGCCATAAAAGCGAATACTTTTAATAATACGATTATTTTTCATAGTTAAATAGTTTCAGTATATTTCTTGAAGTTATCAAGAATAGCTTGCCATCCTGCAATCTGCTGTTCGGTTGAGTGGATATCCTCCGCATCGAATGTTTCGATAATCTTGATTCCTTCGGGAGTCTCCTCAAGGAATAGTTCTACTACACGACCTGCATCGAGAAAATATTCCTTCATCTCTCCCATAGTATAGACGAGTTTTTTCATCGGGACAACTTCTGTATATTGAGCCGTGAGATCGAATGAAAAACTCCCATCTTTTGCGGCAAAAGTATTGGAAAATATCACTCCAACAGCAGGTTCTGGAGATACCGACTTTGGACAATGCCAGTCATCCGAAGCAAAACACCAATGAACAATATGTTCCGATTTCCAGAAAGATTCCCATACTTTTTCGAGGGAATTGTTTACGGTAGTTGAGACAGTGAGTCGAGTCATAAATAGTAGAGTTAAAAAATTATTTAGAAATCATCTTCAAGGCTATAAGATCGAAGTCGTGTTTCGATATTTGGAGAAATCAATACATAAGAGGAAATCCCCATTTTTTCACATCTTTCACAAACTCAAGATCAGAGAGAAGTGGAATGATCGGAATTTGTTTGGTTTCTTTTTCGAAATCTATATTTCTACGAAATGGTGTAAATCCTCATCCCATATCACCCTGATAGAGTTCTTCATCTCGCACATATCCAAGTGCCGTGAATGCTTGGAGTTTATTTTCTTCAGTGTTTTCAGGAGTGAATATATATTTTGAGCTATAAATAAGAATCCCATCACCCGTTTTGAGTTTTTTGATATTGGTTGATTTCCCATGATTAGATTGGATAAATCCTCATGCAATTCCTCGTTTTGTATGTTCCAAGCAGACGCAGATGATATAATAGTTTTGCATAAACATAATCTATTCATTCACAGAAACAGCGATGGTCATCCCAGTATGGGTCTCATTGTACATATCGAGATCATATCCATAGTTGCGAGCGAGTTCCGATGCTGGAGTGCTATTGATCGTATTCCAAGTACTAAATATGCTCTCAGGTGATATGTCATCGAGGGTGGTATATCGATAATCCTGTGCAGGAATCTGGATGGTTGTTATCTGTGGATTTGTTTGAGTGATTCCTGTTTTTGTGATATAGCCGATGAGCATATCATATCATTTTCGAGTTCTATCGAGTTGGTCGTGGTAGTTATAGTAGACGGCATGGAGGGTTGGATATTCTTTGTCTATGACAAGATTTTCCATATTTTCTGTAAACCAGAGTTTCCATGCGGACATAATTGTTTCTCGTTCTCGTTCAGGATTTTCTATCGTGATTCGATATCCAGAAACTTCGAATAGTCCGTGTGAGTATGATTCCATAGAATGTAAGATTAAATATTATGAATTATAGGCTTTTTCTATCGCATCGAAGCTCAGTTTTTTCATGTCCATAGTTGCTTTCATGAGTTTAGATTTTCACTCTGCAGTGCCACTTTTCATATACTGAGTAAAATTCTCAGGGATGAGTTGCCAAGAGACTCCAAACTGATCTTCAGTCCATCCACACATCTCTGCTTCTGGGCGAGCTGAGAGCTTGTCATAGTAGTAGTCGAGTTCCTCTTGATCCTTGCAGGGAATCATCCAAGATGCAGCACAAGAGTGATTGAAATACGGTCCACCATTGAGTATAGCGAATTGATTGTTTCCGAGGAGTGTGAACTCGACGATCATCACATCTCATGCCTTGGATCCAGGAAGATGTGGATTTGCTTCATCGTAGAGTCATGTGGTAGTGATCTCTGAGTCTGGAAATACAGAACAGTAGTATTCTGCCATTTCGAGAGCCTTGTTGTTTGGCGACCAGAGGCAAGTAGTGATATTCATAGTGAGTAAGTTATTTTTTTAAAAGATTACAAAACGCCCTATCCATACGAGCCAGCATTGCATCATATCAAGAGATAACGATCGGAGTGATTCATTTTTCTTTTGAGATACTTCCGAGTGTTTCTCACTTTTTTCCATCGAAGACTATCTTTCCTTCAAAAATCCGTATCGTGAAATCTTCGATCTGGATGTTATCTCATTTTTCTAGCTCTGAATATGCTTGTAAAAAATTCTCTTCATTGAAACAAGTTTTATTTTCCATAGGAGTAGTGTAAGTACGAGTATATTGGTATGCAAAAAATAATATTCAGAGCAGCAATATGCTGATGGTTCCAAGAATAATATTTCGTTTTGTGGACATATAATTAAGAATAATATTGAGGAATTTATTAAAATCTAGATTTTTGATTTTGGAAGATGCGAATTTAATTTAATATTTCTAGATTAGAAATAATTAAAGTTACCTTAATTTTACTGATTCTATAAATTTGTTATCGAACAAATCAGTAAATTCTAAACTTATAGTTAGTTGGCTTATATATTTCAAAATATCTTCATTTAAAGTACTTCACTCACTCACTTTTACTTCTAGTAGCATTCTTTTATCACTTTTCTCAATTATAAGTTTTTTTCATCAGAATATATAGCTATAATTAATGTCTTGTTGTATTTTTTTTAAATTATCCACTATTTCTTCAAATCAATTAAATGATTGGTTATTAGATCAGATAATTACTATATTAGTCATGATCATGGGTCATAATCAGACATTTTTTACTTTGATATTTATGTTATAGGTTGATCAATTGATATTCTTTAGTATTTCCTCATCTATTTGACTTAATGGCATAAGTTCTCTATGTGAATTTTGTTTTTCTAAAATTAATGATACATAGACTAATAATGCAACATTTGCAAGTCCGATAATAGGGTTCAATAATCATCAAATATAGTCTCAAAATTGTCCCCAGTTTTCTGGATTATCTGAAATAGGTCTCGTTCAAAAATTCCACCAGTAAGCTCATACTACTAACGCAAAAAATAAGATAAATATAATAGGTAGAAAAATTTTGAAAAACTTATTCATCATCTTAAAATTTTAATTTTAAATTCACACTTTTCCATCCACTACACTTACTTCAATTTTTTTATCTCTTCTTTAAGATCGGCCCATTCTGGATTCTTGGATTCAAGGAGTTCGATTTTCTGTTCTCGACTCCACCCTTTGAGTTCTTTTTCTCTCGCCATAGCCACATCCATATCAGCATAGAATTCGTAATAGATACACGTATTGAGTCCGTATTTCTTCGCAAGACCCTCTACAAGTCAGAACTTGTGATCGACGATCTTCTGGAGGATATTATTAGTGATTCCTACATAGAGAATCCCATTTTTCTCATTGGTGGTCATATATACATAGACGTATCATGGTTTGTGCATAGTGATTAGTATAAAAAATAAATTTTAAGACTTTATATAGTATGCATTACTATATCTGAGATTGATGATATATCAACGAATTATCAGGAAATATGAGCAATGTATATTGACATTTATTATTTATATATAATATTTAATTATCAATAATATTGTTTTTTATGGAGGAATTTGATCTTGCTAGATATGAACAGTATGTGTTGGAAACACAGAACGCACATAAATTGGCACAAAATATGAGAAATATTTCCGATATTGTAGAATTATCTACGTATGTGAATCATTTGATGTGTCTTCATGTTCAAGAGGGTGGACTTTCGCAGATACATCTAGATGGACAAGTTATTGATATGAAAGAATTGAGAAGATCATTGAAGTGGCAAGGTTTTTTTATAAAAAAATTGCAAACAGAAAATAGGTCTGTTTATTATGTAAACCGAGGGGATAGAGACGTCATTTTCTGAAGAACACAGAGTCTTGTACGAGATTATCATACTATGGTGGATATGGCCATGAGGGCATCTTCGGCTACAATAAAAATGTCTGAAAATCTAATATGAACATTGAGAAATTTGGACTAATAGAAGAATGACAATCGGAATGTACGAAAATTGAAAATAGAATCTTTTGTTGTATTTATTTTCAGTTCCATCTTTCTAGTTTTGGGATTGCAGCGAGTGCTATTTTTCTATGAGCCTCTGGGAGTCACATCTTTTTTGTGGCTTTATCGACGATTTGTATCATCTCTTCGAGAGTACAATCTTTTCATATAAATTCCCCACTCATATAACAGAGTGAACAATATTTTATACTATGAGTTCCATCTAGTTCAGTTCCTCATTTTTCTGGATCTTGCTCAAGTGGCATACCACAAGATTGGCAGTGTTTTTTCATAATTTTTTGATTAGTTTTTTAGATTGTTGTTTCTAATTTCTTCCAGTTTTTTGTAAAAATTAAATACATAATTAACATCATCAGCGCTTCATGACATATATTTTTTTGAGATATTTGCATTATAATCAGTCTCGAATACTACAGATCAATTTTTTGTAACAGAAATAACTGTTCTTGGTCAATCAAACATGGCATTAATATCTCAACGTAATATCTCTACTGATTTTAAGGAATTTATATTAAGATTATTAATAAGTTCTATTCTTTCATTAAAAGTGATATCATGAATTTTATACGAGATTATCTTATCTCATTTCATTTCATATGAAATGAGATAATCTTTATTGAAGAGCTCATGATTAATTTTACATGGACTTATACAGAGTCATTCATATTTCTGGATTTTTATTTCATATCATTCTCTTGTTGTATTTTGTATATAGGTCTTTATTGTAGAATTCGGTACTACATACCAATAAATATAGCTACTTATACATAATAGTATAGCAGTAATAATGAGAAAAATACCAATATTTTTTTTCATAAACTAAAAATTAGTGATTTTAATTAGATAAAGTCACCTACCGTGATGATCTCCATCGCAGGAACTTCGAGATTATTTTTGATGAGATCGGTGATAGCGATCACTCGACTTTCTCTCGTGACGATGCCTTCTTTGAGAAGTTTTTTGAGAGCATTTTCTATATTGGTTGTGTGATCTCCCCAAGTTGTGAGATGATGTGGAACAATTCCATAGAGCATTTGCATATATCCAATCGTACTCGTTTCAGCAGAGAAAGTATGGATGTAGATATTGGGTCTGTAGGCTGCTGCAAGACGAGCGAGACGACCTGATTTTGTAAAAAGAAGGATTCATTCGATCTCGAGTTCTTCAGCAATCTGGAGTGCTCATCGGATGAGATATTTTTTTTCGATATCTCGAGTAGTTAGATTGGTATTGCTGTATTCATGATGTTTGTGTTCGAGTTCTTCCTCTGCTTCGAGGATCACGCTTCGCATCATATCTACTGATTCAAGGGGGTATTTTCCGGTAGTAGTCTCACCAGAGAGCATCGTTGCATCAGCTCATTGGAGAACAGCTCGGAAGATATCTGATACCTCTGCTCGAGTTGGGAATGGATGTTCGATCATCGATTCGAGCATATGTGTTGCTACGATGACGAATTTTCCACTTTGTCGACAAAGATCGATAATTCGTTTTTGATATTTTGGTACTTTTTCGATCGGAACTTCGATTCCGAGGTCGCCACGAGCCACCATAATTCCATCAGAAATTTCGATAATCTCTTCGAGATTTTCGATTCCTTCGGCATTTTCGATTTTCGAGATGATTCGGATATTTTTTCCACCATTGATATCGAGAAAGTCGCGGATTTCTCTCACATTATCAGCCGTTCGGATGAATGATGCAGCGATAAAATGAAACCCATTGAGTATTCCAAAGAGGATATCTTCTTTGTCTTTGTCCATAATACCAGGCAGCCTGATCTTGACTCCTGGGAGATTCACATGACGACGAGATCCGATGATAGCATCATTCATGGCTTCGACTTCTACGAATCCATCTCATTTTGAGAGAACCTTCACATGGAAGAGTCCACTATCTATTTCGATTATCTTTCCGATTTCTACATCTTCGGAAAGGTATGGATAGTCACAAGAGAGATCATTTCCTGATACGCTTGGGCTCGAAAAAATCTGGAATATATCTCATTTTTTGTATGATTTTTTCTCAGTGAGATCACCAGTTCGAAGCTCTGGTCACTTGGTATCGAGAAGGAGTGAGAGAGAAGTATTTCCAGTAGCATTGAGGTCATGGATCCTATTTGCTATGATATTAGCAGTTATATAGTCTGCATGAGAAAAGTTGAATCTTATGATATTAACTCCAGATTTATTGAGTTTTTCGAGCATCTCACTCGATGCAGTAGCAGGCCCGACAGTGGCGATAATCTTGGTTCTTTTTTGCATAGGAAAAAATAGGGAATTAATAATCGTTTTAATATAAGGGAAAAGCAAATATTTGCAAAGTAATATTCCTATAAAAAATACAGAGCCTATAAAAAGACTCTGTATTTTTTTATTTTCCGGAAGGATATATGGAAATTGGTTTTCCTGAGGCTGGGGCTGGAATTGGGGCTGGAGCTGAAATTATAGTTCAACTATTTTCTCTATGTAATTGTTCTGTTTTTCTATAGAGTCGTTGCCGATCTCTGTATTCTTGAATTCTATTTCTTGCTTCCTTTTCATCAAGTCGTTGTCGTTCTTCGATCAATGCTCGTTCCTTTCTGGTTTCTTCAAGTGCCCTGTTAAGAGCCCTTTCTCTCTCGTATACAGAAAGATCGCTACTATACTGCATATTCTGTATAGTGATAATATCAGGATTTCGATGTGGTGCCGCACAAGCTGAGAGGAGTACTGCTGCTGTTGCGGTAGTGATCCACTTTCATACCCTTTCAGTAGGGGACTGTGTTCCTATGTTTGATGATTTTTTGGTAGGATTGAGATGTTCAGGGAGTTTCGTGGTCATAATTTTTTAAGAAAAATGGAAAGAATTATATTAATTTTGCTGCCTCTATTACTGCTCTTCGTATCATTATATTTTTCTCATCAGGAGTCTTTGTGGAAAATCCAGGAAGTTTCGCCATTGTATCAATGAAAGATTGTTGTATATTGATGTACGTCAATCAAAAGGCTTGTACTCTTTGACTTTTTGGATCAATAATAGAAAGACTTTTAAAAAATATTTTTAGAACATGGGTCATATATACAATCATATCTTCTTCAGGGGTGTTAGATTTTTCTATATGCACTATTCTTCCTGCTAAAAGAGGGACTTCATTTTTTAGTAATTGTGTCACTGATTCTCGGACCTCTGGGGTAAGAGTTCCAACATTTTTCTCACATTCCCCAATAAATCTCTCCATAGAGAAAACAACAGCCTTATATTGTTCTTTTAGGTCTGGAGGGGAAGAAGTGTTCATATTCAATATTTATTATATTATTTATAATAATAACATTATACAACTTGTCAATGAAAAATATATAAATCTTTATATAATATAAAAAATATCTCATTCATTATATGAGATATTTTTTATAAAGTAGAAATACGATGAATTATTTCATAATTCGTGCAAGAGCCTGTTCAACATCTTGATGTATTTTATCGCTTTCGGGAATTCGTCCTTCAGTATTCATTCGACGAAGGTAAGTGTCTATGACATCTTCGAATTTGAGATCATCCATATGGATATAGATTAGAAAATAAGTCTTAGATAATTCTAGTACAATATTTTTTCTAATGCAAGAGTATATACATTGACTTATATGATATTTTTAGTATATAGTATATTACTATAAAAATATATTATATGTTTTTGGATCCAGAAATACGTGTAGAAATAGATAATCTCACTTGTAATGAAATCGAAAGATTGCAGAAAATTTCCCCAGAAAGTGATATTCTTTTTCCGTCATGAAAGATAGTTGAAGAGATATCTCATATGAATTCTCAAATAGTAAGGAGACATCTGAATCAGGGATGAAATGTAGATTTTGCATATAATATTCCATGGATGACGCAAGTAGCACTCAAAAAATGAGTCAACGAAAAGGATGTACGAATTGATGATTCTAATCAGACATTGTATGAAGCTGAGCCTAATCGATATCTTCCTCTTTCCAAGAGCTCATCGGTGAATCTGCTAGTGACATTGATGCCTGATGAATGGATATTTAATTGGTTTGTTCGAAATATAGATCAGGTATGTGAAGTTTTTGAACAAATGAGATATGCTATCGAATCTTGAGAGGATATATTGATTCTCTCAAATCATGCTACTTGGTTCAATCTTCCACTCATTGCTCATTGTTTGCATCGAATATTTGGTGTTCCACAAAAAAATATCTATACCATACTTGGTCCAGCTATCACACATAGTCATTGGAATTTATCAGGAATACTCAGATATTCCAATGCAATAAAAACCTATCCAAATACAGAAAAAGCTTCTACGGGGTATCCTGAAAGCAAACGTATACAGCAGAATTTTTTTACTAAAATAAGTGAAGTTTTTGAGTCAAAGAGCTTCATAAAGCAATCAAGAATTATACTCTTGTCTCCTTCTGGAACTACTGATAGGATAAATTTAGATGGTAAAATAGAGATGACAAAACCAACATCAGGAACCGAAACACTCATCAAACTTTTAGTTCGTCGTATGGGATTGCTTGGCTTTGCTATTGGTATCAATGATACTACGATTATTCCATCAGGATATTCACGACCTCAAAGAGGTGAGGTTTTTGCTAGAATACTTCCTGTAGATCATACTGATTGGAAACAAAAACTTCCTAGTACAGTATTGAATGAATGAGGAAAAATTATTTGAGAGTGGGATATTTCCTAACGAAAATATATAGATTTAGATAATAAAGTTGTAGTTTATTACAATTTTGTTATTATTTAATCACGAATTATTTATCTAATATGAATATAGATTCAGTAAGAACAAGAGGGATAGCTGCTCTGAAAGAATCTATGGATAAAAGATTATGAGTATGACCTGGGATTCTTTATCGAGATGAAATGATGGTAGATGTATTTCATAGACGTACAGGGTGCGAAATATTACTTGTAGATACGTCATCAACAGTAGATACATTACTCGATTGTATAAAGAAAAATTGAAGAACTCTGCAACTTTTTCAAAGAGGGCTTTTTGAGGCATTTATACGGATTTCAGAGTGAGAAAAATGAGACATAGGAGTAAACGCCTATATTGGTGATATAGGAAATAAGGAATTTTGTGAAGCAACAGAAGAAATAATGGCACAATTTAGGCCACATGATAGGCACACTATTGCCATAGAGATAGTCGAAGCCCCTTATGGAGAAATAGATGGTAGATTTATTGATAACGCTATCTGGCTTCGGGAACAGTGATTTTGACTTGCTGTTGATGATTATGATCTCTTTTGAGATGAGATTGATAATGTTAGTGATGAAATTCTATGAGCTGTTTGACAGCATTGTACAAAGATAAAATTGGATTGGCGTGTAACAAAAAAGCTCATTCAGCAAAAATTTGTGAGAAGACAATTATTGAATCTTAGAAGTATTCATTCAGAAAAAAAAATAGTTGCAGAATGAATTCGTACGCGTGATGATATACTTGCTCTTACTGGAATTGTGGATAATTTTCAGATCTCATCATATCAGTAGTATCATATCAGTAATTAAAGTTGACTATTAACTTAATTATATTAATATTAATTTATTAATAATTTTTCAGTATGCCAGAGATTGATGGAGTGAGAGTTTTGGAATGATCAAAGGGCTGAGATACTTGATTTGTTCATCAGGTGGTATCTCATACATCCCAAGAAATAAGTGATGGACTAGAAGGCCAATTTCCAGAAAATATTGGAAGTAGAGAGTATATTCTACCAGATTGTGTTATAGAAAAAAATGGAGCTGTTTTTATTAACTTAGATTATTTTCTTGATAGGGGTATTTTTTTATCTTTTTTGGAAAATATTTTTGATAATTGATATTATCTAACTGATGTAGATTATCAATTATTGAATGATATGCTCTATGATTCTGAGAGAATAGAGCTTCTAAGAAAAGATAAACAAGGAAAAAATGGATCATCCTTGGTTCAGATTGCTTCGAGTATCAAAAAATTTGATGAATCAAGAAGAACTCTTTATAGAAAGCCAAAAGTATCATTGGATCATAAAAGTGCTGATTATTTTTTTGATTCGGTTTATCTTGAGGGGATAGATGATAATGGAAAAATACAAGAGATAAAATCTCAAATTAAGTTTGATGAATTTGTGGCTGCTATGTGGAGCGAGGGGATTCGATTTGGACTTGATTTTGAGAATATCCAAAAAATTATTAATGAAGGACAGATAGTTAGATATACAATTGCTCATCAAAAAGAGCCATCAGGACAAAAAGATGCAAGCCTTGAGCCAGTTATTTCTTTTGAGATAAAAAGAGGAGCAAAAGAAGGTGCTACAGCAAATCGAGTTGATATTCTTAATTATGAACAGTCCTATATTCGAGTAGAAAAAGATGTTAAGATATATCGAAAAAATCCAAGGAAACTATGATTCCCAGGTTGGACGATACAAGGTGAGATAATAAGACCAGAAGATCCTCAAGATATTTCTCTATATACATTTCTTGGCGATGGTACCCGAGAAGAGAGGGTAGATGGAGCTGATTATATCATATCAAATCATAGTGGATTTCCTCGTCTTGAGGAGGGAACTGTTATATCTGGGAAAACTCGTAAAAAATGATTGGTTCGAGTTCATATCGATGAAAAAAAGGTATTTCATGAGATAGGTATGGATACAGGAAAAGTAGATATACAGGAGGATGTTATATCCAATCAGAATATTGTTCTTGATACTTGGGCTAGGACTATTTTGGCCAAAAAAGATGTTGAAGCGAATCTCTATGCTAAATCTGATATTACTATAGAATGAAATGTTATTGGAACGGCACACAATAATATCGTATCTCAACAACATCAAAAAGTAACAGGAATTTCAAAATGAAATATTGTTTCTGAGAATTGATCCATTGGAGTTGCGGGACATGCTAATGATACCTATTTAGAAGCAAAAAAATGAACCGTAACAGTCTGAAATATCTCAAATTCGATGATTATTGGACATATTGTGGAGATTACGGGTATGGTTTTTAATACTACTATTGTAGCAGATATCATTATTCTCAAATGAAGAGTAATTGGGTCTCGATTAATAGCTGGAAAAGAGATACGAATGCATGAATCTACAGAAAAATGAGATCATGAAAATGTGATAAGTATATTTTCTTGCGATCTCACTGCTTCTATAGAAAAGAAGCAGGTACTTCGTAATAAGGAGATCCAAAAAATTCAAATACTTGAAGCTGGAATCGATAAAAAAATTCTCGAAAAATTTCAGTGACTTTCAAAATTTGAGGAAGGAAAGCGCCGTTCGATCACTCGAATTCTGATCGAAATAATGCAAGATCCTTCAAAACTTCAACTCGAAGAATATAAGTCATATGTGGCTCTCTATAATGCGATTGAACCAGTTTTGAAAAAAAATGGAACTGATTGGAAAGTGGTAGCTGAGCTCAATAAAAACCTTACGAATCTCTCTAAAGAAATACAAGTTGAACAAGAGGCTATGGAATCATCCAAGAAGGATACAAGTATCAATATAGCAATGATTCGATGAACGACACATATTCAACATATGATTTTTTCGAGTAACAAAAATATCTCTTCTTTTACCAAAGAAGAAGTTGAACAGCTTTCAAGATTGATTGCTGGACGTGATATACTTGCTGATATTTCTCTTGAAAAATTAGCTACATCCACTACTGGGTCATTCCATTGGAAATCAAATCCACTATAGGTTTTTTAGAAAATCTCGTACCTTCTCAAATGGTTTCATTTGGAGGTAGGTTTTTTGGTCATCTATTTCTGAGAGTTCTGCCCGAGTTACTGTGTATCCAGTTGGGATAAATATCTGATCAAAACCGTATCCGCCATTTCCAGCAGGTTTCTCTGCAATCATTCATGAAATTCCTCATTCAAAAAACTCAAGATGAGTTCCATCATAATATCCAAACACACATCGAGCTATTGCGGTTCGTTCTTTTCCATCGAGTAGAGAGCAGATCTGTTCCATCGACATTTCTTCTATAAAAAATCTGATAAAAGTTCCAGGAAGTCTTCCGAGAGCAGAGAATTCAAGTGAAACATCTTCTACAATAACTGGTTTTTGTACTGTTGCATACGCTTGTTTTACCTTGTGTTCGACAATCTCTCTGAGATCGAGTGATTGGATTTCATCGAGATCGATTTTTGTATGTTCGATTGGAAACCCGAGATATCGAGCAAGATAATCTGCTTTTTTCTGATTTCCAGTAATAAAGGTGATTGATTGCATAATGATTATTTATTTTTCCATCTTTCGAGATGTGGAAGTTGCCACAGTGCCATCTTACGAATAAACCAATTTATCCCTTCTTTTTCCATAGCGTTTGCGACGATGACTTTCATCTCATCGAGAGTGCAATCACCACCAATAAATTCACCATCCTTATAGCAGAGTGAACACCATTTTTCACTCTTTGATCCATCTTTCTCCGTTCCACGGCAGTCTCCAGCTTTCTCTGTCTGGAGAGGCATACAACAAGATTGACACTGATGCGAACAAGATTTTTCCATAGTGAGCAAGATTATAGAATATTGGAATAATTATAGATGATTTCAGTGAAATGCAATCACAAAAACTTGTATTTTTACAATTACCTGTATACTCGATTCCACATTCAGAGTGGACACGAGAGATTCGGCTCGTTATCAGTGTCACGGCAACCAACTATAAGTAAGAATTATGTTCTTATTGGAAAATCGGTGCTACTTCCGACCCCATACAGGGGAAAGATGTAGTTTCGTATTTTTTGTACACAATTATTCCTTCTTCTTTATGGAGAAGGTTTTTTATTTTCTGTCATCCTGAATTTATTTCAGGATCTTCAATTTTTCTGCTGATTCATTCTTTTTTCTAACGTACTTTTGTAACCAAAAGTACCAAAAGTTTTCTGAGTCTTCCATGTTTCATTTTGCTATCTGTTTCGGCTCATTTTTGGAAATTTGGAAAACTACCAAACCTTCCAAATTTCTACAAAAATTTCGTCGACAGATATTCAAAATTCACATAAGGAAGAAAACAGGATAAATCCGAGACTTTTTAGATAAAGAAACAAAATTTAAAAAGGAAAAATTTTAAGAACAAAAATTAAAAAACTTTTTATTACCTATATTTAAACCCTATGTCAGAATTCCTTTTTACCTCTGAATCCGTTTCAGAAGGTCACCCAGATAAAGTTGCGGATCAGATTTCTGATGCTATTCTCGATGCTATCCTCACAGAAGATCCACGAGCTCGTGTTGCTGCTGAGACACTTGTAAACACAGGGCTCTGTGTCTTGGCTTGAGAGATCACCACTTCTGCCAATATCGACTATATTGGTATAGCTCGAAAGACGATTGTGGATATCGGATACAACTCATCAGATCTTTGTTATGATGGACATACACTTGCCGTGATGGTAGCGTATGATAAACAGTCTCCAGATATTGCACAAGGAGTTGATGAAGGGAAGGGAATTGACCTCGATCAAGGGGCTGGAGATCAAGGGCTCATGTTCGGATATGCATGTCGTGAGACGGATACGCTCATGCCAGCACCAATCTACTATGCTCATCGTATTATGGAAGAGCAGGCTCGAGTTCGCAAGAATAATATTCTCCCTTGGCTCCGTCCAGATGCAAAATCCCAAGTGACTTTCCGCTATGTTGATGGGGTTCCTGTGGATATCGATACAGTGGTAGTTTCTACTCAGCATCATCCAGATGTATCATATGAAACTCTTCGAGATGGAGTAATCGAGACAATTATTCGACCGATGCTTCCGGCTCATATGATCACTGCGAATACGAAGTTCCTTGTTAATCCTACGGGTCGATTCGTGATTGGTGGTCCGATGGGGGATTGTGGACTCACGGGTCGTAAGATTATCGTAGATACGTATGGATGAGCAGCTCCTCATGGTGGATGAGCATTCTCTGGAAAAGATCCATCAAAAGTAGATCGCAGTGCTGCTTATGCTGGCCGATATGTTGCGAAGAATATCGTGGCTGCAGGTCTTGCGGATAAGTGTCTTGTGCAGGTTGCATATGCAATTGGAGTAGCAAATCCTGTATCACTTATGGTGGATACGTTTGGTACTGGAAAAATCCCAAATGAGAAAATTGTAGAACTTATTCGAGCTAATTTTGACTTGAGACCAAAGGGAATCGTTCAGATGCTCGATCTCTTAAAACCTCGATATCTGAAGTCTGCTGCCTATGGACACTTTGGTCGAGAAGATGAACTCTTTACTTGGGAAAAAACTGATAAAGCAGATACACTCCGATCATTTCTTTAGGCGTATTTATTTGACTCTAGCGAAATTTGCCTATAGTTCTTGTAAATAGAATCTATTATGCATAAAAAAGCGAAATCCCATACTCATACAGATATACCTGTAGTTCCTGAAAATATCTCTCAGATTCCTGTAATTTCTAAGAGTGTATTTCTCACAAAATCAGTAAAGTTCTATACAAAAGAGGTACTCCCAGAACATCGCAATATTACACCTAGTGGACTATCGGGTGAAATAGATCATTTTATTCTAAAAAATGCTGAACAAGATGATGATGAAATATTGGCCATTGCACTTCTAGGATTTCCAGCGGTAGGGAAATCAAGTACTGTCCCCCGAATTCTACATGCTGTACAAGATGCTCTCTGATTCCAAGAGCCACAAGAACATATTGTATACAAAAGAGCCAATGACGCTGCTATCCTCGAAGTTTGATCGTATGTATGTCAAACAGCGAATGCTATTGTGACACTGCTCCATACCGATCATTTTTTTCATGCAATCTGATCGGATCGTCGTGGTATCATGCTCAAAGATATCGAAACCTGTCGGAAGTACTGGTGAAAGTTACGGGCTGCCTTCAGATTTCTTCGAAATCTCTATGCTGGTAAGGTTGCAGATATTCGTATCTATACAGGAACAGTTGATGAAAAGATACAAAAAGAACCAAAGGGAACTATTGAACTTAAGGTTCATCCAGATATTGATACCAAGAAGGTAGTTGTAATAGAATGAGTAAATGCAGGTGAATGGGTAGATAGGATCAAGAGACGAATGTCTATAAAGATACTCAAAATTCTCTATAATATGTCTATAGAAGATTCATTGATCCGGGTACTTCGTCGGGATCATGAAAAAAAATGATTAGAATTTCAAACAATAGTCAATGAAAGGTTACTTGAGTATTATTTCATATTCGAGATATATATACTTCCAGCATTACGAAACCCCAAGACCGTACTTTTTAATAAATCAAGAGATGTTCCCCCCTTTACTGAAGATGAGAAATTAGATATTCTTGCAGCACTCCATATCGCTCGAGCTATGTATCTACGTACTACTTCAAATATTACTCCTGAACAAAAAAAATTTATAGATATTCTTTCTTCCCGGGTTATTGATCAGATTCAACAATTAAATCCAGTATCGGTCGAAGTACTTGAACGGTGAAAGATGCAAAAACTCTGAAAAACTCCCCGATAATTTTATACAAATGAAAATAAAAAACTCTAGCTCAATCGAGCTAGAGTTTTTAAAATGATTATTTATCTCCTTCGGTATCCCATGGCTTTTTTTTACTAGGGCGATTCGTTGTCATATCTATAGAACCATCTCAATCAATTTTTTTTCCAACCATTGATTGAATTTGAGGTATGAGTCTGAGGGCACTTAATTCAGATGTTGTAATGAATCGAGCAGGTGCAATTGGATTTATAGATTGATTGAGTCTTGTCATTAGCTAGGGTTAGGTTAGTTATATTTTATGTATCTATGTATATTTATCAAAAAATAATTGTCAATAGTTTTTTAGAATATTAGAAAAAATCTCCACCTGACCGTGGAGATTTTCTTAAAGCGTTTTTTAGACCATTTTTGGTACTATATTTGAGTAGGGAATATTATTTCATGAGAGTCACATGACCGACATAGTTTTTTTTATTTTCAGAACTGAGTTTCGCTCGCATTTCTTTTTGTTTTTCTCTAAGGGTCTTAATCTTTTCTTTTTGTATTTCATGCTTATCTTTGATCTCTATAGGAGTTTTATTTCCTTTTATTGATCCATCCCAACCTTTCTTTAATCCATTTTCTTGAATCCCTTTTTCTTCGAGATAGGTACGGATTATTTTCATGAGTTCATTACGATTTTCAGGTGCAAGTTTTACTATCGCCATAGTGATTGCTCTCATCTCAGGATCCATGATCTCTGCACCAGTTCCCATCGGAGGTTTTGGTGGAAGTGGTCTCTCACTATTTATCATCCCTGATCATACCATTGCGCCAGTTCCCATCGGAGGTTTACTAGGTCTCGCTGTGAGGATTGCATCTTTGATATGGGTTCCATTGGTCCCATGTAACATGGTTGATCCAGATCATCCAGATCATGTCGTCATCCCTACCATCCTACTATCATCCTGATGTATTGTTCATTGCTGTGATGCCCCCCAAGACCAATCATTTTCACTTGCGAAAAGTATAGATGGACTCAAGAGAATAAAACCAATAGCTATTATTGAAACTTTATTCATAGATACTAAGTGAAAAAATAAGTTCTTCAAAAATGAAGATAGTTGTATTCTATAATATTCATATACCTTTGCAAATATTTCACACTATCTTCACGCTTGCATTTATGTATATATATTTTACGGTATTTTTTACCGAATTTATCCGAGTTTGGAACCATTTTTCACTGATCTCTCTGGTATGGCAAGCACAACACTGCCATCATCACGATAGAATCCTGTACAAAGAAATTCACTTATAAACGGGCCGATTTGTTTTACAGGAAAGTTGAGTACTCCGATAATCTGTTTTCCGATGAGTTCTTCTTGTGAATAGTGAATAGTGATTTGGGCACTGGATTGTTTGATCCCGATTTCATCACCAAAATCTACCCATATTTTGTAAGCAGGTTTTCGAGCCTCAGGAAAGTCCTCACTTCGGATAATAGTACCAATACGGAGTTCGACGGATTCAAAATCTGACCAAGAGATAGGAGGATTCATATTTTAGGTGATTATATCTTTTATAATTACTTGTACATTCACTTTTCCTTTCCATTCATTTCGATCAATTTCGATGAGGAGTGAGATGATATTCCCAGGAGTGAGATGTGCCTTTTTATCACTCGCATTCCAGAGAAGGAATCTGAGAGATGGATTTTCAGAAATAGTGATTGAGAGATGTTTTTCCTCTTGTCAGAGGGGTTTTGTAGCTGCAATAGTTACATCCTCAATCAGGAATAGCGGTTTTGGATTTCCGATTCCAAAAGGTCTAAAGTGATCAATATCTTCGAGTGTTTTTACAGTAATAGAATTTGGTGGAAGGATACATTCGACGGAGAGATTTTTTTTCGGAAGATTATGGATATCGTGCACGGTAGCAATCTGTTTCCAGATAGCCTCTTTGAATGCTTCTACCTTACTACTTTCGATCGTGAATCCAGCTGCTTGGCGATGTCAACCATACCTGATAAAAAAATCCTTGCAATGATCGAGGAGCTCGATAAGATTGCACCATTCAGGAGATCTACAAGAGGCGATGGAGAGATTCTTGCTATCTACTAGCTGTATATTTTGATTTTCAGTTACAGAAACCGTATCTCATTTTCGGCTAGTAAGTGGATGATCGTGTCCATTTTTTATCACTATAGTAGGCTTGTTGTACATCTCTGTGAGTCGACCAGCAACGAGTCCAATGATCCCGTGCTCGAGATCCGATGCATCATAAAAAAGTACAGGCTTACTCGTATCAATATTCTCAAGTGCTTTCTGAAAATGGGTTTCGGTGGTTCATTTTCTTGTTTCATTCAGGTGTTCGAGTTCACCAAAAAATTCATCCGTTCGTCCTTCTCCAGCAAGGAGCCAACGAAGAGCAGTGAGTGGTGTATCCATACGACCTGCTGCATTGATCCGAGGTCCAATCTGGAATCCGATGATATCTGCATTTCATTCGATTTGCTCTCTTCATTCGAGAAAATTCCTGAGTCCAATAGATTCAGATTGTTGCATCTGCTTGAGTCCCAGAGTTGTGATAATCCGGTTTTCTCCGGTTATCGGCATACAGTCAGCAACTGTTCCGAGTGAAGCAAAGTCGATGTAGCGAGTGAGGGTTTCATTGATAGTATTACTTTTTAGTCAGATGAGGATTCCATGTAGCAACTTGAATGCCACACCAGCACCAGCAAGTCCGTGAAAAGGATAGAGTGAATCTTTTCTTTTTGGATTGACTATAGCAATCACTTCGGTTGGGATGATATCAGGAACAGCATGATGATCCGTCACGATTACATCGATTCCGAGAGATTTCGCATGTTGGATGGGTCAGATATCTCGAGTTCCGCAATCGACCGTGATGACGAGAGAGACTCATTTTTCTTTGAGTTCATCAAAAAAATATTCCTTGAGACCATATCCATCATGAACCCGATGTGGAAGACGATAGGATACGAGACATCCGATTTCTGTGAGGAATTTGACTAGTATAGCAGTACTCGATACTCCATCAACATCATAATCCCCGAATATCACAATTCGTTCTTTTTTCGCCTGAGCCTCAAGAATTCGATTCACGGCAAGTTCCATATCTGGCATAAGATAGGGATCATGGAGATCAGATATTTTTGGATGAAAAAAACCCTCGAGTTCATCAGGATGAATATCTCTATTTTGTAATAGAATCTTGTAGATATCCTCTGTATATTCTGAAAGTATATTGATACTATGACCACCGTGAGTTTGCATGCCTTTTGACTTTATTATGTTTTGGATTATACTCCCAACCGTTCTTAGTACAACTTTTATTTCTTTTTTCTTTATCTTATGCGATCAACATTTCTCATTATTGCAGGGGCATTCATTCTTTCGAGCTGTACGCTTCCTGGGTCTGCACCAGAAAAGCAAAAACCAATCGAATATCCATCAACTCAATCTGGATCACCAGCAGCCCAATATTGTACAACACATGGATGACAGGTTACCTATGAAAAAAATCCAAGTATTCCTACAATGGATCTTATCTATTGTACCGTTCCTGGAAGTGAAAAAGTTGATGCATGGAAATATATGGATCAAGGAACGACTCAATCAGGAAAAACAAAAGAATAAAACAATCTTAATAAATCATTATGAATCTCCTTCAGATTTTCTTTATTACATCAGGACTCATTATCTTTCTTGTGGCGCTTGATATTGCCAAAAGAGAACGATTTAATGCCCTCCATTTTCTAGTATTTCTTGCGGTTGGATCAGGACTTCTTGTATTTACATTTTTTCCGAGTTCGCTTGGATTTGTTGGTCAGATTTTTGGACTTCAGCGATGAGCTGACGTTCTGGTATATGCGAGCATAATTTTCTTATTTTATTTTGTTCTTCTCTTACTCCGTAAAATCGAGAATACTCGAGAAGAGATGACCAAGCTTATTCGTGAACTCGCTATTCAGCATGCAAAACAATAATATCGTATTTCTTATTCGTTCCTACAATGAATCGACTCGAATTATGCAAGTAATCGAGAGTATTTTTGCTGCAGGATATGCTCAGATACTCGTGGTAGATGATGGATCAATAGATGGAACAGAGGATCTTCTTGGGGACTTGATCGAGAATAAAAAAATCCACTTTGTACGTCATGCGGCAAATCGTGGAGCTGGAGCAGCTCTTGAGACAGGATTTGCATATATTCGGTCTTTTTGAAAAGAGAATGGATGGAAATATTTTGTGACATTTGATGCGGATGGGCAACATGATATCAAGGATATGCCACATTTTCTCTCTGCTTTTGAGAAAAATAAAGATCTCGATATCGTGTTTGGTTCCAGATTTATCATCAAGACTAAGACCAATGTTCCACTCGTTCGCCGAATGATTCTCTGGGGAGGGAAGATATTTACATCGATCATCTCTGGGGTTCATCTGACGGATGCACACAACGGATATCGTATGATGCGAGTAGAGGTGCTCGACAAGGTTCATATCACGATGGATGGTATGGAGTATGCAAGTGAGCTTATCGACCAGATTGGTTTCCATAGATTTTCATTCAAAGAAGTTCCTGTGAATATCCACTATGATTCCTATACCCTTGCGAAGGGGCAACGATATGGTGGTCCACTTCGTATCGTGATGCGAATCCTTATAAAAAAATTCTTCTAATATATTTATGCAGACTATAGTAGTTACAGGTGGTGCTGGGTTTATCGGATCCAATTTTCTCTCCAAATATGTTCTCTTATTCCCAGAGATCAAGTTTGTAAACATCGATGCACTGACCTATGCTGGAAATATAGAAAAAATATCTCCAGAAGCCCGAAAAGCATCCAATTATTCTTTTGAACAAGCGGATATCTGTGATATCGAGGATATGAGGTCCATCTATAGAAAATATCAACCAACAGATGTGATTCACTTTGCTGCAGAGTCACATGTGGATAATTCGATTCGGAATCCGAGACTTTTTACAGAGGTGAATACACTTGGTACGAATATCCTCCTTGATCTGCATCGAGAATTCAAGATGAATCGATTTCACTATATCTCAACGGATGAGATATATGGAGATATTCCGGAATCAGGATTTTTCACTGAGGAGACTCCGATTGCTCCGTCTTCGCCATATTCAGCCTCAAAGGCTGGGGGAGATATCCTCACGCAGGCATATGGTCGAACATTCGGAGTGAATTATACCATCACTCGATGCTCGAATAACTATGGAGCGAATCAGAATTTTATCAATTTGATTCCACTCTTTATCTCAAAAATCCAAAAGGACGAAAAGGTACCTCTCTATGGGGATGGCTCAAATATCCGAGATTGGCTCTACGTAGAGGATCACTGTGATGCTATCTGGGAAGTATTTACCCGTGCTGAGAAGAGTTCTATCTACAATGTCGGAGGGAACAATGAATATGCGAATCTGGAGATCACTCAGATTCTCTTAGAAGCTATGGGAAAATGAGAAGATCTCATCTCATTCGTTCCCGATCGTCCCGGTCATGACAAGCGATATGCGATCGATGCCACCAAGATAAAAAATGAACTCGGATGGACTCCAAAAGTGAAGTTCGAAGAGGGGATTGTGAGAACGGTAAAAAGTTATAATGTATAATTTTGGATTAAAAAATAATCCCCTTCAATTGGAGGGGATTTTAGTTATAGAGTTTATCATATTCACTGATTAAATCAGCGCAAATTCAATAGCTTGATAAGTATCGACCATCATTGAGTTGGGCCTTAAAATAATTGTAATAATGATCGTATTTATTGCCAAATATTTCTTTCCAAGCGTTATCTTGAAATTCTGATAAAATAATGCTTTTAATATCTATTAATATTAAAATTTCCTTTCCTCGTTTATTTTTAACTCAATTTTTCCAGGCTACTAATCCTATTTCAATTTTTTCATCATCAATGGAAATAATTTGCTCATATAAGTATTCATTAACATCTGTTTCCTTGATAAGCCTGATATTACCATCACTATCCATGGAATAATAGGATAACTTTAATACTTCAAAATCTATCTGTATAGGAAACGTAAGTCTGCTATGATCAATTTTTATTTTGTTCTTTTTAATAATAGCATCTGAAAATACATGAGTAGTAAAGTCATTTAGTGTTATTGAAAATTTGCTATCGGAAATATTGGTTTTTATAAACCAACTATCATGTAGTTTTCATAAATATTTGGAGTAAAGCCCAAGACGATTTGTATTAGAAGTAATTAATTCTTGGTTAGTTTTTAGTTCTTCAGATGTACAATCCTTATACATAAGATAGTCAGCCAACAAAGGGGCAATATCTTGAATTTTATTCATAATTAGTTAGTGCTTTAGGGTTTTCAATATATAAAATTATCTTAATTTCCCCTCATAAGTCAATTTCTACACTTTCACTCGACTTTTTCCCTCTATCTATATACTCTTTGTATTCAGTTTTTTCACTATGTCATTTCAGAAGATTCCTACATCACTTTCCGATGCGTATATCATACAGCCTCAAGTATTTGAGGATCATCGTGGATTTTTTATGGAGACGTATTCGGTTCAGGATTTTTCAGATATGGATATTCGGACGGATTTCGTACAAGATAATCATTCGAGATCGAAGAAGTGAGTCTTGCGTGGTCTCCACTTTCAGCTTCGCAAGCCTCAGACCAAGCTCGTTCGAGTAACGAGATGAACGACATATGTAGTAATTGTGGATCTTCGTATTGAGTCTTTCACTTTCTGAAAGTGGGAAGGATTCCTCCTCTCCGAACAGAATAAAAAAATGCTCTATGTACCTCGTGGATTTGCCCACGGATTTCTCACGCTCGAAGATGATACTGAGTTTCTCTACAAGTGTGATGATGTATATGATCCTGGTTATGAAGTGGGGATTATGTGGGATGATGCTACTCTCGGAATTGATTGGTCAAGATATATGGACGAATATGGAATCGGAGAGATCGAGACATCCGAAAAAGATAAGAAAAATCTCCAGTGGAATACTTATTTACTTGCTCCAATTTTTTAGAATGAATACCAAAAAGAAAATCCTGATTACGGGTGGAGGGAGTATGCTTGCATATGATTTTATCCGAACGCAATCAGAGAAATATGATATTATTTCGGTTGAAAAAGAGGAATGTGACATTACTTCATTTGAGTCTATTATTCAGTGTATTAGCTTTTATGAGCCAGATATCTTACTCAATTGTGCAGCCTATACATCCGTTGATGATGCGGAAGATATCGGGATGAAGTTATGTTATGATATTAATACACTTGGTTCGTATCAGTTGGCTCGTGCTACTTCTGCTTTTTGAGTGGATTGTATTATGATCTCTACGGATTATGTATTCGATGGAACAAAATCCGAATGATATCTTCCGAATGATGCTTGCAATCCGATCAATGCTTATGGAATGAGTAAATATCTCGGAGAAAAACTCATCCAACAAGCGAATTCAAGAGCAATTATCGTGAGAACGAGTTGACTCTATGGAGGAAAAATATATGGAAATTCGGAATGAGTTTTTCAGAATTTTGTGAATTCGATGCTTCGGATTTCTGAGGATTCAAGTGAACTCAAGGTTGTAAATGACCAACATGGCATTCCGACTTCTTGCGTAGATCTTTCCTCAGCTCTTGCTGAGATTATAGAGAATATTGAGGAACGAGATTATGAGGGGCAGATTTTTCATCTTTCGAATTCGTGTGAATCAGGGGGTGTGACTTGGGCTGATTTTGCGAGAGAGATATTTCGGATTTTATGAAAAGATATACAAGTGAATGATTGTGAATCAAATGAATATCCGATAAAAGCAAAGCGACCACAGTGGAGCATACTAAAAAATAATTCAGATATCACTTTGGGAGATTGGAAAATAGCTCTCAGAAATTATCTGGAAGGGAAATAGATTTGGAAAAAGCATACTTTTTCATATAATTTTTTTCAAATTTGAATTTTTGTATGGTTAATCAAGAAACTAAGAGTAGTGATAAAAAAAATCCGAGAGTAATGCATTTTGTCCCATATTTTTTACCACATCAAGGTTGATTAGAGATGTATGTAAAAGAATGGGCAGAAAATTATGTTAAAATTGGTTGAGAGTGTTCAATTGTTACATTTTCTTGATGACAAAAAGAAAAGGAATTATATAGAGAAGAGAATGGCTATAATATTATTATTCTTCCAGCCTTTGATATAGTCAATTCATTTCCATTTCCAAAATTTTGGAAAATTGATTTTTGGAGAGGTATTTCTGCGGCAAAAAAATGGAAAGCTGATGTAATTCATACACATACTCGTTTTTTTGTTAGCTCATTTTTGGGTTGATTGCTTTCGAAAATATGGAAAACTTTATGGATCCATATTGAACATGGGAGTGGATTTGTTGTAACAAAAAATATACTTATTTCTTTTTTTAGTCGGTTATATGATATAACATTTGGGAGAATTATATTGTTTGCTGCAAATGATATAATAGCAATTAGTGAGGCTTGTAGAGATTTTATATCTACGGAATTTTGAATAAAAAATGTGCCTGTAATTTACAGATGAATAAATTATGTAATTCCAAAAGTTGAGAAAAATTTTAACGAAATTCGTATCTGATATGTGGGGAGATTGGTTGATCTAAAGGGTGTTGATGTCCTTATCAATGCTTTTGCAATATTTCTGAAATGATATAAGGATAATAAAGATATTAAATTAATAATTATTGGAGATTGACCAGAAAGAAAGAAATTAGAATCTCTTGTTGAGTGATTAGGCATTTGAGATATGGTAAACTTTTTATGAATTCAGTGATCTGAAAAGGTTAGGTCTGAATATCTACCTTCATTTCATATCTTTGTTAATCCAAGTTTCCAAGAATGACTTCCGACATCTGTTATGGAAGCTATTGTGGCAGGATGCAATGTTATCGCTACGGATGTTTGATGAACTCGAGAAATATATAAGAAAATATCATTTACCTTGATTGAACCAAAAAGGATAGATTTACTTTCGAAGGCAATTACAAGGGAGGTTAGTTTGATTAAAGATAGTGAATTATCAAAATATCCTATTTCACTTTTTTCTTGGGCGGATACATTTAAAGGATTTCTTAAGATGTATGGATTACATAATTTAAATTAAATATTTTTCATGAAAAAAAAAGTTATCCTATTTCATCTTACTCCTCGTATGTGAATGCTTCATTATGCTTCACAATTTGCCAATGCTCTTTCAAAGAAGGTAGATTTACAAATAGTAATAGCTTCTTATTATGAGGATTCATTGTTTGATAATCCAAGTATTTTTTATAAAATTCAAACAAATCCTTCATTTGCCTCTTTCCTATATGACTCCATACTTATATGGAATCATATAAAACTTATGATATTTATAATTCGAAATAAACCAGATATTATTCACTTTATAGATAATCATCCTTGGTATATTATATATGCTCCATTATTTGCTCTTTTTGGAAAAAAAATATACGTAACTCAACATGATCCAACACTTCATAGCTGAGAAGTAAAAACATTTCAATGAAAAATAGCTGCTTTTACTAATAAAATTTTGCGAAATACCGCAGATAAAGTTATAGTTCATTGAGAACATCTTAAGAGTGAATTGGTTGAATCTTATGGAATAAGTAGTAATAAAATTATATCAGTTCCACATGGTAATTTCAATTTCCTAGCTAAAGATTTTTTAAGAAAAAAGATAGATACTCATAATGTTATATATACTTTTTTATTTTTCTGAAGAATTATCGAATATAAATGATTAGATATTTTATTGCTAGCTTTTAAAAAAATAAATACTTCATATTCAAATGTTCAACTTCTTGTTGTCTGATCTTGAAATTTATCCCCATATAATTCATATCTAAATTGAGTTAAAAATATTACTATAGTAAATGAATCAGTTCCTACTGAAGCAATATGAGAATATTTTATTCAATCAGATTGTGTTGTATTACCATATAGGGATGCTACTGGCTCATGAATAATCCCTCTTGCATATGCTTTTGAGAAACCAGTTATAGTTACTGATGTTGGGGAATTTTCTAATATAATAAAAGAGAGCTGATGATGAATATGTACAGCTCAAAATACCGTAGATGGACTTACCGAATCAATGATCTATGCAATAGAAAATAAAAATAATATGATTTCTTTTTGAAAAAATGGCAGAAAGTATACCGAAGAAGTTTTAGGTTGGGATACGATAGTCGCTAAGGTATATGAAATATAAAGTTGAATTAAATTAAAATCCATTGTTTTTTCATCTTTTTTTTATATGCTAGCGGTATCTCTTTTAGATTTTATATTTATTTAAAGTAATATTTTATGCAGGATTTTTGGACAAAAATAGCATCGAGTTATTGATTTGCTATAGACTTAGAAGAAAAACAAAGATTGCTTTTGGCAGATTTTTTAGAGTGAAAGAAATGATCAGTTTTGGAACTTGCATGTGGAAATGGAAAGGTTATAGAAGATATCTATAAAAAAAATAATTCTTTAGAGATAGTAGGAATTGATTATAATGAATCAATGATAGAAGTTGCTAAAAATCGTATTCCAGGAGCTAAATTTATAGTTGGCGATATTCTTAATATCGATAGTATACTTTGACAGGCAAAGTTTGATTATGTTGTTTGTCTTAACTCACTTCATAATCTCCCAAATAAAAAATTGATTTACGATTTTTTCATCGTAATGCAAGATTATGTAAAAGATGATGGGTATATCATATTTGATATTCGCAATGAATTTAATTTAGGAGTAAACTATGGTTATTGGAAAAATAGAAAAAAGGGTTTACAGTTTCATACACTTAATATTTTTTCTGTTTTTAAAAAATTCAATACAAATTTTAATTGTGTTATGGATATATGAATAACGTATTCATCAATTCAGGAAACTTGAAATTTAAATATGAATTTCTTTAAAAAAATACTATATCAAATGTATCTATACTTAATACGAATTAAGATATTTTCTCCGTATCGATTTCTTGTATTCCATAAAAAATAAATTATGATAGTACGATATTCAACTATTTTGATTAATCTTGAAAAAACAGAAGAAGAATTATGGAAACAGATAGGGAACCTTAGGACAGATGTCAGGAAATGAGAAAAAAATAATATTAAAATTGAGCTTAATCCTTCAAAAGAAGATATAGATAGTGCATATAATCTATATCTTATAATGATGAAGAAAAAATATTTACCAGTTTTAAGGTCCTATTCTCTTCATGATATGACCAATAATCGAATTATTATTGCTAAAAAAGATGATAAGGTTATTTCATATATTCAACTTCAGTTATTTTCTCATATAGATATATGAAAATGCGTAAAGGTGTGTGCGTTGAATACTATAGCAACAGATGATGACTATAAAAGCTTATCTCCTAATACTCTTTTGTATTGGGAATGTATAAAGTATGCAAAATCTTTATGATTTGAATATCTTAATTTCAATGGCGTTACCTATCAGTACTGAGATAAGGATTTTAATTCCCTAGCTTTTTTTAAGAGAAAATGGAATGGATTGGAAATCACATGTATTTCTGATAAAAGTTTTTTTTGATATATCTATTGGAGATGGTTTAGGAAATTTAATTTTATTAAAAGAATGACATACTTTTGTATGGTACATTTTTTTAAGAAAAAATATTTATTTTATTAATTGAGCATAAATGAATAAATTAATCCGTATCATCGTAATGATTTTGTCCCTACATAAAATATTATTTTTTAAGTTTTTATGACTTAAGGTTAGTATATTTGATTGAATTGTTTTTTTTGGATGGCCAAAAATTAGATATCCAAATTTAATTAAAATAGGTAAAAATTTTCAGTTATGAAGATTTTCTAGAATGACAGGAAACATAGAGATCTGAAATGATGTTTTCGTTAATGAATTTTCAAGTATAAATGCATGAACTTTGAAAAATAGTCAGATCATTATCTGAAATAATGTTATGTTTTGACCTTGATGTTTCCTACAGGCGTGAGATCATTCATTTAAAAAATGAGAGATATATATGTATGCTGAATGATGAAAATCAGGAAATATAATTATCTGAAATAATGTTTGGGTATGAGCGCGAACAATAATATTAAAATGAGTTACAATAGGGGATAATAGTGTTATTTGAGCCTGAAGTGTAGTTACGAAGGATATTCCATCCTGATATGTGGCAGCATGAAACCCAGCCCATATTATAAAAGAAATTCCTTAATTTAATTAAGCCAATGCAGAAGAAAAAATTTATATCGATAATTTGGTGATATCATAAGCAAATTTTTACTTTTGATCGAAAAGAAAATTATCATATTTTACCCCTTGAGGCTATGAGGGAAGAGGGTTTTGAATGTGAAATTTTTTCAATAGATTCTTCAGTTGTCATTGAAAATGACCCAAATTTCATAGAATGAGTAAAGGTTATTTATTACAAATCCTTTATCCAATACTTATTATTTTTATGGAAAAATAGAAATTCTATTATTTATAGTAATAGTCTCACTATTAAGACATTGCTTGTTTGATTAATTTGAAATAATACAATTTTTCATGCTCATGATCAAGTTATTCCGATAGAATCCAAAATTCTAAAAAAATGGATTGTTTTATTTTTTTACCGTTTTTTTTCTCTTATTCGAGTCATAAATCCTTGAGAATCAAGTCTTTTATCAAAATTTGGAATTAAATCTAAAGTTGTTCCTTTGGTAATTTCTGAAAATTTTTTTTCTGAAAACCAAGCTCGATCGGATTTAGTATTTATTTGAAATTTATATTTTGATAAAAATCCAGAATTTCTCCTATTTGCTATGCAACTATTGATAATAAAATATCCTGATATTAAATTGCATATTTTTGGGGAAGATCGATATAAAAAAAATGGAAAAGATTTTTCTTGTATTGTTAAAGATATGTGATTATCTAATAATGTTATTATTCATTGATTTATTCCACATGGGCAGTTATTAAAAGAGTTATCTTTGAGGATGATTTATATAAATACATCAATTTCAGAGTGACAATGTCTTACGGCTTATGAAGCAGCACTCTCATGATGTTTTCTGTGCTTACAGGATATACTTGCATTTCCTTCAGTATTTAATGATAATGCATTGTATCACTCTACGTATATTGAACTTGCTAATAATATTGAGTATATTATTGAGAATGCTGCCACTCTTCGGGTATCAATCCTCAATAATCAAAAAATGATTTTATCAAAATATAATTATGATTATCTGAAATGAGAAACGAAAAATTTATTTCTTAATATTAATTCTTAGCTATGAACATAAAAAATTATTATAATTCTGAAGCCTCTCAAAAGGCTTATGTCTGAAAAACAGGGCTTATGTCTTCTGAGGAGGCAATTTTCAGTTTTATCTCGAAAAATTCAACTATACTTGATCTTTGATGCTGATGAGGTCGTACTACTATTGAATTACATAAAAAATGATTTCATGATATCATTTGAATTGATTTTGCAGAAAATCTTATACTTTGAGCAAAAAATAAATTTCCAGAGATAAAAGAGAAATTTATGGTTTGAGATGCAACAAATCTTCATGAATTTTCTGATAATCAATTCGATGTAGTATTTTTTTCATTCAATGGTATTGATTATATTCCTGATAGGAAATCTCGATTGATGGCATTTTTTGAGATATTTCGTGTGCTCAAATCTTGAGGTTTTTTTATTTTTTCATCACACAACAGATATTGTTTGCCAATAAATAGAAATTTATTAAAAACGCAGATGCGTAATATATTTAATATTTCTTCCGAATATTGGTTAACTCGTCAGTCTTTTTGAGATGTTTCAACTTATTATAGTAGTGAGAAATGACTTGAAAAAGATCTCGTAGATATTTGATTTCATAAAAAACTCGTGGTTCCTAATGTACCTTTTTTGTACCCATTTTTTGATACTTTTCCATATTATATTTTCCAGAAATAATTTTTATTGTATGAGACTAGCGATGTTTGCGCAGTGTATGTATCCACCTTGGATAGAAGGAATTAAAAATAATTCCCTGTTTTTAGGTAAGGAATTAGATAAACATATGGAAATTGAGATTATCTCTCATTTGCCACCTAAGGATTCTATAGAAGATAGTAATAAAAATGATTTACATATAAATTTTTTATTAAAATTATCTGATAATTTTTTTCTTCAGATTTATTATTATTTTATATGAGCCATTAAATCCTTAATCTTTATATATCAAAAAAAAATTCAAGTAATTTCTTTTCAATATCTTGAAACATCATTTATCCTTTCGATGATTTTTCTTGCGTTCTTTAAGTGGAATACAATATTTTTATTAACTATTTATTCAACAGATGAACTAAGTATTTCTTATAAAAAATATTTTTTAAAGTTATTTCGTTGGAAATTTAAGAAAATTATAATTATTTCCGAATATTTACGCCCATCCGTTAGATGTCTTTGATTTAAAGATGAGGATATAGTTTATATTCCAATATCTTATGATAAGAAGAGATATAGTTATTCTTCTCCTTCCGAAAATAGAAAAAAGAATACTATTCTTTTTTCTGCTTGACCAATTAAAGAGGCTTGATCATTTTTAATGGTAGATCTAGCAAAATTATTACCCGAATATCATTTTATATTTGCAATGAGGTTTTTTAATAGAAAAAGTGAAAAAGAAATGGAGATTCTTCAGTCTTATATTAAGTCCAGTGGAGTTGAAAATATAGAAATTTTAAGAAATATTACTGATATGCCAAAGCTACTTTGAGAAATATCATGATTTGTACTACCACTTCAGGATATTAATATAAAAATGCTTATTCCTGTTGCATTGCTTGAAGCTATGGCAAGATGAAATCTTTGTTTTGTTTCCGATCTTCCAAATCTTGCTCTTTTAGTAAAAGACCAAGATAATGCAGTTTTATTTGATAAGAAAAATGTACTTGAATTACGAGATAAAATAGTTAAATTTATTGATAATCAAGATATACCACATAATGCTCAGAATTTCTGATCTCAATTCCCCGATTATATAACAATAAGTTCTCAGTATATTTCACTTATAAACTCAATCCAATGATCCAATTAAATGTGTATGGAATAAAGATTAAAATTTTGACAAAAGATAAAGAATTAGTTGATTTTATCAATCAATATTATCAAATTTTTCTTGATTCATCTTTATCTTGATTAGATAGCTTTGATGTTATTATAGATATAGAGAAATACTCGTATTTCTCATCTAGAAAAAAAATTTCTTGAATTGAGACTTTTACTCATTTTTGAGATTATGTTTCTATAGATCGTAATTGATGAAAATATTACTTCATTAATAATGAAATATCTGCATTAGTTGATTGTTCGTGAGATACTATTCTTATAAAGGGAATATTTCAGCCATTATTTATCCGGCATTGGTTAAATGTGGCATTGCAATGATTTTCTCGAATTAGAAAATATTATAATAGGTTTATTATAAAAACACTTATTCATGATATTGTATTTATACTTTTGGAGCAAAAAAATAATATTGCAATACTCCATGCTACAGCGGTAACAAATTGAGATAAGACATTTATTTTTACTTGATTGGGATGAAGTTGAAAATCAACCCTAGCATCAGCTTTTCTTATACAGAAAGGTTTTATAATTCTTTCTGATAACTATTGTCTTGTTCATGAAAATAAAATTTATCCATTTCCTGAATTGCCTCGCATTACAGATGCGACATCTAGTTTATTGGGTCTAAAGAATGGTAAAAAAGCAGATGGAATAAAAACATATGTTGATAATCCATTGAATGAAATCAAAGATTCTTACCTTATTGACGCTATTTTCTTTGCTTCTTATGGAAAAGACTTTTCTTTGGAAAAAATAATAGATGAGGATTATATATTTAATATAATTGCTTCTATTAATAATTATACCAAAGAATTTCCAGAATATCTGAATCTTTCACTTCTTTCATTTTTAGGAAAATTTAATACGAATAAAAAGCGTATTAATAACCTTGAATTATTTATTCAGAAAAACAACTTCTATATTATAGAAAATAATGATCAGTTATCATCTAATCTTAATAAGATTCTTAATGTTTAAACTAAAAGATTTTCCTACTGAAATCAGTATTTCACTTTATGAAAAACAGACAAAAGAATTTTGTGCTACTTTAGAAAATTTTTTTTGAGAAATTCCATTTTCTATCTACTCATTATGAGAATCTGATTTACCAGGTGTTTCAGATATTGATTTTTTAATCATTTGAGCTAATTGAAATATAAAAAAAAGGATTCTTCAAGAAATAAAAAAGTATAATCTTATAGATTTACCTATTTTTATTTCTTGGGATAAGGTAAGTGATATTCCATATTTATCGCATCATAATTCGTTAACTTATATCAGTGGAAAAAAGCTTGATGATGTCTTTTTTAGGGATAAATGAAGAGAACTTTCTCTTATTTATGCGTGGAAGGTATTATTTTTTTCTTGACTAAGGAATCTTTATATTCCTTTTCTTACTAAGAAAATTTCTATCAAATCAGTACTGAATCATATAAATGATCTTCGATATCCTATTAAATATATTTCTTCACTTACAATTCTTGATAGTGACATAGAGTCATTTTGTATTGAGTTTAAAGATTTTCGAAAAAATTGGTATCTTCATAAAGATACAGAAAAATTGGTATTTTTTTTGGAACAATCGATAAATATCTCTTGGAGATTGATAGAAATTTTAGATTCATTAATGATTAATGAAAATTGAAATCAAAATCAAACATCATTGATATATGGAAGATTTCCAACTCTTTTTAAAAAAGAAACAGAATTTTCTCTTTATAAAAAGGGTACTGAGCTTTTTTTGAAAAAATATTCAAATAATGATCGATTTCTTATTCTTCCTTCTAGTATGGATTACCGATTTTGGGATGATAGATTTACTAAGGAGTTAAAATTAATTTTACAAATAAATCCTCAATTTCTTCCTTTTTGATTTCAAAAATTTCACCTTTCGTTATTACTTCAGCTTAAAAAATTCTTTGATTTTTTTAAGATACATCTTTATATAAAGAAATATGAGAAAAATTAAATATTTGATGAATGGTTTTCAATTTCAATATCTTATTTTTCAGCATTGACTAGAAAAATATCTAGATATAGATCTTCGATATCCTGAAATTCAAAAACATTTGCGTGGCTATGTATATATTCCAAAGAATTTTTTTTTGATGTGGAATATGTATAGAAATTGAGAAATAAAAAATTATGATATTGTTCACTTTAATAATACTGAGAATTTTTTGTTATTTCAACCAACAGATAATCAAATTTCTATAGCAGAATCTCATGGATTTGATTTTTGAGTTAATTATTCTCGTTATCTTCGAGATGAGAAAAATATGTTACTTAAAATCATTTGATGGACCGTAGATAAAATGATAGGATATTTTATTAGGAGAAAAATACGACAATTTGATTTATACTATTGTTCTACCCCTGATATGCTCGATCCACTTCGTAAAATTAGAAGTGATGTAAAATGGCTTCCAAATCCAGTAAATACTACAATTTTCAAACCAGAATGAGAAGTGATTCGTTTAATATGAAATCCAGCTTGTTTTTTCCCTACAAGACTACATTGAGATAAAAAACCTGAATATGCAATTCGTATTTTCCAGGATTATATCAAAAAAAAATTTCCAGAAGCAACCTTACATCTTTTGAATCAATGATTTGAAGTTGAAAAGTATAAAAATGAACTTTCTGATCCAGAAACGTATTTCTGGCATGATTTTATGGATAAAGAGACACTTGCAGCAAAAATAAGGGGTTCAGATCTTTGTTTTTGAGATTTTAGTATTGGTGGATTATCACTTATGCCAATGCAGATCATGGCATGTCGAAAACCAATTGTTACGTATGATATGTATGAGCTCATAAAAGTGAATCATGAAGATTTATTGAATCTTACGAAACAGATCTTTGAAGATCCTATTTTTGCTAAAGAATATATTGATAGAAATTATCGTTATATTCAAGAAGTGCATTCAGAGGAGGCAATATGTCGTATGCATCTTGAAAACTTGAGACCATTTATAGAAAAGAAGCTGCATATTAAATTTTAGAGTGTTTTTCGTCTTGTTCAATAACTTGAATTAAAAATAATTCTTATATACTGTACTAGAATAATTTTTATTATATGCCAAAATTTTTACAGGAGTATTCGTATTGAAATATGCATCCTTTTTTATTTTCTTTATTTCAGAAATATATAAGTAAAGATAAAAAAATACTTGATGTATGATCGTGATCCGGTGCATGGTGAAAAAGATTACTTGATAATGAATATCAAGATATATATCTCATTGATGGATTTCTTGATCCGGATATTCCATTTGATAATTTTATAAAATCTGATTTTACAAAAAATTTGCCATATGAAGATAGTTTTTTTGATGCCATTAGCTGTTTAGAGGTTATCGAGCATGTAGAGAATCGCTACCTTCTTATAAATGAGATGCTGAGAGCATTAAAGAAGGATGGAATTATTATGATTTCTACCCCTAATATTGATACTATTATTGTTGGAAAGATATTCTTTTTTCTTACGGGTAACCTTATAGGATTTACTAAAAAAGATGGTATTTTTGACACATTTCCAGCACATATTAATCCGTTTTATTTTCCAAGTGTTTTAGCTTATTATCAAGATAAAATTGAACTGGTTTGAATCTATTATAGTGTTTGGAAGGTTCCATTTTTTGGCTGGAACATTCCTTTTCATAACAGATATTTTTGAAATACTAGTATTTATATTTTAAGGAAAAAATAATTATGAGTCAACTTAAAAAAGTTCTTGCAATTGGGCCACATCCAGATGATATTGAGCTTTGATGTTTTGGAACAATGTGTCGCCTTGCTAATGAATGATATGAAATATATTTTCTTGTGCTCTCTCGATGAGAATGATGATCAAATGGTATAGATAGAACAGAGGAAGCTCGTGCATCATCTCATCTTTTGAATTGTACTCTTTATATCGAAGATCTCCCAGATAGATATATGACACATGGTCAAGATACCATAAGTATTATAGAAAAATATGTAGCTCAAATATCACCAGATATTGTTTTTATTCCATCGGGGAATGATGTACATCAGGATCATCGGGCAGTATTTCAAGCGAGTCTCGTGGCTGTACGAATGATAAATGAAGTCTATGTGTATCAGTCACCTAGTACGACTACCAATTTTCATCCCACAGCTTACTTTGATATTACTGATTATATCAAGACAAAGATTCAGGCTGTTCGTATTCATTCCTCTCAGGGATGAAAGGTATATATGGCAGATCGTGCTATTGAATGACTTGCTGAATATCGTGCGTTTGATATATTTCGCAATGATCGTTTTATGGAGGCATTTGAATTAATAAGAATTATTAAATAATATATGATCTGTTCGATACATCAGCCTAACTATATTCCATATATTGGTCTTTTTCATAAAATATTGTTATCAGATATCTTTATATTTTATGATAATGCACAATATACGAAAGGAGATTTTCATAATCGAAATACTATAAAATGACCAAATGGTCCTATTCTTTTATCTCTGCCTGTTTCAGTAAAAATGGGACAAGCAATTAATGAAGTTAGTTTCACTTATTGAAGTTTAGATAAGCATTGGAAAACAATAGAACAGTCATATAAAAAATCTAAATTTTATAATCAATTTAGTGGTCAAATCAAAAGTATATTTGATTATACGGGGACTAATTTAGCTGCCTATAATATTAGGTCTATAAAAATTCTTTGTGAATTACTTTGAATATCAACACAACTGGTTGTATTATCCGAAATGATGCCATCTATGACTTCTTCGAGTTCAGAGGCCCTGGCTGATATATGTGCCTTGTATTGATCAGATACATATATATCATGATCCTGATGAAGATGATATATAGATTCTAGTATTTTTAAAAAGGCTAATGTAGCATTAAAATTTCAAGATTTTCACCATCCTACATATGTTCAATTATGGGGGGATTTCATTCCTTACATGAGCATAATAGATCTCATTTTTAATGAGTGACCTGAATCAATAGGAATACTGAAGAATTCTTGAGGTATTTTAGATATATAATTAGATCTTTTTTATTAATTCTAGGATCTTTTTCTGAAACACTTCTTTTCCAAAATTCTTCGCATGATTTCGAATAATTTCTCTATCAAAAGTCATCGCTTCGAATTTTTCTATTGTGATATTCAGTGCTTCGGGAGTCTGCGGGGAGAAAAAAGTTCCAGTTTCTCCATCTACAACCGTCTCAAGAGCTCATCATTCACCATACGCTATAACCGGAGTTCCCATCGCCATCGCTTCGATCGGTACAAGTCCGAAGTCTTCAAGTGGCGGGAAGAGAAACGCCTTGGCTCATTGCATGAGTGTATCTTTTTCTTCGTTTGATACTCGAAACTTCCATTCGATGTTTGTCTTGGATTTTTCCTTGAGCTCTCGAAATAGAGGAGTGTCCGTCGCAGTACAGAGAATGAGCCTCTTTCCATTTTGATTAAACGCATCAACAAGAAGATCAAATTTCTTGTAAGGAATACAACGACCGACACTGATATGGTAACCTTCTTGTCATCCTGAATGTATTTCAGAATCCTCAATATTTTTTATCGCCACTCCAGGATATATCACCTCACTTTCTCGGTCATAGTATTTCTCTATTCTTTCTCTCGTATTTTCCGAATTCGCAACAAAAAAATCTACCTTTTGAGCTGCTTCATAATCGAGTTTCCTGAGCCAATTGATGAGATGATCGAGAACAAATCGGGCAAGGGGATTGAGAAAACCGAATTCCATCATATTCCGATATTCACTATAGTGACTCCAATAATAGCGAATGGGAGTGTGACAATAGCAGATATGTTTTGTATTTTTTCCTCGTTTTGAGAATCCTGCATTCTTGGCCTCTGCACTACTCGATGATATGATGATATCATATTCGGACAGATCAAAACTCCGAAAAGCAAATGGTCGGAGAATCCCAGCAAGCTTGTGTCTGCGGTTAAAAAATGGAACCTTCTGGAGCCAGCTAGTATATACATTTCTTCACTCCAGCATCGGATGATCCATAAAACAAACACTCGTATAGATATCCGCTTCAGGGAATGCTTCCAAGAGATGAGAGATGACGAGTTCTGCTCATCAGAAGTCGATGAGCCAATCTGCGATAACGACAATACGGTTAAGATTCATTCAATTTAGGTTTAGCTACTATTTTAAATTTTTATCTGGTAAATTATCTATTTTTTTATTAATGCTATCTAAAATTTGAGGACCTGTACTTATAATCCATTGACTAATTCGAGGATCGTAATCTTCTCCATGTACTGCTCTATTAAGAGTGCCAATCATATCAGAGAGTACAGACATTTCTTCTGAACTAATAATTCAATTTTTATATAAATTATTCATAAGATGATATATTCAATTTCATTTTTGTTCAATTCAACTTATTTCATTCAATTTTTTAAGACTTTTCTCTAATTCAATTCGCAATCAGGCTAAGGCTAATGACGGATTTAATTCCGCAATTTCAATAAAATCATAGTTTTTAGTATTTTTTCTCCCCACTTCACTTATCAATCATACTGCTTTGGCTTCTTCTCGAACATTTTTTAATTCTTGAAATTCAAATTCCATCCCATTGGGGAATTTCATAGATTTAAAAAGTCCAGTAAGCCACGGTATAATGGCAATGACAATTAGCATTACAGTAATTTCATCAATTTTTAGTTCAGGAAAAATTATATGCACTAAAACTAGTAATATTGATGAAGAAGTAATTAGAATTTGTATCTTTTTCATATAGTAATATATTTCCCCCAAATTCTATTGTTTTTCCCTTGGATTTCAATTTTCTTTTTCTCACTCGAAATCTGACTTGAAAATCAATGAGAAATACACATACTTTCTTGTATGAAAAAAATGTTCTTTTTCCTTATTTCTATTTTGATTGGTGTTTCGGTAATCTTATTTTTTACTATGCCTACATTTTACCTTTTTTCTCCGATAGAGTGAACAATCCTTTCAGGTGGAAAGCCACTTGCAAATACCAAGATTGTTCGCACATCCATCTCTGGATGGTTTGATAGTCAGAATAAATACAATGAAGAGACAGTAACTGATGAAAACTGAAAATTTAGCTTTCCCGTACGAAAGGCAAAATTCTGAGGATCAATGTTGTTCTCATGGTTTCCGCATGAAACGGTTATCACTCAAGAAATAATTCTTAATCAATGAGATATAAAACATCATATATGGTGAGCAATTAAGCGAAACTACGATCTCTATGGTGAACTGAAAGATCCATACAAGAATTCACAAGAGTGACCAATTCGCATCAGTTGCTCTCTTGAAGATGAGATGGGTTGGGATGATAAGGTTAATTATGCTACCAAAGCACTTTCCAAGGTTCAATAATCATCATTTTCCATGCAAGAATACCTAGAACAAATAGAACAGAATAATTGATGAAAAAAGCCTCGAATCGCTATTCTCCATGATGCTTTTCTTTATCGTGGTGGGGGAGAGCGACTTGTGACATTGATGGCGAAGGCACTCGATGCAGATCTGGTATCGGGGTTTTTCTCTGAAGGGAGCTTTGATCCACGAGAACTTGGATTCACAGGAAAGATGATAGCTCTTGGGAAGCCTGTTTTTGCAAAGGGATTCAGGCATGCAATCCTCAAATATCGATTTATAGAGAAGACTCGATTCTTGGCTGATTATGATATAGTGATATTTTCTGGAAATTGTCTCGATGCGGTTCGAAATATTCCAAAAACTACCAAAAAAATATACTATTGTCATACCCCACCGAGGTATATTTTTGATTTCCGTGATCGCTATATGATGCGATTTCCGAAGTGGCTTCATAAGGTTGCTGATCGAGTATTGGATCGAGAAGCTCGAAGCTACACGAAGCAACTTTCCCTGATGGATCATATTTTTACCAATTCACAAAACGTCCACGATCGACTCCTTTCTTTTTGTGATTTTGAGAGTGAGATTCTCTATCCACCGACGGATATCGATCGATTTGCTCCGAATGTGTCAGTGTCTACAGGGAATTATTTTCTCTCATTTGCTCGACTCTCTCCACCAAAACGAGTAGATATCATTGTTGATGCATTTCTCCAGATGCCTGAACAGAATCTGATTCTAACCTATGGAAAGAATGATCCGATGAAAGATGAGATTCTCTCGAAAATCAAGTGAAAGGATAATATCAGGGCGATCGAGTCCCCGAATGATACAGATCTTATTTCCCTCATTCAATGAGCTCTTGCTACTATATATATTCCGATTGATGAAGATTTTGGGATGTCACCCGTGGAGAGTATGGCTTGTGGTACTCCCGTGATTGGAGTCAATGAGTGATGACTCCGTGAGACAATTGTGCAGAATACAACAGGAAAACTCATCGAGATTCTTGATTCAGATGCTTGAATTCAGAGTTTGAAACAAATAGTACAAGATACAAAAAAAGAAGATTGGGAGTCCATGAAAGAAAATTCTATCCTTCGGGCTCGTGACTTTTCTCTTGACGCATTCGAAAAAAAGCTAAAATCATCATTACAAATTAAATCTTAGAAACTATGACTACACTCGCAATTACATCAATGTATGCAAATCCACTCCATCCAGGACATATCGAATGTCTGGATCTATCACTCGAACATGCTGACGAGCTCTGGGTGATTGTAAACAATGATAAACAAGCAGAGATGAAGCGATGAGTAAAGAGTTTTCAGGATGAGAACTTTCGTGTTGCAGTTGTTGGATCACTCAAGTCAGTGAGTCGAGTATTTCTCTCTGTAGATCAAGATGGGAGTGTTTGTGAGAGTCTCAGGGTTCTTATCCGAGAGGCAAAAGAGAGTCAAAAATATGATGAAATTATCTTTACCAAGTGAGGTGATCGATTCGCCTCTGAGATTCCCGAAGCAGTACTTCTTCGATCAGAATGAGTTCGGATTGTGGATGGACTCGGTGCAAAGACTCACAATTCTTCTGACCTGGTAAACAAGCTCAAAAACAAGGCTGATGAAAAAGAACTCGAGAAAAAAATCGAAGAACTCCCAAAAAATCTCACAGAATGACACTATCTGGAAATCGGGAATCGTCCTTGGGGAATCTACTATGTTCTGGAAGATAGTCCACTCTACAAGGTAAAAAAACTCATCGTAAATCCAGGAAAACGACTTTCACTCCAATCACATACCAAACGAAGTGAACATTGGACAGTGGTTTCTGGTGTTGCAACCGTGGATATCCGTGATCCAGATTTCAAGGAGGTTGAGCAAATCCGTATGCTTCGCCCGAACGAATGATGCTATATCCATGCGCATCACCTTCACCGTCTTGCAAATACATGAACTGAACCACTTGTTATCGTAGAAGTACAATGTGGTGACTATACTAGGGAAGATGATATTACTCGGTATGATGATGATTTTGGTCGCAAATAAAATAATCTATGCAATTTCTCTGAATTAACATTTTTGAGTGAAAGTATCAAGAGTTTCTTGATATTATCAAAAATCCAACCAAAAAAACTCTCGTTTTTACCCCGAATCCTGAAATATTGGTTCGTGCTAATATGGATGCAGAGTTTCTCTCGATACTCAAAAAAGCTGATTACAATACTCCAGATGCCAATGGGCTCTATGTGGGAAGTATGATACAGGAGGGTTTTGGTTTTTTTTATTCCGGGTTCACCACCTTTTTTCATAAAAAATTAATACAGGGCAGATATGGAGAGCTCATCAAGGGGAGTGATCTGACACGAGATATTCTCGAATATGCAGCTCAGAAGCAGAAACATATTCTTGTTCTTGATAATCGAGTTGAAGAGCTAAAAAGTGAATTCGATAAAAAGAAGCTCAATGTTCAACAAAACCTCAAATCTCTCCTCGAAGAAAAATATCCAGGAATTACAGTGCAAGTGATATTCAGTGGAGATATGGCGAGTGATGGGATAGCTCATTTGATTGAGCTTCAGGGGATTTCATATGTGTTTTCTTGTCTTGGTATGAAAAAACAAGAAAGCGCACTCATCGATATATGGAGTTATCTTCCTGCTACTCAAGAAGTGGTTGGGCTCGGAGTAGGGGCTTCGATCGATTTTCTTCTTGGCCTCCAAAAAAGAGCTCCAATCATTTTCCAAAAGCTCGGACTCGAATGGTTCTATCGACTCATACTCGAGCCTCGTAAGCGATGGAAGCGGATATATACTGCTCTCGTAGAATTCCCAAGAATGATAAAAAGTACCATAAAAAACTAATTGGAGTCAGTTATCATTGATTAAGTATTTATTTTTTTGATTTATATGTACTCATTGGAGTACATATTTTTTCTGTACTGAGTTTTTTTTCTTCGAGTTTTCTGAGTCTATCTCAAGATACAGGATGACTAGAAAATATCTCTACATAACTCTCAAAGCCATTTTTATTTTGTTCAAAAAATCCTGTAGCACATGCAGAATTGAGTCCAAGACTTTTTAGAAATATTATACCAGAATCATCTGCAAATGATTCTTTTTCTCGTGAGGCGTAGTTACCGAGTATGCTACTTATACTTGTAATAGAGTTTCCTGTATCGATTCAGAGGGACTGGAGTGTGAGTATTATTGGCATTGATTGTGCAAAGCTCTGTATAACATCACGATTTTCGATATGAGCTCGTTCATGTCCGAGTATAAATATGAGCTCTTCTTCATTTTTTATATTTTCGAGGAGAGCAGATGTCACAATAATATTTCCACCAAGTGTAGCAAAGGCATTTGCTTCCTGGGAATCTTGCAAGTAGATATTATAGTCACTTAGAGCTCCTGTTATGCCTAGTGTTTGGAGTGAACTGAGATCAAAAGGTTTCATAGTCTCATCAATCATCATATGTCAAAAATACTCCCGCTCTGTTGCAAGATCAATACGAGAGAGAAGAACACGAGAGAATATATAACTTCCTCATACGGCGAATATAATTGCAATAATAATGACTATAAGCATTTTTACAAACCATCAGAGGTCTGGATGTAGAGGACTAACAGTATCTTCTTCTGAAGATTCGATAGGGAAGGTAATCTTTTTCATGTATATAGACTATATACTTTATCTTGCAAAAGCAAAATTTTCATCTAGAATCTTTGGGTATCTTTTTCTTTTCCTCATATTTTATGCAATCACAAAAAATCATCCCAAATATATGGAGCTATTTGCTCTTACAGAGTGGTATACTTGTTATCTGAGTACCACTATTTTGTCTCCTTGCAAGTGCTTCTCAGTTTCCACTATTTTTTTCAGAAGTATGAATCTGAGTAAATATCTTTCTCTTCGGGGCTGCATTTATTTTATTCTTATTGTTTGGGATTATTGTTGCTTGGACATATATCACTTACCGAAAGGAGCAATATATATTCGAATCTACCAAAATTATATATAACTCTGGTACTCTATTTTCGGACAACACTACAGAAGTAAAAGTCGATAAAATAACACAGGTTTCTGTTGTTTTTCCGTTCTGGCAATATCTCATATTTAAGACAGGATATATTTCTATAAAAACAGCTGGGAGTAGTGGATCAGAAATACTTCTGAAACATGTTGATAAATCACTAGAGATATATGAAGGAATACAAGATCTTATGCGAAATAATGGTTATCACCTCACCAAGGATACACTTGTACAAGAGGCTCGACCACATATACTTGGTATCATTGGGGATATCTGAAGTAGGGCTTTTAGTACAATAATCATTCTATTGTATATATTATTTTCTATTATATTTGGAGATAATGGGGAAGATAATATAGATTATTCAGAGATAGTATCCATGGTAGATTTTACTCTTATTAATTCGATTATTGGTAGCATTATTGTTATAGGTATATTTATATATATAGCTATAGCATACCTAGATCTCCGTCGTCGCAAATATGAGGTCTTTACAGACAGTATTTTTTATACGGAAGGATTTCTTACAAAGCACTATTCATTTCTTCCGATGGAACGAGTAGCGGATATCGAAAATCGTCAGAGTTTTCTCTCTCGTATACTGGGGTTACATGATCTTGTAATATCCTCTGAATGAAGCAACAATTCAGTGGTATTCAAAAATATGACATGAGGGGAACAGATGATCAAAAATATTAAGTATCTAAAGAGTCAGATTACGATGCAACCACAATCTGCTATCGCTACAGATACCTCAGTATGAGAGAATTCTATTTTACATGAAGATCTCGTTGGTTACACTGATACCGTTGAGGCAGCTCCACAGTATAATAACGAGTTTCGTGCCACCTATAAGATGTATCCGCTCAAGGTATTTCTCTGAACAATAATTCTTGCTATTATTGCGGTTTTTGCTGGTATATTTTTATGAGGAGAAATAGCAGGATCACTTATTGTATTTATTATTATATTCAGTATTAGTTCGATTATACAGTTTTTTTTCACAGATTATGTTGTAGATACTTCTACTATTGAAAAAAAGTTTCACTTCCTCTCGAAAAGGCACTCTTCTTTTACTGTGGATAAAATCTCAGGAGTTGTTATCCGTGAATCTCTCCTTGATCGCATGCTTGGTAGTTGTAGTATTGTATTTTGGTCTATTGCATCAGGTTCTAATATTACTTTTTCGAATATCAAAAAAACTCCAACCCTTGAGAATGATATTCTTCAAAAAGTTGGAATCTATATAGATATATCTGAAAAAAAGAATCTTGATGTTAAATTAAATCTTATAGAGTATATCAAACATAGCTTCTTCTGAGTATTGGTACTACTTTTTGTAATAATAACAATTACGGTTATATCTATTCTTCTTGAGGTAAGTACTTCTGCAGAAGATACTCCATTTTCATTCATTGCAGTATGAATATATGTTATAGTATTTTTCTTGATCTTTGCTTTGACTCGATTTTTATATAACAAATTCTACTACAGTGCATCTTGGTATAAGCAATCCTTATATAAGGATTTTGTTGAGAGTATTTCTGGTATTATTTTCCGTTCCAAAAAATATTCCCTCTATCGTCATATCAAGTGACTCAGTGCAACCAAGAATCCACTTACGTCAGTGGGGAATGTTTCTCTCAGTGTTGCAGGACAAGTAATGTCATCTACGCAAAATAGCAATACAAGTAGTGTTATCCTTGCTTGATGAGGATATTTTGAGAACAATATCCGTTTTGATTATATGGTTGATGCCTTTGCGCTTCTAGATACTCTTGATGAAATACTCAAGTGAGATAAAATAGATACCACAGAAATCATATCTTCTTCACAAGATATCGGTAATTCTATCATTGTGCCAAGTATCTTTATTGTCATTACGGTATTTTTAGTATACTTAACTCTTCCTATGTGATTTACTCTTTGAGTACTTATTATTGGGGTACTTGTTATTGGGGTCATAACTTGGTATATATCTACCAAGAGATATATCCTTGAGAAGGATCGTGCTATATCAGAATTCGGTATTATTTATCGTGTTCGCAAGACTATCCTGTACAAGAAGTTTAACTTTATAGAAAAATACCAAGGTTTCCTCGGAAAGATTTTTAAAAATGGAACACTTTCTATTTATACACTCTGAAGTTCAAGTCGTGATATGGTACTCTCTGATGTGGATAAATATATTGAGGTATATGATCTTCTAAAAAAAGATTAATTGTATATACTGTACTAATATATAGGTATTATCTTATATTTTTAGTTCCATTTATTAATGAGTATTATTTATGATAACTAACATCGATAAAATACTTGGACAATATTGTCCAGAAAATCATAATAAAAGGTATATCGGAAATAAACATGGTCCATATTGTTATGATACAAATAATCATATGATATACTATATTGATACGAAAATTAATTGACTTAATCCAAATACTGTCGAATTAATAAATGATCAATTTATTAAGGACTCACAATGAGTGTATTGGCGTGGAATTCTTTTGGATTGAATCAATCCAAAAGAATTCCAAGATCTTGGAGGAGGGTATTTGAGGGATATTAATTCTATATATTTTAATACTAAAAAAGTAGAGTGAGCAGATTTAAAAAGTTTTTCTGTTTTGACTGATGAATATGCAAAAGATACTTATTCAGTTTTTTGGGAATGAAGAAAAATAGAATGAGCAGATCCCAAAACTTTTGAAATATTAGAACATTTAGCAAGTATGTTTGATGATTCATATACCTTTTCCAGGGATGCTTATCATATTTACTTCAAAGATGAAATCAAGAATTTCGAGGATGAGGATTTTGATAAATGGCTCATGGAAAAAGATAAAAAATAGATAGTATTAAAAATCCCTACCAAGTTGGTAGGGATTTTTTTATCGTTCATCCTTCATGAATATGAGTCCTTCGAGAGAGAACTTTTTTCCTCCAACCCAGACAGCTGGAACCTTGAAGTCTTCTTCTCCTTCAAAGAATCCACGATCTTCTCGTGTGAGACCATCAGCAATGAGGAGTTTGAGTTTTCTCATCACGCCCATACGCTCCATCACATCGTAGACACGATTGACTCCATCGGTATAGCGAGTATCAGTCATACGAGCAATCTCTTCGATACGGATTCCAGTGATTTCATAGTCGCCATCTTCACGTTTTTTGATGGTACATCGCTTCGGATCATTTTGTCTCTTGAGATCGTAGAAGTGAGGGATATCTTCACCACGGATCGTGAGAGGCTCAGCATCTGGACTCTGGATCATTCCTTCTTCATCTTCCACGAGAACGAGTTCTTCTTCTCTGGTATCAGGGATACGTTGCAAGAGAAGGTCTTTGAGTTCATCAATTCGTATAAATGCACCTGCAGATATCGTGAGACTCACTTTTTTCTTGGTTGCCTTTTCGAATATTTTCACCATCTCTTCGAGTTGTTCGCTATCAACGAGTTCAGCCTTTGAGAATACGATGAGTTCATCTTTGTTTGCCATTTCAGGATTCCAGTTTTCGAGCTCTTTTCGGATGACTCGGTAGTTTTCTATCATAGCTTCTTCTCCCTGAGTGGCATCGAGAAGATGGATAATAATTCGACAACGATCGATGTGTTTGAGGAATTGGAATCCGAGACCCTTTCCTTCGCTGGCTCCTTCGATAAGTCCAGGAACATCTTCGATAACCATCGAACGACCTCTCCATTCCATAACACCAAGATTTGGTACGAGGGTAGTAAATGCGTAATCAGCAATTTTTGGTTTTACATTCGTGATAGATTGGATAACCGTTGATTTTCCAGCATTTGGGAGTCCAACGAGTCCAACATCGGCTACGAGTTTGAGTTCCATTTTTACCTCACGAGAAGTCCCAGCATCTCCGAGTTCTGCGAAGTTTGGGGCCTGACGAGTACTCGAAGGGAAGTGAGCATTACCAAATCCTCCACGACCACCTTCACAGATTTGGAACTTCTGCCCTGGAGTCGTGAGATCACAGATAACTTCACCAGTATTTGCATCCGTGATGAGGGTTCCAACAGGGAGTTCGATAATCGTATCATGAGCGGTGGCTCCATGACACTCCTGTGTTCCTCCTTTTTCTCCATCATCAGCTTCGATGGATTTGAGGTGACGAAACTTACCAAGTGTTGTTTCGTGGGTAGTGGCTACGAGGATAACATTTCCTCCATTTCCACCATCACCACCAAAAGGACCACCTTTTGGAATATATTTTTCACGACGCCAAGAGATGATTCCATCACCTCATTTACCAGCTCGGAGTGACATTTTTACTTCATCGATGAACATAAGAGAGAACTTAGATTTTAGAATAGATACTTCTGATACGAGAGTCTCGAAAGTTCTTCGACTATACAAAAAATATAGAAAAAAGCAAAATTAAGAAGAGAAAAACTTGCAAAACAAAATTTTTCTATATAATCCGTCTATATTTGGTTTCCGTAGTGATCCCAACAATCTAATATTCTAACACTCCATATTATGGCAAAAGGTAAATGTACATATCAAGTTGGTAAGGCTGCAGAAGGTGGACGAACTGACTACGTTTACGCAGTAAACAAGAAAAATCTTCCAGCAGGTGAGAAGCTCAAACTCAAGAAATATGATAAGCAACTTCGCAAGCATGTTCTCTATACATTTAAGGATGTTAAATAATTAATTGTATCTTACAATAAAAAGATCTCGATTTTTCGAGATCTTTTTTGTGTATTTGTATGGTGGTGATTATGCCATCACCGTATGGAGTTCGTAATCTGGAATGGAAGAAAGAAAATCCTCTACTTCACTTTTTTTAGTATTTTTGAGTTCTTCATAGTACTCCTCAAGAGTAATGAGTCGAGCATCAAGGAATGCTCGTTCAGAATGAGAAAGGATTACTTTGGTAATCTCCTCATATTTCATATTGTATTGGAGGAGCTTACTCACGAGCTTCTTGCTCACTTCGATATCATTCGTTTTACCGAAGAGAGATGCGAACTTTTGAGACTTTTTATTTGTTTTTGTTGTCATAGATATATCCTAGCAGACATCTTTTTTTTTGGCAAATTCTTTTACTTGCCAATATTGTATTTTTAATCAAAAAAAGTTTTGCTTTTTACAGTGTTCTCTCTATACTCACGGGGCATTTTTTATATGCATTTTATTTTCCTTCTTTTTACTGGTCATAAAAAGATACTAACCCACAGGAACTATGAGACAATACGAACTCATGATGATACTTGATTCTGGGCTTTCAGATACTGATCGTGATGCACTCATATCAGAGATCGAAACTGAGATCAAGGCTACTGGTGCTACAATCGCTAGTGCAGATCATCCAGGTGAGCGACAGCTCGCATACCGCATACACGGTTCAAAGACAGGATACTATCTTCTTTACATTCTCGATCGAGATGGTGGAGATTGGATTCATATCACGAACACGTTCAATATTAAAACAAGTATTTGGAGATTTATGTTTAGTAGAATAGATGAATAATCTCTAACATTTTTGACTTATGCGTACCATCAATAAAGTTATACTTATTGGTAATATTACCAAAGATCCATTTATTAAAACAACTACTGCTGATAAAAAAATCGCAACGTTTACCGTTGCAACCAACCGTTACTACAAGAGTGCTACAGGGGAATCTCTCTCTGATGCCGAATATACTAACTGTGTTGCCTGGGGCCCTCTCGCTGAACGATCTGAGCAATTCCTTACAAAAGGTAAACTCGTCTATGTGGAAGGTCACCTCAAAACTCGTATTATAGATAAGGACGATGGATCTAAATTATATAAGACTGAAGTGGTTGTTGATCAATTGATATTTCTCTCAAAAAGAGAAGATTTCGCCGAAATAGACAACGAGACTTCAGAGATTTCTAATTTTGATGATTTCTCCGATCTTGATACAAATAAATTATAATCTTTAACCCCTACTTTTATGGCAGTCGCTAAAAAGAAGGTTTGCCCTATTGATGAAGCTGGTGTTACACACATCGACTACAAAGATACGGTATTCCTCAAAAAATTCCTGACAAAGTTCAATCGAATTATCCCTCGATACTACTCAGGTACAACTCTCCGTAATCAAAAAAAACTTGCAGTTGCAGTAAAACGAGCTCGATATATGGCACTTCTTCCATATGTACTCGAAGTACGTGCTTCAGTAAATCATTCAGCAGTTCCTACTGTTACAACAGTAGCTCCAGTTGAACTTGATGAAAGTACAGTTGCAGTATAATTCATAGAAATGAGTCATATCTGGTCCATATGAATCCCACTCTTTCGGTTATTAGCTTTAAATAAAAAATACTCTCTTCTAAAAAAAAGAGTATTTTTTTTGACAAAAGAAACAACATTTGATATGATACCCGTGTCACATTTATTTTTTCATTTATTTTTTATGACAACTATTCAAAAAATCGGATATGTTTCCCTTGGTTCAGTAATTTCATTTTTTCAGAATTCTTCTGTTTTTGCTGCTGCTAATGCTGCAAAAAGTGATCTTTTTGGTAATGGACAAGTATCAAAAGCTACAGGTGCAGATGATACTGTTGATGTAGAAGTACAAAATCTTATTCAGAACGCACTTATTATCGTTGGTCTCGTTGCGGTAGTATATGGTATCTACGGTGGTGTTCTTATGATGACTGCCGGTGGTGATGAAGAGAAGGTAAAGAAGGGACGTACGATTATTATTCAAGTATTGATTGGTATCGTTGTAATCTTCCTTGCAAACTCTATTATTCGTTGGTTCCTCTCTACTGTTATGGGAAGTGGAACTGGTGTATAATTCTATACTTAGAATTTTTAAAAATCCCTCATTTGCGAGGGATTTTTTATAGTTTTATAAAACTTTTGCCTCATTTCCTCTTTTTTGTATACTGAGAGTCGAATATAATTATAATTTACTTATTACTCTGTATGCCTTACGATCATAGTTCAATAGAAAAAAAGTGGCAAAAATATTGGTCAGAAAATAAAACATTCAAAACTCTCAATTCCACACAACAACCAAAGAAATATATTCTCGATATGTTTCCATATCCAAGTGGTGCCGGTCTCCATGTTGGTCATCCGAAGTGATATACAGCGACCGATATTGTATCGAGATATTATCATGCTAATGGCTATAATGTTCTTCATACGATGGGATTTGATGCATTTGGTCTTCCGGCTGAGAACTATGCTATCAAGACTGGTACTCATCCTGCTATTACCACCGCTGCAAATATCGGAGTTTTTACTGAACAACTTCAGTCTCTCGGGTTTTCATACGATTGGGATCGGATGGTAGATACGACGAGCCCAGAATATTACAAGTGGACACAGTGGATTTTTCTTGAGCTTTTCAAAAAATGACTTGCCTACGAACAAGATCTTCCGATTAACTATTGTCCAAGTTGTAAGACAGGCCTTGCGAATGAGGAAGTAACCGCTCTTAATACCTGTGATCGATGTGGAACTCGTGTCGAGAAACGAGCCCTTCGTCAATGGGTGCTCAAGATTACAGAATATGCAGATAGACTGATTGATGACCTCGAAGGACTGGATTGGCCAGAAGGAGTAAAAGAAATGCAAAAGAACTGGATAGGAAAAAGTGAAGGTTGTGAATTCGAGATGAGAAAATCTGATGAGGCAGATAAGTTTATCTCTGTGTACACTACTCGTGTTGATACAGTATATGGTATGACGTATGCTGTACTAGCACCAGATCATCCTCGTGTCTATGATTTTATTACTGATGAGCAATCAGTAGATTGTGAATCATATATCACTGAATCAGCAAGTCGATCAGATCAGGATCGTACCAATGAATGAAAAGAAAAAACGGGAGTTTTCACTGGTTCATATGTTATCAATCCATTTAACTGAGAATCAGTTCCACTCTGGATTGCTGATTATGTGCTCGGTCACTACGGAACGGGTGCTGTGATGGCAGTTCCAGCTCATGATGAGCGAGATTTTGCTTTTGCAAAAAAGTATAATCTTCCTATCAAACAAGTTATTGCTATCTATAACAAGCTCACTGGAGAAAGTACCCCAAAAGATGGATTTCCTACTCGAACAAAATATTGTACTACTTCCATAATTCAACACCCAACCGAAGAGAAATTCCTTATAGAAAATTTCTCCAACTGAGAAGTTTGTTTATTATGAGGAGGAATTGATGGAGAAGAAATTCCTCAAGAATGAGCTCTAAGAGAGATTCAGGAAGAGAGCGGACTCACTGATATTAAGAGAATTTCACAAGTTTGAATAATGGTTGGTCATGGATTTAAGCTCAGAAAAAATACGAATTGCAAAGATCCTGATTATATATTTTTTGTTGAATTGAATTCTTTAACTTGATTTCAAGAAACTCTAAAAGAAGATGATGTTGAATATACCAATGTGTGGTGGACGAAGGAGGGGATTCTTTCTTCTACAATACTTAAGAGTCATCACAAGAGAATGTTTGAGATGTTTCTTGATGGAGAAAAGGCAATGCCTCAAGATGGAATACTTATGAATTCAGGAAAGTATGATCTTATCTCTTCTTCTGAGGCTCGACAAGTATTTTCTGAAAAAGCAGAAACTGAAGGTTTCGGTCACAAAAAAGTAAATTACAAGCTCCGCGATTGGCTCTTTTCTCGTCAGCGATATTGGGGAGAACCAATTCCACTCATTCATATTTCGTATGAAGATTTTGATACACTTCCTCGTATATCCGATATTTCAGAAGCGATTGATCCAAATCTTGCCTATATTTTTGATAAAAAAGGTACTGAAAAACGATGCAAGAATTGTACGTGTGAGGAAGGTTGTACAAAGCTCATCATCGGAGGAAAAGCGTTTTCAAAAGTGTATGATGGAATCACTGGAAAGCTCATCATCGATTCTCGTCTCCCACTCACACTTCCTGCCGTTGAGAAATACGAACCAGCAGGGGATGGACAATCTCCACTTGCAACCGTTCCAGATTGGTTCAATGTGAAACTCGCAGGAAATCTCTCAGGAAAACGTGAGACGAATACGATGCCACAATGGGGTGGATCTTGTTGGTATTATCTTCGTTATATGGATAATACGAATCCAGATGCACTGGCGAGTCCAGAAGCACTGGATTATTGGAAGAATGTCGATGAATATGTGGGTGGAGCGGAACATGCTGTACTCCATCTTCTCTATGCTCGATTCTGGCACAAGGTACTCTATGATATCGGAGTAGTTCCGACTGTTGAACCATTTCAGAAGCTGACGAATGTGGGGATGATCCTTGCTTATGCGTATGAACGAGCTGATGGAGGACTTGTTGCTGTAGATCTCGTAGAAGAAAAAGATGGTAAATTCATCGAAACTGCAACAGGAAAAGAGGTGAAACAAGTCGTTGCAAAGATGAGTAAATCTCTCAAAAATGTCGTCAACCCAAATGATATTGTAGTAGAATACGGTGCGGATACATTGCGTCTCTATGAGATGAGTATGTCTGCTTTTACTGATACGGCCCCATGGAATCCTGATGCTATTATCGGAGTTCGCAGATTTCTCGATAAGGCGTATTCGATGGTAATCGAAGGAAAAAATAAAGCAAAAGATGATATGAAGGCCATGAAGCTCCTTCATAAAACGATCAAAAAAGTAGGAGAAGATATTGTTGGATATAAGTTTAATACCGCCATTGCAGCTCTACAGATTCTGCTCAATGAATGACTTCCTCAAGATGCGGAATTTGCAGAAGAGTGGAAGGAAAAACTCGCCATCCTTCTCCATCCATTTGCTCCACATATGGCAGAAGAACTCTATGTTTCACTCTGAAAAACAGATTCAATATATAGGGTAACTTGGCCTGAATATGATGAGTTTATGTTGGTCGATGATGAAGTGACGATTGCAATACAGATTGCAGGAAAACTTCGTGGTACACTTACATTCCTAAACGGAGTAGCTCAAGAAGAAGTATCTATTGCAGCCATGGAAGATCCAAATATTGCGAAATGGCTGGAAGGAAAAGAGATTGTAAAAGAGATTTTTATTCCCAATAAGATGTTGTCGATTGTAGTAAAAGGATAGTTTATAAAAAGCCTCTCAAAATTTGAGAGGCTTTTTATAAAAGCCAATGGGAGCAATCTAGATAATATTATTTAATCCAACCATTTACGATATCTTCGAGGACTTTAGCAAGCTTCATTGGATCATGCCGAACGATATCTTCATCATTTACCATATCCCATTCTATTACTTTATATCATTTATTCATAAAAAGTGAAGGATCTTTTATTTTGAGAGGTTTTTTATTTTCTTCTGTCTTATATTTTATAACTACATCTTCATCAATATGTCCGTTATTTACGATAACATAATCGAGCATTCCAGGGTTGATATATCGTTCAATCGTATTGATGAAATCAATTACTTCCATATTGGTGGTTTCACCTCGCTTTGTCATCGCATTGCAGATATAGATTATTTTTCCGCTACATTTTCCGAGCGTTTCACGCATTCCTTTCGAGAGGAGATTTGGAACTATGCTCGTATAGAGATCGCCAGGACCAATAATAATATAGTCAGCATTCAATAGCGCTTCTCGGGCATTTGGATTGATATTTCCTTCTGCTCCAACGAGCCAAGCATCTGTAATATCTTGATCGATATCATGAGTTCGTTCTCCTGGATTTTTATCAGATACATCGATATTTTTCTCACCGATTACCTCTGTTCCATCAGCAAATCTGACAGCAAGATCTACATCTTCGAGTGTTACAGGGATCACTCTTCCTCGTACATCGAACATCTCTTCCATATTTTTTATCGCTTTTTCAAAGTCACCATCACAGATATCCACGAGTGCCGTGAGGAGAATATTTCAGATTTTATTGGACCCAATGACTCCTTCTTCATCTTTGAAACTATATTCAAAAAGTCTTCGAACGAGTTCAGTATTTCTTGCGAGTGCTGCGATTGCTCGTCGCATATCTCCAGGAGGAAGAATCCCATATTTATCGCGAATTGCACCTGTGGTTCCACCATTATCTGCTACAGATATTATGGCAGAGATATTGTAATTGAGATTTCTTTTTATTCCGTAGAGTACATTGAATGTACCAGCTCCACCGCCGATTGCTACTATATTTGGCATATTTTTTTGAGTAAAGAAATCTTTTCAAAAGAATTGATTTTGATTGAAATGAGTTCAGCATTGTTCCGCTTGCTTTTTTCAGGAGAAACGATAGGATTATAGTGTTTTTATTTTTTTATCAACTTTCATATGACAATTGTCTATTTGCTCGTAGCAGTTTGAGTTTTAGCTCCATTTTTTGTAAAACAGATTAGTCAAGGTGAAGTTGGTCTTCGGGAATTTGTTGGTCGATATATCGATACGGTTGGTCCTGGTATTTTTTTCTTGATACCATTTGTACAATCAGTTCGCAAGGTAGATATTCGTGAACAAGTTATCAATGTTCCAGAACAGCAGATCATCACAAAGGATAATGTGGCAGTAACCGTTGATGGGATTGTGTATGCTCAGATTACTGATCCATACAAGGCAACATACGACATCAATAATGTATTCGTTGCAGTGGTTTCTCTTGCTCAAACCAATCTCCGTAGTGTTCTCGGTACCATGGAACTCAATGATACTCTCTCGAATCGAGATACTATCAATGCGAAGCTCCTTGAGTCACTCGATCGTGAGACAGGAAAATGGGGAGTGAAGGTAATGCGTGTGGAAATCAAAAAACTTGAACCACCAGCAAGTGTACAAGAGATGATGAATATGATCAAAAATGCACAGAGTGAAAAGAGTGCCAAGATCACAGCAGCAGAAGGATACAAGGTGGCAATGATAACTCAAGCAGAAGCTGACAAGCAATCAAAAATTCTTCAAGCAGAAGGGCAAAAAGAATCTCAGATTCTTCAGGCTCAAGGAGAGGCAAATGCGAAAGTAGCTATTGCAGAGGCAAATGCGAAAGCGCTCGAACTTGATGCAGTTGCAGCACAACAATTTTTTACTGGAAATGCAGTAGTGAAGGCTCAACTTCAGACAATTCAGGTAGCACTCGGAGATAATACAAAATATATTCTTGATTCAGATATACTTGCTGGGGTTTCCAAGATTTTTGGTGGAGGAAAATAATTTACCATCTAAATTAATAATTAATAATTAACAATTAATTCCTATGTCCTCACTTCTTATTTTCTGGATTGCTGTTGGTATTGGTTTTCTCATCATTGAGATGATTACGGTTACATTTTATGGGCTTGCGATATCTCTTGCTGGTTTTATAACTGCATTGTATGTATATTATTTTTGATGAGAAGATGTTACAATAATACAGGGACTTATATTTGCAGTCGTTTCATTTCTTGCATCTTTTTTTCTTCCAAGATATCTTTCTTCTCAGGTAGAAGAGAAGGCTCAATGACTCGATTCATATCTTGGTGAAACTAGAAAGGTGAAAAAAGTATGAGAAGACTTCAAGGTAGTTCTCGATGGTGTTGATTATTTTATTGATATTGATGGAGTAAAAGTAGGCGATAAGGTTGAGCTCACTTCTCGAAAGGGATCAATATTTCGTGGTAGCATTGTTGTATAATATGTCAAAAATCCAAGATCGTAAAGTACAAGTTCTGAAATTCATCGTTGAAGAATATCTGAAAACTGGAGAAATCATGGGATCTAAGAATCTCCTGAAAAAGTATGATCTTCAGGTTTCGAGTGCGACTGTCCGTAATGATATGGCAGCACTTGAGGATATGGGGCTTATTTTTCAGCCATATAATTCAGCAGGACGACTCCCAACCAATCGTGGACTCAGAGTATTTGTAGACTATCTGATGGAGACGATGCCAGCAGTATTCCTTGAGGCGGAACAGAATCTTTCGGATAAACTCGAAAAGAATCGTATCGATGATGTTCTTTATGGTCTTGTTGCCCGTCTCACAAAGATAACTGGTGAGATTACTTTTGCTTGTATTCCTTCACTTGGAACCTCATACTATCTTGGTCTTTCGAATTATCTAGAGCGACATCATGGAGCACTCGGAGAAGAGATGTTTCAGGTGATCAAGTGTTTAGAAAATAAGTATCAATTTATTGATTTACTTGAATGACTCGATATCTCTACTCGTGTATCAGCATTTATCGGGGAAGAGAGTGTGATTCCTGAATTGGAGAGCTCGACAATGATTGTGAAAAAAATCGAAGTGAATGGATATACGGGATATCTCGGAATCCTTGGGTCCACAATGATGGATTATGCCTTCAATATTACAGCACTGAGACAGGTTCTCTAGGTGTAATTATACAGCTTCAAAAAAAACGCCATATTCTGGCGTTTTTTTGACAAGAAAAAAATAGTATGATAGAATAATTCCATATATCTTATAAACTATTATGGAAATTGATTTAAGAACACAACATGATAATTTCGTGAAAATGAACTTTGAAGAGAAGCGAAATTTTGTTGCTTCACTTCTTGAGGAAATCAAAGAAGGAAATGAGCTTTTTACAGATCTCTATAATCTTATAGTAAGTGATGTAGCTATCGAGCAAGATTTTTTTGATATCTTTGATAGTCTTGTAATCGTTCTCTATCGTGAAGAGAAAGATGAGGAACAAAGGGCCTTGAATCGATTGACTCAGATTAGGAATTCTCTTGAACTTCAGAAACAACAAGAGGCAGCTGATAATCTTCAGTGACAAAAAGAGGCTCAAGAATTATTGGCCGGTTTAGTATAATTTTATTAAATAAATATTTAAGTATATGTCAGATATAGAAAATAGAGATAAAAGTTTGGAAATAAAAGATCCACTTGTTGAGCAATTGGAGGCTTTGGCAAAAAGAACAAAAAATCCAGATACTCAGCAAAAATTTGCAGAACAGGCAGGTGATACTCCTGCGGCACAACGAGCAAGGGCTTATAAAGAAAATCCTCATGGAACTCCATGAATGATTTCTCGTGGACCTCAGATATCTGATCCGTATGAACGAGCAAATCGAGAGGGGCGCCCACCTTCAACAAGCTCTGAACAAGCAGCAATAAATGTAGCGAATAATAGAGATCCTTCATTTCGTCTCGATCAATTACGTGGAAAAACAAATCCAAATTCTATGGCGGCAATTGAAAACTGTATCAATAGCGTTCAGAATCAATTAAATAAGCCAAATCTTACGCTTCAAGATCTTATGCTTGCAGCCAATAAATCAGCAAGTGTTCCTGCAGATTTTCCAATTCAAGTTCCGAAGGATTGTACCCTAAAGCAACTCAAGTTATTTGCATGAAAAACAGTTCCATTTAGCCAAATTAAGAGTCTTACCTAATTCTTCATCAATACTTCTTCCCCATTTCTCTTGATTTGGGGATTTTTTATCCCTCTTTCCGCTTTCCTGAAAGAAAAATTTGCTTTTTGAACAGTTATCTCTATACTCCGTCTTGTCTTGACTCGTGTATTTTCGGGTTTTAGTTCTCTTTAATTAAAAATACTTTTATCCACATACTATGGAACACTCAGAAAAAAAGGCTCTTATGGAGCAATACGCAACTAAAAAAGGTGACACTGGATCACCAGAAGTACAAGTTGCTATCCTCACTTCTCGAATCGAATCACTCAAGAATCACCTTGAAATACATAAACAAGATAACCACTCTCGTCGTGGTATCGTTATGATGGTTGCAAAACGTCGTAAACTTCTTGATTATCTCAAGCGTAAAGATGAAGCTCGTTATGTTGATCTTATTGGTAAACTTGATCTCCGAAAATAGTTGCCTTTCCTCAAAAAATTCTTAAAATCCCGCTATTCGTAGTGGGATTTTTATTTGATACTTCTTTATTTATGTTTCCATTTTTTCCTCAAAAATCACTCTCACACCTTCTTATAGTTTTTTGTATTATTATCGCTTCATGTTGAATATTCTTTCCTGAACTAGTAACTCGTTTTGGGCTCAGCGGGAGATATCTTGAATCTGGTGATTATATTTCTCTTTTAGTTCAGGTACTCTTATTTCAGTTTTTGCATGGGGGATGGTTTCATCTTTTTCTGAATAGTTATTTTCTCTATTCTGCTGGACCAACACTGGAGGCTCGTATGTCCCCAGATCGGTATACTTGGTTTTTTATCACTTCGACGATATTTGTGGCAGTGTCGCTTCTGATATTTGCACCATATAGCCTTACAGTTGGGATCTCTTGATTTTGTATGGCAATACTATTATATCTCTGGATTGACCTCTACACAACACATCATCCTGCAGCGAGTCAGATCCTAGTAATGTTGATTATCAATATAGGAATCGGACTAGTTCCTGGGATATCACTGGTTGGACATATGGCATGAGCTATTTGGGGGCTTATATGGTGGCAGATTTTTAGAAACTGGAGAAAATAATTATATCTGAATGATGGTCATTGTTTGATTCTGAGATACTTGTATAGATTCTTTCGTTGGTATAGCTAGAGCTCATTGTTTTCCAGTATAATAGAGATGTACCGTATCATTTTTGAGTGATCCGACCTCTCTTTTTTGTATAAAAGCATCCATCATTGCACTCATATTACTTACAGAATCATCACTGAATCCGATAGCAAGCGAAGTATTTTCTATTCCAATTGGACCCAATATTCGAGTCCTCATATCTTCTATATAGTGATCCATACAGAATACCTTCTTTTCAGGAGTTTTCATATTCATCCTGATTTTCAGGAGTTTTTTTCCATGTGTGTTTGATACAGTATAGTACGAGACAATTTCTTGAAAATAAAACTGTATTGCTTGATTTCGATTCGGTATTGGCATATCAGGATAGAGTATCTGATAGAGATTTTTTATATTTTCATACTGAATATTTTTCTCAGCATCACTCAGTACTGTTTCGCTGATTTCCCTGATAGTTCGTTCAAGATTATCTGCTGAGTGTCCACGAGCCGTGATAATTGCAAAGAGTCGAGCAGGAATAAGGAATGTTTCCTTGAAGGCTTCAAAACTTGGAGAAAAAAGTCCATTTTTGATAGCATTGAGTGTATCATCCATAAGATGATTGGGCTCACTGTACTGGGTAAAATCTCGAAAATGAACGAGAGAATCTTCCATATTATTCATCCATTGGTACTGTGCAATTGGTCAAGATATGAGTTCAGCATTATTATCAAGCTCGTGTGCTGGTATACAGACTTCTTTTCCTGTAGCGATTTCTATAACCCGATAGGGGGTATTTGGGGCAAGGATATTTCCATCAAAATCAAAAGCCCCAAGAGCTATCCGAGGAATATCATCATCAGTTTCGATATAGAGATGTCAGAGTTGAGAGCTCATAGGGTTAGGCTACTTTCTGAATTTTTTTTTCTGAGACAAGGAATGTAGGTTTATCTACAATCTGGAGGAGTTCTGGAAATGGTTCAAAATGTACTCGATACTTCTTCATGGCATTCCAATACTCTGTTTCTTCTCATAGTCTTATGAGATTATTCAAGAATTGGAGTTTATCGAATACTTTGGCAAATTTTGAGTCGATCGTTTCACCAAAAGCATACTCGTACCAGAGATCGCGATCATTCGGATTTGATATCAGATTGGTCATTGCCCATTCTTCGAGGTAGAATTTGGTGTTGGGATCTATAAGGCGAGGATCCATATCGCCTGTGAGTATTTCAGGGATATCATGTACTATAAGAAGATTGATAATGTGTGCCATATCTCATCAATACTTTTTTATGAGATTAGCATACTCTTTGATGAGTGCAATTGTCTCCGTTGTATGAATCCAGACATTTTCTTTTTCTTTTTGGAATGGTTCTTCGGTTGTCCAGACTCGAGGAACATAATTCAGTAGCTTTGCAACAGCTTGAGTGGCAATAGAAGGTATTCCTCAATTTTGTCCTTCTTGTTGATTACCTCCATGAATATCTATTGATCTGTGCATTTTTTAAGAAGTTAACTTATTATAATAATATATAAAAACTATACTTGTCAATTTAATAATTCTTCCTCAAATTGTCTGATTCCATCGAGAGTTTTTGGATATTTGGTAATATCAGGGAAGTTGAGAGAGTCGATTTTTGACATTACAGCAATGATGAGTTTCTTAGTTCGTTCTACTTCACCAGTTTGGATATATTCTATTACACGATGAAAACGATCCTCATCACGATTTTTCTCTACGAAGAAGAGTTCATATTTCTTATTTTGATACATTCTCCAGCGGGGTGAAAGTTCAAAGAGGATAGCATAAAATGCGAGTTGTAGTCTATATTTCCATTGTTTTATTTTTGCATATTCTGCTCATTTTCCATCAAAACTATCAAATCCACCACCAGTTTTGTAGTCTGTGATAATGAGGGAGTCATCAGGTAGTCGTTCGATACGATCGATCTTTCCGGTGAGTTGGATAGCTTTTGTTGTATCGGTTGGAAGATATGTTCCACCGTGAGCTGCTCGGAAATCATATTCGAGAAAGAGTTCTCCATACGATTGTCCAGTTATCTCTGCGTAGATGGATTCAAGATTTTCCCGTCCTCGTTCGAGGTAGGTTTCTTCGGTTTTTGGATCAAATCCTTCATTTTTGAGATAGGTTTCAAATGACTTAAAAAGGATTTCTTTTTGATATGATTTTCGGGCAGCATAATCTGCGAAAAAATCCTCTAGTGCTTTATGGATAGCGGATCCATAGGTAGCAGAGATATTTTTTGCTTGAGGAAAACGGAGGAGGGAATTCGATACAAAGTATTCTGGTCCTGCATCAGCGACATTGAGAAAATTCTGAAGAGCAGTCACATTCATAACAAAAAGCTTCTCAATTCGATCTTTGAGAAAATCTTGTTCTTCTCCAAGATATGGAAGTGCGAAGAGCTCTCTTTTTTCTATTTCGAGAGTTTCTGTGAGGCTCGTGAGTGGAATGGTTGTGAGCTCTTCCCAATTATCATTCTCAACTTCGATACAAGCAAGGGGTTCGAGGGATTTTTCACTCATACTCTCTTCTGAGTATGTCGCTATCAGTGAATCTTTGGCACGAGTGAATGCTGTATAGATGAGTCTTTCGATATCTTCATCATTGTCTCTATCGGCTTCGAGGGGGAGATTTTTTGGTAGAGTAGAACCAGAGATTTTTCCGGACTTATATTCCTTTGTATGAATACACGGCACATAGACATTTTGCCATTCGAGTCATTTTGCCTTATAGACGGTGATAAGATTAACAGCATTTTTCTCATTACCGATAATGTGAGAAACTTCGATATCGATATCGTATTTTTCGATGAGGCTCAGGATTTCTATAGCATCATGAAGTGAGAGAAAATTCTTTCCATTTTTATAACTTCTCACATTTTCTATGAAGGCTCGCATATTAGCAAGATGTCGAGTATATGCTATATTTCATCAATTATTGTTTGATAATTGTCCGAAAAAGTATTTAAAGAGAGGAGAAATATAGTTTCATTTTTCTTCATTAAAGAAACTTATTTGAAGTGGATTCGTAGTTCCATCATCGTCATAGTCATCTGGAATGGAGAGTTCATTGGCACCCGTGATGAAATCAATAATATTCTCAAGTCGTTCCACTCTTGCTCTACTGGTAAGTTCTTTGAGGAAATTTGCTATATTCTTGAGTTTTGAATCCTCATGATTTGCAAGGGTTTCGATCCAAGATCGAGTGGTATCCTTTCTAGAATGGTAGATAGTCTTAGATATGTTCCAGAGCGTGAGACGGTTGATATCAAAACAAGAATGGGAAAGTATCGTAACAATTCGTTCTGCTTCTTCTTCTCGGTAGTTTCCATCGAGCGAGTTGAGGAGCTTAAGAATGTTGATAATAAGTATGATAATTTCATCATCAAATATTGATTCATTCTTAGAGAGGTTAACTCCTATATTTTTTTCAAGGAGTCACTTGGCAATAAGCTCAAGAGTCTTATTCTTTTTAGTGATAACTGCAATTTCATTTGGTTGTACACCAGATTGTATCTGGGTTTCGATATCCTCGATAATCCATGAGAGCTCTTCGAGTTCATTCTTGAATCGGATATTTCTCACTGTTCCACCAGTTTCTCGAATAGCTTCGAATTTTTTTACTGCTCATTCGAATATATTTGCAATATTGTTCGATTCTGATTTTATAACTGTACGACTATGGGTAATTATCTCTTCTTTGGATCGATAATTTTTTTCTAAGATGATGAGTTTAGTGTCGTTGTATGTATCATGGAAATCTCGAATATTCTTCGTATTAGCTCACTGGAACTTGTAGATGGACTGATCATCATCGCCCACAGCGAATATATTGGGGTTTTCAGTATTTACTGATAAGATTCCATTGATGAGCCGCATCTGAGCCTCATTGGTATCTTGGAATTCATCGATCATCACGAATTGATACGTCTCAGCAAGACTCATTCTCACGATGTCATTGGATTCTATGAGTCCTATTGCTTCCAGGATCATATCAGAAAAATCGATGAGTCATTTTTCTTTAAGGGTATTTTGATATTTTTCGAATATATCAGCAAGAGACTGTTGTTTTTCGATCTTACTCGTTTCTTTGAGTTCACGGATATTTTTATAGTTTTTTTGTGTCCAAGTATCTCGCCAAGCATTCATGAATTTGGTACTCGTATCTCATTCATAATTCTCCCAAACCTCATCGAGTCATCGCAAGAATACGGTTTCAAATCTTTCGTAATTTCCAATATTCTTCTCTATTTTGGACAATTGTTGAACCTTTTCTGTAAATAATTTGAATAAATCTATCTTTTTTTGCTTTTCTTCTTTTTTCTGACCGAGTGAATCAATCTGTTCCCAATATTCAGATATCAGGGGATTTATTATTTCAATGGCAACTATATTTGCTTCCAAAATTGATCTATAAAAACTTGGAGTGATTCATCATTTTTTCAGATTTCCAATATTCCCGAGAACCTCTTTGATAGTGTCACTCGCCCGAAATCCTGGCTTGTAGGGATTATCCCAAGAGAGTTGTTCGAGAATCCCATCTAGGATACGAGATGATTCGATGGTATCGACGGGTTTTGCATCATTGTATTCCTTGGTGAGATATCTGAATCGATTAAGTACCTCACTCCCAAAACTATGGAAGGTGTGGATGGCGACTCGATATGCATCTTGACCAATCATACTCGCAAGACGATCTCGCATATTTTTTGCTGCATTTTCTGTAAATGTGAGACAGAGAATATTAGACGGGAGATAGTCAGTTGTCTTGAGGATATTGGCTATTCGGGCTGCAAGGAGTTGTGTTTTCCCACTTCCAGGTCATGCAATCACGAGAACAGGTCAATAGATGGTTTCTACTGCTTTTCTCTGTTCTGGATTCAGGCTTGCGAGTATATCTTGAAAATCAGTCATAGTTTGAATTTTATTTTCATATTGTATTAAATTGTTGCTATTTACCAAGAAAAAATCCCCTATAGTAGGGGATTTATCTTAATAACGATAATGATCAGGTTTGTATGGTCCGACGGCAGGAACTCCGATATAACTTGCTTGATCAGGAGTGAGAACTGTAAGCTCAACACCGATACGAGCAAGATGGAGGCGTGCCACCTTTTCATCAAGATGTTTTGGAAGTCGGTATACTCCTACTGGATAGTTGGCAGTATTCTGGAAGAGCTCAATTTGTGCGAGAGTCTGATTCGTGAAACTATTGGACATTACGAATGATGGGTGACCAGTGGCACATCCAAGATTCACAAGACGACCTTCAGCAAGGAGTATAATCTTATTTCCATTTGGAAGAGTAATATGATCCACTTGAGGCTTGATATTATCCCAAGTATATTTTCTCATACTCACGACGTCGATCTCAGAGTCAAAATGACCAATATTACAAACGATTGCTTCGTCTCGCATGGCAATCATATGATCATGAGTGATAATATCCTTGTTTCCTGTTGCAGTAACGAAGATATCAGCTTGACTACAAGCAGATTCCATAGTAACTACCCGGAATCCTTCCATAGCAGCCTGAAGAGCACAGATAGGGTCTATCTCAGTCACCCAAACGGTTGCTCCCATTCCACGGAATGCATCAGCACATCCTTTTCCTACATCACCATATCCAGCCACTACTACAATCTTACCAGCAATCATCACATCAGTAGCTCGCTTGATACCGTCGATGATCGACTCACGACAACCATAGAGATTATCGAATTTTGATTTTGTTACAGAGTCATTTACATTGATAGCAGGAAAAGGAAGACGTCCTGCTTCCATCATCTGGTAGAGTCGATGTACTCCAGTAGTTGTTTCCTCAGAAACTCCGATGATATTTTTCTTGATATTTGAATAAAAATTCGGAGAAGTTTCAAGTCGTTTTTTGATTGTTGCAAAAAGAACACGCTCTTCCTCACAAGTAGGATTTGCGAGAACTGAGAGATCTTGCTCTGCTTCACTTCCGAGAATCACGAGGAGAGTTGCATCACCTCCATCGTCGAGGATCATATTTGGAGTTCCTCCATCAGCCCATTCGAAGATTTTATGAGTATATTCCCAGTATTCTTCCAGAGATTCCCCCTTATATGCAAAAACTGGTACTCCACCTTCTACGATGGCTGCAGCAGCATGATCTTGAGTAGAGAAAATATTACAACTTGCCCAACGAACATCAGCCCCGAGAGCCGTGAGGGTTTCGATAAGTACCCCTGTTTGGATAGTCATATGAAGTGATCCAGCAACTCGAGCTCACTTGAGTGGTTGAGTAGTTTTGTATTCTGTTCGGAGAGCCATGAGTCCTGGCATCTCTGTTTCTGCAATTGAGAGTTCTTTTCGTCCCCAAGGAGCGAGTCCCATATCAAGTACTTTGTAATCCATAAAATAAGTTTAAAAAAATAACGGGCGAATTGTATCGAAAATATTGAATTAATCAAAGAATTTTACTCTATATTCTTTTTCTCCTATGGTATTAATTGTATCTTTATCAAGAGTATGATTTTGTCCACCCATATATTGGATCTTGATTCCACCGATTATATTACCAAGTTGGATAGATTTTTCGATTGACCACTTCTCTGAAAGTCCATAGAGGAGACCAGCACGAAATGAATCCCCACAACCTGTTGCATCAACTACAGCTTTAGCGGGTATTGTTGAAATAATTTTTTCATCAGAACTATCGATAATCATAGCTCATTTTTCTCCAAGGGTTACGATGGCTATATGTCAATTGGATGTACATATTTCAGGATAATCCATTCCAGATATTTCTTGGAATTGGTTTCTTTCAGGCTCATTCATGATAGTTATATCTGCTTGGCTTGTCAGAGAAATCAGTTCTGGTCCAGTGAGTCCGACCATCGCTTGACCAGGATCAAATATAGTAAAAATTCCAGATTTTTTACATTCATTCACACGGCGAATCATCCCAAGTGGGGAATCTGGTGCGACGATTGTATACGCAAATTCGATATTCCCATGAGTGAGTTCACCCGACATATTCATTGCTCCTGGATGAAAAATATTAATTTGCCCATGAGAATCATCATGAACAATAAAGGATTGTAATGATGGGCTCGTTGGGATTATTTGAATTAACTCTGTTTTTATTCCCATTTCTCGCATACGATCGAGATATTCAGAACTATCGTCACCAGCGGTTGCGATAATATGGGGATATTTTCCAAGAAGAGCAAGAGAATAGGCGATATTTGCAGCAGTTCATCCATATTCTCTACGAACTACAGGGGCAAAGAGAGAAAGATGAAGATCAGGATTTGCTGTATTATCTTGCCCACGAAAAGTTCCAGCAGTTTGGATAATGGTGTCAAATGCAACTGATCCAGATATGAGGATAGACATGAGTTATATGATTAATAGAAAAACCTGAGGATTGTATAAAAAAGACCCGAAAAGTCGAGCCTTTTTTTAATAGAATAGGTTGAGATTTTTTTCTATTTCATTTTTTATCGTATCTTGTTCTTCTTTTTCGAGAGTTTTTACAGATTCAGTGATAGCTCCAGCAGTTGCATAGGCTTGTTCGAGTTTTTTTATCTGAGCCTTTGTGAGTGGTTTTTTATGATGTTGTCAGCCAGAAGGCATAAAATCTCAATATCACATAATGATTGAATTATATAGAATTATACGTGTTTTATTTTTCCACCGAGCTTCTGTATTTTTCCGATAATATCCTCATATCCTCGTTCTATGTATTCTACATTAGTAATAGTTGTCTCGCCTCGTGCAATCATACCAGCGAGAATCATAGTGACTCATGCTCGGAGATCCCATGATGATACCATGGCTCACTTAAGGTGAGTTTTTCCAAAAATAAGAGCCTCATGTGGATTCATAATGGCGATATGTCCTTTCATTTTTTCTATTTCTACGAGCCAATTAAGTCTTCATTCGAAGAGTACCTCATGAACACGAGAAACTCATTCTGCCTGAGTAAGGAGGAGTGAAAAAGGAGATTGAAGATCAGTAGGGAATCCAGGATAGATATTGGTTTGAAAATTAATTGCCTTAAGAGAAGATTTTGAATTATATACCGTGATAGTATCAGTTTCTTCATTGAGATCATAGCGAACTCCGGCTTCTCGGCATTTTGCAAGGAAAAATCTAAGATCCTTGATTCTCGCATGACGAATTTCGAGACTTGGTGTTGCTGTGAGTGCGCCAAGGATGATAAATGTTCCACTTTCGATATAGTCGTGAATTACACTTGTTTCTGCTTCTTTTGGTGCAAACTTGATTCCTTCAATGGTGATCATATGATCGTGAGATACAGTGATAGCGATTCCAAGTGTTCGAAGGAACTCTATGAGATTCATCACATGTGGTTCCATAGCTCAGAGTTCTATGACGGTTTTTCCTGATCGGAATGCTGCAATCATCAATATATTCTCTGTGGCAGTAACGGCAAATCCCGCAGATATACGAACATCTGTGGTTATATAATTGCCCGAAAAATGGATCATATCATCAACTCCTTCGTTGGTATATCCAAAGGCTTCAAATCCACGAATATGTTCATCAATGGGTCTTTTTCAAATATTGCATCCACCAGGAAATGGTATTTCGAGGCTTCGAAATCGTTTGAGGAGGGCAGGGAAAAGAAATATTCCAACACGGATTTTTTTGACGAGTTCCGTATTGAGATTATCAAGGCTCATATTGGTACTATCCAAAGTGAGAGTATTTCATATGAATTCAACTTTTACATTCAGTGACTCGATTATAGAGAGGAATGTTAATACATCGCCAATTCGTGGAACATTATGAAGTGTGAATTTTTCAAAAAAGAGCCCACAAGCAATCAGTGGAAGTGCAGCATTTTTTGAACCAGATATTTCTACGGTACCAGAGAGATCTTGAGGTCAGTGGAGTGAAAGCATAATATATGTATAGGTATTTTTGATTCTATACAAATAGAGAGGAAGAGCAATTTTTTCCTCTAAAAATCATTAATTGTACGATTAAGTATTTATAATTGTACGATTATAGTATATTGATGCGATATCATATTCCTCGAATGGTCTCTATTTCAAAACTTTCACCGATTTTTTTTCTGAGATTTTTCACATGCGTATCGATAGTTCGATCGTAGACATAGTTATCATATCCAATGATATCTTTCATCAGGGATTCTCTTTTGATAACATTGTTTGTATTTTTTGCAAAATATTCGAGTATTGCAAACTCTGTTTTAGTGAGCTTGATAGGATCTCCAGCTACTTCTACAGTGAAATTCTTTGTATCAATCGTGATATTTCCAAGAGTGAGTATTTTGTTTGTTTTTATCTTTTTTCTATTTTCGATTCGATTGAGTATTGTAGCAATACGAGCCATCAGTTCTCGAGGAGAAAATGGTTTTGATACGTAGTCATCTGCTCCAAGTCCAAGGAGCATTACTTTATCATCCTCACTCTCACGGGCTGAGAGTATAATAATCGGAGCTTCTGATGTGGCTCGTATTTCTTCGCAGATTTCGATTCCATTCTTTCCAGGAAGATTGATATCGAGTATAACGAGGTTTGGTTTTTCTTTACTAAAAAGAGTTAGAGCATCATTTCCATTTTGACAAACAATGATACTATATCCAGATTGTTCTATGTAGAGGGAGAGTGGAGTGATAATCCCAGTATCATCCTCGATAAGGAGTATTTTTGGCATAAAAATAGGAGTTGAGAGACAGAAATATGAAATACTCTATCAAGAAAGTTCAAAAAGTAAATTATGGCAATCATTATTTCTCAAATTTCGCAAGGAAAAATTGTTTCTTTTTCTCTCATATACTGCTACAATAAGCCAATAGATAGAGTTGATTTTTCTATTTTTTCTCTATAATCTTCACACGAAATTTACCCTTCTTTTTTATGCTCAATCAGTTTACCGAAGAATATCGCAATATTATGCTAGCTGCCGAACAACGAGCAAAGCAATTTGGCTACCGAGAGATCCTTCCTGAGGATGTACTTATTCAAGTTGCCAAGGTTCAGAGTGGAAATATTTATGACTTATTTGGAAGTTTTGGTATCAATGATGCCATCTTATTGGATCTTTTTTCTCGTTCCCCATTTCATCTTGAGGGAGGGAATCGAAGTGGTGACTATATGGGAATATCTCCTCGATTGAAACAGGTGATCGTAGATTCCATGAAGACCGCTGCCAAGTTCCAGAAGTGACAAGCAGGACTCGAGGATTTTCTCCTCGCACTTCTCCATAGTGAAACTGATAATTGGTTTATTCAGGTGCTTGATTTTATCGGGATTGATCCAAAAGGATTTGAGGTAGAACTTATTGAGATCAACACACTCATTGCTGGAGCGGGTGGAGCTGATATTCAAAATGGTGGAATCTTTGGTCCGATTGATGATCTGATGCATCTCATCGAAGATACGTTTGGATGAGCAAAAAATGAGCCAGGGAAGTCAAAATCAGAAAATAAGAAATCTGCTCCCTTTGATCAGAATCCTCCACAGGATAAAAAAGAATCAAAAACTCCAGGGCTTGATTTTTTTGGAACGGATCTGACACTCGAAGCTCGAAATAAAAAAATAGATCCAATTTTCGGGCGTGATACCGAGATCGATCGACTCATTAGTATCTTGAATCGAAAAACCAAAAATAATCCATGTCTCGTTGGTGATCCAGGAGTAGGAAAGACAGCCGTAGTAGAGTGACTGGCCCGTAAGATCGTAGAGGGTACAGTGCCATTTGCGATGCAAAACAAACGTATCATCTCACTCAATCTCTCTCAGATGGTCGCTGGAACCAAGTATCGTGGCGAATTTGAACAACGTATCAAGCTCGTTATTGATGAGGCTTCAAAACTCGAAAATGAAGTGATTATCTTTATTGATGAGATTCATACGATTATCGGGGCTGGTTCTGGAGAAGGTTCACTTGATGCAGCGAATATCCTCAAACCTGCGATGGCTCGTGGAAAGATTTCCCTTATTGGTGCCACAACACTCAATGAATATCAGAAATATATAGAAAAAGATTCTGCTCTCGAACGACGTTTCCAAAAAATCGATGTAGCAGAACCAACCAAAGAAGTGGCAAGTATGATTATCTCAGGACTCAGACCGAGTTTTGAAGAATTTCACAATCTCATCATCGATGACGATGCTATCGCTGATGCAGTCGAACTCTCAACTCGCTATATTACGGATAGATTCCTTCCAGATAAAGCGATTGATCTCATCGATGAGGCATGTAGTACGAAGAGTATGACCTACAATTTTGATACTTCTGAAGTTACAGAACTCAAGGAGAAAGTTCAAGGTATTCAAAAAGAGATGGAAGATCTCTTGATTTCTCAACAGTATCAGAAGGCTCTCAAGAAGAGAAAACTCATCGAATCTATCAATACGGAAATCGATGAAAAAAAGAATAAACGAACGGTTCCACGCAAGGATCGACTTCATATTACAGGAGCTGATATTCAGCGAGTAATTCATCAGATTAGTGGTATTCCTCTCAAAAACCTTGAGAAAGAAAATATGACTCGTCTTCGGCTTCTTGATTCTATTTTAAAAAAGCGAATTCTCGGACAATCAGATGCGATCGATGCCATCACGAGTTCACTGAAGCGCTCTTCGGTTGGAATCTCAAATCCCAATCGTCCGATTGGTTCATTCCTTTTTCTTGGTCCAACAGGAGTTGGAAAAACAGAACTCGTCAAGGTTCTTGCTGAAGAGTTTTTTGCTGATCCAAAAGCGCTCATAAAAATTGATATGAGTGAATTTCAGGACAAGTCGAGTGCTTCAAAATTGATCGGAACAACGGCCGGATATGTGGGATATGAAGAAGGTGGCATGCTGACCGAGAAGGTTCGTCGCAAGCCGTATTCTATTATTCTTCTTGATGAGATCGAGAAAGGGAATTTTGATGTCTATAATCTCCTCTTACAGATTCTCGAAGACGGTATGGTAACTGATGGAAAAGGTCGAGCGATTAATTTCAAAAATACTATCATCATCATGACTTCCAATATTGGATCTGATGAATTCAATGAAAAAGCAGCACAGATAGGATTTCTTACAGGCGAAAAAGAAGAAGAGGGGATTATTGCAGACTATGCAAATATCCGAGAAAAAGTTCTCAAACAGCTTCCAGACTTTTTTGCTCCAGAATTCTTGAATCGTATCGATAAGACCATTGTATTCAATCCGCTCGATAAAAAAGTTCTTAAAAATATTATTACTCTTCAGCTTGAGGAGCTAATTACTCGACTAGCTTTGGTTGGAGTAGTTTGTACTTTTGACTCCAAAGCCGTGAGTCTCATCCTCAAGTCAACATATAATCCAGAATATGGAGCTCGTCCCGTACGACGATATATCCAAGATCGTATCGAAGATGTAGTGGCTGATTCGATGATATCAGGAAATAAAAAGAAAAAGAATCTTTTGCTTTCAGCAAAGGGTGAAGAACTCATTTTTAATTGGATTTAATATATTTTACATTAAAAAACAAAAAATAAACTTGACAAATTACAATTTAATATAATATAAGCATTAGGTTCACATCTTAATCTTTTATACTATGTATATTCGTCTTCTTGTTTTATTCAGTATTTTTACTGGTGTTGCATTCGGTATATATTCCATTCAGGCTGCTACAGATACAAATAAAATACCAATGTATGCGTGGGTAGGGTGTGATGGAACAGCTGTTACTCGTACACAAGTCGGTAAGATTGAAATTACTCAGATTGCAAAAAATCTCCCAAATTGTAATGGAGCAAATAATACTCCTATTGCAGGAGTAAAATCTTCTTCACTTAATATGTTTGATGATGTTACAGTGAGTCTTACGGGATCCGTAAATAATGCAACTGGAACTATAAATAAACCAAAAAGAGAAAGAAAAATCCTTCTCGATCTTGCTCAGAAAGATATCGTAAACTATCGTGTAGCTAAAATAAAAGAACAACAAATTCAATATGCAAATGCTATTCGTAGCGTTCGTATCCGAGAAGGGAAGAGTATAGAATCAGATACAGAGGGATATCTTATAAAAAATGATGCCGTAAAGGTAACTGGAAAAGTAACTGGCTGGACTCCAGTAAAATCTGGGGAAGTAGTAGTTACTGATATTCGAGAAAATACAGTAGATATCGATACTACTACAGGTACGACGGGTTATGTTGGTACAAAGTGGCTTCGTGATGCAACTCCTTCTGATCTTGTGAAAATAGGTCAAGCAGATATTGCATATTGGTCTGATGTGGTTCATACGAATGTGGCTCATCTGGTGAATATCCGAAATAATCCTTGGTATACTTCGTCAATTGTTACTACCGTAACAAGCAATGTTCCTCTCTATCGAACTGCTACAGTAGATAATTGGTCTCAAGTTGAGAGTCTCGATGGGGCTATCAAGTGATTTATTAAATCAAGCTTTATTGTTGTTGATGTGGCCCAATTGATCGAAAAGAAGCCATTATTAAAATAATAAGTTCTCTAAAAAATCCTCATAGAAATATGGGGATTTTTTGTGAAGAAAAATTTGCGATTTTCCTGAGTATATGCTATACTGAATCAGTAATAACTTATACGTATGTCTCAAAATATCGAAAATCTTTATATATTTGATGGGTTCTCTAAAGAGGTAGTGGCATTCTTTCTTCTTATGAGTCAGACTCAATATAGAAAAAATGGTGAAACGGTAATTAAAGAGAATGAAAAATCCAATGGATGTGCTTATTATATTAACTCAGGAAAGGCTCGTGTTCTTAAGTGAGGAAAAGAAATTGCACTTTTGAATGCTGGAGCATTTTTTGGTGAATTGGCACTTATTACTGATGATGTTCGTAATGCAACAATTGAGGTAACAGAAGAAACTGAACTTCAGGTATTTCTCAAGGATGACTTCCTTACACTTCTTCAACAATCTGCTCACGGGACTGAGATGAAAGAGGAAATCCGTCGACGTATCATCGAAAATGGAAGTCGGTAAAAAATATCTAAAAAATAAAAAAACACGAGAATTTCTCGTGTTTTTTTTGTATCTATACTATCCCTAGTACATTCCCATTCCACCCATTCATCCCATGCTCCCACCTGGAGGCATTGCTGGTTCTTCTTTTTTTGGAGAATCTACGATGAGGGCTTCGGTCGTGAGGAACATTCCAGCAATAGAGATGGCATTTTCGAGTGCACATCGTTCCACCTTGGTTGGATCGATGATTCCCGCTTTTACAAGGTCCTTGTATTCGTCACGAGCTGCATCATATCCATAGTGTGGATCTGTATTTTTCATCACTTCATTGACTACTACGGCTCACTCTTTTCCAGCATTATCTGCAATCTGACGTACTGGGTACGAGAGTGCTCGTGCCACGATATCGGCTCCGACTTTTTCTTCTTTCGTGAGATCAGCGTTTTTGAGAACTTGAGATGCCTTTAGGAGTGCTACTCCGCCACCAGCTACAATTCCTTCATCTACTGCTGCTTTTGTAGCATTAAGCGCATCTTCGATTCTGAGTTTTTTCTCTTTCATCTCAACTTCTGATGCTGCTCCAACCTTGATAACGGCAATTCCTCCAGCGAGTTTTGCAATTCGTTCAGCGAGTTTTTCTCGGTCGTAGTTCGACTTGCTGGCTTCGAGCTGAGCTCCGAGTTCACGAACGCGAGCGTCGATCAAGTGTTTATCTCCAGCTCCTGAGATGATAGTTGTACTATCTTTAGTTGATATGACTGCTTTTGCTTGACCAAGGTGTTCGATATGAGCATTTTCGAGTTTATATCCAGTTTCATCAGTGATGAGTGTTGCACCCGTGAGAACTGCGAGGTCACGAAGCATCTCTTTTTTCTTATCCCCAAAACCTGGTGCTTTGATGCCAAGTATTGTAAGGACTCACTTTATTCTATTCATGATAATTCCTGTGAGTGCTTCACCATCGATATCATCAGCAATAATAACGAGTTCACGTTTTCCGCTCTGAGCGAGTGATTCTAGAACTCCAAGGATATCTTTGAGAGAAGAGATTTTTTTATCGGTGATAAGAATATATGCATCTGATATACGTCATTCCATCTTTTCTCCGTCGGTAATCATATAGGGAGATATATATCCATTATCGAATTTCATCCCTTCAGTAACTTCGACTTCGAGACCAAATGTTCGACCGTCTTCAACGGTAATAACTCCATCTTTTCCAACCCTTTCCATGGCATGAGCGATAATCTGTCCCACCTCAATATCCTGTGCAGAGATAGTGGCAACCTGTTCGATCTCTTCACTCGTACCGAGTGGTATCGACATCTTTGCGAGTTCGGCGATCACGAGTGATCCAGCTTTTTTCATACCGTTTTTGAGTTCGATAGCATTGATACCAGAGCGGATCTCACGAAGTCCCTCTTTCACCATTGCATAGGTGAGAAGGGTAGCAGTCGAAGTTCCGTCACCTGCTGCATCATTGGTTCGACTCGCTGCTTCCTTGATGAGATCAGCACCCATATTCTCGATCTTGTCTTCGAGTTCAATCTCTTTGGCTATTGTGACACCATCGTTCGTAACTTGAGGGGCGCCATATCCCTTAGAAAAGATGACATTTCGACCTTTTGGTCCGATAGTTGCAGATACAACTTTAGCGACTTTCTCCATACCGGAGAACATCTGGAGGCGAGCTTCATCTCAGAAGTGAATTGTTTTTGACATAGTTATGTAGATTTAAGATTTAAAAAATGAGAGATTATTTCTTATCTGAGTTTTTCTTATAAAAATCATCAAGCATATTTTCTTTTCAAATTGAAGTGAAAATAATACTACTAGATACCGTAATGAAACCACAAGAACAAATAATATTTAAAGAATCCTGATTTAATCAATACATTATTCAAATAATAGATACAATGTATAAAAAGAAAAAGAATTTCATAAATTTTTAGTTAGTTTTTTATGTACTTTTTGTGCAAAAAGTACCAAAATCATTGGGGAGAGAAAAACTCGGTCGCTTCGCTCATCTGATTTCTTTTTATCTTCTGACTCAAACAGTTTCTCTCCCCAAACCCCATTGAGTTCACTGTTTTTGAACTTTGTTTCTTTTGATTTAATTTATCTTCGCCAAAATATAATCAAATCATACAATTTTATAGGTAGTATCTCCAACTTTTACATCGTCTCCGCTATATTGTCCACTTATCACTCGATCTCCTTTTTGGAGGTCGATTTTTTGTAGAGTTCCTTCTTTATCTACTTTTCCTGGTCCGATGGCAATGACTTCATAGAGTGATGGTCGCTCTTTGTTAGCAGAATCTGGGATGATAATCCCTGATGCAGTGATCTTGTCTGCATCTATTGGCTTCAGAAGAACTCGATCTGAGAGGGGAGTTATCTGATTAATCATATCATGAGTTATCATAACAAGAAAGAGTTAAAAATAAAATATAAAAAGCACAAATTATAGAAATTTGTATGTGAGTATTTTATGAAAACGCTTTTGAAAGTCAAATAAAATTAGCACTTAATTTTCATAAGTGCTAATTTTTATATATACAATTTTTATACTTCGTGCATACTATCAGGTTCGATATTTGGAACTTCACATCCAATCATTGAGAGATATTTTTCCATATGCTCTACATCGAGAAGAAGCTGTTCGTGTCTTTCTGATTTTCCTGTTTCTGTATGGAATTTGTATTTTGTGAGGAGCTTGTAGACGAATTGCCAATAGGCACAATCGGAGATGTCTTTCCCTCCAACGGTTCGGAGTTCTGTAAGATATTTCTGTGAAGTTACAAATTCTGCCTTTGTTCCGATATTGTCAAGATCTGCATCTTGGATAATCATCTCCAGATGAGTTCGTGGAGTAGAGAATAGCACGGTTGCCATAATGATCTTTTCGATTTTAGCAATTCGATCCTTGTTATGTCATTGCTCTTCGAGCCATTTTCGTGCAATTCTTGCTCCGATGTGCTCATTTTTTTCATATTGTTCTGAAAAACCAGTATCATGAAATAAGCAAGCGAGCTGGAGATCCTCTAGATCCTCATTTCCAACACTTTCAGCCATGGCAATGTAAGTGGCTCGATCGAGTACACTGATACTATGTTCAGGATTATGGTATGGGTAATCTTTACATACTTGTAGTAAATTTTGAGTATATTTTTTTGCTGATTCAACAAGAGAATTAGTCATGGTATTTAAGCGAATAATATAAATATGGAAGTATCATAGCATATATTGTTCGTTTTTGCAAAAAGTCGCCTTGCAAAAACTAAAACTTTTTCTATAATCTGCCCAAAAGTAACTTCTATACCTTTATACATCTTCTTATGAATATCAGAAATCGTGTCCTAATAGTTATTGCTATTATACTTGCTTCTTGACTCTATATCGTTCCTTGGAGCCAATATGGTGTTGATAACTCATTCCTTAACAAGCCATATACTCTTGGTCTTGACCTTCAGTGAGGTGTGGAACTTGATTACAAGGTGGATTTTGATGCTTCAAAAACACAGACATGAAAAACTACTGAACAAAATGTTGTAGAGGGGATTAAGTCGGTTATTGATAAGCGTGTAAATTCTCTTGGTCTTGCAGAGCCAACAATCCAAACAGCAAAATATGGATCTGATAATCATATTATCGTACAGATTCCTACACAGGCGCATACAGACCTTTCTGAAGAAGAACGTAAAGTTCGAAACGCTGAAGATATCAAAAAAGCAAAAGAGACTATTGGTAAAGTGGTACAACTTGAATTTCGTGAAGAAAAAAATGGTGTAACTGAAGCTGATAAGGTAGAAAGAAAAGCTATAGCTGAAAATGCAGCAAAGGATCTTAAGGATACTCCATTTGTTACTGTAGGACAAAAATACCGCGATCAATATGAGAATATCCAATTTGGATCTGCAACAGGTGCTATCCCAAAAACTATCCAAATTCCAGGTGTTGATACAGCCACTCTTCCATATATCACTCCTGTGATATATATTCCAGGTGAACAAACTATTACAGGTACTGGAACTATCGAAGTATGACCAGGGAATTTTGCTATCCTAAATCTTATAAAAAGATATGATATTCCTTCAGTAGATGCAAGTGGTGCAACAATCAATACAAAAGGATACGACTATGATATTATCTATATCAGTGAGCAGCCAAGTATCTGGCAAGCAGCTAAGACAGCAGACGGTAAAGTTCTTAACGATAAGAATCTTGTAAATGCTGGAGTTGGGTTTACTCAAGTGGGTCAGCCTCAGGTGGAACTTCTCTTTAATGAAGAAGGTAAAAAAATATTTGGTGAACTCACAAAACGTCTTATCGGAAAACAGATTGCTATATTTGTTGGAGGACAACTTCTCACTGCTCCTACCGTTCAAGCAGTTATCACAGATGGTCGTGCTGTTATCACTGGAGATTATACTATTAAGTGAGCTCAGATACTTGCAAATGATATTAATACTGGTATTGTACCAGCTCCTATCTACCTCACGAGTGAGAGAACTATTGATGCTAAGATTGGTTCTTCTTCACTTCGTCAGATACTTGTTGCTGGAGCAATTGGACTCATTGCAATTATCATATTCCTTACAATATTCTATCATGTAAGTGGTCTTCTTGCAGGTCTTGCACTTATCACCTATACACTTATCTTGATAGCGTTAGTTAAAATGACAGGAGTTGTCCTTACTCTTGCTTCTATTGCGGGTGTAATCCTTTCTATTGGTCTTGCGATTGATGCAAATATTCTTATTTTTGAGCGTATGAGAGAAGCGCTCCGTGATGGAAAAAATCTCGAACATTCTATTACGATTGGATTTGAGAAGTCATGGACAGCTATCTGGGATTCACATATTACTTCACTTACTTCAGCAATCATCCTCTATATATTTGGGATATCTCTTATAAAAGGATTTGGTTTTATGCTTGGTCTTGGTATTATCCTTTCACTCTTCACTGCTATGTGGGTATCTCGGATACTTATCATTGCTGTTGGAAGAAAGATGGCAAATCATACACTTGCATTTATCGGATTCAAAAAATAGTTGCTAAAAACCATATTTATTATAAAATCAAGAAATCATTTTCTTGATTTTTTTATGAAAATTATTTCAGTGGCTGAAATGCCAGAAGAATATAGAGACATACTTACTTCATCTTGACTTGGAAGGTATCAATTATTTTCTGATGATATTACTTCAAATGTTTCTATTCAAGGAGAGTCGGTAAGGAGGATTTTAGAAATTCTTACTTGAATAAAAAATTCAAGCTTTCCTTATTCAAGCATAACAAAAGAAAGTCCCAAAACATCTCATTTAAAACTCTTAAATAAACCATTGCAGATGTGAGTTTTAGTACAAGATGAGGATTCTGATGTAATTCAAGTTATACGTTGAAAACTCGATATGGATTTATTGCCTGACTTTTCGAATATGATAATGCCAGATTTTATTTAAAGTACTATGCTTGTTTGATTTTTTGATTCTGGGTTGGGTGGCAAAGTAGTTATGGAAACTTTTCAAAAAGAATTTCCAGATATTTCAATGATACTAGAGATGGACCGTGAAAATGCTCCCTATGGAGAAAAAACAGGTGAAGAGATTCGAGAGTTAACAAAAAAATGAGTTCAAAAACTTTTTGATAGATGAGCTGATGTGGTTATCATTGCGTGTAATACGGCAAGTGTCCATGCTCTCCGATGGCTTCAGCAAGAGGTTTTTGTTGGTCGCCATATTCTTGGAGTGATGATTCCAGGTGCTGAGAAAATCCTAGAGCTCTGACATAGAAAAGTATGAGTACTTGCAACCGAAGCAACTGTAAGAATTCGTGGATATAAAGAGCGAGTTCATATCACTAATAATACAATCCATATCGAAGAGATAGCAGCTCCTGGGCTTGTTCCATTGATTGAACGGGGAATTATTGAAGGGGAAGATATTGAGGCATTATTATGTGTTTATTTGTTGAATTTTTCTTCAGATATTGAGTCGCTTGTTCTTGGTTGTACCCATTATCCAATGGCTCATAGTACTATCGAGAAAGTCTGGAAGGAGGTTCATAAAAATAAAACCCCGATCATAATTGATCCAGGGCTTGAGTCAGCAAAGAAGTTTCGAGAATGGAGAAAGAGGAAATGATACTAGAGGGCAAGAGGATTGATTTTTGATAAATATTTTATGAGATTATCATAGTGTGGATGTCATTTCTGACAGAGTTCCATTTTTGAAAATTTTTTCTTAAATACATCATCTTTTCATTTACAAGAAAGAAGGATAGCATCCCCATCTTTTGATACAAAGGGAAGTATAAAGTTATCTTCAATAAGTAATATGATAATTCCATTGATATTGTTTACTCCTAGTTGTTGCATGGTGGCAACATCAATCTTTGCATTGAGTAATCTAAATATCTGTCCTGGGGTTCCAAATTTTGGTCATCGAATTAATCCAAGAATAGCATCTTTTGGCTTATACTTTTTATCATCTATTTTTTTCCAGAGCATCGATTTTTCATCTGAAAACTGAATTTCAGTTCAGAGGTTTATTCAATTAATTTTTATATAACCACTATAACTTGCATTATTAAAGTCTTTGTGTGTTGAATTTCAACGTTTTGAAGTAGAATAAATTGGAAGCTTTCCTTTGTTTGATGCATTTTTTTGAATCTCTCCGAGTGATTCATCTGAGAAAAGTCACTTATTTTTAAGGAGATATCAGTAATCCGGCATAAGGTTTAGAAATACGGAAGCTATATTAATTTTTTCATTTTCTGGTGCATCATCTGGCCAAACAATAGATATACCCAACATATCTCTTATGGCATCAATATTTGTATATTCTTCTGTAACCCACATTTTTTGAAGGATACTCTTGATGCTTTTTACTCGCCAATTAATAGCATACTTTTTTCCATTAAAATTTAGCTTTCAGCTATATATAGTAGTCCCATCTTGTTCTACTGAGTCTATGTCAGAAATTACATATCAAGTTTTTTGTTGAATAAAATCAGGTACTTTCTCTACAATTGCACAGGCATCCTGGTGCATAGTTTCAATTTGTTCAATTCCTGACCATGCATGAAAAGCTTGAATAACGCGAAATGCGTTTTCTCTTTCATCTCATCGTCCAGAATCAAACATTTTTTCTATTTCTTTTGTTATTTGTTCAATATTTCTACAGAAAGAAAGATTCGGCTCAATTCAAAAAATCTCTTTTAAATATTGAAGAACTTTTGGAAGTACTTTTGTAAAATAGGTATCAGCATTTTCATAGGTACAAGCATCAATATTTTGAGTAAGTCCAGCATATATAAGTCATATAGTGGCTTTTGGTCGTTTGTTTTTTGGTATTTTTATATAAGAATATCCTCCAGAATCAAGAAGTGACGGTTGTTTTGATGCAAATTCAAGAAGGGCTTGATTTTTTATTATGACATCAGGAAGAATTTTTCGAAGTTTTGATCCAATATCATTCGTTCTTCATCGAATAAGAAATGTTTTATAGACTTCTTCGATATGTTCATCTTCAATATACCAACCTTCTTCACGATCATTTTTTCTATATTTATGGAGTTTTCTGAGAAGGTCTATCCAGCAAACAGGATGGTTATGGAAAAATTCACGAAGTATTTTATGTGAAAAAAACTGATCAATAATGGTATTAAAATTACTCTTATCATCTCATATAAGTATTTTTTCAACAGTTTTTTTCATTTTTTCTCCATATTTTTCTGATTGTGGAGAGCGAAGTGAATCGATGAGTGTTGTTCAAGATAATTCTATTTTTTCTTGATTTCAAGGTGTTTGAATCATATAGTATTGATTTATTTATGAAAATTCCTATAAGGAATGTATGTATTTAATTTATTGAAAATGAAAGGTTGGTTCTGCTATTGTGGAACTTTGTAATTATAAGGGAATTCCGTATGAAATCTGTGATGACTCTAGTTCGCCTGATTCATTTGATTCTTACGATGTTATAATACCATCTCCTGGAATTCCAGGAACACATCAGGTATATAAAACATGAAAAGTTCTTTCGGAACTTGATTTTGCATATCAGTTTCTTCCGAAGAAGTTTGATATTGTTTCTGTGACGGGAACTGATGGGAAATCAACTACTTCTTGGATCGCTTATAATATACTCCAAAAGGAATTTTTTGGCAAGAAAAGCATCTATCTTTCTGGGAATTTTGATATTCCTTTTTCAGCTACAGTTCTAGATATTCTTAAGAAGTGAGAGAAAAAGGGAATTATTGTTATAGAAATATCAAGTTTTATGAGTTATTGGATTAAATCATTTCAATCCACATATACTATTTTTACAAATTTAAAATCAGACCATCTTAATTGGCATAAGGATTTACAAGAATATCTTGATGCTAAGATGAATCTCGTAAAACATACTATTAAAAAATCTATTATTAATTCGCAGATTTTTGATTTTATTTTAGATAAGCAATTAAAAGGAGATTTTCTAGATAATGTTCGATTATTTAATACATCAATTGGAATCCCTGATTGGACGGATGGGGATAATATTATTATTTCTAAAAGAAAAAAATATAAACTTTCAGAAACAAATTTTTCAGGAATGCATAACGCTATGAATATTCTTTCTATTGGAATTCTAGCAAATGAGATGAAAATATGCTCAAAGAGAATGAAGACTTATTTCAGTGAAATCAATGGACTTCCTCATCGTCTAGAGAAAATTGGCGAAAAAAATGGAATTATTTTTGTGGAGGATTCAAAATCTACATCAAGTCAAAGTCTTGAAGCGGCACTTGGTTCTTATGGGAATACAAGGAATCTTCTCCTGATTGTCTGATGATCAGATAAATGAGACTCATTTGATCATCTTGCACAAAAATTTTCTAATCGAGTTAGAGCACTTGTGGCTATTGGTGCAACAAAAGAACAATTTGTATCTTTAGCAAAAAAATCAGATATCCCATATCTTTCTACTGATTCTCTTCATGAGGGCGTGAATTGGTTATATCAGAGATCAATTAATGGGGATGTACTTATGATCTCTCCATGATGCGCAAGTTTCGGTTTATTTAAAGATTATTTGGATCGGGCTAATCAATTTCGTGATGCTATAAAAAAACTCCCTTAAGCAAGGGAGTTTTTATTTATATTCCAGTTGATGTTGTTCCACTTGCTATCGGTGTAATACTTCCTGACCCTATAGCGCTTACAGGGGAAGCTATTTCAGTTTGAGGTATATCTATGATCTCAAAGAGTGCAAAATAGCTTTGTCCAAATGCTCTACTGAGAATTGTTTGTTGCTCATTTTGATTTTTTGCTTCCTTAAGACTAGTTTGAAGCGGTATAAGATAGTCAGGTGCTGCAGTTTGATTTTTTGATGCTGTATTTAGTATATTTAGTACGTAGTTAGCACACTTATTTTGTTTATCAGTTCTGTATACTACTTTCATATCAGAGCCTCGGTAACTCTCATAATTTGTTCCTGCAATATCTATAAATTCAATATCACTTTGAAGTTTTCAAGCTTTGTATTCAGCGATAGCAACTTTGAGGCAAAGGTTATCAGTATCTACAAGTCTAAGATTTTTAGCCCTCATAGTAAGAAGAAGGTGTTCAAAGCGAGTAGTAAGAACATGACGAGAGTCACGGTCTATAGTTGCTGCATTGAGATCTGCTAAGAGATACCCAATTCATACTTTTTTCATTTGATCAATTGTTTTTTCTTTTGATAAAGTATAAAAAAATGTTTCAAATTCAAATAATAAGCTATCATCAAGATACCTTTGTTGATTTCTATTTATGAGATAAGTCATAAACGTTCAAACTCTATAGATACCTTTATTGTTGATATCCGTTCATTTAGGTGAAAGGATACTGGAATAGAGCTCAGTACCAATTTTTTCTATATCTTTTTCTATACCCATTCTTTCCTGAGTAAGTTTCCCTCACTTAATCTGGGATATAAAATATAAAAGTACCTGATGGAGATCTGCTGGTCCCATGTTATCTAGTCTTTCAGGGGTAAGTACTTTTTTTAAAGTAATACTTTCCGCTAGAAGTCCAGCTCGTTTTGTTATCTTTTTAGGATCCGTAGTATTTAGGGTTGCAATAGGAGTGATGTAATCACTGCGGTAAGTAAAAATGCTTTCATTTTGAGTAAGTTTATTGTATTTATATTCATTCATTGATGCGCTTTGTAGATTGTTCCATCCATGAGGAAATGCAGATCGTACAATGTATACAAAAATAAATATAAAAAATATTAATGATAAAGTGGTTTTTACTCCAATCATATCCTCATTATCTTCGTCTGTATATGACACAAAAATAAGTGAAATATATCAGATAAGAATAAAACATAAAAAATAAACAAAAACACCATACCAAACTATACCAAAGGCACTAATAAGGAACAAAAATCCATAAACTATAAGCATGATGATAATATCATGTATATAAACTCATTCTTGGGAATTTTCTATAGTAAAATGTGTAAGAATTATGGTGAAAAGTATACCTCATACAATATAAGCATAGCCTAAAGGAAGAGTAATATTACTCATTAATTCCGTAAAGATTAACCCCGTCGATCCTATGAAGTAGTATAGGATTATGAGTAAAATGCCTATTCAGATGATTGCTGGAAATAATGCTTTAGTCCAAGTTTTTTTTCCAATTTTCCGACCAGGAATAAAAAGAAGAAGTGTTGGTAAGAATGCGAGAAATATATATGTGATATCAGTAAATTCTCCATTTTGATTTTTTTGAAATGTGAGATTAGCCGGAAGTTTAAGATAATTATTGAGTCAACTTTCTTGCCCAAAATATCTGCTCATATCTTCATTTTGAGATTTTCCATCATTTGTAATATTCGTAGCTTGTTGTATTTTTCTTTTTATTGAATATTCTTCATTTGAATATAATTCAGGATATGATCCATATCAAAATTCACTACTTCAAACAAGTAAGCTATCTATTGTAGATTTTCATGATTCTTTAGCAGTAAACAGGTTTGATTCACTTCAGTTTTTTATAAACCAAGGAGTAAGCGCAATTATTATTCCTAGAATAAATACTATATTTATAATAACCCAATTATAAAATTTATTGTATCATGACTTCCATATGGCTATCAAGATACTTATCAGTCCAATGACTAAAAATAATACTGTTATTGTATTAATAAGCACCGTATTTTCTATTGGCATCCAGACATTCATTTTTGTCCATAAATTTCATCACGTAAATGTGCCTAAAAAAATAAAAAAGAATCCTAAAAATCAAAACAAGCTTAGTACCCTGTAAGAAATTATTGCTAGAATGCTAATTATGAGAATAAGTGTGGTTATTTTTATGCTGAATGCTATTCATGTAATAATTCAAGCTAAACATATTAAATAATAGAATCATTTTTTTTCAATTTTCTCATGAAGTACATACCATAGGAGCGTAAAAGCGCTTACACTTACCATCATAAGAGCTGGATCAAGTTTCATATCCTTTGCTTGTTGAAATACAGTCATTGGCATCATATAATATATTGATGCTAGAAGTAGGGGAAGTGAGATAATAAATTTTCTCTCTTTTCTTTCTAAGAATATGGAAAGAGAACTAGTAATTATTACTATCGAGAGTAGTCAGCCAAGTTGGTTTACATAAAATGCGTTAGCAGCAATCTGGTTCCAAAGAAACCCACTTCCTGTTATAAGTTGCCAAGTAAAAATTCCACTACCATGGAGTATACTTCCAGTAATGGCCATTATTCTTGGATAATTCATATATACACCAAGATCATCCCATCCTATTGGCATAGGACGAATAGCGTTAATGAGTGATACTGATATAAGAAAAGTTACTACAATAAATGCAAACTCAGCCGTAAGAAGTTGAGGATTGATAAGTTTTAAAAGTGATCCTGATTCGTTTTCATGTTGATGAAAGGTAATTTTTTTACTACAAATATCTTTGTATGTTGCAATCCATCAGGGGATTCAGAGAATTGTCAGAATGCTTAATATGAAAATTAGTCATGATAGTGTAAAAAATCATGAGCTTCATATAATTAATAGTCCAACTGAAAATATTCCTAGTCCAATTGATATTTCAGCACCTATACGTATGCGTAATGGAAACTCACCCCATGAATATATCCATTTTAGACATGTATATCAAATTGCACGCCAAAGAAAGGCTAAGAATATTGGATATATAAGGAGAGATATAATATGAAAAAAGAGCGTTATTGTTGATGGTCAGCTGGTGCCAAAAAATGGTGATCCACTTATATTTTGTCATTCAGTATAGACACTACTTACGAGCAGGATTTGTAATAATGCATATCAAGTTATATGCCAAAAAGTAAATGTTGCTTTTTCTTTATGTATGAACAGTGAAATTGCCTTATATATAAGATACAAAAATCAAAGTCATAATAGATATCAGCCATATCAGCTTGCTGACTCTATATGGTCAACTTGAGAAAAATTTTTTGAATAGTAAGTAAGGATAATGTAGATTCCCCATGGAATGAATCCGATTGATGCAAGAATGAGTTGAAGCATATATGGTAATATTATAGATAGATATTATTTATTTTTTTTGAGCGCCTTCCAAACATTTTTAAATAATCAAATGTTTCAGATTCAAAATATAGTGATATTTATTACCATTGCAATTAAAAGTATTAAAAAGGCCCCATACCTTGTAGAATCGTCTATATGGTATATATCATATATTAAATAGTAGTTGATTGCATAACAAATTGCCACATAGGCTATATTTTTTATTAATTCTACAAAATTAATCTTACTAGTATAGGCACTTATGGTTCTATATGATAGGTACCAAAGTGGTATCCAAGATAATCCCACGGCAAGTGCTGATCATCTAACTCAATAAAATTTTATCAAAAAATAATTTAATATTAAGTTAATTGGTAATATTATTGCTAATATTTTTGCTCTAGTTCAAATCCTTCATGTTCCAGATAAAAATTGGAAATTAATTTGTATAAGAAGTAGGAATGTTATAAAGAAGGCTGAATATTTCATTATTATTCAGGATTCCCTAAATTTTTCACTAAAAAATAATATAGCAAGCGGCTCCCCAAATTGGTAAAGAAATACAGATAACCAGATTCATATTACCATAAAAATTATGGAAAATTCTTTATGAATAATTTTCATTTTCATTTTCTCATCCCTTCAATGAAGTTCTGAAAGAACGGGAAAAATAAATGCTACAATAGGTGATATGAATAAAAATGGGATATTAAGTAATGAGAGGTAGTTTGAATAATACGCTGTTGCTTCTGATCATAGTTGAAAAATAATCATTTGCATATCTATTTGAGATAGCATATTTCCTATATTAGCACTCAAAACAGTTGCCAGTGCATATTTTAAAAAATGATTCCGTTCAGTTATATCTTTTTTAATGGGAATTCATTTTAAAAAATGAACATAATATTTACTATATGAATAGTATCCAGAAAATATTACACTTATTAATACTCAAAGAAGCCATGCCCACATATAGGTTTCAGTTGTTCATTCTTTTGTTGCAAATAATATATATGTTGCAATTCATGTGGCAAATATTTTAATAAAATCTGTTCATCTATGAAGTTTTGTATCTTGTGATACACTGAATAGAATAGTAGTTATTTGCAATAAGTTAATTCCTATAAAGTATAGTCATGAAATGCGTAATAAATTTACAATTATTGGCTCATTAAAATAGTTATTAGCTAGCCATGGTGCTACAAAAAAAATTGTTCCAGCAATAACTAGGCTTGATATTATCTGTAAAATAAAAGTAAGTCTAAGCAGGTATTTTACTTTTCAGTATTCATTTTTTATGATCCATTTTGGAAGAAAATAATTAAGACTTTCTGTACATCATAAATCGTTTATTCAGGCAATAAGAGTAACAAAACTAATTACACCATAAATCATTCCAACCTCTGATACAGAAAGATCATGTGATATTATTATCTTAATTAAATACCCAATTGGTCACATTAAAAATGTGAAAAAATAAATCCAAAATCATTTTTTTACAAATTTTTGCGCAAGCGTTTCATCAGCATTAAGCATGTTATTATAGACAGTAAGTTCAATGAATAGTATCTGAGGCTATTTTCCCATCTTCAAAAGCAATAACTCGTTTTTTCATTGTATTTACTATGGTTTCATCATGGGTCGCCATAATGATAGTTTTTCCATTTTGATGAAGTTCTTCAAGGAGATGCATGATTTCCATTGCATTTGTTCGATCAAGATTTCCTGTAGGCTCATCGCCAATAATAATCTTGGGATCGTGTATGAGTGCTCTTGCAATACAAGTTCTTTGAATTTCTCCACCAGAAAGTGATTCAATAAAAGCTTCTTTTTTGGCAAGAAGTCATACTTTTGAAAGTACTTCAGGCACTCTTCTTGTTATCTCTTGATTACTATAGCCACAAACCTCCATAGCGAATGCAACATTTTCTCGTACGGTTTTTCGGGGAAGGAGTTTGAAATCTTGAAAAATTGTCCCAAGACTCCTACGATATTGTAAGAGTTCTTTTGGTGAAAAAAGAGAAATATCTAACCCATTATCATCAAATATGTGTCATTTTTTTAGTTTTTTTGCACCAAGTATTGATTTTATAAAGCTAGTTTTTCCGCTTCCTGATGCACCAATAAGAAAAACAAATTCACCAGGCTCAATAGTAAGTGAGATGTCCCTTAGTATACTTCTCTCGCCATAAGCAAGTGTGATATTTTCATATTTCATAGTTTTATCGAGGTAATATATTGAGAATAAATGATTTTGTAGCGGTTTGAAAATTTGCATCGGTTGCAGTAATTTTTACTGTATGTTTTCCTATGCTGAGTCAAGCACTTCCTACAGGTATTACGAATAAGTCACCAGTTGTTGCATTTTGAATTACAGTATTATCAAGGGTTACAGATATTTCTTTTATTTCACTGCTGATATTTGCCTGAAAACGAAGATTAAAAGTGCTTCATTCATAAAGATTCAATGATGCTCCTTTTGGATTGATTATGGTAATCGTTGGGGGAGTTTTTGTATCAGTAGTTGATCCTGAATCCACATTAGGATTGCTTATTACAGGGCTACTATATTTATATCCATATGTATCTATAGCTTCGATAGTGGCATCAAATACTTGTCCAAGATTCATTCTTGTATTTCCTGATATTGTTCCACTGGATCCAAATGTTGTTTCTTTGAGTATTTTTCCCTTTGCAGTGGCTCGTATTTTTTCTATGATCCTATTTCCATTCCATTTAATCTCAATGAGGTTATCTTTTCCTAGTCCAACAGGATTAATGCTAAGTATAACATTTCACTCAGAAGCTGGGCGAATACAGGGTTCATTTTTTATATCCAATGCACCAGTTCCGTTATTATATCTACGAGAAGCAGAGAGATACCCTGAGTACCATTCAGGGTCATAACCATCAATTACTGGTTTTGATGTAGGTATATATATCGTAAGACGAGCATCAGAAGGTGTTTCTGGTGTTGCGGTTCCGTAACAGAGAGTATCAATATCAGTTGCTTCAAGTCCACCATCGTAGGTCTTAAGTTCAACTGCCATAATAGTGGAACGTACAAGATCGGATGGGGTATCTTTATTAGCGAGATGTCCGCTCGTTTTTGAAATATTGTAGGTATAGATATCTTTTGGTTTTTTGAAATCTTCCTTTGGGAGGTCTTGTAGTGCAAAGCTCATATAACTCTTCCATATTGCAGCAGCACAATTGAGCCCGTCACAGGTTCACTTGGTTTCCTTTCCATCAACATTACCAGCCCATACTACTGTTGTAATTTGAGGACTATATCAGATAGTCCAAAGATCTCTTGGAAGAATTTTTTTCTCTCCTCATTTGCTTACATCTTTATTTGATGTACCAGTTTTTGCTGCTACAATTCGGCCAGGAATAGTGAGTGCATTTCTCCAAAATGTTGAATCTGGTCGGGCATCATTATTTGAGAGAATTTTAGAGATAATATAGGCTGCTGCAGGATTCATAACTTCTTCCCCAGCTTGATCTTTATGCTCTTCGATAATATTCCCCTCATTATCTTCGATTTTTTCGATTGAGTAGAGTTGTTTTTTTACTCCATTGTTTGCGAATACAGAGTAAGCTTGCATCATATCAATTGGTTTTGCCTCAGCAGTTCCTATGGCAATCGGTGCTCCATAGCCAAAATTATCCTTGAGATTAGTAAGTCCAAGTGTTTTTGCATATTTGATAATTTCTTCTTCTTGTCAGGCGAGATAATACATCTTAATGGCCGGAATATTTCGAGAATAAGCGAGAGCTGTCTCAAGTGACATTACTCATTTGAATTGTTTATCATAATTATCTGGTTTCCATTTTCCGAAAGAAAGTTGACTGTCAGTGACTGGAGTTGCTGGTCAGATCGGATTTTTTGCTATAGCGAGTGAATAAATAATAGGTTTAAATGAAGATCCAGGTTGTCTAATGGCAGTGGCCATATTATTATTTCCACCATTTTCAGTATCAAAATAATCAGGGCCACCCACCATAGCAAGGAGTTTACCGCTTACATTATCCATACTGACGAGAGCAGCACTATTGGCACCATATTGGCTTTTGTTGATAGCGGCTTGTTTTTTTACTGCTTCTTCCGCAAATGATTGGAGCTTAGGATCAATAGTTGTATATACTTTGAGTCCATTCGTTACATCGATATCTTTCCCATATTTATTTTCAAGATATTCCTTAATATACATTACGAAATAAGGATATTTGATGTTTTCACTATATTTTTTGAATTCAAATTCAATTCCATCATAGAGGATTTTTTTGAAAATATTACCATCAATCTTCCCATCTTCTAGCATTTGATTGGCTACAAAATCTTTTCGCCCAATGGTATATTCTATAGTATATGCTCAGGTTCACTCAGAAGAGTTGATATCTCCAGTAATTGTAATATTACCAATAAATCCGAGTACTTCGTTAAATTCAAGATCAACACATCATTGATTATCAGGTGTAAATGTATTATTTTTTATAGCACTTGATTGAACAGAACAAACTTTGAGTCCGTTATCATGACGTTCCATAGTCATTCCTGAAAGGTATGACTTAAATTCATTATAGATTGGAGCATACATTTTTTTATCAGCAGCTGAAACAAGCATCTTTGTATTTTTTGGATCATCTTTTGGATAGACTTCAAGTTTTCCCATAAGTCGATCACGATGAAGATATGGTGAATAATAGGTTGGTCACTTTGGAAGTGAGGCAAGTATAGTTGCCCCAAGTGGACCTACATCTTTAGCACTTTTTCAAAAATAAGTTCGTGAGGCCTCTTCGATACCATTGGCATTATAACCAAATGAGAAAGCGTTGAAATACATTTCAAGAATTTTTTCTTTTGAATAACTATTATTCAGTTGATATGAAAGATACATTTCTTGTACTTTTCTCTTGATAGATCTCTCATTAGTGAGGATAGTATTTTTTATAAGTTGTTGAGATATTGTTGAGGTTCCTTTAACTGTTTCATTTGACCCCATTACATATTTGACTCAAGCTCGAACAATTCCCATAAGATCAAATCCAGGGTTTTCAAAAAAGGTACGATCCTCAGTACTTACTATGGCATCTTTGAGATATTGAGATATATCTTCATAGGCTATATAAGTACGCTTTCCATCTTTAAAAAGAGTGTATATAACACCACCATCTTTATCATAGATAGTGGTACTTTCACGAAAATAATTGCCACTTGCTAATGACTCAATAGATGGAATTTCTCTGAGAAAAACAGCCCAAAGTACAATAAGGCCAAGGGCAAAAAGTAGAATTATAGAACCAATAAGCCGCATAAAAAACTTCCATTTTGAGTTTTTTCTTTTGAAGTGCTTGAATTCTTTTTCAGGAACATCTTGACCTATATCAAGATGTTTTTTGAGAGATTGAAATCGAGATGCTATATGTCTGATTCTTGGTTTATTCATAATTATATGTAATAAGATTTTAGAGATCTTCCCATTCACCAGGAATTACTTTAAATACAGGGGTATTATTTATATTCTGTACAGAGGTATCTATTTTTTGTGGGGTTTTTTCAGGAGGATTCTTGGTATTTGGAGTTATTTTTTTGTTTTTCTCTCATGAAACTACTTCCCCGGTATTAGTTGGATTTTCAATCTTTGGAAGATATTCAGCTGGTTTGGAGAAGGTAAAATAGTTTTTATAGTCATTTCCAAGTACAATCTCAATCTTCGGACCATTGGTCTTTATATATTCATTTCCAGTAACTATATTGATAGGGATACGCATATCAAGAGATTTGAGAGCCTTTATGATAGATGATTCGGGATTAATTCATATGTCGTATTCTTCGTTCCAGTATACATTGATATGAGATTGTTCAATGATACCAGTAGAACTATTGAGCACATGGTTATTTTCAAAATTGACACCTATCTTTCTCATTTCCATAAGGAGATTTTTTGCATAGGAGAGAGAAGCATTGTTATGTATAACAACGATAGGCTGCTCTGTAATATTGAGGCCAGGGAATTCGAATACAAAATTCACAAATCGATGGATACGATCATAGTAACTGAGCTTATTTATTCGTGCTCACTCAGGAATTACAGTCCATGCACCACCAAAGTAAGCCATTGATGGATTATAAAGATAGGAGCCAATACTACAATTATTGTAAGCAATACAGTCACTTCCAAGATTGTAGACATGAATAGCTGATTTTTCTATATTTGCAAAAGTAGATCCAATTGAGACAATGTCACCAACAGTGAGATCAGTATCAATATTCTTCCGTGTAGCATCGATTATTTCTGAGATTTTTGATGGACTTGTTATAATTCCAGCTGAAAGAGCTTTGGTTTTTATAGCATTGATAATCTGTTGTTGTCGACGAGATCGATCCATATCACTGGTCGAATGACGACTTCGTGCATAACGGAGTGCGGTTTCACCATTGAATACTTGGAGTCATTTTTTCACTGAAAATATAGTATAACCATAATTATAATCAGGATATTCACGATCATAGAGATCTTTGATAACATCAATCTCTACCCCTCAGAGGGCATCTACAATGTATCGAAATGCTGTAAAATCTATAACAATATAATGATGAATTGATTGACCAGTAACTTCGGATACCTTGTTTGCAAGGAGAGAGATTCATACTTTTTGCCCAAGTCCAATAGGGTAGAGTGCATTAATCTTTCCAGCTCATTCATTGGTACCGTAGTTTACGTAGAGATCTCTGGGGACAGATATCATCGTAACATTCTTACTTTCTTCATTAAAAGAAGCAAGCATGATGGAATCAGCAAGTTCACCAGCTTGATGACCAGCACCCCCGATACCAACAATAAGAATATTAGTAACTCATTTTTTTTCTGGCACTATTGTTCAGGTTTCTGTGCTGCTATTGAATTTGATGGTGGTAAATGGAATATTAGTATTACCAGCAGTTCCAACTTTCATATTTCCAATACCTTGTACAATATAATTTATTCAGAATATAAGACTCAATAGTATGAGTGAAATAAATATGAATTTTCTAGTAGATCTTTTTGTTTTTTCGATCTTTGGTAGCTCATTTTGGATTTCTTTTTTATGGATGTGTTTGTGGTGAATTTTTTTGACAGTAAAATTTGGCATAGTAAGAGTATAGAAAAAAAATCATTTTTTTCAAAAGAAAATGCGTAGTATTTTATGGGAGTATTTCCGCTTGACAGAAAGCAAAAAACGACTACATTTTTTGTGATTATTTCGGGGTATTTTATATTTTTTTATATAATTCTATTTTGCATCACGATCCTGTTCTCATCAGTGAAATCGAAGAGATATTCGTCTCTGGATGAGTGCATTCATGTGTAGTTGATGCAACTCTGGGTCTAGCTGGACATGCGAGTATGTTTTGTTCTCATATGTCTCCTGGTGATGTATTTATCGGCATTGATCGAGACCAGGATAATCTTGCTCTTGCTCGTACCAATCTTGATGTTGTTAATTCATCAGTAACCAAGCATTTGGTACATTCGAGTTTTGCAGATATTGATACTATTCTAGATAGTCTTTCTCTTCCAGAGATTAGCTTTATTCTCTATGATCTTGGAGTAAGCAGTGCTCATTATGATGATGGGGATCGAGGTTTTTCTATCCGCTATGATGCTCCACTCGATATGCGATTCGATCGGACACAGGGTCGTACGGCTCGTGATCTGGTGATGACACTCTCTGAATATGAGCTTCGTGATCTGATGTTTCGATATGCTGATGAGAAAAAAGCGGTACATATTGCACGAGCTATCGTTGAAATCCGAAAAACCCAATCCATCGATACAACATTCGATCTTCTGGAGATTATCAAAAAAGCGAGTTTCGATGATCATTCGCCAAAACGAGTATTTCAAGCCCTTCGTATTGCGGTCAATGCCGAGTTTGAACATGTCGAAATTTCGATCAAAAAAGCGATCGAACGACTTGCAATCTGAGGATATATCGCTATTATTACGTTTCATTCGATCGAGGATCGAATCGTAAAAAATCTCCTCACTCCGTATCTCACGGGCACTATTGATGATATCACGGGTCAGACGATCATCCCAGCTCGTCTCACCAAGTACAACAAAAAACCTATCCTTCCAACCGAACTCGAAATCGATAAAAATCCCCGAAGTCGCTCAGCAAAACTCCGAGTTCTCAAGCGTAGTTACTAAATCCACTCTCTCCTCATGAATGCGAACGTCCTGGTAGCCAAAAAATGACATCTTTCTTTTTTCTCTGAGCGGAAAGTGGCTCGTGAGAATTTTCGACTCTCATTTACTCAGGCATATATCCTTGCCATCGCTCTCAATGCGTGTCTCGGGATTTACTATATCTGGATTCTCAATCAGAATGCCACGAGGGGGTATCAGATTCGTGAACTTCAGTCTGATTATCGTGAACTTGTACTTCAAGAGAATCGTCTCGATATCCATATTGCAGAATGAAAGTCTATCGATGCGATCGATAACGCTCCAATCATCTTGAGTATGGAACCTTCAGGAACTCCATCATTTCTCGTGATGCAAGATCCACAATTTACTCTCAAGAATTAAAAAATAATGCCAGAAGCTCTTAAGAGAATCATCGATATGATCCACTATCTTCCTGGGATTGGTGAAAAAACTGCGGCCAAGCTCGCATTTTTTTTGCTCAAAGCCAATAAGACCTATGTGGCGAATTTTGCAAAGGCACTCTCTGATCTCCATGAAAAGGTTCGAGAATGTGAAGTCTGTCATGGGATGACCGATGTAGAACATCCAACTTGTCCTATCTGTAGTGACGTTCGCCGAGATGATACGATGATCTGTGTTGTTGAGGACTATCTCGATATGCTCTCGATCGATCGAACGGGAGTATTTCGTGGGCGATATCATGTCCTCGGTGGAGTTATCTCTCCGATCCAGTGAACCACTCCAGACAAGCTCAACTATGATTCACTCTTTGCTCGTATCCTTGAAAATCCGAGTATCTCTGAGATCATCCTTGCGATGAATCCCAATATAGAAGGGGAGGCAACGGCGCTCTATGCAATCGGACATATGCCACGAGAAGTGAGAATCTCTCGATTATCAAAGTGACTTCCACATGCGGGTTCTATCGAATATGCAGACGAGATTACACTACTTAGTGCATTTAAGGGGAGGGGATAGTTATAATTTTGCAGATGCTGAATTTGCTGAATATGAATAGTTTCTTTAGATTCTGAATGGGGTCAGTACTTATTAATTTTTGAAAGATTTCTAAAAAAAAAGTCTTCAATCATCTCTGATTGAAGACTTCCTTGTTTTCTGTATATTTCAGTATCAACATAGGAAAAAACTGACAACTTTTCTTTTATTGTTAACTATCTGTTAAAAAGTTTTTAAATATACATTATTCTTCTAACATTTTTTCTGTCGTGATTCATTTGTAGATTTCTTCACGATCAGGATCGTTTTTTGAATTTATATTTACTTTCAAATCTTTTTTTGTTGGAAATACACTATTTTGAGCATTTCCTACTCAAAGTTGTCCATAAGTATTTTTCTGAAGAAAAACAAGAGATGGTTTATCTAAAGGAAGTTCTGAATAATCGTCTATGGCAATCTTTATATCTTCTCATCAGCTTTTGATGATACTAATTGGTTCTATGATTTCCATCGTAGTATTTGGTAGAACATCTCCCTTAAAAACTTTAATAACTCGAACTACCGTGCGTGTATGAAAATCGCTTAAAGATCCATCTGGCATGTAATTGTTTTCATGCTTTCTTGTCTGAAAATCTTCTATTGGTTGAACTATTCCAACAAAGTCAGAACTTTTCTTAAGGTCTGGAAAGTTTTTATACACAACACGATTAGCTTCAACGTGAACAGTTCTCATGGTAGTTGTGTTAGAAACAGTGTTCTTATTCTGCTCAGTACAACTACTAAGACTGAGTATAGTAGCTATAGATAAACCTATGCTAACAAAATATGATGAAATTTTCATAAGATTAAAAAAAGAGAATTAAAAATAAATTACAGCCCCCATTTGTATTTAATGTCGTTCTTATCATAGGTTTGTGGTCAGGTAGATTGAATTCCCTGTGACATAATTGATGTTTGTCATGACGGAATTGCACTGCATCGCATAGTTCATAGTCCAGGATGAGCAAGTTTAAGAGTATGCCCAAGCTCATGAGTTGCATTTGCAATCTTTTGAGAAGTTGTCATGCTGGCACTGTCCATTGTATTACTATATATGTATACATCTGTTCTTGGCCACTTTAAGTCAACAGCAGTTGAGTCTTGTATTACTTGTCCCGCTGAATTGGTTTTATATGCAAACATCATTCATAGTAATCATGGTGTAGCCGTGGTTGATACATATACGAATGTTCCAACTGATGTTGAAGATGAGACTTTTGTTAAAGAAACCTTTGAAGAAATATTATTCCAATTTGCTATTGCAGAATTAAATATGGAAGTATATGTGGAACTATTGGTAACTGATTGTGTAAAGAATACAGAAACGGTCGCATTATCATTTCTTCATCCCAACCACAAATCAGCATAACTATAATCTTGTACAAAAAGAGTAACTAAAGGAAGTAATAGTAGATATATGAGTTTTTTCATAAAGTTTAGAAATAAATTAAAATAAATCTCCATTGCCATTAAAAATACATTTGCATTTTTCTGTTTCTCAAAAGATTATGGTGGTATGAGTTTTTTCAATGAAACAAGAAAAACGGGGATAGCATTGATGCATAAAGCCCGAAATTTGCTCATATAATAATGAATTTATAGTAAATAAGAATTTCATTATATAAACCATATATTAATTATTTATTAATTTTTGAAAGATTTTTTAAAAAAGTATCGAATTAGAAAGTATTTCTGAATATTTTTCAAATTTTATAAGTGCTCAACTTACAGTATTTAGTCATATGCAAGCATTATGGGAAATAATGTTTGCTAGCCTAGATTCTATATAAATATCAAATTAGTTCAAATTAAATCCCCCTCAATTTCTTGAAGGGGATAATTAGTAGGAACGTGGATTGCTTCGTGCCTCGCAGTGACGAGTAGAAGAATTAGATTTGGTTTGCATCGAGACGGATACCAGGCCCCATAGCGTTACAGATGAATACAGTATTCATAAATGCTACAGATCCCTTTACTCCTGCTGGACGAGCTGCCTTCATAGTTTTTACAAAAAATCCAATATTGTCTTTGAGCTTAGCATTTCCGAATGAGAGCTTACCAACGATAGAGTGAACATTTCCTTGTTTGTCGTTCTTGAATTCGAATCGACCAGCAAGGAGTTCTTTTACGATCGCTTCGAGATTTTCACCAACCGTTCCAGCTTTTGGATTTGGCATAAGTCCCTTTGGTCCGAGAACCTTAGCAACCTTACCCATCTTTTTCATCATACCTGGAGTTGCAATCGCAATGTCAAAATCAACATGACCTTGGAGGACTGAGTCGATGAGATCATCGCCACCAGCTACTGATACTCCCATAGCCTTGAGTTCTGCCTCATTACCGATATCAGTGAATGCTGCAATACGCTTGGTCTTACCAGTTCCGTGAGGAAGAGAGAGAGTCGAACGAACGAGTTGATCTGCTTGACGTGGATCGATAGAGAGATTGAAGTGAATCTCAATAGTTGGGTCGAACTTAACCGTGTTAGTTCTTTCGAGGAGTTCTACTGCCTCGTCGAGCGTATAGAGTCGATCAGTTTCGATCAGACTTGCAGCTTGGTTGTACTTCTTTCCGTGTACTTTTGCCATAATATAAAATGGTGAGAAAATAAATGGTGCAAACGTTCATATATGTATGAACTCCCAGTTCTTACGAGAATAAGGACGCATATAGTATAGGGATTTTATATAAAAAGCAAGTTTATTTTATCCCATTGATTACATCATCGAATAGTTCTATCGTTGTATAGTTATGTATCCTGATGCGATTGATATCGTATCTTGATGGCTGAATTGGATTCCAATTAGTACCAAATCCAGTTGACCAAGCAAGCGTATATCAACATTTTTCAGATATTTCCTTACTATCTTTGCTCATACGTCCTTCAGGATAGGTATAGGTATAGATAGATTTTCTTGTGATATTTTCTAGTATTTTTTTGGATTCACATATTTCTTGTGTTTCTGTGGCTTTGTTCATCCTATCTTGTTCACTATGAGTTATGGAATGAGAAGTAATTGTAAAGAGGGGATTTTTTACTATTTCTTGAACTTGTTTGGTTGTTACGAATCCAGGTGTATCGATACGATTTGTGATAATCCCAAGAAAAAATGGAACATTATATTCGTGAGCAATAGGAAAAAGATCAGTATAGGTATCAATCCAACCATCATCACTGGTGAATATCCAGATTTTTCCCGATGGAAAGCAATCTTTATGTATTGCTTCTATAAGATCAGCCCCATTCATAGTATATATCACTCATTCATTTCTGAGTTTTTGGATATATTTCATATGTTCTCTAAAATTCCATGGATCAATAGAAAGATCAGTAGTTGCAGCATTGTCACGAGGATCGTGAGCCCGAACATAGTGATACATAAAAAATCGAATATCAGGATTTTTTATGCAAATTTCCGGAATCCTATTTAGAGTAGCTTTATCGATATTCTCTATAGAATTATTCTTGATTATTTGTATTTCTTGTTGACTCGTATTTGCTACTATTTCAATATGCTCAGTTGCAGCATCCTGAATTTCATAAGAATAAAATAATCCCACTATAATGAGAAGAGTTGTTGAGATTTTTTTATAGAATTTTGAGGACATGTAATTATTTTACTATTTCTCAAGGAATAGTCGATCAATTAGTGGGAATTATTCTACCTGGATATATGAGAGTATTGATACCTAGATGTACATTATCTCAGATAATGGCACCGAGTTTATATCTTCCAGAATCAACAAGAGTATCTTTAATTTTTACACGAATATTTTTCCCGTCATGACGGAGATTGGCCACCTTCGATCCTCCGCCAATATTCACATGATTTCCAATAATAGAATCCCCAATACAAGAGAGATGAGGAATAGCAGAAAAGCTCCCTATATACGAGTTCTTCACCTCTACGAAAGCTCCAATCTTTGAATGCTCCCCAATGCTCGTATTACCACGAATGTACGAATTTGGTCATATAATTGTTCATTTTCATAGGTATACATTTCATTCGATATAGGTTCCAGATTTTAGAATTACTCCTTCTTCTAGATATACATTTCATTTTATATTCACTTGTGGTTCTATAATTGCTCATTTATTGATAGTTTCACTGTATTTTCCTATGATTTCATTGTTTGCTTTGATGAGATCCCATGGATATCCAACAGGAATCCATCGACCAATAGCTTCAACGACATTATATTGTCATTTTCCAATATAATATTGGATAAGATCAGTAATTTCAAGTTCTCATCGAGAAGAAAGTGGTATTGACCGAAGCATTTCAAAAATTTTATCATCAAACTTATGATTTCCGATATTTGCTAGATTTCCGATTGATAGATCGGTTGGTTTTTCTACAATTTCAGTAGCCTTTCAGTTAGTATCGCAGGTAAATATTCCAAAAAGTTCAGGATTTTCCACTTGCTTTACAAGAGTTGCATATCCAGGTTGTTTCGTGAGATTCACGATGTCATCTGAACTATAGATATCATCCCCCGATATAACAATAAAATCCCCTTCAATATTATTATCAAGAGAAAGAATAGCTGCTCCTGTCCCTGATTGTTCTCCTTGTTCAATATAGTGGATTTTTTTTCATTTATACGTATCGCCAAAGTATTCAATAAAACATTCTTTTTTGTATTTTACTATCAGATAAATCTCTTCAAATAATTCAATAATTGGTTCGATATTATGTTCAATAATTGTTTTACCACAAATCTGAATAAGTGGTTTTGGAGTAGTATCGGTAAATGGTCTCATTCGGGAACCTTCTCCTGCTGCCATGATGACGAGGTGCATAGAAAAAAGATAGTTTTATTGCTATATAAATTATGTTTTTTTTCTATTTTGTAAAGAAAAACCCACCAAATGGTGGATTATATTGCAATATGTGGAAGAATAATGATAGGGGTTCAATCAATATCTTTTTGCTCTGTGAGAGTATTATTCATTATCATAGCGTGTTCAATGCGAGATCTGTAAGCCTCATGAAAGCTCTTGAGTGATTGTGGAATAATGTTACTTGATTTGATAGTAACTTCAATAGGAGTGATTTTTTCAGTTGTTTTTTCTATGAGAATAAAACTTACTTCCGATCCAGACTTTTTACGATAGAATCGGATATCATGTGTAGATGAAAGTTTACGTTCCAATTCTATGAGAATAAAATTCTCAATTACTCCTTGTTTTCCTTCACCATGATAGTAACTTGTGCCAAGTGCAGTATGAAAATAAGCGAGATCAGTGAAGTATACCTTTACGTGCCGAGAGAGCTCTGTAATCGAATTTTCAACCCAAGGACCAATAGCTCGTACAAGATTGTATTTAAGGACAATTTCAGTATATTTTCGTACTTTTCGACGAGAGATATTCATATTTTTTGCAATACGTTCTTCCTTGTATATATCTCCAACATTCATAGCAAGTGTACGTATAAAATCAAGAAAATCTCATTCTTCTTTTTTAAATAATTCTTTATTCATAGTAGCAAGCTTTGCATCAAAACTCTCCTGAAGGGATTCTGGATTATCAAGATTGTGAGGATATTGTCCAAGGTGAATGTAGATATCACGAAGTTCATTTAGGACTCCTATATCAGCCTTTTTTGACATAATAGCTCCTACATCGATAGGATTTCCTGCTCATTCAGCATATTCCCGAAAAGATATCCCTCCAATTGGGAAACTTTCTATAGTTTCATCAAGAATTGTTGTTTCGCTTGTGAAAATAATACGAGAATCAGGCGATTTTGATTCTATAAATGTTCGAATTTCAGAAAATGAAACTGGAATGGTGGAATCTAGAATGATAGTATTGGTATCAGGATTCTTGAGTTCGACAGATTCAAGAGGGAATTCGTCAGTTACTAGAATAGATTCAGTTTTATAGGTTACAAATACATCAGATTCTTCAAGAAGAGAGAGGAAAGTAGATTTTCCAATTCCTTTTTCTCATACAATGACAAAATATTGTTTTTCACTGCTATTGAATGATTCGTTGAATTTTTCGATAAGTTTAGTTCGTAGGAATTTCATAAAAAAAGATTACTTGCTCGTATTATAGCAAATAATCTAAAAATGTGCAAATATAGAACCTATTTAATTCGATTTTTTCCAAGCATTGACTTTGTCTTTGAGAGATGGACTTGGTGTGCTTCGTGAGAGTCACATATTGTAGGTAGAAAATGGGATAGCTCGATCCTCCTCAATCATAAAATTACATTCACGTTTGATATTGGCACTATCGAAGTTGTACATATCAGTGAATTCCATTATCACGATTCGGAAGATGTTCTCATATGACATACTTTCTGGAGCGAAGAACTCTGGCCAACAACAGAAGAGCTTTCTTTTTATGCTGTCTTTGTTGATAATATTTTCTCCGAATGCTGTATCGAGTGATACGGTTTCTATGACCGATTTCAAGAAGTCTTTATCCTGTTCGAATGCGATAGTACCTCGCTGTTCAGTGATCATCTCTCTTGGGATTTTTCCAGTAACAGGAAGAATCTTTCATTCGTGTTTCACAGCGTATCCGACACAGATCTTGTGTGGATCACAAGGGAGAGGGATCATATCATCAGCTCAGAATGGATTGGATTGATCATGGATGATGATGTCACGGATTTCAGAGAGATTGATCCGATAATCTGCCGCACTATTGCGTCCAACATCTTGAATTGGTTGGAATACAATTCCTCGGACACATTTCCACTCTTGAGCATGGGCAATGAGTTCAGGAATTTCTCTATCATTGAGTCACTTATGAATCACACAGACAAGTGTTGTTGAGATATTGTATTTTTCGAGCATCTCCAGAGCTTTTTGTCTTGTGCTTCGCATGTCTCCATTTCGAATTTTTTTGAGAGTATCACCATCGAGTGAATCAAATTGGAGATATACCTCAAATCCTTTTCCAATATTTTTGAGTTCTTTCACGAATTCCTCATCTTGAGAGATACGAATACCATTCGTATTAATCATCAGATGACGAACAGGCCCAGATTTCAGATACTTGAGTATCTCGATAATATCAGGATGGATACTTGGTTCTCCTCCTGTAACTTGGATTAGATCCGGCTGGGACTCGACACTGAGAAGTGTCTCGTGCATTTTGCGAATCTCGTCCATCGTTCGATAGTTCCCACTTCCGGGTTCGGAAGAGTGGTAGCAGATATTGCACTTCATATTGCACTCATCGATCACATTGAAGAGGGCGAGGCATGGATGGTTCTGATGCTGAGGACATACCCCACAGTCAAAAGGACAACCACGAAGAATCGGAGTGAGCGCTTTTTCTGGAAGATCTGGTTTTTTGAGATAGTCATTACATTTTCTGAAATATTCAAGATCATTCGAAATGATCGACCAGACTTCTCAACAGTCAGGACAGAACTTGCGTAGATGCACTTCTTGTCATTTGCTGACGATGTGAGCCGGGATGAGTCGTTCCTTGTTCTTGCACTCGTGACAGAATGATTCGGTGGTATTCAAGAAGAGATCGTATTGGGAAGAGTAGAAGGCCATAGAATTAGAATTAAAATAAGTTTATTCATCCGCAAACTGCTAAAAATACTCATCCGCAAATTAGTCAAATCAGAAGGGTAGTAATTACAAGTTTTTTGAGATTTCAGGAATGAATAGAGAAAAATAGGAAACGAATTCAGTAGATGAGAATAATAAGTACTTCGATTCACCATATAATAAATCAGAAATCATCTCAAATATTTCCAACAAAATCTCATAATAGAAGATTTCCTCAACAAGTAGCGCCAGCACCAGCAGCGATGATTATTACCAAGAGAAAAAGCTTGAAAATGATGAGAAAGAATTTTTGCATAATGTAGTAAGTTAAGGATTATATTTTTCTATCTTCACTTCTCCACCACTTTGTACGAATTCATTGATTTTTCCTTGAACGATATTGTAGTCAGTTTTACTCAGGTTGGATTGTAGACTTTTTGATACGTGATTGTATATATTTCTGAGTTCTTCAACTTCAAAGGTTGTTTTTGCTAGTTTAGTTGTTATATACACTGTAAGTCGTTTGATATTCGGAGTTTTTACCTGGAATCATTTTCAGACTTTTGGAAAAAAAGTGATGCCACTAATATTGGTTATATCAACTTGACCCAGAGAACTCATAAGATCAGTTGATTCAGATTTTATTGTTGATGCTTCTGGTGTTTGTATCACTTTTTCTTCAGTTACACTTGGTGCACCAGAAAATGTTGTTTCTTCAGGAGTTTTCTGTATATCTCTAAAAAAATTGATAAAAGGTCTAAAAATATTACCAAAAATAATAGAAATATCCTCTCAAGCACTTCAGATAGCTGTTGTTTCGATCTGGGCCTTCATTCGATAAAAATGAAATACATAAAAAGTAGGAATGCTCACAAAAAATAAGCTCAATAATTGAATAATATAATAAACTGGAGTATTTACTCCACGATATCCTACGGATGTCATAAGTATATATTGAACTCATGAGAGTACTATACTGATAGGAATATAAGTAATTATGCTCACTCAAAAATATCTCCAAAAATATACTCAGAGATAACTGCGACAGATCTTGTAGATTATTACAAGACCAATGATGATCAGAGGGATTCATAAGGCTCCCCATCCAAAAAATAACATAAACGTGCCACCACAAGTAACCCCAAATGCGAGTATGGAGATCGCAATAACAATAAGAATACTCTTGATTAAGTTTGCCATAATTATAGTTGTTAGAAATTAAGAATTAATTTTATAAACCATGATAAATTGCCTGATACAGTATACTTGCGTATAAAATCTGAAGGATGCATGCGACTATAAATAATATATAAAATAATCATTTTAATTCTTTGGAAATCCAAAGATTAACTCGACTTAACTTGATTCAATACCAAATAATTCATCAACCTAAAATAATAGAAATTATAGGTAATAGAAATATGTAATTTACTATCATTCCTATACGTAGAATTACTCATCCACATGCAGTTATAAATATACCGAAAAGTATAATCAAAATTGATAATATCTTCATTTTTTAAAAATGTTAAGAATTATATTTTTTTATCATCCATAAACCATACATGACCATCGGAATTGCTATCACTTGATACGTTGAGAGTCCAAGCCACCAAGTGCTATAGGGTTGTATGAATCCAACAGAGAATCGGTAGAGGAAGTAGACAATGATAAAAACATAGAATCCATTGGTTATCCACCATTTTCGATGTTTCGAGTAAAGTCAGATGCAGAATATCACAAAAAATATCGCAAGAAGTAGCATCTCATAGATCATTGTGGGATGACGAGTAATCCCATCTCAGAAATCTATCCCCCAAGGGAGAGAAGTTGGAAGTCCATAGGTAAAGTCCCGAAGTCATGTCATGATAGCTCAGATTCTCCCCACAAGAACTCCGAGGACAATTCCTGGGAGAAAAAGTATACCAGTTGGGGTCTTGATATGATTGCTGTATTTGTAAAATTCAGCGGTGATGATTCCTCAGAAGAGTGCTCCAGCAATCGATTTTGAGATGAGCATTCCTCATTCTGGATTACGACCTGGGATCATTGCTCCATCGAAAGTAGATATGATCATCCCACCAAACATCGCTCCAGCGATAACATAGAGATAATACTCCCATTTTTGTTCTTTTGATTCGAACGGATTTGGGAGTTCATGTTTTGAGAGGACTTTCCTATAGAAAAACCAAGTGACAGCAAAAGCGACGATATATCCCGAGAGATCGTAGAGAATCTTGATATGCCAGTAGTCAAAATCAAAGGAAGACATTCTTTTTTAGAATTGTTTTAGAAATCTCACATCTGGACTCATAAAGTATCGCATATCAGGAATCCCATATCGGATCATCACGAGTCGATTGAGACCAAATCCAAATGCAAATCCAGAATATACCTCAGGATCAAGTCATCCTTCTCGAATCACGTTTGGATGAATGAGTCCCGCTCCCATGAATTCGATCCAACCAGAGTGTTTACAGATCTTGCAACCAACTCCATCACAAAATGGACAAGAGAAGTCTACCTCGACTCCTGGTTCCACAAAAGGGAAGTAGCCAGGTCGCATACGGATGGTTACCTCTTTTCAGAAAATATCTGAGAGCATTGTTGTGATCGTGAACTTGAGGTGCCCGATTCCGATTCATTTATCTATCACAATTCCTTCCACTTGATAGAAGGTGTTATCGTGAGTTGCGTCAACATCTTCATTACGAAATACTCGTCCAGGGATGATAGCTCGGATCGGAGTGGATTTGTTTCTCATGATGAGATTCTGCATACAAGAAGTCTGAGTAGCAAGAACATGACCAGATCCTTCGAGCCAGAATGTATCTTGCATATCTCGTGCTGGATGCGTTTTTGGTACATTTACTGCATCGAAGTTGAGATACTCAGTCGTCATCTCCATAGCATCATAGATATCGAATCCCATTCGGATAAAAGTATCTTCTACTTCTCGTTGTACGAGAGTGATCGGATGAAGACTTCCTCGTTCGCGAGCAAATGGAACCGTTACATCTTCTTGTTCGGTTTCGAGTCTTTTTGCGATGAGATCTTTTTTGATACGTTTTCGTTCAGCCTCAAATGCCTCAGTGATAATGTCACGAGTTTCATTCGCTGCTTTTCCAACGGTTCCTCGTTCTTCAGGAGTGAGATCTTTGAGTCACTTGAGAATCGTAGTGAGTTCCCCAGCTTTCCCGAGGATATCATTTCGATAGGCGATAAGTGCTTCTTCATTGGTGAGATTTGGGAGTTCCGCGAGAACTTGTATTTGTAGATTTTGAATTTGTTGGATCATACAGTTAGGTAAAGAATTATATAGGTTTAATTTCAAATGCTTTTTTCACTATGGTATCAAATTGTGTTCGCCATGGAGAAATATTGTCTATTTCAGACGGAGTAATCCATCTATGTATGGTATGTTCATCACTGAGGCTGATTTCAGGAAAGTAATCTAATTCAATTAAATAACAAATAAATATAAATGGTAAGATGTCATCACTATGGAATGCTTTTTCGTATGATTTTTGTATGTGAAAAATTTTTGGTGTATCTTGGGGAGATAGGTTCAGTCATAGCTCTTCAAGAACTTCTCTTTCAAGAGAAGAGATAATTTCTTTTTCTTTATCTTGTTTTGAGATTTTTCCCCCTGGAAGCTCCCAATGAATTGTATCTTGGACTTTTTCACCCAGTATCAGAATTTTCCCTTGTACAAGAATACAACACTTGGTTGCCACAAGAAAACGTTCTTCATTTTTTAATAGTTCTGACATATTAGATCTTGAGTGGCATAATAAGGTGTCGGTAGCTTTGTTTGGATTCGCCAGTGGCAACTCACTTGATAACAACCGGGGAGAGGGGATTCTTGTATTCGAAGCTCACATAGTCTTCTCGGATAACAGAGAGGGCCTGGAGGAGGTATTCACTGTTAACTCCGATGATATCTTCTTGTCATTCGACCGATCCGGAGAGACTAGCGAGACTCGCACCTATCTCAGTATCTCCAGTAGATACTTCGATTTTTCCTTCGTGTTTGGATCGGATTCTAGTATTGTAGTTATTTTGTCTTGCTACTAGGTTGGCTTGTTTGAGGGCATTCATAAATTCACTTCTGAGAACAACAGATTTGCTTCGATACTCAGAAGGAAAAAATGCTTCATAATCAGGAAATTTTCCTGCGAGGAGTCTTGATGTTAGTCTGATAGGTCCAACGGTGGCAAGAAGCTGAGATTCGTGAGTACAGATTTCTACCATTTTTATATCTTCCGTAAGAAGTCGTGAGAGCTCATTGGCTGCTTTTTCTGGGATGATGATCGGAGTATGAGAGACACTTGTCTCAGGATGAATCCTGAATTCTGAGAGTCGAAAACTATCTGTCGAAGCAAATATGAGCTCCCCATTCACACTTCGCATATAGATCCCTGCGAGCATTGGACGAACACTCCCATCAGCGGTCGAGAAGAGAGTTTTCTCTATTGCGGTTTTGAGTTCTCGAGCATTAAGAGATATTGCTTGTCCAGTGACAATAGTAGGAATAGATGGAAATTTTTCTGGACTTGTTCCTTTGAACTTAGTTTCACTACTATTAGTTGTGAATGATATACTTCCTCATTTCTCAAGAGTAACAAGTACTTCAGTATCTTGAATCAGTGCAATATATGAGGAGAGAAACTTGGATGATATCGTGAATTTTCCTTCAACTTCGACATCAACCCCAGTATCAACAATATATTCGATCGCCATATCGAGATTATTTCCTGTGAGAGTCACCTTCTTGTATCCGGCATCGATCAGAATATTCTCGAGGATTGGAGTGAGATTGGATGTGCTGGTTGCATGGCTCGTAGCCTCGATGGCCTTTCGGAATATGTCAGTCTGGATACGAAAACGCATGGAGAATATGGTTAGAGGTTGACGAGCTTGGATGAGCACTAGGATATAAAAAAAGCCAATAAAAGCAACTTTTCATTGCAAGTTTTTTTGTGTTTTTAAGAAAAATGACTATACTCGGAACATATTTTTTATATTATTCCTCATTATGTCCCAAACAGAACTCTATGAAAAGAGTGCTGGTGGTATCGTGTATCGGAAAAAATGATCGTATATTGAGATTCTTATGCTCGCATGGAAAAATGCTCGTGATGATCTCGAATATGTCCTTCCAAAAGGTCATATCGAAAATGATGAATCTCCGATGGAGACCGCTCTCCGTGAGATTTCCGAAGAAACTGGGCTCCTTGAGTCGGAACTTCAAGTCATCAAATTTATGAATACGATCAACTATTCGTTTACTGCCACCTATCTCGAATGAGCCCCAGTCATCCATAAAGAGGTTTCACTTTTCCTCGTAAAATATACTGGAAAAGCAGAACCAAGACCGCGAAAAGAAGAGCGTTTTATCGGATACAAGTGGTTCACTCCTGAATCTCTCAAAGATGCTTGGATGAAGCCAGATGTTACTGGTTTTATCGAAAAAAACATACATTTTATGTAATTTTTAACCACTATTTTATATGGAATTCACAATAAAAAACTGAAATATCACTATTACTTCAGATAAAAAGGAAATCGTTCTTACTCCTGAGTCAGTAACTCTCGATGGTCTTGCTATCGAACTTCCTGGAGAATATGAGAAGAGCGGATGTCTGATGTATGCATTCTCCAAGAATGATGAGAAACTCTATCACTTCCGTACCGAAGGATACTGGATTGCCTATATTCCACAGATTCTCACTGATATTTCGACTGAAGCTCTTGATTTTCTTGGTGGGGTTGATATTCTTGTTATGCCAGGAGCCAAGATTATGCAGCCAGCTCTTGAGAAGGTGGAACCAGAACTCCTTATTACCTATGGAGAATCCGCTCATGAGATTGCACTTGCTCTCGGAGCTATTACTGAGGTGGTAACGAAGTACAAACTCAAAGATGCTGATCTCTCTATGGAGAAGACCGCTTGTGTGATTCTCGGATAAATCTATATTTTAATAAAAAATCTCTCAATTTGAGAGATTTTTTATTGATTATGCAGTATAATTTTCCCAATCTTTTTTTCCTTTTTTAAAAATATCATTTTTTGATTCGAGTTCATTTTGATATTTCTTTCATATTTCAATAATAGTATCTATTTCTTTTAGATGATCTATTAAAAAATACTCAATAGATGGATATTCGGGAATTTTTTCTAAAAGGGAAGAGAGATTATTTCCTATAACATTATTACAGAGCCATTGTAGATTTTTTACTTCTGATGGATTGAGTTTTGATGCTAAAATTGCTCCATATATGTATCCTATTTTTTCATATATTTTGAATACACCGTAGAGCGGATGAGAGGGATTGTCATCAATTTGATATATAAAATCTGATTGAGATATCAGTGTTGCGTTTCATTTTAATATTCTTGATATCATCGTATTCCAATGTATTTTTTCTAGTTCTTTGGATACGGTATGTTTTTCGTCCAGTGAAACATCTCAGCCAAGATATTCTGGGATATCATGAAGGAGTCCAGTGATTCTAAGTTGTTGATATTCTTGAAGGGTTATTTTTCAGGCATTAAGATCATATTTTCAGTATTTTCTTATTGTATGAGCAGTAGTGCGTTGATGTTCTGTAACATTTCAGTCAGGACCTACATTAACTCATTTATATTTTTCCCATCGAGGAACTTTGAGTCAATCTTTATAGGAATATCTATCGAAAGATTGGAATAGTGATAATTTCATATAGTGAGTTTAATTGAAAATAATAATTTTGTCAACTATTCTTCGTAAGAATATCCTTTTGGATAAATACACTTAACAATTATTTTTATTATTTTTTAATATTATTTTTCGATATTTTTCTTGTTGGGATAAGGTGGAATTGATATTTTTTATACTCATAAAAACTTGCAAAAAAATCGACTCTCTCTATACTCTCGGGCGTAATATGCAAGAAACAACTGAAACAACACATCTCGAAGCAGAAGTAGCTCCTGCACATGAGACAACAACTCATGCGACTACAGAGCATACTGGTCCCCATATTCCAAGCTCTAAATGAGAGATTATTCACGGTTTTACAGTGAGTGGTTTTCCTATAACGAATGTAATTCTTTCGACTTGGATTTTTATGGCCGTATTTTTTGTTCTTATCGCAGTTTTCTATACTGCTATTCGTACCAAATCACTTCCTCGGGTTCGGGCTTTTGGTCTCGATGTGGTAAATCGCATATTTTCTTATGCAACATCTCTTCTCGGAAATGCACAGATGGCAAGACGATATATGTGGCTTCTTGGAGGAATTATGGTGATAATATTTTCAGGAAACGTATTTGGACTTATACTTGATTGGCTCGTTCTTATCTCTACGAATAATTGGCTTGCTGCCTATATTCGTCCTATGTATTCTGATCTTTCCACAACTCTTGTATTTTCATTTACTGTTATTCTTGTAGCCCAAATTACGGCTATAAAGATGAAATGACCAATTCATCATTTTGGGCATTATATATTCAATTATCATGGAGATTCAACAGCTGAAAAGATAGTAAGTGTGTTTGTGGGATGGCTACATTTTGTAGGTGAGTTCATTCGTATTGGATCACTTTCCATGCGTTTATTTTTGAATATATTTGTCTGAGCCATTCTTATTTCAGTAATAGTATATGTTGGGAATCAGATTCCAGCATTTCATACGGGTGCCTTTCGTATTCTTGCTCTGCCATTCTGGTTTTTTGAATTACTTGTAGCTTTTCTTCAGGCGTATATCTTTATGACATTGTCTTCGCTCTATATTAGAGAATCTATTCCAGAGTCTCACTCCCATTAAAAGTTGGGATGTAGAGCTTCCATGAGCTCTACATCCTGGTTTTTAGTTGCTTAAATCGGATACTTCCTCTCCGTAAGGCTTACATTAACTTTGGATTCTTATTTTTTCACTTTTTTTATTATGAGTTACCTTCCTTTTGCACTCCTTGGTGTTATTGGTTCCGGACTTGGTATTGGTATGATTGGTATGGGTGCTATGCAGGCTATTGGACGAAACCCATCAGCATCAGGTGATATTAATGCAAAGATGCTTACTGCTATTGCTCTCTGTGAAGTTCCTGGTCTTCTTGCATTTGCTGCACTCTTCCTCACTAAATAATTCTCTATGGACGCTCTTTTTGATCTCTCATCATTTATTATTCAAGCCATTAATTTTGCCATTGTAGTCTTTGTGCTTCGAAGATTTTTCTTCGTTCCATATATGAGCTATCTCGATGAAGAAGCTAAAAAGCGAAAACATCTTGAGGCTGAAATTGCAAAAAGTGCTCATATTCTTACTGATGCACACAATCAGGCAACAAATATTATCGATCAGTCAAAAGTTGACGCCAAGCTTATTGCTTCTGAAATTGCAGAAAATGCTCGTAAAGAAGCAGTTGAGCTTATAAAAAAAGCGCATCTTGATGCTGATGCTGCTCGAACAAAGGGTTTTTCTGATATTGCACTTGAACGTAAGATGATCGTTGAGGAACTCCGTTCTAAGGTGATTGATGTTGCACTCAAGATGAATGAAAAGCTTTTTGCAAAAAATGAGGCCAATGTCGAATTTCTCAAAACTCAAGCTAAAACTATCGAACTCTAAATCATGACAACCGCTACTCTTTCAACATATTCTCGCGAACAACTCTCAGATATTTTGCGAATCCTCAAGCTTTATAAAACTTCACTCGTGCAGATTGGTCATCGGGCACGTTTGATAGATCCAAAAAATAATCCAGATGTTTCAGTAAGAATAGAATACCCAACTGGTGCTGCACTAGAAGATATTCGCTCGTTTGCTGTAGCGGGTCTTGATCAGTTCTTTGGTATCAAAAAAATACCTGAAGATGTCGTCTTTGCTGAAGTTCCATCCCTTATTGGAGGGATTCGGATATTTGCCTGAGATGATATGATCAATATTTCTTTTCAGAAATTTGCAAATCAAATCAAAAATACATAGGATCATCTCAATATACCATCAACATTCATAATTTTTTCTCTCTATGTCTCATTCGTCTGTCGCTATTGCTCAAGAACTCATAAAAGATATCGAAGCTCGTATTGATGCTGCTGATATCTCTCCAGATCGTGTCAATGCTGGTATTGTATCATACCTTGGTGATGGTATTGCCAAAGTAGTTGGACTTCGTAATGTTTCCTATAACGAAGTTGTTACATTTGAATCTGGTGCACAAGGTGTTGCCATGAATCTTGAAGAACACTACGTTGGTGTGGTTATTCTTTCATGATTTAGTACTATTGCTGAAGGTATGACCGCTCAAGGTTCTGGAAAGATCCTCGAAGTTCCAGTTGGAGAAGCACTTCTTGGGCGTGTGGTTGATTCACTTGGAAATCCAATCGATGGAAAAGGAGAAATCAAAGCGAAAGAATACTATCCAGCTGAACGTGTTGCAACTGGTGTTATGAGTCGTAAATCGGTTCATGAGCCTCTTGCTACTGGTATTAAGGCGGTTGATGCACTTGTACCTATTGGACGTGGACAACGAGAACTTATTATTGGTGATCGTCAGACAGGAAAGACACAGATTGCTATCGATACGATTCTCAATCAAAAGGGAAATGGAGTAAAATGTATCTATGTTGCTATCGGACAAAAAGATTCTAAGGTGGTTGCGATTGCTGAAGAACTCAAAAAAGCAGGAGCCCTCGACTATACTATTATCGTAAATGCTGGTGCATCTTCACCAGCTGCTATGCAATGGCTTGCTCCATATACGGGTGTGGCTATGGGTGAATATTTTATGATGAACGGACAACATGCTCTCATCATCTACGATGATCTCACAAAACATGCAAATGCGTATCGTGAGATGTCACTCCTTCTTCGTCGTCCACCAGGACGTGAAGCGTATCCTGGAGATGTATTCTATCTTCACTCACGTCTTCTTGAACGTTCTGCGAAGCTCAATGATGAGCTCGGAGGTGGTTCTATGACAGCACTTCCAATTATTGAAACACAAGGTGGTGACGTATCGGCATATATTCCAACCAACGTAATCTCGATTACTGATGGTCAGATATTCCTTGAGTCAGGACTCTTCAATGCGGGTATCAAGCCAGCGATCAACGTTGGTCTCTCGGTTTCTCGTGTGGGTGGATCTGCTCAGACAAAGGCAATGAAAAAGAATGCTGGAACCCTAAAACTCTCACTCGCTCAATATCGAGAACTTGAAGCCTTCTCTCAATTCGCTTCTGATCTCGATGCTGATACCAAGAAACAACTCGAACGAGGAAAGCGTATGGTGGAGATTCTCAAACAAGGTATCTTCGCTCCAGTTTCATTCGAAAAACAAGTGACACTCATATTTGCTGGATCTGCTGGATATCTCGATAAGATTGATCCAAAAGATATCGGTCATTACGAGCACGATCTCTATATTGCTCTTGATCGTGAAGAGAAAATTCTTACGGCTATCCGTGATTCCAAGGACTTCTCAGACGAGACAAAGGCTTCACTTGGTGCATTCCTTGAGAATTTTGGAGAACTGTTTACGAAGAAAAAATAATTTTCAAGAATTATAAATTGTAAATTATAAATTATTGTTTTTATGGCATCAGGTAAAGAAATCAAAGCTCGCATAAAATCCATCAAAAATACTGGTAAAATTACCAAGGCGATGGAACTTATCTCAACAGTAAAGATGAAAAAAGCTCAAGAGAGCGTTCTTTCATTGCGCCCTTTTGCACTTGCGGCTCTCGAGATCCTCGCTCGTGTGTCTCATGAGGAATCAGTTCTTGGTTCTTTTGGTGTCACACCAGAAGGGGCTACACATGAGCTCATCATACTTGTTGCAGCACAAAAAGGACTTTGTGGTGGATATAATGTGAATGTATTTAAAAAGGCTACAGAATATATCAAAGATGATACTGATACTCCATATACTCGAGAGTATGACTATATAACAATAGGAAAACGATCTCGTGATTTTATCCTTCGAACGGGGCAATCTCTGGTTGCGGATTTTTCTGATGAGATCAATGATCCTCTGACAGTAGCAGAGTCTCGTCGTATGGTTCGTTTTGCTATAGAAGAATGGAAAACTGGAAAGTATTCAAAGTTTTCGATTATCTATAATCACTATCAATCAGCAATTTCACAACTTCCAACCGTGAAGACGCTATTTCCTATTAATCAGAAGGAGATCGAGACATTCTTGGTTCATGCAGCTGGTAAGAGTATCGAAAAAGAATCACTTGTTTCTTATACAATAGAACCAGATATCGAAACGATAGTGAATCATACTATTCCGATGATTCTCGATGCTATGATCCATGAGACGCTTCTTGAAGCTCGTGCTTCTGAGCACGCTGCTCGTATGGTGGCCATGAAGAATGCAAAAGATAGTGCCAATAAAAAAGGTGCGTCTCTCACTCTTGTCTATAATAAGGCTCGTCAGGGCGCCATTACCAAAGAAGTTTCCGAGATTGTGAGTGGTGTGGAGAGTATGAAGGAATAGTTTTAGAAAATATTTCCATATTTATGCAATCAAAAATAAAATCCTCCACTCGTAAGGTGGGGGATTTTATATATAATCCATATATGTTTCATACTACCAGCAAAAAACAACTCATCCTCGTTCGTCATGCTCAGGCGATAGATGCTTCAGAATTTGAAGGATCTGATTTTGAGCGACCACTTACTTCTCAATGACGAAAACATAGCACGATCATTGCTCGTTATCTGAGACTTATCGGAATTCGTCCAGATACCATTATCTCGAGTTCTGCTATCCGTACTCGTGAAACGGCAGGGATTATCTCTACAGAATTCAATATCGATGGAGTGGAACTTGTTGATGATCTCTATTTTGGGAATAATCCAAAGAAACGAGATGGAAATCAATCCTATCTTCGCTCGATTCATACCACTTCAAAAGATACTGAGATACTGATGCTTGTGGGGCACAATGATGAGATCACTGAATTTGCTCGTTATCTCTCAGGTGAAGGTATGCCTTCGATGAAAAAAGGATCAATTGCAGTTTTCTCTCTTCCGAGTAAAACAAAATGGAAAGATATCGAACCAGGAGAATTAACTCTTCTTTATTATCTTACTCCCCAGTTCCTTCAACTCGAATCACTTATCTAGGATATGATATCAAAAGCAAAAATCTCATACCTAAGATCGTTGCAAGATAAGACTACTCGTTATCAGGAGGGGGTTTTTATCGTCGAATGACGGAAATCAATGCTCGAATATATGGATTCTGATCTTGAGATTATTGAGTGATTTTTTACAGAGAAATTCTCTGAAGGAAATGAATTCTGATTTCCAATCAGTTTAGTTTCAGAGAGTGAACTTTCTCGAATTACTACTCTCAATACGAATGATTCAGGAATTTTGCTCATAAAAATGAGAGAAAATAAATTACCAAAGATACAGAAAAATGAACTCATACTCGTTCTTGATACGATCAATGATCCAGGAAACCTCGGTACCGTCATCCGTATTGCTGATTGGTATGGGATTTCTCATATTATTGCGTCACGAGATACAGTGGATTGTTATAATCCAAAAGTGATCATGGCAACGATGGGCTCATTTGCTCGAATCTCTATTTTTTATACAGATTTGGATCTCTATCTGTCCAAAATATCATGAAAAGTATATGGGGCCTACCTCGATGGGGAGAGTACTCATACAAAAAAATTCGATTCTACTGGAGGATATCTTGTGATAGGAAGTGAAGCTCACGGAATCACTGCTGAACTAGAAAAATATGTAACTGACAAGATAACTATTCCTCGGTTTGGACTTGCTGAATCTCTCAATGCTGGAGTGGCAACAGCAGTGATACTCGATCGGATGGTATAAGATTTTTCAAGAAAATAAATATCTCCTTATTTTGGAAAATTAGTGTTTTTAGCATTTCCTGCAATTAACATCCCGACATTTGCACCAACTTGATTGCTCAGATACATGAGCTGCTCCTGTGACCATGAAAGTCTGCGAATCTGGTTATAGGCATCGATGGCTTTTGCATATTCTTTTTTAGCTCTTGTGTCAGCTCGCTTGATGCGTCATCGACTTGTAGTGCCGTAGATATCAACGTTTAATAACATATAAAAGGTTTAGTATAAAGTTATATTACAATATATTATAAAAAGTCAATATAAATTTTCCATTTCAAAAAAAAGTTTGCTATTCTGTATTTTTCTGTATTATTTATATTAAATAAATAAAAACGTCCATTGTAAATACAAATATTTGTTAGATACTTTATCTAAGAAATGACCTATGAATAGGAAATTTGCACTCATTTTGACGTGAATCCTTACCTTTATGCAGGGTATTTTAGTTGTGTCTGGACATCCACTCGATGTCTCTAATACTACCCTCACAATATATAATACAACGGTTGTAGGAGTGACCTATATACATCCAGTGGAACTTGATAGAATATTGGTTTCGAGCGGATGAATGGAACCAACGGCTATCACACTAGAGAGTTATTATTCCCTTACAGGGATTCTCACCAAGTATCTGAGTGAGACTTTGGAAGTTATCAACAAAGATAATGCTTGTGAGATGGGTTCTTTTGAATTTCAGGAATGACTCATGATCGATGAGGTGTATAGTGGATGATTTCCGATATCATATGTATTTACTTGTTCAGAAAAGGTGGAGACTCCGCTCATTCGGATTACGTTTATGAACACGGTTCCACTCCAGACCAATCGACTCTATATCTATCAGACGATTTCTGGAAAACTCCAGAGAACAGACTACAAGGTTCTGAATGTAAAAAAAGATAGCCATACACTCTCACTCATGGTAGAAGGAGAACAAAAAAAACTTGCTGATTCTGATAGTGATGGACTCTCTGATGAAGACGAAGTATTGTATAATACGAATCCAAACAATAAGGATTCTGATGAGGATGGATATACAGATATGATCGAGATCCAGAGTTCTTGGAACCCCCTTACCAAGGAGTTGTCTCCATGACAACGAGTTTTTTCTACTGAAACAATAGTGTCAGATACTCCTATAGTAGAACCAAAAAATGGAACTTCACTCTCACAAGATACTACTGTCTGGTGAGGTGAGAGATTTGCTCGTATTCTCAGGGATATTCGACTCTATGTTGATGGTACTTCGAATAGTGTGAGTCATTTTTGGATTCTTATGTTCTCTATTGGCGTACTCTGATTCCTTCATGCTATCGGGCCTGGACATTCCAAGTGAATTCTCATCTCTCAGATTATCGATGATGCTATGTCATATCCGAAGAGTATTCTGTATTGTGGGGTTTTTACACTCATTCATCTCTTGGATATTATTGTCGTCGTAGTAATTACGAAGATTTTTTTTAATTTTCTGGATCCGAGTGTATATCTTTCTACGATCGGCCGAGTGAGTGCTATTTTAGTCGTATGAATCGGTGTATATATCGGATATTATTCTCTGCAAAAATATCGAAAGAAGAAGAAAAAAGATACAGAAGCATCAGATACAACGATGCAAAAAAAGAATTATATTCTGATGGCGATCATAACAGGATTGACACCGTGTGCATTTGGTTGGAGCATATTTTTGATGTTGATGGCGATAGGGAAGATGTCACTTGCTCCACCACTCCTTCTGAGTCTCTGAATTGGTATATTTCTCTGTCTTTCCTTGATTGCGAGTATCACTTGGTTTATGAAAGATCGGATCTATACCTTCTCTCCAAAAATATCGATGGTTTCACCGATAATATCATCTTTCTTCATCATTATCATCGGCATCTGACTGGTAATCAATAATTTCTAAATCTAACTGAATATGAAAAAAATCCTCTCGGCACTCATCGTGCTCTTCTATATTCTTCACAATATACTCTCTATTGCTGTTGCAGTGAATACGGATGGAAAGGCGAGTCCATGGACTCGTGAAAAAGCGGCTCACTTGGCTGAAATTGCTCTATTTAACGCTGATAAGACAGTGATCGACTCACTGTTTGCGGCTGGAAGTGCGAGTGCTGCTGTGAATATGATCTTCCCAAACGCTATGGGGCCAGATCGAACAGAGTACAATACGTATATTGCCAATTATACGGGTTCTGGGTTTAACTGGGCTGATGCGAATCATACCACTCGACTCTATCAATTGATGTATGCTGCAGATCCATACGAAGGAAAGAGAAAACTTTTTTCACTTTTTGAGGATATTTTCTCAGTAAATAGAGATACTGATAGAGATATTACCTACAAGGATGTGTATGAGCTCCACTCACTTCTTTTTGATAATATGTTCTGAAACTATCAGACACTTGTAAAAAAAGTATTGAATAATAATGGAACTCCTGGAGATTATGCTGCTGGAAAATTCCTCGATCTGTATAATCAAAAAGATCCAAAAAAACCAAATGAAAACTTTGCGAGAGAATTGCTCCAATTGTTTCTGATGAATGAATATAAGCCATTCGAATCCAAAGATAACAATGATGTTCGAAATTATGAAGAATCCGATGTTCTCGCTCTAGCCAAGATTCTCACAGGACTCAAGGCAGATGCTACAACTCATGTAATCAGCTTTGATCTTTCCAATCATTTCTCAGGATCAACTCTCAAGTTCCTCTCAGGAGCTATAGCGATGAATCCTCCATATTATGATAGTGCATCTGGTACGATTGATCCATTACTCATACTCAATCCTGTGAATGGAAATAATTGATTCACAGATAATGTGATCGAGTATACTTTTGCACAGAGAAGTGATGCTATTGCTCTATTCCTTGCTGATCGAATTGCAAGGTTCTATATTCGTGATACCCCAACTCGGGCGGAACTCGATTTTATTGCTCAGATAATCAAAAACAATAATTTCGAGATGCTTCCTTCTATCAAGGCAATTCTCGTGCTTGATATCGTGTATGCTGATAACTCGATGAATAGTATTCGATACAAGAATCCTCTTGAGCTCAATATTGGAACGATTCGTTTTCTTCGTGGAAATGCGTTTTCAGGAATTGTTATCGACCCAAATGTATATGATACGAATTTACTTCGTAGACTCGGTTGGACACCATATTTTCCTGGAAGTATTTTCGGAAGAGATGGATTCGATAACTCTCTCAAGTGGTCAAGTACGAGCACACAGAGTGCTTGGATGTCAGCTTCGAATTATTTTACCTATCGTTCGACAGGCACTGGGGCTATAGATTTTCTCTCTATGCTAGGGAATCAGAAAAAAGAGATCACTACAGGAAATGTGAGTGTGATGACACATGCGAACAATAGTTATACTGGAACGATGCTCGTAGTAGCTGGTTCTCTCGAACTAGGCAATGCTATAGCAAGTGTGGATGAGGTATCAGTTCTCACGGTTCGTGAACCGACGATAGAAGAACAGATTCTTGCGAATGGATATCCTCTTGATCCGATTGAGAGTATTTATGGTGGAGAAAATCTCGAACTCTTCAAGAGTGAGGTCTATCAGTGGATGTATGAGGAACCTGATTTCCTTGTTCAAAAAGAAATAGAAAGTACACCAATTTCAGAAGTTCCTACCGTGATAGATTCACCTGTTATGGTAAATACAGGAACAACAATCGAGGGTAGCATTGCACCTATTGTAGATTCAGGAATTACCAATACTGGAGTTCTTGTAGAAACAGGAGAACTCATCGGAGTTACTGAGGAAGTTCAGGTAGGATCATATACAGGAGAAGTGAATTCTTCTTCAGAGGTAGTTATCCTTTCTGAGGTTTCTGTCGCAGAAGAAGTAGCTACAGGAAGTGAGGTATCTACAGGAACGGAGATAGAGAATACTATTTCTTTTTCAGGAGAAACGAGTGATACACCAATAGTCGAAAGTGGTAGTACTGTGGTGGTACCAGAAAATAGTGGATCAACCAGTACGGGTGAAGTGGTAGTAGCTCCTGAGGCTCCAGCTGCAACAACTGAGATAGTTGTACCCGTGAATGCAGTAGCTATCAGTACGGGTTCCGTATCATTTCCAACCTTTCAGATTAGTACCAATCTTGGAATCATCAAGGTAGCATCAGGAACATACAATGTTGATACTCGTACTCTCACCATTCACTCTGGTGTTGTAACTCAGAACGGTTCTGGAACACAGATTCTTTCTGGAAGTATTACGTTTGATATGAGCTCCAAGTTGATCGCAGATACTATACAGCCAACAGAAATCATAGATATTTATGAGACATATATTTACGGTGAAAAGAGATTACAATCAGATGTAAGAACAGTGCTGGTGGATTTTATCTCAAAAGATGCCAGTGGTGCATTGATGCCAGTAGCCCCTACGAATACAGTATATTTTAACAAGTATATTCGAGGACTTCTCAGTATCCTCCTTTCTCAGCCTGAATATGTACTCCTTCATGGATATGATCTTCCAACAGTCGTAGATGATAGTGAACAACATTTCCTTGATAATATTACTGGAAAACTCTTCTTTGTAGAACTCTACGGTGGAAATGACTATATGACGAGTATTATTTCAAAGGATGAGTATGATACGTATCTGGATTATAGGTCGAATCAATCAGGAAGTATTGCTATTACTGGAACGGGGCTTGTTGATATCGGAGATTTTTATATGAATTCCGCTCTTGCATACAGTAGTACTGGATGAGCTGGATTCAAGTCGCTCTATGATCAAGGATATCTCAAGATATTCAATCGTGTTGGTGGATATCGTCACTCGAATGATCATGATGCAGCAGCAAAACAGATCACATCGTATGATAGCACCACGGCAATGTCAGCAGAAGGAGCATTTGGTCACTTGGTAAAATCAGAATTCGAGAGTTCTCATACGATTTCCCTGGGTTCAAAAGCTCCAAATATCTATCGAGCTGGTCACTATATCAATCTTGGTGGTAGTGTTATCCTCACGAATCCACTTGATTCAGGAGGGCAATTGCGTTCACATATGGATACGATGGTGAAGGTGACTCTAGCACGAAGTTTTCCTGGAAATACGAGAAATCTCTTCAAAGATGCTGGTCGAATCAGTGAAATCGGAAAAACATCTGTTTCACAAGGAGGACCAGGAGGAGCGAGTGGAGATATGAATAGTGTCTTCAAGTTTGCGAAGGTACTTATGAATAATAATATCGGTCGTTCGTTTTATATGGGATGATACGGATGATATGATACTCATGGAAATCAACTCAAAGGACTCAACAATAATCTCAATTTTGTGAGCAATGCGGTGACAACATTTTTCAATGAAGTAAAAGATACTCAAGATGTTACGATTGTGATATTCTCAGAGTTTGGACGAACAAATAAGATGAATGGTGATTTTGGAACAGATCATGGAGATGGTGGTGGTATGTATGTGATTACTTCGAATGCCAATCTTCGGAATATGCTCCAGGCTGGAACCTATGGAAATATGTCGATAAAAAATGCAAAAGCTAATGCTCTCGGTATCGGTGTAGACTATCGTTCCGTATATGGGTCTATTTTCAAGAGTCTCTACAATCTTGATGGTACTGCATACTTTGGTACGGGTGTAGATATCTTCAAGGATATTAGTACTACTCCAAATACTATCAGTCTTCTGAATTACTCCTACCAAGCATCAGGAACCACTCCACTTCTCAATGTAGAATTGACGGTTTCTGGAAGCAACTTCAATCCAGGAAAAGCAGGATATACTCGACTTCTTTCTGGTACAGGACTCACGAATCAGAGAATTACTCGACTCAATGAAAAAAATATCCCAGAGTGATATCGCTATACATTCCAGATCAATCCAAATTCTCAACCATATTACAGCGTAGAATCATTCTCGAATCAATATGCAGTTTCTGGTTTTTCAGGAACTCTTACTGGAGCTACTCGACCACTCGTACTTGCGAATAATGTACGAGAAATATCTCAAATTAAGACAAGTATTCTTCCGATGTTTGGTAATACTATGGCACCAAGTAAGCTCACTGGAACTGGTATAATCCTCGAAAGTACTGGAAGTAACATTCTCAGTATTGCTGACAATAATCAGATCAAGATCCACTTTGCATCGGGTATGACGAATGTCACAGATCTTACTTATATTTCAGGATCGACGACTTGGCGAGGTGGATTTATCCTTGGAGAAAAGATTGATAGAGATCTTTTTATTCCTGCCAATGCGATGATTGTTTCAGATAATAAAACACTCCAAAAACAAAATCTTACTCATCTCTTCAAGATGGGTGCTGATGTCCGATGAGTTGGAATGCAACTCAATCAAGCAGTGGGAATCGAATTCGTATGACTCCCAGTAGGGGAGACCTATCGAGCGGTTTCGAGTCAAGATGGAATCTCTTGGAATGATGTAGAAGTAGCAGGTAAGCTCTATCAATCGAGTTCTACTGGTTCAGTATTTGTGAACACGGATCATTTTTCATATTTTGCACTTGTTTCCAACAATGCGGTTGAAGTAACTCCAAGTTGTTCGATTGCAATCAATCCAAAAAATATCACCAATGGTGCATCTGCAACTCTTTCTTGGTCACTTCTCAATGTTCAAACAGGATCTCTGAATCCTGGAAATACACTTCTTGGAACATCAGGATCACTCACTATTACGCCACCATCGAATGCAACTACTCCATATACTATCTCAGTAACTAACTCTGCAGGATCAAGTTCTTGTACTGCATCTGTGACAACGAGTGCTGTTGTGATTCCTCCACCAGTAGTACTCCCACCAAGCTGTAGTATTACTATCAATCCCAATAGTGTCGTAAATGGAAATACCGCTCTCCTCTCTTGGTCTCTTCTGAATGTGCAGACAGGATCACTCAATCCTGGAAATACACTTCTTGGAACATCAGGATCAATGCTCATCACTCCGCCATCGAATACAACTACTCCATATACTATCTCAGTAACCAATTCTTCGGGTAGCAATTCTTGTACTGCTTCGGTTACTGCAATAGCCAACAATAATGCAGAATTCACTCAGCCTGCGACCATCGCAAGTTTTACTGGAAAGAGTATCTTTGTAGGGGTTTGAAAAGATTTTTCAACACTTTCTTGAGCAATCGCTAGTGCTGTTTCAGGAGACAAGATCTATGTAGATGCAGGGGTATATCTCAGTGATTATTCGGTTATCACAGGGAAAAATCTTGCAATCGTAGGACTTGGATCTGGTGCAGAACTCAAAAAAGTAACAGCCATTCCAAATCAAAAAGCGATTATCGTAAGTAATACTTCAAATCTGTATTTTGAGAATATTATCTTCTCTGATTCGGATGTTCCAGATCAGAATGGTGCAGGAATCCGATATGAGTGAGGAACTCTCACCATCAACAATTGTACATTCCAAAACAATGAAAATGGAATACTTGGAGGTGCAACTGTCGTATGACAATGAAGAATCTGGATCAATAATTCAAGATTCCTAAACAATGGTCGAAATGGAACAGGATTTACTCATGCAATCTATATTGGTGAGATGGATTATTTTGAGATAAAAAATTCTACCGTAAGTGGAACATCGGTTGGGCATCATATAAAATCACGAGCAAGAAATAATGTTATCGAAAATAATATTCTCGATGATGCTGGGAAAGATTCGAGTTATAATATCGACCTCCCAAATGGTGGACAGGCCCTCGTAAAATGAAATACTCTGATTCAATCAGCTCTCTCTCCTAATCGTACGATGTTGAGTTATAGTGCTGAGAAGAATCCACCAAATGCTGGATCACTCCTGGTTGAGAATAATATCTTCCAGAGTTCAGGAGCGACCGCTATCGGTGTAAATAATTTTAGAGATAATCAGGTTATTCTCAGAAACAATACATTTATCAATGTATCTACAAAGTTCACGGGTAATAATATCATAGTTGATGATGGGAATAGTCCTCCTGCTTGTAGTATTACAGCAAATCCTGTGAATATCACCAATGGTGCATCAACTCTTCTTGCTTGGTCTCTTTTTAACACTCTGACGGGAACTCTGAATCCAGGGAATGTGGCTCTTGGTTCGTCAGGTTCAGTATCGGTTGTTCCACCATCAAATACAACAACAGTTTATACTATTGGTGTTACCAATTGACTCGGAAGTAGTACTTGTTCCGTTTCTATAACAGCAAGTGCTGTGGTAGTACCACCAGTAGTACCACCTGTGGTACCTCCAGTAGTTCCGCCAGTAACTCCAAATCCTGGATGAACTGTCACTGGTCCAGGTGGACCAAGTGGAGGATCATCACCGATTATTCGCATGATTGATACTTGTCCTCTTGGCGATCTCTCTGGGAATTATTATGATGGAGCATGTTCCACTGGGGCTTTACCTATTCCAGGTAATAATCCTGCCTTAGTGAATCCTATATCTTCAGAAGTTGATTCTGTAGCAATTACTGATATTTTTGAATCATTTATATCTGAAATAGAATCAAAGAATACAAATTATGTTGATGCCAATATGGATCAACAGATATATAGAGTTGCCATTCAGCTTTGGAAAGAAATTATCAAAAATAAAGAAGTTAAAGTTGACACTGCATTAACAGTATTGGAACAACTTCAAAATATTCAGCAAAATTCAGAAAATCGAGCAACTCGTATTGCAAGTGCTCGTATCACATCTATTCTTGTTCGATTTATGGAAGCTGGTGGATTTGAATGATTAGCTACAATTCAAATGGGAGTTCAATTAAAAAATGACAGTTCAGTAGTACGGGATTCTAGTAATTATAAATATGTTTCTGCGGAACGCTCTGTGACTCTTCGTAAAAATGCTTACGTTGGTATATCGAATGCAATGGGATATCTCACTCGTAATACTAAAATTATAGTCCTTTCTGAACTCAATGGGTGGACAAAGGTTCTCTATGATGGTGTTGAATGATTTATTAAGAGTAAATATCTCCGTAATCCAACTTCTACTGATATCGCAAGAAATAATGGAATTCCTTCCTCAAATGTACAACAATGAGTACTTAATGTTAAACAGAGTGCCTTTGTTCGAAGTAGTCCATATTTCGATGCACGAATAAATGCAGTAGCTTATAGAAATCAGACAGTGACAGTGCTGGATTCTCTTATTGGTTGGTATGAAGTATTATTAGAAAATGGATCGAGATGATATATAAGAAAAGAGTTCATTAGTATGCTTGATTCAGGAATAGCATATTAACTTCCAGTAAGAACGGTATTTTTACTATTTTATGCATAAAAATATGTTATTACGTAGATTTTTACTTACTTTGATTGGCGTATTTCTGGTTTCGATGTCTTCTAGTGTTTTTGCAATTACACAAAGTCAACGAAATATAATTCTTGGACTTCACAATTATATTCGTGAACAATATCATCTTCCAAATCTTGTTTGGGATATGAATATCGAAAAACAATCACAAGAATGGGCAAATACACTCATAAAAAATAATGTTCTCAAGCATTCAAATTCTACTAATAATAAGTGAATGTGAGAAAATCTATATATGATAACTACATCAGAAAAACGAATCAAGTCTGATTGATCTGATGCAGTAATAGTCTGGACTCAAGAGTGACAAAGCTATGATTTTGGTACAAATACCTGTAATACAGGAGCTATTTGCGGACACTTTACTCAAGTAATCTGGAAAAATACAAAGAGGGTTGGTTGTGGGCAGGCTCTAAAAAAGAAGGGAAGTATGACAACTATATATTGGGTATGTCAATATGATCCCCCATGAAATTATATTGGACAAAAGCCATATTAAAATAAAAATATAACTCCCAAATTGGGAGTTATATTTTTATTTTTGAATTAATTTTATATTTTTGCAATGAGCATTCTTTTTCTCTGTTAGAAAATTCCCCTCATTTTCCTTTGCATTTTTGATTACTTTCTCTATAATTCCGGGCGTATTACGGTATTATTGTATATCAGATACAAGAAACTCTGACTTTCGATATATGTAAAATCGGATTTCATCTCAAAAAAGCATCTAAAATCTAACTTCTTCCCTATGGCTCATACAGGTATCATCACGAAAATCATCGGTGTCGTCGTCGACGTTGCGTTCGATGCTGGATATATTCCTCAAGTATATGAGGCACTCGAGGTGGAATGAGCTCCAGTCAAGCTCGTTCTCGAGGTTCAACAACAACTTGGTGATGGTATCGTTCGTACAATTGCGATGAATCCTGTAGATGGTGTTCGTCGTGGTCTCACGGTTGTGGCTACAGGAGCTCCGATATCTGTACCAGTAGGTGATGCAGTTCTTGGTCGTATGTTCAACGTTCTCGGTGATCCAATTGATAATATGGACGCCCCAAAAACAACTCAACGGGATCCAATTCACCGAAAGTCTCCAACTTTTGAGGAACTCTCTACCAAGACTGAGATTTTTGAAACGGGTATCAAGGTCGTGGATCTCATCGCTCCGATGTTGAAGGGAGGAAAAGTGGGTCTCTTCGGAGGTGCCGGAGTAGGAAAAACAGTGATCATGCAAGAACTCATCCATAATATTGCGAGTGAGCATGGTGGATACTCAGTTGTTGCTGGAGTTGGAGAGCGTACTCGTGAGGGTAATGATCTCTATCACGAAATGAAGGATTCAGGAGTTATCGATAAGACGGCTATGGTATTCGGACAGATGAACGAAGCTCCAGGTCCTCGTGCTCGTGTGGCTCTTACTGGTCTTACGATGGCAGAGTACTTCCGTGATGTTGAGAAACGTGATGTTCTCCTCTTCGTTGATAATATTTTCCGATTTACTCAAGCAGGTTCTGAGATCTCAGCACTTCTTGGACGTATCCCTTCAGCGGTAGGATATCAACCTACTCTTGCGACAGATATGGGTATTCTCCAAGAGCGTATTGCTTCTACGAAGAATGGTTCTATTACTTCTGTTCAGGCAGTATACGTTCCTGCAGATGATCTTACTGATCCGGCTCCAGCGAATACATTTGCCCATCTTGATTCAACCGTAGTACTCAACCGTTCTATTGCAGAACTTGGTATCTATCCAGCGGTAGATCCTCTTGATTCTACTTCAACGGTGCTCAATCCTGCAGTAGTTGGAGAGGTTCATTATGCTGTGGCTCGAGAATGTCAGAAGATCCTTCAGCGTTACAAAGAACTCCAAGATATCATCGCCATCCTCGGTATGGATGAACTCTCTACAGAGGACAAGCTCGCAGTGTCTCGTGCTCGTAAGATTCAGAGATTCTTCTCTCAGCCATTCTTCGTTGCAGAACAATTTACTGGAACTCCAGGTGTATATGCAAAACGTGATGATACGGTTCGTGGATTCAAGATGATTATCGATGGTGAAGTGGATCATATTGGTGAACGATTCTTTATGTACAAGGGATCTATCGATGAGGTAATTGCAGCTCACGACGCTGATGTGGCAAGCAAATAGTCTCAGCATTTCATAGAAACTAAGTTTTAAATCAAAATATGCACCTTATTATTACTTCCGCATCTGGTAATATCCTCAGTTCTGATGCATTTGCACGCATCTCTATCATGACTGAAGATGGAGAGATTACAGTACTTCCTGGACATGAGCCACTTCTTTCCGCTATTCGTCCTGGTATTTTATCAGCGGATTACTATGTAGGAAACAAGATTCATACTGCAGAATACGCAACTGGTGGGGGAGTGTTGAATATTTCAGCGGCAACATGTACGATTCTTGTTGATGTGATTCATGCAGATGATGCACTTACAGATCTTGAATATATAGAATCACAGAAAAAAGAAGCTGAAGAGCTGATAAAATCATATAGAGCAGAGAATGGAACCGCGGTAGATCCAAAGAAGCTCATAGAGATAGAGTATGAACTTCTCAAATACACAGCCATGCATCATCTCGGAAAAAAATTCCATGAGCATGGAGGAGGAAGAAAATAATAAAAAATATAAAAAATCCCAAGAATATCTTGGGATTTTTTGATAGTAAAATCAATTGTGAGAGCTGATTAGTAATGATTTTTTATAAATTCTTTTGACAGGATATTATTTTTGAATATATTTACAAGTGTAAATAAAACACTTAATAAAAGAAAAGCCAAAAGATGGCTAAATTTTTTCTCCATTAATAAGTGTAATAATTACACCTTTATATCTTAATTTTTAATACTATGAATAATACTGCAATTCTTAGAGTTGATGTACAAGGAGCTTTTACTCCTGAGGGATGACTTCCCGTACAAGCTGGAAGGGAAGTTGTATCTGGGGTAAATCGAGTAACTCAGGATGCAAGAGACAGGGGACTCCTGATTATCAATACGGTTGATCTCCATCCAGAGAATCATATCTCATTTGCATCCAGATGGTGAGTTCCTGTATTTTCTCAGAATCCTCTCAATCCAGATGATTCATCCGATCTCCTCTGGCCTGATCATAGTGTAAGATGAAAAGATATAGAACTCATCGAATGAATCATTGATCCTGCTGATTGTGTGAAGATATATAAGTGATGGATGAAAAATCGTGATGCATATTCAGGTTTTGATATGGGAGTTACCAAACTTGATGGAAATGCAATAGATGGATACGAGGTAGCTCCATGAGCAAAAACACTCAAAGAAGTACTCTTGCAAAATAAGATACAAGTACTCAGAATATTCTGACTCGTTACAGAAGTCTGCGTAAAAAGAAATGTTCTCGATGCACTCGAAGAATGATTCGATGTTGAGATCATAGAAGATGCCACTCGCTGACTCTCAGTAGAATGACATCAAGAAACACTCAGGTATCTTGCTTCACTTAATGGAAAAACAAATAGGCAATGACGAATCCAATCAGTAAAAATTATCCCTTAAATTAAGCGTATTAATTACAATATATAACCATCCAAAAATATGCGTACCAATCTTCCATATACACTCCAGAACTCATTTGCTCCTGCTCGAGATGAAGCAGAGGTGCAGAGCCTTCTCAATAATGATGTCTACAAGTTTCTGATGCTTGATTTCATCCTTGCTCATCCTGAGTATCGTGATCTAAATGTACGATGGAAGATGAAGGTACGCAATCAGGACGTGAAACTGGGGAATGTGATTCCAGAAGCTGAGTTTCGTACTCAACTCGATGCAACTCAGGCAATTCCTGGAGTATCCCCAGCAGATATCTCCTATCTTCGAGGGATGACTTCCATGACGGGTCGACCACTGCTTCGTGAGGAGACACTGAGATTTCTTGAGACATTCCGTCTTCCTAACTACTCACTTCAGTGAGATAATCGTTGAGGATACGATCTTTCTTTTGAGGGAAGTTGGGCAACTTCGATGATGTGGGAGATTCTTGCTCTCAAGATCGTCAATAGTCTCTATCTCTATAATTATGCGAAAAAAGCAAAGATCACTCCAGTAGAATGGAACAAGATTATGACTCGTATGATGGGGCGACTCTATGATGATATTGATGCTATCAAAGCAGATCCTCGTATTACATTTTCAGAGTTTGGGACTCGTCGAGCAGCGAGTACAGATATCCACCGTCAGGTACTCGAGATCCTCCAGTCTGAGCTTCCTGGACAATGCACTGGAACCTCGAATGTGATGCTCGCTCGTGAATTCGGACAGAATAATCCTCGTGGTACGAATGCACATGAACTCCGTATGATTCCTACTGCTCTTCAGGACAATCCTCAGGATATCATCGATACAATGTACGATATCGATCGTCAGTGGATGGCTCATTTTCCTGAACTGGCTATCCTCCTTCCTGATACATTCGGAACCAGTTTTTACTACAAAAATGCTCCACGAGATATCATCGAAGGACATGTAGGAACTCGGTTTGATTCCAAGGATCCGATTATTGCGATTCCTGAATATGTTGACTTTCTCCTCGCAAATGGACAAGATCCATCGAAAAAGATGGGAATCCCGAGTGATGGACTCGATGCAGCATCTATTCGAGATATCACAGAAAAATGTTCTGGGAAAGTGGGAAAATTGACCTATGGCTGGGGAACAGGACTGACGAATAACACCAAGGGATTATTTCCTCGTGAAAAAGAAAACTACGGTCCATTTGGTTCATTCTCAGTAGTTATCAAGCCTGATGCAGTACAGAGAAAAGATGGGACTTGGACATCTTGTGTGAAGCTCTCAGATAATCCCAATAAGGCGATGGGATCTCCTGATCGAGTGGAACTCTTCAAGAAGACATTTGGAGTAGAAGGAATGGAAAGGCAAAGTGTTGTTGTATAAAAAAAGCTCGTAACTTGTAGTTACGAGCTCCAATAGGGAAAAAATGGAATCATTCTTTTGGTGGTGAATCGGGTAAAGCATTAATAATAGCTACTACCATAAAAAATACCATTAGTCCTTGACATACTCTTTCAAGAAATGCAGCATTCATTTCTTGTACAAATGGAATTAACATGAAAAAAACGAATGCAACGACTAAATCATTTAATGCTGCTTTTTTATCCTGTTTCATGGTTTTCTCCCGGAAAGATCGATTCCTAATCCCTTGCTAACTTGATTAAAAATCATTTGTTTGATTACAAAAATTTTTACTTCGAAAATCAGTATTAATATTTTACACTAAAAATAATATCTTGCAAGTTTATATTTGACTTATTGTTATTATTTCATTTAATAATGCAAAATAACATCATCTTATGCTACCTCATATATATCCAAAATATCTCCAAGCAAGAGAACAACAACAAGCAGGGAATCCAGAGTGAGTTCAAGGGCTCGTTACAAATACTCGTTCAATTGTAGATTGGATGACATTATATAAGTGAATTTCAGAGCAGATAGCGAGCACGCTCGAATCTCAACGACAACTCCAGAGGTCAACTTGACTTGAAAGATTCCATCATGATACCGATCATATGCGACTTGCCACGATGGAACAACAATGACCAAGTATTTTCTATTATGCACAGAAAGTATTCTCTCTTCCAGAGGATTATGTGTTTCAACCCAAGGATTTTTCTCGAAATATCTGAGGGTATATGGATGCTCTCGTATTTCAACCTGAGTTCATCCCAGATGATATATTGATCGATCTTGGATTGATGAATAAGGAAGATAAGCTCCCACCATTGACGAGAAAATCAGAACAACAGAAGATGGAAATCCGTCAGGAGAATACACAAAAAAAGATTGCCACTCTCCCTGAGTTAAAATCAATCCTTGCATCTGCAAGACCACTTCAGATAGGACAAAGATCTCGATATACTGGACGGATTCTTTTGCTTGCAAATGGGAAATATCTCGTATTTCAAGAACAAAAAAAATGAACTCACGAGCGAAAAAAACCAAATATTCTCTATGTGCCAAAAGTATATGATGATATGTATTCGCTCTTACGTTCACAGGAGTATGCATTATTAGAAATAACTGAAAGACTCAAAAATTGGACAATGATTCACTCAGAGCTTGAACTCCTTCATACTTCATGGAGACTTTCCTCATGAGATGAAAAAAAGAGTATGATCGCAGGAATACAACAAAAAATGAGGCATTCAAGAATCCCTCAGATTGTATCAGCTCGAAATCGTCTCATGGATGTAGAGTATAATCATGATGAAAAAGATGCCAATAGGGTTCTCTGAGCTCGAAATGATATTCATATTCTTGTACGTTCTCAAGAATGAAAAAAATGAGCCATCGGGTATCAAAGAGCGATGATTGCTCATCAAATTACCAATGAGGAATGCAAATTTGGATTCCTAAAATCAGGATTTATCTCAAAATTGACCGAGATGGATACTTCTGAACTTGAGAAATATCTAAATCAAGATGGATATCAATTGGGCTCTGAATTTCAGAAAAAGATTACTCAAGCATTTGCTGTACTCCGAGGGTATGTGTCATCATACGCTTCTCAGAGTTTTATCTGAGAACCATTTTTATCATTTATCCAGGCACTTGAGAATGAGCTCTCGGAAAGGAAAAATACTCATAAAGATTCGCTCAGAAGTCTCCTGAAGATTACTCTGGCCATCAAGCAGTATGCGTATCAGATAGGAATCTATCAGATCAAGCATGGACTCAAGAAAAATACTCCAAATGATTTGATTATTACAAATATTGATGTACTCATATTGCTTCTTGATGAGAAAACATTCCTTCCTTTTGTGGAACTCAAATCTTCAGGACAAGAACGATTCGCAAATATGAAGGCCAATCTCCTCTCATTGCGATCACATATCCAATGATGAAAAACAATAGAAGCATTGATGCAAATAGAAGATATCCTTGCAAAAGGTTTTTAGATATAATTATTAAAATAATCCCCAATTGGGGATTATTTTTTTAGATTTTTGTAGGTAAGCATAAAGAGTTTTTTTTGGAATTCTGCAATCATCGGGTTTTCTATAATGATGGCAGATTCATTGGTGAAATCTATATAGGCAATTTTATTATCATAGATAGTCATGGTCACATTTTGGTTGAATTCATCAATGTGCTCTGGTATAACTACAAGCTCTCGTTCGAGTCGAGGTTTTTTTGATTGTGCTGCTTTTGAACCCATTATGACGTAACGTTCGAGAGACTTTTTATCTCGTTTTTCTCGATAATCTTTTGGAAGATAGGTATTTGCTTTTTCGACATCATTTTCTGCACTGACTCGATAGAATATAGCATTTTTTGGAAGTGTATTTACGATATCATCAAATATTTTATTGATTCCTATTCGTCCCTCCTCATAACTTACAGATACATTTTTTTCGAGATTCTCATACTTTTGCATGAGCTCACTGACAATCGGTGTATTTCTTTTTTCAAAATCTCGAATCATCTCTTCAATTCGTTCGGGAGAAAGGGCACTAAAAAATGAACGTTTTCATTTGATGGTTTCTCGAAGAAGTTTTTCTTCCATAAGAAAAGGAATTGCACGATAGACTTCTGGTCTATGAAGATTGGTTCTCTGACATATTTCTGCGATGGATGAGGTGCCATGATCCAGAAGATCGAGATAGATATTTCCAGTTTTTTCTGGAATTCCGATTTTTTCGAAGAGTTTTATATATTTTTCCATAAAACGTAACAAATAATTACATATTTTATAGTATATATTTTTCCTTATATAAAGCAAAAATATTTATTTTTATATAGTAAATATTACATATTTTACTTTTTTTAGAGAAAAATATCTAGAATGAGCTAGAGTGTCTTTGCTTTATTAATAACTTATTTTATTTATGTCACTTACTAATTGTATGAACGAATACCGTTCTTTGGAACTCGATGCACATGTCTCACTTGATGATGTTATCTTGAAGGCGATTCAAGAGTCATATGAGCTCATCGATGCTATATCGGAGGAAGATCATCCAAATATACAAAAAGAAGCTGCTGATCTTCTGATAAATCTTTTGTCAGTTACAGCTCATCTTTGAGATCTTAGCATTTTAGATACTGCTAATATAATTCCAGGGAAGAAGGAGAATATATCAAATATGATGGCTGTCTGGTCTCGTGATGTGAATACTCGTCGCAAGAGATATAGTCGCGATATTTTCTCAGAAGATGTATACAAAAAGAATCTTACTTCACTTGTTTCACTCCTTCTGACACTCTCTGGGAAATCAGATATAGCGAGTGTTGTATCGGATTCCATCGGAAAATTCCGTTCCCGAATTGCTGCCTATCTTCCTGATATTCATCTTGACGATTATATCACAGCGTATCCAGATTTTCCAAAACCAGGAATTCTCTTTCGAGATATTGCTCCGCTTCTTGCTGATCCAGAAGCACTCAGATATGCTGGATTTGAACTTGCAAAAAAATCCCGTGATGCTGATATTATCGTTGGGCTTGATGCTCGTGGATTTATCTTTGGGACTCTTGTGGCACAAATTCTAGAGAAACCATTTGTTATGATTCGTAAAAAAGGAAAACTCCCATGAGAAACTATCGGAACTGACTACTCTCTCGAATACGGAGACAATAGTATCGAGATACAAAAAGATGCTATCAAAGCAGGGGAGCGAGTTGTGATTATCGACGATCTTCTTGCAACTGGTGGAACTTTTCTCGCGGCAGCTGCACTCGTAGAGAAAGTCGGTGGAACGGTCGAAAAACTCGTTGCACTCATATCTCTTGATGAAGAAGGACTGATTTCTCATCCGTCACGTGAGGCAATTTCTGCTTACAGATGCGAAAGTATACTCCATTATTCATAAAATTTAAAAAACTATTGTATTATTTACACTTTATATATAATAAAGTGTGTAATATACACTTATATATTAACACTTGTATTCTATGAAAACAATTATTGCACATTCTCGATTCGACTATCTTGCGGATGAAATCGTCGAGAAAAATCCAGAAACTATCCAAAAGGGAAATGCTCTATTCCTCCGTTTTCCAGATACCACACCAAATCTCAAGTTTCCAAGCGTAAAAAATGATATCGAACATCAGGATGTGACCTATATTGGAGATTTTTCACAAGCCGATGAACTCTTTGAACACTACAATACCCTCTTCAATCTTGTCAAAAATACTGCCAACAAGGTTCGTATCATTATGCCATATTTCCCGATGGGAACCTCTGAGCGAGTGGAGAGAAAATGAGAAACTGAAACAGCACATGCTTTTGCTCACTTGATTTCTTCACTTCCATCAGGTCGTGATGCGAAAAATTCGGTTCATATTTTTGATATTCATGCCCTCGTTGAACAATCTCTTTTTAATCCTGATCGTATCAATGCGGAACTTCATACTGCCACAGGACTCCTGAGGCTCGAAGAAGATGAGGTGATCGTTTTTCCTGATGATGGTGCTGCGAAACGATTCAAAGATATTTTTCCCGATGTAGAGAGGATTATCTGTGGAAAGATTCGAGATGGAGAAAAGCGTATCGTGACGCTCAAAGAAGGAAATCCAAAAGGAAAAAAGGTAATCATCATCGATGACCTGATCCAGACAGGAGGAACTATTATCGAGACGGCACATATGCTTCGTGATAGATGAGCTCAGTCTGTTCGGGCATTTGCTCCACATGGTGTATTTCCAGGGAATTCTCATATCCGTCTCGCGAATGAACTCGATGAACTCATTGTGACTGACTCTATCCCTGCCAATATCCTACGAGCTCAGTCTGTTGCAAATATGCGAGCACTATCTATTGCTTCCCTTATAGGAAAAATAGTAACAGGAAAGTAGATTGACAATTCTATTTATAATATATAATTCACTTATGAATATACAAAATAAAATGATCGGATCACTCAAATGAGTTGCGATCGGTGATGCACTCGGTCTTCCAGTTGAGATACATACACGTTCACAGATAATTCGTCTCTTGAATCAAGAATTCCTGGGAGATCATAATGGACTTATCGATCGCTATTATCCAATTGGGCGACATGGAATGTATCGAAAAAGTATTCCATCCTCAAGTTTTCCTGGGCTTACATGCAATTCTACAGGAATCTGTTCGGATGATACTATTCTTACTCTTGCTCTCGCAGATTCTATTCGAGAACAGGGATGAATTGATATGGATGATATGGTAGAGCGTCATGTTCAGGCAGTTCAAGATGAACCATTTGGCTTCTGAACATGAACTCGTTCATCGATGGAGCGCATTGCAAATGGTGCTGATTGGCGAAGTGTACAAGATGTATCATTCTGAAATGGAATGATGATGAAACAGTCTCCACTTGCATTCTATGAGGCTATGTCTAGAGAAGATATAGAATCAACAGTATTGGAGCTTGCTCGGATTACCCATGCACATCCTATCTCTCTTGTTGCTGCACAGGTTCATCACAAGCTTCTTGTTGATATCATTATTTCAGAAAGTAAAAGCTTTGATATGCTCCATTGGTTTATCGATGGAATACAATATGCAAAACAATGTGAAAAAGATGTATGAGCCTCTTCGCAACTTTCTACTTTGCTTCAAGATATCAAAAAAGAATGAACCCAACCTATGAGCTTGGAGACGATATGAGAAAAATATGCAAGAAAAATTGATTCAGAAAAAAATCCGTATTTTAATATTCTCTCCACAATTGGTATTGTATATGCGATATTTTTACGGAAACAAGATTTTGTAGCAGTTCAACAATGAGCCTCAATAGGAGGGGATACTGATAGCTATGCGTCTATCCTTGGATCTATGTCAGGAGCACTTCAGTGAGATATATTCCCAGAGCAATATATCAAGGATCTCCATCCAAGATATCGTCAAAAACTCGAAAAAACTATCCATTCACTTGCATAATATATGAAGCCATCTGCTCTCTATCCTGGATCATTTGATCCTGTTACTCGTGGACATGAAGATCTGATCGAACGTGCCAATGAACAATTCGATCTCCGTGTCTGAGTGGCAGTCAATCCTGGAAAATCCCCAGCATTTACTCTCCAAGAACGAGTTCGACTCCTTCAGAAAGTAGTCGGAAAATATGGTATTGATCCACTTTCGGTGGTTCGTATCCCTGGTTCGACGGCTCGCTGGATGAAGCGTCATGCTGTAACAACGATTGTTCGTGGAAAACGCAATATTATCGATGAACTCGGAGAGCGAGAACTCGAGTATTTTAATAAACTTGAGTATAATGATCTCGAAACCGAGACGCTCGATGCAGATGAAGCACTCAAGTTTGCCTCTTCCTCTGCTTCGAAGATGCTACTTCGAGCAAATCACGATCCGAGCTCTATCATCACTCTGGATGTACAAGAGGCACTCACTTCTCGGATCCTTTCCCAATACCCGATCTATATTACGGGTGGGATGGGAGCAGGGAAGTCGACGATTTCTCATGCACTCGAAAAAGAAGCACAACGAGTCTGAATCCCGACAAAATATATCGAGCTCGATCAGGTATGACTCGATATCTATACATCGCTCGATGAGCCATATTATGCGGGGATTCGTCGTGATCTTCGTGCCACTTTTGGTGATGATATCTCTCCAGATGGTAACTGGGTAGATAAATTTATCCTGAGAAAAAAGCTCTCTGATGCTTCAGGAAAAATCTCTCCAGAACAACTCGCAAAACTCGATGCAATTATGCTCGATGCGATCGAGTTTCGCTATCGTGATATGATCGAGTGATTCAAGGGAATTATACTGTTGGATGGGATTATCAAGGAAGGATTTTCTTTTTCTCGATTTGCTCATAACAATATCCTGATGATAGATACCAATGAATCAGTTCGTATCGATCGATTGATGCGAAGGTATGAACGAAAGGGTGATCCAGTGACTCGTGACTATGTGGCTTCTGTCATTGCCTCTCAATCAACTCATGATGAAGTGGTAGATATAGCAACAAAACAAAATACAATCGAACAACATGGGTCTATTGGATCGGTGGATGGGACGGATGCATTCGATGCAAGAAAAACATTCTTCCAACTCCTCAATCAGATTGACAGGTATGGGGAACTGCGTGCGACTTGGATACTCTCGAAACTCGGAATACAATGAAATATGCGAGAGCATCTGAATTTTCTCCAGTCCAAGTATAGTGAATCCCATAGGTACTATCATACTTGGGAACATATCGTAGAATCCCTTACGATACTTTTTCAGATGGTGATCGATCTCGATCTGTCGGATGAAGAAATCATGAAAATATGATGAGCACTCCTCGGACATGATCTCGTTTATAGTACTGATTCCACACTCTATCGTACGAATGAGTCCAATAGTGCACGTGCATGGGGGAGATACCTCGAACAATACGGAGTAAATCCGAATTATCTTGAAGATATCGAAGATCTTATCAAAGAAACTCGTCATGGTCGAGTACGTATATCGGATAGCATTCTCTCTCGGGTGATGCATGATGTAGATATGGGTATCCTCGGTTCGTCATGGGAGCGATATCGTATCTACCAGTGAGATATCCCGAATGAACATCGAGCAACGATATCATGAGAAAAATTCCGAGCCCTCCGTCTCGATAAATTCCTCCTTCCCGTACAATCAGAGTGATGAAAGCTCTATAAGACTGATTGGGCAAGAGTGAAGTTTTCAGAAAAACTGATGAGAAATATTGCGAATGAGATTGCAGGAGTGAAGTAAAAAATAATCAACAATCAGAAATGGTTGTTGATTTTTGATATAAATGCCCAGTAAATTACCATTATTTATGTTAATGTGATATTATTTTATCCAAATATATGGATATAAAGTTTTATTTATTCATCTTAGTTGTGATTTTATTGTTATCATTATTTTTTATAAAAAAATATAGAGAAAATAAGATTCAAAAAATTCTTCCAGATTTTAAAAAATATTTGGAGGAATTTTACCAAAAGAGTGATTCTTTTTTTCGTGATGGTTATATTACAAGAAAGATGATTGCAGATTTTCTGGCATATGAAAAAGATTTTTTGAGTAAGACGAGTGAGATAAGGAAATATGAAAAATATATCCGTGATGAAAAAATACTTCAATGACTTCAAGGAATTGATTACTTTATTTCTCATTTTGATGAAAAAGTAACAAATATAAATGAAAATTATCTTAAAAATAAATTAAGTACGTTTTGAAATTTATTTCAAAGTATCGAAAAATATCCACTTGATATACTTCAGCAAAAGGCAATTCTTAATCCAGAAAAATATCTTCTTGTGATTGCTTGAGCTGGATCAGGAAAAACATCTACCATCGTTGGAAAAGTAAAATTTCTTATTGAGGCAAAAAAAGTAAAACCAGAAGAGATACTTCTTATCTCTTTTACGAGTGTATCAGCAAAAGAGATGAATGAGAGAATTCAGCAAAAACTATGACTTTCACTCGATGTAAAAACATTTCATAAACTTGGTCTTGATATTCTTAGAGGTAATTGAGGAATAAAACAAACTATTCTTGATGAAAATAGAATGAGTGATTTTAGAGAATATATTTCCAAAGAATTGATACCAGAAATTATCGAAAATTCTGTGGAACTTTTTATGCAATTTTTTCGTTATCTTCTTAGGGATAATCCTGTCGAACTTGATTTTGAATCAATCGAGGATTATCAAAAATATAAGGGTGCTTCACTCGAAATAGTGGAAAATATTTCTATTTTATGAGAAAAAATGAAAAGCGCCGAAGAGGTTATAATGGCAAACTTCTTATTCCTGAATTGTATTAGATATAAGTATGAGTCTAGTTATGTAGTCAATACTGCGAGTCCTGAGTTTTGACAATATAGACCAGATTTCTTCTTGCCAGAATATGATATTTATATCGAACATTTTTGAATTGATAAGGATGGAAATGTTCCAAAGTTTTTCTGAAATGGAACAAAGGAGGATTATGATGCAACAAATAAAAAGTATAAGGATGGAATAAAATGGAAAAAAGAACTTCATAAAAAACATAAAACTCATCTCATATCAACGTATTCATATGAAAATTATGATAATATTTTGTTTAAAAATTTAAAACAATCATTACTGAGTTATGGTGTTATTTTTAAAAAAATATCTCCTCAGGAACTCAAAGAAAAAGTAACGGATAAGATTGTTACAGAAAGTTCTATTTTTATTAGCCTAATACTGACTTTCCTAAGTTTATATAAATCGAGCAATCTCGATATTCAAACATTGTCACAAAGACAAGAAACAATATTCACTACCAAATATAAAAAATTAAAATCAGAGATATTTCTTAAGATATTTCAGATTGTTATTACAAGATATCAAGAATTTCTACAAAGAAATAATTCGATAGATTTTAATGATATGATAAATAATGCCACACTATTGATTCAAGAAAATTCAGTAAAAGTACCATATAAATATGTAATTATCGATGAATTTCAGGATATCTGAGTTGGAAGATATCAGTTAATACAGGCAATTTTAGAAAAAAATAATGCAGAATTATTTTGTGTTTGAGATGATTGGCAGTCTATCTATAGGTTTACTGGATGAGATTTGAGTATCTTTACAAGATTTGATACATATTTCCAAAATGGCGAAAAATGTTTTATTAATAAAACCTATCGATATCCACAAGCGGTGAATACTATTACTCATGAGTTCATCACAAAAAATAAATCACAAATAGATAAAATGTTAGAGTCTGGAAATAGTAATGTGAGTAATGATGTATATGAAATATTGTATTATGTAAATGAAAGTGAAAAATTGAAAATTATACAAGATTTGAAACAAAAGTATCCTAATATAATTTGACTTTGAAGAACAAAATCAGATTGAAATATCTGTAGGGGTATTATGGATTTTAAGACGGTTCATTCATCAAAATGACTTGAGGAAGATTATGTGGTAATTATAAATGGAAATAGTGGGAAAACATGATTTCCCGTAGAGATTAGAGATAACTTTTTACTGGATCTTGTCTTATCGGAAAGTGATCAATATGAATATTCCGAGGAAAGAAGACTATTCTATGTTGCCTTAACAAGAGCAAAAAATAAGACATTTATACTTACAAAGATCGGAAAAAAATCAATTTTTGTAAAAGAATTAGAGAAGATTCTTTGAATTAAAGAGGGTACTGGGGAAGAAAATAGGGAACATTGTCCGCTATGTAAAACAGGGATTTTAATAGAGTGAGATATGTATAAAAAGGGGGCAATTACTTGTAATCTCTATCCAGACTGTGATTATTCAGCATTAACTATTATGCCATTTTGAAAATATGAGTGAAAAAAATTTTCAGAGATCCCTGAGTCATACTTAACTTGGCTTAAGTGAACTAAGGTAGATAGGGAAATTTTATCATCGATAGAGTATCAGTGGAAACATAGAAATAAATAAATATTTTTTCTTTTGACTTTTTTCCTCAAAAGAATATAAGTGTATATATAACACTTAATATATAGCCAGATTCATTGGCTTATATTTTCCTCCCATATTAAGTGTAATATTTACAATTAACTATTCATACTATGATCAGTATCTCACAGATGAATGTCCAAGCAGGACAACCAGAGAAGAATCTCACATCAATACTCCGAGATATCGAACTCGCCAAAGAACAGGGAAGTGAGCTCGTCGTATTCCCTGAGCTGGCTCTTCCTGGATATATGCTCGGGGATGAGTGGGAGAACAATACTTTCGTTCGTGAGTGTGAGGAGATGAATAGTGAGATTATCGAGGCAACTCGTCGTCAGGCGATTGCAGCAATATGGGGGAATGTGAAGACCGATGCAAATAGAGTGAATGAGGATGGGCGAATTCGCAAGTACAATGCTGCATTCGTTGCACAGAATGGAGTACTTGTTCCGGGTGGTCTCTGAGATGGATCGATCATCAAGACACTGATGCCGAACTATCGAGAGTTTCGAGACAAGCGACACTTTACTTCGCTTCGAGATGTAGCATTTGAGGAAGGGAAGAATCTGAGTGATATGAAGGAGTATTATCAGCCATTTGAGATTATTATCGATGGAGTGAGACGACAGGTCGGAGTGATTATCTGTGAGGATATGTGGGATGATGACTATGTGATCAAGCCAGTGAAACTCCTGAAGGAGAATGGTGCTGATATGATCGTGAATATCTCTGCTTCACCATATGGAATCGGAAAACAAGCAAAACGAGACAGACTCCTCTCTCGTCAGAGTGAAGGAATCGATCTCATCTATGCGAACCATGTAGGAGTTCAGAACAATGGAAAGAATGTATTTGTATTCGATGGGGCGAGTCCGGTATATCGTGACGGTAAGAAGATATTTCAGGCTCCAGGATTCAGAGAATGAGTGTTTCAGATCGATGAAACCATCACGAATGGAGAAGGAGAAATCGAGAAGATTGCTACCGCTCTCATCGCTGGATTTCGGGATTTTATGAAGAGTATCGGACAGAAAAAAGTAGTCATTGGGCTCTCTGGTGGGATTGACTCTGCTGTGGTCGCAACTCTCGCCGTGCTCGCACTCGGTCGAGAAAATGTGATTGCTGTGAATATGCCAAGTGAGTATAATTCTGATACAACCAAGTGACTTGCATCAGATCTTGCAAGGGAACTCGGTATTGATTATCGTATTATTCCGATTCAAGAAAGTGTGAACTTCACTCGTGAACAAATAGAATCCGTATTTCAGATTTCGACGGAGTGACTTGTTGAGGAGAATATCCAGGCTCGTGATCGTGGCTCTCGTATCTTGGCTGGAGTCGCTGCCACACTCAGTGCCGTGTTCACCAACAATGGAAACAAGACCGAAGTGGCACAAGGGTATGCGACGCTCTATGGAGACGTAAATGGTTCGATCGCACCGATCGCAGATCTGTACAAGACTCAGGTATTCGAATTTGCAGAATATCTCTCAGAGAAAAATGAATTCCCAACACTTGCAAGAATCTGTAAAATCAAGCCATCTGCAGAATTATCCAAGAATCAGGCAGTAGATGAGGGAAAATGAGATCCATTCATTTTTGAATATCATGATAAGCTCCTGTATCAACTCATCGAGATGCGTCAGGATCCGGCAGATATCCTCGAGGCACTCGAAAGATGAACGCTCGATACAATGATTGGATCTCCAAAAACTATCATTGGTCCTGATGGATATTTTCCTACCAATGAGGCATTCATCACGGATCTAGAGCGAATCTGGAAGAACTACAAGATATCCTATTTCAAGAGGATTCAGGCTCCACCGATCTTGACAGTGAGTCGCAGAGCCTTTGGTTATGACCTCGAAGAATCACAAAATGGTGTGTATTTTTCTCGAAAGTATGCTACAATCAAAAATAGAATTTTATCATAACATATATGAATCAACACGAATTTACGCTCAAAGAAGACCGAGATCACCTCTCTTTTTTCTATGACACTCGTTCTCGAAATATCGGACAAATCCAAGAGTTTCTTGCATCTCCGAATATCCGAAAACTCCAAGAATCGATCGAAGAGCGTGCCTATATTGTACTCGGGTGAGATGGACTCTTTGTACACGTTGCAAAAGAGGCTCATCGTGACAATGTGGCGATGCTCGGGATCAATTTTTGAACCAAGGGATTCCTTCTTCATGATCGAGAGATATTTGAGAGAGATAATCTCTTCTTCTCGACACGAGAATATCCGATTCTTCATGCTGACGTACAGATCGGAGATAAACATTTTCACGGTCATGCTTTTAATGAGATATATGTAACTCGTGCCGGAGATGCTAGCTCAGTACATCTCTCATTCGCTCAACGATGAAAGATGATCGAACGATATTCTGGTGATGGACTCATGATCTCGACTCCTGCAGGTTCTACAGGTTGGAGTCGAAGTTATGGAGGAGTAATACTTCCACACAATGCCAACCTAAATGTACTCACTCCGCTGGGAAATACGTTTCCTCGGGAATTCCACTCCACAGTAATCCCAGACAAGGGTCGAGTTCATATAAAAAATGATACCACCCGTGAGGCTCCTATCGATATCCTTGTCGACAATCGTCGGATTGTAGCAATGGAATCACGATGATTTGAGTTGACTATCGAACGAGCCACTCGAGGAGTACGGCTCCTGATTGAGCAATCCTATAGAGAACAATGGGATGCGAAGATCTATGAGGAACAGGGGATGACTCTCGAAAAATAGCTATTGCCCACTTTTCTTGAGGAGCTTATAGAGCATCAGAAATATTTTTTTCTCATATTCTGCGAATCGGGCACTCTCGATAATCCATCCTGATAGGGAGTTGTAGTCGATAATAGCAACCTTGTCACCATAGATGAGTTTGGTAATATTATCATTGAAACAATCAAATCCCTCAGGAATCGATACAACATCTCGAAGGGGATTTCATACTCGATATTGTTTCATCTCTTCGCTCGTGATGACGTATCTATGGAGTTCCTTGTCTTTCTGGAGTTGAAAATAGTCACTCGGAACATACTTGCTTCTGTCGCTATAATTCCTGAATGATGAACTATATCGATAGTATACATCTCATTTTTTGAGAGAATGCACGAGGTCACTATGGATGGCACGAATCTCTTCTACTCATTCTTTGATAGTGAGAGCTGGTTGATCTTTTTTCTTGTGAAAAATACCACTGAGCTCATCAATAATATGTTCAGATTGTTTTGTGAATTCTTCGATTTCTTTTTTGAGCCACTGCGGATCAGTGATATGATAGTACTTTTGTTTTCCACTTCCAGGAACGGGAGTGATATATCCTCGTTCACGAAGGGTACGAAGCGTCTTGTATATCAGTGGTCGATGATAGCCAGTATCTCTTGCAATATCAGTGATATGACGAGGTCCATACTGTAACAGTGCCAAGTAGATATGAACTTCATATTCTGACAAGCCAAATCTTTGAAGTATTTTCTTATATTTATCCATAAGTGTACTATTATGATTACACTTTATATAGTATCAGTATTCTTTTATTAATCAATAATTATTTATAATAAAAATATAATATTTTACATATTGTACTTATGTGATTGCATATATTTTATATTATATATCCTAGTATTATATCTTAACTTTTAGCTTATGGAAAAATTTGCTTCTGATCTCCATTTTCATACTACAGACTCTGATGGGATAAAGACCAATGCAGAGAGAATCGAACAGATTCTTGTGCTTGATCCAAAAAAAGAGGGAATCTGGGCAACAACCAATCATGATCGGTTTTCGCCAAGTTTTGTCGAGGGGGCTCGTGATGTTGGGATCGGGGCTATCTGGGCAACGGAGATATCGGCTCATAGTACTGAACTGGATCTCTCACTTCATATTACTTGTTATGCTCCATATCTTTCAGATCGTATCGCTTCGATGGTTGATGGTATTATCACGAAGAGAAAAGAAAAAGTAAAAGGTCAAATAGCAAAACTCCGGGAAAGAGGATTTCCTATTACTGAATCTGGTTTTTTTCAGTGGATTATTGATTCGAAGATGTCTCCTGAGAACGCAACCAATTGGCATCTTGCCCAGTATCTCTGGCGACAGAAAAGAGCCATTGAAGTAGCTTCTGATCTTACTGGCGGTCGTGTAAGCTCTGAATTGGATTTTATGCGAGAGTGTCTTCGGGAAAATGGTGACTGGAGTAGTATCTGATACTATAGAATCCCTCGATATGAACCAGAATTGAGTGAACTCGTAGAGATTGCTAAGCAAGAAGATGCTGTACTTTCGGTAGCACATCCGAATTTTTCATTCACAAAAAAACTCATAAAAGAATATGGTGCAATCAATAGTGCTGAACGGATTCAGGCTTTTCATGATCGAATCGTGCCAATTCTCTCGGATATCGGTATCCGTAATTATGAAGTGAATGCACTCGCAAGTCCAGATTGGAAAGAGGCAATTGTCGGAACCGTGAAGAAAACTGGAGGATTGATTACTTTCGGAAGTGATAACCATGGATTGGAACAGGCAGACAAAAAACATGGAGTATTTGGAGGGATAAATCCGCTTCTTACAGAAGAGGAAATAGCACCTATTACCCGAAAACTTCGATCATTTATTTAGTTTGTCTACTAATTAAGTGTAATAAATACACAAATAAATTTGACTTCAATAAAAATATGAATATATATAGTGTATAGTTAACACTTAATATAAATCATATGAATTCACAAGAATATGTTATGTACGGAGGAGCATTCAATCCACCACACCAAGATCATACTGGTATCATTGCCACTTTGCTTGCAAATGTTGCAGAGAAGGTCATCATCATCCCGACAGGGAAGCGAGATGACAAGGATTACTCCTCAGTATCCAACGAGGTGCGTGAAGATATGATTCGTCTTGCAACTGAAGATTTCGGAAAAGATGTAATCATAGATACGACGTTTCTCTACGGGGATATGGCAACTACTACCATGAATCAGGCGAGATACCTCGAGGAAAAATATAACAAAGAGATCCCACAGGTATTCGGATCTGATGTGGCTCCTCGGATGATGGGTTGGGATCCAAGTGGATATGTGGCACACCAGCTTCCAAAGGTTTTCATATCTCGCCCTGGATATCCTATTCCAGAGGGAATAGTTTCTAATTACGATGAACTCGAATATGTCTCTGGCGGATTCTCAAGTACTCGGGTTCGTGAAGAGGTACGTCGTATTCTTGGTGGGGAATCTGAGAGGATTGAGACTCTCAGGAGTATGATTCATACAAAAGTATGTGATTTTATTCTCCAGAATCGCCTTTTTTATTCCGTTTAATAAGTGTATTATATACAATAATTAATATCAATAATGTTCATATCAAAGATGATTTCAGTTTTTATATATTTACTTCAATGGATTATGCAGATACCGACAATAGTAGGAAACAAGATACTCGAAAAAGGAAGATTTTTATCCTTGAGACAACTCGAACTCTCTCATCCAGATACAAAACAGACAGCATATGAGGTAGTAACAAGGAATTCAGAAAAAGTATTCGGTATTGTATCGATCCTGCCGATAACCACAGAAAATGAAGTAATCTTGATACGTCAGTATCGAGCTCCACTCGACCGTATCCAGCTTGAGCTTCCTGCGGGTTGTGCAGAAGTGGGGAAGCATAGTATTCTCGAAGATGCAGTGCATGCGGAACTCCAAGAGGAGACAGGGTATATGTCTGATAATATTACTCATATTGCAGAGTTCTCATCTTCTTCTGGGATGACGAATGAGACAGTACACGGATATATTGCTCGAAATTGCAAAAAGGTAACCGATATATTGACTCTTGACACTGATGAGTATATCGAGCGGATTCTGGTTCCTATGGCTGAATTTGATGATATGATTGCATCGGAGATGTCACAAGGGAATATTATAGAACCGAAGATGCTCGCTATGATGTGGTGGTTCCGAAATTCACTTGCAAAAAAGTAAATACCCTTATAATAAGTGTAACTCTATACACTTTATGTCCACACTTCAACCCACCTATACGGATGATATCTTCAAGTTATCTATTCCAGTACTTGCAGTAGATATCGTACTTTTTACTCTCTATAAGGATCAACTCTGTGTTGTACTTGTTCCAGGTCGGAACGAGTGGGCGCAATGAAAACTCACACTTCCAGGTGGCATCATCGGTCGTGGCGAGACACTCGATGAAGCAGCGGATCGCATTTTGGTTCGTGATACGAATATCGCAGGGGTCTATAAGGAACAGCTCTATACTTTTTCTGGACATAATCGAGATGATCGTGGAGATGTGATCTCATGTTCATACTATACGCTCGTTGGGGCTCAGGCTTTTCTCTCTCGTATTGATCTTACGAAGGTGGCACTGGTTCCGTACGATCAGATATCATCTGATACGGTTGCCTATGATCATGCACATATTATCCAATATGCCTATCAACGACTTCAGTGGAAGATGGAATATACGAATGTGGTTCGTAATATTCTCCCACTCCAGTTTTCTCTGAGAGAACTTCAGAATGTTTATGAGATTGTACTAGATAAAACATTCGATAAGCGGAATTTTCGTAAAAAAATCCTCTCCCTCGGTATGCTCATCGAGACGAACGAATATGATACAGAGAATTCAAAACGACCAGCAAAACTCTATACTTTCTCAGATAGTGAACTCAAGATAATTGGTATTCTTTAATATTTAGGTATTAGGGAATTGCACTTGTTCAAAATTCGAATGCAAGTATTTTCTTTCTCTCAATTCGTTTGTTATGATATATATTTTCGGGGGAGCTTTTGATCCTCCTCATGCCTGACATAGCGCTATCATTCGTACTCTTCTTCATTTTCGCCATCCTACACAAATAGTGATTCTTCCTTCTGGAAAACGAAATGATAAAGAATATGGCGTTTCTGACGAACATCGACTCCAGATGCTCGATATTTTTACATCTGAACTCCGTGATCCTCGTGTGATAGTGGATGATTATTTTATCCGAGAATGGGAATGAGAGATGATCACTCGTGATGTGGATGAATATGCTCGTGAGCAGTATGGAGATGATATTATTCATATATTCGGAACTGATACGATTGCATCGATGCCAGATTGGGATAGTGAACAATATGCAGCAAAAGTCGTGAAAAAGTTATTTGTTCCTCGAAATTTTGAGGGTATCTGTCATCGCGACGAAGGAAGCGATCCAGAAAAAGACAAAAGAATACAAAATAATAACTGGATTGCTTCGTGCCTCGCAATGACAGAGCAAAAGGGAATTCAGAATTTTGAATTTTTCACTGAATCCCATATTCCAGAGATTTCTTCGACCGATATTCGAGAGGATATTCCAAAATATGCAACTATTCATGCAAGATATGAGAATGATCCGCAATTTATGATTCCTGGATTATCCAAAAAGATCTCACAGTATATCCTCCAAAATAAACTCTATCTCCCAAAACTCCAAAATAAACCAAAAATCCTCGTCCATGTCTGTTGCGGTCCTGATGTTACGATGCCGATCCTCGAGCTTCGTGATCAGTATGATGTGATATGTTTTTGGTATGATCCCAATATTCAACCCAAGGCAGAGTATGATAAGAGATATGAGGCATTTGTTCGGGTCTGTGAGATTGAGAATATTCCATATATCAAGTGAGCGTATGATGTGAAGAATTTTTTTACTCGGATCAAGTGACTTGAATATACTCCAGAAAAGTGAGAAAAGTGTACCCATTGCTATGATATGCGGATGTATGTGGCAGCGAAGCTCGCAAAAAAACTGAGTATTCCAATCTATACATCCAGTCTCAATACGAGCCCAAAAAAAGATCTCGAAAAACTCTTCAAAATGGGACATAAATATGCAGAAAAATACAGAATTGAGTTTCTTGATATCCCATTTCGTAAGAACTGAGGTTTTGAAAAATCAGTAGAGTATACTATCAAAAATGATATCTATAGACAGAATTATTGTGGTTGTATCTACTCGATTCGGGAAGGTGGAGAAAATAATCTCAAGAAAAAGATAGTAGGATAGTTTTTAATTTTAAGTATTATGACACAAAAAATAATTCTCATCACTGGTGGAACTGGATATATCGGATCTCATGCTGTAGTAGCATTTGAACAAGCTGGATACCAGACTGTGACAATAGATAATCTCTCGAATTCATCACTTGATGCATTCGATGGTGTAGAGAAAATATTGGGATATCGTCCTATTTTTCGTCAAGGAGATATTCGGGATTGAGATTTTTTGAAGGGAGTTTTTTTCGAATTTGCATTCGATGGAGTGATTCACTTTGCGGGACTCAAGGCAGTGGGTGAGAGCTGTAAAAAACCAATACTCTATCATAATAATAATGTCGGAGGAAGTATCGAACTTTTCCGCATAATGGAAGAATATGGAGTTCGTCATATTGTATTTTCTTCATCTGCAACTGTCTATCATCCTGATAATCAATCTCCCCTCACAGAGGATATGAGACTCGGAACAACGAATCCATATGGAACAACCAAGCTCGTTATCGAAAAAATTCTCGAAGATCTCGCTCGTGATGCTCAATGGTCAGTAATCTCTCTGAGATATTTTAATCCTATTGGTGCTCATCCATCTGGATATATTGGGGAAATACCTAGTGGTATTCCGAATAATCTTCTTCCCTATATTATGGATGTAGCAATAGGAAAGCGAGATAAAGTTTTGGTATTCGGGGATGATTATGATACCCGAGATGGAACAGGAGTAAGAGATTATATCGATGTTTGTGATCTTGTGGATGCACATATTAGTGCCTATGAATACCATGATTCTGGATATACACCGATTAACATCGGAACAGGGATATGAGTGAGTGTGCTCGAGATGATCGAGTTGGTGCAGTCAGCAATAGATCAAACAATCTCTTATGAGATAACTTCCCGAAGATCTGGAGATATTGCAGAGTGTTATGCAAATGTTAGTCTCGCAAAGAAACTATTATGATGGACAGCAACTCGTACAATAAAAGATTCAATTATGAATGGATGGAATTTTGTATCAAATAGATAATAATTTTATTATGAGATTTTGTCTCATTATCTTTTGCTTTTTTATATGATTTTTTTATAATTAGCTCTGTTATTTTTAATACAAACACTATGACTGATCACTACCAAAAATCACTTGAACTCCACAAAAAATATAGAGGAAAACTCCGCACTGAGGCAATTGCTCATATCGAATCACGAGATGATCTCTCATGGGCATATTCACCAGGAGTAGCAGAACCATGTCGTGAGATTGCCAAGGATCCTGAGAAGATGTATGACTATACGCTCAAGTCTCGAACTGTAGCAGTGATCTCTGATGGATCTGCAATACTCGGTATCGGGAATCTCGGACACCGAGCGTCGATGCCCGTGATGGAAGGGAAGTGTGTGCTCTTCAAGGAATTCGGTGATGTTGATGCATTTCCGATAATCGTTGGTACTCAGGATGTAGAGGAATTCATCAAAACAGTCAAAAATATTGCCGACGGATTTGGTGGGATTAATCTCGAAGATATCTCGGCTCCTCGATGTTTTGAGATCGAAGAACGGCTCAAGGCGGAACTCGATATCCCCGTGATGCATGATGATCAGCATGGAACTGCGATAGTGGTACTTGCTGGACTCATCAACGCTATGAAAATCACCGGGAGAAATATCGAAAATATGCGAGTAGTCATCAATGGAGTGGGAGCAGCAGGAGTAGCAATCTGTAAGCTCCTCCTCCTCTACGGGGTGAAGGATATTGTGATGGTAGATTCTGTGGGGACAATCCATCCAGGACGCAAGGATCTCAATCCAGTAAAAGAAATGCTCACAAATATTACCAATACAGCATGTCTCCTTGATCCATCAAATTCAGCATGTATCATTGGATGACTTGCTGCAGCAGTATCTGGAAGAGATGTATTTATCTGAGTATCGGTAGCTGGTGCGCTCACAGAAGATATGGTTCGAAGTATGGCCCCAGATTCGATCATATTTGCTCTCGCGAATCCAACTCCTGAGATTATGCCAGATCTCGCCAAAGCGGCTGGAGCTCGAATTATCGGAACAGGTCGATCTGACTTCCCTAATCAGGTCAACAATGTTCTCGCTTTTCCTGGGATATTCCGAGGAGTCCTCCGTTATCATAAGAAACAAATTACGGATGATATGAAAATCCGAGCAGCCGAGGCACTTGCATCATATATTCAGAATCCAACAGAAGATAATATCCTTCCAGATGCTCTCGATAAGGGAGTAGCTGAAGTGGTAGCACTCGCAATGAAAGATTAATTTTCTTAAAAAATCCCTAATTAGGGATTTTTTAATAAGTAAGAGTTTTACGAAATTACAAGAAAACGACAAGTCATTTTTGGTGAATTATAAGTGATCATCCTTGCAAATATGATACTACTCTCTACAATCATCCACGTTTTATTCTTTACTTTTTTATACATGAAAAAACAATTTCTATTAGTTGCGGGACTTCTAATTATAGGATCTACTGTATCAGCATCTGCTGGAGAGATGAGTCAATCAAATGGGGGACAATCTATGTTTTCTGGAAACGGAGAGCAATCTATGATGAATTCTGATGCTCCTATGATTATGTCAGGTGCAACTGTAGACGGACAATCTTTTTTTACTCCTAAGGCTCCAAAAAAATCTGATCGTGAACAACTCCTTATTACCCAGGCTCAGGATGTTCGTGAAAAAAATAAAGAACTTCGTCAGGATTCAAAGGAATCACTCCAATCTTTTCATACTGAAAATAGTGGAGAGCTTCAGGATATGAGAAAATCAAATAGTGGAGCGATTCGAGATGCGGTTAAAAAGGCTCACGATGAACGTCTAGTATTTATTAAATCACTCTCTGGACTTACTCTTGAACAGAAATCCCAATATATGTCTGGTATGGAAGATCGTATTCGTACTGAGATCGAGACAAGATTTCAGAATGCAAGCGGATCAGTTCAGGCGAAGCGTATGGAGATATATACAGCAAATGCAGCACGTCGAGCTGAGGCACTTGCTAATCAACTCCAGCTCCGAGCTGATCGTGGTACTATTCGACTTGCAGAGGTTGATGCACTTATCGCTAAGATAACAAAAGAACTCCCAAATATCACTACAGAGAAAAAGACAAAACTTGCCAAGAAGATCGATGAGCGAATTCTTAAAATTGGAAAAAATAAGAGACTTCCAGAAACAAGTAAGACTGAGATATCAGCTAGTCTCACAACACTTCGAAATGAACTCGTAAAATAATCTTATGATTCAAAAAATAATCCACCTTTTGGTGGATTATTTTAAAATTGTAAGGAGTGATTTAACTTGATGAATACATCGTCAGATACAATCTGTAGTTTTTGGATGTCTATCAAGTGCATTATCAATAGCAGTATTGATCTTAGTTTGAGCTATGTGTGCATTTTCTAGTAAAGTTCGTATAGGAGGATAGGTAATAATATCTTTTTTATTTAGCATTATATAAATTGCGTTAAAAATTAATTAAATTTATTATTACTTATTTATTATAATAAGCAAGTTTTTTTATCTAAAAAGTATTATGTTGGGGCTTTGATTTATCTGAATCATCCCATGAAATATGGGAATGGATTTGAAGTAGGCACTATATTCTGCAACAACATTTCTTTTTGGATCTTCTGGATCTTTTTCAATCTTTCCAGTTATAAGAATAGTAGAGCCTCATTCTACTAGAGTTTCTCTATCACTACTTCAGTCTTTGGATATATGAGAATTAACTACTTCAATTTTTGATCCGTTTTTTATTCCATTTGGGTTTTCCTGTAAAGAAACTGAGAGAGATAAAACTTGATTTGCAACTTCTTTCATAAAAGCAAATGGGAATCATTTTTCAGTAAGAAATGGATGTTTTTTTGGGATAGTATAGTGGCCAGAAAAATATCATTCTGAGTCAATCTTTTTGGCTCCACTTGCGAGTTGAAAATCTCAAGACTGTAAGAGATGATCCGATAAAAGAGTTGGAATTATATCCTGATATTCGTATGGTTCTGGTAACATAAATTGTCGTAGAGAGCCCCCCGATACATTCGATGTTTCAAGGATGCTCATTCTTATTTTTCCTGGAATATATATTTCTGGTTCACCTTTTCATCCGTAGTATCCTATATTGTCGCCAGATTTGAGAGGTTTTTTGAAGTGCGTCTCGAGGGCTGATCCCTGAAAGAGTCATGCAAGAGTCCTTGCAATATCTTCGACGATAAATCCTGGAACGATTCCAGAGTTTCATAATAAAATCCTGCTCTCTTCAGTTGGCCGTATATATCCTTTTGTATCTAAGACATCTGCTAAGTGTGGAATTTGTATGAGTTTTTCTATCTCTTCTGCATCGAGTCCGTTGTTATAGTTCATAATTGATTTTTATGGATTATTAACAATAACAATTATTATGCAAGTTTTTTTAGAAAAAGCTATTTCCCCATCAATCGTGAAAGGAGGGTATGCTTTTCTTTTTCTGGTTCTATTCGAAGAATCTCAAGGATTCCAAGAACACAAATCATAATAAATCCATACTTATATCCATGATGTGAAGCCATAAAATCTGTGATTTTGCCACCAAAATTCACTATAAGAATAAGGAGTATAAATATAGTTACCATAATTGATTTTCCATTTTTTCCTGCCCAATCAGCGAATACTGAGTGATCTGTTTTGAGATATTTTGATTGTAGTATTGCAAACCCACCAATAACAATGATAAGGAGGATACTAAAAATACTTGATTCAGGAATTCCATAGATAGTATCTACTGGAAGTGCCTTTCCAAATCCCTTTTCGAGCATGTCGAGTGCCGTGAAGAGAATGATAAAAAGTCCAACCCATTGGATGCTTGGATATTTCTCAAGAAGCTTAGCGATATATCCAGATGCCACTACCATCAAGATAATAGATACAATGAGTCCAATCATCAGATTAACTATATTTCCATGACTTGCTCAGGCAACGGCAAGAACATTGTCGAGGCTCATAGCTACATCAGCGACGATGATAGTCTGTATAGCAGCCCAAAAGGTTGCTCCTCATTCTTTTCATTCTTCATGGTGTTCATGGGCTCGAATTTCACGGTAGAATTTCCATACTACGTAGAGGAGGAGTATAGCACCCATGAATTCGAGTCCTGGAATCTGCATGAGCCAGACAACTCCAAGTGAGAAAATAATACGAAGGATGGTCGCACCAGCTACTCCCCAGAATATAGCCTTTTTGCGATCTGCACCAGTGAGTTTCTTGGTTGCCATACCGATGAGGATAGCATTATCTCCACTCATCACGAGATCGATGAGGATGATATTCATCAGGGCAAATAGACCTGCAGAAGTAAAAAGTAGGGCAAAATCGGGAGCAAGAGATTCAAACATAGGATTGAGTTATGGGATATAGGAGTAGTGTATGAAAATATATGAAAAATCAACCAAATATTTGACAGAAAAGGGAAGTATATGATATATTGAGTATATATAAATTAATCTAATTACATATGTGAATAGAAACATTTCGTTACGATAATGAATTCTCGAAAATTGAAGAAGCTTCGAATCCAGCAGATAAAAATGCTATGGCAGCACGACCAGAGGACGTAGTGAACCCAAATGAAAAATTATTAACTTCCGAGAAGAATGATCCAAAAAATAAAGATTTAGAATCAGATTTTAGAACTGCTAGAACTTTTATTGCTGAAAATTCCATAAAAGAACAAAAAGATATTGAAAATGATCATCCAACACCAGCAGAAATCCTCGCTCAATTAAAAGGCTCTTCTGATGGGGGAACAATTCAATCTAAGGATTCATCGGTAGGATGAGCTCAGGTTGTCGATGGTGTAAACCGAGAAATCATCAATGCATAATTAAAATAATCCCTCAAATTTGAGGGATTATTTTTTGAAGATTTAGGGTATCTGTACAGTATCAAGGATTTTCTCAGTAACAGTATATGTACTAAGTCATTCACTGGCTGCCTCGTAGGAGAGGCCAATTCTATGATCGAGAATATCATGTGCGAGGAGCTTCACATCTTCAGGAAGCATATAATCACGACCAGACATAATAGCTCGTACTCGCCCCGCTCGAATCATGGCGAGCCCCGCTCGTGTAGATGCCCCATAAGAAAGGAGTGGTATTTTTGCATTTCAAAACTTTACCCTACTTTCTATACTATCAAACTCTTTTTCTATAACAGATTCTGTAATCTTTCGTGTAGCTGAAAGAATATCAGTAATATAGGTGTAGATATGTTCATCCACTCGAACTGATTTTGCAATGTAATCAATCATTTCGAGGAGATCTTCTTTCTTCTTTTTTTCTGTTACTTCTTCAGTTTTTTGTATTTTTTTACCTCCCAAACATTCTTGTTTGAGAATATTTTTCTCATCTTGTATGCTGGGGTGACTGATAATAATACGCATCAAAAAACGATCGAGTTGAGCCTCAGGAAGAGGATATGTTCCTTCATGTTCAAGTGGATTCTGAGTGGCAAATACCACAAAAGGAGAAGGGAGGTCAAGCGTTTTTTCTCCAATGGTTACTTTTTTTTCTTCCATGGCTTCAAGAAGTGCAGATTGTACCTTTGGTGGAGTCCGGTTGATCTCATCGGCAAGGAGAATATGGGTAAAAATAGGTCCCTTTCGAAGGGTGAATTCCCCTTTTTGTTGTCTATATATCTCATTTCCTGTAAGATCTGATGGGAGAAGATCAGGGGTAAAAGAAATCCGACCCGTATCAAGGCCCAGAACTTTTGCAAAGGTACGAATAGTACGAGTCTTTCCAAGTCCAGGAACCCCCTCAAGGAGAGCATGTCCACCTGCAAAAAAGGTAATAATGAGTCTATCTATCATTGCATCTTGTCCGATGATTTCTTCCTTGATTTCATTTTTTATAGATTGGAGGGTATCATGGATATGAGTAAGAGCTGGATTCATAGTACAGAAGTGATAGGGGATAAGAGGAATGATTTACTAGGAAGTAATACAAAAATATATCTTCATTTATTTCAATAAAGAGTATAGATTTTTGTATTTTTTGCAAAAAATAATCCCACAGTCACTGTGGGATTATTTTATATGTTTGTAAGTGGATCGATACTAGTAGGTATTCATTCATTAGATGATTGAATCCATCTTTTAAGAGTATCTGCAGCTATTGGCTGACTAGATTCACTGATGAGCTTATGAACCTTGAGAGTATGTTGCATAGCATTTTTCATATTTTCAGGATTTCAGAGACTTGAACTAAATGCTCGCTCAACATCTCATAGACTGCTTGTTTCTAATTTTTTTCCAAAAAGGAGTGTATATACTTCTTTAAGTACCTTTTGTTGTTCCCCTGTACCTGTATTCCCATCCATCGATGTATTGATTCATTTTTTTCTGAGTTGTTCAGTAATGAGTGGAATATGAGGAATGAATTGAGAAAGTCCTATATTAGCATAGAGGCTAATATTACTAATATATTCTTGTACTTGAGGCTTAGTGAGATTCTTTTCTTTTAGTAGTGGAATATTATAGGTTCCATCTGGACTCATAGAGATATCTATTGAAGAAATTTCAGAAGAAGATCGAATCGAAGATTCAGACATTTCTCATTCCATAAATTTACTCATAGAAATACTCTGACCTGGCTCCATTCGTGCCAGGTTTTTTTGTCAAGGAGTTGATTCTGGATCGGTTAGGGTTGCAATTTTTTCGAGTGCTTTGAAATCATATTTTTCAGTCGGATTTCCTGATATAAATTGATTTGTTTGGGTAAATATTTCTCTTGCTTGTGCTTTTCCAAGAGTTTTTTCTGCAATTTGTTGTTCTCTTGCTATGGCAATATTGTCTCGAATAAATTGTTCAAGAAGTTTTTTAAGGTAATCATCTTTTTCATTGAGAGGTTTTTTGTTTCATAATTCAACTAATTCAGCAAGCCTTTTTTCAGCTTGTTCAAGTGTATTAATATTGTATTCTTTGAGATCAGATCGAGTTGATTCTTGCTGGGCTCTGGCTGTGGCTAGAGTATTTGCAGTTTGTAAAAATTCCACTTTTGGCTCAACAAAAGTTTCTCTTGTTCATCATTTTTCTCTATGTTTTTTTGCCTCACTTGCAACTAGAGCCGTCTCTCCAGAATGTCAAATGAGTTTTTTTCATTCTCCTATACCCACAAGTACTCATTTTATGCTTTCGAGGACTTTATTTTTTTCATTAAAATCTTTTGAACTCTTATCGAGTGTTTTTTGAAATTTTTCTATAGCAATAATCATTTCTCGGGCCCTCTTGGGATCACAATTGGCGATGAGATCACCACTAATATCTATAGTTTTACCATCTTGCGTATATGGAATATTTCTAATACCCACTTCTCGGAGGGTTTTTGGATTTCCAGGTATTCTTTTGAGTTGATCTTTTGATTCCTTAATAAGAGCTTCTCAGTTTCTTTTAAGCGTTTCTGCAAGTTCCTTAAATTTCTCTTCGATTTGTTTTATGGTGAGTTTTTCTCCATTTTTTTCGAATTCAGCAATAATAGCAGAAGCATCTATACCTTTTCCATCAGCCGTCAATTTTAGTGAAGTATTTGTAAGGAGTTGGGCAATTTTCGGATTTTCGAGCTGTAATTGCTGGATAATAGGATTTGTGATTTCGGTGAATTTCTTTTCTTGATCTTCTTTGATTTTTTTTCAGAGCTTCATAAGCGGTTCTTTCGCTTGAGGGATTTCACTTAAAAGCCTAGTGTCTCAGTTTCTACTAAAAACGTAGAGTCCGATTTTTTCCCATGTTTTTTCTTCGAACCCAATTCCAGTTCAACGTAACGAATAGAGTCATTTCATTGCACTCACATTCATTGATCCAGTAGTATTTTTTATATCATTTTCATACTCTTTGAGTGACCAAGATTCATATTTATTATTACTGTAGGTAACAATTTGTTTTTCTCATTTTTCCGCCTTATCAAGTGCTTCGATGATTTTCTGGGCTCAGATCTTACCTGATCATTCTCACCAACGTTTTGCGAGTTGCAATCTGTTTTTGATATCAAACATTCCAAAATCTACTAACGCTCAAGTAGCTTCAAGGATTTTTAGAGTATCTTTAGTACTTTGTTTACTCGATTTTTTAGCGTTATCAACACTTATCTTTAGCTTATCTACGATATCGCTGCTCATAGCCTCAGCAATACCACTTACAGTAGTTTTTGCTTTTTCAAGGAAACTTTGATCTTTTTCTTTTTCAAAAAATATATTTAGATGTTTTCGTATTTGTAAACTATACATAGTGATAGTCTATCACATTATTTTTTAGAATGCAAAAATAGAAAATGTATATATGTTATATGCTTTTATCGTCCATATTTTGAACGATTTCTTGAAAAGCAAATTTCCTAAATCCTCACTCTTCAGTGAGTATCTCCATTTCTTTGAGTCTTTTTCGTATATCTCCATCACTTGAATATTTTGCATTAATCTTGTTGGTAATATCCGGAATTGCCTCATTACCCGTGAGATCAATTCCAATTATTTTACAGAGTATATTTGATACTCGGCGTAATTCATAAGAATCAAAGCTTCCATCGAGTGAACTGGTTCATTTTCAATATTTTTTTGATATTTCTTGATTGATATCCGACATGGCTGGAATAAGTGACTGAAATCAGAGTCTCATAAAGAGATCAGCTTGACTAAGAAATGATTCAATTCATTTGACTGGTACTCACTTCATCGGTGGGATTCCCATATATGCTGGAAAATTAACAGTTCCAGAATTAACTCCATTTTTGGTAAAGCTACAGTCTTCTATTGATATGGAGCTTCGCATCCCATTTCATATATCACTATTAGAATAGTATTTTACCAAAGACAACTCACCTCAGGGAGGCATATTCGCCAGATCTTTCGTCATCTCACTTACTGGATCTTTTGGAAAAATATATGTAGCAATATGTTCATACTGTGCGATTTTTTGGGGAGTTATATCCTCATATACTTCTTCATTGGTTTTTTTTATATTTGAGAGAGTTTCTTTGAATTCCGGATATGATCCTTCAAGTTCTTTGTATGCAAGTACGCTCTGGCTATTGAGTTTGATCTGTTCTTTCGTTCGTTGTAAATAGTCTAAAAATACACTTTCTTCTTGTGTGAGTGGTGTTTTTTTGGAAGTTAATTCTCAAATAAGTCAATTAATTTGATTGAGATATTGTGGATTTGCAAGTTCAGTATTATCGAGCGGAAGCTGATGTTCTATAGAGAGTTTTTCTATGATTTCTGCATTTCTCTTCGCAAATTCATCATTTTGCTCTTGTTCAACCACAGCCTCTGCGTTAGCTTGGGTGCTTTTCTTGATAGCAGCCTCCTTGTCTTTATCTCAGCTTGCATCAGCTGTATTTGTGTCATCAAGTTGATCGATGACGATTTCTGCTATATGAGCGTCAGTATCATCTTTTTCAACAGCAATAAGTGGCAAAAGTTTATTGATGAGTTCGATTTTATCGTTATTTTCTTTTGTTTTTTTAGCCTGGAGGAGTCTGCTATGCTCTGATGTGAGTTGAGTTCTGAGAATATTTCGTTGTTGTGCTGGTAATGATTCCTTTGTAGAGCCAGTGATTGATATATTTCATTCTAGAGGATTCTTGATACCAAGATAACTGAGTGCTTTGGTCCAATCTTTGAATTCTCCTAAGGATTCAATTAATTCTGTTTTCTTTTGTTGTGCACCAGTTCGTATATTTTTAAAATCTTCTTTTAATGCCGCTTTTATGAGTTGAACATTTCAGGGTGTTGCATTTCATTCGATAACATAAAAAATGAGAGCCGCACTATCAATTGCACCATCTGTTGTTCTCGGAAGTTTTTCGGGCATCTTAAATCCTTTTTCTTTGATAACTTGTTGTAGATTGCTAAAATCTTTTTCTATTGTAAGTTCCTCTATCTTCGAGTTTAATGATTCTTGGCCAACGATAAGATCATTGGGGAGCTTTCATTTTATATAATCAACAAATCCAGGATTATTATCTATAAGGCTTGATTTATATCCTCTATTTGCAAGATAGATCGAAAGTGCCTCAAGTGATTTTTCTCAAAATATTTCATCAAGTTCACTATAGTTACCCTTCGATCCCTTTATGTAACTATCCCATGCTGTATCATAGGTTCCGCTAATTTCGCCAGTATTCATAATAGCTTCCCCCATCTCATTGACACTATAAAATTTGAAGGTCCCATTTTTGTCATATCATATAGAGCCATCTATTCCTTTTCCTTTTTCAGCTTCTATGAAAAAATTTTTAAGACTTTTTCCATTAAAAAATCCTGTAAGAACTCAGAAATTATTATAGAGAATATCATTCTCTGCAAGAGCCCGCATTTGTACTATTTTATTTTCATATGTTTTTTTTAGCGGGTGATTTGGTCAGAGTTTTTCAAGAATCGGAAGAATTCCACCAGAAAGTCCATCAATATAGATATTTGCAAGTTCTTTTGTGAGTCTATTTTCTTTTAATAACCCCTCAAGTCCTTTCATATAATCATCATAGAGTTTATCAGGTGACCTCTCTATAAGTACTCTTTCTTCATCGAGGGTGATATTCTGAAACTCTTGTTTTCAAAATCATTCTATATTTTGAGGTTTTTTTGTTTCTGCTGCAGTATTGATTGCATCGGTGATATATTTCTCAAAAATTTCCATTTGTAGTTTTGTTTTTTTCCAAGAGATGAACTTATCTACTCATCCTGTATTATCAGCAAAAGTAGGATCATTGACGATATCTTCAGCAGTGATGAGTACTGCTTCATATTCATTCATTGCTCATATATCAAGGCCATCAAGTTCTTTTCTTTTTTTATCTAAAAGATTTTTCCCCAATAAAGCACTTCCATCGGCCTTATGTGGATGTTTTATTATAAATGTAAGTATTTCTTGTTTATATGTATCTATGGGATTATTATTTTTGAATTCTTCAAATTTTTTCATTTTATTTTCTGAAATATTCTCCATGGTTTTTATACCAAATGCCTTTTTGATATCAGCGATACGGGCCATAAAATTTTCTTTTTTTTCTCCATCATGATCAAATAGGCTTCGTATATGATAATTTAAAACCTGGAGATCTTCTTTCCATTTACCTTTAAAATCTCAATCCATTAGAGCATTCATTATTACAAGTGCATCATCTCTATTGGTTTTTGATCAAATTATATCAATCATATTATCGAACCATTCTTTTCTTATAAGTTCTTCTTCGGCGGTTTCCTTTTTTTCTTCACTAAAAGATCCCCCTCAGTTTTCCGAAGGTCATTTTTCTTTATAGATTCGTGGATGTATTTGCACTATAATACTATACATACTGTTATATCCTATCATATCCACTTTTAATATGCAAAAAATGGTATGAAATTGATATTTTTCAATTAAAAAAATCCATACTTATTGAAAATATGGATTTTTTTAATTCTGAATATTTATGCGACTTTACTTCCAGCTTGAGCTGGAGGAGGAGCGCTAGTTTTTTCTCTTGCATTCGATACTGTATATGTATCAGTTGATCCATCTTTATTTTGAGCTACGATAGTAACTGTACCAGCATATTCTTTTACTGAAGATATCTTGGTATCTTTTTCAAACATAATCTTATTTCCTTCAATTTTTGTAGATTTTGCTTCCGTGGTAGTAGCAGTAGATCAGTCTGGAGTTTTTTCTTTTTTAGATTTTGTTATACCAACCCCTTCGTTAAATGTAATAGCAGTTTTTCCATCCAGTGTTGTTTCTGATGTTGCTAGCCTATCGAGAATTGCTTTTCAATCAGGACTACTCATAAGCTTGCTGATAGCTGAATTGGCATCTTGATTTCCTGATATTCCCTTAATAAAATTCAAAATTCCTTTGAAAAAATCTTGAAGTCATTTTGGAAGAGCAGCAAATCAGTTTTCGATACTTCGCATAACATCTTTCATATCTGGTCCTGGCTTTCCGGCTTCTATATCTCTTTGTACTGTTTGTGCTTGTCTTATTGTTGGCTGAGTATCACCGTTGGCTAATACATCAACAGTGGTTGGAACTTCAGCTTTGGCAGGAACAGCACTCACGGTTGATCTCATTGATTCTGGTCTTTGTGCCCCAATTTCTGGAATTTTTGGCGGAGTATTTGGTGCTCTTTGATTTAGGCTAAGTGGAGTTGCATTTACTAAAACGGGTTTTGTAAAATCTTCAAATCATCATAGTAAAATTTCAGGTGCACCAACCCGAGAGAGGTTAAGTTCTTCATTTCATTTTTTTGCAAAACCCTGTGATCGTATTACGTCATCAGCTACTTTTTTTGCAGCAGCTTCTCGTTCTTTTGCAAGCCTTGTTTGTTCTTCAAGGCTGGGAGTTTTTTCTTTTCCTCCATCTACCTGCCTACTCGCAGCTTCATATGATGCACTATCAATTGCCATAATAATAAAATTATAAGTTATATAACTAGACTACTACATTTATTTATTTTTTGCAAAAAATCTCGCATTTTTCATCTTTTTTCATATACTTCGCTCGAATTTTACAATATATGACTCCAACTCCTTTCTCTTTTTCTCTGGATGCCACAGATGGTTTTGCTCGTGCAGGAACCATCAAGACTTCTCATGGAGAGATACAAACTCCGATATTTATGCCTGTTGGGACTCGTTCAGCAGTGAAGTGAGCGACGATCGATCAGGTAAAGGAAATCGGATCTGAGATAATGCTCGTGAATAACTATCATAGCTATCTTCGTCCTGGTTGTGAGGTGATCGAATCTTTTGGTGGGCTCCATCAGTTTATGGATGTAGATCTACCGATTCTCACCGATTCTGGAGGATTTCAGGTATTTTCTCTGGGTCTCGGTATGCAGACTCCAAGTGGAGAAAAACTCGCAAAAGTAACAGAAGAATGAGTACATTTCAGGTCATATCTGGATGGTTCGAAGCATTTTTTCACCCCTGAAAATGTGATGGATATGCAGTGTTCACTCGGGGCTGATATCATGATGGCATTTGATGAATGTGCCCCAGGAGGTTCAACCCACGAGTATGCTCGTCAGGCAATGGAGCGTACTCATCGTTGGGCCAAGAGATCCCAAGATCAATGGAAAAAAAATGAACTCAAAAGAGCAGAAAAATGACTCTATCCTCAGGCACTCTTTGGTATTGTGCAATGAGTGGTTTTCGATGATCTTCGTCGAGAGTCAGCAGAGTTTATCAAAAGTCTGGATCTTCCTGGAATTGCGATCGGTGGACTCTCAGTCGGTGAATCCAAGGAAGATATGTATCGAATATTGGACGTATTGGCACCGATTTTACCAGCCAATAAGCCACATTATCTCATGGGAGTTGGAACACCTGAAGATCTGGTTGAGGGGATTGCTCGCGGGATCGATATGATGGATTGTGTGCTTCCAACTCGTATTGGTCGTCATGGTGAGGCATTTTCGAGTTATGGAAATATCAAGCTCTGAGGTGAGAAGTACAAGTTTTCTCAAGATAAAATCCCGATGCTTCCAGGTTTTGAAACACAAGTTTCTCGTCGGTATTCGCTCGGATACCTCCGTCATCTTGTGAATGTTGGTGAAGCAACTGGATGAGTTTTGCTCTCACTCCATAATCTTGAATACTTATTATTGATTGCAAAAAAATCCCGCCAAGCTATCCTGGCAGGAAAATTCGAAGAATTTAGAAGTGAATTCTGGAGCGTGTATCCGAAGAAATAATAGAAATACAATTTTTATAAAAAAATGATTGCAAAGATATAAAAGTCTGCTACAATATTCCAGCAAATAATCCTTAATTCAATATTTTATGCAATTTGATCACCACCCATTCCTTCAGGATCACCCAGAACTTCAAGAAGCTATTCAAACATTGAAGTCAAGTAACGTACATTTTGCGAAGCTCCTTCGTGAGTATGAAGGAATCTCTCTCGAGATTGGTCGTGCTGAGAGCGAAGTTCCAGGATATCTGATGTCAGATATGGATCTCGAACAACTCAAAAAAGAGCGTCTCGTTCTCAAAGATGAGATGATAGGTATGATTGCTTAATTTTTGAAAAATATAAAAATCCGTCTCAATTTTGGGTCGGATTTTTTAATTGTGGAGAATTTTCCCTGATTTTTGCATTATCAAATAATATATGGTATGGTATTTGTATCTTTATTATTTCCATATATGTTTTCACGTAATTTTTTTAGAAAATCGGTTTCTATTATTCTGCTTCCTGCATTCATAATAATGATGAACCCTATTGCAAACGTAAATGCGATGGCATTGATTGTTGAGATTGTACCAATTCCAGCAGTATCTAATAATAATACACCAACATATGTATTTAATTCTGATTCTACGGGATCTATTATATATAGTGGTTCTTGTACGGCGATTACTAATATCGCGATCGCATGAGATAATGATATTACTTTTGATGCTTTTGCTGATGGAACATATTCAAATTGTTCTATTACTGTTGATGACGGACTTGGAATCAGTAATGAACTTTTCTTAACATCATTTATAATTGATACTGCTAAACCAGCAGTTACTCTTGTTGGTTCAGGTACGGTAGATATCTTCTCTGGATCAGTATTTTCTGATTCTGGAGCCACATGGACGGATGTAGTTGACGGATCAGGAATCATCGCAACCTATAATTCAGGCATTCTCAATACTTCTCAAACAGGAACCTATACCATTGAATATCTCAAAGTAGATGCAGCTGGAAATACAGGAAGTACTACTCGTACAGTAAATGTGATGGAAACACCTGTTGCACCAGATACAATCTCACCAACGGTTACTATCAATACAAAAGCAGGACAATCTGATCCTACAACAAGTTCGCCAGTTTATTTTACTGCAGTATTCTCAGAACCAATCAATGTGGCATCCTTTATGAAGTCAGCAATTTCTACTTCTGGTTCAACAGCGACAGGAATCATAATTAATTCTATCACAGAAGTTGCTCCAAATGATGGAACTACATTTGATATATCTGTATCAGCAGGTTGAACTGGTAATGTGGTATTGAGTATTCCAATGGGTACAGGTGCAGTATCTTCGATTCTAGGAACTACTGGAAATGCTCCACATAAAATTATCATTGACACCATAGGAAATATCTATACAGCAAATGAAGGCAGTAATAATGTTACCAAGATTACTCCAACATGAATATCATCAATCCTGGGAACAACTGGATCAAGTCCATATGCCATCACTATGGATCCTGCAGGGAATATCTATACAGCAAATTTAGGTAGTGATAATGTTACCAAGATTACTCCAACATGAGTATCTTCAATCCTGGGCACAACTGGATCAATTCCAATGGCCATCACTATGGATCCTGCAGGCAATATCTATACAGCAAATTCAAATAGTGATAACGTTACCAAGATTACTCCAACATGAGTATCTTCAATCCTGGGCACAACTGGATCAACTCCAATGGCCATCACTATGGATCCTGCAGGGAATATCTATACAGCAAATTCAAATAGTAATAATGTTACCAAGATTACTCCAACATGAGTATCATCAATCTTAGGAACCACGGCAAGTTCTCCATCAGCCATCACTATGGATACAACTGGAAACATCTATGTAGCTGATCAAGTCAGCAATAACGTTACCAAGATTACTCCAACATGAGTATCATCGATCTTAGGAACAACGGGAACTCTTCCATATGATATAGCTATTGATACAACTGGAAACATCTATACAGCAAATTTAGGTAGCAATAATGTTACCAAGATTACTCCAACATGAGTATCATCAATCCTGGGAACAACTGGAACAAATCCGCATGGCATCACCATAGATCCTTCAGGAAATATATATACAGTAAATAATAATAGTAATAATATCACCAAGATTACCCCCGCTGGAATCACTGATCTTGCTGGAAACTATAATGTAGCAAGTGCATCAACAGATAATACGGTAACTATCACTATCTCAACTAGTGATACCACTCCACCAACTGTTACCCTCATCGGATCATGAACCATCAATATCCTCTCAGGTTCAACCTATGTTGATTCTGGAGCTACTTGGTCAGATAATGTAGATGGAACAGGAAGTGTTCTTA